>NZ_JOIY01000017.1 GCF_000720185.1 Streptomyces sp. NRRL S-340 | reverse complement strand
CGGAGCCGACCCCTGGGGCGGCACCCGCGCCGCCTTCCGCGCCACCACCGAACTGCGCCGCGAGGACTTCGCGATGAACTACAACCAGGTCCTCCAGGCGGGCATCGCCGCCATCGGCACCACCCTGAAGGTCGAACTCGACATCCAGGCCGTCCAGGGCGAGTCGCTGCCCGCGGTCTGACGGCCGCCGGCGTCCCGCGGTCCGGTCCCGCCGCCCGTCCTCACGTGGCGTTCTTCGTGTCGACGATGCGGCGGGCCAGGTCGCGCAGCTTGACGTTCTCCCGCTGCGAGGCGCGCACGAGGCTGTCGAAGGCCTCCGCCGCGTCGATGTCCAGGCGTTCCATGAGGATGCCGGTGGCCTGGCCGATCAGGTCGCGGGTGCGCATGGCCTCGGTGAGCTGCTCGCGCACGGTCGCCGAGTCCAGGGCCAGGCTCACGTGCGCGGTGAACAGCCGGCCCACGCGGGTCGCCGCCTCGTCGAAGGCGCGCGGCTTTCCGGAGTAGGCGGTGAGCACGGTGAGCCGCCGCTTCTCGGCGCGCAGCCGCAGCGCGAGCGCCGAGCGCAGGCCCGCGCCGGCCAGGGCCGCGCAGCCGTCCTCGGTCTCGCTGTCGGTCACCCGCACCACCGGCGCGTGCCACAGTCCGTCCCAGTACGGCGCCGGCTCCGGGGTGGGCTCGCGGCCGTCGCCGTGCGGGGCGCCGACCTCGCGTACTACGTCGTCGCTCCAGGCGACGGTCCGGCGCGCTCCGCCGCGCTCGGTCACCGCGATGTCCGCGTGCTCGGCGCCCGGCAGCAGGTGCACGGCGAGCCGGACGGCGGCGCGCATGGTGTTGTGAGCGCTGTCCGTGTCGTGCAGTCGCTGAGCCGCCACCGTCAGGGCTTCGGGCAGCTCGATGTCCCCCGGAAAAAGGGGCAAATCAGAAAAGTCGGACGCAGGCACCACGAACCTCTTCGGCATGCACGGCACCACGGCCATGCGCAGGAGAGCTCCGCAGCACATTCCCGACTGCGAGCACAGGACGAACAGAACCTTATCTCGTCCTTCCAGGTGTCTTACGCCTGGGGACGCCCGGCCCCGGCCTCTGGGAACGGGCGCCCGGCGGTGGTGGAATGGAGGACGACGGGTCAGGAAGCGGCCCCGCCCGGCGTCCGCCTCGCGGACCGGCCCGGACCGGACGGATGTCCGCCTACTTGCAGGTGAGTTGCCATGACCCACTTCCCGAGCCCGTGCCGGGTGCGTGACACGCCTGCCCGCGCGCTGCTCGTCCTGCCGCCGGAGATCGACCTGTCCAACGCCCCCGCGCTGTGCGCCCGCGTGCTCTCCTTCGCGGCCGCCCGCGCCGCACGGCTGCGCCTGCTGGTCCTGGACCTCACGCACACCGGCTTCATGGACTCCCAGGGCGCCCGTCTCGTGCTCGACGTGCGGGGCCGGCTGTCCCCGCGCATCCGGCTCCGGGTCGCGGCCCTCCCGTACGGCATCCCCAGCCGTGTCCTTGAGGTGACCGGCGTGCGCCGGGACGTGCCCGTGTACGACGACGCCGAGCAGGCGCTGCGGCTGTGAGCGGGGCGACGCCGTGCGGGTGGGGCCGTACGGAGCGAGGCCGGGCGGGGTGACTCGGGGCGCGGCGCGGGCGCGGGCCGGGTGAGCCGCCCGGTGGCGGGCACGACGGGGACACCCGCCGCAGCGCCGCCGGCCTCCCGCGGCGCCTAGGCTGCCCGTATGGCACCCAGCATCGCGACCAACACCCGCGTCTCGCGCGAGGAACTCCTGGACTTCGTACGCCCCCGCCACCGCGCCCTGCTGCTGACCCGGCGCGCCGACGGCGGCCCGCAGGCCTCCCCGCTGACCTGCGGGGTGGACGACTCGGGGCGGATCGTCGTCTCCACCTACCCGGAGCGGGCCAAGACCCGCAACGCCAAGCGGGACCCGCGGGTGAGCCTCGTCGTGCTCAGCGACGAGTGGAACGGGCCGTGGGTGCAGATCGACGGCACGGCCGAGGTCATCGACGCCCCGGAGTCCGTGGAACCGCTCGTGGAGTACTACCGCAACATCGCCGGCGAGCACCCCGACTGGGACGAGTACCGGCAGGCGATGGCCGACCAGGGGAAGTCGATCATCCGCGTCACGCCGCAGCGGTGGGGGCCGGTCGCCACCGGCGGGTTCCCGGCGCGCCTGGCGCCCGGGGAGCGGTAGCGGGCCGCGCTCAGCCCCGGGCGACCATGGCCTCGATGCCCGCGATCAGCAGGTCCAGGGCGAAGGTGAAGTCGCGGTCGAGCATCTCGGCGACCGTGGCACCGCCGCGGGCGTCCATGATCTCCTTGGACTGCCGGAGGAAGTCGGCGGCCGGCTCGTGCTCCAGCGCCGAGCGCATCGCCTGCCCGTAGTAGTCGTCCGGGCTCAGGCCGCTGTCCGCGATCCGGGACAGGAACTGGCCCTCGATCGTGCCGTACCCGTAGACGAACTGGAAGACGGCCGAGATGGCGCTCGTCACCCGGTGCGCGGGCAGCCCCGCGCGGCGGATGACGCGCTGCACCGTCTGCGAGAAGGCCAGGTGGTTCGGACCGATGTTGAGGTAGCGGCCGGCCAGCGGGGACAGCCAGGGGTGGCGCACCAGCTGGGCGCGGTAGGCGGCGGCGAGCCCGCGCAGCTGCTCGCGCCAGTCGGTGTCCGCGTCCGGCTCGGGCAGCGGGAATTCGGCGTAGGCGGCGTCGAGGGCGAGTTCGAGGAGGTCGTCCTTGGTGTCGACGTACCAGTAGACGGACATCGCGGTGACGTTCAGCTCGGCGGCGAGCCGGCGCATGGAGAACCTGGCCAGCCCCTCCGCGTCCAGCAGCCGCACCGTGGCCTCGGTGATCCGGTCCCGGTCGAGACCGGACGGCTGCCCGCCCCCGCGTCCGCCCCGGCGTTCCTTGCCCGCCAGCCAGACACTGGTCCGGGCCGCGCCCTTGGCCCCGGCTGCCTTCACCATGGCGCACCTTCCTCAGTCTTCCCGACGCCGGTCATGCTAGAGCGTGTCCTTGACGTCTCCGACGGGCCCGCTGTCCCCGGTGTTCCCGGCGGCCCCCGGCGCCCCGGCCGCCGGCACGGTTCCGCCGGTCCCGGACCCCGCTGTGCCGGCCGGGGCGGCCGTTACCTGCGAGTCTGCCCGCTCGGCCCGGCGCAGCAACGCCGCGGCCAGCAGGCCGCCGAGCAGCACCGCGACCGCCCCGACGAGCTGGCTGGCCGACAGCCCCGACGAGTAGGCGTCCAGGACCCTGTCCCTCTCGGCCGGACCGCGCGCCGAGGCCAGCGCCGCGGGCAGGGAGGTCGCGGCCACCGGGACCAGCGCCGCGAAGCGCGAGGTGAGCACCGCCCCCAGCACGGCCACGCCCAGCCCGTTGCCGAACTCCGCCAGCGTGCCGTTGACCCCCGCGCCGACCCCCGCCTTGGCCGGCGGGATCGCGCTCATGATGGCGTGCGCCATGGCCGGACCGGCGACGGCGGTGCCGGCGCCGATGAGCAGCAGACCCAGGAGCGTCCCGGCGTACCCGTGCCCGGCGAGGGTGGCGATCGACACCAGGCCGCCGGACAGCAGCACCATGCCGAGCAGGATCGACACCGGCGTCCCGAGCTTCACCGTGCCCTTCGCCGCGAGGCCCGAGAAGTTGAGGACCACGACCGTGAGGGCGAGGGGCGCGGTGCGCAGGCCGGCCTCCAGCGGGCCGTAGCCGAGGACGAACTGCAGGTGCTGGGTGAGCAGGAACAGCGACCCGCCCATGCCGAAGGCGATCAGCACCGCCCCGGAGACCGCCCCCGTGAAGCGGCGGTCCCGGAAGAAGTGCATGTCGAGCATGGGGTACGGGATCCGGCTCTCGTAGAGCGCGAAGGCGGCCAGCACCACGACCGCCGCGGCCGCGGTCACCAGCACCCGCGCCGACGTCCAGCCGTGCGCCGGGCCGGAGATGATCGCGTAGACCAGGGCGGCCATGCCGACCGTGGACAGCAGCGCGCCGAGCAGGTCGGGACGGTCGCCCCGCGGGCTCCTGGACTCCGGGACGAGGGCGACGACCGCGGCCAGGGCCAGCACCGCGACCGGCAGGTTGACCAGGAAGATCGCACCCCACCAGAAGTGGTCGAGCATGAACCCGCCGATCAGGGGGCCGGTGGCGAAGCCCAGGGCGCTGACCGCGCTCCAGATGCCGATGGCCTTGGGGTGCTCGTCCGGCGTGAAGATCTGCATCACGACGGCGAGCGTGGTGGTCAGCAGCAGCGCGCCGCCGACGCCCATGCCCGCGCGGGCGGCGATCAGCTGAGCGGTGGAGTGGGCGAGTCCGGCGGCCAGCGAGCCGATGCCGAACAGGGCCAGACCGGCGATCAGCATCTTCTTGCGGCCGTAGCGGTCGGCAGCGCTGCCCGCCGTCAGCAGCAGTCCCGACTGCACGAGCGAGTACGCGTTGATCATCCACTGGATGTCGGAGGTCGCCGCGTGCAGTTCGCGGGTGAGCGAGGGGATCGCCACGTTCAGCACGGTGTTGTCGAGCAGCACGGTGAGCTGCGCGAGACAGATGACGCCCAGGATCAGCCAGCGCTGGGGGTGACCCTGGGGCTGCGGCCGAGTCGGGGACCCGGGGTGGGCCGGGGAGGCGGTTGTCATGCCATACAGCGTAGAACTTTTCCCATACGCTGTACAAGCACATTCCGGCCGGGTACGCCGGCAGGGGCGGCGGCCGCTCTCCGGCCACCGCCCCTGCTCTCCTCGTGCTCCCGCGGATCACTCTCCGGCACAGCGCTCCGGACACTCCCGCGGCGCTCCGGACGGACGTCAGCCGGTGCTGGTCCGCTGGGTCAGGTCGTAGAAGGTGGCCGAACCGGCCGTGACCTTCTTGAAGTTCTTCTCGACCCACGAGGTGATCTGGGAGGCGGTGCCGCTGCCGCCCCTGCCCCCGCCCATGCCGCCACCGGCGATGAAGTAGTGGATCCTGCCCTCGGTCACGTACCGCTGGAACTGGGCCAGGGTCGGGGACGGGTCGGTGCCGTTGAAGCCGCCGATCGCCATCACCGGGTCACCGGTGGCCAGTTGGTAGCTGGCCGCGTTCTGCGAGCCGATGGACGCGGCGGCCCAGGTGTACGCGGAGGCGTTCTTCTCCAGCAGTTCCCTGGCCGCCGAGGAGACCTGCGCCCCGTCGAGCAGGCCGCCCATGCCGCCACCCGCACGCCCGCCTTCGCCCGCCCCGGCGCCACCGGGGAAGCCGTTGCCGTTCTGGCCGTTCTGGCCGTTCTGGCCGGGCATGCCGCCTCCGCCGGGGAAACCGCCGGTACCGCCACCGGGGAAGCCGTTGCCGTTCCCGTTGCCGTTCTGCTGGTTCTGGCCGCCCCGGCCGTTCTGCTGGTTCTGCCCCGGCATGCCGCCGCCGAAGCCGCCGCGCATGCCGCCACCGCCGCCGGGGCCGCCGCCCCGGCCCCCGAAGCCCCGCATGCCCGCGCCCGCCGGGCCTGCGGTCGGGATGGAACCGGTGTGCGCCGAGTCCACCGTGCTCAGCGTGTACGCCGTCGGGCCGGCGAGGCAGGCCAGCACGCCCGCGGCCGCCACGGCGACGGCCGGCCACCTGCCGATCCGGGACACGAAGACCAGACCGAGGGCCGCGGCCAGGCCGCCGACCAGGACCAGCCACCTGAGCCAGGGCAGGTAGGAGGGCGTGCGGTGGAGCAGGACGTACCCCCACGCGGCGGTCACCGTGACGGCCGCCGCCAGGGCGATCCGGACCCAGAGCCTGGACCGCTCCCGCCACAGGGCGGTCGCGCCCATGCCCACCACGGCGGCGATGCAGGGCGCGAGGGCGACCGTGTAGTACTGGTGGAAGATGCCCGCCATGTAACTGAAGACAGCCGCGGTCGTCAGCAGCGAGCCGCCCCAGGCCAGCAAGGCGCCACGGGTGAGGTCGGTGCGCCGGGCCCGGCCGGCCAGGACGAGACCGGCGAGCAGCAGGATCAGCGCGGCCGGCAGCAGCCAGGAGATCTGGCCGCCGATCTCGGAGTTGAACAGCCGGTCCCAGCCGGTCTCGCCCCACTGGCCTCCCCGGCCTCCGCCCGGTCCGCCACCGCCGCCGACGCTGCCGGTCTCGTCCCCGTTGATCCGGCCGAGGCCGTTGTAACCGAAGGTCAGCTCCAGGAAGCTGTTGTTCTGCGAGCCGCCGATGTAGGGCCGGGAGGAGGCGGGCCACAGCTCCACGATCGCCACCCACCAGCCGCCGGAGACGACGATCGCCACCGTCGCGAGCGCGAGCTGCGCCAGCCGCCTGCGCAGCGCCACGGGCGCGCAGACCCCGTAGACGACGGCCAGCGGGGGCAGGATCAGGAAGGCCTGGAGCGTCTTGGTCAGGAAGGCGAAGCCGACCGCGACGCCCGCCCAGACCAGCCACTTGGTCCGCCCGTCCTCCAGGGCGCGGACCACGAAGTGCACGGTGAGCGCCATCAGCAGCGCGAGCAGCGCGTCCGGGTTGTTGAAGCGGAACATCAGCGCCGCCACCGGGGTGAGCGCGAGCACCGCGCCCGCGATCAGTCCGGCCGCGGGGCCGGACCGGCGGCGCACGCAGGCGTGGACCACGGCGACCGTGCCCACGCCCATCAGCACTTCGGGGACGAGGATCGCCCACGGACCGAGCCCGAACAGCCGCACCGACAGCGCCATCGGCCACAGCGCGGCGGGCGGCTTGTCCACGGTGATGGCGTTGCCCGCGTCCAGCGAACCGAAGAAGAACGCCTTCCAGGAGACGCTGCCCGCCTGCACGGCCGCCGAGTAGAAGGAGTTGGCGTACCCGGAGGCGCTGAGGTCGTAGAGGTAGAGCAGGGCGGTGGCGAGCAGCAGGGCGAGCAGGGCGGGGCGGGCCCAGCGGGGGTCCTGCGGCCTGCCCCGCCACAGGCGGCGCGCCAAGGGCTGCCGCGGCCCGGCGCCGGGTGCGCTGCCGTCGGTGCCGGCCGGTGGGGCGGGGGACCCGGCCGTCGTGAGGGCGGCGGCCGGGGGTGCTGCCGGGAGCGTGCCAGGCGGTGCGGGCGCGGGCGCGGCGGGGGACTCGGCGGGGGGTGCGGCCGGGGGCGGGCCCCAGGAGGACGGTCCCGTGCCCGCCTGCCTGCTGCCGCGGTCGTGTTCGGTGGTCATCGGGGGTCCTTCGGGTCGGTGTCGTACGAGGCCGGGTGCGCGCCCGCGTGCGGATGCGCGGGCGGGTGCGGTTGCGCTGGCGGGTGCGGCTGCGCATGTGCTTGTGCTTGTGCTTGTGGGGGCCGCTGCGGGAGCGGTGGCTGCGGCCGCGCCGGGGGGCGCGGTGCCCGCTGCGGGTCCGGGTGCGCGGGCACCGGGAGCGGCCGCTCGGACGGACCGGCGGCTGCGCCGGCGGGCACAGGGGCCGGGGATCCGGCAGGCGTGTGCGCGGGGGTGCCGGCAGGCGTGCCCGCGGGCGTGTCGCGCCGGTCGGGGAACACCCAGGCGCGGAAGAGCAGGAAGCGCAGGACGGTCGCCGCGAGGTTGGCCGCCACCAGGACCGCCAGCTCGGTGGAGTGCGCGGGCGAGCTGGTGGCCGCGTTCAGGGCGGCCAGGGAGCCGCTGGTCAGTGCGAGACCGATGGCGAAGACGACCAGGCCCTGCGCCTGGTGGCGCACCGCGCCGCCCGGCCCGCGCACGCCGAAGGTCAGCCGCCGGTTGGCCGCGGTGTTGGCGACCGCCGAGACCAGCAGAGCGAGCGCGTTGGCGGTCTGGGAGCCGGCGAACTGCCGGAAGAGGCTGTAGAGCAGCAGGTAGAAGAGTGTGGACAGGACGCCGACGACGCAGAACCCGACCAGTTGCCTGGCCAGTCCCCCGGGCACGTCCTGGATGTCACGGTCGCGCGGGTCGTCCCCGAAGGGCCGGGTGAGCCGGTCCAGCGGCAGCGAACCGGTGGCGAGGGCCTTGCCGATCCGCCACACGCCCTTCAGGTCCTCGGCCGCCGTCCTGACGATGTGCACCGTGGAGTCGGGGTCGTCGACCCAGTCGACCGGTACCTCGTGGATGCGCAGACCGGCCCGTTCGGCGAGCACGAGCATCTCGGTGTCGAAGAACCACCCGGTGTCCTCCACCAGCGGCAGCAGCTCCTGGGCGACGTCCCGGCGTATCGCCTTGAAGCCGCACTGCGCGTCGGAGAAGCGGGCCTGGAGCGAGCCGCGCAGGATCAGGTTGTAGGAGCGGGAGATGAACTCGCGCTTGGCGCCGCGCACCACCCGTGAACTGCGGGCGAGCCGCGAGCCGATGGCCAGGTCGGAGTGGCCGGAGATCAGCGGCGCCACCAGCGGCAGCAGCGCGTTGAGCCCGGTGGACAGGTCCACGTCCATGTAGGCGAGGACCGGCGCCTCGGAGGCCGACCACACGGCCCGCAGCGCGCGGCCGCGGCCCTTCTGTTCGAGCCGGACACTGCTGACCCCGGCCAGTTCCGCGGCCAGCCCCGCCGCCACCCGGGGGGTGCTGTCGGTGGAGGCGTTGTCGGCGACGGTGATGCGGAAGGCGTACGGGAAGGTGCGGGTGAGGTGCTCGTGCAGGCGGAGCACACAGGGCCGGAGGTCCTTCTCCTCGTTGTAGACGGGGATCACTACGTCCAGGACAGGCGTACCGGCGTCCGTGGCGGGGAGGTGCTCCCGAGCCGGGAGGGTACCGGGAGAAGAGTCGGTTCGCATGACGGCGACTCTTCTCAACCCCCCTGTCGCACCGGTGTGGTGACACTGTGCTGTGCCTGTGAGTACGGGCCCGGAGCGGGTTCGCGGCCGGTGGAGGAGGGCGGGCAGGACGGCGGCCGGGGCGGGGAAGGGGACGCCGGCCGGCCCTGGGGCCGGGGGAGCGCGGCCGCCGGCCGTGCCACGGCGGCCGGCCGGTGGGCGGGCAGGCGCACCGTGAAGACGGTCCGGCCGGGCGCGCTGTCCACGGTGACGGTGCCGCCGTGCGCGGCGGCCACGGCCTGCACGATGGCCAGCCCGAGTCCGGTCGAGCCGGTGGCGCGCGTGCGCGCCGAGTCACCGCGCGCGAACCGCTCGAAGACGTGCGGCAGCAACTGCGGCGGGATGCCCTGCCCGTCGTCCTCGACGTCCACGCACAGCCACGGCCCGTGCCGCCGCACCCGCGCGGTCACGGTGGTCCCGGGCGGTGTGTGCGTGCGGGCGTTGGCCAGCAGGTTGACCAGGACCTGCTGGAGCCGTGCCGCGTCCGCGGACACCAGGGCGGGTTCGTCGGGCAGGTCGAGGCGCCACTTGTGGTTCCGCCCGGCCGCCCGCGCGTCGCTGACCGTGTCCACGACCAGCGGTACGAGATCGGTCTGCTCGAACTGCAGCGGCCGGCCCGCGTCCAGCCGGGCGAGCAGCAGCAGATCCTCCACCAGCAGCGTCATCCGGCCGGCCTCGGACTCGATGCGGTCCAGGGCGTGCCGGGTGTCCGGGCCGATCCGCTCCCGGCCCCGGCGGGTGAGTTCGGCGTACCCGCGGATCGAGGCGAGCGGAGTGCGCAGTTCGTGACTGGCGTCCGCGACGAACCGCCGTACCCGCGTCTCGCTCTGCTGGCGTGCGTGCAACGCGCCGTGGATGTGGTCGAGCATGCGGTTGAGGGCCAGGCCCACCTGGCCGACCTCGGTGCGCGCGTCGGTCTCCGGTCCCGGTACGCGTTCGCTCAGGTTCACCTCGCCCGCGTGCAGGGGGAGTTCGGAGACCCGGGTGGCGGTGGCGGCGACCCTGCGCAGCGGGCGCAGGGCGACCCCGACGATGGCGGCTCCGGCCAGCGAGGCCGCGACGAGACCGGCGACGGTGACGCTGATCTCGACGAGGACGAGGGTGCTGACGGTGTTGTCGACCTCGCGCGTCGGTATGGCCACGTAGAAGGTGCCGTTGGGGCCGGTTGCGTAGGCGACGCGGTAGCCGCCCAGGCCGGGGAGGGCGGCGGTGTGCTTGCTCCGGTCCCGGGAGACGGAAGCGAGCGCGTCGCGCTGGGCCGCGGTGAGGGACTTGGCCCGCACCTGCGGGACACCGGCGTCGTCCTTGGTCTTGTCGCCGACCACGCCCTCGGTGAGGGAGCCGTTCGCGGTCTTCGCGACGACGGTGCCGCCCGGCTGCGGGCCCCTGACGAAGTCGGTGAGGCTGATGTCCTTGGGGGCCGGCTCGCGGCCCTGCCGGCCGGGGTCCCACGACGTGCCCGGCCGGCCCGGCGGGTGGAACACGCCGGACGCCCGTGCGGCGACCTCGTCGAGCTGTCCGTCCAGTTGCTCGTACAGATGGGAGCGCAGCGCCAGGGTCGTCACCGTGGCGATCACCGCGCAGACCACGGCGATCAGGACCACGGACGCGACGACGAGCCGCGTGCGCAGGGTGCGCGGCTGCCGTCCGCGCCTGCGCGCACGCGGCCGTCGCCGCCCGCTCACGACACCGCGGGCTTGATCAGGTACCCGGCGCCGCGCCGGGTGTGGATCATCGGCTCGCGGCCCGCGTCGATCTTGCGGCGCAGGTAGGAGATGTACAGCTCGACGACGTTGGCCTGCCCGCCGAAGTCGTACGACCACACGCGGTCCAGGATCTGCGCCTTGCTCAGCACCCGCCGCGGGTTGCGCATGAGGAAGCGCAGCAGCTCGAACTCGGTGGCGGTGAGGTGGATGTCGTCCCCGCCGCGCGAGACCTCGTGGCTGTCCTCGTCGAGGGTGAGGTCACCGACGACGAGGACGGACTCCGAGCGCCGGTCGGTGGCGCCCGAGCGGCGGATCAGCCCGCGCAGCCGCGCGACGACCTCCTCCAGGCTGAACGGCTTGGTCACGTAGTCGTCCCCGCCGGCGGTGAGCCCGGCGATGCGGTCCTCGACGGCGTCCTTGGCGGTCAGGAAGAGGACGGGCACGTCGGGCAGGTCGCGGCGCAGCCGCCCCAGGACGGTGAGCCCGTCCATGTCGGGCAGCATCATGTCGAGGACGACGGCGTCGGGCCGGAAGTCGCGCGCGGTCTGCAGGGCACCGACCCCGTCCCCCGCACTGCGGATCTGCCAGCCCTCGTAGCGCAGGGCCATGGACAGCAGCTCGGTGATCGACAGCTCGTCGTCCACCACCAGCACCCGGACGGGGCTACCGTCCGGCCTCAGCAGTTCGGTGCGCCCCTGGGGCGAAGTCGTGGTCATGACGGCCACCCTGGCGACACCCTCTGAGAACACGCTTTCACGCATCTGTGTTTTCCCTGAGAAACGCACAGGCGCCGCTCAGGAAAGGCCCGGTGCCGTGACCGGGAGGGTTCACCGGCTCGCGGCCTCCGGCAGACCTTTCCGGCCACAGCACCGGACGGCACCCGCGGCGGTGTCACTCCAGGCCGAAGAGCCGTGCTCCGTTGTCGTGGCAGACGGCCCGCAGCCAGCCGGCGCCCAGGCCGAGGCGTTCCAGGGCGTGCAGCTGCTCGACGTAGGGATAGGGGATGTTGGGGAAGTCCGAGCCGAGCAGGACCCGGTCGCCGAGGGCGGCCAGCCGGGGCAGGGCACGGCGGGGGAACGGGGCGAAGCCCTCGCTGAAGTCGGTGAACGCCATGGTCGTGTCCAGCCGCACCTCGGCGTACCGCTCGGCGAGGCCGAGGAAGTCCTCGTACTCCGGCATGCCCAGGTGCGCGACGACCAGCCGCAGCCGGGGGTGCCGGGCGAGCACGCGGCCGACCGGGCCGGGCCCGGTGTGCTTGCCGGGCGCGGGTCCCGACCCGCAGTGGATCACCACGGGGACGCCCGCCTCGGCCAGCAGCCCCCAGGCGGGGTCGAGGAGTTCGTCGGCGGGGTCGTACGCCCCGACCTGGACGTGCGCCTTGAAGACCCGCGCGCCCGCCTCGACGGCCTCCCCGACATAGGCGTGCACACCCTCCTCCGGGAAGAGCGTCGAGGTGTGCAGGCAGTCGGGCGTACGGCGGGCGAAGCCGGCCGCCCAGCCGTTCAGCCACTCGGCCATGCCGGGCTTGTGCGGGTAGAGCATGGCGGTGAAGGCCCGCACGCCGAACTCCCGCAGCCGCGCGACGCGGTGGTGCTCCTCCTCGCGGTAGGTGATGGGCCACTCCAGCCCGCCGGTGAGCGGGCCCAGCCCGTCGAAGTAGTCCCAGACCTTGCGCAGCACCCGCTCGGGCATGAAGTGCGTGTGCACGTCGACGAGCCCGGGCAGCCCGTTCCGCTCCAGGAACCGCCGCACTCCGGCCGCCTCCTCGCCCGCCGCCGGGGCGGTGGCGGACGCGGGCCGTGGCTGATCGTTCATGCCGCCCACGATCACCCCGCGGGCGCCTTACGTCCACCCCCCGGCGCCCGGTTCCGCCGCCGGGGCGGGGGCGGCAGACGCTCCCTGCCCCGGGGCGCGGCGGAGGCCGCCCGGTCACCGCCCGGACTCAGAACAGGCCGTCCTGTACCCCTGCCGCTCCCCTCTCCGGCCCCGGGCGCCGCACCGGCACGGTGAGCCGGTCGCCCCCGCCGCGCTCGCCGTCCGCGCCGCCCGGGACCGGACGCAGCTCCCAGCCGGTCATCAGCCGCGTGTCGAGGACGACGACCCCGCCCCCCGCCGCCAGGTGCAGGTCCGGCCCGGCGGCGGCGACCAGCGCACCGCTCACCACCCCGCCCGCGACCAGTTCGCTCACCTCTGCGACGGGGCCGGGCACCCTTTTCCCGGGCGCCTCCCCGCCGAGGGGTCCACCGCCGAAGGCCCTCCCGTCGAGCCCGAACACGCCGACGTGATCCACCGGTCCGAACGGCATCCGCTCCAGCGACTCCGGCCAGCCGGGGAGCGCACCGGCCCGCCCGTGCAGCTCCCTGATCTCGGCCGCCCGCTCCGCCGCGTCCGAGGGCAGCGCGGACCGCACGGCCCGCTTCGCGGCGTAGGGGATCCGGTCCGGGACCCCGAGCGCGGCGCGCAGCAGTTCCTCGGTCCGGCGGGCCGCCATGAGCGGTCCGGTGCCCAGCCAGCTGAAGCAGATCGCACCCTGTTCGAGCAGCCGTGCCGGTCCGCGCTCGACCG
This sequence comes from Streptomyces sp. NRRL S-340, assembly GCF_000720185.1. GTDB lineage: Bacteria > Actinomycetota > Actinomycetes > Streptomycetales > Streptomycetaceae > Streptomyces. Next base: position 116,478 of record NZ_JOIY01000017.1, on the reverse strand, counting down.
CGGTGATCCCGGCCTTGGTCATGCCGGGGCCGAACCACGCCAGGTACACGTGGTACGGCCGGGGGTCGTCCGCGATCGTGTCGGCGGCCACGGAGTGCGCCCGGTCCAGCCGCGCGCACTGCTCGCAGCGCGCCCCCGTGCTCCGCCCCGGCACGGCGGCCCGTACCGGACACGCGTGTCCCCGCGCCCCCACGCACGTCCGCACTCCCCCTTCCGCGACCTCGAAGGCCACCCGCTTCCCCCACGGCAGCGCGCTCGAACGCCCGCCCTGCCAGGCCAGCACAGGGCCGTCCCCCGACCACCGCAGCCCCGAGCACGTCCACACCCGATCCATCACCCACGAGCGTACGAGCCACCACTGACAACGGCCGGCCGCGCCCGGTGCCGTGCCCTCACCGCGACGGCCGGCCTCCCACGCGGGCACCCCGGCGCCGTCGTACCGTCCGGCGCGCGGCAGGCGCCCGTCACGAGCCGCCTCGCGGCCCGGACCGGCACCGCCCTGGAGGCCCGCGCCTACGCCACCGGCCTCCTCGACCCCGCCGCCCGGCCGCCCCGCACCCACATCCCCGGCCCCCGCTCCTGCGAACTCCCGCACATCCGGCAGACATGAGAACCACGGCCCCACCGTGCGCCCACAACAACGCAAGAGGCCCCGGATCTCTCCGGGGCCTCTCATCTGTGTGCACTCGGCAGGATTCGAACCTGCAACCTTCTGATCCGTAGTCAGATGCTCTATCCGTTAAGCTACGAGTGCTTGTTCTGTTTTCTGTCTTCGCTCCCGGCCCTTTCGGCCCGCTCGCGGCGACAGGAAGAACATTACATGACTGCCGCCGTCATGTGAAATCCGTTCCCCCCACCCGTTGTGACCTGGGCAAACGTCATCCGGGGAGGGCGGAGGGCAAAGGGAGCGGCCGCGGGAACGACGAAGCCCCGGTCCATCGGACCGGGGCTTCGGTGCTCTTGCGCGGAGGCGGAGGGATTTGAACCCTCGATGGGCTTTAAGGCCCAAACCGCATTAGCAGTGCGGCGCCATAGACCGGACTAGGCGACGCCTCCAGCACAACCGCTCACGCGAGCGCGCGATCGGTGCGTGCAGATGATGACACAGACGAGCGGGGTGTCACCAATCGCCCCCTACGGTACTAGGCAGTCGGGGCCGAGGGCAAAGTGCTTGCCGGGGTGCCGCCACGGCCGGGGGGTGCGCGAGGCGGCCGGGGCGCAACGTCCCGGCGGGCGGCGCGTTAGTCCGGGCATGGTGCAGGTCAGCTCTTCTTCCCCGGGGCGCTCCCGACAGCGCTCACCGCGACGCTTCCTCCCCGGCGGCTCCGCCTCCGTCGTCACCGTCGCGGCCGCTCTCGCCTTCGCGGCCCTGTCCGCCGTGCCCGCCGGCGCCCTGCCCGGCGCGCCCCCGCCCGTCCGCGACGAGGACCGGGCCGGCGATCACCTCACCGTCACCGTGCGGCACGCGGGTGACGGCAGGGACGGGACGTACGAGCTGTACTGCCACCCCGGCGGCGGCAGCCACCCGCACGTGCGGAGCGCCTGCCGGGCGCTGGACCGGAACACGCGCTGGGGCCGGGACACCTTCGCGCCCGTGCCGGACGGCAGCACGTGCACCCTGCAGTACGGCGGCCCGGCCACCGCCCGCGTCACCGGGATCTGGGCGGGACGCCCGGTAGACACGACGTACGACCGCCGCGACGGCTGCGCGATCGAGCGGTGGAACCGGCTCGTGCCGGTGCTGCCCGACCTCGGTTCCTGACGTACGGCGGGTACGGCCCCCGCAGTACCGGGGACGGGTGTGCGGACGTCCGGCGTCGTAGGCGTCGGCCTCGCCGTGCCGTAGTCTCCGGCGTCCGGGGCCGGGGTCCCCGCCGCCTCGCGGCCTGCTCGCCGGAGATCCGGAGGGCGTGGTGCCCGGAGATCCGGAGGGCGTGGTGCCCGGAGATCCGGAGGGCGTGGTCCGGTGGCCTCCGGAGGTCGTAAAGGGGAGTTCGGGACTCCGTAAAGGTCGTGCGGAGGTCGTGCGAAGCGGAACCGTACGGTCACAGGTTCGACGTCACTTCCCCGTGCGACCTCCCTGGCATCCGGCGTCGCGAGCGCAACCTCAGCGCTTAGACTCGCTCGCGTGACACGCTGCGGGCCGGTTGGCAAGATGGCCCCCGCGGTGGGCAAGGTGCGGTGACAGGGAGGAAGCGTCTCGTGAGCAGCAGGCCATCCCGAGGCGCTGCTCGCCTCGCTGCCATACTCGACGCGCTGCCCGACGCGCTGCTGCTGGTCAACGCCAACGGCACCGTCGTGAACGCCAACACCATCGCGCTGGAGGCCTTCGAGACGCCGGGCACCGCCCTGGTGGGCCGTGGGCTGCTCGACCTGCTGCCGCAGTTCGACTCCAGGCTCATCCCCGGCTCCATGCGCCGCCCGGACCACATCGACCCGCGCGCGCGGACCAAGCCGACCCGGATGACCGCGCGGCGCACCGACGGGACCGAGTTCCCTGTCGAGGTCACGAGCGCGAACCTGCAGAACGGCCAGCAGGCCTACGACGGCTCCGGATACACCGCTGACGAACTGCTGATGCTGGTCGTCCGCGACCTGGCCGGCACGGTGGACACCGAGGCCGAACTCGCCCGTTCGCAGCGGCAGACCGAGATGATCCTGCGGGCCGCGTCCGAGGGTGTCGTCGGTACCGACACCGACGGGCGGATCGTGCTCGTCAACCCCGCCGCCGCCCAGATCCTCGGTTACCGCGCCGGTGAACTCGGCGGCCGGGAACTGCACACCCTCGTCCTGCACTCCCGCGCCGACGGCTCGCCGTTCCCGTACGAGGAGTCCCCGCTCGCCGACACGCTGCGCTCCGGGCGCAAGCACCGGGTGCGCGGCCAGGTGGTGTGGTCCAAGGCGGGTGACAAGCTGCCCGTCGACCTGACCACCGCGCCCGTCCGGGACGGCGACCAGTTGGTCGGCGCCGTGATGACCTTCACCGACCGCCGCCCCTACGACGCGCTCGCCGAGGAGATGGACGCCGCCGCGCAGCGGCACGCCGAGGAGCGGGAGCGGCTCGCCGAGGAGCACGCCGCCGCGCTCGAGGCGCTGCGCCGGCAGCACGCGGCCGAGATCGACGAGCTGACCGAGCGGCACGCGGAGGAACTGGCCGCCGGCGAGGACCGGTACGCGGCCCTGGGCGAGCGCGAGAAGGACCGCTACGAGGCGCTCGCCGCCCGCCACGAGCAACTGCTGACCCTGCTCGGCGGCTCCCTGCGCGGCCCCCTCGACGAACTGCGCCGCGAGCTGGCGGCCCTGGCCGCCGACGACGCCGGGCAGCTGTGGCCCGAGGCGAACCAGGTCCTGCACCACCTGTCCGCCGGCTACTCGCGCATCACCACCCTCATCGACAACGTCCTCGGCTACCAGCGCCTGGACATCGGCAGCGAGCAGATCACCCGGACGAAGGTGATGCTCGACGCCGTCGTCGCCGCCGGTGTCGACGGCGCCGTGGACCTCGTCGGACCCGGCCGGGTGCAGTTCGCCGTGCACGCGCCGCCCATCGAGGCCGAGGTCGACCCGCAGCGCCTCGCCACCGCGCTCGCACACCTCGTCGCGGACGTCGCGGGCGTGGACGCGACCGGCAACGCGCCCGTCTCGACGACCGGTTACATGGACAACACCGTCGTGGTCGCGGCGGCGCAGCGCGGCGCGGTCGTACGGATCGAGGTGCGCGGTCCGTACGCCGGGGGAGACCCGGTGCACGAGCCGATCGTGCGCGGGATCGTCCGGGCCCACGGGGGCGTGCTGCAGACGCACCAGGTGCCCGGGATGAGCGGCAGCGCGTACGTCCTGGAGGTGCCCATCGGGGGCGGTGCGGGAGCCATGGCCATGGGCCTTCCCGGCACCCTGGAACCGGCCGCCCCGCACACCGCCGCCCTGGGCCCGGCCGGCCCGGCGGCCGCCACGGGCGCACCGGGCACGGCGGACGCGCCGGGTGCGCCAGGAGCGCACGGCACCGGAGCGGGCACGGCGCAGACGGACCCGGCGGCGGACCCGGAAGCGGGCGCGGGCCCGCGGGGCGGGGACGGCACGGCCGTCGAGGTCACGCTGCCCGCGCAGGCGACGGGCGGCGGCGGGCGGCGCCGTGCCCGGCGGGCCTCCACGGACGCGTTCCTGGACGGTGACGGCGAGGGGGAGCCCTCCGCCGAGCCCGGCACCGGGTCGACGCCCACCGGACGGCGCCGCAGGCGCGCGGTCGAGGAACCGGCGCCGGAAGCGGTCCGGACCTCGCAGGGCCCGGACGGCTCCGGTGGCACGGGGCGCCGGCGCGGCCGGCCCGCCGACCCGGACGTGGCCGAGGGTGCCGTGGTGACGGCGGCCGAGCATGCTGCGGGTACGGCGGCGTCGGGGTCGGGCCTGGGCGGTACGGTGCCGCCGCAGGGCGTGCCGGTGCCCCTGCCCGGCGGGCCGCGGGATCGGTACGAGACCGGCGAGCCCCACGCCCTGCCCGCGGCGCCCGGGGCGCCGGGCGCCGCGCCGGACCGGCCGGCCGGCGCGGGCACGGATGCGGAGAGTCCTGCGGGACCCGGGGCGCCGGCTGCTCCTGCCTCCGCTGTTCCGGTTCCGGCCGGGCTTGCGCCCGGGGAATCCGGTGGCGCCGCGGCTCAGCCGACCGGTCGTCGCCGGCGCGCTCTCGCGGCGGCGACCGAGCGTGCCGCCGCTCAGGAAGCGGCGCCCCGTACGGTGTTCGCCCTGCCGCCGGCCGACGCGGACCGGCCCGCCGCCGGGGCCGAGGGCCCGCAGATGCCACAGACGCCGCATGTACCGCATGTGCCGCAGACGACTCAGCAGGCGCAGGAGCCCAAGCAGGCGCCGCGGCAGGCGCAGGTTCAGGCGCAACTCCCGCACCAGGGACCGGCTGTTCCCGTCCAGGACCCGGCTGCCGCCCCCGGCGCTGTCCCGGGTGCCGGTCCGGGCGCGGTCCCGGGCGTCGGCCCCGGTGCTGCCCCGGGCGTCGGCCCCGACGAGGGCCGGCACGACGCCGTGGGCCATGACCAGGCCGACGACCACACGCCTCCGCAGCCGCATCCCGCGAGCGTGCCGACCGGTCGGCGGCGGCGGGCGGTGGCCGAGCCGGCCGGGGCCGCCCCGGCGCCCTCCGCTCCCCCCGCTCCCCCCGCTCCCGCCGTGGACGGCTCCGGCACGGCCCCCGTCGCCCCGCCGCAGCCGTGGCCCGGTGGCGGCACGGACGACACGTCCGGCGCGGGCGTCCCCCTGCCGCCGGCCGGCGCCACGGGTCCCGTACCGTCCGTCCACCCCGGAGCACCGCTCGCCGTCCCGGGCACGCCCCTCGCGCCGGGCGCCCCGGCCGCCGCCCCCGGCGTCCCGCACCCCGCGCCCCGGCCCGGCGCCGGCACGCCCCCGCACGGCACCCCGTCGGCGCCCGGAACACCGGTCACCGCCACGCCGGCCACCGGAACCCCGTTGCCGCCCGAGCAGCCCGTCGGCCGGCCTGCGATGCCGGGCACCGGGCCCGCCGCCGGGGCCGCGCCGCGTGCGGCCCAGCCGCTGCCCGCCGAGTCCGCCGTGCCGGTCGACCCGAACTCGACACAGGGCCGGTCGATCAGCGTACGGACGCTGGGGCAGGGCGTGCCCTTCAGCCGTCAGGCCGCGCAGGTGCAGCAGCCGACGGCCACCCCACCGCCGCACGCGGCCGGTGGTTCCGGGCGCCGCCGCAAGCTCGGCACACCGCCGGACCCGGCCGCCGCGCGCCCGGAGCAGCAGCCGAGGCAGCAGCGCCCCGACCAGGCGGCGGCCCGGCCGCATCCGCCGGCGCCCGAGCGGCCCGCCCCGCAGCCCTCCCCGAACGGGTCCCCCGTGGCGCCCGCGGTTCCGGCGGCTCCTGCCGCCCCCGCGGCCCCGGCCCCCACGGCCCAGCAGTCCCAGCAGCCCCAGGCGCCCCTCACCGGGCAGCCGCGGCTCGCACAGGCGTCCGAGGGCGCCGGACGGTCGTACGCCATAGGGGCACCGGACGAGAACGCCGCCGAGGGCCCCGAACCGCTGGACGGACCGGGCGGTGCCGTCGAGGTCGCGGACCCGCCGCGCCCGCAGCCGATGGACGACGAACTGCCGCCGGAGCCGCTGGACAACCCGCGCCGGCTGCTCGTCTGGCCGGCCCCGGACGTCACCACGCAGCAGGCGCTCAGCGACCGCGGCTACCGTCCCGTGATCGTGCACTCGCGCGAAGAGGTCGACGCGCAGATCGCGGCCTTCCCGGCCGCCCTGTTCGTCGACCCGCTGACCGGGCCGATCACGCGCACCGCGCTGCAGTCGCTGCGTCAGGCGGCGGTCGCCGCGGAGGTGCCGGTGCTGGTCACGGCCGGGCTCGGGCAGGCGACCCGGGAGGCGGCGTACGGTGCCGACCCGGCGGTCCTGCTGAAGGCGCTCGCGCCGCGCGACAGCGAGCAGCACCCGCCGCGCGTCCTGCTGATCGAGGAGCACGCGGAGATCGCGCTGGCGCTGACCGCGACGCTGGAACGGCGCGGGATGCAGGTGGCGCGGGCCGCGAGCGACGCGGACGCGGTGGCGCTGGCGGGCCGGTTCCGGCCGAACCTGGTGGTGATGGACCTGATGCAGGTGCACCGCCGCCGGGCCGGGATCCTCGACTGGCTGCGGGCGAACGGGCAGCTCAACCGCACCCCGCTGGTCGTCTACACGGCCGCCGTCGACCAGGCGGACCTGCCGCGGCTGGCCTCCGGCGAGACGGTGCTGTTCCTGGCGGAGCGGTCCACGAGCACCGAGGTGCAGACACGGATCGTGGACCTGCTGGCCCGGATCGGAACCAACTGAGGCACGGCCGAGGCACCGGCCGCCCGCGGAACGCGGCGGCCCCTCTGCCCGGCCGGCCCGGCTGGTGCCGTGGCCGGGAAGGTCTGCCGGGAAGCCCGCGGTGTCCGGTGACGGGAGCACCTCCCGCGCCGTCCGGGCGGTGGGGGTGCATCGCGAGGCGGAGCATGACCGGCGTACCGGACGTACTCGGGTGCTGCGACGACGCGGGGTGATGCGACGACGCGGCGCGGTTCGGGAACGCGGCGAGGTTCGGGAACGCGGCGAGGTGCCGTGCCGGGTGTCGCGAGCCGGTGGACCTTCCCGGTCACGGCACTAGGTCCTGGGCGCCGCCAGGCGCCGGGCCGCCTCGCGGATCGACGACCGCAGGTGTTCGCCGTCGGAGTCCGCCGAGCCCACCAGGATCCGCCGCATCTGCGGAACGGCCGCGCCCCAGCCGGCCAGCGCGACCAGCAGGAACATCAGGTCCCGGGCCGGCATGGCGTCGGTGATGACGCCCCGCTCCTGGCCGTCCCGGAGCGCGGCGACCTTGCGGGCGTAGTGCGCCTGGCGCGCGGGTTCGTCGGGGAGTTCGTCGGTGCCGTACTCGACGCCCTCCCAGAAGAGCAGGCGCAGCAGTTCGGGATGGGCGGCGTGGTAGTCGAGGAGGCGGTCCATCCAGCCGTCGATGTCGTCCGGATCGATGGGCACGGCCGCGGCGAGGTCGACCATGCACCTGCCGAGGACGTGCGTGAACAGGTCGGACTTGTTGCCGTAGTAGGCGTAGATGAGCTGCTTGTTGGCCTTGGCCTGAGCGGCGATGCGGTCGATGCGGGCGCCCGCGATGCCGTGCCGGGCGAACTCGGCTACCGCCGCGTCGAAGATACGGGCCTTGGTGGCCTCGGGGTCCCTGACTGCCATGGGACCAGCGTACTCCGCTTAGCAACCAACTGTTTGGTTGACAGGGAATGGATCTCGGGCGCAGACTGTTCCACAGTCCAACCAACCAGTTGGTTGCGAATCCGTCCCGCCTCGGAGGCCCCGCACCATGTCGTCGTCCCCAGCCCCAGCGCCAGCCCCCGCCACCTCCCGGACCGCGCCCCGGGCCGACGCGCCGCACGCCACCGCGGGTGGTGCCCCCGAGGCCGCCCCCGTTCCCGCGGCCACCCGCCGCGGTCTCGGCCCCAACGCCTTCCTCGCCCTCATCGCCCTGTGCACCGCGATCACCGCGGGCAACATCTACCTCGCGGCGCCGCTGCTCCCCCTCATCGCCCGCGACTTCGGTACGGCGCCCTCGGGGGTGGCCTGGATCGCCTCCGTGGCCCAGTTCGGGTACGCGGCCGGGCTGCTCTTCTTCGCGCCGCTCGGCGACCGCGTCAACCGGCGCCCGCTGGTGGCCGTCCTGTCGGTGGCCACGACGGCCGCGCTGCTCGTCGCCGCGGCGGCCCCCGGCACCGGCGCGCTCGCCTCCGCCGTGTTCGTCGCGTCCGCCGCGACCGTCGTCCCGCAGCTCCTCGTCCCGCTGGTCGTCGAACGCGCCCCCGTCGACCGCCGCGCCCGGCACGTCGCCGCCGTCATAGCTGGCCTGTTCACCGGCATCGTCGCCGCACGGGTCATCGGCGCGCTGGCCGGCCAGGCGTTCGGCTGGCGGTGGGTGTTCGTCGGCGCGTCGGTGCTGACCCTGGCGCTCGGCCTGGCGACCGCCCTCGCCCTGCCGTCGGAGGGCCGCCGCGGCTCAGGACCGCTGCTGTCCGGCATCGCCGCCCTGCCCGGACTCGTCCGCCGCTCGCCCGACCTGTGGCGCGCGTGCCTGCGCCAGGCCGGCATGTTCGGCGCGTGGAGCGCCCTGTGGACCTCGCTCGCGCTGCTGCTCACCGGCCCGGCCTACGGCCTGTCGATCGCGACCGCCGGACTGTTCGGCCTCTTCGGACTGGCGGCGAGCGCGGTGGCGCCGCTCGCGGGCGGCCTCGTGGACCGGTTCGGCGCCGGCAAGGTCGTGCGCAACGCATACCTCCTGGCCGCCGTGTCCGTACCGCTGTTCTGGCTGGGCGGGCACACCATCGTCGCGCTGTTCGTCGCCGCGGTCGCGATCCACGCGGCCCTGGTCGCCTCCCACGTCGCCAACCAGACCCTGGCGCTGACCACCACCTCCGCCCCGGCGACCGCCAACACGGCCTACGTCGTCTCGGGCTTCGCGGGCGCCGCGCTGGCCTCCTCCGCGGCGGCCCCCGCCTTCGCCCACTGGGGCTGGACCGGCGTCTGCGCGGTGGCCGCGATCTGGCTGGTGATCGGCTGGGTCACGACGGCCGTACGCCGGTGAGGCACCGTGCCGCCACGGCGGGCGTCCCGGCACCGGGCCCCGTCACGACGCTCCCCGCCCAGGCCCCCCACCTCGACGCGCCCCACCCGCCGTGAGCCTCCCGGCGCCGGCCCCCGCGACGGCACGCCCCCGTCCACCGGGGGCTTCCGGCTCTCTCAGAGACTGGTCACGTCCAGTTCCCCGGCCGCGTACTGCCGGCGCAGCACCTTCTTGTCGAACTTGCCCACGCTGGTCTTCGGCACCGCGGTGACGACCGTCCAGCGCTCCGGGAGCTGCCACTTGGCGATCCGCCCCTCCCCGGCGAGGAAGGCGCGCAGCGTCTCGAAGTCGGCGGTGGCGCCCTCCTTGAGGACGACCGTGGCCAGCGGACGCTCACCCCACTTGTCGTCGGGGACGGCGACGACGGCGGCCTCGGTGACGTCCGGGTGGGACATCAGGGCGTTCTCCAGGTCGACCGAGGAGATCCACTCGCCGCCGGACTTGATGACGTCCTTGGCGCGGTCGGTGAGGGTGAGGTAGCCGTCGGGGCTGATGGTGCCGACGTCACCCGTCTTCAGCCAGCCGTCCTCGCTGAACTTGTCGGCGGGGCGCAGCGGTTCGGCGTCCGGGCCGTTGTAGTAGGCACCGGCGATCCACGGGCCGCGCACCTCCAGCTCGCCCGCCGACTCGCCGTCCCAGGGGAGGCGTTCGCCGCCGGGCCCGGTCAGCCGGGCCTCGACACCGGCCGGGAAGCGGCCCTGGGTGAGGCGGTAGGCGAACTCCTCGTCCGGGCCGGCCGCGTACGCCGGGGGACGGGCGACCGTGCCCAGCGGGGAGGTCTCCGTCATGCCCCAGGCGTGGCAGACCCGCATGCCGAGCCGGTCGAAGGCCTCCATGAGGGAGGGCGGGCAGGCCGAGCCGCCGATGGTGACCTGGGTGAGGGAGGAGACGTCGCGGGGGCGGGCGGTCAGCTCGCCGAGCAGGCCCTGCCAGATGGTGGGGACGGCGGCGGCGTGCGTCGGGCGCTCGCGCTCGATCATCTCGGCGAGCGGGGCGGGCTGCAGGAAGCGGTCCGGCATCAGCATGCCGACGCCGGTCATGAAGGTGGCGTGCGGCAGGCCCCAGGCGTTGACGTGGAACTGGGGGACCACGACCAGGGAGGTGTCCTGGTCGGTCAGGCCCATGGACTGGGCCATGTTGACCTGCATGGAGTGCAGGTAGATCGAGCGGTGGCTGTAGACCACGCCCTTGGGGTCGCCCGTGGTGCCGGAGGTGTAGCACAGGGCGGCGGCCCGGCGTTCGTCCAGCTCCGGCCAGTCGTAGGTGTCCGGCTTGCCGCTGATCAGTTCCTCGTAGTCGTGCACCCGAACGCGCGCGCCGTCCAGCGGGGTGCGGTCGCCGGGGCCCGCGACGACGACGTGCTCGACCGTCTTCAGGTGCGGCAGCAGGGGGGCGAGCAGCGGGACGAGGGACCCGTTGACGATGATCACGCGGTCGGCGGCGTGCTCGATGATCCAGGTCAGCTGCTCGGCGGGCAGCCGCAGGTTGAGCGTGTGCAGGACCGCGCCCATGGCGGGGACGGCGAGGTACGCCTCGACGTGCTCGCAGTTGTTCCACATGAGGGTGGCGATCCGGTCGTCCTCGCGGATGCCGAGGTCGTCCCGCAGGGCGTTCGCCAGCCGTACCGCGCGCGTGCCCGCCTCGGCGAAGCTGCGCCGCTGCGGTTCGCCCCGGCCGGTCCAGGTGGTGATCTGGGAGCGTCCGTGCACGAGCGTCCCGTGGAGCAGGATGCGGGTGACGGTCAGCGGTACGTCCTGCATGGTGCTCAGCACGGCGTCCTCCCGGGGCGCATGGCCTACGCGGTGGTAGGGGATGCGCTGATTCTGCGCACATACCGCGCGGTATGTCACTAGCCCGGGTGATCGATCACCGATCGTCCGGCCTGCGGGCGGACCGGCCGCGGAGCACTGGGGGGCGAATCGGCCGCGAAGCACAGTGGCGGGCGGACCGGCCGCGAAGCACTGCGGCGGGCGGACCGGCCGCGAAGCACTGCGGCGGGCGGTCAGCGCACGCGCACCAGTTCGGGGTCCTCGCGGAGCTTGCCGAGCGCGCGGGAGACCGCCGACTTCACGGTGCCCACGGACACGCCGAGCACCTCGGCCGTCTGCACCTCGGAGAGGTCCTCGTAATACCTGAGAACGACCATCGCCCGCTGCCGCGCGGGCAGCTTCGTGATCGCCCGCCACATGGCGTCGCGCAACGCCTGCTGCTCGGCGGGGTCGGCCGTGCCGGGCAGCGGCTCGGGTTCGGGCAGCTCGTCGCAGGCGAACTCGTCGACCTTGCGCTTGCGCCACTGCGAGGTGCGGGTGTTCAGCAGCGCACGGCGGACGTAGCCGTCGAGCGCCCGGTGGTCCTCGATCCGCTCCCAGGCGACGAACGTCTTGGTGAGCGCGGTCTGGAGCAGGTCCTCCGCGTCGCTCGGGTTCGCGGTCAGTGACCGGGCGGTGCGCAGCAGCACCGGCTGGCGGGCCCGCACGTACGAGGCGAACGACGGGTACGCCGGGCTCTGGGCGGCCGGTACGGCGGCGGTCGACGCGCTGGTGCAGACGGGTGTGGTCATGCCCTCCACGCTAGGAGCGCTCACCCCGGCGGCGGATCGCCCGCAGGTCCCGAAGCGGTGTCCGACTCAGGTTGTAGGGGTGGGGCCGGCCCCACCTCCTGAAGGTGGACGAGGAGGAGGAGCGGGGTACGGGTTCACCCCTGGGTGGTTGCGGTGTGACGACGGGGACGGATCCCCGGGGGAAGTACCGGGAACGCCTGCGCGGCGGCGCCGAGGCACCGCCGCGCAGTTGTGTGTTGCATCCCCACAAGCACACCCACAGGACCTCTCAGGGCCGGCGGCTCCCCAATGTGCGCGCCGGCCCGCGGGGGCTCACCAGAGGTGGGTGAAGTGGACGGCGACGTTCTCGTTGCCCTGCTGGATGGCCGTGAACGCGGAGCCGTTGACCTGCGCGGTGTTGCTCTGGTTCGAGGCCCCCGAGCCGACCGCCTGCTGGCCGGTGGTGGACGAGTTGCCGCTGTTGTTGTGGCCGACTCCGCTGCCGACGATACCGGCGACACCCGCGTTCGATCCGGTGCCCGCGAGGGCGCCGGTGTCCGCCGCCGCGATGCCGGCGAAGAGAGCCGCCGCGAGCGGGACGGCGGTGACGGCGGCGAGAACGCGGGCGGTACGGATGCTTGCCATATTGCTCCTCCAGTAAGAGGTACGCACCGGCTGCCTGCCGGAAGTACGTGAAGCTGCGTGAAGCTACCTGGACTACGGCTTTCACCAGGGAAGTCGGCCGACCACCCCGGCGGTTTCTCACGACGTCGCAAGATCAGAGTTGCCCATGGGCTCGCGGCGAACCACCCCGATAGACCCCATTCGCACGCAAGCGTGAGGACATGTCGATAAACCCCTTTCACCACCTTTGCCGCTGTCAACGCCCCGACCGGCGACGGTGCGCCCCCTGCCGGATCAAGCGCGCCAAGGGATGAAGCGTTTCGGCAAGCGCCCGGCGGAGACCGGCCGAATCGCGCGCCCCCAGCACGCCACACGACCGCCCCCTTCCTTTTGTCGAACCTCAGTACGAATATGAATGCATGGCCACCACCGACCGGCAGGCCACGGCACTGGCCCTCGCCCACGCCCTGTCAGCCGCCGAACGCGGCCTGGCCGTCCTCCCCCTGTCCCGGACGAAGCTCCCTGCCCTGCGCTCCCCGCACCGCGACGGCCCCGCCCCGGGCCGCCCGCCCTGCCACGGCGAGTGCGGCCGCTTCGGCCACGGCGTGTACGACGCCTCCACCGACCCCGCCCGCATCCGGGAACTGTTCGCCGCCGCACCCCGTGCCACCGGCTACGGCATCGCCTGCGGCCTGCCCCCGTACCACCTGATCGGTGTCGACCTCGACACCAAGGCCGGTACGAACGCCCCGGCGGCCCTGCGCGAGCTGGCCGTCCGCCACCGCTTCACCCTGCCCGCCACCGTCGTCGTCGTGACCCCCAGCGGGGGCCGCCACCTGTGGCTGAGCGGACCGCCGGACGCCGTCGTCCCCAACTCGGCCGGCCGGCTCGCCCCCGGCATCGACATCCGCGGCGCCGGCGGCTACCTGGTCGGCCCCGGCTCCCGCACCGCGCACGGCACCTACGCCACCGCGCCCGGCACCGCCCACCTGGCGCCCGCACCCTGCCCGCCGCCCCTGCTGCGCCTGCTCCTGCCACCGCCCCGCACGCCCCGCCGCGCCCTCCCCCAGGGCGCCGGACGGCACGGTCACGGCCTCGTCCAGTTCGTCCTCGGCGCACACGAGGGCCAGCGCAACACCCGCCTGTTCTGGGCAGCCTGCCGGGCCTACGAGAACGGCACCGGCCCGGCCCTGCACGGCCCCCTCCTCGACGCGGCCCTGACCACCGGCCTCCCCGAACACGAGGCCCGCGCCACCCTCACCTCAGCGGCCCGCCTGACGGGCCACCACCCCTGAACACCGGTCAAGGGCACGGCCCCTGACCGTCTGTCCCGGTCAGGGCCGTGCTCACCGCTCAACGCTGCGGAGGCGGTGGGACTCTGCTTCAGCTTCTCCGAAGCGTGTGCGAGCGTGCTGCCGTGACTGCGCCCACATCTGATCTGCTGCCCCGGCCTTTTCTGTCGTGCTGGCTTCATTGGATCGCGGTACCTACCGAAGATCAGCACGGAGTCATGGCCCTGATGGGGCTGACGGACGCTGTGCCCGTGTCCTTCAGTGGCGCTGAAGAGGCCGTGGACGAAGACAGCCATAACGGAGCCGGGGGGCTCGGTCGCGTGTACGTGAGTCCGGAACTCGACGGGTGGACCCTGGTCATCGGCCGTTGGTGTGATCCCTGCAGCCGCGAGCGCTCGGACGCTGTGCTGCGTATGTGCGAGGAACTGAGTGCCCACTACGGAAAGGCACAGGCTTATTACTACGGCGCACAGGGTGACGGGTCGGCCTGGTTGGTCGCAGAGCGAGGGGCAGTTGTGCGGCGCTACTGCGAGACCGGCGCGGGCGAGGACCACTATCTGACGCTGGGAGAGCCGCTGCCCTATGAGCGTTCCCGTCGAGAGGCCCTGGGCCTGGCCACGAACTGGGATGCGGCTACCGAGACGGAAGAGGACGAAGAGGCCTGGGCTCTGGAGACCATGGACATGGCACCCGAGATCGCCGCCGACCTCGGCACCAGCTCTCGCGACCTTACGGCCCGGACGCCGCTGTCCGGCACAGGAGTGCTGGCTCGCACGCCGCCCGGGGAGACGCGGTGACGGGCGGGCGACGGACAGCGCAACGGCCCCCGACCGTCCGTACCGGTCAGGGGCCGTTCCCACTGCTCAACGCTGCGGAGGCGGTGGGATTTGAACCCACGGTGACATCGCTGCCACGACGGTTTTCAAGACCGTTCCCTTCGGCCGCTCGGGCACGCCTCCCCGCCCCGCCGGTGACCCGGCGGCGCGGGGACAAGACTATCGGGTCACCGCGCGCGCGTGCGGGGCAGTCGGTGCGGGTGCGGGCGTCAGGCGGCGCTGTCGCCGACGCGGGAGCCGAGGACGAGGTCGACCGTGTGCTCCTTGCCGTCGCGCTTGTACGTGATCTTCACCTTGTCACCGGGCTTGTGCGTCCAGATCTCGCCGATGAGCGTGGGGCCGGAGTCGATCACGGTGTCGTCGAGCCGGGTGATGACGTCACCGGACTTCAGGCCGGCCTTGTCGGCCGGGCTGCCCGGTTCGACCGCGGCGCCGCCGCCCGCGCCCTGGTCGGTGATCTTCGCTCCGTCGGAGCCCTCCTCGACGGTGGCGACCGAGGCGCCGATCCTCGCGTAGACCGGCTTGCCGGTCTTGATCAGCTGCTGGGCGACGTACTTGGCCTGGTTGATCGGGATGGCGAAGCCCAGGCCGATCGAGCCGGACTGGCCGGAACCGCCCAGGCCTCCGCCGCTGCCGGAGGACTGGATCGCGGAGTTGATGCCGATCACCGCGCCGCGCGCGTCGAGCAGCGGACCACCGGAGTTGCCCGGGTTGATGGAGGCGTCCGTCTGCAGGGCGCTCATGTAGGAGGCCTTGCTGTCGCCGCTGCCGTCGCTGGAGGCGACCGGGCGGTTCTTGGCGCTGATGATGCCCGTCGTCACCGTGTTCGACAGGCCGAAGGGCGCGCCGATGGCGATCGTCTCGTCGCCCACGGCCACCTTGTCGGAGTCGCCGAGCGCGAGCGGCTTGAGGTCGGAGGGGGCGTTCTTCAGCTTGATGACCGCGACGTCGTACCCCTGGGCATGGCCGATGATCTCGGCGTCGTACTTCCTGCCGTCGGGGAAGGTGGCGGTGAGCTTGCCGCCGTCGACGGCGTCGGCCACCACGTGGTTGTTGGTGACGATGTGGCCCTGGGTGTCGAACACGAAACCGGTGCCGGTGCCGCCCTGGCCGTTGGTGCTCTCCGCCTCGATGGTGACGGTGCTCGGCAGCGCGTTGGCGGCCACCCCGGCGATCGAGTTCGGGTCCCGCTTGACCTGGGAGGCCCCGGAGTCGGAGGCGGCGACCGTGGTGGAACCGCCGTCGTCGTTCTTGGCCAGGGTGTAGCCGAGGCCGCCGCCCAGACCTCCCGCGACCAGTGCGGCCACCAGGACGGCGGCGATCAGACCACCGCGCCGGCCCCGGGGCTTCGGCGCGGGCTGCTGGTACGCCGCCCCCCACCCGGTCCCGGCACCCGCGCCGCCGTCCGCGTAGGCGGGCACGGCGGGGGGTGCGGGCGGCGGCCAGGAACCGTCGGCGGGCGCGCCGCCGGGGCCCTGCGGGGTCTGCTGCCCGTGCGGGAACCCCGACGGCGCGTGCCCGGCAGGGGCCTGCTCACCGAAGGCCTGTTCGGCCGGGGTGTACGGCTGTGCGGGCGCGGCGCCCGCCCCGTCCCCGGGGGCTGCCGGGTGTGCGCCCGCGGGGGCGGGCGCGGACTGCGGGCCGGCCGGTGCGCCCTCCTGCCGCGGGGCGCCGGGCGCCTGCGCGGGCGTACCGGGCACGTGCGGAGGCGTGCTGGGCGGCGGGGGCGTGGCGGCGCCGCCTCCCTGGGGAGCGGGGGGCTGCGGGGAAGCTGCGGGGGTCTCCACCGGCACGGGAGGTGCGGACGGGGCCGGGGGTACCTCGGTGCCCTCGTTCTCGGTGCTCACAGCTCTTCTCCTCGATCCACGGCTGTTGTTGTCGGTCGCACTCGGTCATGCTCGTCCTGGCCGCCGACGACCGGCGTGCTCCAGCTGTGCATGTGCATCTGTATGTCGTCAGCTTTTCCCACGAGCCGTCAGAGCACCATAAGCCGATGCTGTGGGTCGGACGCCATTCCTTATATAGGTCATCACGCCACAAACGGACACATTATCGACAGCCGTCCGCCACCACGCGGGCCCGCGGCGGTGGCACCATGACGCGGTGACCCACGCACGGCAGCATCACATCCAGGTCGTCGCACACCGCGGAGCCTCCGAGGCCGCGCCGGAACACACCCTGGCCGCCTACCGGACGGCGATCGAGGACGGCGCGGACGCCCTCGAGTGCGACGTACGCCTGACCGCGGACGGCCACCTCGTGTGCGTGCACGACCGCCGCGTCAACCGTACGTCCAACGGCCGCGGCGCGGTGTCCGCCCTGGAACTCGCCGACCTCGCCGCGCTGGACTTCGGCTCCTGGCGCTCCCGGGCCACCTGGCGGGGCCGCGACGAGGAACCCGACTGGGTCGTGCGGCCCGAGGACCCCGAGGACACCGCCGTCCTCACTCTGGAGCGGCTGCTGGAACTCGTCGCCGACGCGGGCCGGCGGGTGGAACTGGCCGTCGAGACGAAGCACCCCACCCGGTGGGCCGGGCAGGTCGAGGAGCGGCTGCTGACCCTGCTGAAGCGGTTCGGCCTGGACGCCCCCGCCTCCCCGGCCGAGTCGGCGGTGCGCGTGATGAGCTTCTCGGCGCGCTCCCTGCACCGGGTGCGGGCGGCCTCCCCGACGCTGCCGACGGTCTACCTGATGCAGTTCGTCTCCCCCCGGCTGCGCGACGGGCGGCTGCCGGCGGGCGTCCGGATCGCGGGCCCCTCGATCCGCATCGTGCGCAGTCATCCGGCGTACGTCCAGCGGCTGAAAAGCGCCGGTCACCAGGTGCACGTCTGGACGGTGAACGAGCCGGAGGACGTCGCCCTCTGCGTCGAGCTGGGCGTGGACGCCATCATCACCAACCGCCCGGGCGCGGTCCTGCACCAGCTCGGCCGCTGAGACCCGCAGGCCGGCCCTGCAGACCGGGCCGCGGCCGGGCCGGCCGCCGAGTCTTCGGCCGGACCGCGGACCGGGCCGCCTGGCGAGTCTTCGGCCGGCTGCCGGCCGACCCCGGACAGGTCCCGCCACACAGGCGAGATCCAGCCACGCAGTCACAGGGAGTGCTCCGGCGCGTTCGGTGCGTGTTCGATCATTGCGAATGCGTCGCCGGGCGGCGAATGGCCGGTTTCCGGTTCAGGCCAATGGGGCATCCACACCGTGGCGTGGGGCGAAGGAGGTCTCGGGGGTGGCGTTGGTGGTGGCACAGGAGGTGCCCACGTCGTCGAGCATGGCCGTACCCCATGGCCCTGCGGGCGTGGGAGAAGCAAGGCACCGGATGCGCGCACAGTTGCGCAGGGGTGGCGTGGCGGAATCGGTCATCGACGATGCCGTTCTGATCCTTTCCGAACTGTTGAGCAATGCCTGCAAACACGGCCGTCCGCTGGACGGCGCCCTGGCCGGCGACGGTGACGTCCGCGCCGCCTGGCGCGTCGACGCGAGGGGCCGGCTGCTGGTCGAGGTGACGGACGGCGGCGGCCCGACCCGCCCCGCCCCCGCCACCCCGTCGGTCACCGCGCACGGCGGCCGTGGGCTGAACATCATCACGGCGCTCTGCGACGACTGGGGAGTGCGGGACGACGTCCGCGGCGAGGTCACCGTGTGGGTGGTCGTCCACTCCGACGTCCACGACCCGGACGCCGGCCACCGCCGCGACGACTTCGCCACGCGCGTCGCCGCACCGGCGGTGGCGGCGCTGCCCGAACTGGACTTCGTGGACGCCTTCGACGATCTGGGCTGAAGCACAGGTGAACCGGGGGCGGGAGGGGCCCGCCCCTCACCCGTCCTCCCGCGCGCGGGGCGGCCGTACACGGGCAACGCGACACCTGCCTGTCCCTGCCCGCGCACCGGTACGTCCTCCCGCATGCTCAGCGTTCGTACGCGTCCGGTGCACGCACCCCTCGTACCCGCCCCCTCGTCACAGTCCGTTCGTCCGCGCCGCCCGTACGCGCGCCCTCGTACGGCCGTTCACCCGCACCGCCAGGACCCGCTCCTGCCGCGGCTCGCCCCGCTCGCCGGCACCGCTCGGTCCTGGCCCCGGTGCAGCCCGTTCGCACACCCGCTCCCACCACCCTCCGTACAACCCGTTCGCACACCCGCTCCCACCACCCTCCGTACAACCCGTCCGCACGCCCGCTCCCACCACCCTCCGTACGACCCGTCCGCGCGCCCCGTTCCGCGTGCGCCGCTCGTACACGCCGGCGAGCGCCCGGCCGCGAGTTGTCCACAACGCCCCTCTCGTCCACAGCTTCCCGCCGTCGAGGGTGTGAACGACTAGGCTCGCGCCCGTACAAGACGAGCCGTAACCGGGAGACACCCAGATGGCCAAGAAGCGACCCCAGACGAAGGCCAAGCGCCCGCAGCTCACGGACGGAGAGATCCCGGTGGTCGGCGCCCGCGAGCCGTGCCCGTGCGGCAGCGGCCGGCGCTACAAGGCCTGCCACGGCCGGGCCGCCGCGCACGCGGTGACCGAGTTGGTGCAGCGGCCGTTCGAGGGCCTGCCCGGTGAGTGCGACTGGGTCGCGCTGCGCGAGCTGGTCCCCGCGGCCACGGCCGAGCTGACGCTCAAGGAGGGCCTGCCCGAGGGCGTTCCCTCGGTGCGGCTCGCCACCGTGCTGCCGATGGCCTGGCCCGCGCTGCGCCGCGACGACGGCTCGGTGCTCATCGGCCTGCAGAACGACACGGCGTCCGGCGACATCAGCCGCGACCTCGCCGACACCCTGCTCCGCGCGCTGGAGGCCGAGCCCGGCAACCCGGTCCAGGGCCGCCGCGCCCCGGCGGACGGCCCCCGGCTGCAGGACCTGCTCGACCTGTCGGCCCCCTTCGAGCCGGTGGTGCACGAGGGCTTCGAGTTCTGGGTCCCGGACGCGCAGAACGCGACGGCGGAGGTCACGGCCTCCCTGGAGCGGGCCAACGCCGCGGCCATCCCGACCGTGCGCCTGCAGGGCGTGGAGGCGGCCTACTGGTGCCAGACCCCGGACAAGAACCACCTGCGGTGGGTCATGCCGCACCCCGAGGAGCAGCTTCTCGACGCTCTCGCGCGGCTGCACGCGGCGGGCGCCTCCAGCCTCGGCGAGGGCACCCGCCTGGTCGGCTCCTTCCGCGCCCACGGCCTCACGGTGCCCGTCTGGGACCTGCCCAGCGGCTTCGGCGCCCAGGACGCGGAGAAGCCGGCCGCCGAGTTCGCCGAGCGGCTGGCCGGCGCCCTGGCCGACGACACGCCGCTGACGGGTGACGAGCGGCGGGCCCGCGGCGGCCTGACCAACCGCCAGGTCACCCTCAGCTGAGCCGCCGGCCGACGGCCCGTGCTGACCGACCGGCCAGCCGGACGCCCCGCGCGGAACAGGCAGCTCCAGTTCCAACTCCCGGGCCGCGCGGGCGAGTCGGTGTGACCGGAAAGACGACCCACGAGGTGACTGGAAACCCGGGATCGAATTTGCGAACCGCCGATCTCTTGTTACCGTTCCAATAGCCCGGTTGCTGGTGCATCCCCCGTCGCCAGCAACCGGGTCTTTCCATGTGCGCCGCCGCTCACCGAGCGCAGCCGCCGGTCAACTCCCAGTTCCAGAAGGCGAGTTGCTTCCCGAGCGCAGCAGCAGCGGTCCGCTCCCGGTCCGCTCCGCACGCCCGGCGAACTCGGTGACGGCCGTGTAGGCGGCCGACGCGCCGCGGGTGCGTTCGCGAGGTGTCTCGCAGGTGTCCGGCTCGTCGTCGCCGTCCAGGGCGCACTGCGTGCGTACGGTGCGGTCGCCCGGCCCCATGAGGGTCAGGGCCGCGTCCAGGGGCCGGCCCGTGGCGTTGCGGTAGTAGGTGCGCGCCCAGGTGTCGGCGCCCTGGGTGAGCACGCACGTCTGGGCCTCGACCCCGTCGGGCGAGGAGACCTCCGGGCCGCAGCGGGCGGCGGTCGCCAGCCCGAGGCCGAGCAGGAAGGGTGTACGGGCGGGCGCGGCGGACGGCATCTTCTCGTCGCCCCGCGGCCGGGCGGGCGCGGTGGACGGCGCGCCGACGGCGCCGGTCCGGTCGCCCACCTGTCCCGCGGAGGCCACGGCCAGCGGCAGCGCGACGGCGCACGCCACGACCCCCATGAGGGCGAGCAGACGCATCCGCCGGGGATCGGCACCGCGCGACGGCCCGGGCCCGCTCCCCGGTCCGTCTCCGGACCCGTCGTGCCGGTGCGCGCGGCCGGTCTTGCGGCCGTCTTGGCCTCCGCGCGGATCTCCGTCCCGGTGCCCGTCCGGCCGTCCGCCCCGGTGTCCTTCTTCGTGGCCGCCTCGGCGTCCGCTCGGGTGTCCGCTTCCGTGTCCCTGGAGATCGCGCAGCATAAAGGGACGATAACGACCAGAACGGGCGTTTGACCCCGGCGCGCCCGACACCCTTACAACTCGGGCGCGCTCACACCCTTACGAGTGAGGGCGTCCACCACGGCGTCCACGACGGCCTCGACGTCGGGCACCCAGGGCGAGGCGGAACCGGGCAGCGGAGCACGCTCCCAGCGGATCGGCCCGGCCCCCGTCTCGGAGGGCGGCAGGGCGAGGTAGCCGCCCTCGCCGTGGAAGCGGAGCGAGCCGGGCACGAAGTCCTTGGCGTACAGGAGTTCGCCGAGCTGCTCCATGGAGTACGGCCTGACGAGGATCGACCAGCGCGCGGGCGAGGCGACGACCGGGCCGAGCCGCACCCCGGCGTGGTCGAGCGCGCGCAGGGCGCGGGCCGCGGCGAGGGCGGGCAGGCTCACCGCGCAGGGCGCCTTGCCGCCGGTGGCCAGGACGATCGGCGCGGTGGGCCGGTTGGTCCACCACCAGCGCACCATCCGGGCGTCGGTGGTGGCCGCGAGGAGGCCCGGGTCGAAGGGGTGCGCGCCGGGCACCGTGCATTCGGGGTCGGGACAGCCGCAGCGGGCGGGCCGCCCGGGGTCCCGTGCCACTCCGGGGAGCACGGGCCACTGCCACCGGGCGGCGAAGGTCAGGGCCGCGTCGATCGGCTCGGTCCTCCCGTCGCCGCGCCTGGACAGGAGCCTGCGTCGCCTTCCGGGGATCTCGCGCATGAGCGCTCGTTCCTTTCCGTTGCACCGCTGGCAACACCGTGGGCCACATCACACCATGTGTCGATCACTTCACTGGGCGTACCTGTTGGCGCATCACACCCCTGCCTTCGGCACGGGGAACCCCTTCGGGCCGGGCACCGGCTGCTTCCGCGACAGCCTGCCCATACGCGTCTCTCAAGAGCATGGGCGTGGCGCGGGGTGGCGGAGCATGGCGTTTTGCCGTCGCTCGTTCTGCTCTCCGCCGCCGTCACGCGAGGATGGGGCACGGCCGTCGGTGGATAGGACGCCCGGGTCCGTCACCAGGTTCCGGGCGGTTCCCAACCACCCCTGGTCTTCTCCGAGTACGTACCCATCACGACCGCTGTGACGCTCTGTGGAACGAAACCAGTCGACCGCAATAGGCCGTTACCCGAGGCAGTTTCAAGCCAACTTCGTTGATGCGCAAGAGTTCAGGAGCACAACCACGGCAGGCCCTCTGACACCAGGAATCCCAGCAGGACAATGCTGGACATCCCCTTACGAGTGCGTGTACATGTGGAGACACTGCCGGCGGCGCAGAATGACATGGGGGTTTGCGATGCTTTTGAGCAGTACGCACCGGTCGGAAAGCCGGACACCATGAACGCCCCTCACCCTCAGAAAGTGGCCGGAATCGATTCAACGGTTCCCGCACCCGCCCACACTGTCGCGCCCGCCTCCGCAGCCCCGGACGCCTCCCCGGACGCCGCCGCGCACAGCGCGCACTCCGCGCACACCGCCCACCCGGCGGGCGCCGTCCTCCAGGACCGGCTCGCGGGCTGGGTCTCGGACCTCACGACCCTGCACGAGCTGACCGAGCGGCTGGCCCGCACCGGCCGGCTCGACGCCGCCCTGGAGGAACTGCTGCACGCCGGAGCGGCCCTGGTGGGCGCCCGGCGCGGCCTCCTCGTCCTCGAACCGGACGACCGGCTGGGCCCGGACACCACCGTCGGTCTGGGCCTGGCCCGCGCCGACCTCGGCCACATCGAGACCGTCCCGCGCCACGCCATGCCCTACGGCGCCCTCCTCGACACCGCGGCCGGACTGCCCGGCGGCGACGGCGAGATCGTGCGCCCCGACCTGTTCGCGGAGGACAGCCTCGACCCCCGCCACCGCGAGGTGGCCGCCCGCCTCGGCTACGCCGCCGGGTACGCGCTGCCGCTGACCACCGAGGCCGCCGGCCGGCTCGGGGCCGCCCTGTGGCTCTACGACGAGCCTGCCGAACCGACCGACCGGCAGCGCCACCTCGCCGGCCTCTACGTCCGCTTCGCCACCGAACACCTCGCACGCCTGATCGAGTGCGAACGCACGCGCGCGTGCATGGCGGCGATGACCGAGGAACTGCTGCCGTCCCGGCTGCCGCGCACCCCCGGCGTCCGCCTCGCCGCCCGCCGCCGCACCGGCCCGCACGGCGGCGGCGACTGGTACGACGCGCTGCCCCTGCCCGACGCCGCCCTCGGTCTCGCGGTCGGCTCCGTCACGGGCACCGGCCCCGGCGCGGTCGCCGCGACGGGCCGGCTGCGCGCCTCCCTGCGGGCGTACGCGGTGATGGAGGGCGAGGACCCGGTCGCCGTCCTGTCCGACCTGGAACTGCTCCTGCGGCTGACCGAGCCCGCCCGCTGTGCGACCGCCCTGTTCGCCTACTGCGAGCCCGAGCTGCGCCGGATCACCGTCGCCGGCGCCGGACACTGCCCGCCGCTGCTGGTCGGCGACCGGCGCACCGAGTACGTCGAGACGACCGTGTCCGCGCCGCTGGGCATGCTCGCCTGCTGGGAGGCGCCCAGCGTGGAGTTCCAGGTCAGCGCAGGCGAAACGGTGCTGCTCTACACCGACGGGCTGCTGCACCGCACCGGCGACCCCGTCGACCGGGCCTTCGCGCGGCTGCACGCCGCCGCGGCCGGCGTCCCGCGCGCGGTGCGCCACGACCCGGACGCCGTCGTCGACCACGTGCTGCGCACCGTCCTGCCCGACGGCCTGGACGTGACCGGCGGCACGGAGGACGTGGTGCTGCTGGCGGCACGTTTCGAGTAGGCCCGCGGACACCGCAGGTGACGGCGCTCCCGTAACAGGCGCTCACCCCCCCGGGCCCCTTCCGTACGACCGTACGATGGGGGTGGTCCAGTGCCGTATCGAGGAGGAAGACCGTGGCGGACGAGCTCACCCCGGAGACCCCGGAGACCGAGAGCCAGGAGCCGATCGAGCAGCGCAAGAACGGCCTGTACCCGGGCGTGTCCGACGAGCTCGCCGAGAACATGAAGTCCGGCTGGGCCGACACCGAGCTGCGCGGCCTGGAGCCGGTCGGGCAGGCGGAGCACACCGCCCGCCGCCGCGCCGCGCTGTCCGCTCGCTTCCCCGGTGAGCGCCTGGTGATCCCGGCGGGCAACCTGAAGACCCGCTCCAACGACACCGAGTACGCCTTCCGCTCCTCGGTCGAGTACGCCTACCTCACCGGCAACCAGACCGAGGACGGCGTCCTGGTGCTGGAGCCCACCGCGGACGGCCACCGGGCGACCCTCTACCTCCTGCCCCGCTCCGACCGGGAGAACGGCGAGTTCTGGCTCGACGGGCAGGGCGAGCTGTGGGTCGGCCGCCGCCACTCCCTGACCGAGTCCGAGGCGCTGTACGGCATCCCGGCCGCCGACGTGCGCGAGCTGGCCGGGAAGCTGCGTGAGGCCACCGGTCCGGTCCGTGTCGTGCGCGGCCACGACGCCGGCGTCGAGGCGGCCCTGACCGACAAGGTCACCGCCGAGCGCGACGAGGAACTGCGCGTCTTCCTCTCCGAGGCCCGCCTGGTCAAGGACGACTTCGAGGTCGGCGAGCTGCAGAAGGCCGTGGACTCCACGGTGCGCGGCTTCGAGGACGTGGTGAAGGTCCTCGACAAGGCCGAGGCGACCAGCGAGCGCTACATCGAGGGCACGTTCTTCCTCCGCGCGCGCGTGGAGGGCAACGACGTCGGCTACGGCACCATCGCCGCCGCCGGCCCGCACGCCTGCACGCTGCACTGGGTGCGCAACGACGGCCCGGTCCGCTCCGGCGACCTGCTCCTGCTGGACGCGGGCGTGGAGACCCACACCCTGTACACCGCCGACGTCACCCGCACCCTGCCGGTCAGCGGCACGTACAGCGAGATCCAGAAGAAGATCTACGACGCCGTGTACGAGGCCCAGGAGGCGGGCATCGCGGCGGTGAAGCCGGGCGCCAAGTACCGCGACTTCCACGACGCCGCCCAGCGCGTGCTCGCCGAGAAGCTCGTCGCGTGGGGGCTGGTGGAGGGCCCCGTCGAGCGGGTCCTCGAGCTGGGCCTGCAGCGCCGCTGGACCCTGCACGGCACCGGGCACATGCTCGGCATGGACGTCCACGACTGCGCCGCCGCGCGCACGGAGACGTACGTGGACGGCACGCTGGAGCCGGGCATGGTCCTCACCGTCGAGCCCGGCCTGTACTTCCAGGCGGACGACCTGACGGTCCCCGAGGAGTACCGCGGCATCGGCGTCCGCATCGAGGACGACATCCTCGTCACCGAGGACGGCAACCGGAACCTGTCCGCCGCCCTGCCGCGCCGCTCGGACGAGGTCGAGACGTGGATGGCGGCCCTGAAGGGCTGACACCGGGGACAGCGGCCGGGCACCCGAGCGGTGCCCGGCCGTACACATGCCCAGGGGGAGGGTTTTCGTGGACATCGGGGACATCGGGGACTTCGGGGACGCGGACGGCTTCTGGTCCGCGGTCGGGGTGGACCTGCATCTGGAACCGGACGCGGCGGCGGGCCGCCGGGCGGGCCTGGAGAAGGCGCTCAGGGACGCCGTGCGGGACGGGCGGCTCACGCCCGGCTCGCGGCTGCCGGCGACCCGGCGGCTGGCAGCCGAGCTGGGCGTCTCCCGGGGCACCGCGAAGGCGGCCTACGACCAGTTGGTCGCCGAGGGGTACCTGACGGCGCGCCAGGGCTCCGGCACCCGCGTCGCCGCCCTGCCCGCCGTGGACCGGCAGGAGCCCGGAGCGGCGGCACGCGCGCGTGCACCCCGTTTCGACCTGCGGCCCGGCAGCCCCGACGTGGGCGCCTTCCCGGCGGCGGCCTGGCTGCGGGCGCTGCGCCGCGCCATAGCGACGGCGCCCTCCCTGGCGTACGACTACGGCGACCCGCGCGGCCGGATCGAGCTGCGCACCGCGCTGGCGGGCTACCTGGGGCGGGCCCGCGGGGTGATCGCGCCGCCGGAGCGGATCGTGATCACCGCCGGGTACGTGCAGGGGCTGGCCCTGCTGACACGCGTGCTGGACGGCGCCTCGGTCGCCATGGAGGACCCGGGACTGCCCTTCCACCGGGACGTGGTCCGGCACAACGGCGGCACCGTGGTGCCGGTACGCGTGGACGAGCGGGGGGTGCGGGCGCAGGACCTGGGCGAGCACGGCGCCGTCGTCGTCACCCCCGCGCACCAGTACCCGACCGGGGTGACCCTGCACCCCGAGCGGCGGCGGGCGCTGACCGACTGGGCACGCGCGCGTGGTGCCCTGATCGTCGAGGACGACTACGACGGTGAGTTCCGCTACGACCGCCAGCCCGTCGGCGCGCTCCAGGGCATGGCGCCCGGTCACGTCGCCTACCTCGGCACCGCCTCCAAGACCCTCGGCCCGGCGCTGCGGCTGGGCTGGATGGTCCTTCCGCCGCACCTGGTGGACGCGGTGGCCGACGCCAAGCTGCACAGCGACCACCACACCGAGACCATCGGGCAGCTGGCGCTCGCCGAACTGATCGACAGCCACGCCTACGACCGGCACGTGCGCGCGTGCCGGCTGCGTTACCGGCGCCGCCGGGACCAGCTCCTGGACCGGCTGGGCCCGCGCCGCCGGGTGCGCGGGATCGCCGCCGGGCTGCACGCCCTGGTCGACGTCGAGGACGAGGAGGCGGTGCTGGCCCGGGCGGAGGCGCAGTCACTGGCCCTCGGCCGCCTGGCCGACCACTGGCACACCCCCGGCGCGGGACGGCCGCAGGGCCTCGTCGTCGGCTACGGGACGCCGAGGGAGCGGATCTACCCCGAGGCGCTGGACGTCCTGGCGGAGATCCTGGACGAGGTCTGAGGCGCTGGGCGCCGGCCCGCGAGGACCGGGACCGTCCTGGGCCCGGTCCGTCCTAGACCGCCACCAGGGGTGCGTCCTCGCGCCACTTCAGGATCTTGTCGAAGCTCACCACCGCCCCGCCGAATCCCGGCTTGTTGCCGATGTGGACGTGGTCGGCGAGTTCCCGGATGAGGCACAGGCCGCGGCCGTGCTCGGCCTCCGCGTGCGGGGCGCGCAGCGGCACCCGGTGACCGCCGGCCGGGAAACCGGGGCCCGTGTCGGCCACCTCGATGCGGCACTTCTCCCCGTCGAGGTAGGCCGTCACGCGGTACGCGCCGCAGGCGGCGTCGCCGCCGTGCTCGACGGCGTTCGCGCAGGCCTCGCTCAACGCCACGGACAGGTCGTAGGAGATGTCGGGGTCGACGCCCGCCGTCTCCATGGTGCCGAGCAGGAGCCGGCGGGCGAGCGGCACGCTCGCGGCGTCACGCCGCAGGTGCAGTGACCACCAGATGCTCATGCTCCAGCCTCCCGGCCGCGGCTCGACATACCGTTACGTATTGCCCCGCGTGCCCGGCCGTAAGCACCGAGTTGACGCGGAAACGCCCGTCCGGCGGATGTGGTGCGGACGGAACCGGTGTATGCGTGGGACCATCCGCCGCAGAACGTGACCCACCCGGAGGTACCGCATCTTGTGGACCTGCCGTACGGCGCCCCGGCGCCCAGTGGGATGATGAGCGCGCCATGACTGCCCCCCACTCGCGCACGGCACCGGCCGGGCGCGGTCTCCGGCTGCTGCGGGCCGCGGTGTTCGCCGCGGTCTGCGTCGTGCTGGCCGCGGCCGGTCACACGCTGGGCTCGTGTGCGGCGGTCCCGCTGTGGACGCTGGGCGCGGGCTTCCTCGGGGCACTCGTGGTCGTCGTTCCGCTGGCCGGGCGCGCACGCTCGCTGCCCGGGATCGCGGCGCTGCTCGCACTCGGCCAGACCGTGCTGCACGCCCTCTTCGCCCTCGGCCAGCACGGCGCGACGGCCATGGGGCCGATGACGGCGACGGGCATGCCGGGACCGTCCGGTTCCGCGGCCCACGCGGGACACGTGCTGTCCGACGCCGCGCTGGTCGAGCGGGCCGCACGGTACATGTGCGGCACCACCACCGCCGGGATCACCCCGGCCCGCGCCTACCGGATCCTCGTCGACGCCCATCTCTACCCCGCGACGGCCCCGGACCCGGCCACCACGGCCCACCCGGCCGGCGCCCTGCCGACCGCGGGCCCCGTCGCCTCGCTGCTGGCGCTGCTGCCGTCCCTGCCCATGCTGCTCGGGCACGTGCTCGCCGCGCTGGCCGCGGGCTGGCTGCTGCGCCACGGCGACCTCGCCCTGCTCCGCCTCATGGCGCTGGAGGCGCACGGCGTCGCCGAGGGCGCGCTCGTACGGTCCCTGCGCGGGGCGCTCGCCCTGGCGTGCGCCCTGTGTGCCGGGCTGCCGACGGCACCGGGCACGGGACCGCGCTTCCCGCGCACCGCCGACTCCGTCCTGCCCCCTCCTTCCACCACCGCGCTCCAGCACACGGTGATCCGCCGCGGCCCGCCCGCCGCCCCCTTCGCCCTCGCTGCCTGACGCGACGCGACCAGCGCTCCACCGGACCCGGCCGACCGGGTCCCGCCGGAGGGAGTGGCCGCCGTCGTGCGGCACACGCGCGTGCCCTTCTCCCGGGTGGTCCGCACCGTCGGACACATCGGCGGACATCCGGCGCGCGCGCCTCTCCCGACCACCGGAACACCACCGGAACACACCGGACCCACTCGAAGTGGAGTGCTCTTCGTGATGAAGGCCATCAGCCGCAAGACCTCTCGTCTCGCCACCGTCGGCGCCCTCGCGGGCACGGCCGTCCTCGCCGTGTCCGTCCCCGCGTTCGCGCACGTCACCGTGCAGCCGGAAGGCGCCGCGGCCAAGGGCGGCTACGCCGTCGTCGACTTCAAGGTGCCCAACGAGCGCGACAACGCCTCCACCACCAAGCTGGAGGTCAGCTTCCCGGCCGACCACCCGCTGGCCTCCGTGATGCCGGAGCCGATCGACGGCTGGAAGATCGAGGTCACCAAGTCCAAGCTGGCCAAGCCGCTGGAGATGCACGGCGAGAAGATCTCCGAGGCCGTCTCCAAGGTCACCTGGACCGCCGACGGCAAGGGCGTCCAGCCGGGCTACTTCCAGAAGTTCCCCCTCTCCCTCGGCGCCCTGCCCCAGGACGCCGACCAGCTCGTCTTCAAGGCCCTGCAGACGTACTCCGACAAGGAGGTCGTCCGCTGGATCGAGGTGCCGCAGAAGGGCCAGGCCGAGCCCGACAACCCGGCGCCCACGCTCCAGCTGACCGCCGCGGACGACGCCCACGGCGGCGCGGCCCGGAACGCCTCGGCCGGATCCGAGCCCGCCGCAGGTACCACCACCGCCGCCGCGAACGGCAGCGGCAGCGACACCACCGCCCGCGTCCTCGGCATCGTCGGCATCGTCGTCGGCGCGGCCGGCGTCGCCTACGGCGTGTTCGCCGGCCGCCGCCGGACCGCCGCCTGACCCTGCACGCCCGCGCCGCGCACCGGGGCCGCACGCCGTCCGCCGTACGGCCCCCGTACCACCGCACAGGCCCACGGCCCCGGTGCGCGCCGGAGTACTCACATCTGGGACATTTTTCTATGCGCAAGAAGACGTTCGCCGCGGCCGCCCTGCTCGCCGCCGCGACGATGACCCTGTCCGCCTGCGGCAACGGCGACGACAGTGCCGCCCCCGCCACCGTCGTCGCCGAGGAGACGTCGAAGAAGCCCTCGACGGTCCTCGACCAGCCGTTCGAGAAGCCCGACCTGGTGCTCACCGACACGCACGGCAAGAAGTACGACCTCCGCAAGGAGACCGCCGGCCGGCCCACCCTCCTCTACTTCGGCTACACCCACTGCCCCGACGTGTGCCCGCTGACGATGAACAACCTCGCGGTCGCCAAGAAGGCCCTGCCCAAGGCGGAGCAGGACAAGCTGCGGGTGGTGTTCGTCACCACCGACCCCGGCCGTGACACCCCCGCCGAACTCGGCAAGTGGCTCAACGGCATCGATCCCCAGTTCGTCGGCCTGACCGGCGACTTCGCCACCATCCAGGCCGGTGCGCGCAGCGTCGGCATCACCATCGAGCCGACCAGGAAGGACAAGAACGGCAAGCTCGTCTCCGTGCACGGCGCCCAGGTGGTCGCCTTCTCGCCGAAGAACGACAGCGGTTACGTGGTCTACGACGAGGACGCCGGCGTCGCCGACTACACCAAGGACCTGCCCAAGCTCGTCGAGGGACAGAACCCGTGAGGCGCCGGACCGCGGTGACCGCGCTGACGGCGGCGGCCCTGGCCGGCACGGTGCTGCTGACCGGCTGCGGCGGCTCGGCCTCCGGCGCGGAGTCCGGCGGCAAGGCCGAACTGTCCGTCAGCGCCGCCTACATGCCCCAGCCGGTCTCCGACTCGATGGCGGCCGGCTTCCTGACGATCGTCAACAAGGGCGACGCCAAGGACGAGCTGACCTCCGTCACCAGCGACGCCGCCGGCTCCGTCACCGCGCACCGGACGGTCGGCGGGACCATGCAGGAGGCCGGCGCGCTCGCCGTCCCCGCCCACGGGCGGCTCGTCTTCAAGAGCGGCGGCAACCACCTGATGTTCGACATGCTCAAGCACAAGCCCCGCCAGGGCCAGACGGTCACCGTCGAACTGCACTTCGCCCACTCCGGCGACCTGCGGGTCGAGATGCCGGTGAAGGCGGCCACGTACAGCCCCGAGACCGGACACTGAGGGAGGGACCACCTTGACGCAGACCATCGCCCCCCGCGTCCGGAACCTGGTGCTGCTGTTCCTGGCCGTCACCGGCGCGCTCCTGGCCGGCGCCGCACCGGCCTCCGCGCACGCCGCGCTGACCGGCAGCGACCCCGGGCAGGGGGCGGTGGTCGCCGAGGCACCCGCCCGGGTCTCCCTGACCTTCTCCGAGAAGGTCGCCATGAACGACGACTCCCTGCGCGTCCTCGACCCGGCCGGCAGCCGGGTCGACACCGGCAGACCGTCCAACACCACCGGCACCACGTACACCCTGGGACTGCGCGGCGGACTGGCCAAGGGCACGTACACCGTCACCTACCAGGTGATCTCCGCCGACAGCCACCCGGTCGCCGGCGCCTACACCTTCTCCATCGGAGCACCCTCCAAGACCTCCGTCGTGGCCGGCGGCCAGGACGTCGGCGGCGGACCCGTCGGCTGGCTGTACGGCATCGGGCGCTACGTCTCCTACGCCGGATTCATCGTCCTGGCCGGCGGTGCCGCCTTCGTCCTCGCCTGCTGGCAGCGCGGGGCCGGGGTGCGGGCCGTGCAGCGGCTCGTCGTGTCCGGCTGGGTCGCGCTGACCGCGGCGACCCTGGCACTGCTGCTCCTGCGCGGCTCCTACACCACCTCCGGGAAACCCGGCGACGTCTTCGACCTGAACCTGCTCGGCGAGGTGCTCCAGACCAAGACGGGCGCCGCCCTCGTCTCACGGCTGCTGCTGCTCGCGGCGGCGGCACTCTTCGTCGCGGTCCTCTTCGGGGCCTACGAGAAACGCGAGGACGAGGAGAAACGGGACCTGACGTTCGGGCTCGCGATCGGCGGCGTCGTCGTCGCCGCCGGACTGGCGGCGAGCTGGGCCCTGGCCGAACACGCCTCGGTCGGCCTCCAGCCCGGCATCGCGATGCCGGCCGACGTCGTCCACCTGCTCGCCGTGGCCGCCTGGCTCGGCGGACTCGCCGCACTCCTGGTCGCGCTCTACCGCGCACCGGCGGACACCCCCGTCGACGCCCCGGCCGTACGCCGCTTCTCCCGGGTCGCCTCCGGCTCCGTGACGGCCCTCGTCGCCACCGGCGTCTACCAGTCCTGGCGCCAGGTCGGCTCGTGGCATGCGCTGACCGGCACCCGCTACGGACAGTTGCTGCTCGTCAAGGCCGGCCTCGTCGTCCTCATGGTCGGCGTCGCCTGGACCTCCCGGCGTTGGACGGCCCGCCTGGCCGGCACGGTCACCGGCCAGGCCGCGGCCGCCACCGCCGGCCCTGGGAAGCAACGCGGCCCGCAGCGGACCCAGGACCCGGCGCGGAAGGAACCCGTCGGCGCACGGAAGGGCACCGCCCAGTCACCGGGCCCGGCCGACGGCGACTCCCGGCGCGCCGCCCAGCTGGCCCGGCAGCGGGCCGCCGTGGACGCGGCACGGCAGAAACGGGAGCGTGCCGCCGACCCGAACCGGTTCGGGCTGCGCCGTTCCGTCATGGCGGAGGCCACGGTCGCCGTCATCCTGCTCGCCGTCACCACGGTGCTGACCCAGACCGAACCCGGCCGCACGGAGGAGGAGGCCAAGGCCGCCGCGTCGTCCTCGGCCTCCTCCTCCGCCTCGTCCTCGGCGGGGGCCGCCACCCTCGACATGCCGTTCGACACCGGCGGCCAGGACGGCAAGGGCGTGGTCCGGCTCGACATCGACCCGGCGCGCGTGGGCGGCAACGAGATGCACGTCTACGTGCAGCGGCCGGACGGGAAGGCGTTCGACGTCCCCGAGATCAAGACCGCCTTCACCCTGACCGCCCGGAAGATCGGGCCGCTGACCGTCACCCCCGACCACATCACCACCGGCCACTGGGCGGCCGACGGAGTACAGATCCCCATGGCCGGCTCCTGGAAGGTCGCCGTGACCGTACGGACCTCCGACATCGACCAGGTGACCGTCTCCAAGAACATGCAGATCGGCTGACCCACCATGACCGACCAGTCCACCCCGAAGGCCGCCGCACCGGCCTCCTCGCCTGCCCGGCCCGAGGCCGGGCAGGCCGGAGCGTCCGGCGGAACCGGTGTCTCACGCCGGCGGCTGCTCGGCACGGCCGGTGCCACCGGCCTCGTCCTCGGCGCGGCCGGCGCGGCCGTCGGCTACACCTCCGCACCCGCCGGTGCCACCCCCCTGACCGCCCTGGGCGCGGGCCGGGCGGCGTTTCACGTGAAACATCAGCCCGGCATCACCGACCCCCTCCAGGCCCGCGGCCACCTCATCGCCTTCGACCTGGCACCCGGCGCGGGCCGCAAGGAAGCCGCCGCACTGCTGCGCCGGTGGTCGGACACCGCCGAACGGCTGATGGCGGGCGAGCCCGCGGCACACGGCGACACGGACGTCGCCCGGGACGCGGGCCCCTCCTCCCTCACGGTCACCTTCGGCTTCGGCCGGACGTTCTTCGACCGCACCGGCCTGCAGAAGCAGCGACCGGCAGCCCTCGACCCCCTGCCCGACTTCTCCTCCGACCGGCTCGACAAGGCCCGCAGCAACGGCGACCTGTGGGTGCAGATCGGCGCCGACGACGCCCTGGTCGCCTTCCACGCCCTGCGCGCCGTCCAGAAGGACGCGGGCGCCGCGGCCCGCGTGCGCTGGCAGATGAACGGCTTCAACCGTTCCCCGGGCGCCACCGAGCACCCGATGACGGCCCGCAACCTGATGGGCCAGGTCGACGGCACCAACAACCCGAAACCGCACGACGCCGACTTCGACCAGCGCGTCTTCGTCCCCGCCGACAGCCGGCCGGCCTGGATGGCGAACGGCTCCTACGCCGTCGTACGCCGTATCCGCATGCTCCTGGACGACTGGGAGAAACTGCCCCTCACCCAGCAGGAGAACGTCATCGGACGCCGCAAGTCCGACGGCGCACCGCTCAGCGGAGGGACCGAGACGACCGCCATGGACCTGGAGAAGACCGGCAAGGACGGTTCCTACGTCGTCCCGGTGAACGCCCACGCCCGCATCACGCGCCCCGACCAGAACGGGGGCGCGGCCATGCTCCGCCGCCCCTTCTCCTACCACGACGGCTTCGCCGCGGACGGCACACCGGACGCGGGCCTGCTGTTCATCTGCTGGCAGGCGGACCCGCTGCGGGGCTTCGTGCCGGTGCAGCGCAAGCTGGACCGCGGCGACGCGCTGTCGCAGTTCATCCGGCACGAGGCGAGCGGCCTGTTCGCCGTGCCGGGCGGCGCGGGCAAGGGCGAGTACGTCGGGCAGCGACTGCTGGAGGGATGAGTCCCGGGTGCGGCGCCGCACCCGGGTGACGCCGCACCCGGACCCGGGCCCGCGCGCCCGGCCCGCCCCGGACCGGAGGGCCTAGGGTTGAGGACATGTCAGCGAGCTACGCCTATCTCGGCCCCGAGGGCACCTTCACCGAAGTGGCGCTGCGCACCCTCCCCGAGGCGGCCACCAGGGAACTGGTCCCCTACGTGTCCGTACAGTCCGCGCTGGACGCGGTCCGCGACGGCGAGGCCGAGGCCGCTTTCGTACCGATCGAGAACTCCGTCGAGGGCGGCATCACCACCACGCTCGACGAACTGGTCGCGGGCCGGCCTCTGGTGATCTACCGCGAGGTGCTCCTGCCGATCACCTTCGCGCTGCTGGCCAGGCCCGGCACCCCGCTCGCCGCCGTCAAGACGGTGACCGCCCATCCGGCCGCCCAGCCCCAGGTGCGCAACTGGCTGAAGACGCATCTGCCGCACGTCCGGTGGGAATCGGCCGCCTCGAACGCCGACGGGGCCCGACTGGTCCAGGAGGGCCGCTACGACGCGGCCTTCGCCGGTGAGTTCGCGGCGGCCCGGTACGGACTGGAGGTCCTGGAGAGCGGCATCCACGACGCGGAGAACGCGCAGACCCGGTTCGTCCTCGTCGGCCGGCCCGCACGGCCCGCCGCCCCGAGCGGCGCGGACAAGACGTCCGTGGTGCTGTGGCAGCGCGACGACCACCCCGGCGGGCTGCGCGACCTGCTGGGCGAGTTCGCCGGCCGGGGGATCAACCTCATGCTGCTCCAGTCCCGGCCGACGGGCGCGGGCATCGGCAACTACTGCTTCTGCGTCGACGCCGAGGGGCACATCACCGACCGCCGGATGGCCGAGGCCCTGATGGGCCTGAAGCGGATCTGTCTGCAGGTGCGCTTCCTCGGTTCGTACCCGCGCGCGGACGTCGGCGCGCAGGCCCTGCGGCCGCCGCTCGCCGGGACCTCGGACGAGGAGTTCGCGGCTGCGGCGGACTGGGTGGCGCGCTGCCAGGACGGTCGTTTCTAGTCACTCTCCGACCGTGTGTGACCGGTCCTACCTGCAGATCTTCATTGTCCACAGAAGTTATCCACAGGTGCCCTTCTCGACCTGGGGACAAGTCGACACCGAAGGGCGACTCGATCGACAAATCGCCCTACATCCCCCAACCCGACCCATCAGCCCGCAGGTCACCCTTCGTCCACTCGTTTCCTTTGGTTCATCTTTTGGGGCGACCCCTTTCCACCCGAAAGTGGGTGTCGGCCCGGTTCGAGCCGGGAATTCTTCCGGCGGCCGACACTTCCGGAGTGATCAATTCCGAAGTCCACAGAAGTTGCGCACAGCCTGTGGATAACTCACCGCGGGGTGGGGATTCCTGTGGACAACTCACCCCTCAAGTCCCCCTGCGCACAAGGAAATCCAGTCAACAGGGCCGCCGCCGCCCGCACCCTTCCAGGGAGCCGGGACACCCCGATTGACACAACACGCAATTCCTCCATGACGGTGGGTACGGCCATGCAGTGGTGCGGACCGGAATACTGGGTCGTGAGCCCGAACGCCGCACCGGTAGCCTTGAGCACGTGATTGACCTTCGTCTGCTCCGTGAGGACCCTGACCGTGCGCGCGCTTCGCAGCGTGCCCGTGGAGAGGACGTCGCGCTCGTCGACTCCCTCCTGTCTGCCGACGAGCGGCGCAGGTCGTCCGGCGTCCGCTTCGACGAGCTGCGCGCCGAGCAGAAGGCGCTGGGCAAGCTCATCCCCAAGGCCTCCGGGGACGAGAAGGCCGAGCTGCTGAAGAAGGCGAGCCAGCTCGCCGCCGACGTCAAGGCGGCCGACGCGGAACGCGACGCCGCCGACGCGGAGACCCAGGAACTGCTGCTCCGTCTCGGCAACCTCGTCCACCCCGACGTGCCCGTCGGCGGCGAGGAGGACTTCGTCACGCTGGAGACGCACGGCACGATCCGCGACTTCGCCGCCGAGGGCTTCGCCCCCAAGGACCACCTGGAGCTGGGCCAGCTTCTCGGCGCGATCGACGTGGAGCGCGGCGCGAAGGTCTCCGGCTCGCGCTTCTACTTCCTCACCGGTGTCGGCGCCCTGCTGGAACTGGCCCTGGTGAACGCGGCGATCAGCCAGGCCACCGCGGCCGGCTTCACCCCGATGCTCACCCCGGCGCTGGTGCGCCCGCAGTCCATGGCGGGCACCGGATTCCTCGGCCAGGCCGCCCAGGACGTCTACCACCTCGACAAGGACGACCTCTACCTGGTCGGCACGTCCGAGGTGCCGCTGGCGGCCTACCACATGGACGAGATCATCGACGCCGAGCGGCTGCCGCTGCGCTACGCGGGCTTCTCGCCGTGCTTCCGCCGCGAGGCCGGTTCGCACGGCAAGGACACCCGCGGCATCTTCCGCGTGCACCAGTTCGACAAGGTCGAGATGTTCTCCTACGTCGCCCCGGAGGACTCGCAGGCCGAGCACCAGCGGCTGCTGGAGTGGGAGAAGCAGTGGCTGACGTCGCTGGAGCTGCCGTTCCGCGTGATCGACGTCGCCTCGGCCGACCTGGGCGCCTCCGCCGCACGCAAGTTCGACTGTGAGGCGTGGATCCCGACCCAGGGCAAGTACCGCGAGCTGACCTCGACCTCGGACTGCACCGAGTTCCAGTCGCGGCGTCTGTCGATCCGCGTCCGCGACGGCAAGCAGGTGAAGCCGCTCGCCACCCTCAACGGCACCCTGTGCGCCGTGCCGCGCACCATCGTCGCCATCCTGGAGAACCACCAGCAGGCCGACGGTTCCGTGCGCGTGCCGGAGGTGCTGCGTCCCTACCTCGGCGGCCGGGAGGTCCTGGAGCCGTCGGCCAAGTGACCGCCACCGTCTCCCAGGGCGTCGGCGAGACCTCCGGCGGCCTGCCCTACCGGCTGATCGCGACCGACCTGGACGGGACGCTGCTGCGCTCGGACGACTCGGTCTCGCCGCGCACCCGTGAGGCACTGGCGGCGGCCGCGGCGGCCGGTGCCGCGCACATCGTCGTCACCGGCCGCGCGGTCCCCTGGACGCGGCACATCCTCGAGGACCTCGGTTACAGCGGTCTCGCGGTCTGCGGTCAGGGTGCCCAGGTCTACGACGCCGGGGAGCGGCGCCTGCTGACCTCGGTGACCCTGGACCGGCAGCTGGCCAAAGTGGCCCTGGCCAAGATCGAGGCCGAGATCGGGCCGCTGTACCTGGCGGCGAGCCGGGACGGCCTGGACGGCGAGGTGCTGGTGGGGTCCGGTTACGCCCTGACGGGCGCCCTGCCCGGCACGCCGCTCACGGACGCCTCGGACCTGTGGAACGCCCCGCTCAACAAGATCTACATCCAGCACCCGGCCCTGTCCGACGACGAACTGGCCGAGGCGGCCCTGCGGATCGCGGGCGGTTTCGTCTCGGTCACCATGGCCGGCGAGGGCATAGTGGAGCTCCTCCCGCTCGGCCTGTCCAAGGCGACGGGGCTGTCCCTGGCCGCGCGGCGGCTTGGTCTGAAGGCCGCCGACACGCTCGCCTTCGGCGACATGCCCAACGACATCCCGATGTTCGCCTGGGCCGCCCACGGCGTGGCCATGGCCAATGCCCATGCCGACCTGAAGGCGGTCGCGGACGAGGTCACCGCGTCCCACGACGAGGACGGCATCGCGGTCGTGGTGGAGCGGATGCTGGGCTGAGACCCGGCCTCACGGCCCGGGCCGTGAGCGGGTGTCCGCGGAGGATGCACGGATCGAACGTGCGCGGGGCTGACCCCGACCACGGCTGAGAGCTGCGAACAAGAGCGGTGCCGGCGCGACGACCAGGACGCCACCGAATTGACCCGGCCCGGGCCACGCCCCACCGCTCCGGCCACGTCGGCCGCTCCGGCCTGCACCGAACGGTGGCACCGGAACCGGCCGATGCAGGCGGTACAGACCTGCTCAGGCCGTGCCGCCGGTGCGGTCCGTGGGCGGTGCAGGCCGACGCGGTCCGTGCAGGCCGTGCACGCCGGTGCAAGCCGGGCAGCGGCCGGTGCGGCCGTGCGGGCCGGTGCGGCCGTGCGGGCCGGTGCCGCAGGCTGACCCGGCCCGTCAGCGGCGTCGCCACCTGCGGCGGCGCACCTTGCTGAAGAACCACCCCGCCGGCGGCTCGTCGGAGCGCCACGGCTGCGGTTCGGGAGCCTGGCCGCGCCAGCGGGCGGCGAGCATCCGGGCCCGGGCCGAGGGCTCGGTGGCCTCGGCGGCCCGTACGAAGTCGGTGTCGAGGACGACGTCGTCCCACCCGTCCCCGCTCGTGCGCCGGTCCTCGCCCCGCGGAGTCTCGCCGCTCATCTCCGTCCTCCTGGTCTTCCGTCCGCTGCGCCCAGTGTGTGCGTACGGCGGTGAAGCCTCCGTCAAGGGCGGGCGGGCCCCGCCGGACCGCGGCGCCCGCCCGCGCCTCACTCCTCGCCGGCGAGGGTCAGGGACCGCAGTTTCTGCCCGGCGTACCAGGTGGCCAGCACGGTCACCAGGACCAGCAGGACCGTCGCCGTGGTCAGGCCCACCTCGGAGGTCACCAGGTCCCCGCCGGCGACCTTGTGCGCGACCGCCAGGGCCCACTGCTGGATGCTCAGCGTGCGCGCACCGGGCACCAGGGAGCCGAACAGCGCCTCCCAGACCAGCGCGTACACCAGGCCGAAGACCACCGCGTGCCGGGAGACCGTGCCCAGCAGGAGGAACAGGGCGGCGTAGGCGATGGAGGCGACCAGGGCGGCCACCGTGTAGGCCACCGCGATCTGCTGGCCGTTGCCGTTGAGGATCAGTCCGGCGATCAGCGTGGGCACCGCGGAGAACACCATGGTCACGGCGATCGCCACGATCAGCTTGGTGAAGATGATGACCGGGCGCTTCAGCGGCTTGGACAGCAGGTACACCACCGAGCCGTCGTCGATCTCCGGCCCGATCGCGCCGGTACCGGCGATGACGCCGATGATCGGCACCATGGTGGCGAGCGCGAAGCCGCCGAGGACGTTGACCGCGGTCTGGTCGTCGGCGCCGGTGAGGGCGCGCACGACGACCGCGATGACGATCAGCAGCAGGGGCAGCGCGCCGAGGATGAGGGCCCGGCGGCGGCCGAGCAGGGCTCGGTAGGTGAGCCGGGCGACTGTGGGGTCGTACATCTTCGGCCTCCTACGCCGCGACAAGATACGAGAAGACGGACTCGAGGGACTCGTCGGACGGCGAGACCGTGTGCAGCCGGATGCCGTGGTCCCGGGCCACCCGCGGCAGCAGGGTGGTGAACCGGCCGAAGTCGACGGCCTGGATGCGCAGCGCTCCTTCGGCGAGGTCCACCTCGATGCCGGAGGTCGACGGGTCCGCGATCAGTGCCGCCGCGAGGGCGCGGTCGTCACTGGAGCGCACCAGGTAGCGGTGCGGGCGGTCGGTCATCAGGCGGCGGATCTTGCGGAAGTCACCGCTGGCCGCGTGCCGGCCGGCGACGATGACCTCGATGTGCCAGGCGAGCTGCTCGACCTCCTCCAGGATGTGGGAGGAGAACAGCACCGTGCGGCCCTCGTCGCCCATGCGTCGCAGCAGGTCCATCAGCTGCATGCGCTGGCGCGGGTCCATGCCGTTGAACGGCTCGTCCAGCAGGAGCAGCGAGGGGTCGTGCACCAGGGCGCTGGCCATTTTCACGCGCTGGCGCATGCCCTTGGAGTAGGTGGAGATCTTGCGGTCCTGCGCGTACTCCATCTCGACCGTGGCCAGCGCCTTCTGTGCCGCCTTGGCGCCCAGGCCGTGCAGTTCGGCGTTGGCGACGACGAAGTCGCGGCCGGTGAGGAAGTCGTACATCGCCTCGCGCTCGGGGACGACGCCGACGTGCCGGTAGATCTCCTCGTTGCGCCACACGGGCCGGCCGTCCAGGGTGACGGTGCCGGTGGAGGGGGCGAGGAATCCGCCCATCATGTTGATGAGCGTGGACTTGCCGGCGCCGTTGGGGCCGAGCAGGCCGGTGACGCCGGGGCCGATCGTCATGGTGATGTCGTTGACGGCGACCACGTTGCCGAACCAGCGGGAGACGTGGTCGATGCTGAGCGTGGTCACAGTCCCACCTTCTTGTAGCGGCGCAGCAGGAGGCCGTAGGCGCCGGCGATGAGGCCGAGGACGACCAGGACGTAGACGACGCCCTGACCGCTGCCGGGGCCGACGGCGCCGGGGGCGGCGGAGGTCGCGCCGAGGAAGGCCGTCTGGATGCCGTCGATGAGGGTGACCGGTGAGAACAGGCCGATCCAGGGGATGGCGCTCGTGCTGTTCTGGGCGTCGGCGATGGCCTCCAGCGTGGAGACCGCGCCGTAGGAGATGACCAGGACGGCGATCACGGCGGCGATGCCGAAGCCCCGGCGCGGGGTGATGGCGGCGATGACCAGGCCGATGCCTGCGAAGAGCAGTGAGAGCAGGGCCACGGAGACGAGTCCTTCGGCGAATCCCTTGGTCTGGTCGGCGAAGTCGAGCTTGGCCAGCAGCGCGCCCACGTAGAGGACGAGCAGCGGTGCGGCGGTCAGGATGAACAGCGCCGAGGCCAGTGCCGCGTACTTGGCGCGGACGTAGTCGGCGGTCTCGATGGGCCGCGAGAAGTACAGCGGCACGGTCTTGAAGCGCAGGTCGCGGGAGACGGACTGCGGTGCCTGTGAGGCGACGTACAGGCTGATGACGCCCTGCATGATGATGGCGTAGCGCGTGTAGTCGACGGGGAGGTCCTTGGCCTTGGTGGCGACCGCGACGGCGACCATGATGGCCGCGGGCACGCACATCACCACGAACAGCAGCATCGGCAGCACCTTGGACTTCACCGAGCGTCCGAGGCCGTAGGAGCCGCGCAGGGACTGCGAGTACAGCGAGCGTCGGGCGTAGGCGCGGCCGAGGCGGGGGCCGTCGTAGTTGCGGTAGCCGATGTTGTGGATGCGGGTCTGGTCGCCCGCGGGCGGTGCCGGATTCCGCAGGGGCTGCTCAAGCGACATGGTCGGCCGCCTCCTTCCGCTGTCCCTCGCGCTGTTCGTCGTCGTCCCGGAAGACCTCCGAGATGTGGTGCCGGCGCTGCTCCATGCGGACCAGGCCGAGGCCGAGGTCGGCGATCACGTCCCGCACCAGGTCGTAGGTCTCCTCGCTCTGGGCGGTGAGCAGCAGGACGTGTCCCGCGCCCGGCAGCCCGGTGCCGTCCTCGGTCCGCACCCCGCGCGCGTGGAGCGCCTCACGGACCGCGCGGGTGCCGTCCGGGTGTTCGTCGCTGTCGGTGACCTCGACGGCGAGGGTGGTCGTGGTCTGGGTGAAGTCGGTGGTGGAGCTGGAGCGCAGGAGCTTGCCGCCGTCGATCACGACGACGTGGTCGCAGGTGCGCTCCAGCTCGCCCAGCAGGTGGGAGGTGACCAGGACCGAGATGCCGAAGTCGGTGTGGATGCGGCGGATGAGGCCGAGCATCTCGTCGCGGCCGACCGGGTCGAGGCCGTTGGTCGGCTCGTCGAGGAAGACCAGCTGCGGGTCGTGCACCAGGGCCTGGGCGAGCTTGACCCGCTGCTTCATGCCGGTCGAGTAGCCGCCGATGGGGCGGTAGCGCTCCTCGTAGAGGCCGACGTGGCGCAGGGTGTCGGCGGTGCGCTCGCGGGCGGCGGTGGGCGGCAGGCCGGACATGCGGGCCATGTGGACGACGAACTCGGTGGCCGAGACGTCCGGTGGCAGGCAGTCGTGTTCCGGCATGTAGCCGACGCGCTCGCGGATCGCGGCGCCCTCGTTGGCGACGTCGAGGCCGAGCACCTTGGCACGGCCCTCCGTGGCGGGGGACAGACCCAGCAGGATCTTGATCAGTGTGGACTTGCCGGCTCCGTTGGCGCCGACGAGTCCGGTCACACCGGGTCCGACGTCCACGGAGAGCCGGTCAAGCGCGGTCACCCGGGGGAACCGCTTGCTCAGGCTTTCGGTCGCGATCACAGTCACGTCTTCGACGATAGTGACGGCCGCCACGCGAGTCGTCAGACCCCAGAGCCGTCTTGCAGTCCCTCTTGAGTATTACGGGGCCCTAGGGGGCGCACCCCTGGGGTGGCCCATGTTCCGGGACAACCCGGCCCTACCAGGCCGCACCCCGCCCTATTGACGTTCCGTCTAACAACTGCCACAGTCGCCGGAGTCACGTGACGGGCACCCGGTCCCCGGCGAAGGCGGGCACGGGGAGTGTGCCGCCGGGCGGAGGGAAGGTGATGCGTGTGTCGCCGCTGAAGGGCGCGCGGGAGCGCCGGGTACGGACCGGCGAGGTCGAGCTGTGCGTGGCCGAGCTGGGGGATCAGCGCAGGCCGACGGTGATCCTGGTGCACGGTTACCCGGACAGCAAGGAGGTCTGGTCGGAGGTGGCCGAACGCCTCGCCGGGCACTTCGGCCTCCACGTCGTGCTGTACGACGTCCGCGGCCACGGCCGCTCCACCGCGCCCCGGCCCTTGCGCG
Organism: Streptomyces sp. NRRL S-340; assembly: GCF_000720185.1. Taxonomy (GTDB): domain Bacteria; phylum Actinomycetota; class Actinomycetes; order Streptomycetales; family Streptomycetaceae; genus Streptomyces. Next base: position 74,340 of record NZ_JOIY01000017.1, on the reverse strand, counting down.
GCGGATTCACCCTGGAGAAACTCACCGACGACTTCCTGGCGGTCGCCGACGCGGTCAGCCCGGACGCACCGGTGCACCTGGTGGGGCACGACTGGGGCTCGGTGCAGGCCTGGGAGTTCGTCACCGTCCGGCGCACCGAGGGCCGGATCGCCTCCTTCACCTCCCTGTCCGGTCCCTCCCTCGACCACTTCGGCCACTGGATCAGCTCCCGTCTGGCCCACCCCACTCCGCGCCGGGTGGGGCAGCTCCTCGGCCAGGGCGCCAGGTCCTGGTACGTCTACCTGCTGCACACGCCCGTCCTGCCCGAACTCGCCTGGCGCGGCCCCCTCGGCAGGCGCTGGCCGAAGATCCTCCAGCGCGTGGAGAAGGTTCCCGCCGACGGCTACCCGACCCCCTCGCTGCCGCAGGACGCCACGCACGGAGCATGGCTGTACCGCGACAACGTGCGGGCGCGCCTGCGCAGGCCGCGGCCGGACGCCCGGGCCCACGTCCCCGTGCAGCTCATCACCCCTGTGAACGACGCCTTCCTCTCCGAACGGCTGTACGACGATCTGGAGCAGTGGGTCCCGCGTCTGGTGCGCCGCACCCTTCCGGCACAGCACTGGGCCCCCCGCACCCGGCCCGACCGGCTGGCCGACTGGATCGCCGACTTCGTGACCTCCGCCGGGGCCGGGCGGCCCGCGCCCGCCGCCACCGGACCGTACGCCGACCGGTTCGCCGGCCAGCTCGTCCTGGTCACCGGCGCGGGCAGCGGCATCGGACGGGCCACCGCGCTCGCCTTCGCCGGGGCCGGGGCTCGCGTGGTGGCCGTGGACCGGGACGCCGGGGCCGCGGCGCGCACGGCCGAACTGGCCCGGCCGCTGGGTGCCCGGGAGGCCTGGGCGGAGGCCGCCGACGTCTGTGACGAGCGGGCGATGGAGAAGCTGGCCGAGCGGGTCGCCGCCGAGTACGGCGTGGTGGACGTGCTGGTGAACAACGCGGGCATCGGCCTGTCCGGCGCGTTCTTCGACCACACCACGGAGGACTGGCGCAAGGTTCTCGACGTCAACCTGTGGGGTGTGATCCACGGCTGCCGGCTCTTCGGGAAGCAGATGGCCGAGCGCGGCCAGGGCGGACACATCGTCAACACCGCGTCGGCGGCGGCCTACCAGCCCTCCCGGGCACTGCCCGCCTACAGCACCTCCAAGGCGGCGGTGCTGATGCTCAGCGAGTGCCTGCGGGCGGAGCTGGCCGGGCAGGGGATCGGGGTCACGGCGGTGTGTCCCGGATTCGTCGACACCGACATCACGTCCACGGCGCGCTTCGCGGGGGTCGACGCGGCCGAGGAGAAGCGCCGCCGGAAGCGCGCGGCCCGGCTGTACGGGCTGCGCGGCTATCCGCCGGAGAAGGTCGCCGACGCGATCCTGCGCGCGGTCGTCCGGAACGCCGCGGTGGTACCGGTGACTCCGGAGGCCCGGCTGCTCCACGCGATGTCCCGCTTCACCCCGCGGGCGCGGCGCGGCCTGGCCCGGGTGCGGCCACGCTTGTGAGAGCCGCCCGCCCCGGCCGTCCCCGGCGGAAGCGACGGCCGTCCCGTGCGGCAGCCGCCGCGGCCGGTTGTCCACAGATTCCTGCCCGATCCTGTGGATAACTTCACATCGCTGTGGATCAAACCTCCCCGGCGAAAAAGTTCTGCGTGAGGCTCGTCTCTCCCGGCAGGCTGGGGGCATGGACGAAAGACGCGCCGTGAAGGTGTCGAAGTACCTCTCCAGGCACCTGCGCCACCAGCCCGGAAGGATCGGACTCACGCTCGACGAGGCCGGCTGGACCGGGATCGACGCCCTGCTCGCGGCGGCGAACGCGCACCGCTTCCGGATCACCCGCGAGGAGCTCGACCACGTGGTCGCCACCAACGACAAGCGGCGCTTCGAGATCCGCGGCGACCTCATCCGGGCGAGCCAGGGCCACAGTGTCGACGTCGACCTCGGGCTGCCGCCGGCCACCCCGCCGCCGTACCTCTGGCACGGGACGGTGGCCCGCAGCCTCGGGGCGATCCGCGCCGAGGGCCTGCGGCCCATGAACCGGCACGACGTGCACCTCTCACCCGACCGCGAGACCGCGACCCGGGTGGGCGCCCGCCGCGGCCGGCCGGTCGTGCTCACGGTGGACACCGGCGCCATGCACCGCGACGGGCACGTGTTCCGGGTCAGCGCCAACGGCGTGTGGCTGACGCAGGCCGTACCGCCCCGGTACCTGCGCCTGGCTTCCGGCCACTGACCGGTCCGGCATGATCGGCGGCATGCGTCACCGTCTCGCCTCGACCGAAGCCGCAGTCGCCGCCTGCCGCGCCCTCGCCTCCGCCTACGCGCGTGAGATCGAGGTGAGCCATGACATCGGCGCCGACCAGACCTCGCGGCGCAGCGCAGCGGGCGTCGGTGTCACCACCGACCCGGACGGTTCGCTCCCGCACGAGGCCTTCGTCGAGTTCGGCGGCCTGCCCCGCACGACCGTACGGCTCTACCCGGAGGAGGACGCACTGATCACCGTGGAGGGCGTGGAGTTCCACGACCTGCCCCGCGACGACGTCCCCGCCTTCCTCCGTGCGCTCTGGGACGGAACGGCGTTCGTCAGGGCACGGCGCTTCCCACCCGGCTACCGCCTGGTCGTTCCCCTGCCCGGCGACCGTACGTACAAGGAGCCGGTCCCGGTGATCGGCCTCACCGCGTGGCTGAACAGCCGCATGCGGTGACCGTTTCACGTGAAACGGCCGGGCCCGCTTAGGCTCGGGCTCATGAGTCTGCGTCTGAGCACCGTCATCCTTCCGCACCGCCGCTGGCACGAGGGCGGCCGTTCGGCGTGGATCCGTGCCGAGCAGCTCGGCTTCCACACCGGTTACACCTACGACCACCTGTCCTGGCGCACTTTCCGGGACGGCCCGTGGTTCGGTGCTCTCCCCACGCTGACCGCCGCCGCGACCGTGACCGAGCGCATGCGTCTGGGCACCCTGGTGACCTCGCCGAACTTCCGGCACCCCGTCACTCTGGCCAAGGAACTGATCTCGCTCGACGACATCTCCGGCGGCCGTCTCACGCTCGGCGTCGGCGCCGGCGGCACCGGCTTCGACGCCACCGCGCTGGGTCAGGAGCCCTGGACGCCACGGCAGCGCGCCGACCGGCTGGCCGAGTTCGTACCGCTGCTGGACCGCCTGCTGACCGAGGACTCGGTGTCGTACGAGGGTGAGTTCTACTCGGCGCACGAGGCACGGAACATCCCCGGGTGTGTGCAAAGGCCCAGGCTGCCGTTCGCCGTGGCGGCCACCGGCCCGCGGGGCCTGCGGCTCGCGGCGCGTCACGGGCAGGCCTGGGTGACCACCGGCGCCCCCGAGCTGTTCGAGAACGGCACGCCGGAACAGTCCGTCCAGGCCCTGCGCGGCCAGGTCGACAAGCTCGGTGCCGCGTGTGAGGCGATCGGCCGTGACGTCCGTACGCTCGACAAGATCCTGCTCACCGGGTTCACCCCCGACCGCGGACAGCCCCTGGAGTCCGTCGGCGCCTTCGTCGACTTCGCGGGCCGTCACCGGGACCTGGGCTTCACCGAGATCGTGATCCACTGGCCGATCGCCGGCTCGGACTTCGCGGCGGACGAGAAGATGTTCGAACGGATCGCCATGGAAGCCCCCGCCCAGCTGGCGTGACGGAGGCGACGTCTCAGATGTGCGCAGTCCCGCACGGGCGTGCGGGCATATGCGGGACAATGAGCCGGTGACCTCAGCGACGAGACAGCCCGAGCCCCCGGCCTCTTCCCAGCTCACGACCTCGCGCGCCCGGGGAGGCGCACCCGCCGTCCCGCCGCGGCTGATCGCCACCGATCTTGACGGAACGTTGCTGCACGACGACAAGTCGGTCTCCGCACGCACGGTCGCCGCTCTCGCCGCCGCCGAGGAGGCAGGCATCGAGGTCTTCTTCGTCACCGGCCGGCCCGCCCGCTGGATGGACGTCGTCAGTGACCACGTGCACGGTCACGGCCTCGCGATCTGCGGCAACGGAGCGGCCGTGGTCGACCTGCACGGCGGCCCCGGCGCCCACCGGTTCGTGAAGGTGCGCGACCTCGCCCTGGAGAACGCTCTGGACACCGTACGGCTGCTGCGCGAGGCGGCGCCCGGGACGGCGTACGCCATCGAGCAGACGTACGGGTTCCACCAGGAGCCGGACTATCCGAAGCTGCTCATGGAGGCACCGGACACGCTGGCGCCCGTGGAGGACCTGCTGGCCCCGGGAGGCGCCGCCGCCGGCCAGCCGATCCTCAAGATCCTCGCCGCCCACCCCACGATGGAACCCGACGGCTTCCTCACCCTGGCCCGGCTCGCCGTCGCGGAACGCGCCACCATCACCCGCTCCAGTCCCAGCGCCCTGCTGGAGATCAGCGGCCCGGGCGTCTCCAAGGCCAGCACGCTCGCCCTGGCCTGCGCCGAACGCGGCATCTCGCGGGAGGAGGTCGTCGCCTTCGGCGACATGCCCAACGACATCGAGATGCTCACCTGGGCCGGCCGGTCGTACGCCATGGGCAACGCGCACCCGGACGCCGTCGCCGCGGCGACCGGCCGGACCGCGGCCAACAACGAGGACGGCGTGGCGCTGGTGATCGAACGGATCCTCGAACAGCGGCGGTGACAGCGGCGCACGCCTGACCCGCCGGGACAGCGGGGCCCCGCAGTGACGCCGTGCCGACGGGCACCGGGCCGTCCGCGGCGCGGACCGGAGCGGCCCGGAGCGGCCGGAACCCGACGTGGCCTCAGCGGCCTGGCGTGTCCCGAGGCGCCCGACGCGCCCCACGGGCCCTGACCGGCTGGGCCCCGGGTCCCCTCCTGCGGGAGCATGCCGGGCTCGCGAGCCCGGCACCCCCCGATCCGGCCTGATCCGGACGACAGCCCCTAGCGCGCCCCCACCAGCAGCTCCGCCGCCGTCTCCCGCTCGGCCATCCGCCGCAGCGGGCCCGGCAGCGCGGCCAGTTCCGCGTACGGGCCGCGCTGGACCACCCGGCCCCCGTCCAGCACGATCACCTCGTCCACCGCCTCCAGCCCGGCCAGACGGTGTGTGATGAGCAACGTCGTACGGCCCTCGGTGGCCCTCAGCAGATCGGCGGTGAGCGCGTCGGCGGTCGGCAGGTCGAGATGCTCGGCCGGCTCGTCGAGGACGAGGACGGGGAAGTCGGCGAGCAGCGCACGGGCCAGTGCCAGCCGCTGCCGCTGGCCCCCGGACAGCCGCGCACCGTGCTCCCCGACGAGGGTGTCGAGGCCGTCGGGCAGACTGCAGGCCCAGTCCAGCAGCCGGGCGCGCCCGAGCGCGTCCCGCAGCTCCGACTCGCTCGCGTCCTTCTTCGCGAGCAGGAGGTTCTCCCGCACCGAACTGTCGAAGAGGTGCGCGTCCTGGGCGCACAGCCCCACCCACCGCCGTACAGCGTCGCCGTCGAGGGCGCACGCGTCGGTCCCGCCGATGCTGTAGACCCCCGCCCGCGGGTCGAGGAACCGCAGCAGGACCTGCGCGAGCGTCGACTTGCCGGCCCCGGACGGTCCGACGACGGCGACCCTGCGCCCCTCCTCCAGGGTGAGGTCAAGCCCGGCGAGCGCGTCCCTGTCCTGCCCCGGGTGGCGGGCCGTGAGGTGCCGGACGGTGAGCGGGAAGGGGGTCTCGGGCGTGGGCCGCGGCGCCTCCGGCTCGCGCACCGGCTCGGGCGCGTCCAGGATCTCGTACACGCGCTCGGCGCTGCGCCGCACGCGCTGCCGGTACTGCGCGGCGAGCGGCATGCCGAGGACCGCCTCGAAGGCGGCCAGCGGGGTGAGGACGACGACGGCCATGGCCACCCCGCCCAGCCGTCCGCCGGCCACCGCTTGGGCGCCGACGAGCGCGGCGGCCGCCACGGTCAGCCCCGAGACGAGCGCGGTGAGCCCGTCGCCGAGCGCGGTCGCGGTCGCGGCACGCGAGGCGATCCGGGTCAGTACGGTGTCGGCGCGGCGGGTCTCGGCGCTGCGCGCCGGCAACGCACCGGCGACCGTCAGCTCGGCGGTCCCCGTGAGCAGATCGGTCACCCGTGTGGCCAGGGCACCGCGTGCGGGGGCGAGCCGCTGCTCGGCCCGGCGCGCCACGGAAGCGGTGACCAGCGGGACACCCGCCCCGGCCAGCAGCAGTCCCGCGGCGAGGACCGCCCCGGCCTCGGGCAGCAGCCAGGCCGTGAAGGCCACGGACGCGACGGAGACGGTCACGGCGGCACCGGCGGGCAGCAGCCAGCGCAGCCAGTAGTCCTGCAGGGCGTCCACGTCGGCGACCAGCCGTGTGAGCAGATCGCCCCGGCGTGTCCGGCGCAGCCCGGCGGGTGCGAGCCGCTCCAGCCTCCGGTAGACGGCGACGCGGGTGTCGGCGAGCATCCGCAGCACCGCGTCGTGCGACACCAGCCGCTCGGCGTAGCGGAAGACGGCCCGGCCGATGCCGAAGGCGCGGGTCGCGGTGACGGCCACCATCAGGTAGAGCACGGGCGGATGCTGGGAGGCGCGCGAGATGAGCCATCCCGAGGTGGCCATCAGACCGACGGCGCTGCCGAGCGCGAGGCTGCCCAGCAGCAGCGCGAGGGCGAGACGGGCGCGTCGGCGGCCCGCCGTCGCCCGGACCCGTGCGAGGACCGCGCCCGCTGCCGGCGCGGACGCGGGGGCGTCCAGGGGTGCCGGGGCTTCGGCCGGCCGCGGGCCCGTTTCTGCGGGCCGGCCGGGGCCGGTCGCCACCGCCGTGCTCGTCCGTTCCCGCGCCTCGGTGTCCTCCAGCCGCACCACCCGGTCCGCGACGTCGAGCAGTGCGGGGCGGTGCACCACGAGCAGCACGGTGCGTCCGGCGGACAGCCGGCGCACCGCCTCCACGATCTCGGCCTCGGTCGCCCCGTCCAGAGCCGCCGTCGGCTCGTCGAGCAGCAGGACGGGGCGGTCGGCGAGGAAGGCCCGGGCCAGCGCGAGCCGCTGCCGCTGTCCCGCCGACAGACCCGCGCCGTCCTCGCCGAGCACGGTCCGCGTCCCGTCGGGCAGAGCGTCGACGAAGCCGAGCGCTCCGGCGTCGGCCAGCGCCGCGCGGACCGCCGCGTCGTCCGCGCCGGGCCGGGCCAGACGGACGTTCTCGGCGATCGTCCCGGCGTACAGGTGGGGCCGCTGCGGCACCCAGGCGATGCGTGACCGCCACTGTTCCGGATCGATGTCGAGCAGGTCGGTTCCTCCGACACATACGTGGCCCGTGGTGGGGTGCAGGAAGCCGAGCAGGACGTTCAGCAGCGTCGACTTGCCGGCGCCGCTCGGACCGACGAGCGCCACGGTCTCCCCCGGCCGCACGGCGAAGGTCACGTCGGACACGGCGTCCGCCGACCGTCCCGGGTAGCGGACGCTCACGCCCTCGAAGGCGAGGGCCCCGGCGGGAACGGCCGCCGTACCGGACCGGGGAACCGGTGTCTGCAGCACATCGAAGATCTCCTCGGCCGCCGCCAGTCCCTCGGCAGCCGCGTGGTACTGCGCTCCCACCTGGCGCAGCGGCAGGTAGGCCTCGGGGGCGAGCACGAGGATGACGAGGCCGGTGTAGAGGTCCATGCCGCCGCTGACCAGCCGCATGCCGATCGTCACGGCCACCAGGGCCACCGAGAGCGTGGAGAGCAGCTCCAGCGCGAAGGAGGACAGGAACGCGATCCGCAGCGTGCGCAGGGTCGCCCGCCGGTACTCGTCCGTGATGCGCCTGATCGACTCCGCCTGCGCCTTGGCGCGGCCGAACACCTTCAGGGTCGGCAGGCCGGCCACGACGTCGAGGAAGTGGCCCGAGAGGCGGGACAGCAGCCGCCACTGGCGGTCCATGCGGGACTGGGTGGCCCACCCGATCAGCATCATGAAGACGGGGATGAGGGGCAGCGTCCCGACGATGACGGCCGCCGAGACCCAGTCCTCCGTGACGATCCTGGCCAGCACCGCCACCGGGACGACGACCGCGAGGCCGAGCTGCGGCAGACAGCGCGAGAAGTAGTCGTCCAGGGCGTCGATGCCGCGTGTGGCCAGCGCGACCAGCGAGCCGGTCCGCTGTTCGCCGAGCCAGCCGGGGCCCAGCGCCACCGCGCGGGCGAGCAGGCGCCCGCGCAGCTCGGACTTCACCGCGGCGCTCGCCCGGTGCGCCGCCAGTTCGGTGAGCCAGGAGACCAGCGCCCGGCCGCCGGCGACGGCCACCAGCAGCAGAAGCGGCGTGCGCAGTTCACTGACCGGCATCCGGTGCTGGAAGGCGCCGACCACCACCTCGGCGATGAGCATGGCCTGCGCGACGACGAGTCCGGCGCCCAGGGCCCCGAGGCCGATGACGGCCGCCAGGAAGAACCGGGTGGCCCGGGCGTAGCGAAGAAGACGCGGATCGATCGGTTTCACGTGAAACATGCCCTTCGGTCCCGAGGGGTGTGTTTCACGTGAAACACACCCCTCGCCGGACTCAGTGCGCGGCTTCGGCGAGGTGCTGGGTGCCGATCCGCTTGCGGAAGACCCAGTACGTCCATCCCTGGTAGAGCAGGACGATCGGTGTGGCGATCCCCGCACACCACGTCATGATCTTCAGGGTGTAGGGGCTGGAGGAGGCGTTGGTGACCGTCAGGCTCCAGTCCCCGTTCAGCGTGGACGGCATGACGTTCGGGAACAGCGACAGGAACAGCATCGCCACGGCGGCCACGACGGTGACGCCGGACAGGGCGAAGGACCATCCCTCACGACCGGCCTGGTTGGCCACCAGCGCGGCGACCAGCGCGACGACCGCGACGACCAGGGCCACCAGGCTCCGGGCGTTCCCGGTGTCGGCCTGCGTCCAGAGCAGGAAGGCGAGGGACGCGACGGCCGTCACCAGACCCACCCGCAGGGCCATCCTGCGTGCCCGCTCCCGGATCTCACCGACGGTCTTCAGCGCCGTGAACACCGCGCCGTGGAAGGTGAACAGCGTCAGGGTGACCAGTCCGCCGAGCAGCGCGTACGGGTTGAGCAGGTCACCCAGGCTGCCGGCGTACTCGAGGTTCCGGTCGATCTTGACGCCGTGCACGATGTTGCCGAAGGCCACGCCCCACAGGAAGGCGGGGATCAGCGAGCACCAGAAGATCGCGTGTTCCCAGTTGCGCTGCCAGTTCTCCTCCGGCCGCTTGGCCCGGTACTCGAAGGCGACACCGCGCACGATGAGGCAGACGAGGATCACGAGCAGGGGCAGGTAGAAGCCGGAGAACAGTGTGGCGTACCACTCGGGGAAGGCTGCGAACGTGGCGCCGCCCGCGGAGAGCAGCCAGACCTCGTTGCCGTCCCAGACGGGGCCGATCGTGTTGATCAGCACCCGCCGCTCGGGCCGGTCGCGGGCGAGCAGCTTGGTGAGGACACCGACCCCGAAGTCGAACCCCTCCAGGAAGAAGTAGCCGGTCCACAGGACGGCGATCAGGACGAACCAGACGTCGTGGAGTTCCATGACTGTGCCTTCCTCGGCCTAGTAGGAGAAGGCCATCGGCTTGTCGGCGTCACGGTGGTCGCCGCCGATCTTCGTGGGCGGATTGAGGTCGGCCTCCGTCAGCTCGGGCGGCCCCGCCTTGACGTACTTGGCGAGCAGCTTGACCTCGACGACGGCGAGGATGGCGTACAGCGTCGTGAAGACGGCCATGGAGGTGATGACCTCGCCCTGGGAGACACCGGGGGAGACCGCGTGCCGGGTCTGCAGCACGCCGTAGACGGCCCACGGCTGACGGCCCATCTCGGTGAAGATCCAGCCCCAGGAGTTGGCGATCAGGGGGAAGGCCAGGGTCCAGACGGCGATACGCCAGTACCACGTGGTCAGCTGCGGGCTGAGCGCCTTGTTCCGGGACAGCACCAGATGCGGTACCTCGTCGTCGCCGACCCGCAGATGCTGCGGCAGCATGAACTTCTTGCGGGTGAGCCAGAGTCCGGCCAGGCCGATGGCGAAGGAGGCCATGCCGAACCCGATCATCCACCGGAAGCCCCAGAAGGTGACCGGGATGTTGGGCCGGTAGTCGCCGGGCCCGAACTTCTGCTGCTCGGCCTTGTTGACGTCGTTGATGCCGGGGACGTAGGAGCTGAAGCTGTCGTCGGCGAGGAAGGACAGCAGGCCGGGTATCTCGATGGCGACCGAGTTGTGGCCCTTCTCGACGTTGCCGTAGGCGAAGATCGAGAAGGGGGCGGGCTTCTGGCCGTCCCACAGGGCCTCGGCGGCGGCCATCTTCATCGGCTGCTGCTTGAACATGACCTTGCCGAGGGTGTCGCCGCTGATCGCGGTGAGCAGGCCGGCGATGACCACGGTGATCAGCCCGAGCCGCAGGGACGTCTTCATCGCGCCCACGTGCTTCTTGCGGGCGAGGTGGTAGGCGGCGATGCCGACCATGAAGGCGCCTCCGGTGAGGAAGGCGGCGGAGAGCGTGTGGAAGGCCTGGGTGAGCGCGGTGTTCTGGGTCAGGACGGCCCAGAAGTCGGTGAGTTCGGCGCGCCCCTTGGCCTCGTTGATCCGGTAGCCGACGGGGTGCTGCATCCACGAGTTGGCCGCGAGGATGAAGTACGCCGACAGGATCGTGCCGAGCGAGACCATCCAGATGCAGGCCAGGTGGATCTTCTTGGGCAGCTTGTCCCAGCCGAAGATCCACAGGCCGATGAAGGTGGACTCGAAGAAGAACGCGATCAGCGCCTCGAAGGCGAGCGGGGCGCCGAAGATGTCACCGACGAAGCGGGAGTAGTCCGACCAGTTCATGCCGAACTGGAACTCCTGCACGATGCCGGTGACCACACCCATGGCGATGTTGATCAGGAAGAGCTTGCCCCAGAACTTGGTCGCTCTGAGGTACTTCTCCTTCTCCGTCCGCACCCAGGCCGTCTGCAGCCCGGCCGTCAGGGCGGCCAGGGAGATCGTCAGGGGAACGAACAGGAAGTGGTAGACGGTCGTGATGCCGAACTGCCAGCGCGCCAGTGTCTCCGGCGCCAAAGCCAGGTTCACGTCGTCACTCTCCTTACGTCGCCGGTCGCGCGGCGGCGGTTTGCCCTGTTATGTCCTACGCAACACAGCAGCAATCGGACGCGCTTGTGAACGCGTTCACATTCACAAGCAATTATGACGTACCGATTTTCCGTTCCGCACCGGGGGTCCCCCCTTCGCCTTCGCGTCGGCCCCTTGGCAACAACTTCAACAACTTGTTGAATTGCCGGTCATGCAGATACGGATCTCCTGGCCCGCAGGCCGGCTCACCGCCCGCCTCGACGACACCCCCACCGCCCAGGCCCTCGCCGAGGAACTGCCGCTCGTCTCCACCGCCCGCACCTGGGGCGAGGAGGTCTACTTCGACACCGGCGTCCGCGTTCCACGTGAAACCGACGCTGTGCAGGTCGTCGCACCCGGCACCGTCGCCTTCTGGACCGACGGGGACGCACTGGCCCTCCCCTACGGGCCCACGCCGATCTCGCACGGCGACGAATGCCGTCTCGCCGGCCCGTGCAACGTCCTCGGCCGGATCGACGGCGACCCCCGCCGCCTCTCGACGGTCCGCGACGGCGACCCCGTGCGCGTGGAGCCGGTGGACGACTGAGGGCCCGCCCGGCGGATCGGCCGCGGCAGACCCGCGCCACCGGACAGGCCCTGCAGGACCGGACGGAGCGCTCATCCCTCCATGGGTGTGCCGGTCACGACACCTCGTGACCGCGTGCTCGCGCCGTGGCCGGGCGCTCGCGCCGCCGCGGGAGGTTCACGCCGGGGCACGGGTCCACGCCGTGGCAGGTGCTCACCCCTCCTTGTGGAAGGCCTCCGCCGTCTTGAGGAAGATGTCGTTCGCCTCGCTCTCCGCGACGGTCACCCTCACTCCCTCACCCGGGAACGGCCGCACGACCACACCCGCCCGCTCACAGGCCTCGGCGAAGGCGACGGTGCGCTCCCCCAGCCGCAGCCACACGAAGTTGGCCTGCGTCTCGGGGACGGTCCAGCCCTGGGCGCGCAGCGCGTCGACCACGCGCGTGCGCTCGCACACCAGCGAGCCGACCCGGCCCAGCAGCTCGTCCTCGGCACGCAGGGAGGCGATCGCCGCCTCCTGTGCCAGCTGGCTCACGCCGAACGGCACCGCGGTCTTGCGCAGCGCCGCCGCGACCGGCTCGTGGGCGATGGCGAAACCCACCCGCAGCCCGGCGAGACCGTAGGCCTTGGAGAAGGTGCGCAGCACGCAGACGTTGGGCCGCTCGCGGTACAGGACCGCGCCGTCGGGCACCTCGGGGTCGCGGATGAACTCGCGGTAGGCCTCGTCCAGCACCACCAGCACATCGCTGGGCACCCGGTCCAGGAACCGCTCCAGTTCGGGCCTGCGCACCACCGTGCCGGTCGGGTTGTTCGGATTGCAGACGAAGATCAGGCGGGTGCGGTCGGTGATCGCGTCCGCCATCGCGTCCAGGTCGTGCACATCGCCCGGGGTGAGCGGCACCTTCACCGAGGTCGCCCCGCTGATCTGGGTGATGATCGGGTACGCCTCGAAGGACCGCCAGGCGTACATGACCTCGTCGCCGGGACCGCTGGTGGACTGGATCAGCTGCTGGGCGACCCCGACCGAGCCGGTGCCGGTGGCCACGTGCGAGGCCGGCACCCCGAAGCGCTCGGCCAGCTCGTTGACCAGGTCGGTGCAGGCCATGTCCGGGTACCGGTTGAAGGAGGAGGCGGCCGCCGTCACCGTCTCCATGACGCCCGGCAGGGGCGGGTACGGGTTCTCGTTCGAGGACAGCTTGTACGCCACCGGGCCTTCGGCCGCGGCGGGCTTGCCGGGCTTGTAGGTGGGGATGCCTTCCAGCTCGGCGCGCAGCTTCGGGTTCGTCTCGCTCACCGCTGTCCTCCTCGTGACCACCGCCGACTCAATACTCCATACCTTATGAGGATTGGGCGTCCCTGCGAATGGGTCGGAGACCATCACTCCCGGCCGGCTTCCCCGAGCGCCGCCCACCGCGCATCGAGGGCATCCATGTACGAATATGTACGAACGAGGGGCGCGTCTCACATATATCTACGCGCCGGTGGCTTGCGCCGTGGCGCGCATCGCTCGTGCAGGTGAGTTGAGACCTCTTCGAGACCTCGAAGGCTCGACAGGCTCACGGGTGCCGTCGCATCACGTCCTTGGACGGAATCGATTAACTAGCTTGTTTTCTTAGGCAGTTGACCCCACTTGGCCATGCAGAAACGTGCCTGCCAATACGTGCATATGCGTCCGCACTACCCCACCGCATGAGCCCTACTATCGGCTCGCCATGACAGCAGCAGGGAAGCATCAGGTGAGCCGCGCGGAAACCTCTCGTCGAGGCAGTCGGCCGGGCCGGGCGGGCATCAGAGACGTGGCCGCCGCCGCCGGAGTCTCCATCACAACCGTCTCCGACGCCCTCAACGGCAAGGGCCGGCTCCCGGACGCCACCCGCCGCCACGTCCGTGAGGTCGCCGACCGGCTGGGGTACCGCCCCTCGGCCGCAGCACGCACACTCCGTACCGGCAAATCGGGCCTCATCGGCCTGACCGTGACGACGTACGGGGATGAACCTTTCACCTTCACCGAGTTCGCGTACTTCGCCGAGATGGCGCGGGCCGCCACCTCGGCCGCGCTCGCCCGCGGCTACGCGCTCGTCATCCTCCCGGCGACCTCGCGCCACGACGTGTGGTCGAACGTCGCCCTGGACGGCACCGTCGTCATCGACCCCTCCGACCAGGACCCGGTCGTCAGCGAGCTGGTCCGGCAGGGGTTACCGGTGGTCAGCGACGGCCGCCCGGCCGGCAGCCTCCCGGTCACCGCCTGGGTCGACAACGACCACGAGGCCGCCGTCCTGGACATCCTCGACCACCTCGCCGAGGCCGGTGCCCGCCGCATCGGCCTGCTGACCGGCACCACGACCGACACGTACACCCACCTGTCGACCACCGCCTACCTGCGCTGGTGCGAGCGCGTCGGCCAGGACCCCGTCTACGAGGCCTACCCCGCCCACGACCCGTGCGCGGGCGCCGTCGCCGCCGACCGGCTGCTGGCGCGCCCCGACCGGCCCGACGCCGTCTACGGCCTGTTCGACCCGAACGGCACGGACCTGCTCGCCGCCGCCCGCCGCTACGGCCTGCGGGTCCCCGACGACCTGCTGCTGGTGTGCTGCAGCGAATCCACGGTCTACGCCAACACCGAGCCGCCGATCACCACGCTCTCCCTCAAACCGCGCCGCATCGGCACCGCCGTGGTCCAGCTCCTCATCGACGCCATCGAGGGGGTCGAGTCGGACCAGCCGGTCCAGCAGGTCATACCGACCGAACTGATCGTGCGCACCTCCTCGCAGCGGCGCCCGCCGCGCACGACCGTCAGCCCGCCCAGATCGCCGGAGGAGCGGTAAGGGCAGCCCGTCGCGGGATCGCCGAAGAGGGCCCAATCGGGGCGAAAGCCGCGGTGAACCTGAGTCCTGCTCCGATTCACCACCCCTGGGTCATCACACGGCGCGATCCGCATTCCTATGATGGGCGCACGACACCGCGGGCCGCTGCGACCAGGCAGTCCGATGCGGTGCAGATGCGGCGCGATGGTGGAGGGGTCGATGACTCAGGGGGCCGGTCAGGGACCCGAGGCGGAGCGGACGGCGACACTGCGCGACTTCCGGGTGCCCGCGTACATGAACGAGACCGGTCCGTACGCCCCCAGCGCGCCCCCCGCCGACACGGCGCCGCCCCTGGAAGAGGGCCCCTCGGCGCCCGAGGAGGGCTACCCGGACGCGTACACGCCCACCCAGCGCGACCTGCCCGTCATCCAGCGCGGGGACACGGCCCAGGCGGCGGTGGAACCCGCTCCGCTGCCGGCCGCGCAGCCACCGGCCGGTCCCGGCCCGCTGTACGTCGTCGGCGACGTGCACGGCTACCTCGACCAGCTGGTCGCCGCCCTCCAGGAGCAGGGCCTCGTCGACTCCGCGGGCCAGTGGTGCGCGGGCACCGCGCGGCTGTGGTTCCTCGGCGACTTCACCGACCGCGGCCCGGACGGCATCGGCGTCATCGACCTGGTGATGCGGCTGTCCGCCGAGGCGGCGGCGGCCGGCGGCTACTGCAAGGCCCTCATGGGCAACCACGAACTCCTCCTGCTCGGCGCCAAGCGGTT
This sequence comes from Streptomyces sp. NRRL S-340, assembly GCF_000720185.1. Classification (GTDB taxonomy): domain Bacteria; phylum Actinomycetota; class Actinomycetes; order Streptomycetales; family Streptomycetaceae; genus Streptomyces. The sequence continues at coordinate 59,202 of NZ_JOIY01000017.1, read as the reverse complement.
CGGCGACACCCCCGTCAACTCCGGTGCTGGCACCGCCACCTTCCAGGCGGCCTGGCTGCTCAACGGCGGCCAGAAGTCCGACATGGACCGCCTCCAGGACCACCACCTGCAGTGGATGGCCCGCCTCGACGCGGTCGAGGAGGTCGACGGGTACCTGCTCGTGCACTCCGACACCACCTCCTACCTCGACTACGGCGACTCGATCGAAGCGGTCAACGACACCGTCCGCGAGACCCTCACCCGCAACGACGCGGACGAGTGCTGGGACCTGTTCCGCAAGTTCACCAAGCGCTTCTCCTTCCGCGACGAGGGCGGCGCCGACGCCGTGCGCTCACTGCTCGACACGTACGGCGGCACCCGCATCGTCCACGGCCACAGCCCCATTCCCTACCTGCTGGGCGAAGTCGGCTCCGAGGACGGCGACGAGACCACGGGCCCGCTCGTGGAGGGACCACACGTCTACGCCGACGGGCTGGCCATCGCGATGGACGGCGGCGTCACCATGGCCGGAAAGCTGCTGGTCCAGCAACTGCCGCTCGACATCTGACCGTTCGGCGCCCCGGTCCCCGAGGCCGGGCCGGAACACAGCTCGGCGCGCAATTTGTGGAAACCCCCTGTCACCGCGCGCCGTGACGGCTCTACCATCGGCTTATCCGTAGCAGGCTCCCCTCCGTTTCTGCCCGACGGCTCGCCGTCATGCGAGCCCCAAGCCCTACGGAGCATCGGGGGATGCACATGAACAGCGTTCCGCAGCACCTGCTGAGCGAGGACCGCCAGGCGTACGAGCGGATCCTCGATGAGGCGCTGCGCTCCGCCCCGCACCGCCTGGAACCGACCGCCGTCGGACAGCGGCTCACCACCGGACAACTGCGCACCATGGCCCTCAACGCCACCGCCCTGATCACCGCGGCCGCGGCGACCGAGTACCAGCACTACGTGAAGGTCCGCGAGGAACTGCGCCGGCCGGCACCCTCCGTCGCGACGTCCGTCCGCGAGACCGGCACCGCGGAACCCGGCGGGGCAACCGCCGGACTCGCGGCCGCCGTCGGAGAGGCCGTCGAGACCAGCGGAGCCGGCGCCGCCGCCGTGGTCGCGGTCCTCGCCCCCGTCCTCGCGGGGATCGCCGCCGCCCTCTTCCTCCTCGTCGGATACGTCCTGAAGATGCTCGACCCGGTGCCGGCTTTCGCCCAGAGCCTGGTCACCGTGGGCTGGGTCTTCGGCGCCGTGACCGCGGCCGCCATCCTCGCGGCCGGGGTGGCACTGCTGCTCACCGCGCTGCGCAACCGCCCGTCACCGGGCACCGCGCCGTACGGGGAGGCCGACGAGGAACTCGCCCGCGCACGCGACGCCTGGCACGACGCCCTGCTCGAACGCGGCATCCTGCCCTTCCTCCGCGACGCCCTCGCGGCCTCCGGATCCGCCACCCCGCACCGGACGGACCCGTCGTCGCCGAGCGGCCGCATGCCGCAGCTCGGCTACGACCGCCCCGGCTTCAGCAGCCCGGGTGACGGGGTCACGGGCTCCCGCCCGAGCTTCTCCAGCCCCGACTTCAGCAGCCCGGACTTCGGAGGACCGGAACACCGGCCGGAGTGACCGCCCCGGCCGGTACGGGCCCACCTGCTCCCCGCCGGGCGCACACGGCGGCACGTCCGGCAGAGGCTGGCCGCCCGCACCGCGAGCGGCCAGCGGCCCCGCGCACATGCGCCCCGAGCGGCAAAGCCCCACACGCCCGGGCCACACCCCGCCGGCCTCCTCACGCACCACCCGGACACCGGGCCGCCGGGCGGGAGCCAGATGGCCGGAAACCACCCCGCGCCCCGCTCCCGCCCGGCAGCCGACGGTTCTACTCCGCGAGCGGCAGGTACACCCGGTTGCCCGCCGCGGCGAACTCCTTGGACTTCTGGGCCATGCCCTCCTCGATCTCGGTCCGGCTGGTGCCGTGCTCCCGGCGGATGTCCTGCGAGATCTTCATCGAGCAGAACTTCGGACCGCACATCGAGCAGAAGTGGGCCGTCTTCGCGGGCTCCGCCGGCAGGGTCTCGTCGTGGAACTCCCGTGCCGTGTCCGGGTCGAGGGCCAGGTTGAACTGGTCCTCCCACCGGAACTCGAAGCGGGCGTCGGAGAGGGCGTCGTCCCACTCCTGGGCACCCGGGTGCCCCTTGGCGAGGTCGGCCGCGTGCGCGGCGATCTTGTAGGTGATGACACCGGTCTTGACGTCGTCCCGGTTGGGCAGGCCCAGGTGCTCCTTGGGCGTGACGTAACAGAGCATCGCCGTGCCCCACCAGGCGATCATGGCGGCGCCGATCCCGGAGGTGATGTGGTCGTACGCCGGAGCGACGTCCGTCGTCAGCGGTCCGAGCGTATAGAACGGAGCTTCATCGCAGATCTCCTGCTGAAGGTCGATGTTCTCCTTGATCTTGTGCATCGGGACGTGCCCCGGGCCCTCGATCATGGTCTGTACGTCGAAACGCTTGGCGATCGTGTTGAGTTCCCCCAGCGTCCGCAACTCCGCGAACTGCGCCTCGTCGTTGGCGTCCGCGATCGAGCCCGGCCTGAGCCCGTCGCCGAGGGAGTAGGTGACGTCGTAGGCGGCGAGGATCTCGCAGAGTTCCTCGAAGTTCTCGTAGAGGAACGACTCCTTGTGGTGCGCGAGGCACCAGGCCGCCATGATCGAGCCGCCGCGCGAGACGATGCCGGTCTTGCGGTTCGCGGTCAGCGGCACGTACGCCAGGCGTACGCCGGCGTGGACCGTCATGTAGTCCACGCCCTGCTCTGCCTGCTCGACGACGGTGTCCTTGTAGATCTCCCAGGTCAGCTCCTCGGCCCTGCCGTCGACCTTCTCCAGGGCCTGGTAGAGCGGCACCGTTCCGATGGGGACGGGGGAGTTGCGCAGCACCCATTCACGGGTGGTGTGGATGTTGCGGCCGGTGGAGAGGTCCATGACGGTGTCGGCACCCCAGCGGGTCGCCCACGTCATCTTCTCGACCTCCTCCTCGATCGAGGAGGTCACCGCGGAGTTGCCGATGTTCGCGTTGACCTTCACCAGGAAGCGCTTGCCGATGATCATCGGCTCGGTCTCCGGGTGGTTGACGTTGGCCGGGAGCACCGCGCGGCCCGCCGCGATCTCCTCGCGGACGACCTCGGGAGAGACGTTCTCCCGGATCGCCACGTACTCCATCTCCGGTGTGATCTCCCCACGGCGCGCATAGGCGAGCTGCGTCACGGCCCGGCCGTCACGGCCCCGCCGCGGCTGGCGTGGCCGGCCCGGGAACACCGCGTCGAGGTTGCGCAGGCCCCCGCGCGGCGCGGTGTGCTTGATCCCGTCGTCCTCGGGGCGGACCGGACGGCCCGCGTACTCCTCGGTGTCGCCGCGGGCGACGATCCAGTTCTCCCGCAGCGGTGCAAGACCGCGGCGGACATCGGTGTCGACGAGCGGATCGGTGTACGGGCCCGAAGTGTCGTACAGCGTGACCGACTGCCCGTTGGTGAGGTGCACCTGACGGACCGGCACCCGCAGATCGGGGCGTGAGCCCTCGACATACGCCTTGTGCCAGCCGATGGACTTCCCGGCCTCCTCGCGGGAAGCGGTCTGCTCCCCGTCGCTGGACAACTGCTCGGAGGCAGGCGTGCGTACGTCCTTGTTGGTCATGAGACCTACTCCCTACGCCGGCATTACCCGGTAACAGGTTCGGCGGTCGACGCAGCGGCTTCCGTCCGGCGGCATTTCCCGCGGAACGTCGCTCGTTCCACGTGAAACATCGCGAAGACGGAGGTCAGCGCCCTCTCAGCCCGGTGCTCCGAGCTCCCGCGTGTGCAAAGGTGCCTCCACGCTAGCGTCATCCATGGCGCGGTGAACAGTGGGCCCCGGCCGTTCTTGCGATGATCTGGCGGTGACCACGACCCAGCAGTTCCCCCCTCCGCCCCCCGAGCCGCGGCGCGGATCCGGCACCCCGCACGGGCGAGAACACGGGCAGGAACACGAGCGTGGACAGGGGCACGAGCACGGCCACGAGGACGGGCAGGCCGAGGGAACCCTGCGCACGGACGGCCGCAGGACCGGCCGCCCCGGTGGTCCGGGAGGTGGCCACGGACACGGCCACGCCCACAGTCACAGCCATGGTCCTGCCGCCCCGGTCTCGCAGCACCTCCGCAAGGTCATCGCCGCGATCCTGATCCCCTTCGCCGCCGCGGTGGCGGTCGGGCTCGCCGTGCTCTGGCCGGGCGGGAGCCCCGCCCACGAGCGCACCGGTGTGGGCTTCGACCGGCAGACGCAGCAGGCCACGGTCACCTCGGTGGTGACGGTGAGCTGCAAGGCGGTGAACGCCTCCGGTGACACGCCGACCGGTGACACCTCCGCCGCCGAGGGTGCTTCGGCCCGGGCGCAGTCGTCCGGCACCTGCAAGAAGGCCACGATCCGCGTCGACACCGGCAAGGACAAGGGACGCACCTTCACCGAGATCGTGCAGCCGGACCAGTCACGGCAGTTGCATCAGGGGGAGAAGGTCGTCGCCGCCTACGAGCCCGCCGCCCCGAGGGATCTGCAGTACTCCGTCACGGACGTGAGCCGGGGTTTCCCCATGGCGCTGCTGGCCGGAATCTTCGCACTCGCCGTCGTGGTCGTCGGGCGGATGCGGGGCGTCATGGCTCTGGTCGCGCTGGCCATCAGCTTCCTGGTGCTGGACCTCTTCATCCTGCCCGCGATCCTGCAAGGGTCGAACCCGCTGGTGGTGGCGGTGGTCGGATCGAGCGCGATCATGCTGATCGCGCTCTACCTGTGCCACGGTCTGTCGGCCCGTACCTCGGTGGCCGTGCTCGGCACACTGATCTCCCTGGTGCTGATCGGCATCCTGGGTTCGCTGTTCATCGGCTGGGCCGCGCTCACCGGCAACACGGACGACAACACGGGCCTGATCCATGGCCTGTATCCGTCGATCGACATGAGCGGCCTGCTGCTCGCCGGTGTGATCATCGGCTCGCTCGGTGTCCTGGACGATGTGACGGTGACGCAGACGTCGGCGGTGTGGGAGCTGCACGAGGCCAACCCGGCGATGGGCTGGCGGGGGCTGTACCGCGCCGGCATCCGCATCGGACGCGACCACATCGCGTCCGTGGTCAACACCCTGGTGCTGGCCTACGCGGGCGCGGCCCTGCCGCTGCTGCTGCTCTTCTCCATCGCGCGAAGCAGCGTGGGGGCCGTGGCGACCAGCGAACTCGTCGCCGAGGAGATCGTCCGCACGCTCGTGGGGTCGATCGGCCTGGTCGCGTCCGTACCGGTCACCACCGCCCTGGCGGCTCTGGTCGTCTCGGCCGACCGCCCGGGTGCGGCGCCTCTCGAGGCCGCGGCCGCTCTGCCCGCACCGGCACGCGGCGGCAGAGGACGACGGCGCAAGCGGTGAGCTGCCCCCGAGAGCGGTGAGCTGGCTTCGATGCGTGCGGTGAAGCGTTACTCCACCGCACGCCGCCGGTTGAAGAAACGCTTCAGCCCGCGCTCTGTTCTTCCGCCAGGATGCGGTCCAGCGCCTCGTCGAGGTGCGTGTCGAAGTCCGCCAGAGCGCCCTCCTGGCCCAACGGCACCAGTTTGTCCGTGCGGTCGAGGAACGCCACGAGGGGTGCCGTGGAGGAGCGGAACAGCGCGCGGTCACCGCCGACCTGAAGCCGGATCAGCACCTCGGCCAGGGAGTCGGAGTCGGCGGGCGAGACACGCACATCGCCGTCCCCGCACGGCCGCCCCACACCGTCGACCAGCAGTTCACGTCCGAAGGCCCAGGTGACCGGGGCGTCTCCGGGCAGATGGAAGGTCAGCCGTACGGCATAGGGATCACAGGCCTCGTACCGCAGTTCCACCGGAATGCGGAAGGAGAGCTCCTCGGACACGAGAAAGCTCATCATGACCTCTGCCTGTACGGACTCGCGCATCACTACCCCGTCATCTGCCGTCGACTGGCCGGGAATGATCCCCATAAACACTGGTGGCATCTTGCTGAACGTATATGGCAGATCACAAGGAGTGAGTTTTCAGATACTGATAGCGAGTGCCAGGGAGCCGACACGCCGTCCCACCTCGCTCTGCAGCTGCCGAGCCGCGGGCAGCAGGCGGTCGGCCTGGTGCGCGGGGAGCGAGAGGGCCATCGTCGCGGCCACGGCGCCCACGGTGATCGGAATGGCCGCGCAGACCGTCCCCAGCGCGTACTCCTGCCGCTCCGTGACGGGCTGCATCCGGCCTGTCCGCTCCAGGCGTCGCAACAGGGTGTGGTCGTCACGGACCGTGTACGGGGTGAGGGACCGGACCGGATAGCGGGACAGGTGGTCGCGGCGCGCGCTCTCGTCCAGCTGCGACAGCAGGCACTGGCCGATGGCGTGGGCGTGGCCGGTCTCCCGGAAGTCGGCCCACTCCTGGACCGCCGGAGTGCCCGGGGTGTCGGAGACGCACACGACCTCGATCTCACCGTCCCGGTACATCGCGTAATAGACCGGGACACCGATCAGATCACGCCATTGTGCGAGCGAGTCGACGACCGTGCTGCGACGTTTCTGCGCCGCTCCGCGGCTGCTCAGGCGTTCGGCCGCCTCACCGAGGAAGAACAGTCCTCTGTCCCGGTACAGATAGCCCTCGTGCACCAGCGTCCGCAGCAGGTGGTAGGCGGTGGGGAGGGCGAGGCCCGTCTCGCGTGCTAGTTGCTTGGCGGGGGCGCCGTGCTCGTGTCCCGCGACGGTCTCCAGCAGACGCATCGCGCGCTGCACGGATCCGATGAGGGTCTGGGCCGCCGGTGCGGGCGGTTGCTCCGGGACGCCGACGCGCGGGCGCTGGAGCGCGGGCGCGGAACGCGGCTGCGCAGGGAGCCCTGTGGAACCGGACGGCGCCCGGGGAGCCGGGGGCGCGTGCGGTTCGGCGTGTGCGGTGTCAACCGTGGCCAAGGGTCACTCCCGTAGCGCGAGGGGGCAGCCCGTGCGGGGAGACACGGGTGGGGGAACGCTGCCCGCGGGGGCCGGCCCCCGCGTCGATTCCCGGACCCTATCGGCCTGTCACCGCTTCAGGACGGCCTGTCCGGAAAACTTCCCTCCCGCGAGGGAACCGGTGCGGCCCGTCAGGGTTCACCGGTGTCCCGGGAGACTCACCAGTCGCCGCGCGACGACGAACTCGACATGAACTTCCGCACGATGTAGATCAGACCGCCGATCAGCGCGACGAAGATCAGCAGCTTGAACAGCAGACCGATCACGAAGCCGACGACCGTCGCTATCAGGCTGCCGAAGACGACCAGGGCGATGACCGGCACCGCGATCCACTTCACCCACCACGGCAGACCCGTGAAGACCTCTCGCATTGCCCTCGTCCTTACCTCTTCGCCGGCCCTGCGCCGGATTCCCGAACGGCCCGCGAACCGCGGTGCCGGACCTGTCGTACGTCCTGCTCCGATGCTAGGGCCGGCGGGGGTCTGAGCGGGGCTTTCGCATCCCTTGTCCGTCCCTGACCCTTCCCCTAGGGAACCCTGAGACGGCGCCTCACGCTTCCGGCGGAGAGAACACCACGAGGACCCGCAGGTCCTCGCTGATGTGGTGGAACTTGTGGGCGACTCCGGCCGGCACGTAGACGACGCTACCGCGCGCCACTTCGGTCGTCTCCAGCCCGACCGTGATGGAGGCACGCCCGCTCACGACGAAGTAGACCTCGTCCTGGCGGTGCGGGCTCTGCGGGTCGTTCTCGCCCGCGTCCAGTGCGTACAGCCCCACCGACATGTTCCGTTCCCGCAGGAACTGCAGGTACGCACCGTCGTTGGCGGCACGCTCCGCCTCCAGTTCGTCCAGCCGGAATGCCTTCATCGCCTCGCCCGTGTTCGTCGTCGATCTCGTCTGCCACGATCAGACACATGAAGAATTTCGTAGTCAAGACGATCGCCAACGCGGGCGCCCTGGCGGTCGCCGTCTGGCTGCTCGACAAGATCACCCTGACCGGGGACAACAAGGCCAAGGAGGCCGGCACCCTCATCGGTGTCGCGCTGGTGTTCGGTCTGGTGAACTTCCTCGTCAAGCCGGTGGTGAAAGTACTGACCTTTCCCCTGTTCATCCTGACGCTGGGCCTGATCACCCTGGTCGTCAACGCCCTGATGCTGCTGCTGACCTCCTGGGTGGCCGGCAAGGTCCACCTGAGCTTCCACGTGGAGGGCTTCTGGACCGCCGTCGTCGGCGGACTGATCATCTCGGTCGTCTCCTGGGCCCTGCACATGGTCCTGCCGGACGAGGACTGAGGACCTCACCCGCCCGAGGGGTGCCCCACCGGTCCGGCCGCCGTGTCCTGAGAAGGTGGGGGAGACGGTGAGCCACGGCCTGCTCGCCACGGCACGAGAGCATGTGAAGGGACGGGCGGCATGAACGATTCCGCTGCGAACGGCGCAGAGGGCACGCGGAGGGGCACCCGCGCGCCCGCCGGTTCCGGTGACGGCACGCGCGCCGTACGGGCCGGGCTCCCCGAACCGGTCAGACACGAACCCACGCTCCCCGGGCCCGTGTTCGCCGCCCACTTCCACCTGCCCGGCGACCCGACGGGCCCGTACACCTACGGACGCGACGAGAACCCGACCTGGTCCCTGCTGGAGAACGCCATCGGCGAGCTGGAGGCGCCCGGCGAGAACGACGTCGAGACCCTCGTGTTCGCCTCCGGCATGGCGGCCATCTCCTCGGTGCTCTTCTCCCAGCTCCGCTCGGGAGACACGGTGGTCCTGCCCGACGACGGCTACCAGGCGCTGCCCCTGGTCCGCACCCAGCTGGAGGCGTACGGCATCGAGGTGCGGACCGCGCCGACCGGCGGAGACGCCCAGCTCGGCGTGCTGGACGGTGCACGGCTGCTGTGGATCGAGTCCCCGTCGAACCCCGGGCTCGACGTGTGCGACATCCGGCGGCTGGCCGAGGCGGCACACGCGCGGGGCGCCCTGGTCGCCGTCGACAACACCCTCGCCACGCCCCTGGGGCAGCGGCCGCTGGACCTGGGTGCGGACTTCTCCGTGGCCAGCGGTACCAAGCAGCTCACCGGGCACGGCGACGTCCTGCTGGGCTACGTGGCCGGCCGCGACGCGCAGGCCATGGCGGCCGTGCGGCGGTGGCGCAAGATCGTCGGGGCCATTCCCGGACCCATGGAGGCCTGGCTGGCCCACCGTTCGATCGCCACGCTGCAGTTGCGTGTCGCCCGGCAGAACACCTCCGCGCTCGCCGTCGCCGAGGCGCTGCGCGGACGCCCCGAGGTGACCGGACTGCGCTACCCCGGGCTGCCCGACGACCCCTCGTACGCGATCGCCTCGCGTCAGATGCGGCGCCACGGGTGTGTGGTGTCCTTCGTCCTGCCCACACGCGAGCGTGCCGAGCGCTTCCTCGACGCGCTGCGGCTCGTGGACGACGCGACGAGTTTCGGCGGTGTGCGATCCACCGCCGAGAGGCGCGGACGCTGGGGCGGCGACGCGGTCCCGGAAGGCTTCATCCGGCTGTCCGTCGGCGCCGAGGACCCGGCGGACCTGGTGGCGGACGTGCTGCGCGCCCTGGACGCGTCGGCGCACTGACCGATGCGTGACGGACGGTCCGAGCCTCCCCCGTGGCTCGGACCGTCCTCGGTTCCGCGGGCGAAGAACTCCGGGAACAAGGTCCGTCGGCTCTGAGTCAGTGTCCCGTCACCCTGGCCGCAGAGGCCTGTCGGCGTACTCACGGTCGGGCGCGGCCGGGGACTGCGCGGAGGACGGCGAGAGGGCAGGCGCGTCGTGGGCCTGGCGGTGCTGCGCACCTTCGCGGACCGCCCACCGCGCCGGCTCGTTCACCAGCGGGCGACCGTGGCGCGGGGCGGGGCTCCGCCCGGCGCGTCGCCTTCGGAACAGCCTAGGAGACCCTGGAGGGGCTGTCGGCGGGCCACCACGACCCGGTGATCAGTACGGCGCGTACCGGCACACCGGCGCTGCCGCACATCGCGCGGACCCACGAGCGGCTGACGGGCGCGGCGGGCCGACGGTGGTGGCTGAGCCGGCCCGGCACGGGAGCCGCGTTTCCGTGCACGCGGCACCTGCTCGGCGGCCGGTCGCCGCGTACCCGGGCCGCTGCCGGCGGATCCGCTCACGAGGAGGTTCCCGCGATGTTTCACGTGGAACCAGCCGGGCCACATTTCTCCCATGACCGTCCGACCCGTGGTCAAGCGCACCGCCCGCGCCGTCCTGCTCGACGGCGACGACCTGATCCTGATCAAGCGCACCAGACCAGGAGTCGATCCCTACTGGGTCACTCCGGGCGGCGGGGTCGAAGCGGGCGACACGACCGTCGTCGACGCCCTGCACCGAGAGGTTCATGAGGAGCTGGGCGCGAAGATCACCGACGTCGTCCCCTGCTTCGTGGACACCGTGGAGCACATCGGCGAGGACGGCGGCGCGACCGGCGTGAAGGTGCAGCACTTCTTCGTGTGCCGCCTGGAGTCGATGGACCCCGCCCTGCGTCACGGACCGGAGGTCGACGAGCCCGCCGGGGAGTACGAGATCGTGCGTGTGCCCTTCACCCGGGTGGGGATCGCCTCCGTCCACCTCGTACCGCTGTCTCTGAGGCACTATCTCGACGGGAACATCGAGGGCGTGCGGGCCCTGCACGCCCCGGACATCGGCTGACCCTCCACGGCTTGTGAAGCTGTCGTCCACGTTTCACGTGAAACAGCCGATACCGGGTGCGGAGCCGGGCCACGGCCGAGGCCCTGTCCTGGGCAGCCTCCGGCCGGCCGAGCGCCGGGGCATGGCCAAAAGCACGTACGTCTCTCTCGAAACGGGTGGACGCCGACACCCTCCGTCGTACAGCCTGACCTGCGTGTCGACTCCTTCCCCTGCCGCTCTGCCCATCCGCCCCCTGACGCGCCATGACCTCACCGCCTGCGCAGACCTGTCCGAGAACCGGGGCTGGCAGCGTGAGGAACACAAGTGGGGCCTGCTCCTCTCCGCCGGCAAGGGGTTCGGCATCGACGACCCCGACGGGGGGCTGATCGCCGCCTGCGTCGTCACTGAGTACGGGCCGCCCGCGCGGCCGGGCCTGCATGCCGTCGGCATGGTCCTAGTCGCCGAGCGCCACGCGCGCCAGGGCATCGGCCGCCGGTTGATGCGTCACATCGTCTCGGTGGCGGGCACCACCCCGCTGACCCTGTACGCCACCCCCAGCGGACGTCCGCTGTACGAGGAGCTGGGCTTCAAGGTCACCGGCATGTCGGAGATGGTCCTCGGCCGCTTCGTACCGGAGGAGAGGCCGGGCGGCCCGGTCACGCGTCCGGCCTCGGCCGACGACCTGGCCGGCATCCTCCGGCTGGACGAAGAGGTCTTCGGAGTGGACCGGACGCCTCTGATCACCCGGCTGCCCGCGTTCGCCGACCACCTCCGGGTCGCGGAGGACGACGGCCGGATCATCGGTTACGCGGCTGCCTGGCCCAACATGAACACGCACGTGGTCGGCCCGCTGATCGCACGGGACACGGAGACCGCGAAGGCCCTGATCGCCTCCCTCGCCGCCCGCACCGAGCGTCCGCTGCGGACCGACATCGACGTACGCCACGAAGAACTGCTGCACTGGGTGAAACAGCGTGGACTGGAGTCCGTGATGTCCAACGCCGTCATGACGCACGGGATCGCGGAGCTGCCCGGGGACTGGGCCCGGCGGTTCGCTCCGCTGACCGTGGCGGCAGGCTGAGTCAGCCGAGCTCTTCCACCGCGGTGACGGCGAAGGCGTGGTCCTGTTCCGGCGCGCCGCCGCCGACCCCGACCGCTCCGATCAGCCGGCCGTCGCGGCGCACGGGTACGCCGCCCGCGATGAACAGCAGCGGCCGGTCGAGCGCGGTGGGCAGAGTGTGGAAGAGACCGCCCGGCTGCACGGCGTCGACCAGGTCGGCCGTCGGGGCGTCCAGCTGGAGCGCCGTGTAGGCCTTGCGGGTGCTGGTCTCCCCGGCGATGAGGACGGCCCGGTCGTCCCGGCGGAAGGCGAGCAGATGCCCGCCCGCGTCCAGCACGGTGACGCTGACGGCGACCCCGGCCGCCTCGGCGGCACGGTGGGCCGCCGAGACGAGGACGTCGGCGTCCTGGACGGTCAGCGGGACTACGGCGTGCGTGGTGCTCATCAGAGATTGCTCCTGTGGTTGTGCGGGGGACGGGACGGTCCCCGCTGTCTTACCGGCAGGTGATGTCCCGGCCGGGTGGTGCCACGCCCGGGTGGGTCCCGGCCGTGGCAGGTGGGGAAGTGGGGGACCGGATGACGCGACGGCGGCACGGCGCCCGGTGGCGCCGGGGGCAGCCCCGGCAGGCTCCGGTCAGTGGGTTACGGGCGTGGGCCGCTCCGCCGGGACGTCCCCGGTGACGGCCGCCTGCGAGGTACCGCCCCGGCGTTCGAGGGCGGCGGAGACGACGGCGAGCACCAGGGCACCCACCGCGAGTACGGCGCCGACGCCGTTGGGCGCGGTGTAGCCGAAGCCGGCGTCGATGACCAGTCCACCGATCCACGCCGACAGCGCGTTGCCGAGGTTGAAGGCCCCGATGTTCACGGCCGAGGCCAGGGTCGGGGCGCCGTGTGCCTGGTCCAGGACGCGCTTCTGCAGGGGCGGCACGGTCGCGAAGCCGAACGCACCGATCAGGATGATGGTCACGGCGGACGCGATCTTGTCGTGCGCGGTGAGGGTGAAGAGCGCGAGCACCAGGGCGAGGGCGCTCAGGGAGATGTACAGCAGGGGCATCAGGGCACGGTCGGCGAACCTGCCGCCGACGAGGTTGCCCGCGACCATGCCGAGACCGAAGAGGACCAGCAGCCAGGTGACGGAGCCGTCGGCGAAGCCGGTGACGCGGGTCATCATCGGCGCGATGTAGGTGATCGCCGCGAACACCCCGCCGAAGCCGAGCACGGTCATCGCCATGGCGAGCAGGACCTGGGTGTTCTTGAAGGCGGCGAGTTCGTGACGCAGACGGACCCCTTCCGCGCGGGGCATCTCGGGGACGAGCCGGGCGATGCCGGCCAGGCCGACGACCCCGAGGGCGGCGACCGCCGCGAAGGTGACACGCCAGCCGGCGGACTGGCCGATCAACGTGCCGAGCGGTACGCCGACGACGTTGGCGAAGGTCAGCCCGGTGAACATCATCGCGATGGCACCGGCCCGCTTGCCGGGGGCCACCAGATCCGCCGCGACCACCGAGCCGATCCCGAAGAAGGCACCGTGTGCGAGCGAGGCGACCACGCGGCCGACCAGCATGACCGGGAAGGTGGGGGCCAGTGCCGAGAGCAGGTTCCCGGCGATGAACAGGCCCATCAGCAGCATCAGCATGCGCTTGCGGGAGATCTTGGTGCCCAGAACGGTCATCAGGGGAGCGCCGAGCATGACGCCCACCGCGTAACCGGTCACGAGCAGGCCCGCGGTCGGGATGGAGACCCCGAAGTCACCGGCGACCTGGGGCAGCAAGCCCATGATCACGAACTCGGTCGTGCCGATGCCGAAGGCCCCGATCGCGAGGGCCAGGAGCGCGAGAGGCATGGGGGTACCTTCCGGAATGATTGCAGGAGCGGTTTACGTTCATCGACAATAATTGCAGACGCGGGATAAATGCAACCGCCGACAATCGCGGCGCTGCCCTATCCTTGAGACACCCGCCCCGGGATGGAGGAACCGCCATGACAGCGACGGACCCCGCGCTCACCGCCCTCGCCCAGGGCTGGTGCGCCCTCTCCCTGCTGCACAGCAGGATCGAGACCCACATCGAGCGCGCTCTCCAGGCGGGCCACGGCCTGAGCGTGCGCGAGTACTCACTGCTCGACGTGCTCAGCCGGCAGCACGACGGCGACGGCGGTCATCTGCAGATGAAGCAGGTCGCCGACGCGGTCGTCCTCAGCCAGAGCGCCACCACCCGGCTCGTCACCCGGCTCGAGGACCGCGGCCTCCTCGAGCGGTACCTGTGCCCCACCGACCGCCGGGGCATCTACACCAACGTCACAGAGACCGGCCTCCGCCTCCTGGAGGAGGCCAGACCGACGAACGACACGGCCCTGCGGGAGGCACTCGACGAGGCCGCCGAGAATCCGGAGCTGACGCCCCTGGTCCGCGTCGTGGAGTCGTTGCACGCCCCCGCGGTGGCATAGCGCCCCGTCCCGGCAGCCCCGCCACGCGGGCGGCCACCCGGCGCCGCCGCCCGGACCGTGCCGACCCGGCAGTCAGGCCCAGGCCCCCGCCTCCCGTCCGCCCCGCGCCGGCAGGACCCGCACGAGAGACCCTTAAGCTCCGGGCATGGGAGATCTTGAAATACGTGCGGCCGTAGCCGAGGACGTCCCCGCGATCGTCGCGCTGCTCGCGGACGACCCGCTGGGCGCACTGCGCGAGTCACCCGACGACCTCGCGCCCTACCTGGCCGCGCTGGAACGGCTCCGCGCCGACCCGAACCAGCATCTGGTCGTGGCACTGCGGGACGGGCGCGTCGTGGGCACGCTCCAGCTCTCGGTCGTTCCGGGGCTGTCCCGGCGCGGTGCCACCCGCTCGATCATCGAAGGCGTCCGCGTCCACGCCGACGAACGGAGCAACGGCCTGGGCACCCGGCTCATCCAGTGGGCGATCGACACCTCACGACGCGAGGGCTGCCGACTGGTGCAGCTGACGTCGGACCGGACACGCACCGACGCCCACCGCTTCTACGAACGGCTGGGCTTCGAGGCCTCGCACGTGGGTTACAAGCTGTCCCTGTGAAAGGCCGCGCCCCGGCCCCCTCTCACCACGGGACGGGGGTGGGCGTTTCACCGGTGGGCGTTTCACGTGAAACGCCCACCGCCGCCGGTGCCTCTCAGAAGCCCGGTCTCCTGACCGCGGGCAAGAGCTAGCTGTCCTTCGGGGACGGGCCGATGCCCCGCCATCCCTCCGGGTCGACACCCCCGGGCACCGCGGCCCCGGCGTCGTACGGCTGCCGTGTGAACACGAACGATCCCAGGTCCAGGTGGTCCACGGACCCGTCCGGCCGCCGTACCGCCCGCAGCGACTCCCCCGCGTAGTAGCCCTCCAGGCCTGTCCAGGTGCCGTCGCCGTTCGGCCGGAACCGCGACCTGCGGCCGTTGCCCGCCAGCGGCTCGAGCGAGAGAAGCCCGTCGGCGGTCACCCGCAGGCCGAAGCCCTGGGTCCCCCAGTACCACTGGCCCGCCAGCTCCAGCACCTGCGGATCGATGTCCCGCAGCGGCCGCCAGGCGTCCGGGACACGCGGCTCGGCATCGGCGACGATGCGGACGAGATCGGCGCCCACGGAGGCCACCGCGGGGCCGGAGGTGCAGTTGGTCAGCACCACGGCGGCCACATCGTCCTCCACGGAGAGGGTCAGCGAGGCGAGGAAGCCGGGAAGCGATCCCGTATGCCCCACCAGCAGCCGCTCGCCCGAGCGTCGCAGTTCCATTCCCAGCCCGTACGCGTACCCCGCCGCCACGTCCGCGGTCCCGGACGGAGCCGCCGGGGTGCGCATCTCCCTGACCGATCCGGCACTCAGCACCCGCTCGTCACCCCGGGCGAGGAACGCGGCGAACCGGCCCAGGTCCCCCGTTGTCGACCAGAGTTGACCGGCCGGCGCCATCCGGCCGAGGTCCTCGACGGGCTCGGGAAGCATCACGTCGGCCCAGGGGTGCACCGCCCAGCCATCCGCGTGCGGCGCACGCGGGCGGGCGCTCGTACTGCTCAGCCCCAGGGGTTCGAGCACCTCCCGACGCAGCACGTCCTCCCAGGGAGCACCGCGCAGCTTCTCGACGAGCGCGCCCAGCACCGTGTAACCCGGGTTCGAGTAGTGGAATCGCCTGCCCACCGGGTGCCGTAGCGGATCCTCGCCCAGCACATCGGCGAGTTCGGGGCGCAGCGACCCCGGGGTCCGCTCCCACCAGGGTCCGGGCGACTCCGCGGCCAGCCCGCCCGTGTGGGCCAGCAGGTCGGCGATCGTCGCCTCGGAAGCGGCCGTACCCGGCAGGTGCTTCTCCACGGGGTCACCGAGGTCGAGCAGGCCTTCGTCCCGCAGCCGCAGGACGAGGACGGCGGTGAACGTCTTGGTGATGGAGCCGATGCGGTACTGCGTGTTCTCGTCCGGTGCGTGCCCGTCCACGGACGTCCGCGCACCGTGCCAGACCGCCTCGCCGCCCCGCACGACGGAGGCGACCAGGGACGGTGTCCGTCCTTCGGCCTGGGCGACGGCGATCCGGTGGGTCAGGGACCGGCGGGTGCTGGGCAGAAGTTCATCCCGAGGTGTCGTCATGCCCCCAGTCCATCCGGTACGGACGCGCACGTCGAGCGGATTCGTGCCTGGCTCACCTCCGACCCGTCTCGTCCGGTGTGTGGGGCAGCAGGGGGAAGAGACGCATGATGAGGGCCACCGGCCGAGCGCCGTCCGGGCGGGCCAAGGGCCGCTGCTCGCGGTCCTGGTAGGGCGCGAGCGCCCGGCGGACCACGTCCGCGACCCGGCTCATCTCCTCGGGCGTCAGATAGGCGACGGCGCTGAACGCCTCGTCGTGACGCCACGCGGGCGGGGCGTCGTCCCGCCGGGTCAGCCAGCGCTGCCAGCTCTCGTCCTCCAGCCCCCGGGCCAGCGCACCGAACTCGTCCCGCCCGGTGCCGTCGTCGGCCGGTCCACTCGCCACCAGACGCCAGGGCCGGGCGCGTCCCCCACTGTGCGGGGCCTCCTCGATGTGCCCGTGGCGGGCGAGCTGCCGCAGGTGGAACGAGCAGAGACCGGAGCTGTAGCCCAGCCGGGAAGCGGCCTCGGTCGCCGTGACGGTGCCGACTTCGGCGAGCAGTTCGAGGAGCGCCGTACGGACCCCGTGCTCGCGCAGGGGGGCGACCACGTCACGGGTCCGGTCCTCACGGACGTCGTTCAGCTCCTCAGTCACTTTGCAAAGTCTGCTACTTTGCAAAGCTCACCGCAAGAGCCCTGACGGGATCCGGGACCGGAATCCCTGGCAAGAGGACCCGGCAAAGGGACCTCCCGGAAGTCCTGGCACGAGCGCCCTTGTGCGAGCCCCGGCACGAAGGAGAGGCACCGTGACCGACCGACACGAGCGTCCCGGCCCCGAGGACCGGCGGGTCCGCGTACAAGGCCGCCCCGTCGACGCCTTTCCGGCGCGCCCCGCGGAGGCGGAGCGGGGATCGGTCCGCCGGATCACGGTGGTCGGCGAAGAGGTGCTGAGCCGGCCCTGCCGGGAGGTGAGCGAATTCGGGACCCCGGCGCTGTCCGCGTTGATCGACGACATGTTCCTGACCATGTACGTGGCCGACGGGGCCGGCCTGGCCGCCAGTCAGGTCGGCGTGGATCTGCGACTGTTCGTGTACGACTGCTCGGACGACCACGGGATCCGGCACGTCGGTCATGTCGTCAACCCGGTGCTGCACCTGCCCGATCCGGGCGGGCGGCACCTCCTCGAGGACTTCGAGGGCTGCCTTTCCGTCCCCGGTGCCGCCATGGCCGTCCCCCGCACCGACCGCGCGGTCGTCCGCGGGTCCGACAAGGACGGCGCTCCGGTCGTCATCGAGGCAACGGGGTACTTCGCCCGGTGTCTGCAGCACGAGTGCGACCACCTCGAAGGCCGCACCTACCTGGACCGGCTCTCCCGGCGGGACCGCAAGGACGCCCTGCGGCAGATGGCGGACCACCGGGACGACGTCTTCGCCCGGCGCGCGGCCGAGGCCGCCGCTCTGGGCCGGTGAGCGGGTCGTGGTGTCGCCCGCCCGGCCCGACCGCACACCCCCGCCCGAGCCGGCCCCAGGCGGGGGCCACGCGCCCCGGCCCTGGTGGGGCTGCCCGGCAGCGTCGGATCAGGACTGGGCCATGTCCACGAAGCGGGAGTAGTGCCCCTGGAAGGCGACCGTGATCGTCGCGGTCGGGCCGTTACGGTGCTTGGCGACGATCAGGTCGGCCTCGCCCGCCCGCGGAGACTCCTTCTCGTAGGCGTCCTCACGGTGCAGCAGGATGACCATGTCGGCATCCTGTTCGATGGAGCCGGACTCACGCAGGTCGGAGACCATCGGCTTCTTGTCGGTGCGCTGCTCGGGGCCACGGTTGAGCTGGGAGAGCGCGATGACCGGGATCTCCAGCTCCTTGGCGAGCAGCTTGAGGTTACGGGACATGTCCGAGACCTCCTGCTGGCGGCTCTCGGCCCGCTTGGAACCGCCGGACTGCATCAGCTGAAGGTAGTCGATGACGACCAGTTTGAGGTCGCTGCGCTGCTTCAGGCGCCGGCACTTGGCCCGGATCTCCATCATCGACAGGTTCGGGGAGTCGTCGATGTAGAGCGGGGCGGCGGACACGTCCGGCATCCTGCGGGCCAGCCGGGTCCAGTCCTCGTCGGTCATCGTGCCCGAGCGCATGTGGTGCAGGGCGACGCGGGCCTCCGCCGACAGCAGGCGCATCGCGATCTCGTTGCGCCCCATCTCGAGGGAGAAGATGACACTCGGCAGGTTGTGCTTGATCGAGGCGGCGCGTGCGAAGTCCAGCGCCAGCGTCGACTTGCCCATCGCGGGACGGGCGGCGATGACGATCATCTGGCCGGGGTGGAGCCCGTTGGTCAGCGAGTCGAAGTCGGTGAACCCGGTGGGCACGCCGGTCATCTCACCGCTGCGCGACCCGATCGCCTCGATCTCGTCGAGCGCGCCCTCCATGATGTCGCCCAGCGGCAGGTAGTCCTCGCTGGTGCGCTGCTCGGTGACCGCGTAGATCTCGGCCTGGGCGCGGTTGACGATCTCGTCGACGTCGTCGTCGGCCGCGTAACCCATCTGGGTGATCCGGGTGCCGGCCTCGACCAGACGGCGCAGCACCGCACGCTCGTGGACGATCTCCGCGTAGTAGGCGGCGTTGGCCGCGGTGGGCACCGTCTGCACGAGCGTGTGCAGATACGACGCGCCGCCCACCTTGTTGATCTCACCGCGCTTGGTCAGCTCGGCGGCGATGGTGATGGGGTCGGCGGGCTCGCCCTTGGCGTAGACGTCGAGGACGGCCTGGTAGATCGTCTCGTGGGCGGGCTTGTAGAAGTCGTGGCCCTTGAGGATCTCGACGACGTCCGCGATGGCGTCCTTGGACAGGAGCATTCCGCCGAGCACGGACTGCTCCGCGTCGAGGTCCTGCGGGGGGACTCGCTCGAAGGCCGAGCCCCCGC
The DNA here is from genome assembly GCF_000720185.1 of Streptomyces sp. NRRL S-340. Classification (GTDB taxonomy): domain Bacteria; phylum Actinomycetota; class Actinomycetes; order Streptomycetales; family Streptomycetaceae; genus Streptomyces. Next base: position 40,071 of record NZ_JOIY01000017.1, on the reverse strand, counting down.
CCTCCCAGGCGCCGCTGTCCCGGCCCCGGTCGTGCTGTTCGCCGCGGCCGCCTCCGCCGTCGGGCCGCCGGCGGGAGGCAGGCAGACGGTCCCCTGGTCCGCTGTCGGCCCACGGGTCGTCCAAGGGCTCGGAAATGCTCACCGAGCGGCCTCCTCCCGTCCGCCGAGCGGACCTCGCCGTGCCCCTCATTTCTACGGCACGGCACTGACAAATCGAGAGGCCCGACTCCCCTTCCGGCGCGTCGTTTTGGGACGGTTCGAAAGCCGGAGAACGGAGCGGGCGCCGGACCACGGTAGGCCCCCGGGCACCGTCAGCCAATCTGGTTATCCACAGGCCATGTGGACGACCGGCCCTATGCTGTGGAGAACTCCGCGAAACCTGTGCATGACCCGGTGGACAGCGCTGTGAACAAGCCCTCGCCGGTTTCTGCTCACCCCATCTGACCTGCAACTTTGCCGTCCACTGGCTGTGCAGAAGAAAAACTTTCCCCATCGGGCCAAGATCGGTTCGGACGCGGCGCACAAGTGCACAGCTCGCGGGGCTACGTAAGGGCCTCAAAGGCGTTGCATCTCTTACCTGTGGACGGTTACATTGGTGCCCATGACACAGGCCCCCGCACGCCCCTCGGCCGACCGGCGCAGACACGACCGGGAGATCGTCGCGCTGGCCGTCCCGGCCTTCGGCGCGCTCGTCGCCGAGCCCCTCTTCGTGATGGCCGACAGCGCGATCGTCGGCCACCTCGGCACCGCACAGCTCGCCGGACTCGGCGTCGCCTCGGCCCTGCTGACGACCGCCGTGAGCATCTTCGTCTTCCTCGCCTACGCCACCACGGCCGCCGTCGCACGCCGCGTCGGCGCGGGCGACCTCAAGGCCGCGATCCGCCAGGGAATGGACGGGGTGTGGCTGGCCCTGCTGCTCGGGGCCGCCGTCATCGTGGCCGTCCTGCCCACCGCCCCCGGTGTGGTGGACCTCTTCGGCGCCTCCCCCACGGCCGCCCCGTACGCGACGACCTACCTGCGCATCTCCGCGCTGGGCATCCCGGCGATGCTCGTCGTCCTCGCCGCCACCGGTGTGCTGCGCGGACTGCAGGACACGCGAACACCCCTGTACGTCGCCGTCGCGGGCTTCGTCGGGAACGCCGCCCTCAACGCCGGCCTCGTCTACGGCGCCGGACTCGGCATCGCCGGCTCGGCGTGGGGCACCGTCATCGCCCAGTGGGGCATGGCCGCGGTCTACCTCACCGTGGTCGTCCGCGGAGCCCGCAGGCACGGCGCCTCCCTGCGTCCGGACGCCGCTGGTATCAAGGCGTGCGCGCAGGCCGGTGTGCCGCTACTGGTCCGCACGCTCTCCCTGCGGGCCATCCTGATGATCGCCACCGCGGTCGCGGCCCGGCTGGGCGACGCGGACATCGCCGCCCACCAGATCATCCTGTCCCTGTGGAGCCTGCTCGCCTTCGCTCTCGACGCCATCGCGATCGCGGGGCAGGCCATCATCGGCCGCTTTCTCGGCGCCGATGATGCCGAAGGCGCCCGAGGAGCGTGCCGCCGCATGGTGCAGTGGGGCGTCGCGGCCGGGGCCGTCCTCGGGCTTCTGGTCGTCGTGGCACGTCCGGTCTTCCTGCCCCTGTTCACCGGTGACTCCACCGTGAAGGACACCGCCCTTCCCGCGCTGCTGCTGGTGGCCCTCTCCCAGCCGGTCTGCGGCGTCGTCTATGTTCTCGACGGTGTCCTGATGGGCGCGGGGGACGGCTCGTACCTGGCCGGGGCGATGCTCGTGACCCTGGCCGTGTTCACGCCCGCCGCGCTTCTGGTGCCTGTGTTCGGCGGAGGGCTCACCGCCCTGTGGGGCGCGATGGCTCTCATGGTGGCGGTCCGCATGCTGACACTGTGGATACGGACCCGGTCGGGCCGCTGGCTGGTGACGGGCGCGACCCGCTGAAGCAGCGCCCCGGTGCGGCGGTGTTTCACGTGAAACGAACCCCGCGAGCAGCCCCCGGGTTCTCCTCGTTCGCTCGTCTTCACGACCACGCAGAGGGGGCCGTACCCCGCCGGGTACGGCCCCCTCTGTCGACTGCGGTCAGCCGAGCACGGCGATCAGGCCGCGACGACCTCGATGTTGACCTTGGCGGCAACCTCGGGGTGCAGACGCACGGACGTCTCGTGGGCGCCCAGGGTCTTGATCGGCGCACCCAGCTCGATGCGGCGCTTGTCGACCTCGGGACCACCGGCGGCCTTGATCGCCGAAGCGACGTCGGCCGGCGTGACGGAACCGAAGAGACGACCGGCGTCGCCGGAGCGGACGGCCAGACGGACCTTCACACCCTCGAGCTGGGCCTTGATCTGGTTGGCCTGCTCGATGGTCTGGATCTCGTGGATCTTGCGAGCACGACGGATCTGCTCGACGTCCTTCTCGCCACCCTTGGTCCAGCGGATCGCGAACTTCCGCGGGATCAGGTAGTTGCGAGCGTAACCGTCCTTGACGTCGACGACGTCGCCCGCGGCACCGAGGCCGGTGACCTCGTGGGTCAGGATGATCTTCATGAATAGGTCACCCTTCCCTTATCGCGCGGTGGAGGTGTAGGGCAGCAGCGCCATCTCACGGCTGTTCTTGACGGCCGTGGCGACGTCACGCTGGTGCTGCGTGCAGTTGCCGGTCACGCGGCGGGCACGGATCTTGCCGCGGTCGGAAATGAACTTCCGCAGCATGTTCGTGTCCTTGTAGTCCACGTACGTGACCTTGTCCTTGCAGAAAGCGCAGACCTTTTTCTTAGGCTTGCGCACAGGCGGCTTCGCCATGATGTTTCTCCTGTGTGATCAAGAAGTGTGGGTACGGCCCACCCCTCGACCCGACCCGGTCCGCGGACCGGGACGAAGGCCTAGAAGGGGGGCTCGTCCGAGTAGCCGCCGCCACTGCTGCCGCCGGAGCCACCGCCCCAGCCGCCGCCCTGGTTGCCACCGGCGGGAGCGCCGGTCGCCCACGGGTCGTCGGCGGGAGCGCCGCCACCGCCCTGCTGCTGGCCGCCGCCGGGGCCGCCGCCCCAGCCGCCGCCACCACCCTGGGCGCCACCGCCGCCGTACCCGCCCTGGCCACCGCGGCCGGTGGTCTTGGTGACCTTGGCCGTGGCGTTGCGCAGGCTGGCGCCGACTTCCTCGACGTCCAGCTCGTAGACCGTGCGCTTGACGCCCTCACGATCCTCGTAGGACCGCTGCTTCAGCCGGCCCTGCACGATGACGCGCATGCCTCGCTGGAGCGACTCGGCGACGTTCTCCGCCGCCTGGCGCCAGACCGAGCAGGTCAGGAACAGGCTCTCGCCGTCCTTCCACTCGTTCGTCTGGCGGTCGAAGGTGCGGGGGGTGGACGCGACGCGGAACTTCGCGACCGCCGCACCGGAGGGGGTGAAGCGCAGCTCGGGGTCGTCGACGAGATTGCCGACGACCGTGATGACGGTCTCGCCTGCCATGGGGGTACCTCTCGGCGGGTTTGCTGCTGGCTGCTGGTGCTGCTGCTCGGATCCCGAGGCCGGCTGAGCGGGAGGGCTCAGTGGGTCTCGGGGCGGAGGACCTTGGTCCGGAGGACCGACTCGTTCAGGTTCATCTGGCGGTCGAGCTCCTTGACGACCGCAGGCTCGGCCTGCAGGTCGATGACCGAGTAGATGCCCTCGGGCTTCTTCTTGATCTCGTACGCGAGACGACGACGGCCCCAGGTGTCGACCTTCTCGACCTTTCCGCCGCCGTCACGGACGACAGAGAGGAAGTTCTCGATCAGCGGGGAGACAGCGCGCTCCTCGACGTCGGGGTCGAGGATGACCATCACCTCGTAGTGACGCATGTGGAACCCACCTCCTTTGGACTCAGCGGCCACGGTCGTTCCGTGGCAGGAGGGTTGTGATGCGTACGCAATCGTGTCTGCCAGTAAAACAGCCGGCACTGACAACGGGGGTCGCCCGGGGAAATCCCCTGGCCGTCCCCAGATTGCCCTGTACTCGGGCCGGGCAGACACAAGTGCAGACGGACCAGACTACCCGCACCCCCGCTTCCGGTTGAAATCGGGGCGCAGAACCCGGCAATCTGGACACCTCGGGTGTACATGGCGCTACGATGCGCTGCCTTTCGCAGGAGGTGCCCCATGGCACAGACGATGCGACCGAACGCCGCCTCCAACAACGGCCTCTTCGCCACGGACGGCAAGACCCACCCGCTCCAGGACACGCTGCTCGCGGTGACCCTGGTGCTGGGCCTGCTCGCCTTCATCACCGGACTCCTCTCCCACAGCCTGCACCTGCTCAGCTCCTGGGCCGGTCTGGCGGGCATCCTCACCGGGGCGTACGGCCAGTGGATCTCGGTGACGACGCGCGAGCGCTTCGGCCTCATCCTCGGTCTGGGCGCCTCCGCCATCGGGTTCTTCCTCGGCATGGCCCACGGCGGGCTCTTCGGCGGCCTCATCAGCTGACGCCGGGCACCGGCCGCTGCGGTCACGGACGGCGCCCGCCGGGTCCGGCGGGCGCCGTCCGGCCACCGGATTCCGTACGCGCACCGGGCGACAGGCCGGTGCGAAGGTGGTGTGCGGCCAGTCTGCGCGCTCCCCTGGCGCAGTAGGCTTCGGCGCGAGAGCCGGAGCCCCTGAACCCATGGGGACAAGCCAGCCCGAGGAGCGCCCCGAATGAGCCTGACCCTGAGGACCATCAGTCGAGAGCAGCATCTGGCCTACATCCAGAGCCTGCCGGCGGCGAGTCACATGCAGGTCCCGGCCTGGGCAGACGTCAAGGCGGAATGGCGCTCGGAGAACCTCGGCTGGTTCGACGACCGCACCGGCCACATGGTCGGTGCCGGACTCGTCCTGTACCGCCAGCTGCCCAAGATCAAGCGCTACCTCGCCTATCTGCCCGAGGGCCCGGTCATCAACTGGTTCGCGCCCAATCTCGACGACTGGATCCAGCCGATGCTGGCCCATCTGAAGCGGCAGGGCGCCTTCTCGGTCAAGATGGGTCCGCCGGTGGTCATCCGGCGCTGGAACTCGGAGACCATCAAGAAGGGCATCCAGGACGCGGACGTCAAGCGGCTGCGTGATCTGGAGGCCGACTTCATCGAGCCCCGGGCCTTCGAGGTCTCCGACAAGCTGCGCCGCATGGGCTGGCAGCAGGGTGAGGACGGCGGCGCCGGCTTCGGGGACGTCCAGCCGCGCTACGTGTTCCAGGTGCCGCTGGCCAACCGGTCGCTGGAAGAGGTCCACAAGAACTTCAACCAGCTGTGGCGCCGCAACATCAAGAAGGCCGAGAAGGCCGGTGTCGAGGTCGTCCAGGGCGGCTACCACGACCTCGAGGAGTGGCAGCGGCTGTACGAGATCACCGCCGTGCGCGACCACTTCCGGCCCCGGCCGCTGTCGTACTTCCAGCGCATGTGGTCGGCCCTCAACACCGAGGACCCCAACCGCATGCGGCTGTACTTCGCGCGGCACAACGGTGTGAACCTGGCCGCGGCGACGATGCTGATCGTCGGCGGGCACGTCTGGTACTCCTACGGGGCCTCCGACAACATCGGGCGCGAGGTCCGGCCCTCGAACGCGATGCAGTGGCGGATGCTGCGCGACGCCTACGCCCTCGGCGCCACGGTCTACGACCTGCGCGGCATCTCGGACTCGCTGGACGAGACGGACCACCTCTTCGGACTGATCCAGTTCAAGGTGGGCACCGGCGGCCAGGCCGCCGAGTACCTCGGCGAGTGGGACTTCCCGCTGAACAAGCTGCTCCACAAGGCGCTCGACATCTACATGTCGCGGCGCTGACCCCGCGTTCCTCGCTTCGAGACGTCGGCAGTCTTCATCCCTCTGACACACCGCAGCCACGAGAAAGGTTCCAGGTCCGGCCATGGCGCTCACGCTCTACGTCGACACCGCGCGCTGGCGGGCGCATCACAAGCACGTGCAGGAGCAGTTCCCCGGTCTGGTGCCGGTCTGCAAGGGCAACGGGTACGGCTTCGGGCACGAGCGGCTCGCGGAGGAGGCCACGCGGCTGGGCTCCGACGTCCTCGCCGTCGGCACGACGTACGAGGCCGCGCGGATCAAGGACTGGTTCGGCGGTGACCTGCTGGTGCTGACGCCCTACCGGCGCGGCGAGGAGCCGGTGCCCCTGCCCGACCGGGTCATCCGCTCGGTGTCCTCCATCGACGGCGTGTACGGCCTCGTCGGGGCCCGCGTGGTCATCGAGGTGATGTCCTCGATGAAGCGGCACGGCGTCAGCGAGCAGGAGCTGCCGCAGCTGCACGCGGCCATCGAGAACGTCCGCCTGGAAGGCTTCGCCATCCACCTGCCGCTGGACCGCACCGACGGCTCGGACGCCGTCGAGGAGGTCATCGGCTGGATGGACCGGCTGCGGGCGGCCCGGCTCCCGCTCCACACCATGTTCGTCAGCCACCTCAAGGCCGAGGAACTCGCCCGGCTCCAGCAGCAGTTCCCGCAGACCCGTTTCCGTGCCCGCATCGGCACGCGGCTGTGGCTGGGTGACCACGAGGCCACCCAGTACCGCGGCGCGGTCCTGGACGTCACGCGCGTGGCGAAGGGCGACCGCTTCGGCTACCGGCAGCAGAAGACGGCCTCCGACGGCTTCCTGGTGGTCGTGGCGGGCGGTACGTCGCACGGGGTGGGCCTGGAGGCCCCCAAGGCGCTGCACGGCGTCATGCCGCGCGCCAAGGGCGTGGCACGCGCCGGCCTCGCCACCGTGAACCGGAACCTCTCGCCGTTCGTCTGGGGGGGCAAGCAGCGCTGGTTCGCCGAGCCGCCGCACATGCAGGTCTCGATCCTGTTCGTGCCCTCGGACGCGCCCGAGCCGAAGGTCGGCGACGAACTCGTGGCCCATCTGCGGCACACCACCACGCAGTTCGACCGGATCGTGGACCGCTGAACCACGCCCCGCCCGCGCGGGAGACGACGAGAGGCCGTACCCGGCAGCCACCGGGTACGGCCTCTCGTACGTCGCGGCCTGCCTCGTTCGCTCAGAGCGAACGGTCTTCGGGTGCGGGCTCCGGCCGGCCTCCCCACTCGACCTGGACGCCCTCGGGCGGCGCCGCGTACTGCACCGGCCGGGCGGCGGCGCCCAGGACGAAGACGTCCTCGGCGCCGTCGAGCACCCCGCCCGACGGGTCGTCGTCCCCGGCCCGGCGCACCACGTCACGGTCCGGCACGAGGATGTCGCGCACCACCACCGCGCACAGGTACACGGTTCCCGCCAGGTGGGCGGCGATCGCCCAGTGATAGCCGTCCGTCGGCAGGCCCTTGTGCGCGTCGCCGCTGGTCGTGTACGCGAGGTACAGCCAGATTCCGAGGAAGTACGCCACCTCGCAGGCCTGCCAGATCAGGAAGTCGCGCCACTTCGGGCGGGCCAGCACGGCCAGCGGGATCAGCCACAGGACGTACTGGGGTGAGTAGACCTTGTTGGTGAGGATGAACACGGCCACGATCAGGAAGGCGAGCTGGGCGAAGCGCGGCCGGCGGGGGGCCATGAGCGTCAGTGCCGCGATGCCGAGGAAGCACAGCACCACCAGGAGGGTGGCCACGGTGTTCACGAAGTCCGTGCTGGGCGGATCGGCCGAGTTCTGGGACCAGATCAGCCAGAAGGACCCGAAGTCGACGCCCCGGTCGTGGCTGAAGTTGTAGAACTGCCACCAGCCGTCCCGGGCGAAGGCCATCACGGGCAGGTTGACGACCAGCCAGGCGCCGATCGCTCCCCCCAGGGCCATGCGGTACTCACGCCATCGGCCGGCCCGCCAGCACAGGACGAACAGCGGGCCCAGCAGGAGCACCGGATAAAGCTTGGCGGCGGTCGCGAGCCCCAGCAGCACGCCGAAGGCCCGGGGACGCTCCCGCGACCACATCAGCATGGCGGCGGCCGTCAGGGCGACCGCCAGCAGGTCCCAGTTGATCGTGGCGGTCAGCGCCAGGGCCGGCGCCAGGGCGACCAGGAGTCCGTCCCACGGCCGCCGCGCGTGCGTGCGAACCACGCAGACGGCGAGGACGGCCGCGCACACCATCAGCATTCCGGCGTTGACCATCCAGTACCACCGTTCCTGGTGCTGGATGCTGCCGCTGTGCGGGGTGAGCCAGGAGGCGACCTCCATGAAGACGCCGGTCAGCACCGGGTACTCCAGGTACGGCATGTCGCCGGTGAGCTTGTCGAAGTAGGGCACGAGGCCGTCGGCGAATCCGCGCCCCTGGTACAGGTGCGGGATGTCCGAGTAGCAGGCCTTCGTGTACTGCGAGCTGGCACCGAAGAACCAGGCGCTGTGGTAGCAGGGGGCCTTCTGGACCAGGCCGAGCGCGAACATGCCGATCGCGACGAGTGCGATCACCCGCACCGGGGTCCACCAGGACGTGCCGAGCAGGGCGTGCCGTCCGACGGGACCGCCGATCAGCTCGCTGCTGGCCGCGGCGACCTTGTCCTCCCGAGTCGGCCGGACCGGACCGGGCTCGTGCGGGCTCGCTTGCGTCGATTCAGCACTGGGCATGCCGCACATCCTGCCGTACGCGACGGGGAAAACGCCGTGGGCCGCCGCACCCGAGCGGTGCGGCGGCCCATGTTTCACGTGAAACGGTCCGGCGAGGCGGTGGCCCGGCTCATGGCCGATGACGAGGCGCCTCGGCCTGTGTCACCGGGTCTACGGCCACCACGACGACTTCGTGGGTGACGGTGAGGAGCCGGTGCCCTGGTTCGATCCGCCCCCACCGCCGTCGGCTCCGTTGCCGCCATTGGCACCGTTGCCGCCGTTGGCACCGTTGCCGCCATTGGCCCCGTTGCCGCCGTCGGCTCCGTTGCCGCCGTTCTGCCCCCCGGCGTCCGTGCAGCCCCAGAAGCCGCAGTGCGACTGCGAGGGGGAGGGCGGTGCGGGCGGGGAGGGGCTGGTCTCCTCGGTCTGGGAGGGCGTGATCGACGGCGACGGGCTGGTCTCCTCGGTCTGGGTGGCCGAGGGAGTGGGCGTGGGGCTGGGCGCGGCGTTGAGGACCTCGCCGATGGGTTCGGGCGTCGGGAACTTCTCCGCGGGCTGGCCCTTCAGCGCCTCCATCATGTAGTCGTGCCAGATCTCGGACGGGAACGAGGCACCGTGGATCTGCTTCTGGCCACCGGTCCCGTACATCTCCAGGAACGTGCGCGACTTGTTCTTCTCGTTGTCGTCCAGCCGGAACATGCCGATCGCGGTGGACAGCTGCGGGGTGTAGCCCACGAACCAGGCGGACTTGTTGCCGTCGGTGGTACCGGTCTTGCCGGCCACCTCGCGTCCGGGCAGCTTGGCGTTGGTACCCGTGCCCTTGTCGACCACGGTCTTCAGCACGTCGGTGACGTTGTCCGCGACCTTGGCGTCGAAGGCCTGCTTGGTCGCGCTCTTGTGCTCGTAGACCGTCCCGTCCTGGTTCCTGACCTCGGTGACGGAGAACGGCTCGTTCTGCTTCCCGCTGGTGGCGAAGGTCGCGTACGCGCCCGCCATGCGGATGGCGCTCGGGTCGGAGATGCCGATGGAGAAGGACGGGAAGGTGGTACCGGCCAGGCTGTCCTTCTTCAGGCCCGCGTCCAGCGCCGCCTGTTCGACCTTGTCCAGGCCCACGTCCATGCCGAGCTGCACGAAGGCGGAGTTCACCGACTGCCGCATCGCCTCGCGCAGGTCGATCATGTAGTTGGGGGGAGTGCCGACGTTGTCGTTTCCGTCATTGGTCTGGAGCCACTCCTCACCCTGCTCGTTCTTCCAGACGGTCCCGTCGTACTTCTTGATCTTGAGTTTGTTCTTGCCGCTGTACCGGCTCTTGGGGGAGACCAGGGTGCGCTGGTCCGCCCCCTGCGTCGGCCCCCCGTTCGGGTCGCGGACGCCGTCGCGCATGGCCGCCGCCAGGACGAACGGCTTGAAGGTCGAGCCCACCTGGGCACCGGTGGCGTCCGCGTTGTCGGTGAAGTGCTTGGTCCAGTCGACACCGCCGTAGATCGCCTTGATGGCGCCCGTCTTGGTGTCCACCGAGGCGCCGCCGAACTGCACGTGCGTGTCGGTCTTGGGGCGCAGCTTGGGCTTGATGTTGGCCTTCTGGACCTTCTCCACCGCGGTCTTCAGCTTCTCGACCTTGTCCTTCTCGAAGGTCGTGTGGATCTGGTAGCCGCCCTGCTGCAGCTTGTCCGCGCTGATGTCCGTGTTGTGGACGACGTAGGACTTGGCCAGGTCGACGAGATAACCGATCTGGCCGCTCATCCGGGTGTTGGACCGCGGGCTCTGCCACTTGGGGAGCGACCTGTACTTGTCCCGCTCGCCGGCGCTGAGGTGGCCGTACTCGACCATCTTGTCCAGCGTGTCCTGCATCTGGCGCGTGACCCGCTTGGTGTTGGCCTCGGGGGTGGCCGACGGGTCGATGGCCGTCGAGCCGGCCGGGTCGTAGTACGTGGCGCCCTTGAGCACCGCCGCCAGGAAGGCGCACTCGCCGGCGTTCAGGTCCTTGGCGTCCTTGTTGAAGTACGCCCGCGAAGCGGCCTGGAGACCGTAGGCACCGCGGCCGTAGTAGGAGGAGTTGAGGTACCCCGCCATGATGTCTTCCTTGGGCAGCTTCGCACCGACCTTGATCGAGACGAAGATCTCCTTGAACTTGCGGGAGACCGTCTGCGACTGGTCGTTCAGCATCGCGTTCTTCACGTACTGCTGGGTGATGGTGGACCCGCCCTGGGTCTGACCGCCCCTGGCCATGTTGAACACGGCGCGCGCGATGCCCTTGGGGTCGATGCCGCTGTCGGTCTCGAAGGTCTTGTTCTCCTGCGAGATGACCGCGTAGCGCATGTCCTTGGGGATGTCGGAGTAGTTCAGGATCTGGCGGTTGATCTCACCGCCGGTCCGCACCATCTCGCTGCCGTCGGCCCAGTAGTACACGTTGTTCTGGGCGGTCGCGGTCTCCTGGATGTTCGGGATGGCCACCATCGCGTACCCGATGCCGGCCACCGCCACCAGGCTGCCCACGAAGCCGACGAACAGGCCCGTCACGAGCTTCCAGGACGGCGTCCAGCGCCGCCAGCCGTACTTGCCCGCGCGCGGGTAGTCGATGAACCGCTTCTTGGCCGGGGGAGCCGTCCGTCCGCGGCCGCGTCCGGGCCCCGTGGAGCCCGGGCGGCCGCCGGAGTCGCCTCCTCTGCGCCGGCCACCGCCTCGCTGCGCCGCCCGGCGGGCCTCGGCGCGGCCCCCGTAGGGCCGGTCCTCCTGGCCCGCGTACGAACCCGACCCATGGGAAGTGGGCCCGGAGGCGGCCCCATAGGAGTCGGCGGCGGACCCGGTGGCGCCTCGCGGGGCCGCACGGCGACCGGAGGACGAACCGGACTGACCGCGTCGGGCCGCGGCACGTCCGCCTCCCTGCGGCTGCGGCGGTTTGCGACGGTGCTCGCTCATCGAACGATTACTCCTCGGGCAGGCGCACCCGTGCGCGCCTGGAAACAGCGGCTGGTTTCCGGTCCCCCCGAAGTACGGATGCGGTCGGTAGCGCATTCACCCGTACTGCACCGGGGACGAGGACGTCCCCAGGCGTCACTCGGTTCCCGGTGTTGTGCATGGCGGACAGACTACGCACCGCCAAAACCCGCCGGGTCCCGAAGTTCACCCCAAACCAGGCAACTTGACTCCACCGAGACAGGGATGTGATCCCGTTCACTCTGTCCCCTCTTGTCGCATGCGCGGGGCCGTTCTATCGTCTGGATGTATCGAGTCGATACATCAGCTTGAGATAAAGACCGTCACGGCACCCGGTACGGCATCCGCCGCCACCGGGTCGCGGCAGAGAGGAGGCGACGATGGGCCGGCGTTCCGGGATCCTCGAGTTCGCCGTACTCGGCCTGCTCCGCGAGTCCCCGATGCACGGCTATGAGCTGCGCAAACGGCTCAATACATCGCTGGGCGTCTTCCGTGCGTTCAGCTACGGGACGCTCTATCCGTGCCTCAAGACACTGGTCGCGAACGGCTGGTTGACCGAGGAACCGGGCAACACCACCGAGGACGCCCTCGCCGCCCCGCTCGCCGGACGCCGCGCCAAGATCGTCTACCGGCTGACGGCGGAAGGTAAGGAGCACTTCGAGGAGCTGCTCTCCCAGACGGGCCCCGACGCCTACGACGACGAGCACTTCGCCGCGCGCTTCGCCTTCTTCGGGCAGACCTCGCGCGACGTCCGCATGCGCGTGCTCGAGGGCCGCCGCAGCCGTCTGGAGGAGCGCCTGGAGAAGATGCGCGCCTCCCTCACGCGCACCCGGGAGCGCCTCGACGACTACACCCTCGAGCTGCAGCGCCACGGAATGGAGTCCGTGGAGCGCGAAGTGCGCTGGCTGAACGAGCTCATCGAGAGTGAGCGGGCCGGTCGGGACCTCAAGGGGTCCGCCGACGGGGGGCCCGCTCAGCAGGACACCACCAATGGAGCGACGGGCGGCCTGCCCCGGACCGGGGAGCGTTCCCGGCCGGATACGCCCGGCGACACCGCCACGTGAGGTCCCGTCGGGGCTTCACCGAGTACACACAGGGAGCAACCGGAATGGGTTCGGTTCGCGTAGCCATCGTCGGTGTGGGCAACTGCGCCGCATCGCTGGTGCAGGGCGTCGAGTACTACAAGGACGCCGACCCGGCGTCCAAGGTGCCCGGCCTCATGCACGTGCAGTTCGGCGACTACCACGTGCGTGACGTCGAGTTCGTCGCCGCCTTCGACGTCGACGCGAAGAAGGTCGGCCTGGACCTCGCGGACGCCATCGGCGCCTCCGAGAACAACACCATCAAGATCTGCGACGTCCCCTCCACCGGTGTCACGGTGCAGCGCGGCCACACCCTCGACGGCCTCGGCAAGTACTACCGCCAGACCATCGAGGAGTCCGCCGAGGAGCCGGTCGACGTCGTCCGGATCCTCAAGGACAAGCAGGTCGACGTCCTCGTCTGCTACCTGCCCGTCGGCTCCGAGGACGCGGCGAAGTTCTACGCCCAGTGCGCCATCGACGCCAAGGTCGCCTTCGTCAACGCCCTCCCGGTCTTCATCGCCGGCACCAAGGAGTGGGCGGACAAGTTCACCGAGGCGGGCGTCCCGATCGTCGGTGACGACATCAAGTCGCAGGTCGGCGCCACCATCACGCACCGCGTCATGGCGAAGCTGTTCGAGGACCGGGGCGTCGTCCTGGACCGCACGATGCAGCTGAACGTCGGCGGCAACATGGACTTCAAGAACATGCTCGAGCGCGAGCGCCTGGAGTCCAAGAAGATCTCCAAGACGCAGGCCGTCACCTCCCAGATCCCCGACCGGGACCTCGGCGAGAAGAACGTCCACATCGGCCCGTCCGACTACGTGGCGTGGCTCGACGACCGCAAGTGGGCCTACGTCCGCCTCGAGGGCCGCGCCTTCGGCGACGTCCCGCTGAACCTCGAGTACAAGCTCGAGGTCTGGGACTCCCCGAACTCCGCGGGCGTCATCATCGACGCGCTGCGCGCCGCGAAGATCGCCAAGGACCGCGGCATCGGCGGCCCGATCCTGTCGGCGTCCTCGTACTTCATGAAGTCCCCGCCGGTCCAGTACTTCGACGACGAGGCCCGGGAGAACGTCGAGAAGTTCATCCGCGGCGACGTCGAGCGCTGACACACCCCGCACAACGCTCCTGCCAGGGCTGAGAGGGTCCCCGAGGCGATCGCCCCGGGGACCTTCCCGTATGTGAGGCTGTGCCCCATGGCCGTCGTCCGTGACCTGCGCGTCCTCCTGCGCCTGCGGGGCTTCAGACGGCTGCTCGCCGTACGGCTGTTCTCCCAGGGCGCCGACGGCGTCTACCAGGTCGCGCTCGCCGCCTACGTCGTCTTCTCGCCGGAGCACCAGGCCTCGGCCGCCGCGGTCGCCTCCGCCATGGCCGTGCTGCTGCTGCCCTACTCCCTGATCGGCCCGTTCGCCGGCGTGCTGCTGGACCGCTGGCGGCGCCGTCAGGTCTTCCTCTACGGCAATCTGGTCCGCGCGGCGCTGGCCGCCGCCACCGCCGCCCTGATCGCGGCGGGCGCCGCCACCTGGCTGTTCTACGTCTCCGCGCTGTGCGTCACCGCCGTGAACCGTTTCGTCCTCTCCGGCCTGTCCGCCGCGCTGCCGCGGGTGGTCGACGCCGAACGGCTGGTGATGGCCAACGCGCTGTCGCCGACGGCGGGCTCCCTCGCCGCGTTCGGGGGCGGTGGGCTCGCCTTCGTGACACGTCTGGCCGGGGCGGACTCCGACACCGCCGTGATACTGCTGGGCGCCGCCCTCTACCTGTGCGCCGCCCTGGCGTCCCTGCTCATGGCACAGGACCTGCTCGGCCCCGACCACCGGGCACGCCGGCCCCGGCTGGGGGCCGCGCTGACCGGCACCGCGCGGGCGCTGCTGGCAGGGGTGCGGCACCTGGGCGCACCGTCGCGCCGGCCCGCCGCCCGGGCCCTGGCCGCGATGACGCTGATGCGGTTCTGCTACGGCGCCCTGACGGTCATGGTGCTGATGCTCTGCCGTTACGGCCTGGCCTCGGACCCGGACGACGGACTGCGTCTGCTCGGACTGGCGCTGGGCGCGTCCGGTGCCGGATTCTTCGCCGCGGCGGTCCTGACGCCGTGGGCGACCGGGGCCCTCGGCGGCCCCGCCCGCTGGATCGCCGTGTGCGCCGGCTCGGCCGCGGTGCTCGAACCCGCCCTCGGCCTGCCGTTCGCCACGGGCCCCCTGCTGCCGGCGGCCTTCGTGCTCGGCCTCACCACACAGGGCGCGAAGATCGCCACGGACACGGTCGTGCAGTCCCGCGTCGAGGACGGGTTCCGCGGCCGGATCTTTTCCGTTTACGACGTGCTGTTCAACGTCGCGTTCGTGGGGGCGGCGGCCGTCGCCGCCGTGATGCTCCCGCCGGACGGGCGATCGGTGACCCTGGTGATCACGATCGCCGTGATCTACGGAGCGGTTGCTGTGGCTATGACCCGGTTCGACCGCCGGTAAGTGTCACATCAACGCCACAGAGCCCCCGAGGAGTACGGGGATGTCAGTGGAGGCCTGTAGCTTACGTGCGTCTTATTTCGACGCCATGTTCGCGTCATCATGCCTATGTTCTAGGGGGACCCCCAAGTGACCACTCCACCGCCGCCCCAGGGCCAGAATCCGTACGCCCAGGCTCCCGTCCCTCCCCCGGGGCAGCAGACTGGTCAGCCGGGCGCCCCCCAGCAGCCGTACCCGCCCCAGCAGCCATATCCGCCGCAGCAGCCGTACGCTCCCTTCCCGCAGCAGGGCGCCCCGGTGCCGCCGCCCGCCCCGGCCAGGCGCGGCGGCAAGAAGGTGCTGCGCGTCGTCGGCGGCGTCGTCGTGGTGGTCCTCCTCGGTCTGCTGAAGTTCGGCGGCGCCCTGGGACTGGGCTGGTTCCTGGGCCGCGACGACGCGGAGACCACGTCAGTGGGCTCGTGCATGCACAACGACGGCACGATGAACAAGGCGGACCTCAAGGAGGTCGACTGCTCCTCCGACAAGGCACAGTACAAGGTGGTCGAGAAGTTCGACGGCTCCACCGACGAGGACAAGTGCAAGCCCGTCACGGACGCGACGATCTCCTACGTCCAGTACGGCGGCGGCCACGACGTGGTGCTCTGTCTGAAGGACGTCAAGTAGGTCGTCAACCAGCTCCCCACCGCTCCCGGCGAGGGGCCGTGCAGGGCGAAGGGCCGGTGTTTCACGTGAAACACCGGCCCTTCGCCGCCTTCGGGTCCCCGGGGTGGCGTCGGCGTGTTTCACGTGAAACACGTCCACGGCCTCCCGGCCTCCCGGCCGTTCAGTCCTGCTGGGCCCACCACTCCTTGAGAGCCGCGACAGCCGCGTCGTGCCCCATCGGGCCGTTCTCCAGGCGCAGCTCCAGCATGTGCTTGTAGGCGCGGCCGACGGCCGGACCGGGTGCGACGCCGAGAATCTCCATGATCTGGTTGCCGTCGAGATCCGGGCGGATCGCGTCCAGCTCCTCCTGCTCCTGGAGCTGTGCGATGCGCTCCTCCAGACCGTCGTACGCGCGCGACAGTGCCACCGCCTTGCGCTTGTTGCGCGTGGTGCAGTCGGACCGGGTCAGCTTGTGGAGCCGGTCGAGGAGCGGGCCCGCGTCGCGCACGTAGCGGCGGACCGCCGAGTCCGTCCACTCACCGGTGCCGTAGCCGTGGAAGCGCAGGTGCAGCTCGACCAGGCGCGAGACGTCCTTCACCAGCTCGTTGGAGTACTTCAGAGCGGTCATGCGCTTCTTGGTCATCTTGGCGCCGACCACTTCGTGATGATGGAAGGAGACCCGGCCGTCCTTCTCGAAACGGCGCGTGCGCGGTTTGCCGATGTCGTGCAGAAGCGCCGCCAGCCGCAGGACGAGGTCGGGGCCTCCCTCCTCCAAGGCGATGGCCTGCTCCAGGACGATCAGCGTGTGGTCGTAGACGTCCTTGTGCCGGTGGTGCTCGTCCCGCTCCAGACGCAGCGCGGGCAGCTCGGGCAGCACCCGCTCGGCGAGACCGGTGTCCACCAGGAGGGTCAGTCCCTTGCGCGGCTGCGCGGACAGGATCAGCTTGTTCAGCTCGTCACGCACCCGCTCGGCGGAGACGATCTCGATGCGGTCGGCCATCTCCGTCATCGCCGTGACGACCTCGGGAGCGACCTCGAAGTCGAGCTGGGCGGCGAAGCGCGCGGCCCGCATCATGCGCAGCGGGTCGTCGGAGAAGGACTCCTCCGGCGTGCCCGGAGTGCGCAGCACCCGTGCCGCGAGGTCCTCCAGCCCGCCGTGCGGGTCGACGAAGATCTTCTCGGGCAGCGCCACGGCCATCGCGTTCACGGTGAAGTCCCGCCGGACGAGGTCCTGCTCGATCGAGTCGCCGTACGACACCTCGGGCTTGCGCGAGGTGCGGTCGTACGCCTCCGACCGGTATGTCGTCACCTCGATCTGATAGCCGTCCTTCTGCGCACCCACCGTGCCGAAGGCGATCCCGACCTCCCACACGGCGTCCGCCCACGGCCGCACGATCTTCAGCACGTCCTCGGGACGGGCGTCCGTCGTGAAGTCCAGGTCGTTGCCGAGCCGGCCCAGCAGCGCGTCCCGGACGGAGCCGCCGACCAGGGCGAGGGAGAACCCGGCCTCCTGGAAGCGGCGCGCGAGGTCGTCGGCGACGGGGGCCACCCGCAGCAGCTCGCTCACCGCGCGCTGCTGCACCTGGCTCAGGGCAGGGGGAGTGTCATCGTTGGCGTTCGGCACAACAGAAGAGGGTACGTGTCCAAAGGGCCGCGCCGCGTCGCCGTCGCCCGGGACCGTCCGCCTCCCGCCGGGCGCGCCCCGGACCCGAGGCCGCGGAGTCCTCGGTCACCCGCGTCCTATCCGCGCAAGACCGCCCCATCGTGATGCAACGAACAGCATCCCCGGATACGCGCATATCAAGGGGCGCGCCCCTGTCTCCCGCCGATCTTGTGGCCGCCTCCGCGGCACTTCCGCTCCGCGCGTCTCGTTACCATGCGTGGACGCACATTCCGACGACCACTGACGACGAGGGACGGGCGAGCGCGTGGCCGAGGCGGCAGACTTCCTGGGGACCAGTCCCTCACCTGCCCGCCGCTGGCTGCGGCGAGCAGGGGCACTGCTCGCCGGAGCACCCCTGCTGGCCGGGCTGCTCCAGTTCTCCGCCGCTCCGGCCGCGCAGGCCTCCGGCCGTCAGGCACCGGCGGCGGTCTCCGGGTCGCGCACGGTGGCGGTGTCCCTCGACGCCCTCAGTCCCAGCGTCCCCTCCGCAGGGGACACGCTGACCGTGTCGGGCACCGTGACGAACAAGAGCAGGCAGGCGGTCACCGACGCGCGCGTCGGGCTGCGGGTCGGGCCGCACCTGGACACCCGGTCCGAGATCGACGCCGTCGCCCGGCGCACCGACTTCGAACCCGGTGCCGACGGCTCCGAACTCGGCGGCAAGTACACGCAGAAGTTCGCCGCGCTGCAGCCCGGCGTCGCCCAGCACTTCAGCATCTCCGTGCCCGCCTCGAAGCTGGACCTCGGCGCCGACGGCGTCTACGGGTTCTCCGTCTCGCTGTCCGGGCAGACGCCTGCCCAGCCGTGGGAACAGGTGCTGGGCATCCAGCACACGTTCCTGCCGTGGCAGCCGTCCGAGGCGGACACGAAGACGAAGACGACCTTCCTGTGGCCCCTGGTCTCCACCGTCCACATGACGGCGGAGACAGGACCCGGCGAACTGCAGACCCCCGTCTTCCTCGACGACGACCTGGCCAAGGACCTCGCCCCCGGCGGCCGGCTGGAGCGGATGCTCGCCCTCGGCAAGGATCTCGACGTCACCTGGGTGATCGACCCGGACCTGCTGGCGTCCGTCGACGCCATGACGCGCACCTACCTCGTCCGGACGGACGCCTCCGCCACCCCCGTCGCCGGAACCCACCAGGCGGTGGCCAAGCAGTGGCTCGCCGAGCTGCAGCAGGCGGTGGCGGGCAAGGAGGTGGTGGCGCTGCCCTTCGCCGACCCCGACCTGGCCGCGCTCGCCCACCGGGGCACCAGCGTCTCCGGCTCCCTGAGCCAGCTCAAGGACGCCACGGACGTCGCCGCCAGCACGGTGGAAACGGTGCTCCACGTCAAACCGGCCACGGACTTCGCCTGGCCGGTGGACGGAGCCGTGGACCCGGCGATCGTCCGCGTCGCCACCTCCGCCGGGGCCGACAAGGTCATCGCGCGCAGCGACAGCCTCGAAGAACCCGATGGCCTGACCTACACGCCCTCCGCGGCCCGGCCGATCGGCCAGGGCACCACGGCGGTCGTCGCGGACGCCCGGCTGTCGACCGCGTTCGAGGACGACCTGTCACAGGCAGGGGCCAGCACGCTCGCCGTGCAGCGCTTCCTCGCCCAGAGCCTCGAACTCGACGGCCAGACCGGCAAGCAGCGCAGCATCGTCGTCGCCCCGCAGCGCATGCCCAGCACCAGCCAGGCCCAGGCCATGGCTCAGGCACTGCTCGCCCTCCAGCAGGGCACCTGGTCCCAGCCCCAGGACCTGGCCGCCGCCGCCAGGGCCAAGCCGGACCCCGGCGCCACGACGAAGGTCCCGCCGACCTCGGACTACCCCTCCTCGCTGCGCCGGCGGGAGCTGCGGCGTCCGGCGTTCTCGGAGATCGCCACGACGCAGGACAAGGTCGACAACTTCAAGGTGGTCCTCACCTACGCGTCCCGGGTCGTCACGCCCTTCGGGCGCGCCCTGAACCGGGAGATGTCCACGTCCTGGCGCGGCCACAGCAAGGCGGCGGAGAGTTTCCGGGACAGTGTGCGGGCCTACCTCGACGACCTCTCGGGCGAGGTCAAACTGATCGACAAGTCGGAGACCAAGCTCTCCGGCCACAGCGCGACGATCCCCGTGACCGTGCAGAACAACCTGGTGCAGGACGTCGACCACCTGGTGCTGCGGCTCACCTCCACCAACCCCACCCGTCTGAAGATCGGCGGGAAGGCATACGCGGAGCAGCCGATCGCCGTCTCCGGCGGGCACAGCCAGTCCGTGAAGTTCACCACGTCGGCCAATGCCAACGGGCCGGTCACGGTGGTCGCCCAGCTCTACACGCGGGACGGCCAGGAGTACGGCGCACCGGTCACCTTCGACGTGAAGGTCACCGAGGTCACCGCCACCGTCATGCTGGTCATCGGCGGCGGCGTCCTGCTGCTCGTCCTCGCCGGATTCCGCATGTACACCCAGCGCAAGCGCGCCGCGGCCCGGGAAGCGCAGGACCCCGTGGACGCGCAGGACCCCGAGGACCCCGTGGACGCGCAGGACGCCGGGACGACGCAGGACACCCGGGGCGGCGCGGAGAACGCCGGGGACGCGGCGGACACCGCGCAGACCCCCGACGGCGCCGCCGCCTCCGCCCCCTCCGACGGGCCGGACGGCCCCGGGGCACCGGGCCGGACAGCGGGCCGCCCCGGGGAAGACGGCCCGGAGAACCCCGCGGGCCCCGCGCGACGTCTCACGCAGGAGCCGGGCGGCCGGCCCCCGGGAGAAGACCGGGAGCAGCCGAGTGACCCGACACCGGACACCGCATCCGAAAGCGCCGACCCGTCCGGCACGGGTGAGAAAGTGGACCGTTGAGGATGTCGTGGCCCGGAGGGCCCGGGACGATGAGGTGGGGTAACCATGAACGCGCCGTACGACGGTGACCGCGGCCGGGCCGCGGGCAGCTCGGGCCACCCCGGCACCCCGCCGCCCGAGCACGGCCAGGTGCCGCAGCAGCCTCCCGCCGACATGTACCTCCAGGACGCCTACGCCGAGGACCCCTACCGGGCGCAGGACCTCACGGCCCAGGACCCGGTCGGCGAGGCGCTGTACGACCGTGCCGCGCACCCGCCGCCGCCCCCGGGCTCGTACGAACCGCAGCAGCCGCTGTACGGCAGCCCGCCGCCCTCCCCCTACGCGCCCGACCCCCGGGTCTGGGCGCAGACCCCGCCGCCCGAGCCGTCGGGCACCACCCAGTACCTCCCCTACGGCGAGGACCCCCGCACCACCCAGTTCGTGGGTGTGGACGACCTGGTCACCCACTCCGCCGAGGAGCAGCACGAGCCGGACGCCTTCGCCCACCTCTTCCGCGACCAGCAGCAGGGCGGGTACTCCCAGGACCCCCGGCAGGCCGCCTACCAGAACCCGCAGGACCCGGGGCCGTACGGCTACGACCCCGGCCCGAGCGGCTACCAGGCGCCGTCCGGGCAGCCCGCCTACCAGGACCAGCAGGCGGGATACCCGGCCACGGACCGGAACGGCTACCAGCCGTCCGGCCGGCAGGGCTACCAGGCTCCGCAGGACCCGCAGGGCATGGGCGGCTACCCGCCCGCCGAGCCGCCCTCCGTGCCCGGCCCCGCCCCCGCCCCGGCCGCCGGGCAGGGCCCGATGGGGCCGTACGCCCCGGCCCCGGCGGCCGGCGCCCAGGCAGTGGCCGAGGCGCCCGCCGCCGCACCGCCGCCCGCCCAGGCGGCGAAGAAGGGCGGCAAGGCATCGGGGCTGCTGAAGTCGAGCGCCGTGATGGCGGCCGGCACGCTGGTCTCCCGGCTCACGGGCTTCATCCGGTCCGCGATGATCGTCTCGGCACTGGGCCTCGGCCTGCTCGGCGACACCTTCCAGATCGCCTACCAGCTGCCGACCATGATCTACGTCCTGACCGTCGGCGGCGGTCTCAACTCCGTCTTCGTACCGCAGCTCGTCCGGGCCATGAAGGAGGACGACGACAACGGCGAGGCCTACGCCAACCGGCTGCTGACGCTCGTCATGGTGGCGCTGGGCGCCCTCACCGTCGTCGCGGTCCTCGCCGCACCCCTCCTGATCCGCCTGCTGTCCCCCTCGGTTGCGGGCGACCCGGCGGCCAACGAGGTCGGCGTCACCTTCACCCGCTACTTCGTGCCCTCGATCTTCTTCATGGGCATCCACGTGGTGATGGGCCAGGTCCTCAACGCGCGCGGCAAGTTCGGCGCGATGATGTGGACCCCGGTCCTGAACAACATCGTCATCATCGTGACGCTCGGCGCGTTCATCTGGGTGTACGGCACCGCCGCCCACTCCGGCATGGGCGTGGCGAACATCCCGCCGGAGGGCCAGCGGCTCCTCGGAGCAGGCGTCCTGCTGGGTCTGGTCGTCCAGGCCCTGGCCATGATCCCGTACCTGCGCGAGACCGGCTTCCGGCTGCGGCTGCGCTTCGACTGGCGGGGCCACGGGCTCGGCAAGGCCGCGGCCCTGGCCAAGTGGACCCTGCTGTTCGTGCTCGCCAACCAGGCCGGCAACGTCGTCGTGACCCGGCTGTCCACCGCGGCGGGCAAGAGCTCGCCGGTGGACGGCGTCGGCTACGCGGCCTACGCCAGCGCCCAGCTGATCTGGGGCCTGCCGCAGGCCATCATCACCGTCTCCCTGATGGCCGCCCTGCTGCCGCGGATCTCCCGCTCGGCCCACGAGAACGACGCCGGCGCCGTCCGCGACGACATCTCCCAGGGCCTGCGCACCACAGCCGTCGCGATCGTGCCGATCGCCTTCGGCTTCGTCTCGCTCGGCATCCCGATGTGCACCCTGATCTTCGGCTCCTCGGGCACCGGGGAAGCCACCAACATGGGCTACATGCTGATGGCCTTCGCCCTCGGCCTCATCCCGTACTCCGTCCAGTACGTCGTCCTGCGCGCCTTCTACGCCTACGAGGACACCCGGACGCCCTTCTACAACACGGTCATCGTGGCCGCGGTCAACGCGGGCGCCTCGGCACTGTGTTACTTCCTGCTCCCGGCCCGCTGGGCCGTGATCGGCATGTCCGCCGCGTACGGTCTGGCCTACGCCATCGGCGTGGGCGTCGCCTGGGGCCGGCTGCGCAAGCGGCTCGGCGGCGACCTCGACGGCTCCCGCGTCCTGCGGACCTACGCCCGGCTCTGCATCGCCGCGGTACCGGCGGCACTCGTCAGCGGCGCGGCCTGCTACGAGATCGGCCACACCCTGGGCCAGGGCGTCGTCGGCTCGTTCGCCGCGCTGCTGGCCGGCGGGGCCCTGCTGCTCGGCATCTTCTTCGTCGCGGCCCGCCGCATGCGGATCGAGGAACTGAACTCGCTCGTCGGCATGGTCCGCGGACGGCTGGGACGTTGAGGCGGGGGTAGGCGCACAACCATCGTCCGCCGCCGTGTGTCGTGCATAGCGCCGGACTGTGGGCACAATTGGTTTCGGCGTCGGACAGCGCGCAATGGGATGGGGAGGCAGGAGCGACGGTGGCGGAACGGAGCACGGCTGCCGTCGACGTGGCAGACAACAGCGGTGACGAGCCGCTGACCGCGGAGGCGGACCAGTCCACGGCCGACGGGGTGGCCCAGAACCGGGAGCGGGACACGGACATCGACGAGGCGCACGGCAACGGCGGGACCGAACGTCCCGGGAACAAGACCGCACCGCCCGAACTGCACAGCGGCCACAAACTCGCCAGACGCTACCGCCTCGAGGAATGCGTCACCCGACTGGACGGATTCAGCAGCTGGCGCGCGGTGGACGAGAAGCTCCGCCGCGCCGTCGGCGTGCACATCCTGCCCGCCGATCACTCCCGCGCCCGCTCGGTCCTCGCCGCGGCACGCTCCTCGGCCCTGCTCGGCGACCCCCGCTTCGTCCAGGTCCTCGACGCCGTCGAGGAGAACGACCTCGTCTACGTCGTCCACGAGTGGCTCCCCGACGCAACCGAGCTGACCACCCTGCTGGCCACCGGGCCGCTGGAGCCGCACGACGCCTACCAGTTGGTCAGCCAGGTCTCCTCCGCGATGGCCGTCGCGCACCGCGAGGGCCTGGCCCACCTGCGCCTGAACCCGAACGCCGTACTGCGCGCCTCCACCGGCCAGTGGCGCATCCGCGGCCTCGCCGTGAACGCCGCGCTGCGCGGCATCAGCTCCGAGACCCCGCAGCGCTCCGACACCGAGGCGATCGGCGCACTGCTGTACGCGGCACTCACCCAGCGCTGGCCGTACGAGAACGACGCCTACGGTCTGTCCGGCCTGCCCAAGGACGTCGGACTCATCCCGCCGGACCAGGTGCGCGCCGGAGTCCACCGCGGTCTGTCCGAACTGGCCATGCGCGCGCTCGCCAACGACGGCGCCACCGCCTCCCGTCACGAGTCCCCGTGCACCACGCCGGAGGAACTGGTGAAGGCGATCGGCGAGATGCCGCGGATCCGCCCGCCGGAGCCCGCGTTCACCGCGCCGCCGGAGTACCAGGGCACGTCGTACCAGCAGGGCACGTACGGCCGCCCGGCACCGCACCCCGGCATCACGCAGCCGGTGCACGCCCCGCCGCCCCCGTTGCAGAGCCGGACCGGCAAGGCCCTGAAATGGGCTGTCTCGGCACTCCTCATCGCCGCGCTGGGCCTGGGCAGTTGGCAGCTGGCGGACGCCCTGATGGACCGGGGCGGCAAGTCCACCAAGGACAGCCAGACGCAGACGCAGGACGGCAACGACAAGAAGGACCAGCAGCCGAAGCCGCTGCGGCCGATCCCGATCCAGGGGGCCCAGGAGTTCGTCGCCAAGGGGGACGCACAGCACCCCGGTGATGTCGGCAGGACGTACGACGGCAACCCGTCGACGTACTGGAAGACGAGCACCTTCGTGGAGGGACCGCCCCTGGCACCCTTCAAACCGGGCGTGGGCATCGTCTACGACCTCGGCTCGGCACACGACCTCGGCAAGGCGTCCGTGAGCCTCCTGTACAGCGGCGACCACACCACGGTCCAGTTGTACGCCGCCGACTCCCTGGCCCCGGCGTCCCTGGACTCGATGCGGAAGATCGGTGAGGCCACCACCAGCGGTGCCACCGCCACCGTGAAGCCCGCCAAACCGGTGAAGTCCCGGTACGTCCTCGTCTGGCTCACCGCCGTGCCGTACTCGGGCGCCGACGCGAGTACGTACAGCAACGCCGGCTACAAGCAGGCCGTCACCGAAGTGAAGTTCACGGGCTGACGTCTCACCGAGGGGGGAGGGGGTCCGATGGCGGACGACAGCGCCTACCGCGACGCGAGCGACCAGGACCTCCTGTCCCGCCACGTGGACGGCGACCGGAACGCCTTCGGAGAACTCGTACGGCGTCACCGTGACCGCCTCTGGGCGGTCGCCCTGCGAACGCTGGGCGACCGCGAGGAGGCCGCCGACGCCGTGCAGGACGCCTTCGTCTCCGCCTACCGCGCCGCCCACACCTTCCGCGGGCAGTCGGCCGTCACCACCTGGCTGCACCGGATCACGGTGAACGCCTGCCTGGACCGGGTCCGCAAGGCGGCCTCGCGCAAGACCTCACCGGTGGACGACACCGAGCGCCTGGAACACCTGCTGGAGCCGCACGAGTCGGCGTCCGCGCCCGCCGAGAGGAACGACGTGCAACGGCAGCTCGTCGAGGCGCTCGGCACGCTCCCCGCCGACCAGCGGGCCGCCCTGGTGCTCGTGGACATGCAGGGCTACCCGGTCGCCGAGGCCGCCCGGATCCTCGACGTCCCGGTGGGGACGGTGAAGAGCCGTTGCGCCCGGGGCCGAGCCAGACTCCTGCCCCTGCTCACCCATCTCCGGCCGGGCGGCTCCGGCGACGACGCGGAACCGGAGGCCGGACGGAACCGGACGCAGCGGGCATCCGTCCCACCGGCAGCGGGTCCCCCGGGCGGGGACGCGCGGCACACGGGACCAGGCGATTCAGCTGCTGTGAAGGGCGGAGGTGGGCGAGCGTGACATCCACGACGGACACGGCCGGGCACCCGGACGTCTCGGAGATCTCCGACCTCACCGAAGGACTGCTCGCTCCTTCCCGGGCGGAGGAACTGCGCCGGCATCTGGTCGCGTGCGGATCATGCGCCGAGGTCCGGACCTCGCTGGAGGAGATCCGGGATCTGCTCGGCACGTTCCCTGCCCCGCAGAGCATGCCGGGCGACATCGCGGACCGTATCGACGCAGCTCTCGCCGCGGAGCCCTCCCCTGCCGTCCTCGCGGCCGCGGCCGGCGAGGCCAGCGAGGCCGGCGAGGACCCACGCGACGAAGGGGGCGACGACCGAAGTCATGTTTCACGTGAAACACCGACGGCGGGCCGTCCCACAGGAAACGTCCCCAGCGCGCGCACGGGACCGGGCCGCAAGCCCCGCCCACGCCGTGTGCGTCGCGGGATCGCCGCCCTGGGCGCCGCCTGCACCGTGGCCGCGCTGGGTGTCGCCACCGTGGTCCTGGCGTCCCAGCACGACGACACGGGCTCCGACGCCGCCGCACAGGCCCGGCCGAGCGCGTCCACGCAGACCTTCTCGGCGGAAAGCCTCGAGAGCCAGGTGAGCCACCTCCTCGGCAAGGCGCCGCAGACGCAGAGTACGACCCGTGCCCCGCACAGTTTCGGCGCGAACGCGGAGACAGGCGCGGACACCGGTGCCGACACCGGCCCCGGGCAGCCGAACACGCTGAAGAGCGACCCGACCGTCCCGGTCCCCTCCTGCGTCCGGCAGGGCATCCACAGCACCGGCACCCCGCTCGCCGCCCAGCCCGGCACCTACGGGGGCAAGGACGCCTACCTCGTGGTGCTGTCCGACCCTGCCGGACCCGGTTCCCAGGTCACCGCCTATGTCGTGGACGCCTCCTGTGTCCACGACCCTTCCAGCGCGGCCAGGGTGTTGCTGTCCCATCCCTACACGCGTTCCTGAGCCCCGCTTCCCGGGCCCGGCCCGGGGGCGGTCACCGGGTTCTCCTGCGGTGCGGCTCCCTGTGCCACGGCGCCCCCGTGTGCCCGGGGACACCGGGAATGCACGCCCCGTAGGATCCGTTGGGTGGGGTGAGAGCACCGAGAGAGGCTCCACCGGCCGTAGGACACAGTCCAGAGACGAGGAATCTAGCCGTGAGCGACGTCCGCAACGTGATCATCATCGGCTCCGGGCCCGCAGGCTACACAGCGGCCCTCTACACCGCGCGCGCGTCGCTGAAGCCGCTGGTGTTCGAGGGTGCCGTCACCGCGGGTGGTGCGCTGATGAACACCACCGAGGTGGAGAACTTCCCGGGCTTCCGCGACGGCATCATGGGCCCCGACCTCATGGACAACATGCGGGCCCAGGCCGAGCGTTTCGGCGCCGAGCTGGTGCCGGACGACATCGTCTCCGTCGACCTCACCGGTGAGATCAAGACCGTCACGGACACCTCGGGCACGGTGCACCGGGCGAAGGCCGTCATCGTCACCACCGGCTCCCAGCACCGCAAGCTCGGTCTGCCGAACGAGGACGCCCTCTCGGGCCGCGGCGTCTCGTGGTGTGCCACCTGCGACGGCTTCTTCTTCAAGGACCAGGACATCGCCGTGATCGGTGGCGGTGACACCGCGATGGAGGAGGCCACCTTCCTCTCGCGGTTCGCCAAGTCCGTGACGATCGTCCACCGCCGGGACACCCTGCGCGCCTCCAAGGCGATGCAGGAGCGCGCCTTCGCCGACCCGAAGATCAAGTTCGTCTGGGACAGCGAGGTGGCCGAGGTCCAGGGCGAGCAGAAGCTCTCCGGCCTGAAGCTGCGCAACGTGAAGACCGGTGAGCTGTCGGATCTGCCGGTGACGGGTCTGTTCATCGCGATCGGCCACGACCCGCGGACCGAGCTGTTCAAGGGACAGCTCGACCTGGACGAGGAGGGCTACCTGAAGGTCGACTCGCCCTCCACGCGCACCAACCTGACCGGTGTGTTCGGGGCCGGTGACGTCGTCGACCACACCTACCGCCAGGCCATCACCGCCGCCGGCACCGGCTGCTCCGCCGCCCTCGACGCCGAGCGGTTCCTCGCCGCCCTCGCGGACAACGAGCAGAAGGCCGAGCCCGAGAAGACCACTGTCTGAACCCCCGCCCGCCCCACAGCACGTACACGAAGAAACTAAGGAGCCCGCCGTGGCCGGCACCCTGAAGCAAGTGACCGACGCCTCCTTCGAGCAGGACGTCCTCAAGAGCGACAAGCCCGTCCTGGTGGACTTCTGGGCCGCCTGGTGCGGTCCCTGCCGCCAGATCGCCCCGTCCCTCGAGGCCATCGCCGCCGAGTACGGCGACAAGATCGAGATCGTCAAGCTCAACATCGACGAGAACCCGGGTACGGCGGCCAAGTACGGGGTCATGTCGATCCCGACGCTGAACGTCTACCAGAACGGCGAGGTCGCCAAGACCATCGTCGGCGCGAAGCCGAAGGCCGCGATCGTGCGCGACCTGGAGGACTTCATCGCCGAGTGAGGCGTGCCGTCGTGAGCCGACGGCGCGATGTTTCACGTGAAACACGAATGGGCCGACCCTGACGGGTCGGCCCATTCGGCGTACGGAACGCTTGCCGACGGCTGCTGAGGGATCACAGCGGGCGGAGCGCGGGTTCCTTCTGTACCGCTCCGAGCAGCCGGTCGAGCGCCATCTCCACGTCTTCCTTCCAGGAGAGGGTCGATCTCAGCTCCAGGCGGAGCCGGGGATGAGCGGGATGGTGCCGGACCGTCTTGAATCCCACCGCCAGCAGATGGTCCGCCGGCAGCACACAGGCGGGTTCCTTCCAGCGGGCGTCGCCGAAGGCCTCGATGGCCTTGAAGCCGCGCCGCAGGAGATCTTTGGCGACCGTCTGGACCAGCACACGTCCCAGCCCCTGCCCCTGATAGCCGGGCATGACGAAGCCTGTCATCAGCTGGACCGCGTCCGGTGACACCGGGCTCGTGGGAAAGGCCGTGGAGCGGGGCACATAAGCGGGGGGAGCGTAGAGCACAAAGCCGACCGGAACGTCGTCGACGTAGACGACACGTCCGCACGAGCCCCAGTCCAGCAGTACGGCGGAGATCCACGCCTCCTTCTCCACGGCAGACGTGCCCGCCCTCACGGCGTCCTCGCCGCTGACCGGGTCCAGTTCCCAGAAGACGCACGCACGGCAGCGCTGAGGAAGGTCATGGAGGTTGTCCAGCGTGAGCGGCAGGAGCCTACGGCCCATGAAGGCTGATCCTCGCTTCCTACGCCCGCAGCGTCACGAGCGGCCGTCCGTCACGGACGTGCCGTCGGGTGGATGCGTCATACCCGCAAGCATCGTATCCACGATGTGATCCCGCGGACACCGAGGACAAGCAAAGGCGGGCCGTGAACCGGTGATCCTCCGGTTCACGGCCCGCCGCTGCTGAGCCTCTGGCCCGTCCGCACCCCGTGGAAGGGTCAGGCGTCGCCCTCGGCCTGCGCCGGGTCGCTCTCCAGCAGGCCCTTCTGCAGCACCCGGCCCTCACCGGGAGCCAGCGTGCCGAGAATGCGTTCCAGATCCTCCATGGAAGCGAACTCCACGGTGATCTTGCCCTTCTTCTGGCCCAGGTCGACCTTCACCCGGGTCTCGAAGCGGTCGGACAGCCGGGTCGCGAGGTCGGAGAGGGCGGGAGAGACCCTGGTTCCGGCACGGGGACCCTTGGATCGCGGCGAAGCCTGCGGCCGCGACCCCATGAGCGTCACGATCTCCTCGACGGCACGCACGGAGAGCCCCTCGGCCACGATCCGGTGGGCGAGCCGGTCCTGCTCCTCGGAGTCCTCCACCGACAGCAGTGCCCGCGCGTGTCCGGCGGACAGCACTCCGGCGGCGACCCGGCGCTGCACCGCCGGCGACAGCTTCAGCAGCCGCAGGGTGTTGGAGACCTGGGGCCGGGAGCGTCCGATCCTGTCGGCCAGCTGGTCGTGGGTGCAGTTGAAGTCCTTCAGCAGCTGGTCGTAGGCGGCTGCCTCTTCCAGCGGGTTGAGCTGGGCCCGGTGGAGGTTCTCCAGCAGGGCGTCCAGCAGGAGCTTCTCGTCGTCCGTGGCCCGCACGATCGCGGGAATGGCGTCCAGGCCGGCCTTGCGGCAGGCCCGCCAGCGCCGCTCGCCCATGATCAGCTCGTAGCGCTCGGCGCCGACCTGCCGGACGACCACCGGCTGGAGGAGCCCGACCTCCTTGATGGAGGTGACCAGCTCGGCCAGCGCCTCGTCGTCGAAGACCTCACGGGGCTGGCGGGGGTTGGGGGTGATGAAGTCCAGCGGGACTTCCGCGAAATGGGCGCCCATCGGCGGCGGGGGCAGCATGGCCACCTTCGCCGCAGCCACTCCGCGGTCGGACGTCAGGACCTGGCCGGGACCACCCGCCGGGCCCGGCACAGGGGTCCTCTCCGTCGGAGCGGCCGGGATCAGGGCTCCGAGACCTCGCCCCAGCCCAGGCCTCCGTCGCTCACTCACTGGATCCCCTCCACCATGCTCGGGTCGCTCTGTGCACCGATGTGGGCATGCGTGGCGTCATAACTGACACCGACACCCTTCAGTGCGATTTCTCGTGCCGCCTCAAGGTAGGAGAGGGCACCGCTCGATCCTGGATCGTAGGTCAGCACCGTCTGCCCGTAGCTGGGGGCCTCGGAGATACGGACGGAGCGGGGGATGCTCGTCCGCAGCACCTCGTCGCCGAAGTGGCTGCGCACCTCTTCCGCGACCTGGGAGGCGAGACGCGTGCGGCCGTCGTACATCGTGAGCAGGATGGTCGACACGTGCAGCGTGGGGTTCAGATGGCCGCGCACCAGGTCGACGTTGCGCAGCAGCTGTCCCAGCCCCTCCAGCGCGTAGTACTCGCACTGGATCGGGATGAGCACCTCCTGGCCGGCGACCAGGGCGTTGACCGTCAGCAGGCCGAGCGAGGGAGGGCAGTCGATGAGGATGTAGTCCAGCGGCTGTTCGTAGGCCTGGATCGCTCGTTCCAGTCGGCTCTCCCGGGCCACCAGGGACACCAGCTCGATCTCCGCACCGGCGAGATCGATCGTGGCGGGGGCGCAGAAGAGACCCTCGACATCAGGAACGGGCTGGACCACCTCTGCCAGCGGCTTGCTCTCCACCAGCACGTCATAGATGGACGGCACTTCGGCGTGATGGTCGATACCCAGCGCGGTGGAGGCGTTTCCCTGCGGGTCGAGGTCGATCACCAGAACACGGCCGCCATGCAGAGCCAGCGAAGCGGCGAGATTGACGGTCGTCGTCGTCTTGCCGACGCCGCCCTTCTGGTTGGCGACCACGATGACGCGGGTCCGCTCCGGGCGCGGCAGACCCTCGCCGGCGCGGCCTAGAGCCTCGACCGCCAGTTGGGCAGCACGACCGATGGGAGTGTCGTCCATCGGGGGCGGTGTTTCACGTGAAACATTCTCCCCCGTCGACTCGGTACGGGGACCGGGGACCGGATCGGTCATCGGTCCCGCGATGTTGGCGTCGGACCGCAAGGATTCACTCTCCTCGACTTCAGGCTCGGGATAAGCAGAGCCTCCCATGCCATCGGGGTGGCGAACCAGTGAGGCCTGGCGTTCTGTGGAGAAATCCGCCTCTGTGGACAACTCTGTGCCCTCTCCGAGTGAACCGAGAGGCTTGCGGTCACGCGGTTGGGCCGCGACGCGGCCACGGTTGATGATCCCGTGCAGCAGTGAGCGACGTTTCACGTGAAACACGATGACAACAATTCGCCCTTTTTGTGAGCGACACTCCGCCGCGCGCCTGTCGGCTGGGTCCCCCCGGCGCAGTCGACCCGGCGGAGTGAACGGCTCAGCGCCTCCGGCGGACCCGCCCCGTCCGGGCAGCCTTGGCCCGCTTGGCCGCGAAGCGCACGCCGCCCGGGCTCTCACCGACCTCCACCCTGACCACGGTGGACAGCGGGTCCACGACCCCCTCGCCTACGTGAAGGATGGAGGTCTCCACCGCACCGAGCTTGCTCAGCGCGGTGCCCGCGCTCTTCAGCTCTTCCTCCGCCGTGTCCCCCTTGAGGGCGAGCATCTCGCCGTACGGGCGCAGCAGCGGAATGCCCCAGGTGGCCAGACGGTCGAGCGGGGCCACCGCGCGGGCGGTGACCACATGGACCGGCGGCAGCTTGCCCATCACTTCCTCAGCACGTCCCCGGACGACGGTGACATGGTCGAGCCCCAAAAGCTCGACGACCTCGGTGAGGAAGTTGGTGCGGCGCAGCAGCGGCTCCAGCAGTGTGATCTTGATGTCCTCCCGGACCAGTGCCAGGGGGATGCCCGGCAGACCGGCACCGGAGCCGACGTCGCACACGGTCACCCCGTCGGGGACGACCTCGGAGAGCACCGCGCAGTTCAGCAGGTGGCGCTCCCACAGACGGGGCACCTCCCGCGGGCCGATGAGCCCTCGCTGCACTCCTGCCTCGGCCAGCAGCTCGGCGTACCGGACCGCATCCGCGAAGCGATCACCGAATACGTCACGTGCCTGCTCGGGCGCAGGGGGGAGCTCCGCTGCCTCCGTCACGGGGACCGTCCTTCCGTACCGCATCAGCGCGATCAGCGCCGACCACCAGAACTACCAGGCTGACAAGTACGGCCCCGCCTGCGGGCAGACGGGGCCGGTGGAACGTGGGACCGCTCAGGCGGGGAGTACGACGACGAAGCGCTGCGGCTCCTCGCCCTCGGACTCGCTGCGCAGTCCGGCTGCCTTGACCGCGTCGTGCACGACCTTGCGCTCGAACGGGCTCATCGGCTTCATCTTCACGGGTTCACCGCTGCTCTTGGCCTCCGCCGCGGCCTTCGCACCCAGCTCGGACAGCTCGGTGCGCTTCTTGGCGCGGTAGCCCGCGATGTCCAGCATCAGACGGCTGCGGTCACCGGTCTCCCGGTGCACGGCCAGACGCGTCAGCTCCTGCAGCGCCTCCAGCACCTCGCCGTCCCGTCCGACCAGCTTCTGCAGCTCCCGGCTGCCCGCGTCGCTGATGATCGAGACAGAGGCGCGGTCGGCCTCGACGTCCATGTCGATGTCACCGTCGAGGTCGGCGATGTCCAGCAGACCCTCGAGGTAGTCCGCCGCGATCTCGCCCTCCTGCTCCAGGCGGGTCAGGGCGTCCGCGCCCTCGGCAGCGGCGGAGGTGGTGCCTTCCGTCACGGGATGGGCTCCTTCTTACTTCTTGGACGGGGACTTGGGCCGCTGCGGGCCCTTGCGCTGGCCGGACTGGGCCTTGCTGCGGGAGCCGTTGCCCGGCTTGGGGCCGGGCTTCTTGGCGGCAGCGGGCGAGGTGTCCTGCGGCGCGTCGGTCTTCGTCTCGGCCTGGGTCTCGGGCTCGGACTTGGTCAGCGACAGGGGCTGCTCGGTGTCACCGGCGCCGGCCACCTTGGCACCACCCTGGCGCTGGGACTTGGTCTGCCGCTTGGGCTGCTGGCGCCGGGGAGCGGCGGCGGCCGTGGTGGTGGTCGTACCGTCCTCGGCCTGCACGACGACGGCGCCCTCGCCCTTGACCACGGTGCCGTCGGACTGGGCCGCCAGGCCCGCCTTGGTCAGACCGTTGATGAACTTGCGCTCGAACTCGTTGCGGTCGCGGCCCTTGGAGACGATCGCCTTGACGATGGCCTTCTCACGCCTGTTGCGGGTCTTGCCGTGGTGCGTGACGTGCTTGTACAGACGCTCCAGGTAGGCGGCCTGAGCCTTGGAACCCGGGGTCGGGTTGTTGTGGATGACGTACATCTGCTGGCCCATGGTCCACACGTTGGTGGTCAGCCAGTAGACGAGGACACCGACCGGGAAGTTGATGCCGAAGACGGCGAACATGACCGGGAAGACGTACATCAGCATCTTCTGCTGCTGCATGAACGGCGTCTTCACCGTGGTGTCGACGTTCTTCGTCATCAGCTGGCGCTGCGTGTAGAACTGCGACGCGGACATCAGGACGATCATGACCGCGGTGACGACGCGGACGTCCGTCAGCGTGGCACCGAGCTGGGCGACCTTGTCGGCGCTGTCCGTGAACTTCGCGGCCAGCGGGGCACCGACGATGTGGGCATGACGGGCGCTGGCCAGCAGCGGCTCGTTGATGACACCGATCGTCTTGCCGGTCGCGATGGCGCTCAGCACGTGGTAGAGGGCGAAGAAGAACGGGGACTGCGCCAGGATGGGAAGGCACGAGGAGAGCGGGTTGGTACCCGACTCCTTGTACAGCTTCATCATCTCTTCGGACTGACGCTGCTTGTCGTTCTTGTAGCGCTCCTGGATCTTCTTCATCTCCGGCTGGAGCGTCTGCATCGCGCGCGTCGCCTTGATCTGCTTCACGAAGAGCGGGATCAGGCAGATGCGGATCAGAACCACCAGGGACACGATGGACAGGCCCCAGGCCCACCCGGTGTCAGCCCCGAAGATCGCCCCGTACACCTTGTGGAACTGGACGATGACCCAGGAGACGGGCCAGGTGATGAAACTGAAGAAGCTGGCAATCGTGTCCACTAATCATGCTCCTTGGGCATGGGACGAGGTCTTCGCGGCCGGGCCCGGCGGAAGGTTTCCGTCGGTGACCGGCTCAGCGGCGGAGGGCCCGCCCTTGCGCGCACGCCAGGCGGCACGCAGCATTTCGTGCCACCGCGGACGCTTGCGCGGAGGAACGTGGTCCACCCCGCCCAGCGACCACGGGTTGCACCGCAGAATCCGCCAGGCGGTGAGCGCCGTTCCCTTGACCGCGCCGTGCCGGTCGATGGCCGTGTAGCCGTAGTGGGAACACGACGGGTAGTACTTGCACACCGGCCCGAGCAACGGGCTGATGGTCCACTGGTACAGCTTGATGAGAGCCAGCAGTGGGTACTTCATCGCGCGCCCCCTCCCAGCAGTCGTTGAAGGGCGGCATCCAGGTCTCGGGCCAGCTGTGCGTGATCGGCTTCGCCCGCTCCGGGTAGCGCTCGTACGACTACCAGGCTACCGGGGGGCAGCAGTGCGACCCGGTCGCGCATCAGATGGCGAAGTCTGCGCTTCACCGTGTTGCGCACGACCGCGCCACCCACTGCCTTGCTCACGACGAAACCCGCACGCGTCGGGGGAGCGCTCTCCCCAGGCGCGTGCGGGTCCGTGGCACCGCTACGAAGGTGGACGACGAGCAGCGGGCGTCCGGCTCGACGCCCTCGTCGTACAGCGGTCGCGAAGTCCTCGCGCCGCCTCAGCCGGTTCTCGGTGGGCAGCACGACGTCATGACCTGATCGGGATCAGGCGGACAGGCGGGCGCGACCCTTGCTACGGCGGGACGCGAGAATCGCGCGGCCGGCACGGGTGCGCATACGCAGCCGGAAGCCGTGGGTCTTCGCGCGACGACGGTTGTTCGGCTGGAAGGTGCGCTTGCTCACTCGGGGGCTCCAGAAAGAATCGGTAGTGGCGGGGTGCCGTCTTGGCTGTCACCGTGCGCCCACGAGTAGCTCGCAGTTACGCCCGTGTGCACCGCTTGACCGATCACCTTGACGCGATCTGTGCCCTTCGGAGGCAGGCGGCAGCAGCCATCGACAACTCGACCTGGTTACGGTACGCGCGGCTGGGCCATCCGGTCAAACCGCGCAGTGACGGTCCAGACTTGTCCACAGCCTGGGGACAACAACTTGAACGGTACCCGCCGCGCTGACTACCGTGGGCGGACTCCCATTCGTTCCCTTGTCCCCCGTTTAGATCCCGACCCGTCCCGAACCACACGTTCGTGGGACCCCGTGAGAGAGCGTGCCCTGTGGCTGACGTACCTGCCGATCTTGCCGCAGTGTGGCCACGCGTACTGGACCAGCTCCTCGGGGAAGGCCGCGGGCAAGGCGTCGAGGCCAAGGACGAGCAGTGGATCCTGCGCTGCCAGCCGCTCGCCCTGGTCGCGGACACGGCCCTGCTCGCGGTACCGAACGAGTTCGCCAAGAGCGTGCTCGAGGGACGCCTCGCCCCGGTCGTGAGCGAAACGCTGAGCCGCGAGTGCGGACGCCCCATCCGCATCGCGATCACCGTCGACAGCTCCGTCGGCGAGACCCCGCACCCCGCGCCCCCGACGCCGGCCCCGCGCTACGAGGAACAGGAACTGCCCACCGGCCAGGGCGGCTACGAGACCTACGGACGCCACCGGGGCGACGCCCACCGCTCCGAGCGGCCCGACCGCACCGACCCCCACCGCCCGGACCGCACCGACCGCACCGACCGGTCCGGCCGCGCCGACCAGCACGGCGGCGGTTCCGGCGACCAGATGCCGCCCCCGCGCCCCGGCCCCCAGCAGACGGACGGCCCGGACCAGCTGCCCGTCGCCCGCCCCGCGTACCCCTCGGAGTACGGCGATCACCAGCGCCCCGAGCCCGGCGCCTGGCCGCGCCCCGCCCAGGACGACTACGGCTGGCAGCAGCAGCGGCTCGGCTTCCCGGAGCGCGACCCCTACGCCTCGCCCGCCCAGGAGCCGTACGGCACCCGCGACCAGTACCGCTCGCAGGACGCCTACGGCACCCAGGACGGATACGGATCGACGAACGACTCGTACACCGGTCCGCACGAGCCCTACCCCCCGGCCCAGGAGTACCGTCCCCGGCCGATGGGACGCCCCCCTTACGAACCGTCACGCCCCGACTACGACTCCGGACGCTCCGACTACGACCAGCGGGACTACGACCAGCGCGACCCCGGCCGCCGGGAACTGCCCGAGCCGCCGGCCGGCGCCGGGCCCCCGCACCGCGGCGGACCAGCGGGTTCCGCTCCGTCCGGAGCCGGCGTCGGCGGCACCGGTTCCGCCTCCGGCCAGTCGGCGCAGGGCCACGGGCCGGGCGAGCCGACCGCGCGGCTGAACCCGAAGTACCTCTTCGACACGTTCGTCATCGGCGCGTCCAACCGCTTCGCGCACGCCGCTGCGGTCGCCGTCGCCGAGGCACCGGCCAAGGCCTACAACCCGCTGTTCATCTACGGCGAGTCGGGGCTCGGCAAGACGCACCTGCTGCACGCGATCGGGCACTACGCGCGCAGCCTCTACCCGGGCACCCGCGTGCGGTACGTCAGCTCGGAGGAGTTCACCAACGAGTTCATCAACTCCATCCGCGACGGCAAGGGCGACAGCTTCCGCAAGCGCTACCGCGAGATGGACATCCTGCTCGTCGACGACATCCAGTTCCTCGCGGACAAGGAGTCGACGCAGGAGGAGTTCTTCCACACCTTCAACACCCTCCACAACGCCAACAAGCAGATCGTGCTCTCCTCCGACCGGCCGCCCCGGCAGCTGGTCACGCTGGAGGACCGGCTCCGCAACCGCTTCGAGTGGGGCCTGACCACCGACGTCCAGCCGCCCGAGCTGGAGACGCGTATCGCGATCCTGCGCAAGAAGGCGGTGCAGGAGCAGCTGAACGCCCCGCCGGAGGTGCTGGAGTTCATCGCCTCCCGGATCTCGCGCAACATCCGCGAGCTGGAGGGCGCGCTGATCCGGGTCACGGCGTTCGCCTCGCTCAACCGGCAGCCGGTGGACCTGGGCCTGACCGAGATCGTCCTCAAGGACCTCATCCCCGGCGGCGAGGACAGCGCGCCGGAGATCACGGCGACGGCCATCATGGCGGCCACGGCCGACTACTTCGGGCTCACGGTCGAGGACCTGTGCGGCACCTCCCGCGGCCGCGCCCTGGTCACGGCGCGCCAGATCGCCATGTACCTGTGCCGTGAGCTGACCGACCTGTCGCTGCCGAAGATCGGCGCGCAGTTCGGCGGCCGCGACCACACGACCGTCATGCACGCCGACCGCAAGATCCGCGCGCTGATGGCCGAGCGGCGTTCCATCTACAACCAGGTCACCGAGCTGACCAACCGCATCAAGAACGGCTGAGCACAGCCCGTACGGGCAGCTGTGGGGCGCCCTCCGGACCGACGGCTCCGGGGAGCGCCCCGCAGCCGTGCACGGAACCCACCACGCCCCACGGCCGGACACAGGGCTCAGAGTCGTACGGGCTCCACGGCGCGTGCAGGGCTCCACCACCACGCCGGGCACGGACCCGGGACGCCGCCGCCCGGGCCAAGGCCGGGGGGGCTCCGGACGCCGCCGACCACCCCCGGCCAGGCCCCGGGGACTCCGGACGCCGCCGTCCGGGCCGAGCAGGGGCTCCGGAGGGGGCCGACCACCCCCGGCCGGGCCCCGGTCACCACCGGATCACCCGCCCCGGCGAAGGCCCCCGACGCCGTCGCGCGGCCGCCTGACCGGCGCCCTGCTCCCGTGCGGCGACGTGTGTCGACGTGCCCCGCCCTGTGCCGCTGTTCGATTAACTGCCTGGTTACGGCCTCTCTCCACAGATTCGGTGACTTTCTTCCGTCCACATCCTGGGGACCGCGAAGTTGTCCCGAACTGCGTCCACAGGCACCCGCCCGAGAACCCGTCCCCGCAGCTCAGCGGGCTGTGGAATCGTGGACGAAGGATCTCCACAGGCTGTGGACGAAGCAGTGATCCACAGGCTGTGCATGAAGTTGTCCACGGGCAACCCACAGGAAGCGGTCAGTTGTCCCCAATGATCGGTGGCTTCTCCACATGGTTGTCCACTGTTCGGCAACGCGGCGCACCCGGTCACCGCGTCGAGTGAAAGCCGTCACACCAAGCTGCCGGATTGGGGTGTGGGCAACTTGGGTAAACCTGGGGACGCAGCTGGGGAGAACTCCACTCAGGCTGTGGGCGAGGTGTGCAGAACTTTCTGTTCTCCACAGAGACGTCGAGTTGTCCACTGGTGTCACCCACAGGGTCCGTGGACAAAATTCCTGCTCTGAGCTGGGCAAACGGGGTTATCCACCGTATCCACAGGCCCTACTACTACTCCCAACCAGTAAGAGAGCGGAATCCGTTTCGAAGCGGGGCCTGTGCACAACTCGCCCTCTCGGGCCCGGCCGCCCCTCCGGGCGACTTGACCCCGACGGGCACCTGCTGTCAGTAGCGTGCGTCAGACTGGTCCCCGGTGCTCCTCCCGTCACAGCGGGCGGTGACACCGAGTCGGAGGACTCAGCAGCAACACAGGAGGCGGCTTACGGTGAAGATCCGGGTGGAACGCGACGTACTCGCGGAGGCAGTGGCCTGGGCGGCACGCAGCCTCCCGGCCCGTCCGCCGGCGCCTGTTCTCGCCGGCCTGCTGCTCAAGGCGGAGGACGGCCAGCTGAGCCTGTCCAGCTTCGACTACGAGGTCTCCGCCCGGGTGTCGGTGGACGCCGAGGTCGAGGAGGAGGGCACCGTCCTGGTCTCCGGCCGGCTGCTCGCCGACATCTCCCGCGCGCTGCCCAACCGGCCGGTGGAGATCTCCACAGACGGTGTACGGGCGACGGTGGTCTGCGGTTCCTCGCGCTTCACCCTCCACACCCTGCCGGTGGAGGAGTACCCGGCGCTCCCGCAGATGCCGAACGCCACCGGCACGGTTCCCGGCGAGGTGTTCGCCTCCGCCGTGCAGCAGGTCGCCATCGCCGCCGGCCGTGACGACACCCTGCCGGTGCTCACCGGTGTGCGCATCGAGATCGAGGGCGACACGGTGACGCTGGCGTCCACCGACCGCTACCGCTTCGCGGTCCGCGAGTTCCTGTGGAAGCCGGAGAACCCGGACGTCTCCGCGGTCGCTCTGGTCCCCGCCAAGACGCTCCAGGACACCGCCAAGGCGCTGACCAGCGGTGACAGCGTCATCCTGGCGCTCTCGGGCTCCGGCGCGGGCGAGGGTCTGATCGGTTTCGAGGGCGCGGGCCGCCGCACCACCACCCGTCTGCTCGAAGGCGACCTGCCGAAGTACCGCACGCTGTTCCCGACCGAGTTCAACAGCGTCGCGGTCATCGAGACCGCCCCGTTCGTCGAGGCCGTCAAGCGCGTGGCCCTGGTCGCCGAGCGCAACACCCCGGTGCGGCTCAGCTTCGAGCAGGGCGTGCTCATCCTGGAGGCCGGCTCCAGTGACGACGCACAGGCTGTGGAGAGGGTGGACGCCCAGCTCGAGGGTGACGACATCTCCATCGCCTTCAACCCGACGTTCCTGCTGGACGGCCTGAGCGCCATCGACTCCCCGGTGGCCCAGCTGTCGTTCACCACGTCGACCAAGCCCGCCCTGCTCAGCGGCAAGCCGGCCGTGGACGCCGAGGCGGACGACGCGTACAAGTACCTGATCATGCCGGTCCGCCTGAGCGGCTGACCGGGCGCTGCCGCCCCCTGTCCGCCGGCGGCTCACGTCGGTGAACAGCGGTCGTACGTATGAGCGGGTATGCCCACGGATGTGCGGGAGCGTCCGGGTCTAGGCTCGGACGCGGGCACGGAAGTGCCCCCACATCCCGTCGGACACCTCATAAGGACACAACTGATGGAGCTCGGTCTCGTCGGCCTCGGCAAGATGGGCGGCAACATGCGCGAGCGGATACGCCGCGCGGGTCACACCGTCATCGGATACGACCGCAACCCGGACCTCGCGGACGTCCACAGCCTCTCTGAGCTTGTGGACAAGCTGACGGGTCCCCGCGTGGTCTGGGTGATGGTCCCGGCCGGTGCCCCGACCCAGTCGACCATCGACGAGCTCGCCGAGCTGCTGCAGCCCGGTGACGTGGTCGTGGACGGCGGCAACTCCCGTTGGACGGACGACGAGAAGCACGCCCGTGAGCTGGCTGCCAAGGGCATCGGCTTCGTCGACTGCGGTGTCTCCGGCGGCGTGTGGGGCCTGGAGAACGGTTACGCGCTGATGTACGGCGGCGACGCGGAGAACGTCGCCAAGGTGCAGCCGGTCTTCGACGCGCTGAAGCCGGAGGGCGACTTCGGCGCGGTGCACGCGGGCAGGGTCGGCGCGGGCCACTTCGCGAAGATGGTCCACAACGGCATCGAGTACGCGATGATGCAGGCCTACGCCGAGGGCTGGGAGCTGCTC
>NZ_JOIY01000016.1 GCF_000720185.1 Streptomyces sp. NRRL S-340 | reverse complement strand
TCTCCCCCTTCTCCCCCTTCTCCCCCCTTCCTCCCCGCTTTTCCGGCCGGCCCGGGCGGTGCTCCGCCCGGGCCGGCCGCTGTCGTGCGCCCGCCGCCGTTCGTCTTACCGGCTCCTTGCCGTGTCTTTGTCGATACGGCCACTTTCGAGCAGGTAACGACCCCGAACGGCCCCGAGTGAACCGATTCGACCTTCGGATGATCGACAGTGTGTCCGAATTGCACGCATTGTTACTCACCAGATCGTGATCATTCTCTAAAGGACAACGGGTTTGATGCCGAAGACGACTGTGACCTAGCAAGCACGGTTCGTACCGGCTTCCTCCCCACAAGCCGGCCCCGTCCCCCCCACCCCCAGGAGGCCTGGTGTCCGTTCTCCTCGAGCAGCCCGCAAGCCTGGTCGCCTACCGCCCGAACAAGCCGACCGCCATGGTCGTCGTGGCGGACCCGCGCGTCCGTTCCACCGTCACCCGTCACCTGTGGGCACTCGGAGTCCGTGACGTCATCGAGGCGTCGTCCGTCGCGGAGGCCCGTCCGCGCATCGGCAACCCGCGCGACATCTGCGTCGCCGACGTGCACCTGCCCGACGGCTCCGGGCTCACGCTGCTGTCCGAGACCCGTGCCGCCGGCTGGCCCAACGGCCTGGCCCTGTCCGCCGCCGACGACATCGGCGCCGTGCGCAACGCCCTCGCGGGCGGTGTCAAGGGCTACGTCGTCACCGGCACCCGTACCAATGTCGGACTCCCCACCCGTCCGGGCGCCGCTCCCATCGGCGCCGCCCGGCTGCACCGCCGTCCCCCGGGTGCCCCGAGCCACCCGGGCGGCTACCGCGAGCTGTCCGGCCGTGAGGTCGAGGTGCTGCGGCTGGTCGCCGAGGGACAGTCGAACAAGGCGATCGGCGTCTCGATGGGCCTGTCCGCGCTGACCGTCAAGAGCCACCTCGCCCGCATCGCCCGCAAGCTCGGCACGGGCGACCGCGCCGGGATGGTCGCCGTGGCCCTGCGCACCGGCATCATCCACTGACACCCCCCACCGCCCCGCGCCCGGCCGCCGGCACTCCCCCGATCGGCCGCCGCCCGTCACTCCACCGCCCGTCCCTTTCCACCCCGTCTCCTCCCCCTCCGGTTCACCTCCGCGCCGTGCTCCTTCCCCCCGGCGCACCGGCCCCTGCCCCGTACCGGCCGTGAACCGGACGTGTCCCCCGACCTGACCGGTTCACGACCCCCGGCGCCCAAGAAACCGCAGCAGACAGCCCACTGCGCACCACCGGAGGCGCCCCTCCGGACGACGGCGGAACTTCTGACACGGGGGCGCCGATCCCGTTGCTCGAACCGCGCGAGGGCATTCCGCCCGTGATCGCCGACCCCGCGGCGCTGGCGGAGGTGGTCGCCGCCTTCGCCGCCGGCTCCGGTCCCGTCGCCGTCGACGCCGAGCGCGCCTCCGGCTACCGCTACGGGCAGCGCGCCTACCTGGTGCAGCTGCGCCGCCAGGGCGCGGGGACGGCGCTGATCGACCCCGTCGGCTGCCCCGACCTGTCCGGCCTCGGCGAGGCGCTGACCGGCGTGGAGTGGGTGCTGCACGCGGCGACCCAGGACCTGCCGTGCCTGCGCGAGATAGGCATGGTCCCGACCCGGCTGTTCGACACCGAGCTGGCCGGCCGCCTCGCCGGTTTCCCGCGCGTGGGCCTGGGCGCCATGGTCGAGAACGTGCTCGGTTTCGTCCTGGAGAAGGGCCACTCCGCCGTCGACTGGTCCACCCGGCCGCTGCCCGAACCCTGGCTGCGCTACGCCGCCCTCGACGTGGAACTCCTCGTCGACCTGCGCGACGCCCTGGAGAAGGAGCTGGACCGGCAGGGCAAGCTGGACTGGGCCCTCCAGGAGTTCGACGCCATCGCCTCCGCGCCGCCGCCCGAGCCCCGCAAGGACCCCTGGCGGCGCACCTCCGGCATGCACAAGGTGCGGCGCAGGCGGCAGCTCGCCGTCGTACGGGAGCTGTGGCAGACCCGGGACCGGATCGCGCAGCGCCGCGACGTGTCGCCGGGCAAGGTGCTCTCGGACGCCGCCATCGTCCAGGCCGCGCTCGCCGTGCCGGCCAACGCGCACGCCCTCGCCGCGCTGACCGGCTTCGGGCACCGGATGGGGCGGCGCCAGCTGGAGCAGTGGCAGGCCGCGGTGGACCGGGCCAGGGCCCTGCCCGAGTCGGCGCTGCCGCAGCAGGGCCAGACCGTGACCGGCCCCCCGCCGCCGCGGGCGTGGGCCGACAAGGACCCGGCGGCGGCCGCGCGGCTCTCCGCGGCCCGCGCGGCGGTCTCCGGGCTCGCCGAGCAGCTCAGCCTGCCCCAGGAGAACCTGGTGGCGCCGGACGCGGTGCGGCGGCTGTGCTGGGAACCACCGAAGCCGTCCGACGGCGAGGCCGTCGGCGCGGCCCTCGCGGGGTACGGGGCGCGGCCGTGGCAGGTCGAGCTGGTGACGCCGGTCCTGGTCGCGGCGCTGGGGAGCGGCGGCGACGGAGCGTAGGTGCCTGCGGCGGCTGCGGGACGGGGTGCGCGTGGCCTCGCCGGGCGGGCTCCTGGGGGCCTGGGCGCCGTAGCGGCTTGGTCGCCGTAGCGGCCTGGGCGGCGGGGCGAGCGGCCCGTCCGCGGGGGTTGCTCGCGCAGTTCCCCGCGCCCCTTCCGGCGCCGTCTGCGACGGCCGTCCGGAGGCCCACGGCCCCCCGGGAAGCGCCCGAGCGCCGTAGCGGCCTGGGCGGCGGGGCGAGTAGCCAGTCCGCGGGGGTGCTCGCGCAGTTCCCCGCGCCCCTTCCGGCGCGTGCGCGACGGCCGTCCGGAGGCCCATGACCCCGCCCGGGAAGCGCCCGAGCGCCGGAGCCGCCTGGGCGGCGTAGCGGCCTGGGCGGTGGGGCGAGTGGCCCGTCCGCGGGGGGGCTCGCGCAGTTCGCCGCGGCCCTTCCCGGGTGGAGATCCCCGGGTCCGCTTCGGGACGCTTCCGATGGCGGTTCGTCGTGCACCCCTTTCGGTGTGACGTTCGCCGCTTGGGGTGGGGGGACTGTGCAGTCACATTACCCGCGAGTAGCATGAGCGCTGAGCGCGCGCTCAGCGCTGCGCGTCGCAGCAGTGCCATTCCGCACCCTGGAGGAGAGCCATCGTGCCTCGTACCGTCAGGGACGTCGTCTTCGTCGACGGCGTCCGCACCCCGTTCGGCAAGGCGGGCCCGAAGGGCATCTACCACGAGACCCGCGCCGACGACCTCGTCGTGAAGGCGATCCGGGAGCTGCTGCGCCGCAATCCCGGTCTCGACCCGAAGAAGGTCGACGAGGTCGCCATCGCCGCGACCACGCAGATCGGCGACCAGGGCCTGACCATCGGCCGCACGGCCGGCATCCTCGCGGGTCTGCCCACCTCGGTTCCCGGCTACTCGATCGACCGCATGTGCGCGGGCGCGCTGACCGCCGTGACCACGGTGGCCGGCTCCGTCGCCTTCGGCGCGTACGACGTCGCCATCGCGGGCGGTGTCGAGCACATGGGCCGCCACCCGATGGGCGAGGGCGTCGACCCCAACCCGCGGTTCGTGAGCGAGAAGCTGGTCGACGAGTCCGCCCTGTTCATGGGCATGACCGCGGAGAACCTGCACGACCGCTACCCGCAGATCACCAAGCTGCGCGCCGACGAGTACGCGGTCCGCTCCCAGGAGAAGGCCGCCAAGGCCTACGCGAACGGAAAGATCCAGGCCGACCTGGTCCCGATCTCCGTGCGCCGCACCACGCCCGAGGGCGGCGAGACCGGCTGGGGCCTGGTCACCGCGGACGAGCCGATGCGCCCGGGCACCACCTTGGAGAACCTGGCCGGCCTCAAGACGCCGTTCCGGGTGCACGGCCGGGTCACCGCGGGCAACGCGGCCGGTCTCAACGACGGCGCCACCGCCTCCGTGATCGCCAGCGAGGAGTTCGCCCGCGAGAACGGCCTGCCGGTCAAGATGCGCCTGGTCTCCTACGCCTTCGCGGGCGTGGAGCCCGAGGTCATGGGCTACGGCCCGATCCCGGCGACGGAGAAGGCGCTGGCCAAGGCCGGGCTGTCCATCTCCGACATCGGCCTGTTCGAGATCAACGAGGCCTTCGC
Source organism: Streptomyces sp. NRRL S-340 (assembly GCF_000720185.1). Classification (GTDB taxonomy): domain Bacteria; phylum Actinomycetota; class Actinomycetes; order Streptomycetales; family Streptomycetaceae; genus Streptomyces. The sequence continues at coordinate 126,516 of NZ_JOIY01000016.1, read as the reverse complement.
CGTCCAGGTGCTGGCCTTCCTCGACCACTACGGCATCGCGGACGACGACGAGCGCGTCAACCAGTACGGCGGCGCCATCGCCTTCGGCCACCCGCTGGCCTCCTCCGGCGTCCGGCTGATGACGCAGCTGGCCCGCCAGTTCGAGGAGCAGCCGCACGTCCGCTACGGCGTGACCACCATGTGCGTCGGCTTCGGCATGGGCGCGACGGTCATCTGGGAGAACCCGCACTTCGACGGAGGCGACAAGTGAGCACCACCGCTGAACTCCTGAAGGGCGCGGCCGAACTGTTCCCGGACGAGGTCGTCACGCAGGCGCACGTACGCCACTTCGACCTGCCGCTGGGCGCCGGGCGCTTCGCGCTCATCACCCTGGACAACGGCCTGGACCACACCAAGCCGACCACCTTCGGACCGGCCTCGCTCGCGAACCTGAACACCGCGATCGACCAGGTCGAGAAGGAGGCCGCGGACGGCGGGATCGTCGGCGTCGGCGTCACCGGCAAGCCGTTCATCTTCGCGGTCGGCGCGGACCTCAAGGGCGTGGAGCTGCTCAAGCAGCACGACCACGCGCTGGCCATCGGCAAGGGCGGCCACGAGGTCTTCAAGCGGCTCGCGAAGCTCGCCGTGCCCACCTTCGCGTACTACAACGGCGCGGCGATGGGCGGCGGCGTCGAGGTCGGCCTGCACTGCACCTACCGCACGGTGTCCGCGGCCCTCCCGGCGTTCTCGCTGCCCGAGGTCTTCCTCGGCCTGGTCCCCGGCTGGGGCGGCTGCACGCTGCTGCCGAACCTGATCGGCGCGGACAACGCCGTGACCGTCATCATCGAGAACTCGCTCAACCAGAACCGGCAGCTCAAGGGCAAGCAGGTCTACGAACTCGGCATCGCGGACGCGCTGTTCGAGGGCGCGGACTTCCTGGAGCAGTCGCTGCTCTGGACGGCGTCCGTCCTCAAGGGCGAGATCGCCGTGGAGCGTCCGGCGGTCGACCGCGGCGAGGGCTGGGACCAGGCCGTCGCACGCGGCCGGTTCATCGCCGACTCCAAGGTGCACGGCGCGGCTCCGGCCGCCTATCGCGCCCTGGACATCATCGCCGCCGCCAAGGACGGCGACCTCCAGGCGGGTTACGACGCCGAGGACCAGGCCCTCGCGGACCTGATCATGGGCGGTGAACTGCGCGCCGGGATCTACTCGTTCAACCTGGTGCAGAAGCGCGGCAAGCGCCCCGCCGGCGCCCCGGACAAGAGCCTGGCCCGCCCGGTCACCAAGGTCGGCGTGGTCGGCGCGGGTCTGATGGCCTCGCAGCTCGCCCTGCTGTTCCTGCGCCGCCTCGAGGTGCCCGTCGTCCTCACGGACATCGACCAGGAGCGCATCGACAAGGGCGTGGGCTACGTCCACGCCGAGATCGAGAAGCTGCTGGGCAAGGGCCGGATCAACCAGGACAAGGCCAACCGCCTCAAGGCGCTGGTCACCGGTGTCCTGGACAAGGCCGAGGGCTTCGCGGACGCGGACTTCGTCATCGAGGCCGTGTTCGAGGAGATGGGCGTCAAGCAGCAGGTGTTCGCGGAGGTCGAGGCGGTCGCCCCGGCGCACGCGATCCTCGCCACCAACACCTCCTCCCTGTCGGTGTCGGAGATGGCGTCGAAGCTGAAGCACCCGGAGCGGGTCGTCGGCTTCCACTTCTTCAACCCGGTCGCGGTCCTGCCGCTGCTGGAGATCGTCCGCGGCGAGCAGACGGACGACGCGTCGCTGGCGACCGCGTTCGCGGTGGCCAGGAAGCTGAAGAAGACCGCGGTCCTGGTCAAGGACGCCCCGGCGTTCGTCGTGAACCGCATCCTGACCCGTTTCATGGGCGAGATCCAGAACGTCATCGACGAGGGCACCCCCGTCGAGGTCGCCGAGAAGGCGGTCGAGCCGCTGGGTCTGCCGATGTCCCCGCTGGTCCTGCTGGAGCTGGTCGGCCCGGCGATCGGGCTGCACGTGTCGGAGACGCTCAACAGGGCGTTCCCGGACCGCTTCACGGTCTCCCCGAACCTCAAGGCGGTCGTCGAGGCCGGCAAGCGCGGCTTCTACGTCTACGACAGCGGCAAGCCGGAGCTGGACCCGGAGGTCGCCGCGCTGCTCAAGCAGGGCGACGTGGTCCTGACCGAGGAGCAGGTCCGGGAGCGGGTGCTGGACGCGGTCGCGCAGGAGATCGGGCTCATGCTGGAGGAGGGCGTCGTCGCCGAGGCCCAGGACGTCGACCTGTGCCTGATCACCGGCGCGGGCTGGCCCTTCCACCTGGGCGGCGTCACGCCGTACCTGGACCGTGAGGGCGTCAGCGAGCGCGTCAACGGCAAGCGGTTCCTGGCGCCGGGCGTGGCGTCGGTCCCGGCGTGACGCGCGAAGGCGTGTGAGAAGGGCCCCCGCCGCGGCGGGGGCCCTTCGTCGTCAGGTACGGCCCCGGCGGGTGAACTCGCCCTCCAGCAGCGCGTGGTCGGACTCCGGGCCGCCGCGCACCACGGAGCCCGCGGCGGTGAAGTGGCGGCGGTCCGCGAAGACGTAGTCGATCTTCCGGCCGCCCGCCGTGGGCCGGTCCCCGCCCGCCTCGGCGAACCGGGCCCGCAGCAGGGACAGGGCGGGTGCGGCGGGCGGCAGGTTGAGGTCCCCGGCGAACACCACGGGCAGGGTGGCGGGGAAGCCGGCCGTGCGGTCCCTGATCTCCCGGATCTGTTCGGGGGCCGCGCTGGAGGTGTGGGCGGTGCAGGCCACGAGCGGCTGCCCGCCGAGGCGGGTGTGCGCGCACAGCAGCCCCCGGCGCACGGGCACGGTGCGGCCGGCGTTGGTGTAGGTCTCGCCGCCGGTGTGCGAGAAGGGGCGGTAGTCCCGCCGGCCGTCGGGCACGTCCCCGCGGCTGAGCACGGCGGAGCCGAACCGGCCGGTGGGGCCGCAGGCCGGCACGTTGTCCTGGGAGGAGGCGTAGGTGCCGTCCATGCGCCGGCCCGAGCGGGCCAGCAGCCGCCTGAGCCGGGTGTACTGCGTCAGGCAGATCTCGTTCACGGTGACCACGTCCGGTTCCCGCCGCACCACCTCGCGCACCAGGCGTGCCACGGACGTGCCGGGTCCGGACCCGCCCGCGTTCCAGGGGCATCCGGCTGCGGCTCCGCACAGGTTGTACTGCAGGACGCGGAGCGTCCGCGGTTCCGGCGCCGGGTGCGCCGCGCGGCCGCAGCCCGCCGGCGGCAGCGCGAGCAGGACGGCGGCCGCCGCCGAGGCGGCCGCCCGCCGCACGCCCGGCCGCCTGCCGGTGACCCGGCCGCCGCGCTCGGGCTGAGCGGCGGCCCTCACCAGTCCCCGGCGAACGGCCGGTGCTCGCACACGGCGTCCGCGCAGGCGTGGCGGGAGGCGCCCAGTGCCCGCACGGGGCTGTCCTCGGGGATGCCGACGACCTTGAAGGTGCGCGGGGCGGGCGCGGACTCGGCCGCGCCGAACAGCGCGATCGCCCGCACGGCGTGCGTGCCGGGGCGCCAGGGGTGGGCGTGGGTGAAGGCCCACTCCCCGTTCTCGTTCACGCCGGTCGCGCCGATCAGCACGTCCCCCTCCATGAGGACGATCTTCGTCACGCCCGGCTGGACCGTCCCGGAGAAGCGGGGCCGCGGCCCGGCGAAGGCGCCCTCGGCCGGCGCGTTGAACAGGGGCGGCGGAACCTCGGTCAGCGCGGTGAAGCGGCGTTCCAGCACCGGCGAGCAGCCGTCGGCCCGCAGGGCGACGCACTGCACGACGTGGTCGCCCGCCGTCCAGTTCACCGAGCGGCGCCAGGTCCACTGCCCGGCGCTGCCGACGCCGGTGCCGCCGAGGTACTGGCCCTGTTCGAAGAAGAGCAGGTAGTGCGTGCCGGGCGGGGCCGCGCCGGTCAGCTTGACCATGGGTCCCGCCAGCGCGCCCGGGGCCGGCTTGCTGATCGTGGGCGCCTCGCCCACGGGCTGGGCGTACAGGGCCGCATCGGGCGCCTGGACGGTGAACTCGCCCGACACCGGGGGCATCACCGGCGGTTCCATGAGCCGGTCGACGTTCACGTCGGCCTTGTCGAGCACCCCGAGGTTGCACAGCCCGGCCACCACGATGCGGGCCACCTCGAAGGCGCCCGCGTGGTTCAGGTGGGTGGAGTCGATGGAGCCGTCGGGGTGCAGCGGGTGTTCCCCGGCGTCCACCCAGCTGAAGTACCGGCGCAGGCGCATCGGGCCGATCTCGGCCCACAGCTGCGTCGTGCGCGCGTTGAGGTCGAGCAGCGGCGCGCCGAGCCGTTCGGCGGTCTCCCGCATGGCGCGGGGGTAGTCGCCGACGGTGTTGAGCACCTCGCCGGCGGCGGAGAACGCGTACCGGGCCATCGGGGTGACCAGGACCGGGACCCCGCCCTCCTGGTGCACGTACGTCACGAACAGCCGCAGCAGTTCCTGGTACTCGGGGACGGGCACGTAACGGGTGCCGTTGTGGATCATGTGGTCGACGCAGCCGAAGCCGATCAGGACGATGTCACCGCGTCTCATGCGGTTGAGCATCGCCGGGAAGCGCTCGGTGAAGTACTTGCGCGTCGTCATGGCGCTGCGCGCGTAGTTGGCGACCTCGACGGGACCGGTGAGCAGTTCCTCGATCTTCTGGCCCCAGCCCGCCATGGGGGCCTCGTCCTCCGTGCGGGGAGCGGGCACGGAGTCCCCCAGCACGAATATCGTTCGGTTCACGTCTCATCCATCCCTATCGGTCGACCACGTTCATGGCCATGGCCCCGGAGGCCGAGCAGTAGGGCCGCACCCACACGGGGCGGGCCGGGTGGACCACGGCGTAGTCGGAGGGTTCGTCGCCGACCAGCGGCAGGGACGGGTAGGCGTAGGCGCCCTTCACGTCGGGGAAGTCCTCCAGCAGGTGGCACACGCGCACCTTGCGGCGGTCGGCGGGGTCCGGCTGGAGCCACCAGTCCCAGTCCTCCCAGCGCGCCAGCCGGTGGTCGACCACCGTGCGCACGGGCACCCGGGCCCGGAACGCATGGCGGCCGAGGGTTTCCACGGGCACGGTGACGTTCTGGCCGTGCGGCCCGCGCCGGCTGACGACGAACAGGGCGCCGGGTTCGATCCGGGCTCCCCCGCACAGCACGCCCCGCACGGTGATGCCCGCGTCACCGACCTCGACGGCGGTGCACTCGGCGTGCTGCTCGCGCAGCACGGTGCGCAGCATCAGCCGTCCGTTGGGCTGGACGTAGGGGAGGTTCCAGACGACGCGGGCGGCGGGCGGGCGGGTGACCAGCCGGGCGCGGGCGTCGATGAGGGCGCGGGTGTCGCGCAGTCCGGCCTTCATGTGCACGGCCTGCGACTTGGTGCTGCGCATGGCCACCTGCCAGCGGCCGTCGCCGAGTTCGTCCAGGGCGGCCGGGGTGATGACGGCGCTGTAGCGGGTGCCGCCGTTGTCGAGGGCGGTGCGTGAGGTGCGCAGCGGCATCTCGGGGCGCGCCTGGCCGTCGGAGGGCTTGTGGCGCAGCACGAACTGCCAGCGTCTGCGGCCCTCCCCGGGCCCTTCGGCGGAGAGCCTGAGCCAGCCGGCGTCGTCGGCGGTGACGTCGACGGTGGCGGAGCCGAGGGTGGCCGGCGGCACGGTGAGCCGGTCGGCGCCGCCCTTGCGGGGTCCTGCCGGGGGCCGGTAGCCGCGTTCGGCGGCGGCGCGGCGGCGGGCGGCGTCCGCGAACAGCTCCAGGTAGCGGTCGGCGACCGCCGCCGGGTCGTAGCGGGCCGCGTTGCGCAGCGCGGCGGCGCCCATGGTGCGGCGCAGGGACTCGTCGGCCATCAGGCGGCGCAGGCCCCAGGCGATGCCGTCCACCTCGCCGGTGGGGACGAGGAAGCCGTCCTCGCCGTCCCGCAGGATCTCGCGGGGGCCGACGGGGCAGTCGGTGGAGACCACGGGCAGTCCGCAGCGCATGGCCTCCACGAGGGTCATGCCGAAGGACTCGGCGCTGGAGGTGACGGCGGCGATGGAGCCCTTGGCCCACTCGGACTCGATGGGTGAGAAGCCGCCCATGAGCAGGGCCCGTCCGTTGAGGCCGAGTTCGGTGACCAGGGCGCGCAGTCCGGCGGCCTCGCCGCCGTCGCCGTAGATGCGCAGCTGCCAGTCGGGGAAGTCCTCGGCGAGGGCGGCGAAGGCGCGGATCAGCAGGTCGTAGCGCTTGATGTGGTGCATGCGGCCGGCGCTGACGACGATCTTCCGGGTGCCGTCGGAGGGGGCGACGGCGGGTTCGGGGACGCTGTTGGGGATGCCGGTCACCGGGACGCCGGGGATCGGGGTGTTCTCCTGGAAGGAGCGGGCGTCGGCCTCGGTGACGGTGGTGATGGCGTCCAGGCGCGGGTAGACGCGGGCCATCTCGGCGCGGACCGCCGGGGGGATGGCGAGGTGCGTCATGTGTTCCTGGGCGACGCGCAGCGCTCCGTCGCGGGTGTGGGCGGCGACGAAGAGGTTGAGGCTCGGGCGGGTGCCGACGACGACGTCCGCGGAGGTCTTCTCCAGTTCGCGGATGATCCGTGCGTCGGTGAACTTGCTGTACTGGGCGTAGAACTCCTCCTGGCGCGGCACCACCTCGCTGGGCTGGTCGCTGCCCGCCGCGCCGCGGTCGGCGCCGCCGGGTCTGAGGTCCACCAGGGCGCGGACCGTGATGCGCGGGGAGATCTCGAACCTGGTGGCGGTGGCGCGCCGGAAGACGGAGACGATCTCGACGTCGTGGTGGACGGAGAGCGCCTCGGCGAGGTTGATGACGGTGCGGTTGGTGCCGCCGATGCCGTAGATGTTGTTGATCAGGAAGGAGATCTTCACCGGACCTCGCGCTCCTTGCGCTCGAAGGGACTCGGCACGGGGTAGTAGGCCCGCAGGAACGCGCTGAGCATGGCGGTCTGGCGGGCGGTGTCGTGCCCGTCGGAGAGGGTGTCGTTGATGCAGAACGCCTGCCGGTCGCGGCGGGCCAGCAGGATGCCGAGCCTGCGCCGGATCTCGGGCCGGGCCAGGTCGAGGTAGGCGAAGGTGATCTGGGAGGGCACGGCCCGTCCGGTCAGGTACGCGTAGTAGTGGTACAGCGAGGACGGGATGGAGATGTCGGTGGCGCTGCGGAACCGGCTGTAGGTGGTGCGCAGGTGCTCCTCGGCGTACTCCTGCTCGATCTCCTGGAGCACGCTGCGGCGCAGGGCGTAGGGGGCGTGGCGCAGCTTCTGCACCAGGGCGGTGCCGAAGCGTTCCATCAGCAGCCGCCGGTTGTTCTTGCCGGCCGCGTCGACGGGGCGGTCGCCGGGGGTGAGGTCCCAGCGGGGCACCTGGGAGGGGGAGAAGAAGGTGCGGGTCATGCCGTTGGAGAGGAAGAAGTCCTGCGGGGTGACGGGCCGCCCGAGGAACATGTCGTCGTTGAAGTACAGGAAGTGCTCGGCCAGGCCGTCGATGTGGTGCAGGCGGCTCTCGATGGCGTGCGAGTTGAAGGTGGGCAGCGCGGCCGGGTCGTCGAAGATCTCGGAGTGGTCGACGACGGTGAGCCGCGGGTGGCTGCCGGTGAGCCAGGCCGGGCGCTGGCGGTCGGTGACGAGGTAGACGTGGCGGACCCAGGGGGCGTTCTGTTCCAGGGCGCGCAGGGAGTAGCGCAGTTCGTCGCGGCTGATGTAGCGGGCCGCGTTGGCGGACTCGGTGTGGTAGCCGCCGGGGCCGAACGCGGCGCGCCGCTGCTGCCAGGCGGGGTCGTTGCCGTCGACCCAGGTGTAGACGACGTCGACGGGGAAGCGGACGTCCTCGGGCAGGGGTTCGGCGCAGGGCCGGATGCTGCGCACCTGGCGGGTGCGGCGGGTGTGCAGGGCGGCGAAGCCGGTCAGTGCGCTGACCGGGAGGGTGACGCGGGGCTCGTCGAGGGCGACGTCCTCGGTGACCCGGTTGGGGCGGGGCGCGACGAGGCGTCCGTCGCGCTGCTGCCAGAACTCCACGTCGCAGCCGTACTCCAGGCCCAGGACCAGGGAGCCGGCCGGGTCGCTCCAGATCATGCCGATGCGCAGCACGTCCGCCTCCTGGGCCAGGCGGCGGGCGGCCCGGGTCCCGCACAGCACGGCCCGGCCCTGGGCGGCCTCGCCTCGGCAGGCGCGCAGGTAGACGGGGCTCTGCCCGGCCAGGCGGGCGAGGACGGCGGTGACGCGTTCGCGGTCGCCGGCGGCGACGGCGAGGCAGGAGCGGTAGTCGCTGGCGCCGCGGATCGCGAAGTGGTCGACGCCCGCTTCCTCCAGTGCGGTGGCGACGAGTTCGAGGTTGGCCTCGCGCAGGCCGAGCGGCGAGACGGTGGGGCGTACCAGGGCGATGCGGGCGCCGGCTCCGGCGAGTGCGGCGAGGCGTTCGCCGTCGGCGAACAGGTGGGGCCAGCGGCGGCGGGCCCGTACCGCGCGCAGCAGCCGGGCGCCCGCGCCGAAGGCGTGCAGGCGGCGCAGCAGGTGCTTCAGCAGGGTGCGCAGCCGCGCGGGGACGCGGCGCGCGATCCGGCCTCTGAGGCCTGCCGGGATCAGGGCCCGGTACGCCCCGACCGCGGCGGATGCCTCGGGGTTGCCCACGCTCACGGCCGGCCGACCGCCTCGCCGGCTGCCGGGGTCTCGGCGCCGTCCTGCTCGAAGACGCTGGGCACGGGGAAGTAGCGGTGCAGGAAGCGGACGGCCGCCTCGGTGCCGCCGCGGGCCCCGGCCTCGTCGGTGCCGAGGCCGAAGAGGTGGATCTGCTGGGTGTCGCGGCGTACGAGGAGCCGTTCGAGGCGGCTGCCGATGCCGGGCAGGGCGGCGTGCAGGGCCACGGACGCCTCCCCGGAGGGGTCGGCGAGGGCGCCGACGTGGGCGACGTGGTGGGCGAGGCCGTCCAGCGGGTGGGTGCCGGGCACGGTGGGCACGTACTGGGTGTCGGGCAGGTCGAGGGGGGTGGGCGTCCCCTCGGCGAGCCGGGCGAACGTCTCTACGCGGTGCGGCTGGGGGCCGTGCGCGTAACCGTGGGCGGTGATCCGGCCGGTGGCCGAGTAGGCGGCCCGCGACCAGGGCGCGAAGGACTCCTGGGCGTTCCAGGGGCCGCGCCGGGGCCGGGTCTGGCCGCTGGGGGTGAAGTGGTCGAAGGGCCGCACCGGCCGGCCGAGGAGGGCGCCGGGGCGCAGCAGCAGGAAGTGTTCGGCGAGGCCGGGCAGTTGGTGGAGCTGCCGCTCGGAGCCGGGGCGGGCGCGCAGCACGGTGAGGCGTTCGCCGGCCCGCAGCCAGGCCGGGGGCTCGGCTTCGGCGACCACGTGGACGACGTCCACCCAGGGGGCGTACTGGTGCACGGAGCGCAGCGCGGCCCGCAGCAGTTCCTCGCCCCAGGGGGTGGGGTGCTGCCACAGCAGGACGGCGTCGACGGGGAAGCCGATCTCCTCCAGCCGGACGACGTCGAACGTCTCCAGGGTGACGGTGGGTTCGAGGTCGCCGTCGATGTCGCAGTAGCCGGAGAGCCGGTCGAGTCCGATCTCGACGCCGGGGGTGTCGCTGGGCACGGCGCGCTGGACCCGGTTGGGGCGCGGGCCGATGAGGCGTTCGACGGGGAGGCTGGTGTTGACGGTCCAGAACTCGATCTCGATGCCCTGGTCCTCGCCGACCCAGAGGTTCTCGGTGGGGTCGGTGCGCAGCCAGGTCAGGCGGATCACGCGGGCCTTGGCGTAGTGCTTCCAGGCCTTCACATGGCTGCCGGGGACGTCCTGGGTGTCGCTCCTGGCGGGTGAGACGGAGACGACGTACCCGGTGTGCTCCTCCAGCAGGGCGCGCAGGACGCGGCGCACGGCGCCCTTGTCGCGCTGGTCGACGGCGAGGCAGATCCGGCGGTCGTCGAGCGCGGGGACGGCGAACCAGGGAATCTCGGCGACGTCCAGCGCCTGGGTGACCAGGTCGTGGTCGAAGCGGCGGGCGAGGTCGGTGGTGAGGCCGGTGTGCACATGGCCGATCCGCCCGTCGGGGGCGGTGGCCCGGCGTTCGGATCCGCCGAGCCGGGCCCGGCGGACCTGGCGCAGGGCCCGGCGGTGCAGCCGGGCCTCGCGGCGGCGCAGGGTGCGGGCGAGCTGCCCCTTGACCTTGCGGCGTACGCCGGCCGGGACGGTGGTCGCGGCGGCCGAGCGCACCGGCTGGGGAACGAGCCGCTTGTAGACGTGAACCGCTGAGTTCATCGACGTCGGGTCGGGCACGTCAAGAACTCCGCTTCATCGCTCGTACGGGCTGGGGGTGGGGAAGTAGGCGTTGAGGAATCCGTCCAGCAGTTCCTGCTGCGCCTCGATGTCCTCGGGTGTCGAGAACGCGTCGTTGAGGCAGAAGGTGTCCTGGTCGCGTCCGTCCAGCAGGCGCTGCAGCCGGTCGGCGAGGTCGGGGACGGCGAGCTGGAGGTAGGTGAAGGGCATGGAGCCCGGCTGGGCGCGGCCGGTGAGCGCCGCGTAGTACAGCACGAAGGACGAGGTCGGCGACAGGTCGGTCATGGCCCGGAACCTGCTCGCCGAGGTGCGTGCCCAGGCCTCGGGGAAGTCGCGCTCGGCCTCCTCCATCGCCGAGCGGCGCAGGGCGTAGGGGATGTGCTCCATCGGCTGCGTGATCACTTTGCCGAAACGTTCCTTGAGGAGCGCCCGGTTGTTCTTGCAGGCCGCGTCGACGGGGCTGTCGGTGGGCACGACGGGACCCTGCGGGATGCGGTTGCGCGAGGGGAAGTAGCGCGCGGTGCCGGTGGGCGTGAAGAAGGCGTGCGGCGCCACCGGCCGGCCCATGAACATGTCGTCGTTGAAGTACAGGAAGTGCTCGGCCAGGCCTTCGATGCGGTGCAGCTGGCTCTCGATGGCGTGCGAGTTGAACACCGGCAGGTCCGCCGGGTTGCGGAAGATCTCGCGGTGCGTGGCGATGCGCAGGCCGGGCAGGTCCTCGCGCAGCCAGTCCGGCACCTGGTCGTCGGTGACGACGTAGACGTTGCGGATCCAGGGCGCGAACAGGTGCAGCGAGCGCACCGAGTAGCGCAGTTCGTCCCGGCTGATGAAGCGGGCGTCGCTCGCCGACTCGGCGTGGTAGACCTCGCCCTTGGCGCGCGCCTTGCGCTGCTGCCAGGCGGGGTCGTTGCCGTCGACCCAGGTGTAGACGGCGTCGACGGGGAAGCTGATGTCGTCGGCGCAGTCGACCAGGAACTCGGGGCGGGTGACCAGCGGCGGAGCCAGCCGCTCCGGGGTCCAGTCGGAGACGAAGCGGCTGAAGAGCCGGGCGGCGCCCAGCACGTCGGCGCCGTCGGCGGCGACCGCCCAGGTGGCGCGGTTGGCCCGCGGGGCGACGAGGTAGCCGTCCTGGCGCTGCCAGAACTCGACGGCGCAGCCGTACTCGTGTCCGAGCAGCAGGTGCCGGCCGGGGTCGGTGCGGTACCAGCTGATCTGGAGCACCCGCGCGCCGGGGACCTCGCGCCAGGCCTTCGGGTCGCGCGAGGAGACGGGCCTGGCCGGGCGGGGCGCGTCCGGGTCCACCACGCTCAGGTGGCCCGGGAACTGCCCCAGTCCGCGGAACAGCACGGACAGCACCCGCTCGCGGTCCTCCTCGGCGACGGCGAGCACCGTGCCGTGGTCGGCGGTGCCGCGGACGGCGAAGTGCGCGACGCCGGCGGCGGCGAGCAGTGCGGACAGCGCGGAGCGGTTGGCCTCACGGGCCGCCAGCGGGGTCAGGCCGGGCTCGACGTAGACGTCACCGTGTTCCGCGGTGAGCGTCGTCGCGGCGGGGCCCACGGGGCCCCGCGGCGCGGGGTCTGCCTGGGGAACACCCCGGACGGGACCGGTGATGCGGCCTGCGACGTGATCAGATACGGCCGTCACGCCGCCGCCCTTCGCGGGCAGACACACGCAGCATCACAGCCATCCTCCCTCGTCCCCCACCGGCCCGGGCCGGTGGTACTCGCGGTCGCCCGCCCTCGTGCCCCCCCGGGCTCGAACCGCGACCGCACACACCACGTGGCCGAATACGCGGCCACGCTATTCACACAAAAATTTAACCTTCACAGGTGAACCACATCATCACTAGCTGTCGTTGTTCTGTCAACTTCGTACGCGAATGACAGAAACCGCACGTCGACCTGACGGTGGGTTGAACATCCGGCGACCGTGAGACAGGTAAGAGCCCTCCGCGTACGGCCCGGCATTCGGTCTATAGTTCGGGCACACCACGGCGCCCCGACGCCGCGCGGGCCCGGTCCCTCCCCCCCACTCGTGCCCTGCCCCACACAACGGACCAAGGCATCGAGCCGTCTGAGCGAGAGGACTGAGGCATGACGCAGGCGCCCACGGAGACGGGCCCCAGCAGATCGAGGCGCGCCCCGTCGCGCCGCCGCGCCGCCGCGGCGCCACGCCGCCGGCGGCGTGTGTGGCGCTGGATCGCGCTGGGCCTCGTGGTGCTGGTGCTGGCCGCCGGCGGCACCGGCTACTGGCTCTACAGCGACCTGAACTCCAACATCAAGGGTGTCGACATCGACCGGGCGCTCGGCGACGACCGCCCGGAGAAGCTGCCCACCTCCGGGCAGAACGTCCTGGTGCTCGGCTCCGACTCACGGGCGGGTGCCAACGCCTCCCTGGACACCGGCAAGGTGGCCGGGGCGCGTTCCGACACCGCGCTGGTCATCCACATACCCGAGGGCCGCAAGAAGGCCGTCGCGGTCAGCATCCCGCGCGACACCCTGGTGACCCGCCCGGAGTGCGCCAAGGCGGACGGGTCCACGCTCCCCTCGGCGAAGCGCGTGATGTTCAACTCCGTGTACTCGCTGGCCGGTCCGGCCTGTGTGGTCAAGACGGTCGAGAAGATGTCCGGGGTGCGGATGGACCACTACCTGGAGATCGACTTCGCCGGGTTCAAGAACCTGGTCGACGCGATAGGCGGTGTCACGGTCACCGTCGACCAGGACATCCACGACAAGTCCAGCGGTCTGGACCTGAGCGCCGGCTCCCACCGTCTGGACGGCACGCAGTCCCTGCAGTTCGTCCGCACCCGGCACGGCATCGGCGACGGCAGCGACCTCGGCCGCATCGGCCTGCAGCAGAAGTTCATGATCGCGCTGCTGTCGGAGATCAAGAAGCAGGACCTGCTGGGCAGCCCCGCCAAGGCGTACAAAGTGGCCGCCGGGCTCACCCAGTCGCTGACGACCGACTCCGGTCTCTCCTCGCTCACCAAACTCGCCGAGTTCAGCCGCAGCATGAAGGGCGTGGACCCCGCGACGATGGACACGATCATGCTCCCGGTGCAGTACGACACCCAGGACCCCAACCGTGTCGTGGCGGCCGAGCCGCAGTCCACGCAGCTGTGGAAGGCCCTGCGCGCGGACCGGACCATCCCGGAGTCGGCCAAGGACTCGCCCGCCAAGGGCGGCAGGACGCCCTGACGGACGACGGCCGGGCGGCGGCGGGGGCACGGCACGTGTGATGACCCCGCCGCCGCCCGGCCGTTGTGCGTGCGCGGCCCGGGCAACGGCCGCCCTGCCGCGTACGGGCGCCCGGCGTTGCACGGATGCCCGCCGTCGCCCGGATGCGCGGTGCTTGTACGGGCGCGCGGCCGTTGTGCGGGTACCCGGCGTCGTACGGCTGCCCCGGTCGTCGCCCGGGCGCCCTCAGGACCCGGCCGGACGCCGCAGCGGTGTCCGGCCGGCGGCCGTGCCCGTGGTGTCAGACGCGGACCCACGCACCCAGCGACAGCCCCGGCGTGTCGGCCTGGCGGGCCACCCTGAGCCTGCCGTCCGGGTCGATCACCGCGACCACCACGCGCCCGTGCCCGTCCAGCGCCAGCGCCGGTGCGCCCAGCGCGCGTTCACCGGTCGGTGTCCACCACACGCCGGCCTGCTCGTTCTCCGTGCCGCACACGGCGAAGGAGACCTGCCAGTCGAGGTCGCGATGGGCCAGCACCGTGCAGTCGTAGCCGTCCAGTTCCGCGCGCAGCGCGCTCACCGGCTCACCGTCCGGGGCGCCTCCGATCGGGATCACCCACTGCCCGGGCCGGTGCGCGACCAGACCGCCCTGGTCGGGGTCGGCCCAGTAGTACGTGACGCGTTCCGGCCCGGTCGGCAGCGCCGCCGCCGTGCCGGGCGCCACCCGCAGCGGGACGTTCGGCTCGCGCCGGAACTCCCCGTCGGGGGCCTCCTGCTGCCAGCGCATCGCGATGCCCTCGCCGGCCGCGAAGAGTTCGATACGGCCGGAGTCGTGGACGACCGCGGCCATCCCGTCCCGCACCTGACTGCCCTTGAGGTCCTGCCAGGCCTCCCACTTCCCGGTGGGGGCCTCGCGGCGCAGCATGACGCCGCCGCCGGCGTTGCGCGCGAAGACGTACACCCGGCCCGAACCGCTGACCGCGCCCGCGGGCGCGCCGAAACGGGCGGCCTTCTCCCGGTCCTGGTGAGCGTTGCCCAGCGACCGCCACTCGGTGACCGGGCGGCCGGTCTGGTACTGGATCGCGTGGACGATGTCGACGGCCGGCGGTCCGTCCGCGCGGCGCACCTCGCGCCGCCCCAGGAAGTGCACGTAGCTGTCGGCGCCCTGAACGACCGTCAGGTCGCTGAGGTCCGCCACCGGGAAGAACTCCGGGCCCGTCCACTGCGGTCCGCCCGGCCGCAGCTCGGTCCAGCGCAGCAGCCCGTCGTCCGTGCGGGCGTACGCCGTGAGCCTGCCGTCCTTGCCCAGCACGAGCCGGCGTCCGCCGACGGTGTGCCGGGCGGTGTGCCGCTCGCCGCTCGCGCGCCCCGCAGCCGCGTCGGCTCCGCCGCGGGCGGCGTCGCGCCCGGATCTGGTCCGCATGAGGTGACCTGGCCCCTTCCCTGACGTGACCTCGGCGCGGCTGATCCGCCTGCCCCGAACCTGTGTACGGGCGGCCGAGCTGGCCCATCATAGGCGAGCGTGCGGTGAACGTCGTATGGCGGCCGGATGGACGCGGGCGCCACGCGGGGGCCTTGGGCGGCCCGCGGGGAAGGCGGCCGGGGTGGGCGGCGCCGGTGCCCGGCGCGGCGCGGGCGGGGGCCGGACGTCAGGCCGCCGGGACCGTGGCACGCTGGGGCCGTGGAGCCGCACGGGAGCGAGGACATGCCGGACGGGAACGAGGAGAGGGCGCGGAGCGGGAGCGGCGCGCCGCCGCTGCTGGTCGTGGACGGCGCCAACGTCGTCGGGTCGGTGCCCGACGGCTGGTGGCGCGACCGGCACGGGGCCGCCGAACGGCTGCGGGACCGCCTGGTGGCGTACGCGGAGCGGGGGCTCGCCGGGTTTCCGGGACCGGTGGAGATCGTCCTGGTCGTCGAGGGCGCCGCCCGGGGCGTCACCTCCGTTCCCGGGGTACGGGTCGAGGCGGCGCCCGGCAGCGGCGACGACCGGGTCGTCGAACTGGTCGAGGCGGCCGCAGAGCGGCCCGTGCTGGTGGTGACGGCGGACCGGGAGCTGCGCCGCCGGGTCACGGAGCGGGGCGCCGGGGTCACCGGTCCGCGGGCGGTGCGCGGCTGACCCGGAAGGGTGCCGCGGCCCGGGACGAGAGGCTCCCGGGCCTGTCCGGCGGACCATGCCCCGGACGCGACCCGCGCCGATCAGACACCGTGAGTTCCCCGCGGTCCGGTCCGCCGGGCGAGGCCTACCGGGCCCGTCCGCCCTCGCCGGTGCCCGAGGGCTGGTCCGCCGCCGCGCGGGCCCGCGCGGCGAGGCGGCTGTGGGAGCGGCCGTAGAGGAAGTAGACGACGAAGCCGATCGCCATCCAGATGGCGAACCGCACCCAGGTCTCGGCGGGCAGGTTGAGCATCAGCCACAGGGAGGCGCAGACCGAGACGACCGGGACGACCGGCACCCAGGGGGTGCGGAAGGAGCGGGGCAGGTCCGGGCGGGTGTTGCGCAGGATGATCACGCTGATCGCGACGACGACGAAGGCGAAGAGCGTGCCGATGTTCACCAGCTCGGCCAGGACGCTCAGACTGGTGAAGCCCGCCACGACGGCGATGACGACGCCGAGCAGGATCGTCGGTCGGTAGGGGGTGCGGAAGCGCGGGTGGGTGTGCGAGAAGAAGCGGGGCAGCAGGCCGTCGCGGCTCATCGCGAAGAACACCCGGGCCTGGCCCAGGAGCAGGATCATGCACACCGTGGTCAGGCCGACCGCGGCGCCGAAGCTGATCAGACCGGCGAACCAGGGGTGCCCGGTGGACTTGAACGCGTCGGCGAGCGGCGCGTCCACGGACAGCAGGCTGTACTTCTGCATACCGGTCACCACGATGGACACGCCGACGTACAGCGCGGTGCAGATGATCAGGGAACCGAGGATGCCGCGCGGCACGTCGCGCTGCGGGTTGCGGGTCTCCTCGGCGGCGGTGGCGACCACGTCGAAGCCGATGAAGGCGAAGAAGACGACGGAGGCGGCGGTGAAGATCCCCATGACGCCGAAGTTCGAGGGTGCCCAGCCGATCATGAGCTGGATGAGCGGGGCCTTGAGGCTGCTGCCGGCGGGCACCGGCTGCGGCGCGGGGACGAACGGGTGGTAGTTGGCGCCCTTGACGAAGAACGCGCCCGCGACGATCACCACGAGCACGACGGCCACCTTGATGGCGACGACCACCGTGGTGACCCGCGCGGAGAGCTTCATGCCGACGACGAGGATGGCGGTGAGGACCAGGACCAGCGCGGCGGCCAGGATGTCGAAGCCGAACCCGGAGGCGGCGTCCCGGCCGCCGAGGTAGGCGGGCAGGTGCCAGCCCCAGTTGTCGAGCAGCGAGTGGATGTAGCCGGACCAGCCGACGGACACCACCGCCGTGCCGAGCGCGAGTTCCAGGACCAGGTCCCAGCCGATGATCCAGGCGGGGAACTCACCGAGCGAGGCGTAGGAGAAGGTGTACGCCGATCCGGCGACCGGCACCGCGGAGGCGAACTCGGCGTAGCAGAGCGCGGCGAGCGCGCAGACCGCTCCGGCGACGACGAAGGAGAGCGCCACGGCGGGGCCCGCGGTGTTCCTCGCGGCCGTGCCGGTGAGGACGAAGATGCCGGTGCCGATGATGACACCGACGCCGAAGACGGTCAGGTCGAGGGCGGACAGGGACTTGCGCAGCGCGTGCTCGGGTTCCTCGGTGTCCTGGATCGACTGCTCGACGTTCTTCGTCCTGAACAGCGAATTGCTCACGGGCCTACCTCCCACGCTTGTCGCCTCGACCTGGCTCGACATGATCGAGAGGGCTGGGGACGCGTATGCCCCGGCACTGGCAGGTTCACGCAGAAGGACCGGTTCCGCCACCCGTGGAAGGGGGCGGAACCGGTCCTTTTCGGCGTGCGGGGGCGCCGGCGGACTCAGTCGCGGGCGGGCTGCACCGCCGAGTCCACCTCGGTGGCCGTACGCGAGAAGCGGCCGTCCAGCTCGGAGACGAGGCCGGTGACCTGACGGGCGATGTCGGGTGCGGTCAGGCCGATCTCCGCCATGACCTCGGCGCGTGAGGCGTGGTCGAGGAAGCGCGGCGGGATGCCGAAGTCGCGCAGCGGCACGTCGACGCCGGCGTCGCGCAGGGCCTGGGCGACGGCGGAGCCGACACCGCCGACGCGGGAGTTGTCCTCGACGGTGACGACCACGCGGTGGCGTTCGGCCAGCGGGGCCATGGCCTCGTCGACGGGCTTGACCCAGCGGGGGTCGACGACGGTGGTGGAGATGCCCTGCCGGTCCAGGAGGGCCGCGATCTCCAGGCACATCGGGGCGAGCGCGCCGACGGAGACGAGAAGCACGTCCGGGGTGCCGGTGCCGGGCTCGCGCAGCACGTCCATGCCGCCGACGCGGCCGACGGCGGGCACGGCGGGGCCCACGGCGCCCTTGGAGAACCGGACCACGGTGGGCGCGTCGTCGACCTCGACGGCCTCGCGCAGCTGGGCGCGGACCTGGTCGGCGTCGCGCGGGGCGGCCAGCCGCAGGCCGGGGACGACCTGGAGGATGGACATGTCCCACATGCCGTTGTGGGAGGCGCCGTCGGTGCCGGTGACACCGGCCCGGTCCAGGACGAAGGTGACCCCGCACTTGTGCAGCGCCACGTCCATCAGCACCTGGTCGAAGGCGCGGTTGAGGAAGGTGGCGTACACGGCGAAGACCGGGTGGACGCCCGCGTGGGCGAGGCCGGCCGCGGAGACGGCGCCGTGCTGCTCGGCGATGCCGACGTCGTAGACGCGGCCGGGGAAGGCCTTGGCGAACTTGTCCAGACCGACCGGCTGGAGCATGGCCGCGGTGATGGCGACGATGTCCTCGCGCTCCTTGCCGAGCCTGACCATCTCCTCGCCGAAGACGGAGGTCCAGTCTGCGCCGGAGGCGGAGATCGGCAGCCCGGTGTCCGGGTGGATCTTGCCGACGGCGTGGAAGCGGTCGGCCTCGTCCTGGAGGGCGGGCTGGTAGCCGCGGCCCTTCTCGGTGAGGCAGTGCACGATGACCGGACCGCCGAAGCGCTTGGCGCGGGTGAGCGCGGACTCCAGGGCCTCGATGTCGTGGCCGTCGATCGGGCCGACGTACTTCAGGCCCAGGTCCTCGAACATGCCCTGCGGGGCGATGAAGTCCTTCAGGCCCTTCTTCGCGCCGTGCAGCGTCTCGTACAGCGGCCTGCCGACGACCGGGGTGCGCTCCAGGACCTCGCGGGTGCGGGCGAGGAAGCGCTCGTAGCCGTCGGTGGTGCGCAGGGTGGCGAGGTGGTTGGCGAGGCCGCCGATGGTGGGCGCGTAGGAGCGCTCGTTGTCGTTGACGACGATGACGAGCGGGCGGTCCTTGGCGGCGGCGATGTTGTTGAGCGCCTCCCAGGCCATGCCGCCGGTCAGCGCGCCGTCGCCGATGACGGCGGCGACGTGGGCGTCGCGCCCCAGGATCTGGTTGCCCTTGGCGATGCCGTCGGCCCAGCCGAGGACGGTGGAGGCGTGGCTGTTCTCGATGACGTCGTGCTCGGACTCGGCCTGCGAGGGGTAGCCGGACAGGCCGCCCTTCATCTTCAGCTTCGAGAAGTCCTGGCGGCCGGTGAGCAGCTTGTGCACGTAGGACTGGTGGCCGGTGTCCCACAGCACCTTGTCCTTGGGCGAGTGGAAGACCCGGTGCAGGGCGATGGTCAGCTCCACCACACCGAGGTTGGGGCCGAGGTGCCCGCCGGTCTTGGACACGGCGTCGACCAGGAAGGTCCGGATCTCCTGCGCCAGCTGGTCCAGCTCCTCCATGCTGAGCCGGTCCAGATCGCGCGGTCCCCTGATGCGGGTCAGCAGCGGCACCCGTGCCTCCTTGCAGTAGAGCTGATCGAGCTGTTGCCGGGCTTGTCGAGTCTAATGTTCCGCCCGGGCGCCCCGTGGCCGGGCGGTGGGTCGTAGGTCACGCGAACGGCTGTACCCCGGCGGGGGCCCTTCCATGGCCCGGCCGGGTGAGGCTTCCCCGCACGACTGTGCCCGGCACCGCATCGGTGCCGGGCACAGGTGTTCGGGTCGGGCGCGGTCAGGCGCGCCCGGCCGTCTTCTGGGTCTTGCGGGTGACCGAGTCGATGACGACCGTGGCCAGCAGGACCGCCGCGGTGATCATGTACTTGACCGGCTCGGCGATGGACTCCAGCTGGAGGCCGTACTGGATCGAGACGATGACCAGCACACCGAGCAGCGCGTTCCAGGTGCGGCCGCGCCCGCCGAAGAGGGACGTGCCGCCGATGACGGCCGCCGCGATGGCGTTCATCAGCAGGTCACCGGTGCCGGCGCTCTGGTTGGCCGAGGCGATCTTGGAGGCCAGGAACAGGCCGCCGACCGCCGCGAAACCGCCGGAGATCGCGAAGACCGAGATCCGGATCGCGGTGACGTTGATGCCCGCGCGGCGGGACGCCTCGACGCTGCCGCCGAGTGCGAAGACCTTGCGGCCGTAGGCGGTGCGGCGCAGCAGGAAGTCGGTGCCGATGAGGAACACCAGGAAGATCACCGTGGCCAGCGGCAGGCCCTTGTACTGGTTGTACATGAAGGCCGCGGCGAAGGAGATCACGGCGAGCAGCACGGTCCGCAGCACGGTGTCGCTCATCGGCCGGGACGGGATGCCCGCGGCCTCTCGGCGCCGGTTGCCCAGGAAGGAGGTGACGAAGAACACCACGACCACGATCAGTGCGAGCCCGTAGGCGGCGGCCACGTCCGAGAAGAAGTACGTGGTCAGCTTGCCGATCAGACCGTCGCTGTCGAGGTTGATGGTGCCGTTCTCGCCCAGGATCTTGAGCATGAAGCCGAGCCAGAACAGCAGGCCGGCCAGGGTGACGGCGAACGCGGGCGCGCCGAGCACCGCGAAGAAGAAGCCGTGCAGGGCGCCGATGGCCGCGCCGGCGGCGACGGCGATGAGCACCGCGGCCCACTCGGGCCAGCCCTGGTTGACGGCGAGGACGGCGGCCAGGGCGCTGCCGGCGCCGCTGACGGAGCCGACGGACAGGTCGATCTCGCCGAGCAGCAGCACGAAGACGATGCCCACGGAGATCATGCCCGTGCCGACCATGGTGACGGTGATGTCGCTCAGGTTCTGCGCGGACAGGAACTGCGAGTTGAGGCTCTGGAAGACGACGCAGATGATGATCAGGCCGAGGATGACCGGGAGCGAGCCCAGTTCACCGGCCTTCATCTTCCGCTTGAACTCGCCGAGGTAGCCCGCGAGGCCCTGCTCGCGCACCAGCAGGCGCGGGTCGACCGCGGTCACCGCGGCGGCCGCGGCCTCGGGGTTCTCGACGGCCTGCTCGTCCTGCGCGGTGGCGGAGGTCTTGTCGATGCTCACTTGGATACCTCCCCGTTCGCGCGCGCCGCACGGCGGGTCACGGCGTTGTCGGTGGCGCCGGTGATGGCGGAGATGATCTCCTCCTGCGAGGTCGTCTTGACCTCGAAGACGCCGTTGTTGCGGCCCAGGCGCAGGACGGCGACCTTGTCCGCCACGGCCTTCACGTCGGCCATGTTGTGGCTGATGAGGATGACGGCGTGGCCGCGCTCGCGCAGCCGCTCGACGAGGTCGAGCACCTGGGCGGTCTGCTCGACACCGAGGGCGGCGGTGGGCTCGTCCAGGATGACCAGCTTGGGCTCGCCGAGCATGGACCGGGCGATGGCCACGACCTGGCGCTGGCCGCCGGAGAGCGAGGCGATCGGGATGCGCACGCTCGGGATGCGGATCGACAGGGTGCGCAGCAGTTCCTGGGAGCGGCGCTCCATCTCGACCTCGTCGAGCACGCCGAACCGCTTGAGTTCGCGGCCCAGGTAGAGGTTGCCGACGACGTCGATGTTGTCGCACAGCGCGAGGTCCTGGTAGACGGTCGCGATGCCGAGGCTCTGGGCGTCGTGCGGCTTGCTGATCTGGACGCGCCTGCCCTCCCACTCGATGGCGCCCTCATCGATGGGGTGCACGCCGGCGATCGTCTTGACCAGCGTGGATTTTCCGGCGCCGTTGTCGCCCACCAGGGCGACCACCTCACCGGCGTGGACCTCAAGCTCTACGTCGGTGAGCGCCTGAACGGCACCGAACCGCTTGGAGACCCCGCGCAACGCCAGCACGGGCGTAGCGGACACGTGAACCATCTCCTTCGCCGCCTGACCCGGCGGGAGGTTGTGCAGGAATGCTGGGTGGGTGGGTCGGGAGCGACCCGGGGGATGTTCCGTCCGGCGCCCCGCACCGAGCTTGCGGGGCTGAATGGTGCGCGGGGCGCCGGCGGAGCCGTGGGGCGGCCGGGGTCCGTACCGGCGGCCTCGGGCGAGGTGCCGTACGCGGACCGGAGCGGGCCGCTCGTGCGCGGACGGGGCCGGACCGCTGTGCGCGGGCCCGGCCGGGCCGCTTACTTGACGCCGTACTTGTCGCAGTCGGCCTTGTACTTGCCGGTGCAGATCTGGGCGGCGGTGTAGAAGCCCTCCTTGATGACCGTCTCGTTGACGTTGTCCTTGGTCAGCGAGATGACCGGGACCAGCAGCGCCGGGACGCCCTTGGTGCTGTCGCTGTCCACCTTGGTCTTGGCGATCGAGTCCAGGCCGGTGCCCTTGGCGAGGGCGACCGCCATCTCGGCGGCGACGTTCGCCTCCGTCGGGTAGGACTTGAAGATGCTCATGTACTGGTCACCCGCGAGGATGCGCTGCACACCGGCGAGTTCGGCGTCCTGGCCGGTGACCGGGACGTTGACGCCCGCGGCCTTGAGGGCGGTGATGGCACCGCCGGCCATGCCGTCGTTGGCGGAGTAGACGCCCGCGATGTTCTTGGCGCCGACCGCGGAGATCGCCGCCTCCATCTCGGAGTTGGCGTTGTCCGGCGACCACTCCTTGGTGTCGTACTCCTTGGCGATGGTCACCTTGCCGTCGAGGGCGGCGTGGGCGCCCTTCTTGAACTGGGCGGCGTTCGGGTCGGTCACCGAGCCGTTGATCATGACGATCTTGCTCGACTTGGTGGCCTTGCTGCCCAGGGCCTTCAGCAGCGCCTCGCCCTGCGCCTTGCCGACCTCTTCGTTGTCGAAGGTGGTGAAGGCGTCGATCGGGCCCTCGGCCAGGCGGTCGTAGGCGACGACCTTGATGCCCTGGTCCTTGGCCTTCTGGATGGAGTTCTTGATGGCCTTGGCGTCCACCGCGTCCACGATGAGCACGTCCACCTTGTTGGTGATCATCGTGTCGACCTGCTGGCTCTGCAGGTTCGCGTTCTGCTGGGCGTTGTTGTAGAAGACCTTGCCCTTGTTGTTCGTCAGCTCCTTGATCTTCTTCTCGATCAAGGGCTTGTCGAACTGCTCGTAGCGCGCGGTCTTGTTCTCCGGCAGCAGCAGACCGACCTTGATGTCGTCGCCCTTCTTGGCGGCCGGGGCGGACGACTTGGAGGAGTCGCTGTCCTTGGACTCCTTGGCACTGCCACAGGCGGCGAGCGAGACGGCCATGGCACCAGCGGCAACGGCGAAGGCCGCACGACGCATACGCGTGTTCACTTCCTCAAACCTCCCTGACGAGGCCGCGTCGTTGCGGCCGAGGTGGCTGGAAGTCAACTCGGCCACGCGTGCGACGTCAAGAAGTAAATCCTTAACGAGATGGCAACGGTGCCATACGTTCTCTAAGTGAAGGCAGGGGTCGCCGCCGCCAGGGTCCCGTCCAAAAGGGTGGAATCCCCCATCTCGCTGAGCGCCAGGGCGAGCGCCCCGAGCACCTCCGCCCGGCCGCCAAGTGCCCCGGGCAGCACGGACAGTTGGCGCGCCGCGCTGGGGATGGCGTAGCGGCCCACCGACTCCCGGATGGGCCCGAGGACCAGCTCGCCCGCCTCGGCGAGATCACCGCCGAGGACCACCCGGCTCGGGTTGAGCAGATTGCAGAGATTGGCGACCCCGCTGCCGATGTGCCGGCCCACGTCGGCGATCACCCGGCGGCATCCCGGGTCCCCCTCGCGGGCCAGCCGGACGACGCCCTCCATGGTCAGCTCGGTGCCGTGGCTGGGCTGGAGCAGGGGCAAGACGTAGCGCGCGGAGGCGAAGGTCTCCAGGCAGCCGCGGTTGCCGCAGCGGCAGACCGGGCCGGACTCGTCGAGCGTGATGTGCCCGATCTCGCCGGCCGTGCCGCCGGGCCCGCGGTAGATCTTCCCGTCGATCACGAGACCGGCGCCCACACCGCTGGCGATCTTGATGTACGCGAGGTCGCGCACCCCGCGCCCGCTCCCCCACACCAGCTCGCCCAGGGCGCCGAGGTTGGCGTCGTTGTCCACGTGCACCGGCACGCCGAGGCGCCCCCGCAGCTCCTCGGCGGGCTTGATGCCGCCCCAGCCCGGCAGGATCGCCGTGGAGCCGAGCGTGCCGGATTCCACGTCGATCGGTCCGGGCACGCCGAGGCCCACCCCGGCGATCTTCGCCCGGTCCACCCCGGTGGCCGTGATCAGCCGGTTGACCAGCTCCTCCGCCCGGTCGAAGCCCTCGCTGGAGGAGGCGTCCACGTCCAGCGGCTCGGACTCCTCCGCGAGCACCTGGTGGGCGAGGTTCCCGATCGCGACCCGCAAATGGGTGTGCCCGAAGTCGACGCCGATCACGATCCCGGCGTCCCCGCTCAGGGAGACGCTGCGCGCCCGGCGGCCACCCGCGGACGTGGGTGTGACCTGGACCGTTCCGCCGTCCTTCAGCTCCCGCACGATGTTGGAGACCGTCGCCGCGGACAGACCCGTGGTCCGTGCGATCTCCGCCTGGGTGAGGGATCCGGCAAGACGCACGGCACGTACGACCCGCTCCAGGTTGGCTCGGTGCAGCGACGACTGCGACCCTGGAGTCTCCACGACGACCTCCTGCGCGCGGGGCCGCTCCGGCGAGGCCCCGTCCATGTCCAACAAGTGAACTCTAAGATGAGCCGTTCGGGTTGCCTCCCGTCAAGAGGTTGAACCGTTTCCGGGTACACGAACCACCGCGCGGAGCCGTGGCGGCATGCGCGGGGCGGCTCCCGGGGCCGAGTCCGGGCACGCCGAAGCCGCCCCCGGCGGACCGGGGGCGGCTCGGGAGGCGGCGGGGGCGGAGGGGGCCGGGAGCCCCGGCAGGCTATTTCAGGGCGCCCGCCGTCAGTCCCTGCACCACCTGGCGCTGGAAGATGATGTACGCCGCCAGGACCGGCAGCATCGCCATCACCAGACCGGCGAAGAGCCCGGACCAGTCACCCTTGTAGCCCTGGCTGACGGCCAGCTGGACCAGGCCCTGGGTGAGCACGCGCTTGTCCGGATCGGTGTTCAGCACGGTCGGCAGGATGTACTGGTTCCACTGCCCCAGGAAATTGAAGATCCCGACGCTGATCAGACCGGGCTTGGCCATCGGCAGCATGATCTGGAAGAAGGTCCGGGTGTGCGAGGCGCCGTCCACGAATGCGGCTTCCGCCACCGAACTCGGCAGTGACCGGAAGAACGCCGTCAGGAAGAACACCGTGAAAGGCAGCGAGTAGGCGATGTAGACCAGGATCAGTCCGTGGATGGTGTTCAGCAGCCCCATGTTGTTCACGACATAGAACAACGGCACCAGCGCAAGAATGACCGGGAAACTCATTCCGGCGATGAACAGGTAGTAGATGAACCGGTTGCCCGGGAACTCGAAGCGGGCCAGTACGTAGGCCGCCATCGAGCCGAGGACCAGGGTGCCGACGAGCGATCCCCCGACCACCAGGACCGTGTTCAGGAAGTAGTCGCTCATGTGCGCGTCGTTCCACGCCCGCGACCAGTTGCCGAAGTGCAGTGTGTCGGGCAGCGCCCAGGGCGAGCTGAAGATGGCGCCGTCGGATTTGAAGGACGTCATCACCGCCCACACCAGCGGCAGGACGACCATGATCGCCCAGATGATCAGGACCCCGTGCGAGAAGACGTTGAGGACACCGCCCTCCCTCTTCTGCCGGGGCGCCTTTTCCCGCGGGGCGCCGGTCTTGCCGACCGCGACGCCGGGCTCGGCCGGTACGGGGGCGGGGGTCTCGGTGGTTTCCATGATCAGAACTCCAGCCGCTCGCGCCGGCCCAGCTTCATCACGACGGCCGAGAAGAGCAGCGTGACGACCAGCAGGGCGACGCCGATCGTGGTGGCGTAGGCGGCCTGACCGTCACGGAACGCCTTCTGGTACACGTACAGGACCATGACGGTGGTCGAGTAGTCGGGGCCGCCGGGACCGGTCGTCATGATCTGTACGACCGCGAACGACTCGGCGCCGAGCGCGAGGATGCCCATGTAGACCCAGCCGGACTGCACGGTGTC
This sequence comes from Streptomyces sp. NRRL S-340, assembly GCF_000720185.1. GTDB lineage: Bacteria > Actinomycetota > Actinomycetes > Streptomycetales > Streptomycetaceae > Streptomyces. The sequence continues at coordinate 100,825 of NZ_JOIY01000016.1, read as the reverse complement.
CCACAGCAGCGGCAGGGTGATGCGGAAGAAGGTGGTGAAGCGGCTCGCGCCGTCGAGCAGCGCGGCCTCGTACAGGTCCGCCGGGATGGAGGCCATGGCCGCCGAGAAGAGGACCACGAAGAAGCCGGTGGTCGACCAGACGAGCACGGCCATCACGCACCACAGGGCGAGGTCCGGGTCGCCCAGCCACAGCGGCTGGAGACTGCCGAGCCCGATCCCGCGCAGCAGCGAGTTGATCGCTCCGCTGTCCGGGTTGTACGCGAAGGCGAACAGCAGGGCGACGATGGCGATCGACAGCACCTGCGGGAAGAAGTAGACGATCTTGTAGAAGGAGGAGCCGCGGACACCGCTGATGGCCGGGCCGCCCTTCCTGCGCCGTCCGCCGACATTGATCATGAAGGAGAAGAACAGCGCGAGCCCGATCGTCACCACCGGCAGCACCAGGGCGAACAGCAGGCTGTGCTGCAGCGACTTCCAGAAGATCTCGTCGTCGAACATCCTCTTGTAGTTGTCGACGCCGACCATCTTGAAGTCGGGGCTCAGACCGGTCCAGTCCGTGAACGAGTAGTAGATGGACTGGATGAACGGCCAGATGACGAAGAGCGCGTACAGCCCCAGGGGTACCACCAGGAACCCCACGATGAACCGGTACTTGCCGTGCTGCATTGCTAGCGACCCCGATCTGAAGGGCGGACGGTGCCGCCAGGGTCCGTCCGGCGGCCTGACCGACCGCCGGGCGGACCCTGGTGACGGACCCTCACTGGTGCTTGTAGTGCTTGATCGACGTGTCCTTGGCGGCCTCGTCGGCGAAGCCCTGGATCTTCTTGATGGCCTCCGCCGGGGTGGCGCGGCCGGCCATCATCTCGCCCAGACCGGCCACACCGATCTTCTCCTTCTGCAGCTGCACGTACCAGTCCTGCAGGCGCGGGTTCAGCACGTTGGAGCCGGCCTTCTCCAGCGCGGCCACGCCCGACTTCAGACCCGGGGTCAGGTCGATGCCGGTGGTGCCGCCGTTGTACGCGGTCAGCGACTTCACCTTGGCGGTGAAGTTCTTCGAGGACGCCTCGCTGAGCATGATGCGCAGCTGCTCCATGCCGCCCTCGGTGTTCGCGGCCTTGGCCGGGACGATGAAGGGCTCACCGCCGGAGGCCCAGATCGTGCCGAAGGGCATCTTGTCGGAGCCGTCGAGGCCGGTGGGCGCGGAGACGGCGAGGTTGAAGTCGGAGGGGATGACGTTCGCCGACTCGTTCTCCACCCAGGAGCCGTTCGGGATGAACAGCGCCTTGCCCTTGGCCCACGCGGTCTGCGACTGGATGTGGTCCAGACCGGGGGTGCCCTTGAGGATGAAGCCGCGCTTGTACAGCTCGTAGTACGCCTCGAAGCAGGCCTTGACGGCCGGGTGCTTCCAGGCGTTGGGCTCCAGGTTGTCGATGGCGTCCAGGACCTCGCGGCCGCCGACCTTGCCGATCATCGGATAGAGCGAGAACGGGAGGTAGTACGGGTACTTGCCCGCGTAGGTCCAGCCCGCCATGCCCTTCTTCTGGGCCTTCTGGCAGACCTTGATCATCTCGTCCCAGGTCTCGGGGTACTTCTCGTCCAGCGAGTCCAGGGCCTTCTGCGAGTACCAGACGCCGTAGACCGTGTAGGCGTAGTAGAGGATCCAGACCGGCTTGCCGTCGAACTGGCCCATCTCCACGATGCCCGGCCGCAGCGTGTCGCGGACCTTCTTCTTCGGGTCGTCGTAGGAGGGGGCGTCCAGCAGCGGGGTGAGGTCGGCGAGCTGGTTCTTGCCGACGAGCACGCCCATGTCCATCTGCTCGGCGCCGGAGTTGTCGATGAGGTCCGGCGGGTTGCCCTGGTTGAAGCGGGGCTGGAGCGTGGACTGGATCTTCTGGGTGGTGGTGAACTTGACCTTCGCCTTCGGGAAGTTCTTCTGGTAGATCTGCGTGGCGTCCTTGGCGTACTCGGAGCCGAAGCCGCCGTCGAACAGGACGAATTCCATCTGCGCGGTGTCGTTGACGCCGAGCGGGTTCTTGGCCGTCTTCTTGCCCGCCTTGGCCTTGTCCTGGCCGTCGCCGCCGCCACTGGCGCACGCGGACAGGAAGCTCATCGCGGGTACGGAGACCAGACCGAGGGCCGCGGACCTCTTGATCAGGGAACGGCGGCCGACGCCCCCGTGGTTCTCGGCGGAAGTGGATCCCATGCGCAAGTCCTCGCCTTCTCCAGGACTCAGGCGGTGAACCGGATCCTCCCCGGCACCGCGGTAGGCCAAGCTCGTGCAATAAGTACTTCGTGCGTCATCCACCGGGATCGCTGGGAAAACAAGGAGGCCGCCGCGTTTCGCACGTCGAACCACCTTTCCGGCTCCCCCCGGGTCCGCCGCCGACCGGTCGAACGGCTTCACGGACGCCGACAGGTATAGTCCACTTCAGGCGGACGGAGCAAGATCGAACGCAAGGTTCACTGTCGGTCTTTTCCGAGTTGAGACCTCGCGGAAATATGAACCCCCTGTGGGGTCCCTTGACGGAAATATCCGGGACTTCACGCCCGAATGCCGCACCCAACACCCTTGACATCTCTGGCCACTTGACTCCCTACTGGAGCTTGCGCCGAATTTGACAACGTTGTCCGGCGCTTTGGAGTACCAGGGAGGGTGCCCTCGTATGCAGCGCAGAGTACGGCACAGATGGGGTCCGGCGGTCGTCGTCACGGCCGCCTTCGTCCTGGCCGCCGGTTCCCAGGGGGCGGCGGTCGCCCTGCCCGGCAAGGCCCCGGCGGCCGACCGGGAGTTCGCGTCCTCGTTCGAGTCCGGCGATCCGGCACCGGACTGGCTCAGCACGGTCGACACCGCCCCGGACGGCGGCAAGCGCGCCTCGGGTGTGGACGGCGGCTACAGCACCGGCATCCCGGGCAACGTCGACGACCACGTCACCGACCTCCGGGCCAGCTCGGAGAACAGCGGGTCGGGCGAGGTCAAGGAGAACCTCGTCGACGGCGAGCCGGGCACCAAGTGGCTCACCTTCGAGTCCACCGGCTGGGTCGAGTTCGATTTCGACAAACCCGTGAAGATCACCCGTTACGCCCTCACCTCCGCCAACGACTACGGCGAGCGTGACCCGAAGGACTGGACGCTCCGGGCCTCCGCCGACGGCAAGGACTGGAAGAGCGTCGACAGCCGCTCCGGCGAGTCCTTCGCCCAGCGTTACCAGACGAAGACGTACGATCTGGCCGCGCCCGCGGAGTACCAGCACTTCCGGCTGGAGATCACGAAGAACAACGGCGCCTCGAACATACTCCAGCTCGCCGATGTCCAGTTCTCCACCGGCGACGGCGGCGGCACGATCCCCCAGGACATGCTCTCCCTCGTCGACCGCGGCCCCAGCGGCTCCCCGACCGCGAAGGCCGGCGCGGGCTTCACGGGCAAGCGGGCGCTGCGCTACGCCGGCCGGCACACCGCCAAGGGCCGCGCCTACTCGTACAACAAGATCTTCGACGTGAACCTGAAGGTGACCCGGGACACCCAGCTGTCCTACCGCCTCTTCCCGTCGATGGCCGACGGCGACCGCGACTACGACGCCACCAACGTCTCCGTCGACCTCGCCTTCACCGACGGCACCTACCTGAGCCGGCTGGGCGCCACCGACCAGCACGGCTTCGGGCTGAGCCCGCAGGCGCAGGGCGCGGCCAAGACGCTCTACGTCAACCAGTGGAACGACGTGGTCTCGCGGATCGGGTCGGTCGCGGCCGGCAAGACCGTCGACCGCGTGCTGCTCGCCTACGACTCCCCGAGCGGCCCGGCGAAGTTCCGCGGCTGGCTGGACGACGTGTCGATCAAGCGGGTCGCGCCCGAGCGGCCCAAGGCGCACCTGGCCGACTACGCGCTGACCACCCGCGGCACCAACTCCAGCGGCAGCTTCTCGCGCGGCAACAACTTCCCCGCGACCGCGATGCCGCACGGCTTCAACTTCTGGACCCCGGTCACCAACGCGGGCTCGCAGAGCTGGCTGTACGAATACGCACGTGCGAACAACAGCGACAACCTGCCCACCGTCCAGGCGTTCGCCGCGAGCCACGAGCCGAGCCCCTGGATGGGTGACCGGCAGACGTTCCAGGTGATGCCGTCGGCGGCGTCCGGCACCCCGGACACCGACCGCACCGCCCGCGCGCTGCCCTTCCGGCACGAGAACGAGACCGCGCACCCCTACTACTACGGCGTGCGGTTCGAGAACGGCCTGAAGGCCGAGATGGCCCCGACCGACCACGCGGCGGCGCTGCGCTTCACCTACCCGGGTGACGACGCGAGCGTCCTCTTCGACAACGTCACCGACCAGGGCGGCCTGACGCTGGACAAGGAGCACGGCGTCGTCACCGGCTACTCGGACGTGAAGTCCGGGCTGTCCACCGGCGCCACCCGGCTCTTCGTCTACGGCGTCTTCGACAAGCCCGTCCAGGACGGCTCCTCCAGCGGGGTCAAGGGCTACCTGCGCTTCGACACCGGCAAGGACCACGCCGTCACCCTGCGCCTGGCCACCTCGCTCATCAGCGTGGACCAGGCGAAGGACAACCTGCGCCAGGAGATCCCGGACGGCACCACCTTCGACACCGTCAAGGCACGCGCCCAGCGCACCTGGGACGGGCTGCTCGGCAAGGTCGAGGTCCAGGGCGCCACACCGGACCAGCTGACCACGCTGTACTCCAGCATGTACCGGCTCTACCTGTACCCGAACTCGGGCTTCGAGAAGGTCGGCGGCAAGGACCGGTACGCCTCCCCGTTCTCGGCGATGACCGGCGAGGACACGCCGACGCACACCGGTGCGAAGATCGTCGACGGCAAGGTGTACGTCAACAACGGCTTCTGGGACACCTACCGCACCACGTGGCCCGCGTACTCGCTGCTGACGCCCTCGCAGGCCGGTGAGATGGTCGACGGGTTCGTGCAGGGGTACAAGGACGGCGGCTGGACCTCGCGCTGGTCCTCCCCCGGCTACGCCGACCTGATGACCGGCACCTCCTCGGACGTGGCCTTCGCCGACGCGTACGTCAAGGGCGTCCCGATGGACGCCCAGGCGGCGTACGAGGCGGCCCTCAAGAACGCCACCGTCGTGCCCCCGTCCTCCGGTGTGGGCCGCAAGGGCATGAGCACCTCGCCCTTCCTCGGCTACACCAGCACGGCCACCGGCGAGGGCCTGTCGTGGGCCATGGAGGGCTACGTCAACGACTACGGCATCGCGAAGATGGGCGAGGCCCTCTACAAGAAGACGGGTCAGAAGCACTACAAGGACGAGGCGCAGTACTTCCTCAACCGCGCCCAGGACTACGTGAAGCTGTTCGACTCGAAGGCGGGCTTCTTCCAGGGCAAGGACGCCAAGGGCAACTGGCGCGTCGACTCCGCGAAGTACGACCCGCGCGTGTGGGGCTACGACTACACGGAGACCGACGGCTGGGGCTACGCCTTCACCGCCCCGCAGGACAGCCGGGGCCTGGCCAACCTGTACGGCGGCCGAAAGGGCCTGGCGGACAAGCTCGACACGTACTTCGCCACCCCGGAGACGGCGACCTCCGAGTTCGCCGGCTCCTACGGGGGGATCATCCACGAGATGACCGAGGCGCGGGACGTGCGCATGGGCCAGTACGGCCATTCCAACCAGGTCGCCCACCACGTCACGTACATGTACGACGCTGCCGGACAGCCCTGGAAGGCGCAGGAGAAGATCCGCGAGGTGCTCTCCCGGCTCTACGTCGGCAGCGAGATCGGCCAGGGCTACCACGGTGACGAGGACAACGGCGAGCAGTCGGCCTGGTACCTCTTCTCCTCGCTCGGCTTCTACCCGCTGGTCATGGGCAGCGGCGACTACGCCATAGGCTCCCCGCTGTTCACCAAGGCGACCGTGCACCTGGAGAACGGCCACGACCTGGTCGTGAAGGCGCCGAGGAACAGCGCGAAGAACATCTACGTGCAGGGTGTCCGGTTCAACGGCAAGAGGTGGAACTCCACCAACCTGCCGCACTCCCTGCTCTCCAAGGGCGGTGTGCTGGAGTTCGACATGGGTCCGCGGCCGTCGAAGTGGGGCACGGCCGAGAACGCCGCGCCCGTGTCGATCACGACCGGCGACAAGGCGCCGGCGCCGCGCGCGGACGTGCTCCGGGGCGACGGCGCGCTGTTCGACGACACCTCGTCGACGGACGCGACGGTGAGCCAGGTGGACCTGCCGGTCACCGGCTCCGTCAAGGCCCTCCAGTACACGCTGACCTCGTCGGGCGACCGCGGCAAGGCCCCGGCGGGCTGGACGCTCCAGGCGTCCTCGGACGGCACGCACTGGAAGACGGTGGACCGCCGCTCGGGCGAGTCCTTCGCCTGGGACAAGCAGACCCGGCCGTTCACGATCGCCTCGCCGGGCACCTACCAGAAGTACCGGCTGGTGCTCGACGGTGCCTCGACGCTGGCGGAGGTGGAGCTGCTGGCCTGACGCACACCCGGTGTGCGGCACAGCACAAGGGGCGGGTCCTGGCGGGCCCGCCCCTTCGTGCTGCTCCCGCCCTGCTCGGCAGGTCACTTCACGCGGTCACTGAAGCCGGTCACTTCACCGCGAGGGCGAAGACGTGCAGGTCGGTGTCGGACGGCAGCTTCACCGACCGGATCCGCAGACCCGCCGGGGCCTCGAAGGGCCGGGTGGCGAACACGTAGGTGGCCACCGGGTCCTTGTCGGCGCCCGCGACGTTGCGGTACGCCGTCTTGGCGACGACCGTGTTGCCGTACTGGACGGTGCCGCCGCCCCCGCCGACGGTCCAGTCGGTGAAGGAGAGGTCGGTGGTGGCCGTGGTGCCGTCGGTGTAGGTGACGGTCGCCTTGGTCTGCTGGTTGCCGTTGACCGCGCTGCCGACGAAGGACAGCGCGGTCGCGGGGGCGGGCAGGGTGATCGTCTGGCCCGCCGCCGACACGTTGTCCGGGCGGCCGCTGGGCGAGTCCGGCCAGGTGAAGGCCAGGCCGTCCACGGTGCCCTGCCCGCCCGGGGTGAGACCGGCCGCGGCCAGGGCCTGCCGGGAGTAGCTCCAGCCGCCGCCGTCGAAGTCGGCCTCGTCGTGGTCGCCCGCGTCGTCGGAGACGCCGGTGTTGTTCCGGGCGGCGAGCAGGGTGCCGGGTGCCGCGAGGGTCAGGGCCACGGGCTGCTCGTAGGACTGCCCGCCCGAGGTGACCGTGACCGACACGTCGTAGAAGCCCTGCGCGGTGTCCTTGCCGGCGCTCAGGGTGATCTCCTGGGATCCGCCGGTCACCGTGCCCTCGGCGGGGCTCGCCGTGACACCGGCCGGTGCCTCGACCCGGAAGCGCACGTCAGGTCCCTGCCCGCCGTTCAGCGACAGGGCGCGGATGGAGACCTTGGTGCTGTCGCCGGGGGCGAGCGTCGCCGTGGTGGGGCCGACGCCGATCTGGTACGGCTGCTCGCCCTGCCGGAAGGACGGCGGCGCCGCGGCCGGGTCGCTGCCCCAGGCGCGGTTCGGGGTGGAGGAGAGGGTGTAGTCCAGGCGTCCGCCGTCACGGACGAAGGAGGCGGGCAGCCACGGCCGCTCGCTCGTGCGGCCGTTCACCTTCAGGGACTGCACGTACGGCGATCCGGCGGCCGCTCCCCGGGCGCGCACGGAGATGTCGCCGCCGTGCGGGCGGTGGATCTCGGCGCGCTCGAACAGCGGTGAGGCGAGGACGAGTTCGGAGCGGGAGGGGACCTGCGGGTACATGCCGAGGGCGGAGAAGACGTACCAGGACGACATGGCGCCGAGGTCGTCGTTGCCGGGGATGCCGCCGGGCTCGGTGGTCCACAGCTGCCGCATGGCGGCGCGGACGGTCTCCTGGGCCTTGTAGGGCGCGCCCGCGTAGTCGTACAGGTAGGGGACGTTGATCGACGGCTCGTTGTCCATGGCCGCCTTGTCGCCGCCGCCCCCGGTGAACGCCCAGCCGCCGTCCGCTGCGTGGAAGAAGGCGTCGAGCCGGGCGAGGGCCTTGTCCCGGCCGCCCATGGCCGCGAACAGCCCGGCCGGGTTGTGCTGGACCATCCAGGTGTACTGGGCCGCCGTGCCCTCGACGAAGCCGTTGCCGGTGTCCGGGGTGAAGCCGGTGACCCAGCTCCCGTCGGCCTTGCGGTTGGCGATGTAGCCGCCGGAGTCGGTGGCGGCGATGTTGAAGTTGTTCTGCCACCACTGGGCGCGGCCGGCGAAGGCGTCCGCCGTCTTCTTCTGCCCGGCCGCGGCGGCGAGCTGGGACAGGGAGAAGTCGGCGGTGGACATCTCCAGGGTCTCGGCGGCGCCGCCCCAGGCGTTGGAGACGGACGGCATGTAGTGCAGTTTCAGGTACTTGTCGAGCGAGGGGCGCTGACCGGCGGAGAGCACCGGCTTGCCCGCCGCCGACAGGTCCTGCTCCGTCGGCACGGTGGCCGCCTTCACCAGGGACGCCAGCGCCCCCTCGAGGTCGAAGTCGGTGCCGCCGAAGGCGCGGATGCCGGCCAGTGCGGTGGGCGAGGGGTCGCCGTTCATGACGTGGGTGCCGCTCGCGCCGTGCAGCCAGCGGTCCCACGTGCCGCCGTTCTGCCGGGCCAGCTCGTACAGGGACTGGGCGATGTCCGAGCCGGTGCGCGGGCTGAGCAGCGTCAGCAGCTGCACCTGGTCGCGGTAGACGTCCCAGCCGGAGAAGGTGCCGTACTGCGCCTGGTGGCCGCGGCCGACGGTGTGCACCTTTCCGTCGGCGCCCCGGTAGCGGCGGTCGGCGTCGCTGATGACGTTCGGGTGCAGCAGGGCGTGGTAGAGCGCGGTGTAGAAGGTGGTGCGCTCGTCGGCGGTGCCGCCGCCGACCTGGATCGCGCCCAGCCGCTCGCGCCAGGCGCGGCGGGCCGCCTCCCGCACGGAGTCGAAGGAGCGCCGGGGCGGGTTCTCGGCCGCGAGGTTGGCGGCGGCGCCGGCCTGGCTGACGTAGGAGACGCCGACCTTGACTCCGACCGGGCCGGTGCCGGGGGCGAACTCGACGTAGCCGCCGGCGCCCTTGCCGGCCACCGGCCGCCCGCCGTGCGAGAAGCCGCCGGTGCCGCCGGTGGCCGAGGTCGCTCCGGCGCTCACCTTGTCGTCCTGCCAGGTGCCGGTCGCCTTGAACGGCCGGTCGAAGCGGGCGGTGAAGTACAGGGTGTAGTAGGCCCGTTGCCCCTCGGGGTCGAGGTAGCCGCAGAAGTTCCCGGAGGTCACCGAGCCGGAGACGGTCCGCGTGGCAGGGTCGATGGTGACCGAGGAGTCGGTCGAGCCGACCTCGGAGTTGGCGGTGCGGATCAGCAGCGAGGCGGGCTTGTCCGCGGGGTAGGTGAAGCGCGCGGAGCCGGTGCGGGCCGTGGCGGTGAGGTCGGCGGTGACGCCGGAGGCCAGGCCCACCTTGTAGTGGCCGGGCTCGGCCGTCTCGTCGGCGTGCCGGAAGCCGGAGGCGTAGACGGCGTCCTTGGTGTCGCTCGCCGGGGAGGTGGTGACCTGGCCGGCGTAGGGGAAGAACGGGATGTCACCGCTGCCGCCCGCGCAGCCGGTGCCCGACATGTGGGTGAGGCTGAAGCCGCGGATGCGGGTGGCGTCGTAGTGGTAACCGCCGGGGGCGGTCGTGCGGGTGGCGTCGCCGCGGGTGGTCTCCGGGCTGAAGGAGAGCATGCCGAAGGGGGTGACGGCGCCCGGGAAGGTGTCGCCGCCGTTCTTCGTGCCGATCAGCGGATCGACGTACGGCGTGGGGTCCTCGACCAGGGCGGGGCTGGATCTCCCGGGTGTGGTGGTCGCCGCGAGGGCGGGAGTGGCTCCGCCGGCCGCCAGTGCGGCGGCCAGCAGCAGGGACAGGGAACGGAAGCGCATGACGCGGCCCCTCCTCCTTCGGACGGGTCGCGCACCACGGATCACACAAGCCGCAGGGACAGTAGCGCGCGCCGGTGGTACAGCGGAAGACCCCGTGCTCCCCCGGCGCGCGCGGCCACTCACACGGGTGGCCCTGCGCCAAGTTGCTTGACATCGTTGTCGGTTGGGGCGGTAAAGTCATGTACAGACCACACAGACAACGTTGTCGCACCATGGTTCCCACCAAGCCGGCACCATCTCGGACAGGCGTCTTCCCCCCTTCGCCTGCCCGGCTCGCGGGCCCGGTGTCCTCGGCGCACGAGGCACCGGGTCCGCCCGAGCGTGTTCGCGCGCGCCCGTCGGCGCACCGCCGGACACGCCGTCCCGCCCCGGGTGCGCGCGAGGGCCGCACCCCGTTGCCGGGGTGCGGCCCTCTTCTGCCGTGCCGTACCGCTTACTTGCGGATCAGGCTGCGCAGCACGTACTGCATGATGCCGCCGTTGCGGTAGTAGTCCGCCTCACCGGGGGTGTCGATGCGGACGACCGCGTCGAACTCGACGCCGGTGTCGGTGGTGACCTTCACCGTGCGCGGGACGGTGCCCTCGTTCAGCTCGGTCACGCCGGTGATGGAGAAGGTCTCCTCGCCGGTCAGACCGAGGGAGCCCGCGGTGTGGCCCTCGGGGAACTGCAGCGGCAGGACGCCCATGCCGATCAGGTTCGAGCGGTGGATGCGCTCGTAGGACTCGGCGATGACGGCCTTGACGCCGAGCAGCGCGGTGCCCTTCGCGGCCCAGTCGCGCGACGAGCCCGAGCCGTACTCCTTGCCCGCGAGGACGACGAGCGGGATGTTCTGCTCGATGTAGTTGCGCGAGGCGTCGTAGATGAAGGCGACCGGGCCGCCGTCCTGGGTGAAGTCGCGGGTGTAGCCGCCCTCGGTGCCCGGCGCGATCTGGTTGCGCAGGCGGATGTTGGCGAACGTACCGCGGATCATCACCTCGTGGTTGCCGCGGCGGGAACCGTAGGAGTTGAAGTCGCGGCGCTGCACGCCGTGCTCCGTGAGGTACTGGCCCGCCGGGGTGTCGGCCTTGATCGCGCCGGCCGGGGAGATGTGGTCGGTGGTGACCGAGTCGCCCAGCTTGGCGAGCACGCGGGCGCCGGTGATGTCCTCGACCGGCTCCGGCTCCTGGCCCATGCCCTCGAAGTACGGGGGCTTGCGGACGTAGGTGGACTCGGCGTCCCACTCGAAGGTGTTGCCGGTCGGGATCGGCAGCGACTGCCACTGGGCGTCGCCGGCGAACACGTCGGAGTAGGACTTGGAGAACATGTCCTCGCCGATGGCGTTGGCGACGACGTCGTTGACCTCGGCCTCGCTCGGCCAGATGTCCTTCAGGTGGACCGGGTTGCCGTCCTGGTCGACGCCGAGGGCGTCCTCGGTGATGTTCACCTTCATGGAACCGGCGATGGCGTAGGCGACCACGAGCGGCGGGGACGCCAGGTAGTTCATCTTGACGTCGGGGTTGATCCGGCCCTCGAAGTTGCGGTTGCCGGACAGGACCGAGGTGACGGCCAGGTCGTGGTCGTTGACCGCCTTGGAGACCTCCTCCGGCAGCGGGCCGGAGTTGCCGATGCAGGTGGTGCAGCCGTAGCCGACGAGGTTGAAGCCCAGCTTGTCCAGGTACGGGGTCAGGCCGGCCTTGTCGTAGTAGTCCATGACGACCTTGGAGCCCGGCGCCAGCGTGGTCTTCACCCACGGCTTGCGGGTCAGGCCCTTCTCCACCGCCTTCTTGGCCACCAGCGCGGCGGCGACCATGACGTACGGGTTGGAGGTGTTGGTGCAGGAGGTGATGGCCGCGACGGTGACCGCGCCGTGGTCCAGCTCGTAGGTCGTGCCGTCGGGGGCGGTGACCGGGACCGGGTTGGACGGGGCGCCGTTCGGGTGGACGGCCGGGGCGTCGGAGGCCGGGAAGGACTCCACGCCCGCCTCGTCGACGCTGTCGACGTAGTTGCGCACGTCCTGCTTGAACTGCTCGGCGGCGTTCGCCAGCACGATGCGGTCCTGCGGGCGCTTGGGGCCGGCGATGGAGGGCACGACGGTGGACAGGTCCAGCTCGAGCTTCTCGGAGTAGTCCGGCTCGGCGTTCGGGTCCAGCCACAGGCCCTGCTGCTTGGCGTACGCCTCGACGAGCGCGAGCTGCTGCTCGGGGCGGCCGGTCAGGCGCATGTAGTTGATGGTCTCGGCGTCGATCGGGAAGATCGCGGCGGTGGAGCCGAACTCCGGCGACATGTTGCCGATGGTGGCGCGGTTGGCGAGGGAGGTCGCGGCCACGCCCTCGCCGTAGAACTCGACGAACTTGCCGACCACACCGTGCTTGCGCAGCATCTCGGTGATGGTGAGCACCAGGTCGGTGGCGGTGGTGCCGGCGGGCAGCTCGCCGGTCAGCTTGAAGCCGACGACGCGCGGGATCAGCATGGAGACCGGCTGGCCGAGCATGGCGGCCTCGGCCTCGATGCCGCCGACGCCCCAGCCGAGGACGCCGAGGCCGTTGACCATGGTGGTGTGCGAGTCGGTGCCGACCAGGGTGTCGGGGTAGGCCTTGCCCTCGCGCACCATGACCACGCGGGCCAGGTGCTCGATGTTGACCTGGTGGACGATGCCGGTGCCGGGCGGGACGACCTTGAACTCGTCGAAGGCGGTCTGGCCCCAGCGCAGGAACTGGTAGCGCTCCTTGTTGCGGCCGTACTCCAGCTCGACGTTCTGCTGGAAGGCGTCGTTGGTGCCGAACTTGTCGGCGATGACGGAGTGGTCGATGACCAGCTCGGCCGGGGCCAGCGGGTTGATCTTCGCCGGGTCGCCGCCCAGCTCCTTGACGGCCTCACGCATCGTCGCGAGGTCCACGACGCAGGGAACACCGGTGAAGTCCTGCATGATCACGCGGGCCGGCGTGAACTGGATCTCCTGCGACGGCTGGGCCTGGGAGTCCCAGTTGCCGAGGGCGCGGATGTGGTCGGCGGTGATGTTCGCGCCGTCCTCGGTGCGGAGCAGGTTCTCCAGCAGGACCTTCAGGCTGTAAGGCAGTCGGGCCGAGCCCTCGACCTTGTCAAGCCGGAAGATCTCGTACGACTCGTCGCCCACCTGCAGCGTGCTGCGGGCGTCGAAGCTGTTCGCCGACACGACAGTCTCCTTCATTGATGTGCGCGTACCACCACGATCCTGCCGCCACGCCATCCCGGCCAGTCCGCTAAGGTAGACCTAAGTTAGGTTTCCCTAACCTGGGTGGCGGCGGTGGTGCTCCTCGGCAGATATCTCGATGTCGAGATAACTCTAGTACATGGGGGCCGGAAGGTCATGCGCGGCAGGTGACCGATCTCCCGCAGCCGCCGCGGTCGGCACCACGTGGGCCGCCACGGCCGTCCGGGCTCCCCATGCCTCTGTCACGCCGCCGGCGAGAGCGGGACCAGCCGGACTCGCCACGCCGAGGTCACGGCATCGAGCGCGTTCGCCCGGACAGGCGGTCGCCCGGTGGATGCTGCCGGCATCAGCGCCGGATCCAGGCTCCTCCGCGCCCCCGTCACCGACGGCATCCGGCCCGTCCACGGTCGATCCAACGCGACATGCCTCTGTCCCGCCGTGCGTTCCCGTGACCGCACGTCCCGCCGTGGGGCGTCTAGAGCGTGACCGGTGCCGCATCCGCGCCGAGCGCGACCAGCACCGAGCCGGTCACGTTGCCCGCGCCATGGGGGCGCACGGGCACCAACGCGGGACGGCCGACGCAGAAGGCGGTCGTCGGGGCGCCCACCGGTACGGTGCCGGGCCCGGCGAGCAGAGCTCCGCCGGTGTCGGTCCGTACCGCCAGGACCGGCCCGGCGCCGCGGCCCGTGCCGGGCAGCAGCGCCAGCGGCCCGAAGCCCGTCCGCCGTACGGCCGACAGGGGCTGCCAGGTCGGGCCGCTCCCGCTCAGCCGCTCGACGACGATCTGCGCGCTCTCGGGTACCCGGTAGGCGAGCACCAGCGAGCCGTCCGCCGCACTCACGGCCGACGGCGCCTCGGCGGGTGGCGCGCTCAGCCGCAGCGGACCGCGGTAGCGCACCGCGGCTCGGGGGGCGGACTGGGCCCACCCGTGGACGGCGCCGCGCCCGGCGGCGAAGACATGGATGCGACCGGTGCCGTCGACGGCGGCGGTGAGCCCCTCCTGCACCTGGCCGCCGGCCAGGTTCCGCCACGGCGACCAGTGCCCCGCCGTGTCCCGCACCCGCGTACTGAGGCCCTTGGAGGCGTTCCGCACGAAGACGTGGACGCGGCCGTCGCGGCCCAGGACCGCCGTCGGCGGCCCGACCCGGCGGCCACGGACCGGGTTGCGCTCGGGATTGCCGAGGCTGCTCCACGTGTCAGGGAACGGCCCCCCGGCGGACCGCTGCTCGAGGAAGACGACTTCCCGCGTGTTGCCGGCCGACGCGGCGCCCAGCCCGGAGAAGCGAAGCCCGAACAACAGGTCCCGCCTGCCGGAGAGCGTGACGACGCTCAGCGCCGGGGCCAGCGGGCCGCCCCCGAGGTCTTCCGGGGCGCTCCATGCCGCCTTGCCCGCCGCTGTCTCGCCTACCGTGCCGCGCGTCCAGCGGGCGGCCCGCATGCCGAGCACGCCGTAGACGGTCAGCTCGCCTCCCGGTCCGGCGACGCCCTGCGGTCCGGAGGTGGGATACCGGTAGTGGGTGCTGCGCACCCAGTTGCGTTTGTCGCGCAGCGAGGCGCCCGATCCGACGCTGTAGTCGCCGCAACCGCTGGGATTGCCGCAGTTCCAGTCGGGACCGCCGCCGTAGTCGTCGAGATAGCGGGCCTTTTGCCGGACGACGGCGCCGGGCAGATTGATCGGCCACCGCTGGTTGTAGTAACCGCGGTACACCTCGGTCAGGAACACCGGGGCCTTGCCCCCGGAGGATGTGCTGCGTCCCACCCACCGGGTCATGGCGGCCCAGGTGAACAGGGCGACCGCCGTGTGGTCCGGGTGGTCCGAGTAACCGCGCTGATCGCTGCCCCGGGGGTTGTGCGCGTTGTGCACCTGCACGTCGGGGTCCGGGTCCAGCGTGCGTATGACCGTGGGCCGGAACCGGTCGAAGAGATGGGCGAGGGTGCCGATCAACTGGTCCCGGCTGTAGTGGCGCAATCGGGTGACCGGAGAACCCGGGACGACCACGGTGGCGACCTGGGCGCTGGAGTCCGCCCAGAGCTGCGTCATACCGACCTGGGTGTGGGGTCCGGCCCGGGTGTGCATGTCGATGCTGAGGAACACGAGATCGACACGCCTGCCACGGTGGGTGAGGCTCTGCACCTCGACCTCACCGCCGTCCGGCACGGTCAGAGTGGCCCGGGTCCAGGGCGCGAAGAGGCCGAGCCCGAGCATCGCCGCGTACGCCTGGCGCAGACCCTGCTGGCGGGCCGAGACGTAGGCGGGGACATCGGGCAGGGGCTTGGGGTGGCCGGGGACGGCGTTGACGCCGTACGAACCGCCGCCCGTCACGTACACCGACACCAGGGGGACGCTCCGGTCGAGTCCGCCGAGCGTGTCCGGGTTCATGAAGTGCAGGTCGTCGTCCGGGTGGGCGACCACCTGCATCACCACCGGGCGGCCGGCCGCACCGAACCCGGCCCGGGTGGCGACGGGCGGCGTCAGCGACTCGGTGCTGTCCGGAGCCGGCTTCGGCTTCCTCTTCCTCACACCGGAACAGCCGACCAACGCGGCCGCCATGGCTCCTGCCATGGAGCCCACGACCGTACGTCGCCCGGGCAACGGCCTCACATCCTGCGGACGACTCACTCGTTCGGACTCCGTTCACGCGCGGGACAGCCGCCCCCACCACCCCGTTCGCGCAAGAAGAGCGGTGGGAAGAATGCCGGGTTTCACGGCGCACGGTGATCCGCAACACATGCGCCACGTCGCGGGGTGTGCACCGTCGGCCGACGGTGAGAGGCGTCCGCAGGGCGTGCGGGCGCCGGGCGTACCCGCCTCGGTGCCCTGACCGGCGAACGGCCCGGAAGAAGCCCGGGACCGCCCGGTCGGCGGCGAACTCCCCTCGCCCGGCCGCCAGTAGGCCAAGTCGGGGTGTGAGGAGAGAACGTGGCAGTGAGCGTGCAACGCCTTCAGAGTTCTTCCCGGAGTGCGGCTCGGCATCGACTAGCGCTCCTGATCCGTCGCCGTCGGCGGGGAGAACGGACCGCGACACACCGACAGCAGCACCGGACGTCATGTGATATCGGTGGATTTGCCTGGCCCGTTCGAGTGAACCCGCACCCTTGTGAGCAGGCACGACTGACGGCACCTCACTCGAACGGACCCCCGGGGATGTGCCATCTCATATCTGAGATAGCCTCAACCTCATGGCAGACGACTACCTCGTACGCATCGGCAAGCTCATCCGTGACGCCCGGCAGCACCGCGGCTGGACGCAGGCGCAGCTCGCCGAGGCGCTCGGCACCAGTCAGAGCGCCGTCAACCGCATCGAGCGCGGCAACCAGAACATCAGCCTTGAGATGATCGCCCGGATCGGTGAAGCGCTCGACAGCGAGATCGTCTCTCTGGGCTACGCCGGCCCGATGCACCTGCGCGTGGTCGGCGGCCGCCGGCTGTCCGGCGCCATCGACGTGAAGACCAGCAAGAACGCGTGTGTCGCCCTGCTGTGCGCCTCCCTGCTCAACAAGGGGCGCACGGTGCTGCGCCGGGTCGCGCGGATCGAGGAGGTCTACCGCCTCCTGGAGGTGCTGGGCTCCATCGGGGTGCGCACCCGCTGGGTCAACGACGGCACCGACCTGGAGATCGTGCCGCCGGCCGACCTCGACCTGGACGCCATCGACGCCGAGGCCGCCGTCCGCACCCGCTCCATCATCATGTTCCTCGGCCCGCTGCTGCACCGCCTGGACCGCTTCAAGCTGCCCTACGCCGGCGGCTGCGACCTGGGGACGCGCACCATCGAGCCGCACATGATCGCGCTGCGCCGGTTCGGTCTGGACGTGGCCGCCACGGAGGGGCAGTACCACGCGACGGTGGACCGCGGTGTCCGCCCGGACCGCCCGATCGTGCTGACCGAGCGCGGGGACACCGTGACGGAGAACGCGCTGCTGGCGGCGGCCCGCCACGACGGAGTGACCGTCATCCGCAACGCCTCCTCCAACTACATGGTGCAGGACCTGTGCTTCTTCCTGGAGGCGCTGGGCGTACGGGTCGAGGGCATCGGGACGACCACGCTCACCGTCCACGGCGTGCCGGTCATCGACGTCGACGTGGACTACTCCCCCTCCGAGGACCCGGTCGAGGCGATGAGCCTGCTGGCCGCCGCCGTGGTCACCGAGTCGGAACTGACGGTCCGCCGCGTCCCCATCGAGTTCCTGGAGATCGAGCTGGCGGTCCTGGAGGAGATGGGCCTCGACCACGACCGCAGCCCCGAGTACGTGGCCGACAACGGGCGCACCCGCCTGGTCGACCTGACGGTCCGCCCCTCCAAGCTGGAGGCGCCGATCGACAAGATCCACCCGATGCCGTTCCCCGGCCTGAACATCGACAACGTCCCCTTCTTCGCGGCCATCGCGGCCACCGCGCAGGGCAAGACCCTCATCCACGACTGGGTCTACGACAACCGGGCCATCTACCTGACGGACCTCAACCGCCTCGGCGGCCGCCTCCAGCTCCTCGACCCGCACCGGGTCCTGGTCGAGGGCCCGACCCGCTGGCGCGCCGCCGAGATGATGTGCCCGCCCGCCCTGCGCCCCGCCGTCGTCGTCCTCCTGGCCATGATGGCCGCCGAGGGCACGTCGGTCCTGCGCAACGTGTACGTCATCAACCGCGGTTACGAGGACCTGGCGGAGCGGCTGAACTCCGTGGGGGCGCAGATCGAGACCTTCCGGGACATTTGAGACTAGGGCGCCGCCATACCCCGTCCGGCCGGCTGGAACGCCGGATCGGAGGGGGTGCGGCGGCACCCGTGGGACTTCCGGGGAACCCGCGGCGACGTCTCACGCGGCGACGAGGAGAACCGGTGACGACCAGAACAGGTGCCCTCCTCATCGCGGCACTGGCAGCCGCTTTTCTGCTTTCCGCCTGCTCCAGCCCGGACCCGGAGGATCGCCGTGTGACCGACGGGCGCACCGCGCGGTGGGACGAGAATGCCGGTGCGCCCGAGGCGTCTGCATTCATGAACGTGACGGCGCCCGAAGGTGCGACCGAGGTCAAGGGAGCTGTGCGGATCAACCCCCAGGAGGACGTCTACCTCCTCTCGTTCGTCACCAGCGAGAAGAACGCCGAAGGCATCGCGGCGGATCTCCGTCCCGAAGAACCGCTGAAGGTGAAGAAGGTCGACTTCGCCCCGGATGGCGAACTCTTCCAGCACCTCGGGCTGGCGGAGCCGCAGACGCTGAAGGGAGCCCGCTCGGCCGGGGCCTGCCCCCCGTGCGTGAAGGACGATCGCCGCAAGAAGGTGCAGTGGATCGACATCTACGTCCAAGCACTCGAGGGCCATCGGGCCAGGGTCTATCTGAAGGCTTTCTGACCTCGGTCTCTCGACGCCGGTCGGCGCAACTTGCCTCAGTGCATGCCCAGTTCAGGCAAAACCTGATCAGCCGTCGCCTCTTTCCCGTACGCTTCCCGACGCACGAAGCATCAGGCGGGGGGATGGCTGGCAGTGGCCGGTGACAGATCTGACGCCCGGCGGGAGCGGCCCCAGGAGCCCACGCACGGGCCCGGTCTCGACGGCCGGACGGGCGACGGGGGCCGGATCTACCAGGCTGCGCGCGACATCAACCGCAGCAGGATCACCCATGTCCTCGTGAGCGGATGGGCCGTCCTCGCCGCCGTGGTCGCCGTCGCCGCCGGTGCGGGGGGCGCGTACGTGCTCACGACCGGGCACGCGGAGAAGGACCCCGGCGGCGCGGCACCCCCCGTGTCCGTGAGCTCCCCGGCCCACGGCCCGACGGCGGACCACGCCTCCGCCCCACCCGGTGCCACGGCCGATGCGGGCACCCCGAGCGGCGCGGACCCGGTGACGGCTTCCCCGGACCACCGCGCGCGAAAGGCGCCCTCCGGATCCACCGTCCGCTGGCAGGGCACCCTGGCGGTCGGCCCGGGGGACGGCAAGGAACTGGACGGGGACCACCCCGTGACGGGCTCGTCCTCGGCCCTCGGCGGGTTCGACATCTCCACCGGAGAACTGGGGGACGGCCTACGGGCCCTCGCGGGGAACGGAGCCATCGCGCGGTGGCAGGACCCCACCAGGGAGCCCGGCGAGTCCGACTGCGCCGACACGGTCGACGCCCGCGGCGAACCCTACGGAGTCAAGCTGCGGGAGGGCGTCGTGCTGTGTCTGCGCACCGACGAAGGGCACGTGGTCCGGCTGAAGGTGACCAGGGTGCCGCAGGACTACATGTCCGCGGTGGAGTTCGAGACCGTCGTGTGGAACACCAGCGGCGGTCAGGGTGGCTGAGGAGACGGGGAGTGGAGATGGACCCGCTGGTGATGAGCGCGGCGAGCGCTCTGGTCGGTTCGATGGCGACCGACGCGTGGCAGCAGGCGCGTTCGGCGGTGCTGGTGCTGTGGCAGCGGACCCGTCCCGACCGGGTCCCGTCCGTGGCGGGCCGGCTGGCCGAGGTGCGCGAGGACGTGCGGGCGGCCAGGGAGATCGATGACAGGCAGGCCGAGGAGGCGCTGGCCCATGAGTGGGCGCCGCAGCTCCAGCAGTTGCTGAACGCCGATCCCGCCTTGCGGCAGGAGCTCCAGCGGGTGCTGGACGAGGTGCTGACGCCCCTCCTGCCGACGGGCGCGGCGGCGCGCCGTGACGGGGCGACGATGCAGGCGCGGGCCGGCCACCACTCCCGCATCTACCAGGCGAACGGCGACATGACCTTCAACGGCGGCTCAGGAGACTGACCAGCCGGACAGGGGCCGGACCGGCCGGTGCGGAGCCGGCCTGCGTCGAACCCACCCGGGAGCCGGCCGGTCCGGGGGCCGGCCCGCGGGGAACCGACGGGGCGTCCGCGCGCCGGGGACGGGCGGGGTGCCGTACGCAGAGGACGGACGGGGGCCCGTACGTCCGAGTCGGTCGTCGCCTGGCTCCGGCGTCCGACGGCCGCACGCACCTCATGTCTCACGCCTTGGGGCCCGCCCGGTCAGGTCACGTACTCGCGGGCCAGTGCGATCATGGCGCGCGCCGCCGCGCCGGGACGGTGGCCGCTCGGCGCGGCGAGGGAGAGGGGCCAGGTCAGGTCGGCGTCGCGCACCGTCAGGACGGCGACGTCCTCGGCCTCCCGGAGCGCGAACCTGGGCAGGAGCGCCACTCCCAGGCCGTGCCGTACGTAGTCCACGCCGGTGGCGACATCGGTGTTCTCCACGGTGACGCGGCGGGGTACGGAGGCCGCGGCGAAGGCGCGGTCGGCCACGGCCCGGTTGCCGTAGCCCACCGGGGAGTCGACGAAGTCGAGTCCGGTCAGTTCGGCGATCGACACACTGCCGCGTCCGGCCAGTGGATGGTCCGCCGGTACGACGAGGTCGAGGACCGAGCTGGTGAGGCCGGTCAGCGAGATGCCCGCCGGGCAGGGACCCGGCAGTGAGACGAACGCCAGGTCGAGCTGCCGGTCGAGGAGGGCGGCCACCAGGCCCTGGGAGCCGGAGGGCTCGGCGCTGGTCTGGAGCAGCACGCCGGGGTGGCGGCGGTGGAACTCTCCGAGCAGTGCGGGCAGGTCGAGCAGCCGGACCGAGGTCAGCGTGCCCAGGCGCAGGGTGCCGCGCAGTCCGCCGCGGACCTCGGCGACCGCGTCCGCGGCCTCCTGCGCGGCGAGCAGCGCGGCGCGGGCGCGCGGGAGCAGCGCGGCGCCGGCGTCGGTGAGCAGCACCCGCTTGGAGTTGCGGTCGAGCAGCTGCGTGCCCAGCTCGCGTTCCAGGCTCTTGACGGTGCTGGAGACCGCGGACTGGACGATGTGCAGCCGGGCGGCGGCGCGGGTGAAGTTCGCTTCGTCGGCCACGGCGACGAAACAGGCGAGCTGGCGCAGTTCCATCCTCCGATCATCTCACTGAGAGATGGCTACGGTCTTCAACTTTCGTTGGACGAGATGCTTCCGGCGCCACATTCTCAATGGTGTTCCACCCACCCGTCCGCCTCAGTCTGGAGCTGTTCCCCATGACGCAGTCGATCTCCGAGGCCCGCGAGCACCGGGCCGCGTCCTCCGGTACGCGGGGTGCCGCCGGGCGCCGCGCCGGCGCCCGGCGCCACGGCGTCGGGTTCTCGCTCGTCGCGTTCGCGTTCCTGACGGCGATGGCCTTCTCCACCGTTCCCACGCCGCTGTACCCGCTGTACATGGCGAAGGACGGGTTCTCCACGTTCGTGGTCACCCTCGTCTTCGCCGCCTACGCGGTGGGCGTCGTGATCAGCCTGGTCCTGGCCGGTCACGTGTCGGACCGGGTCGGCCGAAAGAAGATACTCGTCCCGGCGATCGGCCTGGAGCTGATCGCCGCCGTGCTCTTCCTGACGAGCACCTCGCTGCCCGTCCTCCTGGTCGCCCGGGTCGTCACCGGCCTCGGCGTCGGCATGGTCACCGCCACCGCGACGGCCCACCTGCACGAGCTGCACGCCGCGCACCGGCCCGGTGCCTCCACCCAGCGTTTCGAGCTGGTGTCGACCGCGGCCAACATCGGCGGCCTCGGCGTCGGTCCGCTCGTCTCCGGCGTCCTGGCCCAGTGGGTCTCCGGCCCGCTGCGCACCCCCTACCTCGTCTTCGCCGTGCTGCTGACGGCGGCCATGGCCGCCGTCGCGCTGACGCCCGAGACGGTCGAGGAGCAGCTCGTCAGGCCCGCCTACCGGCCGCAGCGGATCTCGCTCGACCACGGTGACCGTGCCGGGTTCACCGCGGCCGCGGCGGCCTCCTTCGCCTCCTTCGCCGTCTTCGGACTGTTCACCTCCGTGGCCCCGGGCTTCGTCGCCGGTTCCCTGCACCACCCGTCCCGGGCGCTCGCCGGGCTGATCGTCTTCGCCGTCTTCGGTGCGGCGGCCGCCGCGCAGAGCCTCACCACCCGGCTCGGCACCGCCGCCAGGCGCGGGCTCGGGCTGGCGGCCCAGGCGGTCGGGGTCGCGGCGCTCGTCACCGGGATGCGCACCGCCGACCTGACCACCTTCCTGGTCGGCGGCATCGTCGCCGGGGTCGGCGCGGGCGTGCTGTTCAAGGCCTCCCTCGGCTCGGTCGCCGCGCTGGCGGCGCCCGCCAAGCGCAGCGAGGCGCTGGCCGGGCTGTTCCTGATCGCCTACCTGGGCCTGACCGCCCCCGTCGTCGGCATCGGGCTGGCCGCCCGCTCCTTCCCCGTGACGACCGTGATGACCTGGTTCGCCGGCGTACTCCTGGTGCTGCTCGGCGCGGTCGCCGCCCTGTCCCGGCGTCGCCCGGCCGACGCCTGACCCGCCCTGCCGGTGGCCGCGACCGGATCCCAGTCCCACCGGTGGCCGCGGCCGGACCCCCGCCCCGAGGTGGGCGCGGCCGGATCCCCGCCCCGCCCGCGCGCCGGCCCACCCGGCCCGCGCCACCAATCCGGCCCGCCCCACTCGTCCGGCCCCCACCCGACCATCCGGCCCGCGCCCACCCGTCCGGCCCGCTCCGCCCGTCCGCCCGCTCCCGCTCGCCCCGGCCGCGCGTCCGCGAGCGGAGCGGTCGTACGCCGTCGCAGGGAGCGCGATCCGGCCGTGCTCGTCGAGCCTTTCCGGGCGCGGCGGGGCCCGAACCCGGGCCGGGCGGCTCCGGCAGAGGCCCCGGCGGGTGCCTCACCCCGTCCGGTGGGTGTACGCCCAGGTCACGTTCGCGGTGGCCGCGCGAACGGCTCGCGCGGCCGGGCTCCGGCGGGCCCGCCGGCCGCCGCGGCCCGGGACAGCGCCAGTGCCGCCAGGGCCTCGGGCGCTCCGGGCTGGTCGCGGGCGCCGGGGAAGGCGTTGATGTCGACGATCACCGGGGTGCCCTCGCCGCCGTCGAGGATGTCGACGCCGTAGACGTCCAGGGCGAAGACCGTGCCGACGCGGCGGGCCAGGGCCGCCCAGCCCGGCGGGAGGGCGTCGAGGGCCAGGGACAGCGTCGGGCCCCGCCCCTCGGGGGAGAGTTCGGAGCGGCGCAGGGCGGCGAAGAGCCGGTCCCCTATGACCCACAGCTTGTGGTCCCAGCCGCTGTTCGGGGTGAAGTCCTGGACGACGACCGGTTCCCGGGGGTGGGCGGCGGCGAGCAGCGCCAGCTCGGCGGCGTCGTCCACGCGGGCCACCACGTCGTGCCGCCGGCTGTGGCGGCTCTTGACGACCACGGGTCCGGCCGGCGGCGCCGCGGCGGCCAGTGCGGCGAGGGTGGTGAAGGTGCGGGTGGCGGCGAAGGGCAGGCCGGCCCGCCGGGCGTGCGCGGCCATCGCCGTGCGGTCCTGGCACAGCTCCGTCGCGGCGGCCGGGTTCACCACGGGCGCGCCACGTCGTTCCAGGGCGCGGGCGAGGGCCAGGGCGCGCGGTGTACGGGCCTTGAGGAGGTAGACGTCGGCGAGCGGCCCGGCGGGGTCCGCCGCCGTGGCCGGGTCCAGTGTCTCCACCTGGTGCCCGGGGGTGAGCAGCGCGGTGGCCGCGGCCAGCAGCGGATGGCCGGGGTCGGGTGTGATCAGGCCTATCCTCATGGGTTCTTGCCCGCGGCGACCGGGACCTGTTCCGGGTGGGGCGGCAGGGGCAGGACGAGCGGGGTCCCGTCCTGCGGCGCGGGCCGGGACGCCTCGGGCAGGGGGTCCGCGGCGGCGGGTGGCGGGGCGGCCGGGCGGGCGGCGAGTTCGAGCACGGCGCGTGCCACCCGGGCGACGCCGTCCGGGACCTGACGGAAGCTCGGGAAGTCGTTCACGTCGACGACCACGGGACCGTCGGGTCCGAGCACCACGTCCACCCCGTACAGATCGAGGCCGTAGACCACGCCGACCCGGGCGGCGATCGCGGCCACCTCGGCCGACAGCGCCACGCGGCGTTCCCGGACGGCGTGGTCGGGGTGGAGCGGGGAGCGGCGCTC
The DNA here is from genome assembly GCF_000720185.1 of Streptomyces sp. NRRL S-340. GTDB lineage: Bacteria > Actinomycetota > Actinomycetes > Streptomycetales > Streptomycetaceae > Streptomyces. The sequence continues at coordinate 76,950 of NZ_JOIY01000016.1, read as the reverse complement.
GGTGGCGTACAGGTCGCCGCCGACGCTGTACACCTTGATGTCGAGGCCCGGGTTGGGCACGTACGGCTGGGCGATGAGCATGCCCTCCCCGGCCAGTTCGGGCAGGAGTTCGACGAGCTGGTCCGGGGTGGGGACCAGGTGCACCGCCCGGCCCGAGCTGCCGTCCGCGGGCTTGACGACGAGCGGGTACTCCGACTCGGGGATCCGGGCGAGCAGTTCGGGGCGGGCCGCCGCGTAGGTCGGCGGCAGCGGCAGCCCGCGGCTGCGGCCGACGGCCGCCGCGAGCGCCTTGTCCCGCACGCCGCGGATGGACCGGGCGTCGTTGACGGTGGTCATCCCGGCGAGGGCGGCGGCTTCCAGGAGGGTGAGTCCGGGGCCGCCGGAGACCGTCTTGAGCACCCAGGCGTCATGGGCGCCCGCGTGGATCGCCCGCGTCATGTCCAGCAGGGAGCCGCCCGGCCGTACGACGTCCACCCGGTGTCCCCAGGACGCCAGTTGGCGGATCACCTCGACCGGCATTCCGTCGTGGCGGTACTGCTCCTCCACCAGAAAGCAGAGCTTCATCGATCTTCCCCGTAACCGCCGGGCGCCCGCGCTCGTCCGGCACCCTGTGTGACGTCCTGTGGCGTCACAGGATGTCATGGACCGTCCGCCGCAGGGAGGGTGGCTGCCCGCTCGCGGCGGCGGGCGGCGCGGACGCGGGCAGCCGGCCGGTCTCCTGCGGTGCGCCCGGCCGGGGGCTCAGGAGGCCCGGGACAGGGTGACGTCCTGCTCGGCGACCGCGTGGAAGCGGGGCATCAGCGGCAGGCCGCCCTGGGTGGTGAGTTCCATGACCGTGGCCTCGACGTGCGCGGCGCCCGGCTCCAGCGGGTTCGCCGGCGTGCCCGTGTTGGTCCAGGTGTGCACGGCGCCGTCGCACACCGCGCGGGTGCCGCCGATGCCGTAGCGGGTGACGGAGCCGTCGCGGCTGATGGCGGAGCTGACGAAGACCGGGCCGCTCGCGCCGGTGCAGCGGTAGGTGCCGGAGATCGTGACGGTGCCGTCGGCCGCCGTCCGGACCGCCGGGTCGACGGTGACGCTCTCCTCGGCGGCCGTCGCCGCGAAGGAGACGGGCGCGCTCAGCAGCAGCGCGGCGGCGGCCGTGCCGAGCGCGCCGAGAAGGGATCGTCCACGGGTGAGGGATCGTCCACGGGTGAGGGACATCGGGGGCCTCCCGGTACGGGTGAGTGGGATGGGGGTCTCCACTGCTACCCGGCGACCGTGGCCCGCGCCGTGACCCTCACCCCTTCGGTGGCGAGTTGGCGGGCGGTCGGCGGTGTCCGGCCCGCGGGCCGTCAGGCGAGGACCGCCAGACCGTCCAGCTCCACCATCGCCTCCTCGTCCCACAGGCGTACGACCTGCACGACGGCCATCGCCGGATAGTCCCGGCCCGCCAGCCGGTGCCACAGGCGGCCGAGTTCACCCGCGTGGGCGCGGTAGGCGGCGACGTCGGTGGCGTACACGGTGACGCGGGCGAGGTCGGCGGGGGTGCCGCCGCTCGCGCGCAGGGCGGTGAGGAGGTTGGTGAGGGCGCGGGCGAACTGTTCGGGGAGGGTTTTTCCGGTCACCTTTCCGTCCTGGTCGAGCGCGGTCTGGCCGGCCAGGAACACGACGCGGGAGCCGGTGGCGACGACGGCGTGCGAGAAGCCGGCGGGCGGGGACAGCTCGGGCGGGTTGACGCGCTGGACGGTCACGGGGCCTCCCCGGTCCGGTACTGGGCGTACAGCTCCTTGGCGATGACGGCGCGCTGGACTTCGCTGGCGCCCTCGTAGATCCGGGGGGCGCGCACCTCGCGGTAGAGGTGTTCGAGGAGGTGGCCCCGGCACAGGGCGCGGGCGCCGTGCAGCTGGACGGCGGTGTCGACGACGTACTGCGCGGTCTCGGTGGCGAGGAGTTTGGCCATGGCGGAGCGGCGGGGGACCTCCGGGGAGCCGTCGTCGTACGCGCTCGCCGCGGCGTGCACCATCAGGCGGGCCGCCTCGGTGCGCAGGGCCATCTCGGCCACCTGGTGGGCGACGGCCTGGAGGTCGCTCAGCCTGCCCCCGAAGGCGTCGCGGCCGGCGGTGTGGGCGACGGTCGCGTCCAGCGCCGCCTGCGCCATGCCGACCGCGAACGCGCCGACGCTGGGACGGAACAGGTTGAGGGTGCTCATCGCCACCCGGAAGCCGCGGTCCACCTCGCCGAGCACGTCGTCCTCGGTGACGGGGACGCCGTCGAAGTCCAGGGTGCCGATGGGGTGCGGGGAGAGCATCTCCAGGGCGCTGCCGGTGAGGCCGGGGCGGTCGGCGGGGACCAGGAACGCGGTCACGCCGCGGGCGCCGGCGCCGGGCGTGGTGCGCGCGAAGACGGTGTAGAGGTCCGCCTCGGGGGCGTTGGAGATCCAGCACTTCGTGCCGGTGAGCCGCCAGCGCCGGGGGCGGCCGGGCGCCGCCGGCGCGCCGGACGGCTCGCGGGGTGCGCCGGGCGGGGGCGGCGCGGCGGCGCCGGCGGGCGCCGCACGGGAATGCTCCGGGCCGGCCGTGCTCGCCGCCCCGCCCGGCCCCTCGCGGGCTGCCCTGGGGCGCGCGCCGGCCGGACCGTCGTCCTCCGGCTCGGCGCGGAGCGCCAGGGCCGCCGCGTCCGAGCCCGCGCCCGGCTCGCTCAGCGCGAACGCCGCGACCGCGCTGCCCTCCGCCACGGCCGGCAGCCAGCGGGCGCACTGGGACGGGGTGCCGTGGGCGTGCACCGGGTGGGCGCCGAGACCCTGGAGGGCGAGGGCGGTCTCGGCCTCCGTACAGGCGTACGCCAGGGACTCCCGCATCAGGCACAGGTCCAGGGCGCCGGAGGTGAACAGGCGCTCCAGCAGCCCGAGTCGGCCCAGTTCGGTCAGGAGCGGGCGGTTCACGCGGCCCGGCTCGCCCTGCTCGGCGAGCGGGCGCAGCCGGTCCGCGGCCAGCGAGCGCAGCTCGGCACACCAGGCGATCTGGGCCGGTTCGAGCGAGAATGCGGACATTCGCCGGTCCTCCCTCCCCCGGGACGACCGGGGTCCACGACCACCGTATCGCGCCCCGTTGACTGTCGTCATCAACACGATACGCTCCCTGTGCGAGCCCACCACGACAAGGGGGCGAACCGCCATGAACCCGACGGATCCCGGCGCGGGCGCCACCCGCGCGGACGGTGCCGGCCCGGACGACGGCCACGCGGACGGAGCCGGTCCGGGCGCCGGCCGCACGAACGGAGCCGGTGCGGGCCCCGCGAGCGCCGGGCCGGGCGCCGGGGACGCCGTCCGGCCGCCGGTCCGCTCCGCCCACGTGGACACCTTCGCGCGCGACCACCTCCCGCCCCCCGACCAGTGGCCGCGGCTGCGGTTCGACCTGCCGGAGCTGCGTTACCCCGACCGGCTGAACTGCGCCGCCGAACTCCTCGGCCGCCCCGGGCCCGCCGACGCGCGCCCGGTGTTCCACACCCCCGCCGGCGGGACCTGGACCTACGCCGGCCTGCGCGCCCGCGTCGACCGCATCGCGCAGGTGCTCACCGCCGACCTCGGTGTGGTGCCCGGCAACCGGGTCCTGCTGCGCGGCCCGACCACGCCGTGGCTGGCCGCCTGCTGGCTGGCGGTCCTCAAGGCGGGTGCCGTGGCCGTCACCGTGCTGGCCCAGCAGCGTGCGCACGAACTGGCCACGATCTGCGAGATCGCCCGCGTCCGGCACGCGCTGTGCGACGTGCGGGCCGTCGGGGACCTGGTCAAGGCCGACGTGCCGGGACTCTCGATCACCCCCTACGGCGGCGACGGCCCCGACGACCTGCTGCACCGCCCGGTGCCGGAGGTCCCCTTCCGGGCGGTGGACACCGCCGCCGACGACGTGGCGCTCATCGCGTTCACCTCCGGCACCACCGGGCGGCCCAAGGGCTGCGTGCACTTCCACCGGGACGTCCTGGCCATCGCGGACACCTTCTCCCGGCACGTGCTCAGGCCGCGCGCCGAGGACGTCTTCGCGGGCAGTCCGCCGCTCGGCTTCACCTTCGGTCTCGGCGGTCTGGTGGTCTTCCCGATGCGGGCGGGCGCCAGTGCCCTGCTGCTGGAGGAGGCCCACCCCGCGCAGTTGCTGGCGGCGGTCGCCGAACACCGCGTCTCCGTGCTGTTCACCGCGCCCACCGCCTACCGGGCCATGCTCGACCGGCTGGGCGGCCACGACGTCTCCTCGCTCCGGCGCTGCGTGTCGGCCGGGGAGAACCTGCCCGCGGCCACCTGGCACGCCTGGCGCGAGCGCACCGGCCTCAGCATCATCAACGGCATCGGGGCCACCGAACTGCTGCACATCTTCGTCTCGGCCGCGGACGAGGACATCCGGCCGGGCACGACCGGGGTGCCCGTACCGGGATGGCGGGCGCGCGTGCAGGACGAGTACGGCCGGCCCGTGCCCGACGGCGAGCCGGGACTGCTCGCCGTCCAGGGGCCGGTCGGCTGCCGCTACCTGGCCGACGCCCGCCAGCGCGCGTACGTGCGCGACGGCTGGAACATCACCGGCGACACCTACGTCCGCGACTCCGACGGCTACTTCCGCTACGTCGCCCGCGCCGACGACATGATCATCTCGGCCGGGTACAACATCGCCGGTCCGGAGGTCGAGGACGCCCTGCTGCGCCACCCGGACGTGGTGGAGGCGGCGGTGGTGGGGCGGCCCGACGACGCCCGCGGCCAGGTCGTGGTGGCCTACGCGGTGCTGCGGCAGGGCGCGGCGCGGGACGGGGAGGCGCTGCGGGCGTTCGTGAAGTCCGAGCTGGCACCGTACAAGTGCCCGCGCGAGATCGTCTTCCTGGACGCCCTGCCGCGCACGGCCACCGGCAAGCTCCAGCGCTTCCGGCTGCGCACGGCGGCCGGCCCGGACCCGGACGGCGGGCTCGACGGGCGCGGTGGGCTCGGCGGGCTCGACGGGCGCGGCGGGCTCGGCGGGCTCGACGGGCTCGACGGGCGCGGCGGGCGCGGCGGGCTCGGCGGGCTCGGCGCCGAGGGTGACCAGCGGTGACGGTGACCGGCAGTCGTACCGACGACCTAAAATGATCAACGTGTCCGACCAGCCCGCACCACCCGCCCCGACCAGCCCCCGGTCCCTCATCGTCACCCTCTACGGGGCGTACGGCCGCTTCGCGCCCGGCCCGGTGCCCGTCGCCGAGCTGATCCGGCTGCTGGCGGCGGTCGGGGTGGACGCGCCCTCGGTGCGCTCCTCGGTGTCCCGGCTCAAGCGGCGCGGGCTGCTGCTCCCGGCCCGCACCGCACAGGGCGCCGCGGGCTACGAACTGTCCGCCGAGGCACGCCAGTTGCTGGAGGACGGTGACCGCCGCATCTACGCGGGCGCCCCGCCGGGCGACGAGGGCTGGGTGCTGGCCGTGTTCTCCGTGCCGGAGTCGGAGCGGCAGAAGCGGCACGTGCTGCGGTCCCGGCTGGCCGGGCTCGGGTTCGGCACGGCGGCCCCCGGGGTGTGGATCGCGCCGGCCCGGCTGTACGAGGAGACCCGGCACACGCTGCGGCGGCTGCGGCTGGACGCGTACGTGGACTTCTTCCGCGGCGAGCACCTGGGTTTCACGCCCACCGCCGAGGCGGTCGGCCGCTGGTGGGACCTCGCGGCGGTCGCCGAGCAGCACGAGGCGTTCCTCGCACGGCACGCGGGGGTGCTGGAGGCCTGGGAGCGGCGCGATGACACGCCGCCCGAAGAGGCCTACCGCGACTACCTGCTCGCCCTGGACTCCTGGCGCCATCTGCCCTACGCCGATCCCGGTCTGCCCGCACACCTGCTGCCGGCCCACTGGCCCGGGCTCCGCTCGGCCGCCGTCTTCCGGGGCCTGCACGAGCGGCTGCGGGACGCGGGAGCCGAGTTCGCGGGTCTGGCCTGACCCGGGGCCGGCGGTCCGGCCGGGCGTCAGCCACCGGGGTGCAGGCGCGGTGCGGGCGCGTCCGTGCGGCCGGTCTGCGGGCGCCTGCTGCCCGCGCGGTAGGGGGCCGGCCACACCGCGCCGGGGCCCTGGTACCCCTGTTCGGCGGCGGCGTGCAGGGTCCAGTGCGGGTCGTACAGGTGCGGGCGGGCCAGCGCGCACAGGTCCGTCCGCCCGGCCAGGATCAGGGAGTTGACGTCGTCCCAGGAGGAGATCGCGCCGACCGCGAGGACCGGGACGCCGACCTCGTGCCGGATCCGGTCGGCGAACGGCGTCTGGTACGACCGCCCGAACTCCGGCCGCTCCTCGGCGACCACCTGCCCGGTCGACACGTCGACGGCGTCGGCGCCGTGCGCGGCGAAGGCGCGGGCGATCTCCACGGCGTCCTCGGCCCCCGTACCGCCCTCGGCCCAGTCGGTGGCGGAGATGCGGACGGTCATGGGGCGTTCCTCGGGCCACACGGAGCGCACGGCGTCGAAGACCTCCAGGGGGAAGCGCAGCCGTTTCTCCGGTGAGCCGCCGTAGGCGTCGGTGCGGTGGTTGGTCAGCGGCGAGAGGAAGCCGGAGAGCAGGTAGCCGTGGGCGCAGTGCAGTTCGAGCAGGTCGAACCCGGCGCGGGCGGCCCGCCAGGCGGCGGAGGTGAACTGCTCGCGGATGTCGGTGAGCTGGGCGCGGGTGAGCTGGCGGGGGACCTGGCTGCCGGGCTTGTAGGGCAGTGCGGAGGCGGCCACCAGCGGCCAGTTGCCCTCGGGCAGCGGTTCGTCCATGCCCTCCCACATCAGCCTGGTCGAGCCCTTGCGTCCGCTGTGGCCGAGTTGCACGCCGATGGCGGTGCCCGGTGCCTGCCGGTGCACGAACTCGGTGATCCGCCGCCAGGACTCCGTCTGCCGTCCGGTCCACAGACCCGTGCAGCCCGGGGTGATCCGGCCCTCGGGGCTCACGCACACCATCTCGGTCATCACCAGGCCCGCGCCGCCCAGGGCCCGCGCCCCGAGGTGCACGAGGTGGAAGTCGCCGGGGACCCCGTCGACGGCCGAGTACATGTCCATGGGCGAGACGACGACCCGGTTGCGCAGGGTCAGGCCGCGCAGCCGGAACGGGGTGAACATGGGGGGTGTGCCGGGCGGGCAGCCGAACTCGCGCTCGACGGCGTCGGTGAAGCGGGCGTCGCGCAGGCGCAGGTTGCCGTGGGTGACGCGGCGGCTGCGGGTGAGCAGGTTGAAGGCGAACTGGCGGGGTGGCTGGTCGAGGTACAGGCCGAGGTTCTCGAACCATTCCAGGCTGGCCCGGGCGGCGCGCTGGGTGGAGGCGACGACGGGCTTGCGCTCCGCCTCGTACGCCGTCAGCGCCTGCTCCACGGTGGGCTGTTCGTCCAGGCAGGCGGCGAGGGCGACGGCGTCCTCGACGGCGAGTTTGGTGCCGGAGCCGATGGAGAAGTGGGCGGTGTGGGCGGCGTCGCCGAGGAGCACCAGGTTGCCGTGCGACCAGTGCTCGTCGGTCACCGTGCGGAAGGTGGTCCAGGCGGACTTGTTGGAGCGCAGCGGGCGCCCGCCGAGGGCGTCGGCGAAGATCTTGGCGCAGCGCTCGACGGACTCCCGTTCGTCCAGTTCACCGAACCCGGCGGCCCGCCAGACCTCTTCGCGCATCTCGACGATGACCGTGGAGGAGCCTTCGTCCTGTGGCCCGGAAAGGCTCGCCGAAGGGTGGTGGCCGGGCGCGGGGCAGGACGGACGGGAGTAGGGATAGCCGTGCAGCTGCATCACGCCGTGCTCGGTCTCGGCGATCTCGAAGCGGAACGCGTCGAAGGCGAAGTCGGCGGCGAGCCAGATGTAGCGGCAGCGGTGCTCGGTGATCCGGGGCCGGAAGACGTCGGCGTACGCCGCGCGGGTGGCGCTGTGCACACCGTCGGCGGCGATCACCAGGTCGTGCGTCTCACGCAGCTGGTCCGGGGGCGGGGCCTCGGTGCGAAAGCGCAGGTCGACGCCGAGGGAGCGGCAGCGGGCGTGCAGGATCTGGAGGAGCCGGCGCCGGCCGAGGGCGGCGAAGCCGTGTCCGCCGGAGGTCTGCCGGGTGCCGCGGTGCACGATGTGAATGTCGTCCCAGCGCACGAAGTCCCGTCCGAGGGCCTGGTGGACGACCGGGTCGGCGTGTTCGATCCCGCCGAGGGTCTCGTCGGAGAGGACGACGCCGAAGCCGAAGGTGTCGTCGGGGGCGTTGCGCTCCCAGACGGTGACCTCGCGGGCGGGGCCGAGCCTTTTCAGCAGGGCCGCCGCGTACAGGCCGCCGGGTCCGCCGCCGATGACCGCGACCCGCTGGGCGCCGGTCACCGCCGCCTCACCTCCCCTGCCACTTCGGCGGCCGCTTCTCGGTGAACGCGGCGTGGAACTCGGCGTAGTCCTCGCCGTTCATCAGCAGGGCCTGGGTGGCGGCGTCCATCTCGACGGCGGCGGACAGGGGCATGTCGAGTTCGGCGGTGAGCAGCGCCTTGGTCTGGGCGTGGGCGAGGGCGGGGCCGTCGGCGAGGCGGTGGGCGAGGGCCTGGGCGGCCTCGTCGGCGTGGCCCTCGTCGGTGAGCCGGCTGATCAGGCCGATCCGCTCGGCCTCGGGGGCGCGGACCGGCTCGCCCAGCATCAGGAGCCGGGTGGCGTGGCCGAGGCCGACCACGCGGGGCAGCAGGTAGGCGGCGCCCATGTCGCCGCCGGAGAGGCCGACGCGGGTGAACAGGAAGGCGAAGCGGGCGCTCGGGTCGGCGACGCGGAAGTCGGCGGCCAGCGCCAGGACGGCCCCGGCGCCCGCCGCGACGCCGTGCACCGCCGCGATCACCGGGAACGGGCACTCGCGCACGGCCCTGACGACCTGCCCGGTCATCCGGTTGAAGTCGAGCAGTTCGGCGGTGTCCATGGACAGGGTGGCGCCGATGATCTCGTCGACGTCGCCGCCGGAGCAGAAGCCGCGGCCCTCGCCGGCCAGCACCAGGGCGCGTACGGCGCGTTCCCGGGACAGCTCGGCGAGCAGGTCGCGCAGGTCGGCGTAGGCGCCGAAGGTGAGGGCGTTGAGCTTGTCGGGGCGGGCGAGGGTGACGGTGGCCACCCCGCCGTCCAGCTCGACGCGCAGGTGCCGCCACGCGGAGGTGCGGGTGACGGAGCCGGTGAAGGGACTCATGACGTACGGCCTCCTCGGCGGACTGCCCGTGTCGTCCGGCACGCCGGCGATGCCGTGCCCGGCGCTCCTCCACGAAGTTATCACCTATCTTTGACTGTCGTCACGAGGGCGCGATAGAGCGGGTCCCCGCGGCAGGCGCCGGCCGTGCCGGTGCGACCGGCGCGTCCGTCGCTTCGTCACAGGTCGTCCATGGCCCGGTAACGACGGGAGGGGACGGGGGAGGACGGACGTTCGCAGGGGTAGGCCGTCCGTGCCGGGGCCGGGCCCCGGACGGAGGGCCCCGAGAGCCGCCGCCGACGGCCCCCGTACCATTCCCCTCGTCGAAAGCAGGACAGCCCGATGGTGACCGCCGGTTCGCCCTGCGTCATGAACGGACACACGTTGTACGAACCCGCCGCTTCCGCCTGGCGCATCGCGCTGCCGCACACGGCCGCCGCCGTACCGGTGGCCCGTGCCCTGGTCCGCACGGCGCTGGCCGAGCAGGAGCACACGGCCGACAGCGACACCGCGGAACTGCTCACGGCCGAGCTGGTGGCCAACGCCGTGGAGCACACCGCGGGCGGCGGCCCGATAGAGCTGCTGGTGGAGCTGGAGCCGGGCGGCTGTCACGTGGAGGTGCGCGACGCGGACCCTCAGCCGCCGGGCGGGCTGACCCGCCCCGGCCTGACCCCGCCCGACCCGTGGCGGGAGGACGGGCGGGGCCTGCTGCTGATCCGGGCGCTCAGCTCGTCCTGCGGGCACCGGCCGACCGCGTCGGGCAAGGCGGTGTGGTTCCGGCTGTCCGCGCCGCCCGGGCGGCCGGGCGGCGCCTGACCGGCGCGGCGCCCGGCACGCGGTGCGCCTGGGTTCGGGAGCCGCGGACGAAAGCGGGCCGCGGCGGACGGCGCCCGGCACGCGCCCTCGCCGCGCTGCCCGAAGGCCCTGTCAGCCCCGCCGCACGGACCTTCCGGCGCCTCGCCGTCGCACGCACCGGACACCGCCCGCCGGCCGGAACCCACTGTCGTCCGCGGCTCTCAGCCCTTCGCCAGCGTGGCGACCAGCACCGCCTTGATGGTGTGCAGCCGGTTCTCGGCCTCGTCGAAGACGACCGAGTGGGCGGACTCGAAGACCTCGTCGGTCACTTCCAGTGACCGCAGGCCGTACTGCTCGTGGATCTCCCGGGCGACCTTGGTGCCGAGGTCGTGGAAGGCGGGCAGGCAGTGCAGGAACTTCACGTCCGGGTTGCCGGTGGCGCGCAGGACGTCCATGGTCACCGCGTACGGCGCCAGGGACTGGATCCGCTCCTGCCAGACCTCCTTGGGCTCGCCCATGGAGACCCACACGTCGGTGGCGACGAAGTCGGCGCCGCGCACACCCTCCTCCAGGGACTCGGTGAGGGTGACGCGCGCGCCGCTCGCGGCGGCCAGCTCGTGGGCCCGGTCGACGATCTCCTGGGCGGGCCAGTAGGTCTTGGGGGCGACCAGGCGCACGTCCATGCCGAGCAGCGCGCCGGTGACCAGGTAGGAGTTGCCCATGTTGAAGCGGGCGTCGCCCAGGTAGGCGAAGGCCGTCTCGCCCAGCGGCTTGTCGCTGTGCTCGGTCATCGTGAGCACGTCGGCCAGCATCTGGGTGGGGTGCCAGTCGTCGGTGAGCCCGTTGTAGACGGGGACGCCGGCGTGCGCGGCCAGCTCCTCGACGTCGCTCTGGCGGTCGCCCCGGAACTCGATCGCGTCGAACATCCGGCCGAGGACGCGGGCGGTGTCCTTCATGGACTCCTTGTGCCCGATCTGCGAGCCCGACGGGTCCAGGTACGTGGTCGAGGCGCCCTGGTCGGCGGCGGCGACCTCGAACGCGCAGCGGGTGCGCGTCGAGGTCTTCTCGAAGATCAGTGCGATGTTCTTCCCGCTCAGGTACCGCGTCTCCGTCCCGGCCTTCTTGGCGGCCTTGAGTTCGGCGGCCAGCTCGACCAGACCGCGGAACTCCTCCTGGGTGAAGTCCAGCTCCTTGAGGAAGTGGCGGCCGGCGAGGGCGGTCGGGACTGTCGCCATGGGGGCGCTCCAACGGGTGAGGGACAGGGACTCCTGGAATTCTATACGACTCTCAGAATTTCTATGCGGCCGGGGAGGTGACGGGGTCCCGTTCCACCGGGCAGCTCATGCAGCGCGGGCCGCCCCTGCCCCGCCCCAGCTCGCTGCCGGGGATCTCGATCACCTCGATGCCCTGCTTGCGCAGGTGCGTGTTGGTGGTGGCGTTGCGCTCGTAGGCGACGACGACGCCCGGCTCCACGGCCAGCACGTTGCAGCCGTCGTCCCACTGCTCGCGCTCGGCCGCGTGGACGTCCTGCGTGGCGGTGAGCACCCGGATCTCGCTCAGTCCGAGCGCGGCGGCGATGGCCCGGTGCATGTGCTCGGGCGGATGGTCGGTGACCTTGAGTTCCTTGTCGCCCGAGCCCGGTTCGATGGTGTACGAGCGGAGCATGCCGAGCCCGGCGTACTGGGTGAACGTGTCCCCGTCGACCATCGTCATCACGGTGTCCAGGTGCATGAACGCACGCCGCTTGGGCATGTCGAGCGCCACGATCGTCCGCGCCGACCCGGCGGCGAACAGTTTGTGCGCGAGCATCTCGACGGCCTGCGGGGTGGTCCGCTCGCTCATCCCGATGAGCACGGCGCCGTCGCCGATGACCAGGACGTCCCCGCCCTCGATGGTGGACGGGTAGTCGGCCTGCCCCTCGGACCACACGTGGAACGGCTCACCGCGGAAGAGCGGGTGGTAGCGGTAGATCGCCTCGAAGTGGACGGTCTCGCGCTGCCGGGCGGGCAGGCGCATCGCGTTGACGCAGACGCCGTCGTAGATCCAGGCGGAGGTGTCGCGGGTGAAGAGGTGGTTGGGCAGCGGACCGAGCAGGAAGTCGTCCAGGTCCATGACGTGGAACCGTACGGAGGCCGGCTCGGCGTGCGCCTGCAGGAACTCCCGCTTGGTCATGCCGCCGACCAGCGCCTCGGCCAGTTCCGGCGCGTCCAGCGTCTCGAACGCGGCCCGCAGATGGTCGGTGGCGAGCGGGCCGTACTCCTTCTCGTCGAAGACGCGGTCCAGGACGAGCGACCGGGCCGACGGGATCTCCATCGTCTCGGTCAGCAGGTCGCCGAAGAGGTGCACGGCGACCCCGCGGTCGCGCAGCACGTCGGCGAACCCGTCGTGCTCGGCGCGCGCCCGGCGCACCCAGAGCACGTCGTCGAAGAGCAGCGCGTCCTTGTTGCTGGGGGTGAGCCTTTTGAGTTCGAGATCGGGCCGGTGCAGGATGACGCGGCGCAGCCGCCCGGCCTCGGAGTCGACATGGAATCCCATGTCTCCATCCTGACCACCCGGCCCCGCCTTCACCCCCCGTTGCCGGTTTCCGTGCGCTTCTGTCGCCGGGCGCGGTCCGGCCGCGACGGAGGAGGAGTCCGCCGCGGCCGGCCGCCGGCCGTCACAGCCGGGGGTCCACCGGCTCCGACTCCAGGGCGAGGACGCCGAACACCGCCTCGTGCACCCGCCACAGCGGCTCACCGCCGGCGAGGCGGTCCAGGGCCTCCAGGCCGAGGGCGTACTCGCGGGTCGCCAGCGACCGCTTGTGGTTCAGGAACCGCTGCCGCAGCCGGGCGAGGTTGTCCGGACGGGTGTACTCGGGACCGTAGACGATCCGCAGGTACTCCCGGCCGCGGCACTTGATGCCGGGCTGGACCAGCCGCCCCGCCTCGGTGCGCACCAGCGCGTGCAGCGGCTTGACCACCATGCCCTCGCCGCCGCGGCCGGTCATCTCCAGCCACCAGTCCACGCCGGCCCGGACCGAGTCGGCGTCGCCGGTGTCGACGTACAGGCGGCGGGTGATCTGGAGCAGGCCGGTGCTGTCGTGGTCCACCAGCCGGTCGATCAGCGCGAGCTGTTCGTCGTGCGGCAGCGCGGCGAGGCTGCGGCCGCGGACGGCGAGGATCTGGAACGGCGCCAGGCGGACGCCGTCCAGGCCCTCGGTGGGCCAGCAGTAGCGGCGGTAGGCGGCCGTGAACGCGGCGGCGTCCGACGCCCGCTCACGCTGGCGGGCCAGCAGGCCGCCGACGTCCACGCCCCGCGCGGCGGCGCCCTCCAGAGCGCCCAGCACACCGGGGAACACCGCGGCGGCGGCCGCGCCGACCGCCGCGTACTGCGAGCGCAGCAGCCCGGCCGCCTTCAGCGACCAGGGCATCAGCTCGGCGTCGAGCAGCAGCCAGTCCGTGTCCAGTTCCGTCCACAGCCCGGCCCCGGTCACCGCCGTGCGCAGCCGCCCGAGGACCTCCTCGGTGACCGCGGGGTCGTCGAAGAAGGGCCGGCCGGTGCGGGTGTAGAGCGCGCCCGTGGGGCCGTCCACGCCGAACCGCTCGCGCGCCGCGTCCGCGTCCCGGCACACCAGGGCCACGGCCCGCGAGCCCATGTGCTTCTCCTCGCACACCACCCGCGCGACCCCGTCCTCACGGTACTGGGCGAACGCCTCCTGCGGGTGCTCCAGGTAGCCCTCGGCCCGCGAGGTGGCGGTCGGCGCCATCGTCGGCGGCAGGTAGGGCAGCAGCCGCGGGTCGACGGCGAAGCGGCTCATGACCTCCAGGGCCGCCGCCGCGTTCTCCTCGCGGACGGCGACGCGGCCGCCGTGCCGGGTCTCCACGGCCCGGCGTCCCTGCACGTCACCGAGGTCCAGCGGGCGCCCGTCGTGTCCGCCGGGCGCCTCGGAGCGCAGCGGCTTCACCGGCTCGTACCAGACCCGCTCGGCCGGTACGTCGACCAGTTCCCGCTCCGGCCAGCGCAGCGCGGTCAGCTTGCCGCCGAACACGGCGCCGGTGTCCAGGCAGAGCGTGTTGTTGATCCAGGTCGCCCGTGGGACCGGGGTGTGGCCGTAGACCACGGCCGCCTTGCCGCGGTAGTCCTCCGCCCACGGGTAGCGCACCGGCAGCCCGAACTCGTCGGTCTCACCGGTGGTGTCGCCGTACAGCGCGTGCGAGCGGACGCGGCCGGAGGTGCGGCCGTGGTACTTCTCGGGCAGCCCCGCGTGGCAGACCACCAGCCGGCCGCCGTCGAGGACGTAGTGGCTGACCAGTCCGTCGATGAACTCCCGTACCTCGCGCCGGAACTCCTCGCTCTCCCCCTCCATCTGCGCGATGGTCTCGGCCAGTCCGTGCGTGGGCCGGACCCTGCGGCCCTTGAGGTGGCGGCCGTACTTGTTCTCGTGGTTGCCCGGCACGCACAGGGCGTTGCCCGACTTCACCATCGCCATCACCCGGCGCAGCACGCCGGGGCTGTCCGGACCCCGGTCGACGAGGTCGCCGACGAAGACGGCCGTGCGGCCCTCGGGGTGCACGCCGTCGGCGTAGCCGAGCTTGCCGAGCAGGGCCTCCAGTTCGGCGGAGCAGCCGTGGACGTCGCCGATGATGTCGAAGGGGCCGGTGAGGTGGGCGAGGTCGTTGAAGCGCTTCTCGGTGACGACGGTGGCCCGCTCGGCCTCCTCGGCGCCGCGCAGCACGTGCACCTTGCGGAAGCCCTCGCGCTCCAGGTGACGCAGGGAGCGGCGCAGTTCGCGGATGTGCCGCCGGATGACCCGGCGGGGCAGACCGGCCCGGTCGCTGCGGGCGGCGTTGCGCTCGGCGCACACCTCCTCGGGCACGTCCAGGACGATGGCGATGGGCAGCACGTCGTACCGCTTGGCCAGGTCGATCAGCTGCCGGCGGGCGTCGGGCTGGACGCTGGTGGCGTCGACGACGGTGCGCCGGCCGGCCGCGAGCCGCTTGCCCGCGATGTAGTGCAGCACGTCGAAGGCGTCCCGGCTGGCGCCCTGGTCGTTCTCGTCGTCGCTGACCAGGCCGCGGCAGAAGTCCGAGGAGATGACCTCGGTGGGCTTGAAGTGGCGGCGGGCGAAAGTGGACTTGCCCGAGCCGGTGGCGCCGACGAGGACGACGAGCGAGAGGTCGGTGACGGGCAGGACGCGTCCCTGCGGGGTGGCGGTGGTGTCGGGTGTCCCGGTCATGCGGCCTTCGCCTCCTTCTCCTTCTCGTGGGCCGGCTCGTGCGGGGACGTGCGGGTGAACACGGCCATCTGGGTGGGCGGGCCCACCTCGGGGTCCTCGGGGCCGACGGGCCGGAGGACGACGGTGTAGCCGTGCCGGGCGGCCACCGCGTCCGCCCAGGCGCGGAACTGCTCGCGGGTCCACTCGAAGCGGTGGTCGCCGTGCCTGGCGTGCCCGGCGGGCAGGGTCTCCCAGCGGACGTTGTACTCGGCGTTCGGCGTGGTGACGACGACGGTCCGGGGGCGGGCCGCGCCGAACACCGCGTACTCCAGGGCGGGCAGCCGGGGCAGGTCGAGGTGTTCGATCACCTCGCTGAGCACGGCGGCGTCGTACCCCTCGGTCCGCTTGTCGGTGTAGACGAGGGAGCCCTGGCGCAGCGTGACGCGCGCGGCCTGCCGCTCCCCCATCCGGTCCAGCTTCAGCCGCCGTGCGGCGATGGTGAGCGCCCGCACCGACACGTCGATGCCGACGATCTCCGTGAACCGCGCGTCCTCGAGCAGGGCCTGCACCAACTGCCCCTGGCCGCAGCCGAGGTCGAGGACGCGGGCGGCGCCGGCCGACGTCAGTTCCGCGAGGACCGCCTCGCGGCGCCGGACGGCCAGGGGGGTGGGCCTCTCGTCGGTCTCGGCGCCGGTCTCGGCCGCCACCGCGTTGTCGATCTCCTCTACGTCGCTGTCGTCCGTCTCGGCCAGCCGCAGCAGTTCCAGGCGCTCCATCGCCTGCCGGGCCAGCGACCAGCGGCGGCTCAGGTAGCGGCTGGTGATCAGTTTCTGCTCCGGGTGCGCGGGCAGCCAGCCCTCGCCGGCCCGCAGCAGTTTGTCGACCTCGTCGGAGGAGACCCAGTAGTGCTTGGCGTCGTCGAGGACCGGCAGCAGGACGTACAGGTGGCGCAGGGCCCGGTCCAGGGTGACGGTGTCCGACTCCAGGACCAGGCGCACGTAGCGGGACTCTCCCCACTGCGGGAACCCGGTGTCCAGCGGTACGGCGTCGGCGGTGACCGCCCAGCCGAGCGGTTCGAACAGCCGCCGTACCAGGGCGGGGCCGCCACGGGCCGGCAGAGCCGGTATCTCGATGCGCAACGGGCGGGGCAGACCCGGCAGTTCGGGCCTGGCGCGGCACACGCCGCGCATGGCGCTGGAGAACACCGCGCTCAGCGCCACGGCGAGCAGCGAGGACGCGGCGTAGGGCCGGTCGTTGACGTACTGCGCGAGCGCCGCGTCGGGTGCGCCGCCGCGTCCCTTGCCCTTGCCCCGCCGCACCAGCGCCACCGCGTCGACCTCCAGCAGCAGCGCCGCCGTGCAGCGATCGGTGTCCGCCTCGGGGTAGAGGACGTGCGCCGTACCGAAGGAGGTGGAGAACGCCTGCGCCTTGCCGGGATGCTTGTGCAGCAGGTGACCCAGGTCGGTCGCGGGGTGTTCGGGGGTGCCGGTGGTGGTGATGGTCAGGAACATGCGCAGGCCTCTTCCGGGCCGGACGGACGGGTGGGGTGCCGGGCGTGCGCGGGCCCCCGGGACGATGGTCCCGGGGGCCCGGCAGGACGACGCCTCCACCTTGGCACAGGGCCGGGAACCG
This sequence comes from Streptomyces sp. NRRL S-340, assembly GCF_000720185.1. Lineage (GTDB taxonomy): Bacteria > Actinomycetota > Actinomycetes > Streptomycetales > Streptomycetaceae > Streptomyces. The sequence goes on along the minus strand of NZ_JOIY01000016.1, from coordinate 60,218 downwards.
GCGCCTGCCTTTATCTTCCGCCGTCTGCGCCGTGCGTCCGGCGCGCTACGACAGCTGCGACTGCACCTGGGAGGAGATCAGCTCCAGGTGGTCCAGATCGGACAGGTCGAGGATCTGGAGGTAGACGCGGCTGGAGCCGATGCCGGCGTAGCGGCCGAGCTTGTCGACCACCTCGGCCGGTGAGCCCGCCAGGCCGTTGGCCTTCAGCTCGTCGACCTCACGGCCGATCGCGGCGGCGCGGCGGGCGACCTCCTGGTCGTCCCGGCCGACGCAGACGACCAGGGCGTTGGAGTACGTGATGTCCCCGGCGTCCCGGCCGGCCTCCTGCGCGGCGGCGCGGACCCGGCCGAACTGCCGCTCGCTGTCCTCCAGGGAGGCGAAGGGGACGTTGAACTCGTCGGCGTACCGCGCGGCCAGCCGCGGGGTGCGGGTCGCGCCGAGGCCGCCGATGAGCACCGGGATCTTCGCCTGCGCGGGCTTGGGCAGCGCGGGCGACTCGCTCAACCGGTAGTACTCGCCCTGGAAGTCGAAGGTCTTGCCGGTCTCGGTCGCCCACAGGCCGGTGACGATCGCCAGTTGCTCCTCCAGGCGCGCGAACTTCTCCTTGGGGAACGGGATGCCGTACGCCTTGTGCTCCTCCTCGAACCAGCCCGCGCCCAGGCCCAGCTCGACCCGGCCGCCGGACATCTGGTCGACCTGCGCGACCTGGATGGCGAGGACGCCGGGAAGCCGGAAGGTGCCGGCGGTCATCAGGGTGCCTAGACGGATCCGCTCGGTCTCGCGGGCGAGGCCGGCGAGGGTGATCCAGGCGTCGGTGGGGCCGGGCAGGCCGTCCCCGTCTCCCATGCGGAGGTAGTGGTCGGAACGGAAGAAGGCGTCGAAGCCGAGGTCCTCGGTGGCCTTGGCGACGGTGAGCAGGGTGTCGTAGGAGGCCCCCTGCTGGGGCTCGGTGAAGATGCGCAGATCCATACCCCCATCCTGCACGCCTCCCCACCGCCCGCCCCGCCGACCCCACCGGCCCCGGCCCCGCCGGTCGCCGGACGGGTGAACACGGAGGGCACGCATGGGGGCTGCCGCCGGGCCGGGCGAGTGAACACGGAGGGGCGGGCCGTGGGCTGCCGCCGGGCCGGGGCGGGTGAGCAGGGCGGGCCGTGCGCTGCCGCCGGGTGGTGGGGGCCGCTGCCGTCCGCGGCAGCGCGCGGGTGAGCAGGGGCGGGGTCGCGGGTCCGGAGGGTCAGCCCGCTTCGCGTTCCGGCAGTACCGTCTCCTCGCGGACCGCCAGCTTGCGCAGCATCTCGCGGATGCGGTCCCTGGACTCGTCGGCCGCGTCGATGGCCTCCATGCACTGCCAGTACGTGCGCTCGTCGGCGGCCGAGCTGGCGATGCCGACCAAGGCGATGCCGGCCTCGCCCAGCAGCCCGCCCAGGCACAGCAACGCCCGGTGCGCGTCGGCCAGTTCGGTGAGCTGGGCGGCGCGTAAGGATCCCGGGTCGAGGTCCGGGGCGTCCAGGACTCCGCAGCCGCGGCCCGCCAGTTCGGTCAGCCCCAGGGCCTCGCCGCGCAGTTCGGGCGGGCCGGAGACGGCGAGGCGGCTGCCGACCGCCTGCGCCAGGGCCTGCGCCTGCCACACCTCCGCCAGGATGGCGGGGGCCTCGCCGCTGCCCGCCAGTGCACGCCTGCTCGCCAGGATGAGCCGCACCGCGTCCATGCGCTGCCCCCGTCATCTCCCGACGTGCTCGTCGCACGTCTGCCCGAACTCCCTTGTTCACTACCCAGAGTGAAGGCGCCCGAGGCAAAAAGCCAGAGGAAGACGGAAATCTCTGGACAACAAATCGATTTCGCCCGGGTGAATGACTGCGGAGAGTGATAGTGGAGTCGTCAGCTCCCCTCGGTCGGCGTCCCCGGGTCGGGGACGTCCGGGCCCGCCGGGACGTCCGGGCCCGCTCCCCGCGCCGGGAACCGCTGTTCGTTCCGGTCGATCTTCGCGGCCAGTGCCGCCAGCGGATCGACACCGAGCACCTCGCACAGTTGCAGCAGGTACGCGAGGACGTCGGCGATCTCGTCCCGGACGCGGTACGCGGACCGGGGGTCGGACATGACGCGCGCCGACTCCTCCGGGGTCAGCCACTGGAAGATCTCGACCAGCTCGGAGGCCTCGACGCTGAGGGCGGCGACCAGGTTCTTCGGGGTGTGGTACGGCTGCCAGTCGCGCGCCGCGGCGAACTCGGCGAGGCGGCGCTGCAACCCGGCCAGGTCGCGGGGCGGTTCGGACAGCGGGACACGGGGTCCGGCGGGATCGGGGTGCTCGCTCACGTCACCAGATCTATCACCCCGCGGCCCGGACACGGCTCGGGCCGGTCCGTCACCGGTCCCCCGCCGGCCCGCCCGCCGCGGCTCCGCCCGGCTCCGCCGGGGCGGGGTCGTGCCCCGACCGCGGAAGCCGCTGGTCCGCACGAACCGTTCCGCCCTGGCGGCCTTCCCGCGGCCGGGGGGCTCACGCGCCGGGAACCGCGGCTCCTTCCATCAGACCGCTCACCTCGGTGCCGGGTGGCGTGAGGAGGAACACGTTGCGGTCGACGCGGTGCATCCCGCTGGCGAGGCCGAAGACGACGCCGGTGCTGAAGTCCAGGACCCGCTTGGCCACCTCGGTCTCGGCCCCCGTGAGGTCGAGCAGGACCGGCACGCCCGCCATCAGCGTCTCGGCCACGTCGCGGGCGTCCGCGAACACGTTGACCCGCAGGACGACGAAGCGGCGGCGCAGCTCCGTGTCCGCCTCCGGAAGGGCGCGGTGGTTCACCGCGGACGGCCAGGAGTCCCGTCCGCGCAACGGAACGACCTGGGCGAGCCCCTCCCACTGTTCATCGGTGACGTCGTGGCTGTTCACCGGCTCCCCCCGACCTGACTCGCACTTATCGCCTGCACCAGCCAATTCTTACGCCATGTCACCTGTTCGGCCCAACTGCGACACGGTCGGCGACGGAGACGGGCCGGTCCGGGGCCCGGGCCGGCCCGGCCGGGCGCCGGTTCGCCCGCCCCGTCAGGGACTGGTGAGGACGACGAGCTGCCGGGTCGCCCGGGTCATCGCGACGTAGCGGTCGACCGCCCCCTCGACGCCCGTGCCGAAGTCCTGCGGATCGACGAGGACGACCAGGTCGAACTCCAGTCCCTTGGACAGCTCAGGGGTCAGCGACCGGACGCGGGCCGTCCCGGGGAAGGCGGGAGCGCCGATGACACAGGCGGTCCCCTCGGCGTGCTCGGCCGCCCAGGCGTCGAGGACCGCGTCCAGGTCCGCGACGGAGCCGTGGACGACGGGGACGCCGTTGCTGCGGATGGAGGCGGGCACGTTGGCGTCCGGCAGCGCGGCCCGGATGACCGGTTCGGCCTCCGTCATGATCTCCTGCGGCGTGCGGTAGTTGATGCTCAGGGAGGCCAGGGTGATCCGGTCGAAGCCGACCCGCTCCAGCCGCTCCCGCCACGTCTGCGTGAAACCGTGCCTGGCCTGGGCGCGGTCGCCGACGATGGTGAAGCTCCGGGAGGGGCAGCGCAGCAGCAGCATCTGCCACTCCGCGTCGGTCAGTTCCTGCGCCTCGTCCACGACGACGTGCGCGAACGGTCCGGCGAGCCGGTCCGGTTCGGCGCGGGGCAGGGCGTCCTCGTCGACGAGGGCGTCCCGCAGGTCCTGTCCGTGCAGCATCGTCACCGCGCCCTCGCCGTCGTCGTCGGCCGCGAGCACGGTGTCGATGACACGGGCCATGCGTTCGCGCTCGGCGGCGAGGGTGGCCTTCTGGCGGCGCTTGCGGCGGGCGGTCTCCGGGTCGCCCAGGCGTTGCCGTGCCGCGTCGAGGAACGGCAGGTCGGACACCGTCCAGGCCTGCGGGTCCGCGCGTTGCAGCCGGCGTACGTCCTGCGGGCCGAGCCACGGCGCGCACATCCGCAGGTAGGCGGGGACCGACCAGAGGTCCGAGACGAGGTCGGCCGCTTCGAGCAGCGGCCAGGCGCGGTGGAAGGCGGTGACCAGTTCCCGGTTCCGCGTCAGCGACCTGCGCAGCAGTTCGGGCGGGGCGTCGCCGTCGTGCTTGTCCGCCAGGAGGGTGAGCAGCTCCTCCCAGACCTGCTCGCGGGCCTCGTTGTGCGGGGTGCCGGGCTCCGCCGCCTCGAACGCCGTGGCCCAGTCCTCGGCGTCCAGCCGGATGCCGGACCAGGGGGTGGTGACCGTCATGCCCTCCGTGGGCGGCTCCTCGTAGAACCTGACGGCCTTCTCGATCGCCTTCACCAGGTCCGCGGACGCCTTCAGGCGGGCCGCCTCCGGGTCGCTCTCGGTCCCGGCCGCGGCTCCCTCGGCGACGAGGTCCCGCAGCGTGCAGGTCTGGACGCCCTCCTCGCCGAGGCTGGGCAGCACGTCGGCGACGTAGCCCAGGTAGGGCTCGTGCGGGCCGACGAACAGCACACCGCCGCGGCGGTGCCCGAGGCGGGGGTCGGCGTAGAGGAGGTAGGCGGAGCGGTGCAGGGCGACGACGGTCTTGCCGGTGCCCGGGCCGCCGTCGACGACGAGGGCGCCGCGCGAGCCCGCGCGGATGACGGCGTCCTGGTCGGCCTGGATCGTGCCGAGCACGTCCCTCATCCGCGGGGACCGGCTGTCGCCGAGCGAGGCGATGAAGGCGGACTGGTCGTCGAGCGCGGCGTGCCCGGCGAAGGCGTCCGCGGTGAACACCTCGTCCCAGTAGTCGCTGATCCGGCCGCCGGTCCAGCGGTACCTGCGGCGGCTCGCCAGCCCCATGGGGTCGGCGTGGGTGGCGCCGAAGAACGGTTCGGCCGCGGGTGAGCGCCAGTCGAGCAGCAGCCGGTGCCCCGCGCTGTCGGTGAGGCCGAGCCGGCCGACGTAGACGGGTTCGGTGCCGTCCGCGCCGACCATGCGCCCCAGGCACAGGTCCAGGCCGAAGCGGCGCAGGGTGCGCAGCCGGGCGGTCAGGCGGTGGACCTCCGCGTCGCGGTCCATGGCCTGCCGGCCGAGGCCGCCGGGCGCCCTGCGGGCGGCGTCGAGGTGTTCGGTCAGGTCGGCGATCGACTGCTCCAGACACTGCGCGACGGCCGCGAAGTGCCGCTCGTCGGCGACGGTCAGCGCCGGGTCGGCCTTGGCGGACAGGCGCTCGGGAAGGTCGAAGACGCTGGTGGTCAGGGGGGTCACGTCCGTGATGCTCCGCATCTGTGTCTGTGGTCTGTGCCGGTACGGTGCACTGTTCCGGCACACCGGGGCGGGGCCTTGTTCCGGCGCACCGGGCAGGGCCGTCCGGTCGGGCGGCGTTCGGTGGGGGCTGTCGGGGCGGAGGCCGCTCGGTGGGGGACCATCCGGGCGGGCGCCGTCCGAGCGGGCGCTGTCCGAGCGGGCGCTGTCGGGGCGGAAGCCGTTCGGTCAGGCACCGTCCCGTCGGAGACCCGCTCGGTCGGGCACCGTCCGGTCGGGCGCCGCTCGGTCGGGCACCATCCGGGCGGGCGCCACTCGGTCGGAGGCCGCCTGGTCGGAGGCCGCTCGATCGGGCACCACTCGGGCGTGGGCCGCTCGGTCGGGGCGCCGTTGGGCCAGGGGCCGTCCGGTCGGGCGCCGCTCGGTCGGAGGCCGCCTGGTCGGAGGCCGCTCGGTCAGGCACCGTTCCGCCGGAGACCCGCTCGGTCGGGAGCGGTGCGGGCGGCTCAGTCGGCGGGATGCCGCCAGGTCCCGGCGCGCCCTGCCGTGCTCAGCCGGGCCGCGGCCGGGCGGCCACGGTGGGGCCGTCGGCGCGGATCCGGCCGGCCACGGCCGGCGCCCGGGCACGGGTCGCGGGAGCCAGGGCCGTCCCGGGCGCGGCGGACGAGGACGCGGGGCTCGGGGCGGTGCCGTCGTGGGCGGCGCCGCGGTCGCGGGCCCGCCGCCCGGCCGGCCCGGTACGGACGGTCCGCCGCCTGCGGTACGGCCCCCGGGAGCGCCCCGGCGCGGGCGGCCGTCGTCGCGGGGTCCGCGACGCCGTGCCGCACGACGGCGGCCACGTGGCGCAGCGGCACCTGCCGGTCCACTTCACCGGCGGCGCAGCGGTCGTCCCGGTCGCCGGTCAGGTCCCAGACGGCCCGGCCGCGCGCCACGAACGTACAGCGGGTACGGGTACGGGCCCGTACCGCCGGCCGCGCCGCGAGCCCGGCCGGCGGTTCCACGGCACCGCGCGGCCCGTGGGCCGACACCGTCACACGCACTTCGCGACTCCCGTTTCCGCAGGTCCTGGCCATAGGCCGGCCATTCTGCGGTACGACGGGGGCCTTGCCGCAAGCCCCCCGGTGCGCTATACGTTGAGAGTGGAAAGGAGCGGGTCGCCTCCTTTCCTTCTTCTTTTCCGCCTGCCGTCCCCGCGTTCTCAGCGTTCTCCGCGCGTTCCCCGCCTTCTTCTGCGGCGCCGCACGGGCCGACGAGGCCGGGCAGACGGGTGTCAGCGCGGTGGGGCCGTCGACGCCCGCGGCACCAGCGACGGCGTCGCCACCGGCCGGGACGGGACGTCCTGGCCGGCGATCACGTCGAACAGCACGCGCGCCACCTGCGCACCGAAGCCGTGCACGTCATGGCTCATCGCGGACAGCGTCGGATGGGTCAGCCGGCACAACTGGGAGTCGTCCCAGGCCAGCAGGGAGAGTTCGTCCGGCACCGAGATGCCCATCTCGGCGGCCACGCCCAGCCCCGCGACCGCCATCAGGTCGTTGTCGTAGACGATCGCGGTGGGCCGCCGCGCGGACAGCAGCAGCGAGCGCGTCGCGCGGGCGCCCTCCTCGCCGGAGAAGCCGGTCTCCGCGTGCAGGGAGCCGTCCAGGCCGAGGCCTTCCATCGTCTCCCGGAAGGCGGCCCAGCGGATGGCGCTGTGGCCGAGGCCGGCCGGCCCGCCCACCCGGGCGATCCGCCGGTGGCCGAGGGCCGCCAGGTAGCGGACCGCCTCGGCGGTGGCGGTCGCGTCGTCGGTCCACAGGGAGGGCAGCCCGCCGGTGAGCGTGGGGTGCCCGACGGCCACCGCCGGCAGCCCGAGCGCCTTGAGCGGACCCAGGCGGGGGTCGTCGCGGTGGAAGTCGACCAGGACGGACCCGCCGACCTGGCGCTCGCGCCACCAGGTCTCCTGGAGGGCGATCTCCTCCTCCAGGCTGCTGACCAGGCGCAGCAGCAGGGAGCAGTGGCGTTCGGCGAGGACGCTCTCGATGCCGGAGATGAACTCCATGTAGAAGGGTTCGAGGCCCAGCAGCCGGGCCGGCCGGCAGATGGCCAGTCCGATGGTGTCCACCGACTGCCGCGACAGGCTGCGCGCCGAGGAGTTCGGCGCCCAGCCCAGTTGCCGGGCCGCGGCGAAGATGCGCTCCCGGGTGGCCTCCGAGACGCCCGGCTTGTGGTTGAACGCCAGGGACACCGCGCCCTTGGAGACGCCGGCCGCCGCCGCCACGTCCTTGATGGTCACCCGTTCCGTGGGTGCGCTCACGCCGGTTCCCCGCTGAAGAGCGCCGCCCGGACCGCGTTGGCGCCGGTCTCGCTCGCGCCGCGCAGGCGCAGCCGGACGCGCTCACCGGGCAGCAGCGTCCGGAGTCCGGTGTCGCAGGCGGCCTCGGGACCCAACCGGTCGGCCTGCAGCAGGAGGTCTCGTACCAGGGTGTGTGCTGTCACCACGACGTCGACACTACCGCTGTCGCCCAGGTCGTGGACCGTGACGTCGTAGCGGGGCGCCGGGCAGGAGAAGTCCTTGTCCGGGACGGGGAAGTGCAGGGCGCGCAGCCCGTCGGCGTCGGCCACCAGGAACTCCTCGGCCGACGCCGCGTCGGGCGCCAGGTCCGCGGGCAGGGCGGGCCGGGCCACGGAGCGCGCGGGGACCGTGACGTCGAGCACGGCCTGTGCCACGGTGCTGCCGTCTGCCCGCAGCCGCCGCAGCGTGACCGTGGTGTGCCAGGGCTCGGCGGACTGGTTGACCAGCGCGAGGGCCGGTGCCCCGCCTCCCCCGGCCTCGGACCCGGCTTCCCCGGCCCGGGTCCCGCTTTCCCCGGCCGGGGGCAGCAGGGTCAGCAGCCGGTCGGCGTAGACGCGGCGCAGTTCGTGGTAGAGCGGCTTGGGGCGGCCGTCGCCGTCGATCGCGGACCAGGAGCTGACCGGCCAGCAGTCGTTGAGCTGCCAGACGACGGTTCCGGCACACCGGGGCCAGTGGGCGCGCCAGTGCTCGATGCCGGCGGCCACGGCGCGGGCCTGCACGACCTGGGCGAGGTAGTGCCAGCGGTCGAAGTCGCCCTGGGGCAGCGGGAAGTGGCGGGCGATGCCGCGGTCCAGTTTGCCGTTCCCGTCCTCGGCCTTCTGGTGGTGCAGCATGCCCGGGGAGTCGGGGGCGAGCTGTTCGCCGGGCAGGGCGCGGCGCAGGGTGGCCAGGGCGGGCGGCGCCTGCCAGCCGAACTCGGCGACGAAACGGGGCACCGACGCGCGGTAGTCGGCGTAGTCCCGGCGGTTCCACACCTCCCAGGAGTGGTGGGTGCCGTGGTCGGGGTCGTTGGGGTGGTGGTCCCAGGAGCCGGACCAGGGGCTGCCGGCGGTGTAGGGGCGGGTGGGGTCGAGTTCGGCGACGAGGCGGGGCAGCAGGTCGAGGTAGTAGCCGCCGCCCCAGGAGTCGCCCGCCAGTTCCGGCTCCCAGTCCCAGTCCCTGAAGCCCCACAGGTTCTCGTTGTTGCCGTTCCAGAGCACCAGGCTGGGGTGCGGCATCAGCCGGACAACGTTGTCGCGGGCCTCCGCCTCGACCTCACCGCGCAGCGGCTGCTCCTCCGGATAGGCGGCGCAGGCGAAGAGGAAGTCCTGCCAGACCATGAGGCCCATCTCGTCGCAGGCGTCGTAGAAGGCGTGGTCCTCGTAGATGCCGCCGCCCCAGATCCGCACGAGGTCGACGCCCGCCGCGGCGGCCTGCCGCAGCCGGGTCCGGTAGCGCTCGGGAGTGATGCGGGAGGGGAAGACGTCGTCGGGTATCCAGTTCACGCCGCGCGCGAAGATCCGTACGCCGTTGACCACGAAGGTGAAGCCGGTGCCGTGCTCGTCGCGGGAGCGGTCGAGCGTGACGGTGCGGAAGCCGATCCGCCGGCTCCAGGAGTCCAGGGTCCGGCCGCCCTGTGCCGCCTCCTCGTCGGCGAGGGTCAACTCGAGTTCGTACAGGGGCTGTTCGCCGTACCCGCGCGGCCACCACAAAGCCGGGTCCGGCACGTCGAGGGTCAGCACCGCCCGGTCGCCGTCGACGTCCGTGCGGGCCCGCACGCCCGCCACCTCGGCCCGCAGGACCAGCCTCCGGTCCGCGCCGCGCGCCGTGCGTTCGAGGTCGACGTGGATCTCCACCCGGCCCCTGCCGTCGGCGACCGTCACCAGCGGGCGCACCCCGGCCAGCCGGGCCGTCGACCAGCGCTCCAGCCGGACCGGCCGCCACATCCCGGCGGTGACCAGCGTCGGGCCCCAGTCCCAGCCGAAGGCGCAGGCCATCTTGCGGATGTACTGGAACGGTTCCGGATAGACGTTGGGCCGCTCACCGGTCACGGCCCGTACGGCCTCGGCCTCGTCGTAGGCGGAGGCGAACTCCACGGCCAGCCGGCCGCTCACGCCGGTGACGTCGAAGCGGTGGCGGCGGTGCATGTTGCGCGTGCGGCCCAGTTCCCTCCCGTCCACGGTGATCACGGCGGCGGTGTCCAGGCCGTCGAAGACGAGGTCGGTGCGCTCGTGGGCGCCGGTGCCGGTGTCCTCCGGGCCGAGGGTGCGGGTGTACGTCCACGCCCGGCGCCCGACCCAGGCGACCTCCCGCTCGTTCAGGCCGAGGTACGGGTCGGGGATCACCCCGGCGGCCAGCAGGTCGGTGTGCACGCAGCCGGGGACCCGGGCGGGCAGCGGGGTCCCGTCGTGGTGGAGGCTCCAGCCCTCGGCGAGCTGGACGACGTCCTTCATGTGCGGCTCCTATCGGGAGGTGCGGGCAGGCGCGGGACGGTGCGGACGGAGTCCGGGCAGCGGCCGGTTCCGGTCGGCGCACGGCGGCACGACGCGACCAACCTAACCCCCGTTCATGAACCGGTCTAGTCCCTTTCCATCGCTCCCCTCAACGCTGACGAGCCTGGTGAACAGGCAGGTTGTGAAGCAGCCGACCGACGCGAGGTAACGATTGAATATCGCGGTGAACTCGCGAGCTTTACCGGTTCACCATCGACTGCCATAGTTCCGTCAACCACCGCAGCCCGAGCCGTAACCCTTGGAAGGAGTTGGGCACATGGGGAGGAAGACGACACTGAGCACCGCTCTGCTCACCACCGCGATGCTGACCGTCGCGGGGTGCAGCGGAGCGGGCGCGCCGTCGAACGAGACCGCCACCGCGCCGTCGGACCCGGGGGCCGTCTCGGGCACCATCACGGTCCTGACCCACCGCACCGACCTCGTGCAGAACGGCACGATGAAGAAGTACGCGGCCGAGTTCAACAGGACCTACCCGAAGGTCAAGGTGAAGTTCGAGGGCATCACCGACTACGAGGGTGAGGTCAAGATCCGCATGAACACCGAGAACTACGGTGACGTCCTGATGATCCCCGCGGCGATCTCCAAGGGCGACTACCCGAAGTTCTTCGCGCCGCTGGGGTCGACGGCGTCGCTGCGGAACAAGTACCGCTTCACCGACAAGACGGACGTGAACGGCAAGACCTACGGCATCGCCACCTTCGGCACCGCCAACGGCTTCGTCTACAACAAGACCCTGTGGAAGAAGGCCGGCGTCACGGCCTGGCCCACCACCCCGCAGCAGTTCCTCACCGACCTGCGGGCCGTCGGGTCGAAGACCGGCGCGACCCCCTACTACACCAACTTCAAGGACGGCTGGCCGCTCAGCAGCCCCTGGACCAACAGCGTCGGCTCGGTCAGCTGCGACGCCAAGGCCTTCGACGCCCTGGCCGCGACGGACGAGCCGTGGGCCGCCGGCGGCGACCTGAACGTGATCGACACGCTCCTCTACGGCATCGTCCACGGCGGGCTCGCCGAGAAGGACCCGACCACCACCAACTGGGAGAACTCCAAGACGCTGCTGGCCAAGGGGAAGACCGGCAGCATGCTGCTCGGTTCGTGGGCGATCACGCAGATGCGGGACGCCGCGAAGAAGGCCGGCACCGATCCCGACGACATCGGCTTCATGCCGTTCCCGGTCCAGAAGGCCGGCCACTTCTGCGCCACCCTGCTCTCCGACTACCAGCAGGCCGTCAACGTCCACTCGTCCCACAAGGCCGCCGCGCGCGCCTGGATCGACTGGTTCACCGAGAAGTCCGGCTACTCCGCCTCCGAGGGCGCCGTCTCACCCCTGAAGGCCGTCAAGCTGCCGAGCACGCTGCAAGGCTATGTTGACAACGATGTCACGATGATCGAGCGCTCCGAGGCGAAGACCGCCGACGTCAACGCGATCGACAACGCCTCGGAGATCGGGCTGAGCAAGCCGGACTACCGGCAAAAGCTCGTCGACCTGGCGCGCGGCGCGCAGAAGGGCTCGCTGGAGGACTACTTCTCCGACCTGGACAAGCGCTGGGCCGAGGCCAGGCAGAGCGCCGGCTCCTGAACCGGTCGGCACACCGGGCCCCGCCCCGGCCCGGCTCCGCCGCCCACGGGCCGGCGCCCGGTGTGCCGACCGCACTCACCGCGGACGACGAAAGGCCCCGCCGACATGACCGACCTCACCCGCACCGCACCACCGCCGCCCGACCCGCCCGGCCCGCTCGCCGGCCCGGGCCCGTTCCCCCGCCGGCGCGGACGCCGCTCCCCGGCGGGCGCCGCCCGGGGCGCCGGCTCCGTGCGGACCTGGCGCGACCACCCGCTGCGCCGCGCCACGCCGTGGCTGTTCCTGCTGGTCCCGCTGGCCCTGCTGATCACGTTCACGTACGTGCCGGTGGGCAACATGATCTACTACAGCTTCACCGACTGGGACGGCGTCAGCCCCGACCGGAACTTCGTCGGCGCGGACAACTACAAGGAGCTGTTCACCCGGCCGGAGTTCTTCCGGGTGTTCGCGGTGAGCCTGTACTACCTGGCCGCTTCCGTCGTGCAGATCGCCGCCGCGCTGTACTTCGCGACGATCCTCAGCTTCGACCTGCGGCTGCGCAACCTGTTCAAGGGGATCCTGTTCTTCCCCTACCTCATCAACGGCGTCGCGATCGGCTTCGTCTTCCTGTACTTCTTCCAGGACGGCGGCACCCTCGACTCGGTCCTGTCCCTCTTCGGTGCCGGCGGCGACCACGCCTGGCTCGGTGACCCGCAGTCGGCCAACACCTCGCTGGCCGGGGTCTCGGTGTGGCGCTTCACCGGCCTGAACTTCGTGCTGTTCCTCGGCGCGATCCAGTCCGTACCCGGCGAGCTGTACGAGGCCGCCCAGCTCGACGGCGCGAACCGCTGGCAGCAGTTCCGGCACCTGATCGTGCCGAGCATCCGCCCGGTGCTCAGCCTCAGCGTCATCCTGGCGGTCTCCGGCTCGCTGTCCGTCTTCGAGATCCCGTGGATCATGACCGGCGGCGCGACCGGCACGTCGACCTTCGTCATCCAGACGGTCAAGCTCGCCTTCCAGTTCAACAAGACCGGCCTGGCCTCGGCCTGCGCCGTGGTGCTGCTTCTGGTGGTCCTGCTGATCACGTGGATCCAGCGGCGCCTGGTGCCCGACGAGAAGGTGGACCTCGCATGACCGCCCCCGCTCCCGCACTTGAGTCCGCCCCCCGGCGCAGGCGCTCCGGCGTCGCGACGACGCTGACGTACCTGTCACTGGCCGTCGCCTCGCTGGTGGTGCTCGCCCCGCTCGCCGCCCTCTTCCTGACGTCGCTGAAGACGTCCCAGGAGGTCTCCGACGGCGGTGCGCTGAGTCTGCCGCACGACTGGCTCAACTTCTCGAACTACGCGACCGCGTTCACCGACGGGCACATGCTCCAGGCGTTCGGGAACACGGCGTTCATCCTGCTGTTCTCCGTCACCGGCACGGTGCTGATCGGTTCCATGACGGCGTACGCCATCGACCGCTTCGAGTTCCGCTTCAAGAAACTGGTGATGGCGCTGTTCCTGGTCGCCACGCTGGTGCCGGGCGTGACGACGCAGGTGGCGACCTTCCAGGTCGTGAACAGCTTCGGCCTCTTCGACAGCCGGTGGGCGCCGGTCCTGCTGTACATGGGCACCGACATCGTCTCCATCTACATCTTCCTGCAGTTCATCCGGGGGATCCCGACCTCCCTGGACGAGGCGGCGCGGCTGGACGGGGCGAACGCGTTCACCATCTACCGCAAGATCATCTTCCCGATGCTGAAGCCGGCGATCGCCACGGTGGTGATCATCAAGGGGATCACCACGTACAACGACTTCTACATCCCCTTCCTCTACATGCCCTCGGAGGACAAGGGCACGATCTCCACGGCCCTGTTCCGCTTCAAGGGCCCCTTCGGAGCGCACTGGGAGGACATCTCGGCCGGCGCCGTCCTGGTCATCCTGCCGACGCTGATCGTCTTCCTGTTCCTCCAGCGCTACATCTACAACGGGTTCAGCCAGGGGGCGACGAAGTAGCGGGAGGCCCGGGCCGGGGGGAGGCGGGTGCCCCGGCCTGCGGGACGGGTGTGCGGGTCTCCGGGGGCGGACAGGCCGCCGGGGGGACGCGGGGCCGCCCAGGGGAAGGCGGGGGGCCACGTGGATAATCCGTGGGTGACTCCCCCGCGAAACCGCCTCCGCCGCCCGTCCTGGGCCGGGCGCGACTACACGCTGCTGACCGCTGCCGCCGTCGTGTCGGGGCTCGGCAGTTCCGGGGCGCTGGTCGCCGGGGCGTTCGCGGTGCTGGCGGCCGGGGGTTCGGCCACCGACGTGGGGCTGGTCGCGGCGGCGCGGACCGTACCGCTGGTGCTGTTCGTGCTGATCGGCGGGGCCCTTGCGGACCGGCTGCCCCGCCACCGCGTGATGGTCGCGGCGAACGCGCTCAACTGCGTCTCGCAGGGCCTGTTCGCCGTCCTCGTCCTCACCGGCACCGCACAGGTGTGGCAGATGGCGCTGCTGGCCGCGCTCGGTGGTACCGGGCAGGCGTTCTTCTCCCCCGCCGCCGAGGGCATGGTGATGGCCAGCGTCTCGGGCAGCGAGTCCGGGCGCGCCTTCGCCGCCTTCCGCACCGGGGTGAACGGCGCGAACATCCTCGGCACCGGGCTCGGCGGTGCGCTGGTGGCGGCGGCCGGGCCGGGGTGGGTGCTGGCCGTCGACGCGGTGGCGTTCGCCGTCGCGGGGTCGCTGCGCGCCTTCCTCGACGTGCGCGGCGTCCCCGCGCGGCGGGGCGGTACGAACCTGCTGGCGGACCTGCGGGAGGGGTGGCGCGAGGTCGCCGGCCGGCCCTGGCTGTGGTCGATCGTGGTGCAGTTCGCCGTCGTGAACGCGGTGGTCGCGGCGGCCGAGACGGTGTACGGGCCGCTGGTCGCGCGCGAACGGCTCGGCGGACCGCAGCCCTGGGGGCTGGCGCTGGCCGCCTTCGGCGCGGGCACGGTCCTCGGCGGGCTGGTGATGACGCGGTGGGCGCCGCGGCGGCTGCTGCTCGTTGGCGCACTCGGCGTACTGCCGCTCGCGCTGCCGTCCGCGGCGCTGGCCGTGCCGGTGCCGACGCCCGCGCTGGTCGCGGTGATGTTCGTGACCGGCGTGAGCGTCGAGGTGTTCGCGGTGGCGTGGATGTCCGCGCTGCACCAGGAGATACCGGAGGAGAAGTTCTCGCGGGTGTCGTCCTACGACTGGCTCGGGTCCCTGGCGCTGGTGCCGGTGGCGACGGCGGTGGCCGGCCCGGTGCAGGACGCGGTGGGCCGTCCGGCCGCGCTGTGGGGGTGTTCGGCGCTGGTGCTGGTACTGACCCTGGCGGTGCTGTGCGTACCGGACGTACGCCGCCTGACCCGCCGAACGGACCTGATCACCACGGCACCGGCCGGGCAGCACCCGGTGACCACCGCCGAGCAGGACGCGGAGGGCGCGGTGGGTCTGGACGTCACGGCGAGCACGGAGGGCTCGGTGGGCGCGGTGGGCCGGGACCGTGGAGCCGGCCCGGATGGTTCGGCCTAGCCGGTGAGCCTCTGACCGGCCCGGCGCAACCGGCGGACCGGCCTGGCCCGTGGGGACGGGACCGGCCGAGCCGCTGGTCCGGGCGGTCGAGCCGGCGCGGGACGGCCGAGAGGGCCGAACCGGCTGAGAGCGCCGAGAGAGCCGAAAGGGCCGAGAGGGCCGGACCAGTGGGCTCGGTCGGGGCGGTGAGGTGGGGCGACGTTCCAGTGGGTCCGTGCCGTCCCGGCGGACCGGTGAGTCCCGGCGGTCCGGGCCGCGCCGGCCGACCCGATCGGATCGGATCGGCCGGGTCATCGGGCCGGCCGGTTCATCGGGCCGGCCGGGTCGGCCGGCCAGGTCCGAACACTCACACGCCGTGCGGGCTCCTGCGGTCCAGGCGGTCCGGGTCCGCTGTCTCCCCACCGTCCGCCCCGTCCGCACGGTCCGCGCCGCCCGCGCCCTGCGTACCGTCCCCGCCGTTCCTTCCGTCCGTGCGGTGCACGCCGGCCGTTCCGTCCGTGCGGGTCTCGTGCGCGGGGTGGGACTGCCCGGCCGCGCCGGTGGCGGTCTCGCCGGGCGGGATGACGCCCTTCGGTGGGGCCGCGGCGAACACCGAGGCGTCCTCGCGGTTCCACCGGGTCTCGTTGAACAGCAGGTTGAGGAGGACGGCGACCACGCTGGCCGCGCTGATGCCGGAGGACATGATCAGCGCGAACCAGTGCGGGAACTCGTCCCAGAAGTGCGGCGCGGCGACCGGGATCAGACCGAATCCGACGGCGGTGGCGACGATGACGAGGTTGAGGTTGTTGTCGAACCGCACGGTGGACAGGGTCCGCACGCCGCTGGCCGCGACGGACCCGAAGAGCACCAGTCCGGCACCGCCGAGCACCGGCAGCGGCACGGCGGCCACGATGCGCCCGAGGACCGGGAACAGACCGAGCACGACCATGATCCCGCCGCCCGCGGCGACGGCGTAACGGCTCTTGATCCTCGTCAGGGCGACGAGTCCGACGTTCTGGGCGAAGGCCGTGCAGGCGAAGCCGCCGAAGAGCGGGGAGACGCTGGTGGAGATCATGTCGGCGCGCAGGCCGTCGCCGATCCTGCGGGCGTCGACCTCGGTGCCGACGATCTCGCCGACGGCGATGATGTCGGCGGTGGTCTCGGTGAGGACGACGACCACGACGACGACCATGGAGATGACGGCGGCGGCGTCGAACTGCGGCGCTCCGAAGGCGAGGGGCTCGGGGAGGGCGAACGTCGCTCCCTTGGTCACTCCGGAGAAGTCGGTCTTGCCGAGTACGGCGGCGAGCACCGTGCCCAGGACGATGCCGAGGAGGATCGACAGGCGCGAGACGGCGGGCTTACCGACCCGGGACAGCACGAGGATGATCAGCAGCGTGGCGCCGGCCAGGCCGATGTCCGCCATGCTGCCGCCCTTGGCGGACCCCTCCCCTCCGCCGGAGGCCCAGCCGAAGGCGACCGGGAGCAGGGTGAGCCCGATGACGGCGATCACCGTGCCGGTCACCACGGGCGGGAAGAACCGTACGACCCGGCCGAAGAACATGCTCACCACGAGGCCGACCAGGCCCGCGGCGATGGTCGCGCCGAAGACGGCGGGCAGGCCGTGGCTGCGGGTCGCGATGGCCGTCATGGTGGACACGGCGGCGAACGTGGCGCCCTGCACGAGCGGGAGCTGGGCGCCGACCATCGGCACGCCGAGCGTCTGCAGCAGGGTGGCGAGGCCGCTGACGAAGATGGTGGCCGTCACCAGCAGGCCCAGTTCGGTGCCGCTGAGTCCGGCGGCCCCGCCCACGATGAGCGGTGGGGCGATGATGCCGCCGTACATGGTGAGGATGTGCTGGAAGCCGTAGGCGACGAGCTGGCGGGCGGGGAGCCGTTCGTCCTCCGGGCGGGGAGCTGTCTCCGCGGCCGGTGTCTCCGCGCCCGGGGATGCTGCGGCGGAGGAAGTTGATCTTGACTTGAACACAACCCCAACCTTCCGTATGGTGGAATCAACATTTCGTTGAGGGGTGGGGGCGACGTTAGCTACGTCACAGAAGCACGTCAACAGTTCCTACGATGCACTCACATCCGTCCGGAAGAGTTCGTGGATACCCACAAAGTGATCGCGCAACGGGTCCGCGCGGAGGACGGCGAGGGGGCCGCTTTCGGTCACTCCTCCTGCAAGACGGTCAGGGGTGGCGGTCAGGGCACGGCCGGGCCGCCGAGGTAGTTCCCGCGGGAGTCGTAGGGCCAGGCGTTGGCGACGCATCCGCGGAGCCCGTCGATCTGCTGCATCATCGCGGGAGCGGGCCGCCCGCGACCGGGGCACGTCTCGTGGCCGTGGCCGATGCGGTGGCCGACCTCGTGGTTGATGATCAGGGCGCGGTAGTCGTGGAGGGACCCGGGGAACTGGGGTGAACCCTGGTTCCAGCGTTTGAGGTTGACGACGACCTGGCTGCCGACGTCGCAGTTGACCTCGCCGCGCGTGTGCAGTCCGGCCGCGCCGCAGATGCGGTCCACGGTGGCGGGCGTGGCGATCTTCACCACGAAGTCGACGGCGCCCCGGGAGACGAGCTGGAAGGCGTCGTGCCCGTCGGCGGTCCAGCCCCGCCGGTCGGCGAGGACGCCCTCGATCTCGCGGGCCGCCTCGTCGGGCGTGACGCCCGTCCCCTCCTCGACCTGGACCTCGTAGCGCCGCACCGTCCCGTGCCCGGCCACCTCCCCGGACGCCCGTGCGGTGTGGAAGATGCCGGTGCCGGTCCCGCCGCCGCCCTTCCCCGCGTCCGGCTCGCCGCCCCCGTCCCCCTTCTTCCCGGGGTCACGCCTCACGTCCTTCCCCGCCGCCGTCCCGGACGCCTCCGGCTCCGGCGTCGTCCCGCCCCCGGCGTGCCGGACGGAGTCCGCCGCCTGCGTCGGGCTCTGTCCCGCGCTCCGGCCGGCCGCGGCGGACGGGCCGCCGCCCTTGCCGTCGCCGCCCCCCGCCCCCGCGAGCAGGGCCGCGGCGCCGAGCGAGCCGGCCGCCGCCAGGGCGCAGAGGACGACGAGGGGGCGACGGCTGCGGGCACGGCGCCGGGAGGCGCGGCGGGCGGCGCCGGTACGGCGGGAGGCGCGGCGGCTCGGCCTGCCGTCCGCGCCGGTCCCGGCGTCCTGGCGGGGTGTGGTTCCTGACATGGCACCCAGGCTGGTGACCGTATGTGATGCCCTGTGGACCGAAAGGTCACAGAACTGTAACGGAGATCGTCCGGGGGTTTGAGCGCGGCGCCCATATGATCCTTCCGTAACAGTTCCCCGCGCGGGGCGGCCCTCGCGGCCGTCGCCGTTCGCGGCCCGCACATACTGAGCGACATGCCCCGGATCCTGCTCATCGAAGACGACGCCGCCGTGCGCCAGGGAGTCCAGCTCGCCCTGCGCCACCAGGGGCACGACGTCTGCGCCGCCGCCACCGGCGAGGAGGGCCTGGACCGGCTCGGCCCCTTCCGCCCGGACGTGGTCGTCCTGGACCTCATGCTGCCCGGCCTGCCCGGGCTCGACGTGTGCCGGCGGATCAGGGCGCGCGAGCAGGTCGGGATCATCATGATGACCGCCAAGGGCGACAGCGTCGACATGATCGTCGGCCTGGAGGCGGGAGCCGACGACTACGTCGTCAAACCCGTGCAGGCCAGGGTGCTCGACGCCCGGATACGCGCCCTGCTGCGCAGGCTGGACGCCCCCTCCCCGGTCGCCGCCCGCCCCCGGGCCGAGACGCACGGGGACCTCGGCATCGACCGGGCCGGCCTGCGGGTCACCCACCGGGGGCAGCCGGTGGACCTCGCCCCGTCCGAACTGCGGCTGCTGCTCGCGCTGTCCGCCTCGCCCGGCCAGGTCCTCAGCCGCCAGCAGCTCCTGGAAGCGGTCTGGGAACACAGCTACCACGGGGACATACGCCTGGTGGACGCCTGCGTGAAGCGCCTGCGCGGCAAGCTCGGCGAACTGGGCGGCGCCCCCCGCTACGTCCACACCGTGCGCGGTTTCGGCTACTGCTTCCGCTCGCCGTGAGACTGCGCCCTCCCGCCCTGCGCGGCGGCCTGCGGCTCCGGCTCGTCGCGGGCTTCACCGTCGTCGCCGTCGTCAGCTGCCTGAGCACCGGCGTGCTCACCTTCCGCGAGGCGCGCACCGGCGTGCTCCAGCAGAGCCAGGACGCGGTGGTCCGGCAGTTCCGGGACAGCGTCGACGCGCGGGCGCCCGGTTACCCCGAGGTGCCCGACCGCTCCGACCTGAACCACATAGTCGCCGACCTCGCCTACACGCACCGCTCCCAGCAGTGGCGGTTCCTCGCCACCTACGGCGGGCTGAGCGCCGTCTACGGACCGCAGGACAGCTTCGACGTGCTCACCCCCGCGCTGCGGCGCTCCGTACGGACCCGGGCGGCCGCGGTCTTCCAGCGGGTCCACCACGACGGCCGGGCCTACCTCGTCGTCGGGCTGCCCGTCACCTACGCCACCTCGGCCGCCGTCACCTCCGCCCCCACCGGCCTGGTGCTCTACCTGGTGGTCCCGCAGGAGAGCGAACAGCTCTACGTCGAGGCCCTGATCACCGCCATCGAACGGGCCACCCTGCCCGCGCTCGGCCTGGCCGTCCTGATCGCGCTGCTCGTCGCCCGCGGCGTGCTGCGCCCCGTGCGGGCCCTGGGACGGGCCACCCGGCGGATGGCCGCCGGACACCTCGACACCCGGCTGGCCGTCAGCGGATCCGACGAACTGGCCGAACTCTCCCGGACGTTCAACGACACCGCCGCCGCGCTGGAGGAGTCGGTGGCCGAGCTGCGCCGCATGGAGGCGCGGGCCCGCCGCTTCGCCGCCGACGTCTCGCACGAACTGCGCACCCCGCTCGCCGCGATGACGGCGGTCACCGACGTCCTCGACGAGCAGTCCTCCCGCCTGGACCAGGTCACCGGCGAGGCGGTACGGCTCGTCAGCGAGGAGACCGCGCGGCTGGCCCGCCTGGTCGAGGACCTGATGGAGATCTCCCGGTTCGACGCGGGCGCCGCCGAACTCGGCGCCGACGAGATCGACCTGGCCGAGTCGGTCCGCCGCACCCTCGCCTCCCGCGGCTGGCTGGACCGGGTGCGCACGGAGCTGCCGGACAGCGGCACGCCGCGGGCCCTGGTCGATCCGCGCCGGGTGGACGTCGTGGTGGCCAACCTGGTCGGCAACGCGCTGCGGCACGGCGCGCCGCCGGTGACCCTGCGGCTGACCGCCGCCGGCGGATGGGCGGTCATCACCGTCACCGACCGGGGTCCCGGCATCCCGGAGGCCGACCTGCCGCACATCTTCGAACGCTTCTACAAGGCCAGCCGGGCCCGGACCCGCAGCGAGAGCAGCGGTCTCGGGCTCGCCATCACCGCGGAGAACGTACGCCTGCACGGCGGCCGGGTCCGGGCCGGCAACGCGCCCGGCGGCGGCGCGGTGTTCACCGTCGAACTGCCGCTGCGCCCCCGCCCCGGCACGGGCACCGCCCCCGCACGGGAAGGCGCGGAGCACGTACGAGAGGAGGAGGCATGAGACGTCCCCTGCGCACGGTGGCCCCGGCGGCCCTCACCGGCGCCCTGCTCACGCTGGCGGGCTGCGGCGTGCCCACGTCGGGCGTCATCGACGCCGGTGCCCCCGCGGTCGGTGTCGCCGCGCGGATCACGGTCTACTTCGTGGCCGACGGGGTCCTGCGTCCCGTCCCGCGGCGTGCACCCGACGACGCCGCCGACCTGGTCACCGCGGCGGTACGGCTGCTGCTGTCCGGGCCGGACAGCAGCGAGGCCCGGACGCTGACCACGTCCCTGCCTGCGGTTCCGGGGCCGGTCGCCGTGAGCGTCGGCCGAAACGTCGTCTCCGTCCGCTTCCCCGCCGGGGTGGGCCGGCTGGACAGCCTGGCGATGGAGCAGCTGACCTGCACCGCGGCGGACACGCTGCGCCTGTCCGCGGACCGCGAGGACCGCGCGGTCCCCTCGTACGCCGCCACGCCTCCGGCATCCGTCGCCGGGGGCGTGAGCACGCCGGCACCGCAGCCGCACATCAGCGTCCGCGCCGAGGGAGAGGGCTGGGCCACGGCCCGCTCGGACACCGTCTGCCCCGGCACCTGACGCGACGGCCGGACGGCCGCCTCACCGGGCCCGGCTGCTCGCGGCACCAGCCGGTGGTGCGGGTGGCCGTGGGCCGGGTCCGGGTGCCGTTCGTCCGCCCCGCCGGCCCGCCACCGCCGTCGTCACCCGCTCACGGCCTGTGCCGACGGGCACGACGGGCCGGCCGTCGGATCGCTGTCCGCCGGGTCCGGGGCCGCCGGCTGCCCCGTGGCGTCCGGGGAGGCGCCGGCCGAGGGCGGCGGGCAGGACGAGGGGGACGCCGAGCCGCCCGGGTCCGGGGCCGTGGGCCCGCTGGGCTGCGGTGCCGGTGACGTCGGCGACGGGTCCGCGGTGGAGGAGCCCGAGGGGTCCGGGGAGGGCGACCCGGGCTGTGACGGCCCCTGGCTCCCGGTGGGCGAGGGCGCCGGGGAGGACGCTCCGCTCGACGGGGCCGGACGGGGGCGGGAGGGGACGGGGGTGGCCGGTCCCGAGGGGCCGCCGGGGCCCGGGTCGACGACGATCCCGCCGCCTGTGCCGCTGCCCGCGTCCGGTCCGCCGCCCGAGTCGACGGGCTTCGTCGCCGGGGTGTCGCCGCCCGCGCCGGGCGACTTCGGGATGACGCCCTTCCCGTCGGGCACGCTGTGCACGCCCCGGCGGTAGAAGTCCAGCCAGTAGCGGACCAGGTCCAGGTAGGCGCGCGAGTCGTTGTAGCTGAGGACGGCCCGGTCCAGGTCCGCGGCCCGGCCCAGGTCCCGGTCCCCGGCGCACAGGTAGTGTCCGGCCGCCAGGGCCGCGTCGAAGACGTTGTTCGGGTCGGCGCGGCCGTCGCCGTTGCCGTCCGCGCCCCACCCGGCCCAGGTCGACGGCAGGAACTGCATCGGCCCCACCGCCCGGTCGTACACCTCGTCGCCGTCGTACACCCCGCCGTCGGTGTCCCGGACCAGCGCGAAGCCCCGGCCGTCGAGCGCCGGGCCGGTGATGCGGCCCAGCGTCGTGCCCTGCCGGTCGACCGCCCCGCCGCGCGCCTGGCCGGACTCCACCTTGCCGATCGCGGCGAGCAGTTGCCAGGGCAGCCGGCAGCCCGGGTCGGTACGGGCGACGGACCGCTCGGCCGCCCGGTAGGCACGCAGCACGGTGCCCGGGATCCCGGACTCGGCCTTCACTGCGGTTTCCTGACGTGGCGTCAGTGGCGTGCCGGTGGTGATCAGGGGCGGCAGTTCGGTGTGGTACGAGCCGTCACCGGGCGTCCCGGCGGCGGGCGTGTAGGGGACGGCACCGGCGGCCGGGGTGCGCTCCTCGTCGGCCGCCGGACGGCCGGGACCGTTCCCGGCCGCCCCGGGTGCGCCCGGCGCGCCGGGGGCCTGGGATGCGGTGAGGGCCGCCACCGCGGCCACGGCGATGGCGGTGGTCCGCAGGCCCTGGCGGGTACGGGCGCGCAGACGTCGTACGCGGCGTGCGGGCATGGCTGTCACTCCCTGTCGGTGGGCCGCGGTGGGCCCGGAAGGTCTTCGGCGGGGCGGGTGCTCCTCAGCGGCCGAACGTGTCGATGCCGGAGACGAGCCAGTGCCCGTCCCGCAGTACGACGTCGACGGCGAACATGGCGCCTGCGTACGTCCCCTGGTCCTGCGCCGCCTGCTTGCCCTGCGCTCCCCGGCCGCCCTCGGCGCCCCTGGTGCCGGCCTTGCTCCCGGCGGTGCTGACGCTGCTCTGGTCCGCGTAGACCAGGACCCGGGCCCGGTCGCCGTCGACGCGCTCCACCGCGCTGTCGGTGACCGTGGTGGTGATGACCGCCTTCTGCTGGTCGGCACGGGTGCGCACGCTGTCGAGCAGGGCCCGGTGCTGCGCCACGGCCTTGCCCGTGAGCAGGGTCTTCACGGCCTTGTCGTAGGCGGCGGGGTCGGCGTGGTCGTAGGAGAAGAGCGCGGCGACCGCCTTCTCCGTCTGCCGCTTGATCTCGCTCGTGCGGGCGGGGTCGGTCAGGGCGGTGTTGCGGACCGCCGCATCGTCCCGCAGGCTCTGGGCGCGCCCGTGCGCCCACCCGGCGAAGCCGCCGAGGACGAGGGTCAGCAGGCACAGCACGACCAGCGCAGGGGACCGGCGCGTGCGGGGACGGCGGCTCGTGGTGCCGGCGTCCGTGTCCGGTCCCGGGACCGGTTCCGGGCCCGCTTCCGTGTCCGTCTCCGTGACCGGATCCGGGTCCGGTGCCGCCCCGGGGGCGGCGTCCCGCGCCGCGTCCGCCGCCTGTTTCACCGGCGCCGCGCGTTCGGTCTTGCGGGGCGGGGAGACGGCGGAGGAGGCTCGGGCGGGGAGCACGGCGACACCGCTGCGGGGCCGTCCGCTCCCGGGTGCTCCCGGGTCGTCCGCCGCTGGGGCCGCCGTCCGCGACCGGACCTCCGGGGTCTGGGGCCGCGGTTCACGCGCCTGGCGGCGGCGCTGGCGGTTGATGTGGTGGCGGGTCGTGGGCATCGGGTGTCGTCCTCTCGTGCGCCCGGCCGCTGCCGCGGCTGCGGGCCGGGTCAGCCGGCTGACGTGCCGCCCACGGGGGCCTGGCCCAGGGCGCTCAGCTTCCATCCGCCGCCGGTGCGGGTGAGTTCGCCGAGCATGCGGCTGTCCTTGTCGGTGCTCTGGCCGCCGGGCGCCTTCACCGTCACCCGCAGCGCGACGAGCACCCGGGCCCGGCCGGCCCGGTCGTCGAGTTCGGAGACGGCACCGGAGAGCACCCGGGCCGTGGTGACGGTCTTCGCCGTCTTCACCTGTGCGGTGAACTCCTTGCGCCCCGCGACCAGTTGGTCGTGCAGGTCGCCGGTCGTCGAGGACTCCCACAGGTCGAGGCCGCGGTCGACGCTGCGGTGGTCGAGGGTGTTCAGGTTCTCGACGGCCTGCTCCCCGGCGGCGAGCGCCTGGTCCCGCTGGACCGCGTACGCCGCCGAGTCGTCGTGCGCGGCCCCGTACCAGTCCCAGCCCGCCCACGCCGCGAATCCGCCCGCGAGGAGGGTGAGAGCGAGGGCCGCCGCGTACAGTGCGCGCAGTCCGGCCGGCAGGGTGCGGACCGTGCGTTTCATGGGGTGCTCCCGTCTCGCGTGTGCCGTCAGCGGGTCTGGAGGTCGACGATCCGCCACTGGTCCCCCTCCCGTCGGGCGGTGACCGCCAGCTGGGCCGCCGCGGCCGACGCCTTGCCCTTGCCCCGGCGGGACACCTGGTCCAGGAAGACCAGCAACTCCGCTTCGTCGCCGTGGAGTTCCACGACCCCGACGCGTACGGCCTGGGTGCTCAGGGTCACCCGCTCCCTGGCGACGTCCGCCCGGATCCGGCCGACGAGTCCGGTGTACTGGCGGGCCGCCTTCCCGGTGAGCACGGACCGCGCGGAACGCTCGGTGGCGTCGAGGCCGTCCGGGGTGTACGAGAAGACGCGGGCGAGGTCGTTGCCCACGTCCCCGGCGACCCGGGTGGTGGCCTCGTCGTCGGTCAGGGCGGTGTTCCGGGCGGAGGGTGCGGAGCGCAGCTGGTGGGCGCCGTAGAAGAAGCCGCCGCCCGCGAGGAGGAGGACGAGCGCGCTCGCCGCGAGGGCGGCCCGGCGAAGCGTCCGGCGCCGGGACCGGCGTGCGGGTGCCCCGTCCGCGTCGGGCCCTTCGGCACCGGACGCGGTCTCCTGCTCGGCGCCGGACGCGTTTCCCTCCTCGGCGCCGAGCGCGTTCCCCTTCTGGACGCCAGGCGCGTCCCCCTCGGTGCCGGGAGCCTTCCCCTCCTCGGTGCCGGGCGCGTTTCCCTCGGTACCGGAGGCGTCCCCCTCCTCGGCGCCGGACGCGTTCTCCTCCTCGGCGCAAGGCGCGTTCTCCTCGGTACCGGAAGCCTTCCCCTCCTCGGCGCCGAGCGTTTCCTCCTCGGCGCCGAGCGCTTCCTTCTCCCCGGCGCCGGACACTTTCTCGTCCTCGGCGCCGAGCGCTTCGTCCTCCTCGGTGCCGGACGTTGCCTTCTCCTGCGGGGCGTCCCCCGCGCGCCCCTGCCCCGCCCGCTCCCCGTGTCCCCGCTCCTGGCGGTCCTTGCGCAGCAGCCGTGTCATCGGCCCTCGCCCTCCCCCGCCGTCCGTGCGAGCGGCACCGCGTCCAGCGCCTTGACCTTCCACTCGTCGTCACCGGTGCGCAGCAGGACCGCTTCCAGGCGCTTGCGGTCCGTGGTCGGCGTCCCCGACCCGGCCGGGGTGACGTCCACCCGGACCGTCGCGATGAGTTTCGCGGTGCCCGCCCGGGTGTCGAGCGCCGTGACCGCGGCGTCGGTGACGGTGCCGCGCGCCGAGGCGCCCGTCCTGGGCGCGGTGCGGCCCAGTTCGTCCTGGAGCGGGCCGGTCGAGGCGTCGCGCCAGGCCCGGATGCCCGCCTTCGCCCTCTGCGGCGAGGAGGCGTCGAGGGTGGTGAGGACGGCGAGGGCGCCGCGTCCGTCGGCGAGTGCCGCATCTCGCTGGCGGCCGTAGGCGAGCGAGTCGTCGCCGCGGGCCTGCGCGTACGTCCACGCGCCCGTGCCGCAGAAGGCGAGCGCCAGCGTCAGTCCGGCGCCGGCCAGGGCGCGGGCCCGCCTCACCGGTCACCTCCGCCGGCCGGGGCGAGCAGGCCCGCCAGGCCGGCCGGGGAACCGTCGCCGACGCCCGGCAGGGCGAGCGCGCCCGGCAGGGGTGCGGGGAGCGGGCCCGCCGCGCCCGTGCCCGCCGTGCCGTCGGCGGTGGTCCGCGCGCCGCTGCCGGAGGGCAGGGAGGCGGGCGCGGCCGGGTCGGGCACCGCGCCGCCGCCCGGGGCGTTCGCCGAGCCCCGTACGCCGATGCCGCTGGAGGCAGGGGCGGTGCACGAGGCGCCGGTGTTGAGTGCGGGAGCGGTGCCGAGATCGAGGCCGTTGCGGTAGCGGGTTGCGCCGTAACCGGCGGTGCAGGGCAGGGGTTTGAAGAAGGTGACGGCCATGCCGAGGTTCAGTTTTCCTCCGTCGACGGCGGTGGCTCCGGCGGCGACGGCCGCCGGGTACTTCACGAGCAGTTCCTCGATGCCGTGCTGCCGGGTGACGGCGACCTCGGAGGTGGTGAGCAGGTTGGCGAGGACCACGCCCAGGCTGGGGTCGAGGTCCCGCAGCACGCCGCTGATCTGGGTGGCGGCGTCGGGCGCGACGGTGAGCAGCCGGCGCAGGTCGGCGTCGGATCCCTTGAGGGTGCGGGCGAGTTCCCTGGCGCCGGTGGCGAAGTCCCGTACGGCGCGCCCTTCTTCGGCCTGGGTGCGCAGGACCGTCTCGCCGTCGTCGATGAGGCGGGTGGTGGCGGGCAGGTTGCGGTCGGCGGCCCGGACGAACTCGCTGCCGTTGTCCAGGAGGACCTGGAGGTCGTCGCCGTGGCCCTCGAAGGCCTTGCCGAACTCGTCGACGACGGTGCGCAGGTCGTCCAGCGGTACCGACTTGGTCAGGTCGTTCACGCTGGTGAGGACGTCGGTGACGGGGGCGGGGACCTGGGTGTCGGACTGTTCGATGCGGGCGCCGTCGGCGAGGTAGGGGCCGCCGTCGCCCTGGGGCCGCAGGTCGATGTACTGCTCGCCGACGGCGGACAGCCCGGCGACGACGGCCCGGGTGTCGGCGGGGATGCGCGGGGCGGACTTCTTGATGCGCAGTTCGGCGACGACGCCGTCCCCGGTGAGGTCGATCGGGCCGACCCGGCCCACCGAGACGCCGCGGTAGGTGACGTCGGAGTGGGTGAACAGCCCGCCCGTACGCGGGAGTTGCACGTCCACGGTGTAGTAGTCGGCGATGCCGACGTAGCGGCCCAGGTCGGCGTAGCGGATGCCGACGAAGCCGAGGACGAGGACGGCGATGACGAGGAAGGCGAGGTTCTTCAGGCGCACGGCGAGGGTGATCACTGCTGGCGGCCTCCGTCCTGGGCCGGGGTGGGGACGGACGGCAGGGGCAGCGGTGCCGTCGGGGAGCCCTGGGTGGCCGCCGCGGACCCGGCGGTGGCCTTCCCGCTCCCCGCGGCGGTCCCGGTCCGCGCGGCGGCCGGTGTCCGGCCGCTCGCGTCGCGGGCGCCGGCCGCCGCGGGGGCGGAAGGCGACGGTGAGGAGCCGGCCTGCGGCACCAGGGCCGGGATGATCTGCGTACCCGGCAGGGCGACCATGTTCAGGTACACGTTGAGGTAGTCGCCCTTGACGCCCCGCAGCACCTCGTCGGTGAACGGGTAGGTCAGCAGCACCTGGAGCGAGTCGGGCAGGTCGGCGCCCGCGTCCGCGAGGGTCTTCAGGGTGGGCGCGAGCGCCTTCAGGTCGGCGACCATGTCGTCCTTGCCGGCGTTGATGGTGGAGACGGCGACGCCGGACAGCGTGTCGAGGGAGCGCAGCATCGTCAGCAGGGCGCCGCGCTGCTCGTCCAGGGTCTTCAGGCCGGGTGAGAGGCCCGTGAGGACGGTCTGTACGTCGGTCCTGCGGTGGGCGAGGGTGGCGGCGAGCCGGTTGACGCTGTCGAGGGCGTCGGTGATGTCGCCGCGGTGCCGGTCGAGGTCGGTGACGAGCGTGTCGACGCGCCGGAGCATGGAGCGGACCTCGGGTTCGCGGCCGCCGATGGCGGTGTTCAGTTCCCTGGTGATGGTCTTGAGCTGGTTGACTCCGCCGCCGTTGAGGAGCAGGGACAGCGCGCCGAACACCTCCTCGACCTCGGTGTTGCGGCCGGTGCGGGTGATCGGGATCTCGCTGCCGTCGGTGAGGTGCCCGCTGCCGGTCTCCTTGGCGGGGGCGACGAGCTGGACGTACTTCTCGCCGAGCAGGCTGGACTGTTCCAGGCGGGCGCCGGCGTCGGCGGGCAGCCGCACATCGCCGTTGATCTTCATGGTGACGCGGGCCTTCCAGCCGTCGAGGCGGATGGCGGTGACCCGGCCGACGGCGACGTCGTCGACCTTGACCGCGGCCTGCGGGACGAGGCTGAGGACGTCGTCGAGTTCGGCGGTGACGGTGTAGGGGTGGGAGCCGAGGTCGGCGCCGCCGGGCAGCGGGAGGTCCTCGATGCCGTCGAAGCGGGGGGCGGTGACCGAGAACGCGCCGAGGGCCAGCGCGAACCCGAGGGCCAGGGCGATCAGTCCGGCCGCCCCGGCTCCGAGGGCCGCGCCGCCGGTGCGGATGGAGCGCTTCACCTCTCCCCCTTCCCCGGGGCGCCGTCCGTGGCCGCGGTGCCACCGGTGGCCGGCAACGGCAGCAGCGGACCGCCCATGCTGATCTCGTTGAGGTCGGCGCGGCCGTCGAGGGTGCGGTGGTCGGTGTCGTAGGCGTTCACGACGTTGCTCGCGGCCAGCGGTGCGACGTCCAGTGCCTCGGCGAGCGAGGCCCGCTGCCGTACCAGTGTCTGGGTGATGGGCACCAGCTTGTCGACGTTCTTCTTCAGTTCGCCCCGGTTGTCCTGGATGAACTGCTTGACCTGGCCGAGCGCCCTGCCGAGTTCGGCGAGCGCCCCGGCGAGGTCGTTCTTGTTGTCGGCGAAGAAACCGACGACGGTGTCGAGCCGTTCCTGGGCGGTGCGGACGTCGGCGTCCTTGTCCTTCAGCATGGTGGTGAAGGTCTGGAGCCTGCTGAGGGTGGCGAACAGGTCGTCGCTGGAGCCGTTGAGGGTCTTGGCGGCCTTGCCGAACTGCTCGATGCTGTCGCCGATGGCCCTGCCGTTGCCGTCGAGGTTGGCGGCGCCGGTCCTCAGCAGGTCGGACAGGGCGCCGGTGGAGTTGGCGCCGTCGGGCCCGAGTGCCTTGCCGAGGTCGGTGATCGAGGCGTAGAGCTGGTCGATCTCGACGGGGGTGCGGTTGCGGGAGGCGGGCAGCACGGCGCCGTCCGCGAGGGCGGGTCCGAACCGGTAGGCGGGGGTGAGCTGCACGAAGCGGTCGGCGACGACGCTCGGCGCGACGATCACGGCGCGTGCCCCCTCGGGGACCTGGACGCCGTCGTCGAGTGCGAGTTCCACCCGCACCTGGGTGCCCTGGGGCCGTACGGACTTCACCTCTCCGGCCCGTACGCCGAGGATGCGCAGGTCGGAGCCGGCGTAGATGCCGACCGCGCGGTCGAAGTAGGCGGTCAGCCGGGTTCCGCCGGAGTCCAGGACGCGGGCGACGGCGAGTCCCGCGGCGACGACGACCAGGGCGACGGCCGCGGCGAGGAGTTTCCTGCGTGTGCTCATCACTCTCCGCTCCCCTGGGCCGGCGCGGCCTGCTTCGGCGGCATGCATCCGGTCCTGGGCTGGGACCCGGCGGGCAGGTAGTCGCGGGGGACGACCCCGCACAGGTAGCTGTCGAACCAGCGCCCGTTGCCCAGGGTGTTGCCGACGAGGCGGTAGTACGGGCCGACCAGGGCCAGGGTCTTGTCGAGCTGGGTGTTGTTCTTCGCGAGGACGTCGGTGACGCGGCCGAGTGCCTTGAGGGTGGGGCCGAGTTGCCGGTCGTTGTCCTGGACCAGGCCGCTGAGCTGGGTGGCGAGCGCCCTGCTGCCGGTGAGCAGGGCGCGGATGGCGTCGCGGCGGTCCTTGAGTTCGCCGAGCAGGGAGCCGCCGTCCTCGATGAGCGTCTCGAAGCTGGACTTCTTGTTCTTCAGGGTCTGGGTGAAGCGGGCGCTGCCCTGGAGGAGTTCGGAGAGTTCCGCGTCGCGCTTGGAGACGGACTTCGACAGGGCGGACAGGCCGGTGGCGGCGTTGCGGACGGCGGGCGGCGAGTCCTTGAAGGTCTGCGAGATGGTCTCGAAGCTCTTGGCGAGCTGCTGGGTGTCGATCTGGTCGACGGTGGAGCTGAGGTCCTGGAAGGCCTGGGTGACGTCGTACGGAGAGGTGGTGCGGGTCAGCGGGATCCGGCTGCCGGGGTCCTGGCGGGCGGTGCCGAGCGGGTCGAGTGCCAGGTACTTGTCGCCGAGGAGGGTCTTGATGGCGATGGCGGCGGTGGTGCGGTCGCCGATCCAGGCGCCCTTGGTCTCGAAGCTGACCTTCACCCTGCCGCGGTCCAGGGAGACTCCGGTGACCTTGCCGACCTTGACGCCGGCGATGCGGACCTCGTCGCCCTTGTCGAGTCCGGCGGCCTCGCTGAAGTCGGCGCTGTAGGTGGTGCCGCCGCCGGTCAGCGGGAGCCGGTCGGCGTTGTAGGCGAAGACGGTGAGCAGCGCCAGCAGGAGCAGGCCGACGAGGGCGACGGCGATCGGGTTGCGTTCCTTGACGGGCTTGAGGCGGGGACGGCGGCCGCGGCGGGGCGGCACGGCCCGCTCGTCGGGGCGGGGGCGCTGCAGCAGGGTCATGTGCCGCACCTCTGTTCCGTGACGGCGATGCCGGTCGGCGGTCTGGAGCCGTCGGAGGTGCTGACTCCGCTCACGCGCGCCTCGCACAGGTAGAGGTTGAACCAGGATCCGTAGGAGGACAGCCGGGCCAGGGCGGTCATCTTGGCGGGGCTCTTGGCCAGGAAGTCCTCGATCCGGCCGGTGGCGTCGCCGAGGTTGCCGGAGAGCCGGCCCAGTTCGCCGATGTCCTGCTTGAGGGGGGCGCGGCCGTCCTGGAGGAGACCCGCGGTGACGGTGGTCAGGTCGCCCATGGCGGCCACCGCCCGGCCCAGCGGTCTGCGGTCGTCGTTGAAGCCGCTGACGAGCTTGCGGAGCGTGTCGACGAGGTCGTCGAAGCCGGCCTCGCGTTCGTTGAGGGTGGTCAGGACGGTGTTGAGGTTCTTCACGACCGCGCCGATGACCTGGTCCTTTGCGGCGACGGTGGTGCTGAGCGAGCCGATGTGCCGGATCAGGCTGTCCACGGTGCCGCCCTCGCCCTGCAGGACCTGCACGATCGATCCGGCCAGTTCGTTGACGTCCTTCGGGGAGAGCCCCTCGAACAGCGGCTTGAAGCCGTTGAAGAGCAGGGTCAGGTCGAGGGCGGGCGCGGTGTGGTCGAGCGGGATGGTGTCGCCGGAGGCGAGGGTGCCGCCGACGTCCCCGCTGCCCCGGTCCAGGGCGATGTAGCGCTGGCCGACCATGTTGAGGTACTTCACGGCGGCGGTCGTGGAGCGGGGCAGGGTGCGGTCGTCGCGGACGCTGAAGGTGACCTGGGCGGTGCGGTGGTTCACGACGCGTACGTCGGTGACCTCGCCGACCTTCACCCCCGAGACGCGCACGCTGTCGCCGTCGACGAGGCCGGTGACGTCGGTGAACAGGGCCTTGTAGGAACGGGTGCCGTCGCCGACGCCCCGGTTGGCGACGCTCAGTCCGAGGACGGTGGTGGCCAGCGCGGTGACGATCACGAACACGAGGGACTTCAGGACGGGCCCGGTCAGGGGGCGGCGGCGGGTGTGCGCGCCGCGCGGGGTGGTCACTTGAGCGTCACCTCCGTGCCGCGCAGGGCGGGTCCGGCCAGCAGGCTGCTCCAGTCCGGCAGGTCGCCGGGCTGCTTGCCGGCGGCCGGGGCCAGGAGTTCGTTGACGAGGGCGTTCTCCTGCGGGGAGTTGGCGGGCCCGAGGTCCTGGCCGGCCGTGGCCCCGACCTGTGCGGCGGGCTGTGCGGGGACGCCGAGGTAGGGCACCGGGTAGCAGTGCGGGCCGCCGGAGGCGTCGTAGGAGGGGGTGTCCCGGCCGGGGACGTAGGCGCCGCGCGAGGGCACGGTGGTGACGTCGACGTGGAGTCCGGGCCGGTCGGTGCCCTTGCCGAGGGCCTTGTCCATCCGGGGCACGAACTCGGCGAGGGTGCGCAGCGTGCACGGGAAGGACGAGGAGTACTCGGACAGCAGCCGCAGGGTGGGTTTCGAGGTGGCGCCGAGCCGGATGATGTTGTCCTTGTTCTGCCGCAGGAACGAGGTCAGGTCCTCGGCGGTGCGGGTGGTCGCGCCGAGCGTGCCGGCCAGCTCGCCGTCCTTCTCGGCCAGGGTGCCGGTGGTGGTGGTGAAGTCGGTGAGCGCCGTGACGATGTCGGGGGCGGCGTCGGCGTAGACCTGGCTGACCTTCACGAGTTCTTTCAGGTCGCGGTTGAGGGCGGGCAGTTCGGGGTTGAACCTGCGCAGGTGGGCGTCGAGTTCGGTGAGGGTGTCGCCGAGTTTCGCGCCGCGTCCCTCCAGGGCCCGGGAGACGGCGGAGAGGGTGGCGGAGAGTTTCTGCGGCTGCACGGCGGTGAGCATGGGCAGCACGTTGTCGAGCACCTGCTGGAGTTCGACGGCGTTCGCGGAGCGGTCCTGCGGGATCCGCGCCCCGGCGGCCAGCGGGGTGCCGGAGGGGTGCGGCGGCGGGACGAGGGCGACGAAGCGGGCCCCGAAGAGGGTGGTGGGCAGCATCTGCGCGCGCACGTCGGAGGGGATGCGGGCCAGCGCCCCGGGCCGCAGGGCGAGGGTGAGCCGGGCGCCGTGGTCGATGGCCTGGATGGAACGGACCTCGCCGACGACGACGCCGCGCAGTTTCACCTCGGCACCCAGGTGCATCTCGTTGCCGACGCTGCCGGTCTCCACGACCACCGGGTCGGAGTCGGTGAACTGCTTGTCGTAGACGGCGACGGAGAGCCAGACCAGCAGGGCGGGCACCACCAGGAACACCACGCCGGCCAGTCGGCGGCGCACCACTTCGCCTCGGTGTCCGCTCATCTCACCCCGCCACCTTCACGGTCGTGGTGGCGCCCCACAGGGCGAGGGAGAGGAAGAAGTCGGTGAGGCCGATCAGCACGATGGCGTTGCGCACCGAACGGCCCACGGCGACGCCGACCCCGGCCGGGCCGCCGGTGGCCCGGTAGCCGTAGTAGCAGTGGGCGACGATCACCATGACGCTGAAGATGAGCACCTTCAGGACGGACAGCAGCACGTCCGTGGGCGACAGGAACAGGCCGAAGTAGTGGTCGTAGGTGCCGCGGGACTGGCCCTTGAACAGGACGGTCACGTAGCGGGAGGCCAGGTAGGAGGAGAGCAGCCCGATCGCGTAGAGCGGGATGATGGCGACGACGCCGGCGATGATGCGGGTGGTGACGAGGTAGGGCAGGGAGCGGATGCCCATGCCTTCGAGGGCGTCGACCTCCTCGTTGATGCGCATGGCGCCGAGCTGGGCGGTGAAGCCGGCGCCGACGGTCGCGGACAGGGCGAGTCCGGCGACCAGCGGGGCGATCTCGCGGGTGTTGAAGTAGGCGGAGACGAACCCGGTGAACGCGGCGGTGCCGATCTGGTCCAGGGCCGCGTACCCCTGGAGTCCTACGACGGTGCCGGTGAACAGGGTCATCGCGATCATCACGCCGATGGTGCCGCCGATGACACCGAGGCCGCCGGTGCCGAACACGACCTCCGCGAGCAGCCGCTGCACCTCCTTGAGGTAGCGGCGCAGGGTGCGCGGGACCCAGAGCAGGGAGCGCAGGTAGAACAGGAGCTGGTCGCCGGAGCGGTCGAGCCAGACGAGCGGGGAGGCCACGGCCTCAGCCTCCCTTCGGCGGGACGATCTGGAGGTAGACGCCCGTCATCACCATGTTGACGAAGAAGAGCAGGAGGAAGGTGATGACGACGGACTGGTTGACCGCGTCGCCCACGCCCTTGGGGCCGCCGCGCGGGTTGAGTCCGCGGTAGGCGGCGACGATGCCCGCGATGAACCCGAAGACGAGCGCCTTGAGTTCGCTGACGTACAGGTCGGGGAGCTGGGCGAGGGAGGAGAAGCTGGACAGGTAGGCGCCGGGGGTGCCGTCCTGGAGGTAGACGTTGAAGAAGTACCCGCCGAGGATGCCGACCACGGAGACCAGTCCGTTGAGCAGGACGGCCACGCCCATGGCGGCCAGGACGCGCGGGACGACCAGGCGCTGCACCGGGGAGACGCCCATGACCTCCATGGCGTCCAGTTCCTCGCGGATGGTGCGCGAGCCGAGGTCGGCGCAGATCGCGGAGCCGCCGGCGCCGGAGATGAGCAGGGCGACGATGAGCGGGCTGGCCTGCTGGACGACGGCGAGGACGCTGGCCCCGCCGGTGAAGGACTGGGCGCCGAGCTGCTGGGTGAGCGAGCCGACCTGGAGGGCGATCACGGCGCCGAAGGGGATGGAGACGAGCGCGGCGGGCAGGATGGTCACGCTGGCCAGGAACCAGAACTGCTCGACGAACTCGCGGAACTGGAAGGGCCGTCTGAAGACGGCCCGGCCGACCTCCGCGGCGAGCGCGAAGAGCCGGCCGGTCTGCCGCAGCGCTCCGGTGATCACTGGCCGCTCCCGTGCGTGGGCAGCGTCAGCGTGGGTGTGCCGGAGGGGGCGTGGGCGCGCTCGACGGCCGTGCGGGCGGCGGGCGGCAGCCGGTCGAGCATGCCCATGACCCGCTCGCGGCGCCGTTCCACGGCACGGCGCGGCGGGAGGCCCGGTGACGGCTCCAGTTGCGGCACGATCTCACGGGGCCCGGACGGCAGGGGTACGGCCTCGGCGGCGAGGGTGGCGGCGTCCTTCTCCTCGGACATGCCGATGGGTCCCTCGCGCCGGGCGGCGAGGAACTGGGCGACGACCGGTTCGTCGCTGGTGAGCAGCACCTCGCGGGGCCCGAAGGTGACCAGTTCGCGGCGGAAGAGCATGCCGATGTTGTCGGGGACCGTGGCAGCGATGTCGAGGTTGTGGGTGACGATCAGCATCGTCGCGTCGATCTGCGCGTTCAGGTCGATCAGCAGCTGGGAGATGTAGGCGGTGCGGACCGGGTCGAGCCCGGAGTCCGGTTCGTCGCACAGGATGATCTGCGGGTCGAGCACCAGGGCGCGGGCCAGGCCGGCCCGTTTGCGCATGCCGCCGCTGATCTCGCCGGGCAGCTTTCCCTCGGCGCCCAGCAGGCCGACGACCTCGATCCGCTCCATGACGATGCGGCGGATCTCGGACTCCTTCTTGCGGGTGTGCTCGCGCAGCGGGAAGGCGATGTTGTCGAAGAGCGACATGGAGCCGAAGAGGGCGCCGTCCTGGAACATGAGGCCGAAGAGTTTCCGGGTCTCGTAGATGTCGCGTTCCGGTCCGTTCACCATGTCCACCCCGTTGATGAGGACACGGCCGCGCTCCGGTTTGAGGAGCCCGATGAGCGACTTGAGGAACACGGTCTTGCCGGTCCCGGACGGGCCGAGCATCACGCTGACTTCACCGGCCGGAAGGGTGAGGGTCACATCCTGCCAGATGCTCTGCCTGCCGAAGGACTTGGTCAGGCCCTCGACCACCACTTCGATTCCCATATCACCTCCGACAAGGGTGGGTCAGGTGTGCACCGAGGAGCGCACGTTAAGTCGGTGCACGGCTCACTGACAATAGGCAGGTACCGGGTTCCTGGCGGGCATTCCGTCTTTGTCACCGGACAGACAAAAAACGGTCCGGTACTTGTCTCCGGGAGACAGGACAGGGCCGCGCGCCTCCGGGGGGAGTGGATCCGCGGGCCCTGCCTGCGGACGACCGGCCCTGAAGGAGGGCAAAGGCCGGAAATCGCCCGTCGTGTCTCCGGCCGGCGGGGGGCCGCCGACCTGGAGATCAGCGCCGTACCCGGCACGTTACGGCCGGGTAACCTCGCCGGGCAAGAGCAGGTCCGCAGTTTTTGACGACATTCTCTTCGGCCATTCACGGCCTGTCAGACGGGCCACAAAAAAGAGTCGCCTCTTTATCACCGGGCTGCGTGTCGGGCGCCCCGGAAAGCGGCCGGGGCGACGCATTCCGGACTTCTCGCACGCGACACCGGAAAAAACCGGGGCGCGCACCCCTTAGCAGCGGATGACTAAGCGGGTGTGCCGACTGCTCACCCGGCCGACAGATGCTTGCCCTTTTCAAAGAATCATGGTCGGCGGCATTGTTCGGCCAAGTTTCCCGCAAGTAACGTCGGTGCTCGCGATCGAGGATTCCGATCCCCTGGACCGCACGGCTCCCGCTCCATCCGTTCCGTGGCGGTCCGCCTCTGCCGGTCAATCCCCAAGGAGAGTCCCAGAGCCATGAAGAAGTCCATCAGAAGGATCGCCGTCGTGGCGGGCGCGGGCGCGGCAGCGTTCGGCATCGCCGTCGCCCCCGCCTCCGCGAACGCCTCCACGGTCTGGACCGTGAACCCGACGCCGGCCAACTACACGGCGACCAACAGCGGCAACATCATGCTGACCGCCAACATCCCGATGACGTGTACGACATCGGGCGCGTCGGGCACCATGGCGAGCAACACCGGCAACCCGTCGCAGGTCGCCACCATCAGTGCCATCAACTTCGGCACCGCCACCACGCCGTGCACCAGCCTCCTGGGCAACGTCACGACCGTGGCCACCACGCCGTGGAAGATCATGGCGAAGGACTACAACGCCTCGACCGGTGTCACCACCGGCTACGTCGACAACATCAGCGCCAAGGTCAGCGCCGGCGCCTGTGTCTTCACCGTGACCGGCAAGGCGTCGGGCACCTACACCAACTCCACCGGCATCCTGGCCGTCAACAGCGTCTCCGGTGAACTGACCGTCACCTCGGCCACCAACTGCGGCACGGTCGTCACGACCTCCACCAAGCCCACCTTCAAGGGCAACTACGCCGTCAAGGTGTCCGGCACCAGCACGATCCCGACGATCAAGGGCTCCAACCCGTGAGTCCTGCCCGTCCGCTCGCAACCGCCTGACCGGGTCACCCCCGGCCGGGCGGTTGCCGCCGGTCCGGGGCGTACCGCCACGGCGGGGTCCCCGGCCGGCACCGCCCGGAAGAAGGAGCGTCACCCATTCGTGAAGAGGTTCCCCGGCGGGTCACCCCCTCGCGGGGGCGACCGCACCGTCAAGGCGGCCCGTACCGGCACCGTCCCGGCGCCCGCCGGCTCCCACCCGTGAGGCAGACACAGATGACAGGCCGTCAGGCAGACCGCCGGATGACCCCCCGAATCCGCGCCCGGAGCGCGTCGACCGCCGCGCTGATCGTGCTGGCCGCCATGGTCCCGGTCGCCGTCGCCACCGCGGCCCCCCAGCAGGTCGACACCGCACTCCCCTATGTGTGCGCCTTTCCCTCCGGCCCGCAGCAGGCGACGGTCCGCGTCTCGGCGGTCCTGCCGGACCGGGTGCGGCCCCGTGAGGCGATCCGGCCCACGCAGGTCACCACCACGGTGGAACTGCCGGCCGCCGCGGTGGCCGCCCTGGGCCTGCCCAAGGGCGGCGAGGTGAACGCCGCCACGCGCCTTGCCGTCGCCGTGGCCCAGAACCGGGCCGGCGCGGAGGCGACCTGGCGCGGCACGGCACAGCCCGTCCCCGTCCCGGAATCCGGCCCGCTCACGCTGACCTCGACCGGCGACGTCCCGTCGGTGACCGCGCAGAGCACGGGCGACCTGACGCTCTCCGCCGGTGACCTGGCCGTCGACCTCGCGGTGACCGCGTCCTCCACCGGCTCCGCCACCCCCTCCACCGACCCGGCCGCCGGGGGCCGCACCCCGGCCACCGTGCAGTGCGCCCTCGGCAAGGACGCCCCCGGCCAGGGGCTGCTGGCCACCGTGCCGGTCGGTTCCGTCACGTCCGGCCCCGGGAGTTCCCCGCCGGCTTCCCCCACCGGCACGGACTCCGGCACCCCGTCGGCGTCCTCTTCGGCGTCCGGCCGGCCGCAGCCGCACCCCGGCGACCCGCAGAGCGAACGGGCTCCGAAGATCACCGGGACCGCGCCCGGTGCCACCACCGACCGCCGCGACGCGCCACCGTGCCGCTACGACGAGCACCATCCGGCGACGTCGAAGTCGCTGAACGCGTACGTCACCGGCTATTCGAACGTGCGGAAACAGAAGGCGGCGTCACTGCTGCCGCTGTCGTGCTCGCTGATCGAGCAGGGCGACCTGAACTTCGGGGCCGCACCGGACGGCAGGCCCGTCCTCACGCAGCACTCCGACGGCCAGTTCTTCTACCAGGACGAGGCCCGGACCCCGCCGTTCAAGGCCACCCTGCTCACCTTCGGCTTCGTTCCGGCGACGGCCACCATGGTGCTGGAACAGACAGGCCCGCTGACCATCGACTCGTTCGGCTACATGGACACGTTCCCCCTGGCCCTGGACACGTACGTCCGAGTACCGCTGGTGCTCCACATCACGTCCTTGACGGTGAACGGCACGCGGCTGGACGTGGGACCGTCCTGCCGGACGCGGACGCCGCTGCGTTCGGCCGACCCGGAGCCCGCGAAGTTCCCCGGCGACCACCTGGTGCTGCACGGCAGGGGCGAGATGGGCACCGGCCAGGACGCCGAGGGCTACCTGGTCTCCTCCGGCGGCCCGCTGACCGGCTCCGCGGACATCCCCGCCTTCACCGGGTGCGGTACGGGGGGCGAGGACCTCGACCCCCTGCTGACGGCCTCGGTCTCCGGCCCGGACAACTACATCAAACAGATCCAGGGCCAGACGTGCGGCCAGGCCGCGCCCAACTACGACAGCGAGTGCACCAAGGACCTGCAGCCCCTCAAGATCCCCGTCCCCGCGCGCTGATCCCCCGGCTCCCCCGCACCCTCACGGAAGGCACCCCATGACCAGACTCTCCCGCCGTGCCGGACTCCTCACCACCGTCACCGTGCTCGGCACCGCCCTCGGCTCCGTCGCGGCCATGGGCACGGCGACCGCCGCCACCGCCCAGCTCAACGGCGAGTGGGCGCCCTTCACCCGCTGTCCGGTGAGCGCCCCCGCGATGCTGGCCGCCGACGGCCTGGCCCAGACGCCGCAGTGCGTGGTCTCCACATCGGCCGGCGGCTCCATCAAGCTGGGCAACACCACCGTGACGACGGGCCGCACCGACCTCCAGATGGGCGTCGTGCAGAACTCCGACGGCACCAGCACGGTCGTGGCCCCGTCCGCGGGGGCGATCATCGCCGACTCCGCGACCGTCCCCGGCGGCCTGCTCGGCCTGATGTGCCCGAGCAACGTGCCCGCGATCACGGCCATCTGCGAGCAGATCACCAACAGCAGCCTCAACAAGATCACGGCGACCGTGGAGTCGGTGGGCGCGCCCACCGACTTCGACCAGACGGCGGGCATCGTCACCGGCGAGCCGATCGTCGCCATCCCGGTCCGCATCCACCTGCAGAACCCGTTCCTGGGCAGCAACTGCTACATCGGCACCAAGTCGAGCCCGATCGTGCTGCGCCCGAAGAACCTCAACTACCCCGAGTTCGGCATGACGTTCTTCAAGGGGGACGGCACCCTCGCCGACGACGGCGACATGAGCCGGATCAACCTCACCGGCGCCACCCAGAACGACAGCACCTTCGCGGTGCCCGGCGCCAGCGGCTGCGGCCTGGGGCTGTTCGGCCTGATCGACGCGGCGGTCAACCTCAAGACGGGGCTGCCCTCCGCCGCCGGGAAGAACAGCATCACGCTCAACGACACCCAGACCTCCCTGGCGGGTCTGAACGCGCCCGGCACCGTCGTCCCCGACGCGGGCAAGGTCCTCGCGCGGAACTGGAACTCCGCCGTCAAGTAATGGCCGTACGGCGGCGATTATCAGCCGTCCCGGTCGGCCGCACCCGCCCCACGGCACCAAAGTGTGCACAACCTGTGTACGGATCAAGGAAGTTGATTTAGCTTCACCTTTCACACAGGTCTGCACCTGACGACCGGCCTTCTGTCGCCCGC
This sequence comes from Streptomyces sp. NRRL S-340, assembly GCF_000720185.1. Lineage (GTDB taxonomy): Bacteria > Actinomycetota > Actinomycetes > Streptomycetales > Streptomycetaceae > Streptomyces. The sequence continues at coordinate 20,556 of NZ_JOIY01000016.1, read as the reverse complement.
CGCCCGCCACCGCGGCGGCGGGCGGCGTCCGGCCGGTCCCCCCACCGGGCGCGTCGGAAGAGCAAGGGACGACCAACTCATGCCTTCAACCGTACGGACACCGGAGGTCGGAGAGCCGCTCGACCCCCTGCCCAAGGAGTTCGCGGCCTTCATGCGACCGGAGTTACCCGGGCTCATGAAGGAGATACGCGTCGAGGTCACCCGCGCCTACCCCGTCTACGGCCGCCTGCTCAACGGACCGAACGCGGACGCCATCCGCCAGGGCGTCGAACAGGCGCTGTCCGCGTTCGTGGACCGCGTCGCCGAACCCGGCAAGAACTCGGCGCTCCGTGACGAACTGCTGCGCAAGTTCGGCCGCGTCGAGGCCTACGAGGGCCGCGAACTCGACACCCTCCAGGGGGCCTACCGGCTCGGCGCCCGGATCGCGCTGCGCCGCGCCAAGGCCGTGGGCCGCCAGTACAACCTCTCCCCCACCGTCATCCTCGCCTTCGCCGACGCCCTGTTCGCCTACGTCGAGGAACTGGAGGCACTCTCCCGCGAGGGCTACGTCGAGGTGCAGTCCCGGGCCTCCTCCGAGGTGCCGGCCCTGCGAAGACAACTGCTGCACCTGATCCTGGCCGCTCCGCCGCTGCCCCAGTCGACCGTGTCCGGGCTGTGCGAGGCCGCCGCCTGGCCGCTGCCCGCCGACGTCACCCTCGTCGCGCTGCGCTCCCCGGTCCCCGACCACCTGGAGGCGGGCCTGGCCGGAGACGTCCTGGCCGACCTGGAGATCCCCCAGCCGCACCTGCTCGTCCCGGGCGCACTGACCCCCCAGCGGCAGGCCATGCTCGACACCGCCCTGGCCGGCACGCACGCCGTGGCGGGCCTGACCGTGCCGCTCACCCAGGCCGCCGACTCCATCCGCTGGGCGCGCCGCGTGCTCCAGCTCATCGACGAGGGCGTCGTGGCCGACGCGCCGCTGGTCCGCTGCGAGGACCACCTGGTGACGCTGTGGCTGCTGTCCGACCCCTCGCTCGTGTCCCATCTGGCGGCCAGGGAACTGGCCCCGCTCGACGACCTGCCCTCCAGCCGCCGCGACCGGCTCGTGGAGACCCTGCGCGTGCACATCTCCACCCGGGCGCCCGCGGAACAGGTCGGCGAGATGCTGGGCGTGCACGCCCAGACCGTCCGCTACCGCCTGCGCAACCTGGACGCCCGCCTCGGCGACCGCCTCGCCGACCCGGACCACCGCTTCGCCCTGGAGGCCGCCCTGCGCTCGCTGCACCTGCGGCGCGGCGAGGGGGACTGAGGACCGGCCGCGGTGACCCCCGACGGGGCGGCGCGAGCGGGCCGCCCCGTCGGGGGTCCGGGACCGGGGATCAGCCGGCCGGGCAGGCGCCGAGGTCCTCCCAGACGCCCCACTGCCCGGTGGTGCCGGGCTTGTCGCCCGTGACCCACCACTTGGCGCGCCAGGTGTGGCCGCCGTAGGAGACGGTGTCGCCGCCGTTGTAGACGTGCGCGGGGTCCCAGACCGGCGCGGTGCAGGTGCCCCCGCCGCCGTTGCCGCCGCCACCGCCCCCGTCACCGCCGCCGGTGCCGCCGATGTTGACGTCGACGCAGGAGTAGAAGGCGTTGGCGGTGTCGGCGATGTTCCAGACGGCCAGCACCTTCTGGCGGCCGGTGAAGCCGCCGAAGTTCACCTGCTGGCTGACGTCGGCGGCGGGCTGCTGGTTGTGGCCGTCGAACTCGGCGATCTTCTGACCGCCGATGAAGTACTGCCAGTTGGCGGTGGAGTGGCGTGCCGTGTTGTGCCAGGTGAACGTCGCCGTGGTGCCGACCGGGGTGACCTTCCAGCCCTTGCTGTCGTCGTCCAGTTCGGCGTACTCCGCGTGACCGCCGCTGCAGCTCTGCAGACCCTTGGGGCCCTCGACGCTCTGCGGCTCGTACTTGATCTGGCCGCAGTCGACGACGCCTTCGGCGCACTGCTCCTGCCGGCTGGTGGGCAGCGTGACCCAGCCGTGCGCCCCGGCCGTGGCCGCCGGGAGGCTGACGGCGAGCACCGGGGCCACCAGCGCCCCGATCGCGACAGCCACCTTTCTCTTCGTGTCCATGTCACATCACTTCCCTCGATGAATCGGAACCGACGTCTGCGAGGCCCTTGATGTAGGTCTAGACCTACGAAACTTGGTCTAGACCATACTCGGGCACGGGGACCGGTCAAGGGGTTCGGCAGAACCGGCCGGCAAAGAACAGGGCCCGTTCGCGTCCACCGGGCCCTTGGGCGGGCGAGGCCGCGCGTCACCGGTGCGGGACCACCTCGGCGAGGCGTCCGGCCGGGCCTCACTAGGATCACCGTCCATGGACTGGCTGGAGCGCGCCGCGAAGCTGAAGCAGTGGAGCCGGGACGGGGTCCGGGCGCCGCACAAGCCGCTGCTGCTCCTGTACGCGCTGGGCCGCTTCCAGGCGGACGCCGAGGACGCGTTGCCGTACAGCGCGGTGGAGGGTGACCTGAAGCGGCTGCTGGCGGAGTACGGCCCCGCGCGCCCGACCACGCCCGCCTACCCCTTCCACCACCTCGTCAACGACGGGGTGTGGGAGGTACGGACCGACCGCGGCCCCGGCAGCCCCGGAACCGGAATACGGGAGCTGCGGGCGTCCGGCGCCACCGGGCGGCTGGCCCCGGACCTGCGGACGGCGCTCCGTCGCGATCCGCCGCTGCTGGGCCGGATGGCAAGGACGCTGCTGGACCAGCACTTCCCTCCGTCGCTGCACCGGGACCTGTGCGACGCGGTGGGCCTGGACCCGGAACCGGAAGCGGAACCGGCGGCCGGGGCGGCCGCGCCCGGCAGGCGGCAGCGGGACCGGCGCATGCGGGAGCTGGTGCTGACCGCCTACGAGTACCAGTGCGCCTTCTGCGGCTACGACGGCATGATCGACCACGCTCCCGTCGGCCTGGAGGCGGCCCACGTGCGCTGGTGGGCGTTCGACGGCCCGGACTCCGTCGACAACGGCCTGTGCCTGTGCTCGCTGCACCACAAGCTGTTCGACAAGGGTGTCCTCGGCATGGGTGACGGCCACCGCGTCCTCGTCTCCCGGCACTTCGTGGGCCGCAGCGCGGCCGCCCGCGCCCACGTCACGGCCCTGGCAGGCCGCCCGCTGACCGGCCCGCAACCCGGGATCCGGCCCGTCGCGGACCTGCACCGCTCCTGGCACACCACCCAGGTCTTCCGCGGCGCGCCGCGCACGGCCGCCGCCGGCTGAGGCGGCCCGAGCGGGCCGCGGGCCACCGCTCGGTCCGGACCCGCCGCCCCGGCCCAGGCCCAGCGGGCAGCACCCCGGCGCCGCACCACCGGCCGGCTCCCGGCGGCGGGGAGCCGGCCGGGGCGGGGAGCCCCGGCGGTACCGGGATTCCGCCCCGCCCGCGGTCCCCGGCGAACCCGCGGCCCACGGGCCCCGGCGCGGATGTGAGACTGGGCGCATGCTCATACAGTTCCTGACCGCCGCCGGCGTCCTGGCGGTGCTCACCATGGTGCCCGGACCGGACATGGCCGTCGTGACCAAGCGGGCCGTCGCCTCCGGCCGGCAGGACGGGCTGCGGACCGTGGGCGGGATCACCGCCGGACTGCTGGTCTGGGGCGTGCTGTCGGTGGCCGGCCTCGCCGCCGTCCTGGCCGCGTCCGCCACCGCGTACACGGTGGTCAGACTGGCCGGCGCCGGCTACCTGGTCCTCCTCGGTGTCCAGGCGCTGCTCCAGAGCCGCCGCGGCCGGTCGCAGGCAGCGGCGGTCCCCACCCCGCCGCGTGGCAACCCCTGGCGGACCGGTCTGGTGAGCAACGTCCTCAATCCCAAGATCGCCGTGTTCTACACGGGCCTGCTGCCGGCCCTGGCCCCCGCCGGGCTGCCCGCGCACACCGGCATGGCCCTGCTGGTCCTCGTGCACACGGTGCTCACCGGCCTCTGGCTCGGCGGGTACGTCCTGCTCCTGTCCCGGGCCCGCGCCTTCTTCGAGCGGCCGGCCGTGCGCCGGGGCATGGACCGTGTCACCGGGGCCGTGCTGATCGGGTTCGGACTGAAGGTCGCCACGGCACAGCCCTGAGAGCTGCGAACAAAAGGGGCGCCCTGGACGCCGGTGGTCCCGACGGCGCGGCGGTACCGGCCCCGACCGCACGGCCACCGCGCCCACCAGGAAAGGAACGGCCCAGTGATCAACGACGACGACCCGGTGCTCGACGACCCGGTGGGCCGTTCGCTCGGCGGCCGGCACGCGCACCTCGCCCGCGGGGCCGGCCGGGCCGCCGCCTATGACCCCGAAGTGGCGACCTTCTGCTCCGTGTCCGCCCGTCCTGGCCCGGAGGACTGGGCCGACCTGGCCCGGTTGCTCGGTCCCGGCGCCTTCGCCGACATGTTCAGCTGCCCGGCCGACCCGCCGACGGGCTGGGAGCCGGTCTTCAGCCTTGCCGGCCGTCAGCTGATCCGGCCCGGCGGTGCCCGCCCGGACCTGCCCGGGGCCGGTCCGGGCACCGGTGTGGTCGAGCTGGGCGCGGAGAGCGTGCCCGAGATGCTCGACCTGGTCGCGCGCACCGGGCCCGGTCCCTTCCGGCCGCGCACCCACGAACTCGGCACCTACCTCGGTGTCCGGGTCGGCGGTGCCCTGGTGGCGATGGCCGGGGAGCGGCTGCGGCCCCCTGGATGGACCGAGATCAGCGCGGTGTGCACCGCACCCGAAGCCCGGGGGCGGGGCCACGCCGGCCGCCTGGTCGGTGCGCTCGCCGCCCGCATCGTGGCACGCGGCGAACGTCCTTTCCTCCATGTCGCCGAGACGAACACCACCGCGATCGCCCTGTACGAGCGCCTCGGCTTCAAGACCCGGGCGCAGGTGACCTTCCGGGGCTTCCGCACCCCGTGACGTCCGGTGGCGGTGCGCCCGGAGCGGTCCGTTACGGCCGCCGGGCACCGGGCACTCGCCGTCCATGGCATTCACACAGGGCACACACCGCTCGCGCGGGTCCGGCCGGGGCCCGGCCGCGTCCATCGGGATCGGTGTCGCGGCAGGGGTGACGGCCGCGGCCGGTCTCCTGTTCGGCCGCAAGGCGGCCACGATCAGCAAGGTCGGCAAGGGTCACCCGCTCAAGCACCGCGCGCTCGACCTGGCGGCCGGGGCGATGCAGCCGAAGTACCCGCTCGATGCGATGAGCACGTATCTCAACGGCTTCCACATGTACGCCGACGACATGGGCCGTCAGGTGGAGGCCACGCACTTCTGCATCCACCTCCGTCACGACCTGCACCAGTGCGTGATCTTCGACCGCAACGCGCCCGACGCCCGCCTGATCGGCATCGAGTACATCATCAGCGAAGAGCGCTTCCGCTCGCTGCCCGAGGACGAGAAGCGGCTGTGGCACAGCCACCACTACGAGGTCAAGTCCGGCACGCTCACCGCCCCCGGCATCCCCGACCTGGCCGAGCACGCCTACTTCGAGGACCTCGTGACCACCTACGGCAAGACGTTCCACACGTGGCAGTACGACCGCGACGACTTCCCCTACGGCATCCCCCAGCTGATGATGGGCTTCACCGGGGACGGACAGGCCGCGGACGAGATGATCAGGGCCCGGGACGACAGGCTCGGCGTCTCGACGTCCCGCAAGCGGCAGAACCGGGCGGACATCCCCGTGCCGGACGTGGCGCCGGGCGCCAACGCGTGGGAGAGCGGCCGGACGGTGCAGACACGTGTCGAGGAGACGGACTTCAAGCGCTGACCGCCCCTGCGACGGGTCCGGCCGTCGGTGACGGAGGCGATGGCCGTCTCCGTCACCGACCCGGCGCCGCCGGGGTGCCGCCCGGCGCGGCCGCGGCGGCCAGGGGCCGTCAGGGCCGCTGCTCCCCCGTGCGGCATCCGCTGCTCAGGCGAGGGGCTGCCGCAGTACGGCGACGCCCCGCGGCCCGAGGGTGAGGACGCCGTCGGCGTCGGCGACGCCGACGAGGACGTCTCCGCTCAGGCCGCGTACCGGCACGGCCTGTTCGCCGCGGTTGACCAGGAACAGATAGCGGTGGGCGGCGTCGCGGCGCACCGCCGTCTCCACCCTTCCGCGGGCGTCCTCGGGCAGTTCGCCGGCCACGCCGGCCGGCGCCAGCAGCCGGGGCAGGAGCGAGGTGACCCCTTCGACGCCGAGCCGGGTGGAGACGTAGGCGGCCGAACCGCGCCCCGCGGGGCGCCGGGTGACGGCGGGGCGGCCCGCGTGCACGCCCGTGCGGTAGCGGGCCAGGACCTCGGTCCCGGGCGCGGTGACGGCGACGCGGTCGGTCCACAGGCTTCCGGTCGTCGCGTCGTCGAGTTCGACGCTCTCCCCCGCGGGCAGCGGCCCGAACTCCTCGATGCGGATGCCGAGCAGGTCGCGCAGGGCGCCCGGGTAGCCGCCGAGCCACACGTGGTCGTTCTCGTCGACGATCCCGGAGAAGTAGGTGGTGACGAGGTGGCCGCCCTGTTCGACGAACCGGGTGAGCGTCTTGGCCAGGTCGGCGGGGACGACGTGCAGCACGGGCGCGATCAGCACCTGGTGGCGGTGCAGGTCGCCGCGGGTGGTGACGAGGTCGGCGCGGATGCCGAGGGCGAGGAGCGCCGAGTACCAGTCGAGGGCCTCCTGGCGGTAGTCGAGCAGGGTGGTGGGGTGCGAGTCCTGCTCGCTGGCCCACCAGGAGTCCCAGTCGTAGAGGATGCCGACCGGGGCGGGTTCCCGTTCGCTGCCCGCCACGGGTGACAACGCCTTCAGGGTCGCGCCGAGTCCGGTCACCGTGCGGAACAGTTCACTGTCGGGCCCGGCGTGCGGAACCATCGCGGAGTGGTACTTCTCCGCGCCGGCCGCGGACTGGCGCCACTGGAAGAAGCAGACCGCGTCGGCGCCGTGCGCGACATGCAGCAACGCGTCACGGACGAGGTCGCCGGGCCGCTTGGCGAGGTTGACGGGCTGCCAGTTCACGGCGCTGGTGGAGTGCTCCATCAGAAACCAGGGCCGTCCGCCGGAGATGCCGCTGGTGAGATTGGCGGAGAAGGACAGCTCGTCGCGGTCCTGCGGGCCCGGGTGGACGTAGTGGTCGTTGGAGACGAAGTCGATCTCCTCGGCCCAGTCCGGGTAGTTCATGCCCTTGGTGCCGCCCATCACCATGAAGTTGGTGGTGACGGGGACGCCGGGGGTGATCTCCCGGAGGATCGCGCGTTCGGCGCGCAGGTGGTCCTTCAGCGCGTCCGAGGAGAAGCGCTTGAAGTCCAGTTGCTGGGTCGGGTTGGGGTGGGAGGCGGCCAGGCGGGGAGGCAGGATTTGCTCCCAGTCGCTGTAGCGCTGGGACCAGAAGGCCGTCCCCCAGGCGTCGTTGAGCGCGTCCAGCGTGCTGTAACGGTTGCGCAGCCAGTCACGGAAGGCGCGCGCCGCGTCGTCGGAGTAGTCGTGGACGTTGTGGCAGCCCAGCTCGTTGTTGACGTGCCAGGCGACCAGCGCCGGGTGACCGGCGTAGCGGGTGGCCATCTGCCGTACCAGGCGCAGGGCGTGCTCGCGGAAGACCGGCGAGGTGGGCCGCCAGTGCTGGCGGGCTCCCGGCCACAGGGTCTCGCCGCGGGCGGTGACCGGCAGGATCTCCGGGTGGGCGGCGGTCAGCCACGGCGGCGGGGACGCGGTGGCCGTGGCCAGGTCGACGCCGATGCCGCCCGCGTGCAGGAGGTCCATGATGTCGTCGAGCCAGGTGAAGTCCCAGACGTCCTCGGCCGGCTGGATGCGGGCCCAGGAGAAGATGGCCAGCGACACGAGGTTCACGCCGGCCTCGCGCATCAGCCGGACGTCCTCCTCCCACACGGAGCGGGGCCACTGCTCGGGGTTGTAGTCGGCGCCGTAGACCAGCCGGGGGGCGGGGGCACCGTCCGCCCCGCCGCGGCGGGACAGGAGGGTGGAGATCATGGTGGTCCTTCCGGGGTGGGACACCGGGGCGGGGCGGGGTGGCCGCGCCGCCCCGGTGCGCTACTTCTCGACGGTGAAGCCCTGCTCCTCGCCGTACTTGACGGAGGCGTCCTGCCAGGTCTTGAGGGCGTCGGCCAGCTTGGTGCGCGAGACGTAGGCCTTGCCGGCGGTGTCGTTGAAGACCGAGTTGGCGTACACCTGGTACGGCAGGTAGGACCAGGTGCCGGAGACGTTCGCGGCCGACTCCGCGAAGATCTTGTTGGCCTGCTGCCCGCCGAAGTACGGGAACCGGACGTCCTGGAACGTCTTGGACGTCAGCTGCGCGGTCGTCGCCGGGAAGGCGCCGCCCTTGACACGGGTGTCCACCCCCTTGCCCGAGTCGGCGTACCTGACGAAGGCGTAGGCCAGGGCTTCGTTCCTGCCGAGTTCGGGCAGGGTGAGGGCGCTGCCTCCGTTCTCGGAGCTGTCGTGGGCCCCTGCCCGCCACTGCGGAAGCGGTGCGACGCGCCAGTCGCCGGCGGCGTCCTTCACCCCGGAGGCGAGGTTGGCCGGCATCCAGGCGCCGATGGCCAGCGTGGCGATGGTGCCGTCACCGAGGCCCTTGTACCAGTCGTCGGACCAGCTGGTCACGGGGGCGACCAGCTTCTCGTCGAGCAGTTTCTGCCAGGTGGCGGTGTACTTCTTCGCGCCCGGGTCGGAGAAGTCGATCCTCACCTTGGTGCCGTCGACCTTGTAGGGGCGCGAACCGGCCTGCCACAGCATGCTGGTCGTGAACCCGGCGTCGCCGGCGTCGTTGGTGATGTACGCCTTGGGGTTCGCCTTGTGCAGGGCGCGGGCCGCGTCCACGTACTCGTCCCAGGTCGTGGGCACCGTGAGGTGGTACCTGTCGAAGACCTTCTTGTTGTAGAACAGGGCCATGGGGCCCGAGTCCATCGGCAGCCCGTAGATCCCGCCGCCGGCCTTGACGCCCTTCCACGGGCCCGGTGAGTACTGGGCGGCCAGCTTCGCGGCGCCGAAGCCCGTGAGGTCGGTGAGCTGCTTGGTCAGCGTGTACTGGCCCATGGCGTAGTACTCGACCTGGGCGACGTCGGGTACGCCCTTCTTGGCGGAGATGGCGTTCTGCAGCGCCTTGTACTGGTCGTTGCCGGTGCCCGCGTTGACGAGGTTCACCCTGACCCCGGGGTGCTCCTTCTCGAAGTCGGCGGCCACCTGCTTGAGCGTGGGTTCCCAGGCCCAGACGGTGATGGTGCCGCCCTTCTTCAGCGCGGCGCTGATGTCCGCCTCGGAGACCGTCTTCGCGTCCGGCTCCGAGGAGTTCGATCCGCCGCACGCGGTGGCCCCCAGGGCGAGGGCGCAGACGAGACCGATGCCGCGCAGCAGGCGGCGGGAGTGCTTGTGCATGGGTGTGCGCTTCCACTTCTTGGTGGCCGGGGGCGGGGAGGGGGGCGGTGCTATTCCTTGACGCTGCCTGCGGCGAGTCCGGACTGCCAGTGCTTCTGGAGCAGCAGGAACGCGGCGATCAGCGGCACGACGGTGAGAAGGGATCCGGTGATCACCAGATGGAACACGGGCTGGCCGCCGGCGGTCGCGGCCTGGGCGTTCCAGCTGTACAGGCCCAGGGTGAGCGGATACCAGTCCGGGTTCTTGATCATGATGAGCGGCAGGAAGTAGTTGTTCCAGGTCGCGACCATGGTGAAGAGGGAGACGGTCACGATGCCCGGCGCGAGCAGGGGCAGGGCGACCTGGAAGAAGGTGCGCACCTCGCCCGCCCCGTCCATGCGGGCGGCCTCCAGCAGTTCGGCCGGGATCGCCTCCGAGGCGAACACCCACATCAGGTACAGGCCGAACGGGGAGATCAGCGAGGGGAGGATCACCGCCCACGGAGTGTCGGTGAGGCCGACGTTGCTGAACATCAGGAAGGTCGGCACCGCCAGCGCGGTTCCCGGGACGGCGACGGCGCCGATCACGACGGCGAACACGGCGCGCCGGCCGGGGAAGTCGAACTTGGCCAGCGCGTAACCGCCCAGCGTGGCCAGGAAGGTGGCGCCGCCGGCGCCCACCACGACGTAGAGCACGGTGTTCAGCAGCCAGCGGGTGAAGATCCCGTCGTGGTAGGTGAACGTCTGCGCGATGTTGTCCCACAGGGCGAAGTCGCTGTCGAACCACAGGCCGAAGGAACGGGCCAGTCCCTTCTGGGTCTTGGTGGCGCTGATGAGCAGCCAGGCCAGCGGCAGCAGACTGTAGAGCAGCACCAGGCCGGTGAGCAGGGTCAGCGGGACGCTGCGCCGGGGCCGGGCGGGAGAGGGGCCGCGCCGGGGCGCGCGCAGCCGGGGCGCGGTGCGGGACGGAGCCGGCCGGGAGGGCGCGGGCCGGGCGGCGGCGTCGGGGACGGTACCGGTCATCGCTGCTTCACGCTCCCTTGCGCATACCGCGCAGCTGGACGGCATAGGCGATGACCATGGTGATCAGCCCCATGACGATGGCGACCGTCGCGGAGTAGTTGTGCTGCTGGCCGGAGAAGGACAGCGAGTACGTGTAGAAGTTGGGCGTGTAGTCCGTGGTGATGGCGTTGGGGGCCAGCTTCTGCAGGACGCTCGGCTCGTTGAACAGCTGGAAGCTGCCGATGACGGAGAAGATCGTCGCGATCACCAGGGCGCCGCGGATCGCCGGCAGTTTGATCGCGGTGATGACCCGGATCTGCCCGGCGCCGTCGATCTGCGCCGCCTCGTACAGGGAGTGCGGGATCACGCGCAGCGCCGAGTAGAAGATGAGCATGTTGTAGCCGACGAACTCCCAGGTGACGATGTTGCCTATGGAGGCCAGGACCAGGTCCGGGGAGAGCGGGTCGGGCAGTGACAGGCCGAACGCCTGGTCGAGGTCGCCGAGGAGACCGAAGCGGGTGCCGTACATGAAGCCCCACATCAGGGTGGCGACGACGGCGGGCACCGCGTAGGGCAGGAAGACGGAGATGCGGAAGAAGTCCGCGCCGTAGAGGCGTCCGCTGTCCAGGGCGAGGGCGACCAGCAGGGCGATGCCCAGCATGATCGGCACCTGCACGCACAGGAAGAGCGAGACCCGGCCGAACGCGGCCCAGAAGTCCGCGTCCCCCAGCGCCTGCCGGTAGTTGTCCAGGCCCACGAAGGTGGTCCCGCCGATGAGCCGGTCGCGGAAGAGGCTCAGGTAGACCGAGTACGCGATCGGCGCCAGGAACACCAGGGCGAACACCGCCACGAACGGGCCGATGAAACCCCACCCCGTCCAGGAGCGGCGTTCCCGTCCCGTGGCGGGTGGCGCCTGTGGCGCCGACCGTGGCTCGGGGGCCACCTGCGGTTGCAGCGTCGTCATGTCGTTCCTCGCTCGTGCGGGTGGTGACTCGGTGACGCCGCCGTGGCCTGGGCCGGGGCCGCGCCGTCCCGGAGGTTCACGCGGACCTCGCGTGGACACCGCTCACCCCGGAGAGGCCGGGGAGCCGGCGATGTTTACGTAAACATCGGGTGGCGGAATGTCTACACTGCCTCGATGAGGGTGGTCAAGAGTCCGAGCGGGACCGGCGGCCGGGGCGGCGGAGAGGGCGGGGAACGGCGAGTGGACGTGCCTGAGACGGCGGCGGAGAGCGTGCCGGGCGGCACCCCGGACGTGAGGAGCGGGGCGCCCGGCGAAGCCCCGGGGCGAACCCGCGGCCGGCCCCGCGGCAGCGGCCGGAGCACGGCCTCCATGGCCGACGTGGCCCGCCTGGCCGGCGTCTCGTCGCAGACCGTTTCCCGGGTCTCCAACGGTTACCCGGGCGTGAACGAGAAGACGCGCCGGCAGGTGACGGCCGCCATGGAGCAACTCGGCTACCGGCCCAACAGCGCGGCCCGCGCCCTCAAACGCGGCGAGTTCCGCACCATCGGCGTCATCACCTTCTCCCTGGCCACCACCGGCAACGTGCGCACCCTGGAGGCCATCGCCACCTCCGCGGCGCAGGAGGGCTACGCGGTGACCCTGCTGCCGGTCGCCCTGCCCACCCAGGACGCGGTGCAGGGGGCGTTCTCCCGGTTGCAGGAACTGGCCGTCGACGCGGTGATCGTCATCATGGAGGTCCACCTGCTGGACGCCGCGACCGTCACGCTGCCGCCGCACGTCCAGGTCGTGGTCGTCGACTCCGACGCCGGGGACCGCTACACGGTCGTCGACACCGACCAGGCCGGCGGCAGCCGCGCCGCCGTGCGGCACCTGCTCGGTCTCGGCCACGACACCGTGTGGCACCTCGGCGGCCCGGAGGGCTCCTTCGCCGCGCAGCGCCGCGCCGACGCCTGGCGCGCCGCCCTCGAGGAGGCCGGCCGCACACCGCCGCCGCTGGTCCGCGGCGACTGGTCCGCCGAGTCCGGTTACCGCGCCGGCCTCGAACTGGCCGCGCGCGACGACTGCACGGCGGTCTTCGCCGCCAACGACCAGATGGCCCTCGGTCTGCTGCGCGCCCTCCACGAACGCGGACGGCGCGTTCCCGGGGAGGTCAGCGTGATCGGCTTCGACGACATCCCCGAGTCGGCGTCCTTCCTGCCCCCGCTCAGCACCGTCCACCAGGACTTCGGCGAGGTCGGACGGCTGTGCGTCCAGGCGGTGCTGCACAAGATGCGCCATGCCGGCGCCGGACCCGGGACGACCCTCGTGCCGACCCGCCTGGTGACGCGCGCGAGCACGGCGCCGCCACCGGGTGCGGACGGGAGAACGGCCCCGGGAGACATCGGTCCCGCGGCTGCCGGCGAGAACGGTCGTGGACGGCCGGCACAGTGATCCGCTTCTCCGCCGGGGTTCGGTGAGATGCCTCCGGGCCCGCTGGGAGCCTGCCCGCGGTACGGCCACTCGCGGACGGCGCCCGGGCGGTGACCGCGCCGGACGGCCGCCACGCCGCACGCCGCACGCCGCACGCCGCACGCCGCACGCCGCACGCCGCACGCCGCACGCCGCACGACCGTACCGGGAACATCCGGACGCCCGCGGCCCCCGTGCGGACGAGGACGCCGAAGGAGGACGGCGATTCGGCGAACCCAGGTGAGACGAATCCTGCCGCGGCCGGCCCGACCACTGCGACTACCGGGCCGCCGCGCCGCGGGCGCCGCTGACGGACCGTGCGACGAGCCGGGTCTCGATGTGCCGAAGGGTCGAGATCACGGCGTCGATCTCGTGGGAATCGGTGACCGTGCCGTCGAGCAGACCGGACCACGCGTCCCTCAGCCGCCGCAGGTTCTCCCCCGCCTTCGCGGTGGGATAGAGCCGCACCCGGCGGGCGTCGTGCCGGTCGGCCTCGCGCCGCACCAGCCCCTTCTTCTCCAGCCCGCGCACCGCCCTGCTGAAGTTGCTGGAGATCAGCTGAGTGGCCTCGGCCGCCGCGCCGGCGGTCGTGCCCGGATGGCGGTCGATGAAACGCATCACCGCTCCTTCCAGGGGCGTCCCGGACTCGGCCGCGGCCTCTTTGGACGCCTCGATGTGCCGGCCCACCGCCAGGATCAGGTCGGCCAGTTCGAAAAGCCGCGAGGTCTGGTTCTCTTCCACCGCTCCACCCTAACTCCCCTGTCGAAAGACAGCTGTCATTTGACAGGTAAAGCGGATGCCTCATAGCGTGCGTACCGTCCGGATCACACGGCTCGGGGATCGAAGCCCGGGGCCCTCCCCGTGAAGCAGGGAACAGTGATGACAGCAACTGACGGCAGGACCGCTTTGATCGTCGGCGCGTCCCGGGGGCTGGGCTACGCGCTGACCGCCGAGCTGCTGAGCCGAGGCTGGCGGGTCACCGCGACGGAACGGAAACGGTCCGGGCTGCACGCCCTGGCCGAGTCGGCGAAGGGCCGCCTCACGGTGGAGAACGCCGACATCACGGTGCCCGAGCAGGTCGCGGCGTTGCGCGAGCGCCTGGCCGGTACGACGCTCGACCTGCTGTTCGTCAACGCCGGGACGAACTACACCACCGACCCCTCGGCGACCTTCGCCGATGTGTCCACCGACGACTTCACCCGCGTCATGGTGACCAACGCGCTGAGCCCCATGCGCACCGTCGAGACGCTGCACGACCTGGTCCCGGCGACCGGAACCATCGGGGTGATGTCCTCGGGGCAGGGCAGCGTCGCCGACAACACCAAGGGCGGCTTCGAGGTCTACCGGGCGAGCAAGTCCGCGCTGAACCAGCTGATGCGCAGCTTCGCCGCACGGCACGCCGACGACCCGCGCACGCTCCTGCTCCTGGCCCCGGGCTGGGTGAAGACCGACCTGGGCGGCCCCGGCGCCCGCCTGACCGTCGACGAGAGCATCCCGGGCGTCGTCGACACGATCGAGGCCCAGGCAGGCAGGGGCGGACTGCACTACCTGGACCGGCAGGGGCAGACCGTGCGGTGGTAGCGCGGCCTGGACCGGCAGAACCGGACCCTGCGCCGGCAGCGCGTGTCGGCGGCCCGGTCCGCGCCGCGTGAAGGGGAACCCCGGCCGCCGCACGGCCGGGGTTCCCCCGGACGGCGAGCGTCGGTCAGCAGGCGGACGGTCCCACGCCGTGAACCGCTCGCCGGCACGCCCGCGGACCGCGCCGCGTCGCGGACACCGCGGACCGGGGAGGTCAGCGCGGACCGGGGAGGTCAGCGCTTCAGGGTCAGGACGCCCGGCCGCCACGGCAGCTGGTCGTAGGGGCCGCTCGCGCCGGGTGACTTGCCCTGGTAGAGGAACCGCAGGTTGCAGGGGTCGACGGTCATGGTCTGATCGGGGTTGTCGCGGACCAGGTCACCGTGGCTGATGTCGTTGGTCCAGGTGGCACCGCTGTTGGCCTTGCCCGCGAAGGGGTTGCTCTCGCTCGCGGCCTGCGGGGTCCACGATCCGCTCAGGCTGGAGGCCGTGAACGAGCGGAAGTAGCGCCCGTTCGCACCCATCGCCTCCACGATCATGAGGTACTGGTTCTGCCCCTGAACCTTGTAGACCTGCACCGCCTCGAACAGGTTGCTCGTCGAGTCGCTCATGACCGTCGTGTACGACGAGCCGAAGCTGCCCGGGAAGTTCCCGATCGGCATGCTCGCCCGGTAGATCTTGCCGTTGTCACCCGCGAAGAAGAGGTACATGTTCTGGCCGTCAGCGATCAGCGTCTGGTCGATCGGGCCGGTACCGGAGCCGGAGATGCTGCCGGTGAACAGCGGCTGCGGCGAGGACCAGCCGTTGGGGTTGGCGGGGTCGCTCGACGTCCGGTAGACGAAGGGCGACGCACCCCACTGGTACGCCAGCACCCAGATGTTCTTGGGCGCGAAGTAGAACAGCGTGGGCGCCACCGCTGCCTGGCTCATCCCGGTCTGGCCGGCCGACGCCATGTCCGACCAGTTCGTGAAGGGAGTGAACATCATCGAGCCGTAGGAGGATCCCGACACGTTCGACGCGTAGACCAGGTGTTTGCCGTTGTACGTCACGGTGGTGAAGTCCTTCACCGCGGTCCACCCGTTCGCCGGCTGCGCCAGTACACCCGTCGAGGTCCACCGGTACGCCGACGGAAGAGAACACGTGTCCGGCGGCGGCGTCGTTCCGGACAGACCGGTCCACTTCTGGTTGCTGCCGCCGTTGCACGTCCAGATCTCCACCGCCGTCCCGTTGGCCGTACCGGCGCCCGTGGCCTCCAGGCACAGCCCGGACTCCACAGCGACGACCGTGCCGTCGGAGTTCACCCGCCACTGCTGGTTCGCACCGCCCGAGCAGGACCAGATCTGCACCCGGGTACCGGCCGTGGTGGCGTGGCCGGGGACGTCCAGGCACTTGTCGCCGTAGACCGTCAGCCGGTGGTCGTCCGTCAGCGTCCACTGCTGGTTGGCTCCGTCCCAGCAGTCGTAGATCTGCAGGTAGGTGCCGTTGTCCTGACCGGCGCCCACGACATCGAGACACCGGTTCGAACCGACACCGCGCAGGGCGCCGCTGGTGGCCGCCTGAGCCGGAGCGGCGACGAGCATCGCCGCCAACGCGGCCAGGACCGCCACCGCGGCGGCGAGCACCGCGGACGTATGCCTGCGGCTGAAACTTCCTCTATGCATGGGGCCTTCCTCAACCTCGAGTGGTGAGTGATTGGCGGGTTCATGACATATGCCGACGCGACTCCTTGCGGCTCCGCGTTCGGGCGGCGGCCCGGAGTTGCCTGCCGTGCGATGGAGCGACTCGCCTATTCGACATATCGAACGAAGGTCGGGGTGTCGAGCAACCTGAATGATAGGGATCCGGCGAACGGCGTCAACACCTCTCGCACATGTCGTCGTCCGATCCGAAATATTTCGAGAACTTCCCAGGGACGCGTCGGGCGTCGCGCCACCAAGCGGTCGAGCCGCAGAGCATTTTCCGGCCAGACAACAACCACGGACAACCGCATCATTGCCTGCTATTCGGCAAACCGAGAATCCCGAAAGTTTCGGACATAAAACAGAAACTTTTTGGGGCCGAGCTGTTGACGATGCACCGTCAACGCCTCAATCATTCCTGTCTGAGAAACCGGCGCCGGCTCGGCACTCCGGACCACGCGGGCCTTGGGCGGTCAGTGCTGGGCGGCAGGTCCACGCACAACCGCACAGCAGATCCGTGTGCCTGTCTCGAAGACCGTCCCGTCCCAGGACCGCACGTCCGGTGAGCCCCTACTGCCCGTGCCCCCGACCCGACCCGTCAGTCACTCGCTGTCCGTCCGTCCGCCCGCCGCGTGGGAGCGGGCGACGCAAACCCCTGCCTTCCGTCCATCCGTGATCTGATCTCTGCCTTGGAGGAACAGTCATGGGCTCGTATGCCCTTCCCAGACCCGCCGTCCGCCAAAAGATCCGCGGTCTGCTGTGGGTGCTGGTCGCCGGCGTCCTCGGTGTGGTCGCCGCCCTGGTCGCGCCGCCGGGAGCACATGCCGCCGAGAGCACGCTCGGCGCCGCGGCGGCACAGAGCGGCCGTTACTTCGGCACCGCCATCGCCTCGGGCAAGCTGGGCGACTCGGCGTACACGGCGATCGCGGGCCGTGAGTTCAACATGGTGACGGCCGAGAACGAGATGAAGATCGACGCCACCGAACCGCAGCGGGGCCAGTTCAACTTCACCGCCGGTGACCGCGTCTACAACTGGGCGGTGCAGAACGGCAAGAAGGTGCGCGGCCACACCCTGGCCTGGCACTCCCAGCAGCCCGGCTGGATGCAGAGCCTCAGCGGCAGCACCCTGCGCCAGGCGATGATCGACCACATCAACGGCGTGATGGGCCACTACAAGGGCAAGATCGCACAGTGGGACGTCGTGAACGAGGCGTTCGCCGACGGCAGTTCGGGAGCCCGGCGGGACTCCAACCTGCAGCGCACCGGCAACGACTGGATCGAGGTCGCCTTCCGCACCGCGCGCGCCGCCGACCCGGCGGCCAAGCTCTGCTACAACGACTACAACATCGAGGACTGGACCTGGGCCAAGACCCAGGCCGTGTACTCCATGGTCCGGGACTTCAAGCAGCGCGGTGTGCCGATCGACTGCGTCGGCTTCCAGTCGCACTTCAACAGCGGCAGCCCCTACAACAGCAACTTCCGCACCACCCTGCAGAGTTTCGCCGCCCTCGGCGTCGACGTGGCCATCACCGAACTCGACATCCAGGGCGCCCCGGCCTCGACCTACGCCAACGTGACCAACGACTGCCTGGCCGTCTCGCGCTGCCTCGGCATCACCGTCTGGGGTGTGCGCGACACCGACTCCTGGCGATCGGGGGACACACCGCTGCTGTTCAACGGTGACGGCAGCAAGAAGGCCGCCTACACCGCCGTCCTCGACGCGCTCAACGGCGGCTCCTCCACGCCGCCCCCTTCGAGTGGCGGACAGATCAAGGGCGTCGGTTCGGGCCGCTGCCTGGACGTGCCCAACGCCGGCACCACCGACGGCACCCAGCTCCAGCTGTGGGACTGCTCCAACGGCACCAACCAGCAGTGGACGTACACCGACGCGGGCGAGCTGAGGGTCTACGGCAACAAGTGCCTGGACGCCGCCGGCACCGGCAACGGCTCCAAGGTGCAGATCTACAGCTGCTGGGGCGGCGACAACCAGAAGTGGCGCCTCAACTCCGATGGATCCATCGTCGGCGTCCAGTCCGGCCTCTGCCTCGACGCCGTCGGAGCCGGAACAGCCAACGGCACCCTGATCCAGCTCTACTCCTGCTCGAACGGCAGCAACCAGCACTGGACTCGCACCTGACAACGCCTGCCACGACACAAGGGGCGGGGCGATGACGGCGTACGGTGCGGCTTCTCCCGCCCCACCAGGACGGTATCGCTGATGGTCCCGGGTGGCCGCCGTGGTGGCGGCGGCCACCCGGGTCCGGCGGCCGCCGGACCCGCGGTTCCCCGGGCTCTCCCAGGACCGACGCGAGTCCGTCGCGCCGTCCCGAAGGCATTGAGCACATCATGCTTCTGCCCGGAGCGCTCCGCCGACTGTTCGCGTTCACTCTCGGGCAAGCCCCTGTGCGCCACCGGGCACGGCCCAGCACCTCGTCCCGCCTAACGTCGCTGACGGCGTGGGCCCGGAAACGACGAGGAGAGGCATGATGCCGAGCGAGCAGCAGAGGGCGGATCGCGAGCCGGGAGCCCTGCGTTGAGCCTGCGGGGGCGGGACCCGGCGGAAGCGCACAGAACCGCCACGACGCTGGAGTGCTTTTTCGACCTGTGCTTCGTCATCGCGGTCGCGCAGGTGTCCGGGTGTCTGAACACGGCGGTGACGAGCGGGCACTGGTTCACCGGTGCCCTGCGCTTCGCGCTGGTCTTCTTCACGATCTGGTGGGCCTGGATGAACTTCACCTGGTTCGCCTCCGCCTACGACCCTGACGACGTCCCCTACCGGTTGACGGTGCTGGTCCAGATCGCGGGCTCCCTCATCCTCGCCGCCGGTGTGCCGAGCGCGTTCGAGGAAGGCGATCTGCGCGTCGTCACACTCGGATACGTCGTCCTGCGCACGACGCTGACCACGCTGTGGCTGCGTGTCGCACGATCGGATCCGCCTCGGCGGCGGACCGCGCTCCGCTTCGCCCTGGGGGTGACGTGTTGTCAGATCGGCTGGGTCGGGGTGCTTCTCCTCCCGGTCCCGGCGCGCCTGCCGGCCATCATCGCGCTGATCGCCGCAGAGGTCTGCGTTCCGGTGTGGGCGCAGTCCGCCGGAATGACGCCGTGGCATCCGCACCACATCGCCGAGCGGTACGGCCTGTTCGTCCTCATCGTGCTGGGTGAGTCCGTCGCGGCCGCCGCGGCGGCGGTCCGCAATACCCTGAACCGGGACCATGGCACCGCGGCTCTGTACCTGCTGGCGGCGGGTGGCCTGCTGCTCGTCTTCGCCCTGTGGTGGCTGTACTTCGCCCGGCCGGCCCACACCCTGCTCGCCACCTCGCACCGGGCCCATCGCAGGAGGTTCACCTGGGCGTACGGCCACTATCTGATCCTGGCCTCGGCTGCCGCCGAGGGAGCCGGTCTGGCGGCGTACGCCCATCTGATCACCGGGCGCACCGGTGCCCCGCCGCTGTCCGCGGGTGGCGCGGTCACGGTGCCGGCGGCGGTCTTCCTCATCACCGTGTGGGCTGTGCACGTCCGGCCGCACCGGCGGAGCCGGGTCGAACAGTTCGCGTTTCCCGTGGTGGCGGTGGCAGTCCTCGCGGCGGCTCTCTCGCCGGCGCCGGCCCTCCTCGCCGCGCTCGCGGTGGCGGTCCTGGTCGTCGTGGTCACGCTGGTCGACCGGGCCGAGCGGGTACGGCGCGAGGAGCCGTGAGACGAATGGGGTGCCGCCCGGAGTCCTTCTCCGTGCGGCACCCCTTTCCCCGGTCAGCTCGTGGCGTGCACCGCCTCGCGGATCAGGTCGGCGACCTGCTTCGGCTGGGAGACGGCGACCGCGTGCGAGGCGCCCTCGATCTCGACGACGGTCGCCCCCGCGCGCTTCGCGCCGAAGCGCTCCACGTCGGGGTTGATCGCGTTGTCGGCGCCCGCGATCAGTGCCCAGGACGGCTTGGTCCGCCAGGCGGCGGAGGAGGCCGTCTCGTCGAAGGCGGCGGCGGCCAGCGGGCGCTGCGCCACGGCCAGGACCTTGGTGACATCCTCGGGGACGTCCGCGGCGAAGACCGAGGGGAAGGCGTCCTCGGTGATGGTGACCTCGACGGCCGGGTCGCCGCCGGCGACGGGGTACGTCCACTGCTTGAGGTTGCTCACCAGCGGGGAGAGCGGGAATCGGCCCTGCAGCTCGCCGAGGCTCTCGCCCTCTTCGAGGACGTAGGCGGCCACGTAGACCAGCCCGACGACGTTGTCCGCGGTGCCGGCGACGGTGATCAGCGCACCGCCGTAGGAGTGGCCGACCAGCACGACGGGACCGTCGATCCGGGCGGCCACGGAGGCGATGTACGCGGCGTCCGAGGCCAGGCCGCGCAGCGGGTTCGGCGGGGCGATGACCGGGATGCCGTGGCGCTGGAGCTCCTCGATGACGCCGGACCAGCCGGCCGCGTCGGCGAAGGCGCCGTGGACCAGGACGACGGTGGGGGTGGTGGTGCTCATGTCTGCCGGATCTCCTTGGGTTCAGGCCTGGTGCAGGGCGGCGCGCAGGGTGCCGGCGGCCATCGTGATGGCGGCCTGGGCCGCGTGGGTCTCGCGCAGGGCGTTGAGCATCACGA
>NZ_JOIY01000015.1 GCF_000720185.1 Streptomyces sp. NRRL S-340 | reverse complement strand
GTCCGGGTGGGAGGAGAGGAAGAGCTGGAGGGACGGGTCGATGCCGCCGGAGCGGTACTGGCCGGCCGCCATCGAACCGAGGCCGTCGCGCAGCTTGTTGAGGTCCTGCTGGCCGCGGGCGGTCGACCTTGGACTTGACCTCGTCCTTGCTCGGCTTCTCACTCGGAGCCGCGTTGGCCGCCTGCGCGCTGATCGCGACGGCGGCGGCGGCCGCGGTGGTGAGCATCGTCACGCGTGCGCGACTGGGCTGTTTGGGTCGACGGTGGGACGCCACGGAAGAAAGCTCCTTCTTGTGAGTGACCACCCGCTCGGAGGTTCGAGGCCAGACCCTAGTGACCTCATCGTGATGAATTCAAATCCTCCCGCCGAGAAATCCCGTCACAGCCCGCATTCTTTGCCTCAACTCACCAGGCGTGAGGCACGGTTGACGCTACGTTGCGTGACGGATCCGTCAATTCGGGCATCAAACCTCTACGTTGTGAATGAGATGCAGATCGGCTTATGACCGTTTTGCCGATCCGGGAGAGCGGCCGGCGGGCCACCGCGGCCCGCCCGTGTCGGTCTTCAGCGTCCTCAGCTCTGTCCTCAGCCGCGCGACAGACGCTTCAGCAGCATCGCCGACGCCACCGGGCGCGCTCCCGCCCGGGCGACACCGTCGGCCACCTCGCGGTCGGTGGAGGCGACGATGACCGGCCGGCCCGGCGGCTCGGCGCGCACCAGCTGACGGATCAGCTCGTCCGCGGTGACACCCGGCTTGGAGAACAGCACCCGCACCCCGCGCGGCGGCGCCAGCAGCACCGGCGCGGCCAGTTCGGCCCCGTCGAAGACACAGGTGACCTCCGCGCCGGTCTGCGCGGCGAGCTGCGAGAGCTGTCCGAGCAGCCGCAGACGCTGCTTCTCCAGCGGCATCTGGGGATAGCCGGTCTTGGTGACGTTGTAGCCGTCGACGACCAGATGCGCCTGCGGCAGCGCGAGCAACTGGTCCAGGACCGCCGGGTCGTGCTCGGACAGCGCGCGGGCGGCGATGTCCTTCGGTGTCATCCGGCCCGGCTCCACCGCGTCGACGGTCTCGGCGGGCCGTACGGACACCGGCGGCAGCGCGAGTTCGCGCCGGAGCCCCTGGGCGGCGTCGAGCACGGTGTCCAGCAGCAGCCGCACCCGCATGTCCTCGACACTGCGCCCCTCACGGGCGGCCTTGCGGGTGGCCTCCAGGGCGGCCTCCGCCTCGCCCAGGCGCGCCTTCAGCCGCCGGTTCTCGCTCTCGGCGGCCGACACCTGCACCTGCGCCTCGGCGCGCGCCGTCTCCGTCTCGCCGCGCGTCTTGCGCAGCGCCGCCTCGCCGCGCTTGACGTCGCTGAGCGCGGCGCGCAGCTTGCGGTGCAGCGAATCGGCCTCCTTGCGCGCCGCGTCCAGCTCGGCGCGCAGGCGTTCGGTCTCGGCACGGGCCTGCTCACGGGCGGCGGCGAGCTGCTCGCGCAGCCGCTCCAGTTCGGCGCGGCTCTCCTCCTCGGCGCGCTCGGCGTGCGCCCGCAGTGCCTCCTCGCCCGCGGCGGTCACCAGCTTCACCCAGCCCGCCGGGCGCAGGACGTAGGCCGCGGCGGCCACGTCGAGCGGGTCCGCGGCCGGAGGCGGCGCGCCGGAGTCGAGGGCGCCGCACAGCTCCGCCTGCGCCTCCCGGAACTTCTCCCCGACCCGCTGCCGGAACAGCGTGTCGGTCTCCAGCGCCGCCGCCATCGCGTTGCCGGCGAACTTGGCCCGGCGGTTGGGCGCGAACCGGGCGTACTGGCGCAGTTGCGCGGGCAGCTCGGCGACGGTCAGCCGGCCGAAGGCGTCGGCCACGATCTGCACGACCCTGCGACGCACGCCGTCGGGCAGCGGACGGTCGAGCACCTCAGCGGCGCCGTCGTCCGGCTCCCCGCCTCGTGTCTGCCCCATCCGTCACCCCAATGCCTCACGGGACCCCTCCCGGGGTCGCCTGTGCGGGTCCGCTCCGCTCAGGAGCCGGCGCCCGGCCTGTCCACGAGTTCCACCTTGTCCACCGCGTTGCACCAGCGGCAGCGCACCGACTCGATGGTCTCACTGACGACCTCGCGCTCCTCGACCGTGGGCTCCCCGGCCAGGTCGAGGTGGACGTACTCGACGACCTTCGACGAGCGCGTCACGTCGAAACGGGTGAGGTTGCCGCAGAGGGTGCAGCGCCACCGCGTCGTGGCGGTCGGCAGGGGAACCGTCATCGGGCTGCTCACTTTCCTTCCGGATTCCGCGACGCGCCGGCTTCCCCGGTGCGCCGGCTCGTAACCCTACGGCCTGGAGGCCACTCGGCGCCCGGCTGTCCACGGCGGCGAGGCGATGTGTGCGGATGCGCCCTGTTACGCCATGCTCTGTACACATGATCAGCTCCAGGAACGCGGTGGCCGCCCGGACGGTCAGGGCGCTCAGGGCGGTCCGGTCCGCACCGGCGCCGGTGACGACCGCCCTGATCGTCCTGTGCTGCGCCGCCTTCGCGATCAGCCCGGCCGCCGGACTCGTCCCCGCCCACGGCACCGGGGACACCCTGCTCCAGGCCCAGCAGGCCTACTTCCGGCGCTGGGGCGTGATCCCCGCCGACCTGTTCACGGGTTCCGCCCGGGCCGCCCTCACCCCCGCCACGGCCCTGTTCGTGCACGGCAGCTGGGTCCATCTGCTCGGCAACATGCTCTTCCTGCACGTCTTCGGCGCGCTGACGGAGGAACGCATGGGCCGCGTCGAGTTCACGCTGTTCTACGTCGGCTGCGGGTACCTGGCACTGCTGGGGTACGCCGGCGCCCACGCGGACTCCGGCCAGACCCTGGTCGGGGCCTCGGGAGCGATCTCGGCGGTCCTCGGTGCCTTCCTCTACCTGCTCCCCCGGGCCCGGGTCACCAGCGTGCTGCCGTTCCTCTTCTTCCTGCCGCTGCGCCTGCCCGCCTGGGTCGTCCTGCCCTTCTGGGCCGCCCTGCAGTGGCTGGCCGCAGGCCGGGCTTCCGACGGGCCCGGCGTGGCCTACCTGGCCCACGTCATCGGCTTCGCGCTCGGCTTCGGCTACGCGTGGGCCAGGTTCGGGCGGCCGACTAGAGTGAAGGTCACCCCTGCTCCGGCCCCCGAGGGAGAGAACCAGCCGTGATCACCGCGATCGTCCTCATCAAGACCAGCGTGGACCGGATCCCCGAGATCGCCGAGCGGATCGCCTCGCTGGAGAGCGTGAGCGAGGTCTTCTCCGTCACCGGCACGTACGACCTGATCGCCATGGTGCGGGTGGGCCGGCACGAGGACCTGGCGGAGATCATCCCCGGCCGGATCAGCAAGATCCCCGGAGTGGAGGCCACGGACACGCACGTCGCCTTCCGCACGTACTCGCAGCACGACCTGGAGGCGGCGTTCGCGATCGGACTGGACTCCTGACCGATCGCGGACGCCGCCTTCGGGGCGCCGTCCGCCGCGGCCGCCCGCGGCACTCGGCCGGCTCGGCGCCGGCTCGGCACCGCGCGCGGGACGCGGGGCCTCACACGGCGGGCACGCAGCGGCCGTCCTCGGTGCGGTACGTCCACTTCGCGCCCTCGGCCACCAGCTCCCGCACCGCCGCCACGAAGCGCTCCACGTGCTCGTCGGGGGTGCCGGCGCCGAAGCTGACGCGGATGGCGTTGAGGGACTTCTCGCCGGGCGCGGCCTCGGGGGCACCGCACTCGCCCTGGGTCTGCGGGTCGCTGCCGAGCAGGGTGCGCACCAGCGGGTGGGCGCAGAACAGGCCGTCGCGGACCCCGATGCCGTACTCGGCGGAGAGCGCGGCGGCGAAGTGCGAGCTGTTCCAGCCGGCCACCACGAAGGAGAGCACGCCGACCCGCGGGGCGTCGTCCCCGAACAGGGAGAGCACCTTCACCTCGGGCACCCCGGCCAGCCCGTCGCGCACCTTGCCGATGAGGTACTGCTCGCGGGCCACCAGCGCGTCGAACCCGGCCTCGGTCAGCGCCTTGCAGGCCGCCGCGATCGAGTAGGCGCCGATGACGTTCGGCGAGCCGGCCTCGTGGCGGGCGGCGCTGTCGTGCCACTGCACGTCCACTCCCCCGTCCGCGCGCCGCGTCACCCGGCGGCTGGCGCCGCCGCCCGCGAGGTACGGCTCGGCCTCGCGCAGCCAGTCCGCGCGCCCGGCCAGCACCCCGGAGCCGAAGGGGGCGTACAGCTTGTGCCCGGAGAAGGCGACCCAGTCGACGTCGAGGTCCTTGACCGACACCGGGTGGTGCGGGGCGAGCTGGGCGGCGTCCAGGACGATCCGGGCACCGTGCGCGTGGGCGGCGGCGGCCAGCTCCCGCACCGGCCACAGCTCACCGGTGACGTTGGAGGCGCCGGTGACGCAGACCAGGGCGGGGCCGTGGGGCTCGCGGCCGGCCAGCGCCCGCTCCAGGGTCGCCACGGCCTGCTCCGGGGTCCGCGGGGCGTTGAGGTAGGTCACCTGGGCGTCGCGCCAGGGCAGCAGGGACGCGTGGTGCTCGGTCTCGAAGACGAACACCCGGCAGTCGGCCGGGACGGCACGGGCCAGCAGGTTGAGGGAGTCGGTGGTGGAGCGGGTGAACACCACCTGGTCGTCCGCGCGGCAGTCGAGGAACTCGGCGACGGTGCGCCGGGCGTTCTCGAACAGGTCGGTGGAGAGCTGCGAGAGGTAGCCGGCCCCGCGGTGGACACTGCCGTAGTAGGGGGCGTACGCGGCCACGTCGTCCCAGACCCGCTGGAGCGCGGGGGCGCTGGCCGCGTAGTCGAGGGCCGCGTAGGTGACCTCGCCGCCGGTCACCAGCGGAACGGTCACATCCCGTCCCAGAACGGCCAGCGGGGCACAAACGGACTGGTCGGCGGCAACGGTGGAGACAGACATGGGTGAACTCCCGTGAAAGCAGGGTGAATCCACCACGCGAGCGGACAGGGCTCCAGCGTGGCGAGGTGAGAAGAGGTGTGCGGAGGCGGGGCTCTGCGGCCTCTAGGCCGGTCGCCCTAACGCATTCGGTTGCTCACGGAAGGCTCCCTCGTACGACCAGGACCCCTGGTGATGCGAGGGGTCCGCGCTTGCCGTAGACCTCGCTGCCTACGACCTGGTCTTCACCCGGGGCACCCCGCCACGGACGGAGGGTTGCCGGACAGCCGGCCGGGGCCACATGGCTGTCACTCATGACCTGGTCCAACATCTTGCCACACGATCTTCCGGGCGCAAGGCGCGGTCCGGATCGTGGACCGCGCCCTGCGGCGCACCGCACGGCTCAGGCGTTGCTGGCGGCCACCCAGCGCTCCAGCGTGCGCCGGGCCGCCCCGGAGTCGATCGACTCTGCGGCCCTCTCCATCCCGGCCCGGATCTGCTCCGCCAGCGTCCCCGAGCCCGGTTCCAGGGCGACCAGGGCCGCCGCCGAGTTCAGCAGGACGGCGTCCCGTACGGGGCCGCTCTCGCCCTCCAGCAGCCGGCGGGCGACCTCGGCGTTGTAGGAGGCGTCCGCGCCGCGCAGCGCCTCCACCGGCACCAGGTCCAGGCCGACGTCGCGCGGGTCGAAGGCCTCCTCGGTGACCTTGCCGTCCCGCACGACCCACACCCGCGAGGTCGCGGTGGTGGTCAGCTCGTCGAGCCCGTCGTCGCCGCGGAAGACCAGGGAGGAGTTGCCGCGTTCGGCGAAGACGCCCGCCACGATCGGCGCCTCGTGCGCCACCGCGACGCCGACCGCCTGGGCCTTCACCTTGGCCGGATTGGTCAGCGGACCGAGCAGGTTGAACACTGTGCGGATGCCCAACTGCCCGCGGGCCGCGCCCACATGGCGCAGCGCCGGGTGGAACTTCACCGCGAAGCAGAAGGTGATCCCGGCCTCCTCGGCGACCTCGACCACCCGCCGCGGCGTCAGGTCGAGGTTGACGCCGAGCTTCTCCAGGACGTCGGAGGCGCCGGAGGCGGAGGACGCCGCCCGGTTGCCGTGCTTGACGACCTTCGCGCCGGTGCCCGCGACGACGATCGAGGACATGGTGGAGATGT
Organism: Streptomyces sp. NRRL S-340; assembly: GCF_000720185.1. Taxonomy (GTDB): domain Bacteria; phylum Actinomycetota; class Actinomycetes; order Streptomycetales; family Streptomycetaceae; genus Streptomyces. Next base: position 170,573 of record NZ_JOIY01000015.1, on the reverse strand, counting down.
TCACCGTCTTGGCGCCGTCGCCGCCGGTGCCGACGATGTCGACGGTGGCGCCGGGCACCTCGATCACGTTGGCGTGCTCGTACATCGTGCGGACGAGACCGGTGATCTCCTCGACGGTGGCGCCCTTGGCACGCAGGGCCACCGCGAAGGCCGCGATCTGGGCGTCGGTCGCCTCGCCGCCCATCATCCGGTCCATGGCCCAGGCGGTGTCGTCGGCGACCAGGTCCCGGCCCTCCAGCAGACCGTTCAGCATCCGGGGCCAGGAACGGCCCGCCGCGGTGTCGCCTCCAGCGGGGGTCACAGCGCTCATAAGCCGCTCCTGAATCGGTGCCCGGGGCTCCCGGACGCTACCTCTCGTACCGATGTCCACCCTATCCAGCCCCGGGCACGGCGAAGGGCCCCGTCCGGGGTTCGGACGGGGCCCTTCACCGTGGCGTGGCGACGCTCAGGGTTAAGTGATCAGTGGTGGCCGTGGCCGCTCGTGATCTCCTTGTACTCCTCGACGGTCGGCTTCGCGATCTGGCTGTCCTCACCGAAGTACGCGTTGCTGAGCTTGGCGCGCAGCTTCTCCGTACCTCCGACCTTGCGCTCGACACCGTTCTCGTCGACCGTCGGGCCGATCTCGGCCGGCTCGTACTGGTGGTGGGCCGTGAGGGTGTACAGCTGCTCCTGGCTGAGCGGCTCGTGGACCTCGATGAACTCACCGTGCGGCAGGCGCTTGATGATGCCGGACTCGCGGCCGTGCAGCACCTTGTCCTTGTCCCGGCGCTGCAGGCCGAGGCAGATCCGCTTCGTGACGACGAAGGTGACGATCGGCACCAGGAAGAACGCGATGCGCACGAACCAGGTGATCGCGTTGATCGACAGGTGGAAGTGGGTGGCCCACAGGTCGTTTCCACCACCGACCAGCAGCACGAAGTACCAGGCGATCCACGCGGCACCGAAGGCCGTACGGGTCGGGACGTTGCGCGGGCGGTCCAGGATGTGGTGCTCGCGCCGGTCGCCGGTGACCCAGGACTCGATGAACGGGTACAGCGCGATGACCGCGAGGACCACACCGAAGAGCACCAGCGGGATGAACACGCCCAGGACCAGCGTGTGGCCCCAGAAGTTGATCTCCCAGCCGGGCATCGCGCGGATGAGGCCCTCGGCCATGCCCATGTACCAGTCGGGCTGGGCGCCGGTGGACACCTGGTCCGGACGGTAGGGGCCGATGGCCCAGACCGGGTTGATCTGCGCGATCGCCGCGATGGCCGCGATGGCACCGAAGACCAGGAAGAAGAAGCCTCCGGCCTTGGCCATGTAGACCGGCAGCAGCGGCATGCCGACGACGTTGTTGTTGGTCTTGCCGGGGCCCGCGAACTGCGTGTGCTTGTGGTAGAAGACCAGGATCAGGTGGCCGACGACCAGGCCGAGCATGATGCCCGGCAGCAGCAGGATGTGGATCGAGTAGAACCGCGCCACGAAGTCGTGACCGGGGAACTCGCCGCCGAAGAGGAAGTACGAGATGTACGTGCCGACGATCGGCACGGACAGGATCGCGCCCTCCATGAAGCGGACACCGGTGCCGGACAGCAGGTCGTCCGGGAGCGAGTAACCGGTGAAACCGGTGAACATGCCCAGGACGAACAGCAGGAAGCCGAACATCCAGTTGACCTCACGCGGCTTGCGGAACGCGCCGGTGAAGAACACACGCATCATGTGCACGAACATGCCCGCGAGGAAGATCAGCGCGGCCCAGTGGTGGATCTGCCGGATGAGCAGACCACCGCGCACCTCGAAGGAGATGTGCAGGGTCGAGTTGAACGCCTCGCTCATCAGCTGTCCCTGGAGCGGGACGTAGCTGCCGTGGTAGACCACCTCGTTCATCGACGGGTGGAAGAACAGCGTCAGATACACACCCGTGAGGATGATGATCAGGAAGCTGTAGAGGCAGACCTCACCCAGCATGAACGACCAGTGGTCGGGGAAGATCTTGCGCATGTTGGCCTTGGCCAGGCTGTAGATGCCCAGCCGGCCGTCGGCCCAGTCGGCGAGCTTCTCGCCGGCCGGTGCCTTCCCGCGCGAGCGGGTCGGGTTGCTCGCTGAAGTACTCATCCGCGCTCCCAGAATGCAGGACCGACGGGCTCCTCGAAGTCGCCGAGCGCCTCGAGGTACCCCTCGCTGTCCACGCCGATGCGCAGCTGCGGCAGGGCGTGACCGGCCGGGCCGAAGATGACTCGGGCGCCGTCGGAGAGGTCGAAGGTGGACTGGTGGCACGGGCACAGCACGTGGTGCGTCTGCTGCTCGTACAGGGAGATCGGGCAACCGACGTGGGTGCAGATCTTCGAATAGGCCACGACACCCTGGTGCGACCACTCCAGCTCGCGCTTGTCCTTGATGTTGTCCGGCTGCAGCCGGACGATCATCAGGGCCGCCTTGGCGATCTCCTGCTGGAACTCCTCGCTCGTCTCCTCCAGGCCGTCGGGCTTGGCGAAGGTGAGCGAGCCGACGGCGATGTCCTCGGGACGCATCGGCTGGTTGGTGTTCATGTTGACCAGGCGCTTGCCCTTCGCCCACATGGTGTGGCGAAGCGATTCCTTGGGCAGCGGGCCCAGGTCGCGCAGCAGGAACAGCCCGGACAGCGGCACCAGCGTGAGGGCACCCAGCATGGTGTTGCGGATCAGCGGGCGGCGGCCGATCGCGGACTCCTTGGCACCCTGCTTGAAGTCCGCGTGGACCTTCGCACGGACCTCGGGGGACGCCTCGATCGGGTGACGCTCGTCGGCGACCTCCGCGTCCGACATCAGGGTGCGGGCCCAGTGGACCGCGCCCGCGCCGATGCAGAACAGCGCCACGCCCAGCGTCAGACCCAGCGCGAAGTTCATCGCGCTGATGTGCCCGATCGGGAAGACGTAGATCGACTTGTCGTTCGGGATGGTCACGTACGAGGCGATGAAGCCCACGGTGGCCAGCATCGACACCGTGAACATCAGGGCGACGGCGCGCTCGGACCGCCTGGCGGCCCGCTCGTCGATGTCCTGGATCCGGTGCTCGTGGGGCGGCAGGCCCGGGTCGGCGAACGGGTTCTTGTCGTCCGCGACCCCTACGGCGCCGTGCGCCGTGCCCTGCTCGGCAGGCAGGTTCTCTTCTGGAATGTCTTGGCTACTCATGACTTCTTGGCCTTTGCGGTCCGGGCGGCGACCCACACGGCGACGGCGATCAGGGCGCCCAGCCCGAAGATCCAGCCGAACAGACCCTCACTGACCGGCCCGAGGCCGCCCAGTTCCAGACCGCCGGGGTTCTCCGTCTGGTCGCCGTTGACCGCGTTCAGGTACGCGATGATGTCCTTCTTGTTCTTCTGGGACATCGTGGTGTCGGGGAACGACGGCATGTTCTGCGGGCCGGTCTGCATGGCCTCGTAGATGTGCTTCGGGTCGACGCCCTCGAGGTCCGGCGCGAACTTGCCGTGCGTGAGCGCACCGCCCTTGCCGGTGATGTTGTGGCACTGGGCGCAGTTGGTGCGGAACAGCTCACCGCCCTTGGCGATGTCCGCGCCCTGGGGGCTGTACTCGTTCTTCGTGGGCACGGCCGGGCCGGCACCCAGGGAGGCGATGTACGCCGCCAGCTGGTCGATCTCGGCCTGGGTGTAGATGACCTTCTTGCGCGGGACCTGAGCGCCCGGCTGCTGGGCCGGCATACGGCCGGTGCCGACCTGGAAGTCGACTGCGGCGGCGCCCACGCCCACCAGGGTCGGACCGTCAGTGGTGCCCTGACCACCGGTGCCGTGGCAGCTTGCGCAGCCGACCTGGTAGAGCTTCTTGCCCTCCTCGATGGTGAGGGACTGAGCGGAGTCGTCGGCCTTCGCCTTGCTCGCGGGCGCGAACGCGGTGTACAGCCCCCCCGTGGCCGCCAGCGCGAGAAGGAGGACGACGACCGCCGCCAGCGGATGGCGTCGTCGTGCGGAGAGCTTTTTCACGGATTACCCCGGTGTCAGGATCTTCTGCGTCGATGCTTTGCGGACTTGGATCGGTTCGTCGGCTACTTGATCAGGTAGATCGTGGCGAAGAGGCCGATCCAGACGACATCGACGAAGTGCCAGTAGTAGGACACGACGATGGCCGCGGTCGCCTGCTCGTGGGTGAACCTCCGGGCCGCGTAGGTACGGCCGAGGACCAGCAGGAAGGCGATGAGACCGCCTGTCACGTGCAGCCCGTGGAAGCCGGTGGTCAGGTAGAACACCGAGCCGTACGGGTCGGAGGACAGGGAGAGCCCGTCCTCCTTCACCAGGCTGGTGTACTCGTAGATCTGACCGCCGATGAAGATCGCACCCATGATGAAGGTGACGATGAACCAGCCCCGGAGCTTCTTCACGTCACCGCGCTCGGCGGCGAAGACGCCGAGCTGGCAGGTGAGTGAGGAGAGCACCAGGATCGTGGTGTTCGCCGACGAGAAGGGGACGTTGAGGTGGTCCGCCATCTCCTTCCAGTGCGCCGGACCCGTCACCGATCGCAGGGTGAAGTACATCGCGAAGAGGGCCGCGAAGAACATCAGCTCGGAACTCAGCCAGATGATGGTTCCGACGCTGGTGAGGTTCGGCCGGTTGACCGACGGGTGCGCGTGCCCGGTTTCTACTGTCGTTGCTGTCGCCACGACCGACATTATGTCGGTCGCTTATCCCGCCCTCACTCCGGGGGGTGCCGTTCGGAGTGTCTGTGGGGTGTGTCCAGCCCGTATGGCCCATCGAAGGGGTGTTCAAGGCGGTGTTGACCGGGTCCGCGAGGGAGTAGCATCCGCGCCATCGGTACCCGGAAGTTCCGCACAATGCTGTGTCTTCTCAAGAGGCGTGGAGGAACAATGCAGGCGACCGCGACGGTCCTGGTCTACAGCGACGACGCCAACACCCGGGAGCAGGTGCGGTTGGCCACGGGCCGGCGGCCGGCCCAGGACGCGCCCGTGGTGGAGTTCGTGGAGTGCGCCACGCCCGCGGCGGTCCTGGCCGAACTGGACCGGGGCGGGATCGACGTCTGCGTCCTGGACGGCGAGGCCGTGCCGATGGGCGGCATGGGGATGTGCCGCCAGATCAAGGACGAGGTCTTCCGGTGCCCGCCGGTGCTGCTGCTCATCGGGCGGCCGCAGGACGCCTGGCTGGCCACCTGGAGCCGCGCGGACGCTGCGGTCACCCTTCCGGTGGAGCCGGTGGAGTTCGCCGCCGCACTGGCCGCGCTGCTGCGCAAGCCCGCGCTGGTGTAGGAGCGGCGGCTCCGGGCGGCCCGCTGCCCAGCGGGCGCGGGCCGTCCCGGACCGGCGGTCTCAGAGGCTCTGGGGGCTCAGCCGCGCCTGGTTCCCCTGCGGGGCGGCCGACCGGGTCCCGGAGGCCAGGGCGCTGCCCTGGAGCCACTTCTGCCAGGACAGGTTCCAGTCGCCGATGCCGTTGTCGAACAGCTCCATCGGATCGCCCTTGGAGTTGACGACCTGGACGACGTCGCCCTCGTGGATGTTGTCGAAGAACCACTTGGCGTTCGGCGTGCTCATGCCGGTGCAGCCGTGGCTGACGTTGGCGCTGCCCTGGGAGCCGACGGACCAGGGGGCGGCGTGCACGAACTCGCCGCTCCAGGTGACCCGGGTGGCGTAGTACACCGGCAGGTCGTAGGAGTCCGAGGAGCCCGCGGCGATGCCGACGGTGGTGCTCTTCATCCGCACGAAGTACTGCTTGGCGAGTACCACCTTGACGCCGTTGCGGGTCTCGAATCCGGGCTTGCCGGTGGTGACGGGGATCTCCTTGATCTTCTCGTCGTTCCGGTAGACCGTCAGCCGGTGCGTGGCCGCGTCCGTGACGGCGACGACCCGGTCCCCGGTGGTGACGGTCAGCGGCTTGGCGGTGCCGCCGTACAGCTGGTCGCCGATGCGGATGTCCTGGAGGGTGCTGTGCACCTGGATGGTGGCGTTCGCGGGCCAGTAGTCCTTGGGCCGGTAGTGGAGCTGCTTGTCGTCCACCCAGTACCAGGAGCCCTGCACGGCGGGCGTGGACACCACCTGGAGACCTCGCTCCACGACGGCGCGCTGCGCCTTGTCCTTCACGGGCTGGTCCAGTTCGGCCACGATGGGCTCGCCGACGCCGTAGGTGCCCGCCTCCGGGCCGAACGTGACGTTCAGGCGCTTGGTGGTCGCGGGCTTGCTGGTGTCGAAGCCGACGACCTTGCGGCCGGGTGCGCCGTCGTCGTTCTCGGTGCTCACCGTGAGGGTGTAGTGGGCGCCGGCGGCCAGTGGTGAGGTGCTGTGCCAGCGGCTGCCGTCGGCGGCGAGTTCACCCGAGACGTGCCGCCCTGTGGCGTCCACGGCGGTGACGTCCGTGATGCGCCCCTCGGAGCCCGAGGCGGTGACCACCAGGGGTTTTTCCGGGTCGGCCTTCTTGCCGGCCTCCGTGAGGCCGCTGAAGGAGATCTGGTCCGCCGCGTCGTAGGGGTCGGCGGCCAGGGGGTTGTCGTCCGCACCGCAGGCGGTGACGCCCGCGCCGAGGGCGACCACCAGAAGAGTGCAGCTGACACCGGCCTTTGCGCCCCGCGAGAACAGTGTGGTGCTCATGGCAGCACGCTAAGGAGCTTCGTCAACTCCGGCACGGTGGGTCGTCCGTCCGGGGGATGCCGGTACGACAAAAAGAGGGAACCCGGGCACTCGTCCGATGGAGTGCCCGGGTTCCCCGGTGTTCAGTCTGTGCTACTGGGTGCGGTTCTCACCGCGGTAGTACTCGAAGACCCAGCCGAGCAGCGCGAGGAAGACGATCGGCGCTCCGAAGTACAGCAGCCACCAGCCGAGGGCAACGCCCAGGAAGGCCAGCGCGCCACCGACGCCGAGGGCGAGCGGCTGCCAGCTGTGCGGGCTGAAGAAGCCCAGCTCACCGGCGTCGTCCGCGACATCGGCCTCCTTGTTGTCCTGAGCGCCCGCGTCGACCCGCTTGGCCGTGAAGCCGAGGTAGAAGCCGACCATGATGCTCAGGCCGAAGGAGAGGAAGAGGGCCGTGGTGCCGGCCGGCTCCTTCGACCACACGCCATAGACGATCGCCATGACGAGCAGGAAGGCGCTCAGCCAGATGAACATCTTGCCCTGGATCTTCACTTGCCGGCCTCCTTGCCGCCGGCGACGGCAGCCTTCTCGGAGCCCCCGTGACCGGCGTTCTCGAGCTGGTCGAGCGCGGCGATCTCCGGGTGGTGCAGGTCGAACGCCGGGGATTCGCTGCGGATCCGCGGCAGGGTGAGGAAGTTGTGCCGCGGCGGCGGGCAGGAGGTCGCCCACTCCAGGGAGCGGCCGTAACCCCACGGGTCGTCCATGTTGACCGGCTTGCCGTACTTGGCCGTCTTCCACACGTTGTAGAAGAACGGCAGGATCGACAGGCCGAGCAGGAAGGAGAAGATCGTCGACACCGTGTTCAGCGCGGTGAAGCCGTCGGCCGCCAGGTAGTCGGGGATGCGTCGCGGCATGCCCTCGGTACCCAGCCAGTGCTGCACCAGGAAGGTGCCGTGGAAGCCGATGAACAGCATCCAGAAGGTCATCTTGCCCAGACGCTCGTCGAGCATCTTGCCGGTGAACTTCGGCCACCAGAAGTGGAAGCCGGAGAACATCGCGAAGACGACCGTGCCGAAGACCACGTAGTGGAAGTGCGCCACCACGAAGTACGAGTCGGAGATGTGGAAGTCCAGCGGCGGCGCGGCCAGGATGACACCGGTCAGACCACCGAAGGTGAAGGTGATCAGGAAGCCGGTCGCCCACAGCATGGGCGTCTCGAAGGACAGGCTGCCCTTCCACATCGTGCCGATCCAGTTGAAGAACTTCACACCGGTCGGGACCGCGATCAGGAAGGTCATGAAGGAGAAGAACGGCAGCAGCACACCACCGGTGACGTACATGTGGTGGGCCCACACCGTCACGGACAGACCCGCGATGGAGATCGTGGCACCGATCAGACCCATGTAGCCGAACATCGGCTTGCGGGAGAAGACCGGGATGACCTCACTGATGATGCCGAAGAACGGCAGCGCGATGATGTACACCTCTGGATGGCCGAAGAACCAGAAGAGGTGTTGCCAGAGCAGGGCTCCGCCGTTCGCCGCGTCGAAGACGTGGGCACCGAACTTGCGGTCCGCCTCCAGGGCGAACAGCGCGGCGGCCAGCACCGGGAAGGCGAGCAGGACCAGCACCGCGGTCAGCAGCACGTTCCAGGTGAAGATCGGCATGCGGAACATGGTCATGCCGGGCGCGCGCATGCAGATGATCGTGGTGATGAAGTTGACCGAGCCGAGGATCGTGCCGAAGCCGGAGAAGGCCAGACCCATGATCCACATGTCGCCGCCGATACCCGGCGAGTGCACCGCGTCGGACAGCGGCGCGTAGGCGAACCAGCCGAAGTCGGCCGCACCCTGCGGGGTGAGGAAGCCGCCCACCGCGATCAGCGAGCCGAACAGGTACAGCCAGTAGGCGAACATGTTCAGCCGCGGGAACGCCACGTCCGGGGCGCCGATCTGCAGCGGCATGATCCAGTTCGTGAAGCCGGCGAACAGCGGCGTCGCGAACATCAGCAGCATGATCGTGCCGTGCATCGTGAACGCCTGGTTGAACTGCTCGTTCGACATGAGCTGCAGGCCCGGCCGGGCCAGCTCGGCACGCATCAGCAGCGCCATCACGCCACCGATGCAGAAGAACGCGAACGACGTCACCAGATACAGCGTGCCGATCGTCTTGTGGTCGGTGGTCGTCAGCCACTTCACCACCACGTTCCCGGGTTGCTTGCGCCGGACCGGCAGCTCGCTCTCGTAAGAGCCCTCAGCCGCCGCGGCACCCTGGGGTTCGTTGAGGATGCTCACAGGTTGTTCGTCTCCCGGTTCTTCTCGTGGCTCGTCTGCGCGATGCCGGCGGGAACGTAACCGGTCTGCCCCTTCTTAGCGAGGTCCTTGAGGTGCTGCTCGTAACGGTCCGGCGAGACGACCTTCACGTTGAACAGCATCCGGGAGTGGTCCTGGCCGCAGAGCTCGGCGCACTTGCCCCGGAAGGTGCCCTCCTGGTTGGGGGTCACCTGGAAGGAGTTGGTGTGGCCGGGGATGACGTCCATCTTCATCAGGAACGGCAGCACCCAGAAGGAGTGGTTGACGTCCCGTGAGGTGAGGATGAAGCGGACGGTCTTGCCCTTGGGCAGCCACAGGGTCGGACCCGGGTTGCCGTTCTGCGGGTTCCGCGTGGCCGGCGTACCGAAGTCGTAGACACCGCCGGCCTTCGCCGGGAAGTCCTTCTTGAACCGGTCCGGGATGGCCAGCAGGTTCTTGTCGGTCTTCGCGTCACCCGCCGAACCGGCGACGGGAGCGACGTAGTTGAAGGCCCAGCTCCACTGGTAGCCGACGACGTTGACCGTGACGTCGGGCTTCTTGGATTCGTCGAGGAGCTTCGACTCGTCGCGGGCCGTGAAGTAGAAGAGCACCGAGACGATGATGAGCGGGACCACCGTGTACAGGGCCTCGATGGGCATGTTGTACCGGGTCTGCGGAGGTACCTCGACCTTGGTGCGGCTGCGCCGGTGGAAGAAAGCACTCCACAGGATCAGACCCCACACCAGCACGCCGACCGCGATCGCGGCCGCCCAGGACCCCTGCCACAGCGAGAGGATCCGCGGAGCCTCTTCCGTGGCCGGGGTGGGCATACCCAGCCGGGGGAAGTCCTTGTATGTGCAACCGGTCGCGGTCGCCAGGACCAGGCCCGCAGTCAGTGCCTGCAGCAGCTTCCGCCGCATCGGGCGCCGCGGCGAGCGGTCGGAGCCGTTGGGACTCACGTAGCGCCTTCCCGAGAGTCTCGCCCGCGCGGTTGGCTGCGGCCTGCCTTCTCGCTGGTCGGTCGCCGCCCTGCGTCGGGCAGGGGTTTGGATGTTTATGCGGACCAAACCCTACTGGACGCCTTCCGGCGGGTCGCGGGGAGGGGTGCCCAACGCGCCGCGGGTCACGCCGACGGGTGGGATGCCCCGAAGTGGCGTGCTTTGGCCGGGCGAGTCGTGGCCCCCTCCGGCCCGCGGGTACGCCGTTCGTGGTGGCCAGGGGCCGTGCGGGGATTCCCGCGCCCCGCGGCGCAGCCGCACGCCGGGCGCTGTCGCGCGCCCCCGCGGAGCGCTTAGCGTGAGCACGTGTCCTACTTCGACGCTGCTTCCGCCGTCCCCCTGCACCCCGTCGCCCGGCAGGCGCTGCTCGCCTCGCTCGACGAGGGGTGGGCCGATCCCGCCCGCCTCCACAAGGAGGGCAGGCGGGCGCGGTTGCTGCTGGACGCGGCCCGGGAGGCGGCGGCCGGTGCGGTGGGGTGCCGGCCCGACGAGCTGGTGTTCACCTCGTCCGGCACCCAGGCGGTGCACACCGGTGTCGCGGGGGCGCTGGCCGGCCGGCGCCGGGTCGGACGTCACCTGATCGTGTCATCCGTCGAACACTCCTCGGTGCTCCATTCGGCCGAGGCGCACGAGGCGGACGGCGGGACGACCACCCGGGTCGCGGTCGACCGGGGCGGTGCGGTGAGCGCCGCGTCGTACGAGCGGGCGCTGCGCGCGGACACCGCCCTCGCCTGTCTGCAGTCGGCCAACCACGAGGTCGGCACCGAACAGCCGGTCGCCGAGGTGGCCGAGGTGTGCCGGGCGGCCGGTGTGCCGCTGCTGGTGGACGCGGCCCAGTCGCTGGGCTGGGGGCCGGTGGGCGGCGGCTGGTCGCTGCTGACGGCGAGCGCGCACAAGTGGGGCGGGCCGCCCGGGGTCGGACTGCTCGTGGTGCGCAAGGGGGTGCGGTTCGCGCTGCGCGGCCCGGTGGACGAGCGGGAGTCGGGCCGGGCGGCGGGGTTCGGGAACCTCCCGGCGATCGTGGCCGCGGCGGCTTCGCTGCGGGCGGTGCGGGCGGAGGCGGCGGCTGAGGCGGTACGGCTGCGGGAGCTGACCGAGCGGATCCGGGCCCGGGTGCCGCGGTCGGTGCCCGACGTGGAGGTGGTGGGCGACCCGGTCCGCCGGCTGCCGGGGGTCGTCACCTTCTCCTGTCTCTATGTCGACGGGGAGACCCTGCTGCACGAGCTGGACCGCGAGGGCTTCTCGGTCTCGTCCGGCTCCTCCTGCACCAGCAGCACCCTGACCCCCAGTCATGTGCTGAAGGCGATGGGGGTGCTGAGCGAGGGCAACGTCCGGGTGTCGCTGCCCGCCGGGACGCCGGAGGAGGACGTCGAGCGGTTCCTGTCGGTGCTGCCGGGCGTGGTGGCGGGCGTACGGGAGAAGCTGGGCGCGCCGCCCGCGCCCGGGACGGCCGCGCGGCCGGGGGAGCTGGTCCTCGACACCCTGGGCAAGCGCTGCCCGCTCCCGGTGATCGAGCTGGCGAAGGTGATCGGGGACGTTCCGGTCGGCGGCACGGTCCGCGTGCTGGCGGACGACGAGGCCGCGCGCCTGGACATCCCGGCCTGGTGCGAGATGCGGGGTCAGGAGTACGCCGGGGAGGAACCGGCGGAGCGGGGTACGGCCTACCTCGTCCGCCGGATCTCCTGACGCGTCTGGCCGGCTCGACGGCCTGACGGACCGTCTCAGGCGAGGTGGGCCCTGACCTCGCGGGCCGCCTCGTCGCCGTACGCCTTCGTGAAGCGCTCCATGAAGTGGGCGCGGCGCAGCTGGTACTCCTGGGTGCCGACGGTCTCGATGACCAAGGTGGCGAGCATGCAGCCGACCTGGGCGGCGCGTTCCAGGGAGACGCCCCAGGCCAGGCCGGAGAGGAACCCGGCGCGGAAGGCGTCGCCGACGCCGGTCGGGTCGGCCTTGCGGTCCTCGTCCGGGCAGCCGACCTCGATCGGGTCCTCGCCGGACCGCTCGATGCGCACGCCGCGCGAGCCGAGGGTGGTCACCCGGTGGCCGACGCGGTCGAGGATCTCGGCGTCGCTCCAGCCGGTCTTGGTCTCGATGAGGCCCTTCTCGTACTCGTTCGAGAACAGGTACGTGGCGCCGTCCAGCAGTATCCGGATCTCGTCGCCGTTCATCCGGGCGATCTGCTGGGAGAAGTCGGCGGCGAACGGGATGGACCGCGAGCGGCACTCCTCGGTGTGCCGCAGCATCGCCTCCGGGTCGTCGGCGCCGATCAGCACCAGGTCCAGGCCGCCGACACGGTCCGCGACGGTCTTCAGTTCGATGAGGCGGGCCTCGCTCATCGCACCGGTGTAGAAGGAGCCGATCTGGTTGTGGTCGGCGTCGGTGGTGCACACGAAACGGGCCGTGTGCAGGGTCTCGGAGATGCGTACGGAGGCGGTGTCGACGCCGTGGCGGTCCAGCCAGGCGCGGTACTCGCCGAAGTCGGCGCCCGCGGCACCGACCAGCACCGGACGGGTGCCGAGCTGGCCCATGCCGAAGGCGATGTTGGCGCCGACCCCGCCGCGCCGCACGTCCAGCTGGTCGACCAGGAAGGAGAGCGAGACCGTGTGCAGCTGGTCCGCGACGAGCTGGTCGGCGAAGCGGCCGGGGAAGGTCATGAGGTGGTCGGTGGCGATGGAGCCGGTGACTGCGATGCGCACGGCGTGGACGCTCCTGGTGGGCGGAGGGACGGACAGTTCACGCTACCCGTTCCGCACAGAGCGCTGAAGCGGGCGAAACTACCCGATAGTAGATCTTTCTCGGCGGGGTGTGACGTGCTTACGGTTCGGTCATGACGAACCACGAGGTCCATGCTGCCCCCGCCCCCGCCGACCTGGACGGTGATCTGGCGTCGCTGCGCGGTGACTGTGCCCGGATGGCCCCGCGCTGGTCGGCGCCGGACCGGAAGTCCGGGCCGGAGGGGCCGGGGACGGTGTCCGCCGCCCGGATCCACGGCGTGTCGGTACCGGACTCGTCCGCCCGGCTGCTGGAGTCGATGTCCGACTACGGGGACTGAGCGCGGCGCGCCCGGAGCCGGCGGACGCGGCCGGGCCGTCCTGGGGCGGCGCGCTTCGGCGGCCGGGGAGGGGTCCGGCCGTGAGCGGGCGGACGGGCGGGCGGACGGGCGGCCATCAGAGCGGCCCGGCCGTCCGTGAGCGGTCCGGCGGTCCGGCGGTCCAGTTCGGTGAGCGGCCCGGAAGGGCAGCCGCCGTCCGTGGGCTGCCGGCCGTCCGTCGGCGGTCCGGCCGTCGCGCGGTCCGTGGGCGAGGTGCGGTGGGCGGCGGGTGGAACCGGGCGCTCCTCCCGTGCGTCCCATCGCTGTCCTCCGTAGGGGGACGCGGGACACGACCCGTCGGCCTGCTGACTTTGTCAGGGCCGGGTCAGGGTCACCGGGACGGCTGCGCAGTCGAAGGAGCGATGCGGTGAACACCGAGCGACCCGACCACGAGGACGCGGTGGAGACGGCGACGGCGGGGTCCGCGGGGACTGCCCGGGACGCGGGCGCGCCCGGCGGCGCCGGACCCGCCGGGAAATCCTCGGGGCGCGCCGCCGAGGCGCCTGAGAGCGGAGCCCCGGAGAACGGCGCCCCTGGGAACGGTGCCCAGGAGAAGGGGACGCCGGCCGGCCCGGAGCGCGGTGCGGGCGGCGGGAGCGGAGGCGCGGGAAGCGGCGGCGAGCAGGGTGAGGGCGGCGACGGTGAGCCCGGCGGTGGCGGGCGTCCGGGGCGGGGGCGGTCGCCCCTGGTCGCCGCCTCGGTCGCGGCGGCCGTACTGCTGGTGGGCGGCGGCGGGGCGTACCTCTCCACGAGTGCCTCCGGCGCCTCCGGGGACCGTACGGACACGGCGGCGCCGGGCGGGCACGGCACTCCCCCGCCGCTCGTCCTGGACGACCACGTCCTGGCCGCCACGAACACGGGAGCGGGCACGGGCGGGGGCGTGGGCGGCTCGGGCGGTGCCAACGGCATCGCCCCCGGGGAGCCCGACCCGTACGGCACCACGTACAAGGCCGTCGGCACACTGCCCGGTGGCCCCGGTTCGGCGCCGGTGTTCACGGCGCGGGGCGAGATCACCCGGGACGAGGCGGCCCGGCTCGCCGCGGCGCTCGGCATCACGGGCACGCCGGTGGCCGACGGGCAGGCGTGGCGGGTCGGCAACGTGAAGGACGGCGGCGGTCCGGTGCTGCGGATCGGCAGGTCGGCGCCGGGCACCTGGACGTTCGACCGGTACGCCCCGGGCACCGACGACTGCAAGGGCGTGGTGTGCGGGCACGACCCCGCCGCCCCCGCCGCGCACCCGGTGGGCGTGGCCGCCGCGCTGAAGGCGGCGGCGCCGGTGCTCAAGGCGGCCGGTCAGGACGACGCGAAGGTGGACGCGAGCCGGACCCAGGGCGCGCAGCGGGTGGTGAACGCCGATCCGGTGGTCGGCGGGCTGCCCACCCAGGGCTGGGCGACGAGCCTGATCCTGGACCCGCAGGGCGGGGTGATCGGCGGCAGCGGGCAGCTGGGGAGGCCGGTGAAGGGCGACACGTACCCCGTGCTGGACGCGCGCCGGACACTGGACCTGATGAACGCCGCGCCGGGCGCCGACCGCCGCACGGGCGTCGGCGGCTGCACCGGGCCGGTGCCGCTGAAGGACCGGCTGGAGACCCCGTGCGGCGCGTCCGGCCCCGGCAAGGGCACGCGGAACACGCTGACCGTCGAGAAGGCCGTGTTCGGACTGGCCGCGCACCCGTCCGGCGGGCGGCAGACGCTGGTGCCGTCCTGGCTGTTCCGGGTGCGGGGGGCGGCCGGGCAGGACGCCTTCACGGTGACGTACCCGGCCGTCGACCCGAAGTACCTGGCCTCGTCGAGCGCGCCGGCCGGACAGGCCGAGCCGCGGCCCGGCGGATCGGACCCGTCCGGCCCCGCGGCCGGGACGGGTACGGCCGCTCCGGCCGTCCGCGAGGTGCGGCCGGCCGGTTACAGCGCCCACGGCAGGGACCTGACCGTGACCTTCGAGGGCGGCGTCTGCGCCGACTACCGGGTCTCGGCCCGGGAGGACTCCGGGCGGGTGACGGTCACGGTGACCGAGACGCCCTGGCGGGGCAAGGTCTGCATCATGATCGCCAAGGTGTTCCACCGGACCGTGCGCCTGGACCGGCCGCTGGACGGCCGGGCGGTGGTCGGGGCGGACGGCCGGGCGATCCCCTCCCGGGCGGCGGGTGCCGGACTGCCCCAGTCGGGGACGCCGGTGCGCTGAGCCGGGGCGGAGACGCACGGAAGGCGGCAGCCCTCGCGGGGGCTGCCGCCTTCCGTGCGTTTCCCGTCGCGCCGGGGCCGCGGCTCAGCTGAAGGAGTCGCCGCAGGCGCAGGAACCCGTGGCGTTCGGGTTGTCGATCGTGAAGCCCTGCTTCTCGATGGTGTCCACGAAGTCGACGGTGGCGCCGACGAGGTACGGGGCGCTCATGCGGTCCGTGACGACCTTGACACCGCCGAAGTCCTTCACCACGTCGCCGTCGAGCGAACGCTCGTCGAAGAAGAGCTGGTAGCGCAGGCCGGAGCAGCCGCCGGGCTGGACGGCGACCCGCAGGGCGAGGTCGTCGCGGCCTTCCTGGTCGAGCAGGGCCTTGACCTTCGACGCGGCGGCGTCGGTCAGGATGATGCCGTCGGTGACGGTGGTGGTCTCGTCCGATACGGACATCTACATCTCTCCCGGGTTGTACGGAGACTGCTTGCCGACGAGTGCAACCGGCAAGGCCGCGGATTCATTCCGGGCCGGGCACTTGATTGTTCTCTTGTCCATGCTCGCCCCCTTCATGCTCGCACACCCGCCGGGGACCGGGCAGGGCCCTGTGGACGGCCGGCCGCGGCGGTGGCGGCGCGCCGGCCCCGGGCCGTGGCGGTGCCGGGATTCACGTCACATCGACACGATGGACATCGTCAAAGTGACGTGAAGCGGTTATGATAGATAACGTCAATTCGACGAAAAGTAGAAAGGGTGCGTGTCGTGACCACCGCCCAGCCCCAGGAGCTCGACGTTCAGCCGACGCCCCTCGCCCTGCTGCTGCTCGGCCGCGAGGCCGACCCGAGGAGCGAGCGCGGCGTCGAGTGCCCCGGCGACCTCCCCGCCCCGTCCGACCCGGACCTGGTGGCACGCGCCCGCGCGGCCAAGGAGAAGCTCGGGGACAAGGTCTTCGTGCTCGGCCACCACTACCAGCGTGACGAGGTCATCCAGTTCGCCGACGTCACGGGCGACTCCTTCAAGCTGGCCCGGGACGCGGCGGCGCGGCCGGAGGCCGAGTACATCGTCTTCTGCGGTGTGCACTTCATGGCCGAGTCCGCGGACATCCTGACGAACGACGAGCAGAAGGTGGTCCTGCCGGACCTCGCCGCCGGCTGCTCGATGGCCGACATGGCGACGGCCGAGCAGGTCGCCGAGTGCTGGGACGTCCTGACCGAGGCGGGCGTCGCCGAGCAGGTCGTCCCCGTCTCCTACATGAACTCCTCGGCCGACATCAAGGCGTTCACCGGCCGGCACGGCGGCACCATCTGCACCTCGTCGAACGCGAAGCGGGCCCTGGAGTGGGCCTTCCAGCAGGGCGAGAAGGTGCTGTTCCTGCCCGACCAGCACCTGGGCCGCAACACCGCGGTGCGGGACATGGGGATGTCCCTGGACGACTGCGTCGTCTACAACCCGCACAAGCCGAACGGCGGGCTGAGCGCGGAGGAGCTGCGCGGCGCGAAGATGATCCTGTGGCGCGGCCACTGCTCGGTGCACGGCCGCTTCAGCCTGGACTCGGTGAACGACGTCCGCGCCCGCATCCCCGGCGTGAACGTCCTGGTCCACCCCGAGTGCAGGCACGAGGTGGTCTCCGCGGCGGACTACGTCGGCTCGACGGAGTACATCATCAAGGCGCTGGAGGCCGCCCCGGCCGGCTCCAAGTGGGCCATCGGCACGGAGCTGAACCTGGTCCGCCGCCTGGCGAACCGTTTCGCCCCCGAGGGCAAGGAGATCGTCTTCCTCGACAAGACGGTCTGCTTCTGCTCGACGATGAACCGCATCGACCTCCCCCACCTGGTCTGGGCCCTCGAATCCCTGGCCGAGGGCACCCTGGTCAACCGCATCGAGGTCGACAAGGAGACAGAGACTTACGCCAAGCTGGCGCTCGAGCGGATGCTGGCGCTGCCGTAAGAGCTGCGGGCGGGACCGGGATGTCCTCCGCCCGCAGGCGCCGAGCAGACACCGCACGGCGAACGGCCGGGCCTCCTGTACGGGAGTCCCGGCCGTTCGCCGTGCTGCCGCGTCACACGCCCGCGGGCTCCAGCTCCTCCGTCTCCCGCGCCGGCTGCCGCTTGGCCGCGCGCTTCTTCGCGCGGCGCTCCTTGCGCAGTTCCAGCATGGCGTAGAGCGTCGGGACCAGGAGCAGCGTGAGCAGGGTGGAGGTGATCAGGCCGCCGATCACGACCACCGCGAGCGGCTGGGCGATGAAGCCGCCCTGGCCGGTGACGCCCAGGGCCATCGGGAGCAGGGCGAAGATGGTCGCCAGGGCCGTCATGAGGATGGGGCGCAGACGGTGGCGCCCGCCTTCCACCACGGCCTCCACGACCCCGTACCCCTGCCTGCGGTACTGGTTGATGAGGTCGATCAGGACGATCGCGTTGGTGACCACGATGCCGACCAGCATCAGCATGCCGATCATCGCCGGGACGCCCAGCGGGGTGCCCGTGGCGATCAGCAGGCCGAGCGCGCCGGTGGCGGCGAACGGGATGGAGACCAGCAGGATCAGCGGCTGGGCCAGTGAGCGGAACGTCGCCACCAGCAGCATGAACACGATGGCGATGGCCGCCAGCAGGGCCAGGCCGAGGTTCTTGAACGCGTCGTTCTGGTCGGAGGTGACACCGCCGATCTCGGCCGTCGCGCCGGCCGGGAGGTCCAGCGCCTTGATCTTCGACTGGAGCTCGGTGCTGACGGCGCCGGTGTTGTCACCGGTCGGCTTGGCGGTGACGGTCGCCGCGCGCTGCCCGTCGATCCGGGTCAGGGAGACCGGGCCGTCGACCAGCTCGACGGTGGCGATGTCGCCGAGCCTGACCGGGCCGAGGCGCAGGTCGCGCAGCTGGGCCAGCGTCCTGGCCGGCTTCGCCGACTTGATCACGATGTCCCGCTCGGTGTCGTCCAGGACGGCCTTGCCGGCCGTGGTGCCCCGCACCGACTGGGCGACGGCCGCGCCGAGGGTCTGCTCGGTGAAGCCGGCCGCCGCAGCCTTGCTGTTCGCCCGCACGGAGACGCGCGGCACGCTCTGCGAGAGGTCGCTGGTGACGTCGCTGACGTCACCGAGCCCGGCGACCGCCTTGCGGACCTGCTCGGCGGCGGTGCGCAGGGACCGCGCGTCGGGCGCCTTCACGACGACCTTGAGGTCCTGGTCGCCGAAGCCGTCACCGGCGTTGACGGTGGTGGTGCCGATGCCGGACAGCTTGTGCAGCCCGGCCTCGATGTCCTTGCGGACGTCCTCGGCGGACGCGGAGTCCTCCAGCATCACCTGGTAGGAGGCGTGGTTGGCGTCCGTGGAGCCGCCGAAGGCCGCCAGGAAGCCGGAGGAGCCGACCGTCACCTGGTAGTCCTTGACGCCCTTGGTGCCGGCGAGCAGCTTCTCGACCTTCTTCGCCTGCGCGTCGGTGGCCGCCAGGCTGGTGCCCGGCTTCAGCTCCTGCTTGACGCTGAGCACCTTCTGGTCGCCGGGGTCGAAGAAGTTGGTCTTCAGCAGCGGGGCCAGGCCGAAGGTGCCGGCCAGCACGGCCACCGCGATCAGCACGCTGGTGAGGCGGCGGCGGGTGGCGAAGCGCAGGATGGGCACGTAGAAGCGCTGCAGGCGGCTGCTGGTCTCCTTCTCCTCCGCCTTGCGCCGGGCCTCCTCCGGGTCGGCCGGCATGTTCTTCGGGGCGCGCAGGAACCAGTACGACAGCACGGGCACGACCGTCAGCGACACCAGCAGGGAGGCCAGCAGGGCCACCGTGACGGTGATGCTGAACGGGCCGAACAGCTCGCCCACCAGCCCGCCGACCAGACCGATCGGCAGGAACACGGCGACCGTGGTGAGCGTCGAGGACGTCACCGCGCCGGCCACCTCGCGCACGGCGCCCAGGATCGCCTCGCGGCGCTCCTCGCCGTAGCCGAGGTGACGCCGGATGTTCTCCAGGACCACGATCGAGTCGTCGACGACGCGGCCGATGGCGATGGTCAGCGCGCCCAGCGTCAGGACGTTCAGCGACAGGTCGCGGGTCCACAGGACGATCAGGGTGACGACCACGGAGAGCGGGATGGAGACCGCCGTCACCAAAGTGGAGCGCAGCGACGCCAGGAAGAGCAGGATGACGAGGACGGCGAAGAGCAGACCGAGGGCGCCCTCGGTGGTCAGGCCCTCGATGGACTTGGAGACGGCCGGGCCCTGGTCGCTGACCGTGGTGATCTTGGCGTCGGAGCCGAGGTTCTTGCGCAGCTCGGGCAGCTTGTCCCTGACGGCGTCCGAGACGGCGACCGCGCTGCCGTCGTGGTCGAGGGTGACGGAGACGGCGAGGCTGGGCCGGCCGTCGGTGCGGGTGATGGAGTCGGCCTCGGCGGGCTGCTGGCGGACGGTGGCGACGTCGCCGAGGCGGACCGGCGCCTTGCCGGCGCGGTTGCCGCCCTGACCGGCGCCCCCGGCGACCATCAGGTCCTCGACCTGCCGCAGTGCGGTGAAGCCGCCGCCGACCTGCACGGTCCGGTTGGCGCCGTCCTCGTCGAAGGAACCGGCCGGGACGGTGGCGCCGCCGGCCTGGAGGGCCTGGGCCAGGTCGGCGGCGGTGAGACCCGCACGGGCGAGCTTCGCGTCGTCGGGGGTGACGGTGACCTGGAGGTCCCGCACACCGTCGACGGTGACCTGGCTGACGCCGTCGATGTTCTTCAGGGCCGGTACGACCGTCTTGTCGAGCTGGTCGGCGAGCGCCTGCTGGTCCTTGCCGGAGGTGACGGCGAGGACCACGGTGGGTATGTCGTCGGTGGACCCGGCGACGACCTGCGGGTCGACGTCGTCCGGGAGCAGGGCGCGCGAGCGGTTGACGGCCTGCTGGACGTTGGCGACCAGCTGCTGCGTGTCGTTGCCGTACTCGAAGGACGCCGTGATCACGGCGCTGCCCTCGCTCGCGGTGGCGGTGACGCCGGTGATGCCGTCGACGGCCTTGAGGTTGTTCTCCAGCGGTTCGACGACCTGCTTCTCCACCACGTCCGGGGAGGCACCCTGGTAGGGCGCGAGCACGGACACCACGGGAAGCTCGATGCTGGGCAGCAGCTGCTGTTTGAGCTGGGGGATCGCGATGGCCCCGAAGACGAGGGCGACGATCGAGATCAGTCCGATCAGGGCCCGTTGCGCGAGGCTGAATCTGGACAGCCAGGACATGGGTCAGGGTCTCTCTTCTGTGAGCGCCACAGTGGCAGGCGGAGCGGCAGGCGGAGCGGCACGGGCGCGCAGCGGCGCCCACCCCTACACCCTGGGGCACGGGCACCCGGTGATCCGTAGACCCCTGGTCCATTTCCGTACGGCACGCCTACTCCGGCCGCAGTACGCCCGGGCGGAGGGCGCTCCACCCGTGGATGTACCGGGGTGCGGCGGGCTCAGTCCACCCGGGGGCGGACCAGACCGGACTCGTAGGCGATGACGACGAGCTGGGCCCGGTCGCGCGCCCCCAGCTTGGACATGGCCCGGTTGACGTGGGTCTTCACGGTCAGCGGGCTGACCTGGAGGCGTTCGGCGATCTCGTCGTTGGAGTGGCCGCCGGCGACCTGGACGAGCACTTCGCGCTCGCGCCCGGTCAGCGCGTCCAGCCGGGCCGAGCGCACCGGGTCGCGGCCGTCGTCGGCGCCCTGCGCGAGGAAGCGGGCGATGAGGCCCTTGGTGGCCGCCGGGGACAGCAGCGCCTCCCCGCCGGCCGCGATCCGGATGGCGTTCAGCAGTTCCTCGGGTTCGCTGCCCTTGCCGAGGAAGCCGGAGGCGCCCGCACGCAGCGACTGCACGACGTAGTCGTCGACCTCGAAGGTGGTCAGGATGACCACGCGGACCTGGTCGAGGGCGGGGTCGGCGCTGATCAGGCGGGTGGCGGCGAGGCCGTCGGTGCCGGGCATGCGGATGTCCATCAGGACGACGTCGGCGCGCTGCTCCTTCGCCAGGCGGACCGCCTCGGCGCCCTCGCACGCCTCGCCGACCACCTCCATGTCGGGCTCGGAGTCGACGAGCACGCGGAAGGCGCTGCGCAGGAGTGCCTGGTCGTCGGCGAGCAGGACACGGATCGTCATGCGGTGTCCCCCTGGGGGCGGATGCGGGTGCGGGCGCACGTACCGGCGCGGCCGTCGGCACCGGTGCCGGTGCCGGTCCTCGTGCCGGTGCCGGGCTCGGTGCGGGTGCCGGTGTCGGTCCTGACGGGAAGGATCGCATGGACGCGGAAACCGCCGCCGTAGCGGGGGCCGGTGGTGAGGGTGCCGCGCACGGCGGTGACCCGCTCGCGCATGCCGAGCAGCCCGTGGCCGCCTCCGCCGACCGGAGGGACGCCGTCCGCGCCGGCGCCGTCGTCCAGGACGGTGATCTCCAGGTTCGGTCCGACCCGTACGACGCTGACCTCGGCCCTGGCCCGGCCGCCCGCGTGTTTCTGCACGTTGGTGAGGGCCTCCTGGACGATCCGGAACGCGGCGAGGTCCACGGCGGCGGGCAGGGCGGTGCCGTTGTCGGCGCGGGCGACCTCGACGTGCAGGCCCGCGCTGCGGAAGGTGCCGACGAGGTCGTCCAGCCGGTCCAGGCCGGGGGCGGGTTCGGTGGGGGCCTCGGGGTCGTCGGACTGGCGCAGCAGGCCGACGGTGGCGCGCAGTTCGTCCAGCGCGCAGCGGCCCGCCTCCCGGACGTGCGCGAGGGCCTCCTTGGCCTGGTCGGGGCGCTTGTCCATGACGTGGGCGGCGACACCGGCCTGCACGTTGACCAGGGCGATGTGGTGGGCGACGACGTCGTGCAGGTCACGGGCGATGCGCAGGCGCTCCTCGACGACCCGGCGGCGGGCCTCCTCCTCGCGGGTGCGTTCGGCGCGTTCGGCGCGCTCGCGGATGGCGCGGACGAAGGCGCGGCGGCTGCGGACGGCGTCGCCGCCCGCGGCGGCCATGCCGGTCCAGGCGAAGATGGCGAGATTCTCCTGGGCGTACCAGGGTTCGGGTCCGCCGAGCATGGCGGCGCCGGTCAGCACGGTCATGGTGGACAGGCCCAGGCGCCAGGTGGTGGGGCGGTCGGTGGCGGCGGCGACGGTGAACAGGGCGACGACGGCGGACATGGCGACCGGGGCGCGCGGGTCACCGGTGACGCATTCGACGAGCGAGACGGTGCCGGTGACGGCGAGGACGGTGCGCGGGACGCGGCGGCGCAGCACGAGGGCGGCGGCACCGAGGGCGATCAGGACCAGGCTGAGCGGCTCCGGTGTGCGCACCGCCCAGCTGACGCCGTGTTCCCCGCGCGGACCCACGAAGGAGCCGGCCACCATGCAGACCAGCACCCCCGCCGCGATGCCCGCGTCCAGTGCGAGGGGGTGCGCCGTGAGCCGGCTGCGGATGCGGTCGAGGGTCGTCACGTGTGCCAACGGTACGGGCTCGGGCGGTGCGGGAGCGGTGCCGTGGGGGGCACCCGGCCCCGGAGCGCTCATCCGGGCCGGGGTTCCCGGCGCGCGTCCTCACCCGGCGGGCCGTCAGGCCGAGGCTCCTCGGCCGGGAGGGGCTGCCCGCCCGGGATTCGCGCGCCGGGGATGCTCAGCCGGGGATCAGACCGTCGTCGCTGAGCATGTCCCGCACTTCCTCCAGGGTGGCCTCCGCGGCGGGCAGGATCAGCTCGGACGGTTCCAGCGAGTCGTCCGGGAGGGGTTCGCCCAGCTCCCGGACCCTGGCGAGGAGCGCGGCCAGGGTGCGGCGGAAGCCCGGCCCGTCGCCCTTCTCCACTTCCGCCAGGAGTTCGTCGTCCAGCCTGTTCAGTTCGGTGAAGTGGCCGTCGGCCAGCCTCACCTGTCCCTCCCCCATGATCCGTACGATCATGTCGCCCTCCTCGGCGCCTGGGCCCCGGTTCCCGGTGAGGTGGCCGCGGCCGGTGCCACGGTGCTCACTGCTTGTCGAAGCGGGGGGTGTCCTTCGGCTGCTGCTGGGACTGCGCCTGGCCCTGGGCGCCCTCGATCGCCTGGCGGTCCGCGGACGAGCCTCCGGCCAGCTCGGCCTTCATGCGCTGCAGTTCCAGCTCTACATCCGTACCACCGGAGATGCGGTCCAGCTCGGCGGCGATGTCGTCCTTGGCCGTGCCGGTGGGGTCGTCCAGCGCCCCGGAGGCGAGCAGTTCGTCGATCGCGCCGGCGCGGGCCTGGAGCTGCTGCGTCTTGTCCTCGGCGCGCTGGATGGCCAGGCCCACATCGCCCATCTCCTCGGAGATGCCGGAGAACGCCTCGCCGATGCGGGTCTGCGCCTGGGCGGCGGTGTAGGTGGCCTTGATCGTCTCCTTCTTGGTGCGGAAGGCGTCGACCTTGGCCTGCAGCCGCTGGGCCGCGAGAGTGAGCTTCTCCTCCTCGCCCTGGAGGGTGGAGTGCTGCGTCTCCAGGTCCGTCACCTGCTGCTGGAGCGCAGCGCGGCGGGAGAGGGCCTCGCGGGCCAGGTCCTCGCGGCCCAGCGCGAGCGCCTTGCGGCCCTGGTCCTCCAGCTTGCCGGACTGCTGCTGCAACTGGTTGAGCTGGAGTTCCAGCCGCTTGCGGCTGGTCGCCACGTCGGCGACGCCGCGGCGGACCTTCTGCAGCAGCTCGAGCTGCTTCTGGTACGAGTAATCGAGGGTCTCGCGCGGGTCCTCGGCCCGGTCAAGGGCCTTGTTCGCCTTCGCGCGGAAGATCATCCCCATACGCTTCATGACACCGCTCATGGGCTTCGCGCGCCCCCTTCTGACGGACTCCAGCTCACAGCTCTGCGACAGAACCCACAGTACGGGCCCTGCATCCATTACCGCACTGTTCGGGAACGGATGCGGTCATCCCCAAGGACGACTGCGCGCGTTTCCGATCCGGCGCAGGGAGTAGGTGATCCCCGAGACGCCTTCCGCCGGGCGTGCGCACCGCCCTCCCCCTGTCCCTGTGAGACGACCGGCGTTGCCGGATCGTTCCCCACCGGGCTGGGGTCCATGCGGGTCGAGCCCGTACCCTTGGGATTTGTGTTCCGTAGCCGTGCCAAGGAAGAGAAGGCGCCGGTGGCCGAAAAGACGCCGGTGAGCATCTCCAAGCAGCCCCGTGACCCGCAGGCGCCCAAGGGCCGCCCCACGCCGAAGAGGAGTGAGGCCCAGAGCCAGCGCCGCAGCGTCGCCCACACGCCGACCAACCGCAAGGAGGCCGCCAAGCGGCAGCGGGAGGAGCGCCGCGTCCAGATGGAGCGGCAGCGCCAGGCGCTGGCCAGCGGCGACGAGCGCTACCTCCCGGCCCGGGACAAGGGCCCGGTGCGCAAGTTCGCGCGTGACTTCATCGACTCGCGGTTCAACATCGCCGAGTGGTTCCTGCCGATGGCCGTGGTCATCCTGGTGCTGAGCATGGTGCGGGTCGGCTATCTCCAGAACATCGCGCTGCTGCTGTGGCTCGTCGTGATCGTGCTGATCGTGCTCGACTCGATCGCGAGCGGCCTGCGGCTGAAGAAGCGGCTGGCGGAGCGCTTCCCGGACGAGAGCCGCAAGGGCGCCGTCGCCTACGGGCTGATGCGCTCGCTCCAGATGCGCCGCCTGCGCCTGCCGAAGCCGCAGGTCAAGCGTGGGGAACGGCCCTGAGTACGACCGCTTTCTCCGGGGGTGCGGCAGACGCCTGGCTGGCGAAGCTGGGCGGACTGCGTGATGTCGTACGGCAGGAACTGGTGGCCCGGCAGCTCGACGAGCAGATAGCCGGGCGGTTCCCCGTCGGGCAGCGGCTGCGGGTGCTCGACGTCGGGATGGGGCAGGGCACGCAGGCACTGCGGCTGGCCCGGGCCGGGCACCAGGTCACCGGCCTGGAGCGCGACCAGAAGATGATCTCCGTGGCCCGCCGGTCGCTGGCCGCCGAGCCCGAGGGCATCCGGGCGCGGATGCGGATCGTCGAGGGCGACGGGCAGGACACCGGCGTGCACTTCCTGCCGGGCAGCTTCGACGTCGTGCTGTGCCACGGCGTGCTGATGTACGTCGAGGAGCCCGACCCGCTGCTGGCCGGGCTGGCCCGGATGCTCGCACCGGGCGGCCTGCTGTCGCTGCTGGTGCGCAACGCCGACGCGCTGGCGATGCGGCCGGGGCTGTCCGGCGACTGGGCGGCGGCGCTGGCCGCCTTCGACACGACGGTGTACCGCAACCGGCTGGGCCTGGACGTACGGGCGGACCGGCTCGCCGACCTGACCGCGACCCTCGCCGGGATCGGGGCGCCGCTGCACGCCTGGTACGGGGTGCGGGTCTTCACGGACACGGCGGTGGACGGTGCCGAACCGCCGGCGGACGTGGCGGCGCTGCTGGACACCGAGGAGCGGGCCGGGCGGACCGACCCGTACCGCGGGGTGGCGGCGCTGCTGCATCTGTGCGGGGTGCGCGGATAGGACCCGCGGACGGCCTCACGATCGGCCCGCGGGGACGGCCGGCCCCCGGCCGCCCCGCGGGCCGTCTTCGTCCGCCCTGGAGCGCGGCCTTCGTGTCGCCCTGCCGGCCGCCTTCCCGCCCCCTCGCCCTGTCGGCCGGCCTTCCTGACCCCCTGCCGACCGCCGGCCCCCGTACCCCCGCCCTGCCGGCCGCGTTCCCGTCGCCCGCCCGCCGGCCGGCCCTCGTACCGCCCTGCCGGCCGGCCTTCCTGACGCCCTGCCGGCCGCCGGCCCTCGGTCGCTGCGGGCCGCCTTGCGAGGGGCCGCGGGCCGTCTCCGCGTGGCCCGGCCGCAGGCGGCCGGGGCGCGCCCTCGCCGGTGGGGACGGGGCGCCCGTACGGCGGAGTCCCGGGGGCCTGGCGGCCGGGGCGGCGACAGACTCGGCTCATGGACGTCTCCCGTGCCTGTGCCCGTGTCCGTGCCTTCGGCCGCGCCCGGGCCCGTACCCGTTCCCGCTCCCGTTCTCGCTCTCGTCCTCGTGCGGGGCTCCGTGCGGGTGTCCGGTCCCGTCGCCTGACCGGGCCGCTCGCCGCGCTGGTGTGCTGCGCCGCCGTGCTGTCCGGGTGCAGCGGATCCACCGCGCCGCCCGAGGAGGAGGCGGCGGCCTCCGGCACCCGGGCGCCGTCGGGCGGGCGGCAGGTGGCCGCCCCGGCGACCGCGGACGACCTGCAGAGCGACTACCAGCGGGTGATCAAGGAGGTCCTGCCGTCGGTCGTCCAGATCCAGGCGAGCCGCGACCTCGGCTCGGGGGTCGTCTACGACGACAAGGGGCACATCGTCACCAACGCGCACGTCGTGGGGAACGAGAAGCGGTTCCACGTCACCACGGCGGGCAGCGAGGAGACGCTCACGGCGACGCTCGTCTCGGCCTACCCGGAGCAGGACCTCGCGGTCGTCAAGCTGGACAAGGTGCCGCACGGGCTGAAGGCGGCCGCCTTCGGCGACTCGGACAAGGTCGCCGTCGGACAGATCGTGCTCGCCATGGGCTCCCCGCTGGGGCTGTCGTCGAGCGTCACCCAGGGGATCGTGTCGGCGACCGGGCGGACCGTCAGCGAGGGACAGAGCGGCGGTGGCACCGGGGCGACCATCGCCGACATGGTGCAGACCTCCGCGGCGATCAACCCCGGCAACAGCGGGGGCGCGCTGGTGAACCTCGACGGGCGGGTCATCGGGATCCCGACGCTGGCCGCCACCGACCCGCAGCTCGGGGGCAGCGCGGCGCCCGGCATCGGCTTCGCGATCCCGGCGTCCCTGGTGAAGACGATCGCCGGTCAGATCGTGAAGTACGGCAGGGTCGTCGACTCGGGACGGGCCGCGCTCGGCATCACCGGACGCACCGTCGTCGACGCCTCCTACCAGCCCGCCGGGGTGGCGGTCGTCGACGTGAAGGCCGGCGGCGCGGCGGACCGGGCGGGTATCCGGCCCGGGGACATCGTCCTGCGGGTGGCAGTGGCAGCACCGCGGGAGCGGCAGTGGCAGCACCGCGGGAGCGGCAGTGGCAGCACCGCGGGAGCGGCAGTGGCAGCACCGCGGGAGCGGCAGTGGGCGAGGGCGGCCGGTGACCGCTCCCCCGCCGCGCCGGAACCGGAGGGGCCGGGCGCGGCGGACCGGGCCGACCGCGGCGCCCGGCCCCCGGCCCCGCCGGCCGGGCGGCCTCAACCGCGGAGCCCGGCGCCGCCGGCAGGCCGCAATCGCGTCGAAACCGGAAAGGCGGCCCCGCGGACCGCGCGAAACCGAAGAGCGCCGGTCCCGCGGGCCGTCCGGACGGGAAGCCCGGGCCCCGCGGGCCGTCGGCGGAGCCGGCGGTCCGGCCCCCGCCGGCCGCACCGGAACCGGAAAGCCCGGCCCCGCCGGCCGTGCCGGAACCGGTGGTCCGGTGCCGGATCCGGCGGCGCCGGGCCGTGGGCCGGGCGCGCTACGCCTGGGCCTGGTCGGCGTGCAGGCTCATCGGGCCGTAGATCTCCGAGGCGTCCTCGAACAGCCGCACCTGGTCCGCGCCGCCGTCGGCCAGGGCCTTCCAGTTCTCACCGATCCAGGACTCGGCGTCGCCCTGCGTGGTGAACTCCTCCGGCTGCACCGCGGGCTGGACCTCCGCCCCGTCGGCCGTCTCGAACCGCCACGTCCATGCCGCCATGTACGCCTCCCTGATGTGAGCACACTCCGCACACATTGCACCTACTTGCACACACTGCCCAGCCGGAGCCGCCCCACGCCGATCATGGCCCGGCTCCTGCCCGCAGCCTAGGCCCTGTCGTCATCTTCCCGCCGTCCGCCCGCGGGGCGGGCCTCGCGGCGTCAGGTGCGTGCTCCCGGCGCGCCGGGCCCTGACCCTCGTCCTGGACCTGGGTCCGGGCCCGGTGCGGCGTGAGGGCGTGCATGGCGTCGCGGGGCGGACGGAAATGTGACGACAGGGCCTAGCCGGATGCGCGAGACCTGCGGCGACACTGGAAAATCGGGTCCGTGGACGTGACTTTGCTCGGTACCGGTGCCCCCGAGGGGCTTCCCCGCCCCCACTGCCCCTGCGCGGCCTGCGCGACGGCCCTCGGCGCGCAGGCCCGCGCGGCGACGGCGCTGCTCGTGGACGGGTCGCTGCTGCTGGACCTGACGCCCGGGGTGGCGTTCGCCGCCGCCCGTGCCGGGCAGTCGCTGGGGCAGGTGGCGCAGGTGCTGATGTCCCATCCGCACGACGGACCCGCCGTGGAGGTGCCCGCAGGGCTGCCGCAGCCCGGCCGGGTGCCCGACGGGCGTGAACTGGCCCTGCTGACCGGGCACCGGGTGCGGGCGGTGGCGCTGGATTCGCCGGGCACGGGGTACGCGGTGACCGGGCCGGACGGCAAGCGGCTGCTGTACCTGCCGCCGGGCGGCGCACCGGCCGGTCTGGAAGAGGGGTCGGTCCAGACGTACGACATGGTCCTCCTGGACGTGGTGGGGCGGCCGGACGCGCTGGCGAAGCTGCGGGCGGCCGGAGCGGTGGGCCGGGCGACGGACGTCGTCGCCGTCCACCTCGACCACGACGTACCGCCCGGTGCGGAGCTGTCCCGGCGGCTGGCGGCGGCCGGGGCGCGGGCCGTGCCGGACGGCACCACGCTGGCCATCGGGGCGTACGAGAACATGGCGGCCGTGCCCGACGTGCCCCGGCGCACGCTGGTGCTGGGCGGCGCGCGGTCGGGCAAGTCGGTGGAGGCCGAGCGGCGGCTGGGGTCCTTCCCCGAGGTGCTGTACGTGGCCACCGGCGGCACCCGGGGCGGCGACAGCGAGTGGACGGCGCGGGTCGCCGCGCACCGGGAGCGGCGGCCGGGCTCGTGGCGCACGGCCGAGACCTGCGACCTGGTGCCGCTGCTCGCACAGGACGGGCCGCCCCTGCTGATCGACTGCCTGTCCCTGTGGCTGACGGACGCGATGGACGCGGTCGGCGCCTGGGACGACGACGAGTGGGCGGCCGGCGGTGAACGGTCCCTGCGGGAGCGTACGGCCGCGTTGACGTCGGCCGTGCGCGCCGCCCGCCGGACCGTGGTCGCCGTCTCCAACGAGGTCGGCTCGGGCATCGTCCCGGCCACCGCCTCGGGCCGCCGCTACCGCGACGAACTGGGCCGCCTGAACGCGGCCTTCGCCGCCGAGTGCGAACAGGTCCTGCTGGTGGTGGCGGGCCAGGCGCTGCCGCTGCGCGGGTGAGGCCGCCGGTGCCGCCCGCGGGTCAGACCGGCCGGGCCGTGTCGCGGCGGGCGACGACCCGGTAGGTGTTCGACAGGCCCGGGGTACGGCGCAGCAGCGGGGCGAGGACGAGGTCGACCAGCGCGGCCACGTCGACGAGCGGGCCGGTCGCGGCGGCGAGGACCGCGCGCAGGGCCCGCCGGGGCGCGGCCGGCGGGGTCCGGCGCCAGGGCGCGTCGGGGGCGGGCAGGGCGCGGGCGAGGACCAGCGCGAGGGCCGCCGAGAGGTCGTTCGGTGTGTGCGGGGTCCGCCGGTCGGTGACGAGGACCGTGCAGCCCGCGGACTCCAGCTCGGCGCGGAGGTTGCGCAGGGGCGGCAGGTGCAGGTGGCGCGGTTGGCCGTGCGGCAGCCACCACTTGCCGAGGAGCCGGGCGAACACGCTGCCCGGGTCGGGCAGTTCGATCAGGAGGTGGCCGCCGGGGCGCAGCGCGGTGAGCGCGCCGCGCAGTTCCGCGCGGGGGTCGGGGGCGTGGGCGAGGTGGTGGAACATGCTGACCACGTCGTAGCGCCCGCGCAGGCGTTCGGCGATCCGCGGGTCGCCGAGGTGTCCGACGTGGGCCTCCTCGATCCGTCCGGCCGCGCGGGCTGCCTGGACGCGGGGCGTCGGGTCGAGTCCGTCGAAGGAGGTGTACGGGAACACCTCCCGGGCCGCGGCGGGGAAGTGGGCGTGGCCCGTGCCGACGTCGAGCCAGCTCTCCGGCTCGCCCACGTCGCGCATCAGCCGGGCGTCCCAGCGGTGCCTGCGGTGGCTGCGGCGGGCGGCGAGCACCGGGTCGGGCAGCCCGCCCGGGTCGCTCTCGTCGAAGTCCCGGTGGTAGAAGGCCAGTCCCGCCGGGGTGAGCCGGGGGTTCTGGAAGGCGTGTCCGCAGTCCCGGCACTGGTCGAGCGTGAACCGGCCCGGCTTGCGCTGGAGCAGGTCGGGCGCGCGCAGCCGGGTGCGCAGCCGGGCCGACCCGCACCAGGGGCAGTCCTCGCGGCGCGGTTCGTGGAACCGGTCGGTGCCCTGGGCCAGTTCGGCGGCGTAGCCGATGCGGCGCGGGTCGTAGACGCGCGGGGCGTACGGCAGGGGCGGCATGGGCGGCTCCCGGTGGGCGAGAGGGCGTACGGCGGGGAGCCGCCGGGCGGGCGGCCGGCTGGTCCGGCCGCCCGCCTCCGACAATTCCCCGTAAAGGTGCAAAGGGAACGTATGGGATCCGTGTCCCGGGCGGGAAGACGCCGTACGGGTGCGCCGCGGAGGCGGAACCGGGGGAGCCGGGCCGCCGGGGGCAGCGGTGCCGCGGCGCGCCGTGGGGGCGGCGGGGGCGGTGGGGCGACATGAGGACGTGACTCCGTCCTGTTCGACCGGGGCCGGTACTGTTCGGCGAATGAGCTCGCTGAATCTCGACGACTTCACCGATCTGATCGAGCGCCCCGACGGCGGAGTGCGCCGTGACGCCGAGGCGCGCAGGGAGCGTCAGATCGTGCCGCCCGGTGCGCTGGGCCGCCTCGACGACCTGGGTGAGTGGCTGGCCGCGGCGCAGGGCTCCGTGCCGGTGCGGCCGGTCGAGCGGCCGCGGGTCGTCCTCTTCGCCGGTGACCACGGGGTCGCCGGACTCGGCGTGTCGGCCCGCCCCGCGGGCGGCGCCGAGCAGCTGGTGCGGGCGGTCCTGGAGGGCGGCCGGCCGGTGTCGGTGCTGGCCCGGCGGCACGGTGTGCCGGTGCGGGTGGTGGACATGGCCCTGGACTGCGCGCCCGAGACGCTGCCCGAGGACGTCGTACGGCACCGGGTGCGGCGCGGCAGCGGACGCATCGACATCGAGGACGCGCTGACCTCCGAGGAGGCCGAGGCCGCCTTCCGGGCCGGGGTCGCGGTGGCCGACGAGGAGGCCGACTCCGGTACGGACCTCGTGGTGCTCGGTGACATCAGCGTGGGCGGCACGACCCCCGCGGCCGTGCTGATCGCGGCGCTGTGCGGGACGGACGCGTCGGTGGTGACCGGCCGGGGCGGCGAGGCGATCGACGACCTGGCGTGGATGCGCAAGTGCGCCGCGATCCGGGACGCGCTGCGCCGGGCGCGTCCGGTGCTCGGGGACCAGCTGGCGCTGCTGGCGGCGGTCGGCGGGGCCGACCTGGCCGCGATGACGGGCTTCCTGCTCCAGTGCGCGGTGCGCAAGCTTCCGGTGATCCTGGACGGGGTCGTCTCGGCGGCGTGCGCGCTGGTGGCGCAGCGGGTGGCGTTCCGGGCTCCGGACTGGTGGCTGGCGGGGCACAGCAGCGGTGAGCCGGGGCAGGCGAAGGCACTGGACCGGATGGCGCTGGAGCCGCTGCTGGAGCACGGGGTGCGCGTCGGGGAGGGCGCGGGCGCGCTGCTGGCGCTTCCGCTGGTCCAGGCCGCGGCGGCCTTGGCGGCCGAGCTGCCCGAGGGCCCGGCGGACGAGCCCGAAAACCCGGCGGACGAGCCCGAGAGCCGAGTGGACGGGACCGAGGACCCGGCGGACCGGACCGGGAGCCCGGCGGACGAGAAGGCGGGGTCCGGGGCTGAGTGACGCCGGGCGCGTGGCCAAGAGCCATGCGGTCCGGGACGGAGTGACGCCGGGCGCGTGACCAAGAGCCATGCGGTCCGGGACGGAGTGACGCCGGGCGCGTGGCCAAGGGCCATGCGGTCCGGGGCTGAGTGACGTCGGGCGCGTGGCCAAGGGCCATGCGGTCCGGGACGGAGTGACGCCAGGTCTACGGCCACCAGCCACGGGGTGCAGGACGGGGTGACGCCGGGCGCGTGGTCAAGAGCCATGCGGTCCGGGACGGAGTGACGCCGGGTCTGCGGCCACCAGCCACGGGGTGCAGGACGGGGTGACGCCGAGGCCGGGGTCACCGGCCACGGAGGCGGGGGGCGGAGTCACGCCGGGCCTGTGGCCAAGGGTCGCCGAGTCCGGGACGGAATGACGCGGAGGGCATGGTCACCGGCCACGAAGGCCGGCACGGAGTTCGCCGGGCCTGTGGCCGAGGGCCGCCGAGTCCGGGACGGAATGACGCCGAGGGCGGGGTCACCGGCCACGAAGGCCACGAAGGCCGGGACGGAAACCGCTGGGCCTGGGGCCAAGGACAGCCGAGTCCGGAACGCAGTGCTGCCGAAGCCGGGGGCACCGGCCACGGAGACGGGGCGTCCGGGGAGTCCGGGGTTTGCCCGGGGCGGTGCGACGCGACGCGCGTCCGTGCCGCCCCCTGTCACGTCTGCGCCCATATGATCAGCTTTCATGGGAGATGCCCGAGTCGCACCTGTTCGCCCTCGCCCCGGTGCAGCGGTCTCGCGGCGGGCCGCCGCGTGGGCCGTCTGGTATCTGCGGGCCGTCGCGTTCGTCAACTTCCTCAGCGCGGTGTGGGTCTCCCTGGGCCAGGACGTACGCCGGCACAACCAGCAGAACCTGTTCACCCCGTACCTGCTCACCGCCGGTTTCGCCTCCGGCGTGTTCGCCGCCTTCCTGGCCGTCACCATGCGGCGGCGCAAGCGGGCCGCCTGGATCCTGAACCTCGGGCTGAGCGGGCCGTTCCTGGTGCTGTTCGGGTTCGCGCTGTCGCTCCCCGAGATCCGCCGCTCCGCGCAGAACTGGATCTCCCTGGTCCTCACCGCCGCCTTCGTGGCCGCCCTGCTGCTCGGGCGGCGCGAGTTCTACGCCAAGGGGGACCGCGCCAACCCCCGGCTGGCCGCCGGCGTCGCCGCGGCCGGGCTGCCGGCCGCCTCACTGCTGGCCACCCTGCTGGTGACGGTGACCAACCAGGCGCCGGACGCGGCCCGTTCGACGTACTTCGAACGCTGGCACTACGGCACGCTCCGGCTGGTCTCGGTCGCCGCGCCGGAGGCCCGTTTCCCGGGCATCGCCACCCCCAACTGGGCGAACGTCGCCATCAACGTCATGTCCACGGCACTCGTGCTCGCCGTCCTGTACGCCGCCTTCCGTTCCCGGCGCGCCGTCGACCCGATCGGCGCGGACGACGAGAAGCGGCTGCGCGAGCTGCTGGACCGGCACGGCGAGCGGGACTCGCTCGGCTACTTCGCGCTGCGCCGCGAGAAGAGCGTCGTCTGGTCGCCGACCGGGAAGGCCGCCGTCGCCTACCGGGTGGTGGGCGGGGTGTCGCTGGCCTCCGGGGACCCGCTGGGCGACCCGGAGGCGTGGCCCGGCGCCATCGGGCCGTGGCTGGACGAGGCGCGGGCGCACGGCTGGATCCCGGCCGTGATGGGCGCGAGCGAGGAGGCCGGCACGGTGTACGCGCGCCACGGGCTCGACGCCCTGGAGCTGGGTGACGAGGCCGTGGTGGAGGTCGCCGAGTTCACCTTGGAGGGCCGGGCCATGCGGACCGTGCGGCAGGCCTGCAACCGGGTGCGGCGGGCCGGGTACACGGTGCGCGTCCGGCGGCACGAGGACATCCCTCCGGGTGAGATGGCGTCCTTGGTGCGCCGGGCGGAGGACTGGCGGGACGGACCCACCGAGCGCGGGTTCAGCATGGCGCTGGGCCGGCTCGGAGACCCGCGGGACGGGCGGTGCGTGATGCTGGAGTGCCACGACGCGCACGGCGAGCTGCGGGCCCTGCTCTCCTTCGTGCCCTGGGGGCCGCACGGCCTCTCCCTCGACCTCATGCGCCGCGACCGGGACGCCGAGAACGGGCTCATGGAGTTCATGGTCATCGAACTGCTCAGCCGCGCCCGGGAGGTCGGGGTCACCCAGGTCTCGCTCAACTTCGCGATGTTCCGGTCGGTCTTCGAGCGCGGCTCGCGGCTCGGCGCCGGGCCGGTGCTGCGGGTGTGGCGCTCGCTGCTCGGCTTCTTCTCCCGCTGGTGGCAGATCGAGTCGCTGTACCGCGCCAACGCCAAGTACCGGCCCGTCTGGGAGCCGCGGTTCCTGCTCTTCGAGAAGAGCGCGGACCTGCCGCGCATCGGCCTCGCGGCGGCGCGCGCGGAGGGTTTCCTGACGGCGGGGCCCACGGCCCCGGGCATGCCGGCCACACGGGCGGCGGCGGGGCAGCCCTGACGCAGACCTGCCGAATCCGGTGTGACGGACACGGCCTGGCGGAAACGGCCTGCCGGCCCCGGTCACTCGGACGTGCGCCGGCCGGGGTCCGCCTCCGGGCCCGGTCCGGACACGGGGCCGGAGGCCGTACCGGTCCCCGGATCCGTCCCCCTCCCCCCAGCGGTACCCGTACACGGATCCGTACCCGTGCCCGGATCCGTACCCGTGCCCGTGCCCCTGTCCGAATCCGTACGGCTGCCCGAGCCCGTACCCGTGCCCGCGCCCCTGCCCGAATCCGTGACCGTGCCCGAATCCGTGACCGTGCCCGAGCCGGCCCCCGGGGCCGCTTGCGCCAGGGCCCTCGGCCGGGTGTCCGGCTTGCCGCCGATCCAGTCCTGGAGGGCGCGGCGGGGCGCGGCCCAGCGGCGGTCGTGGCGGGAGGCGCGCAGGTCGGCGCGGGCCCGTGCGCGCGGGCGGTGGCGGTAGAAGCGCCTGGCCCAGTACGAGCCCGGCCGGGCGAGACGGACGGCGGCGACCAGGGCCAGGAAGGGCACGATCGCGCCGAAGACGGCCAGCCGCAGCTTGCCCTTGCTGAGGGCCACCAGGGAGAAGAGGAAGTTGACGGCCACGCCGGCGATGACCGAGCCGCGGTCCTGGAGTTCGCCGGGGGTCACGTCGTTGACGCCGAACGGGGAGAAGCCGGCGAGGACCAGACCGACCAGGGCCGCCGTGAGGACCACGACCTCGACGCTCTTGCGGCCCGCCTCCGTCCAGTAGACGTCGTCCAGGTGCAGGATGAGCGCGAACTCGTCCAGGACGAGGCCCGCGCCCACGCCGAAGACCACCGCGAAGACCGACGTGCCCACGCCGTGCCGGTTGCTGGTGGCGACCGCGCCGAAGCCGCCGACGACGATGAGGACGACGCCCGGGACGACGTGGTGGATGTGCAGCCCGCCGGCCCTGACGTTCCCGAAGGGGCCCTTCCCGGCGCGGATCAGACGGGTGATGACCCGGGTGACCAGGAACGTGACGACGAACGCGCCCAGCGCGAGGAGCAGGGGCAGTTTGCCGGGTTCGACGATGTTGCGGTACAGCCAGTGCCCCATGTATGCAGTCTGCCCCGCGCGCGGGGGTGCCGCTCCTCCACCGGCGGCCACCGCCCCTCCGCCGGAGCACCGCCCGAGCCCAGGGCGAGGCGAGGCGCCCGAGCGCGGGGCGAACCGCCCCGGCCGCAGGGCGGGCCGCCCGTCCGCCGGGGGGCGCGCGGGGGTCCCGTAGGCTGCCTGCGTGTCCGTGTCCTCGCCCTCCTCCCCCGGGTCGCCGCCGTCCTCGTCGGGGACGGTGCTGCACGGGCTCCGGTTCGCCTTCGGCACGCTGACCGTGCTGCCGGTGCGGGTGATCCGCTGGGACCGCCGGGCGGCCCGCGGCGGGATGCTGTGCGCCCCGCTCGCCGGACTCGTGACCGGTGCCGTGGCGGCCGCCGTGGGTCTGCTGCTGCTCTTCCTCGGCGCCGCACCGCTGCTCGCCGCCGTCGCCACCGCCGCCGTGCCCGCCGCGCTGACCCGCGGTCTGCACCTGGACGGGCTCGCGGACACCGCCGACGGGCTCGGCAGCGGCAGACCCGCCGAGGACGCGCTGCGCATCATGAAGCAGTCGGACATCGGCCCCTTCGGCGTCATCACCCTGCTGCTCGTGCTGCTGGCCCAGGTGGCCGCCCTGGCGCAGGCCTACGCCGGCTCGTGGGCCCGGGGCGCCCTGGCGGCCGTCGTCGCGGCGACCGCCGCCCGGCTGGCGCTGACCCTGGCCGCACGTGCCGGGGTGCCCGCCGCGCGCCCGGAGGGCCTGGGGGCGGCCGTCGCCGGAGTGGTGCCGGTGCCCGGCGCGCTCGTCGCGGCGCTCGCCGTCACACTGGCGGCGGGCGCGGCCGGCGCGGCCCTCGGGACGGGCACCGCCCTCCTCTCGGCGGGCGCCGTGCTCGCCTCCCTCGCCGCCGCCGAACTCCTGCTGCGCCACTGCACGCGCCGCTTCGGCGGAGTGACCGGTGACGTCTTCGGCGGCCTCGCCGAGACGGCGGCGACCTGTGCGCTGGTCGTTCTGTCACTGGGCTGAAACGATTCCCGCCGACCCCTTCGACCCCCCGTTCGCCCTCGGTAGGCTGAACGGCCGAACAGACAGTGAGCGGGATCGGGGGACGTCTGTGCCGAAGCTGCGCCGTGCCATGGCCTGGTTGATCGACTTCGCGCTGGTGGTCGCCGCGGCCGCCGCGCTCGCCGTACTCACCTTCCACCGGATCTCCGTCCTCGTCACCGACGTACCGGAACTGGCCACCCGGGGCGGCCTGGACCTGCTCGGTTCGCGCGGTGACGTCATCGGCAGTTCCGAGCACCTCGGGCTGTCGCTGTGGAACAAGGCGGTGCTGTACGTGGAGCAGGCGTTCGGGCTGCTGGTGCTCGCCGCCTTCCTCTACCAGTGGGCCTGCCTCGCCCTCACCGGGCGGACGGTGGGCAAGGCGCTGCTCGGCCTGAAGGTCGCACCGCTCTCCCCGCTGTCCCGGCGGGCCCGTTCGGCCGCGCTCAGGGCCGCCGTCACCACGGCGGCCGACGTCGCCGTCTACGCCGTGGCCTGCGTCCTGCTGATCGAGGGGCACTTCCTGCTGTCGGTGCTGGTGTGGATGCTGGCCGTGCTGCTCTTCCTCGTCAACGCCCTGCCGGTGCTCTTCCCCGCCCGGCGGTCCCTGGCCGACCGGGTGGCGCGGACGGCGGTCACCGGCCTGTGGCTGCGCGCCCCGGGCGCACCAGCCGGCACAGGCGCCCCCGGCGCACCGGTCCCCGGCTTCCCCGCACCGCCCGCCGGACCGGACTTCACCCCGCCGCCCGGACCGGGTTTCCCGTCGCCGCCCGCCGGACCGGGTTACCCCGCGCCGCCGGGCGGCCCCGGCTTCAGCACGCCCGGCGCCACGCCCCCAACTCGTACTTCTTGAGCAGCGAACTCAGCTTCAGGCGGCGGGACTGCGCGCAGAAGCGGCTGGTGGGCAGTTCGTACTCGACGTGGAAGACCGCCTTGCCGGCCGCGACGAACGGCTTCAGGCCGTCGCATTCGCCGTACTGCGCGCACTGTTCGTCGACCGCGAAGTCGAAGTCCCCCACCAGCTGCGGGATCTGGCCCAGGTCGTTCTTCAGGCCGACGGACATGCCGCGCTCGTGGGCCAGGGAGGCGACGAGGCGGTTGTAGCGCAACTGGTCGGCGGCGGTCAGCGGGAAGCCGGTCCGGTTCCGGTAGCCGTCCATGTTGTCGGGCTCCACCGCGTCGAAGCCCTTGTTCCGGCACATGTCCAGGCGGGCGGCCATGAGGGGCTCGAGCACATCGGTGCGGCGGATGTCGAGCCAGCGCTCGCCCTTCCAGCCGTTGCCCTTGCCGAGCACCGCCTCGGGGAACCGGTCCGCGTCGGGCCGGAAGTCCTCCCAGGCGCCGGTGGAGACGTAGCAGATGACCTTGCGGCCCGCGCGGTGCAGCCCGGCGACGGTCTCCTTCGAGTGGTCGAAGCCGTCGATGTCGTAGACGGCCACGTCGACGGAGGTGTCGAGCCGGCCGCTGAG
The DNA here is from genome assembly GCF_000720185.1 of Streptomyces sp. NRRL S-340. Lineage (GTDB taxonomy): Bacteria > Actinomycetota > Actinomycetes > Streptomycetales > Streptomycetaceae > Streptomyces. Next base: position 132,781 of record NZ_JOIY01000015.1, on the reverse strand, counting down.
CTGCCACTGCCACGTGGTGCCCGGGCGGGGCTGCCAGCGGCCCGCCGGACTCGCGGCGGCGCCCGGGGAGTCCGTGGCGCGGCCCCTGGGGCCGTCCTCGGCCGAGCCGCCGTCACCGTCCGCCCGCCCTGCGCATCCGGTGAGCAGCAGCAGGAGCAGGGCGGCGAGGAGGACCGGGCCTCCTGCCGGACGGGCCGGGGGGCGGGCGGGGCGGTGGCCGGCGGGGCGAGCGGGGTGATCTGTGGGGGTGTGCACCCGACGATCATCTCCGATGCCCCGACGTGCCCCGCCGCCAGGGGAGTTGCCGTGCCGTACGGCCCCGGGGCACCGGGGCGCGGGGCCCCGCACGACGGCCCGCCACCCCCGGACGGCGCCCGCGCGACGGATCGCCGCACCGACGCGCGTAGGCTCGTGCCGGGTGTTTGCCTGCCCGGGTGAAGACCGCACCGCAGGAGGAGTCGGGTCCGACAGGGCCTTAAGGTCGGTCGCGGGGCCCGGTCGACCCACCCGCATTCGGCCAACCACCTTTCACAGGGAAGCGAGAAATCACCACCGTGACTGCTCTCACTCTCAGCACCGCCGCGGCGCCCGGCCTGCGCGCCGACGCGATCGTCGTCGGTGTCGCCAAGGGCGCCAAGGGCCCGGTCGTCGCACCGGGTGCCGAAGCCGTCGACGCCGGCTACGACGGCAAGCTCGCCGACGTCCTGGAGACCCTCGGTGCCTCCGGGGCCGAGGGCGAGGTGACGAAGCTGCCCGCGCCGTCCGGTTTCAAGGCCTCGCTCGTGCTGGCGGTGGGCCTGGGCGCGGAGCCCGGGAAGGACGCCGGGTTCGACGCCGAGGCGCTGCGCCGGGCCGCCGGTGTGGCCGCCCGCGCCCTCAACGGCGCGAAGAAGGCCGCGTTCGCGCTGCCGCTCGCGGACGCCGCGGACGCCGGTGCCGTCGGTGAGGGCGCGCTGCTCGGCGCGTACTCCTTCGACGCGTACAAGGAGAACGGCAAGGACGCCAAGGGCCGGGGCGGCAAGGCGCCGCTGGCCGACGTCGTGCTGCTCGGCGGCAAGCCCCGCGACAAGGCGTACAAGGCGGCGGTCGAGCGCGCCGCCGCGGTGTCCGAGGAGCTGAACCGCGCCCGCGACCTCATCAACACCCCGCCGAACGACCTCACCCCGGCCGCCTTCGCGGCCCTGGCGCAGGACGCGGCCAAGGCGCACGGCCTGAAGATCCAGGTGCTGGACGAGAAGGCGCTCGCCAAGGGCGGTTACGGCGGCATCCTCGGCGTCGGCGCCGGCTCGGCGGCGCCGCCGCGTCTGGTCAAGCTGTCGTACACCAGCCCGAAGGCGAAGAAGCACCTGGCGCTGGTCGGCAAGGGCATCACCTACGACTCGGGCGGCATCTCGCTCAAGCCGGCCGGTCACAACGAGACGATGAAGTGCGACATGAGCGGTGCGGCCGCCGTGTTCGCCGCCGTCGTCGCCGCCGCCCGCCTCGGCCTGGAGGTCAACGTCACCGGCTGGCTCGCGCTCGCCGAGAACATGCCCTCCGGTTCCGCCACCCGTCCCGGTGACGTGCTGCGCATGTTCAGCGGCAAGACGGTGGAGGTGCTCAACACGGACGCCGAGGGCCGGCTGGTGCTCGCGGACGCGCTGTGGGCGGCCTCGCAGGAGAAGCCGGACGCGATCGTGGACGTCGCGACCCTGACCGGCGCGATGGTGCTGGCGCTCGGCGCCCGCACCTTCGGGATCATGGCGAACGACGACGCGTTCCGCTCCGCGATCCACGAGGCCGCGGAGGAGGTCGGCGAGGCGGCGTGGCCGATGCCGCTGCCCGAGCACCTGCGCAAGGGCATGGACTCCCCCACCGCGGACATCGCCAACATGGGCGAGCGGATGGGCGGCGGCCTGGTGGCCGGTCTGTTCCTGCGCGAGTTCATCGGTGACGGCATCACCTGGGCCCACCTGGACATCGCGGGTCCGGCCTTCAACGAGCAGGGTCCCTTCGGTTACACGCCCAAGGGCGGTACGGGCAGCGCGGTGCGCACGCTCGTGCGGCTCGCCGAGCTGACGGCGGCCGGCGACCTGGGCTGAGGCCCTTCCTCTCACCGGGGCGGCCCCGGGTGCGCGACGCACCCGGGGCCGCCCCGCGCCCGGCGGACTCCCCCGCGTCCGCCCGGCCGGCCCCCGGACCCCGGACACGCGGACGGCCGGGCGCGGCGGCCACGGCGGTCCGTCGTCGTGGTCCGGGAGGTCCGCCGCGGTGCCCGTGGCGGGTGGGATGTCTCACACCCCGGCCCCGCGTCTCGTTCACCCCTGACAAGTGCGAAGATGGGCGACGGCAGGACAGGGCCCCCACCCAAAGGGCCGAAGAACGAGCGGCCGGACACAAGCCGCCCGCCGGTCAGCGACGACCGGCACGGCGCACATGCATGGAGGACGTGACGTGGCGAACGACGCCAGCACCGTTTTCGACCTAGTGATCCTCGGCGGTGGCAGCGGCGGTTACGCCGCGGCCCTGCGCGGGGCGCAGCTGGGCCTGGACGTCGCCCTGATCGAGAAGGACAAGGTCGGCGGTACCTGCCTGCACCGGGGCTGCATCCCCACCAAGGCCCTGCTGCACGCGGGCGAGATCGCCGACCAGGCCCGCGAGAGCGAGCAGTTCGGTGTCAAGGCCTCCTTCGAGGGCATCGACGTCCCCGCCGTCCACAAGTACAAGGACGAGGTCATCTCGGGCCTGTACAAGGGTCTGCAGGGCCTCATCGCCTCCCGCAAGGTGACCTACATCGAGGGCGAGGGCCGGCTGTCCTCCCCGACCTCCGTCGACGTCAACGGTCAGCGGATCCAGGGCCGCCACATCCTCCTGGCGACCGGATCCGTGCCGAAGTCCCTGCCCGGCCTGACCATCGACGGCAACCGCGTCATCTCCTCCGACCACGCCCTCGTCCTGGACCGCGTGCCGAAGTCCGCGATCATCCTGGGCGGCGGCGTGATCGGCGTCGAGTTCGCCTCCGCGTGGAAGTCCTTCGGCACCGACGTCACCATCGTCGAGGGCCTCAAGCACCTGGTCCCGGTCGAGGACGAGAACAGCTCCAAGCTGCTGGAGCGCGCCTTCCGCAAGCGGGGCATCAAGTTCAACCTCGGCACGTTCTTCGAGAAGGCCGAGTACACCCAGGACGGCGTGAAGGTCACCCTCGCCGACGGCAAGGAGTTCGAGGCCGAGGTCCTGCTCGTCGCCATCGGCCGCGGCCCGGTCTCCCAGGGCCTGGGCTACGAGGAGGCCGGGATCGCGATGGACCGCGGTTACGTCCTCGTCGACGAGTACATGCGCACCAACGTTCCGACCGTCTCGGCCGTCGGCGACCTGGTCCCCACCCTCCAGCTCGCGCACGTCGGCTTCGCGGAGGGCATCCTGGTGGCGGAGCGCCTGGCCGGTCTGAAGACCGTGCCGATCGACTACGACGGTGTCCCCCGGGTGACGTACTGCCACCCGGAGGTCGCCTCCGTCGGTGTCTCCGAGGCCAAGGCCAAGGAGATCTACGGCGCGGACAAGGTCGTCGCCCTGAAGTACAACCTGGCGGGCAACGGAAAGAGCAAGATCCTCAAGACCGCGGGCGAGATCAAGCTCGTCCAGGTCAAGGACGGTGCCGTGGTCGGCGTCCACATGGTCGGCGACCGCATGGGCGAGCAGGTCGGCGAAGCGCAGCTGATCTACAACTGGGAGGCGCTGCCGGCCGAGGTCGCGCAGCTCATCCACGCCCACCCGACGCAGAACGAGGCGCTCGGCGAGGCCCACCTGGCCCTGGCCGGCAAGCCCCTCCACTCCCACGACTGAGCCTTCGGTCAACGGGCGCGACGACACAGACTTCCGTACTTCGTAAGGAGCAACCGAAACCATGGCGGTTTCCGTAACCCTGCCGGCGCTCGGCGAGAGCGTCACCGAGGGCACTGTCACCCGCTGGCTGAAGGCCGAGGGCGAGCGCGTCGAGGCCGACGAGCCGCTGCTCGAGGTCTCGACCGACAAGGTCGACACCGAGATCCCCTCTCCCGCCGCCGGTGTGCTGGCCTCCATCAAGGTCGCCGAGGACGAGACGGTGGAGGTCGGCGCCGAGCTGGCCGTCATCGACGACGGCTCCGGCGCACCCGCCGCGGCTCCGGCGCCCGCCGCCGAGGCCGCCCCCGCCCCGGCCGCCGAGCCCACGCCGGCTCCGGCCGCCGAGGCCCCCGCCGCCGAGGCGCCCGCCCCCGCTGCCGAGGCCCCGGCCGCCCCGGCCGGCGCCGCCGAGGGCACCGACGTGGTCCTGCCCGCGCTGGGCGAGTCGGTCACCGAGGGCACCGTGACCCGCTGGCTGAAGTCGGTCGGCGACTCCGTCGAGGCCGACGAGCCGCTGCTCGAGGTCTCCACGGACAAGGTCGACACCGAGATCCCGGCGCCCACCTCCGGTGTGCTCCTGGAGATCGTGGTCGGCGAGGACGAGACCGCCGAGGTCGGCGCCAAGCTCGCCGTCATCGGCGCTCCGGGTGCCGCTCCCGCCGCCGCCCCGGCCCCGGCCGCCCCGGCGCCCGCCGCCGAGACCCCCGCCCCGGCCCCCGCCGCCCCCGCGGCACCGGCCACCCCGGCCCCGGCTCCGCAGGCCCCCGCGGCCCCGGCCCCGGCCGCCCCGGCTCCGCAGGCCCCGGCCGCCCAGGCTCCGGCCCCGGCCGCCGCTCCCGCGGCTCCGGCTCCCGCCGCCCAGGCGACCGACGAGGGCGCCTACGTGACCCCGCTGGTGCGCAAGCTCGCCGCCGAGAACGGCGTCGACCTGGGCTCCGTCAAGGGCACCGGCGTCGGCGGTCGCATCCGCAAGCAGGACGTCCTCGCCGCCGCCGAGGCCGCGAAGGCCCCGGCCGCCCCGGCCCCCGCCGCCGCTGCCGCGCCCGCCGCGAAGAAGGCCCCCGCCCTGGAAGCCTCCCCGCTGCGCGGCCAGACCGTGAAGATGCCGCGGATCCGCAAGGTCATCGGCGACAACATGGTCAAGGCCCTGCACGAGCAGGCGCAGCTGTCCTCGGTGGTCGAGGTCGACGTGACCCGGCTGATGAAGCTGCGGGCCAAGGCGAAGGACTCCTTCGCCGCGCGTGAGGGTGTCAAGCTCTCCCCGATGCCGTTCTTCGTCAAGGCCGCCGCGCAGGCGCTGAAGGCCCACCCGGCCATCAACGCCAAGATCAACGAGGCCGAGGGGACCATCACCTACTTCGACACCGAGAACGTCGGTATCGCGGTGGACTCCGAGAAGGGCCTGATGACCCCGGTCATCAAGCACGCCGGTGACCTGAACATCGCCGGCATCGCCAAGGCCACGGCCGAGCTGGCGGGCAAGGTCCGGGCGAGCAAGATCACGCCGGACGAGCTGTCCGGTGCGACCTTCACCATCTCCAACACCGGTTCGCGCGGCGCGCTGTTCGACACGATCATCGTGCCGCCGGGCCAGGTGGCGATCCTCGGCATCGGTGCCACGGTCAAGCGTCCGGCCGTCATCGAGACCGAGGAGGGCACGGTCATCGGCGTCCGCGACATGACCTACCTGACCCTCTCCTACGACCACCGCCTGGTGGACGGCGCCGACGCGGCCCGTTACCTGACGGCGGTCAAGGCGATCCTGGAGGCGGGCGAGTTCGAGGTCGAGCTGGGTCTGTGACCCGGGCCGAGGGTCCCGACGGCGTCGGGACCGGCCTGTGACCTCGTCCCTGCACGGGAAGAGCGGGTGCGGCGCCCCCGTCCGGAGCACTCCGGGCGGGGGCGCCGCCGTTTGCCGTTTCTTGGCCATCACGGCGTGTAAGCCTCGTCTCACCTGCGTGAAAGCGCCCGTATGCGCCCTTCCGCCCCGCGCTGACCGCCGTATTGTCTAAGCGTCAACGCCCCCGGGGGCCGCCGCCCGGTCCCGCTTTAAGGAGCCTCCATGACCGCGCCCGTCGTCCACTCGCTGCGCGAGCAGATCCGCGAGCACATCGTGGAGGGGATCGTCAGCGGGCGCTGGAAGCCGGGCGAGCGGATCGTGGAGCGGCGGATCGCGACCGAGCTGGAGGTCAGCCAGACCCCGGTGCGGGAGGCGCTGCGCGAGCTGGAGTCGCTGCGGCTGATCGAGTCGGCCCCGAACAAGGGCGTGCGGGTGCGCAACCTGAGCGCCGCCGACCTGGAGGAGAGCTACCCCGTCCGGGCCGGTCTGGAGGCCATCGCGGCGGAGCTGGCGGCGGAGCGGCTGGCCGAGGACTGCTCGGCCCTGGAGCCGCACGTGTCCGCGCTGTACGAGGCCGACCGGCGGGCGGACGGCACCGCGCAGGTGCGGCACACGGTGGGCTTCCACCGGGAGCTGGTGCGCGCGGCCGGCAACTCGGTGCTGCTGCACACCTGGGAGGGCCTGGGCATCGAGGTCTTCACGGCGCTGTCGATCCGCTGGCTGGGCACCGTCCAGCAGTCGTACGCGGAGGAGCACGAGGAGCTGGTGCAGGCGTTCCGCAGGCGTGACGCGCGGATCGCGGAGCTGGTGAAGGCGCACGTCCTGGGCTGCGCGCCGCGTCCGTGACACCGCGTCCGGGCTGCGCGCCCCCGCCCGTGAGCCGTCGGCTCCCCCCGTCCGAGCAGTCGAGCACTTCGCCGCTCACCTGGGAAAACGCTTCGAAAACACGGCACCGCGTGCCTGTTCGAAAGGCACCGGGTGCCGACTTTCTCGTAATCAAGAGGTTTTGACCCTCAACCCTTTGATCGATCATCGATCAGGGAGTTACAGTCGGCGACGGGCTTCCACCAGAGCCCCTCCAGCCCTGTCCTGCCAAAGACCTAGGGCACCCCCGAACCCTTGCAGATGAGGGAACCCCCTTCGACTGAGGAAGGCGGCGACATGACCGACCCCAACGCCATCCAGCCGAGCGAGCTCGACCAGCTCCCGGACCGCGACCCCGAGGAGACCGCCGAATGGCAGGCCTCCCTGGACGCCGTTGCCAAGGCGGCCGGGCCGCACCGTGCCGCGTATCTGATGCGCCGCACGCTGGAGCGCGCCGAGGGCACTGGTGTCGCCCTGCCGAAGCTCCTGGAGACCGACTACGTCAACTCCATCCCGACCGCGGCCGAGCCGGCCGTCCCCGGTGACGAGGCCATGGAGGCCCGGATCACCGCGTGGAACCGGTGGAACGCGGCGGCGATGGTCACCCGAGGCTCCAAGTACGGCGTCGGCGGCCACATCGCCACCTTCGCCTCGGCGGCATGGCTGTACGAGACCGGCTTCAACCACTTCTTCCACGGCAAGGAGGGCGACGGCTCCGGCGACCAGCTGTACATCCAGGGCCACGCCTCCCCCGGCATCTACGCCCGTGCCTTCCTGGACGGCCGCCTGACCGAGGCGCACCTGGACAAGTTCCGCCAGGAGGCCGGCGGCAACGGACTGCCGTCCTACCCGCACCCGCGCCGCCTGCCCTGGCTGTGGGAGTTCCCGACCGTCTCCATGGGCCTCGGCCCGCTGTCGGCGATCTACCAGGCGCGCTTCAACCGCTACCTCACCAACCGCGGCATCAAGGACGTCTCCGCCTCGCACGTGTGGGCGTTCCTCGGTGACGGCGAGATGGACGAGCCCGAGTCGACGGCCGCGCTCGCGCTGGCCGCCCGTGAGCAGCTCGACAACCTCACGTTCGTCATCAACTGCAACCTGCAGCGCCTGGACGGCCCGGTCCGCGCCAACTTCAAGATCGTGCAGGAGCTGGAGGCCCAGTTCCGCGGCGCCGGCTGGAACGTGGTCAAGTCGCTGTGGGGCACCGCCTGGGACGAGCTGTTCCAGCTCGACACCACGGGCGCGCTGCTGCGCCGCCTTCGCCAGGTGCCGGACGCGCAGATCCAGACGTACCAGACCCGCGACGCGGCCTACATCCGCCAGGACTTCTTCGGCGCCGACCCGGCGCTCGCCGAGATGGCGAAGCTGCTGAGCGACGACAAGATCATCGAGTGCTTCCACTACTCGCGCGGCGGCCACGAGGCCCGCAAGGTCTACGCCGCGTACAAGGCCGCCCTGGAGCACAAGGGCGCCCCGACGGTGATCCTGGCCCAGACGGTCAAGGGCCACACCCTGGGCAGCGGCTTCGCCTCGAAGAACGCCAACCACCAGATGAAGAAGCTGTCGGTGGACGAGTTCAAGCAGATGCGTGACCTGCTGGAGCTGCCGATCAAGGACAGCGACTTCGTCGACGGCCAGGTCCCCTACGGCCACCCCGGCGCCGACTCCCCCGAGGTGCGCTACCTCCAGGAGCGCCGCGCGGCCCTCGGCGGCCCGGCCCCGGCCCGCCGCGTGCACCCCGTCGCGGCCCTGCCGGCCCCGGCCGACAAGGCGTTCGGCGCCTTCGACAAGGGCTCCGGCTCGCAGAGCGTGGCCACCACCATGGCCTTCGTCCGCCTGGTCAAGGACCTGGTCCGCGACAAGGAGACCGGCAGGCGCTGGGTGCCGATCGTCCCCGACGAGGCGCGCACCTTCGGCATGGAGTCGCTGTTCCCCTCGCTCGGGATCTACTCCCCCAAGGGCCAGACGTACGAGCCGGTCGACCGCGACCAGCTGATGTACTACAAGGAGGCCAAGAACGGCCAGATCCTCAACGAGGGGATCACCGAGGCCGGTTCCATGGCCGACTTCATCGCCGCCTCGTCGTCGTACGCGACGCACGGCGAGCCGATGATCCCGTTCTACATCTTCTACTCGATGTTCGGCTGGCAGCGCACCGCCGACCAGATGTGGCAGCTCGGCGACCAGCTCGGCCGCGGCTTCCTCGTCGGCGCCACGGCCGGCCGCACCACGCTCACCGGTGAGGGCCTGCAGCACGCCGACGGCCACTCCCCGGTCATCGCGGCCACCAACCCTGCGGCGCTCTCCTACGACCCGGCGTTCGCGTACGAGATCGCGGTCATCGTCAAGGAGGGCCTGCGCCGCATGTACGGCGAGGCGGCCGAGGGCGAGGACCAGAATGTCTTCTACTACCTCACCGTCTACAACGAGCCGCTGCCGCAGCCGGCCAAGCCGTCCGGCCTCGGCATCGACGAGGGCATCGTCAAGGGCCTGTACCGCTTCAACACGGCGGAGTCGGCCGGTCTGACCGCCCCGGCGAACGCGCCGCGCATCCAGCTGCTCGGCTCGGGCACGGCGATCCACTGGGCGCTCAAGGCGCAGCAGCTGCTCGCCGAGGAGTGGGGCGTTGCCGCCGACGTGTGGTCGGCGACCTCGTGGGGCGAGCTGCGCCGCGACGCGCTGGAGGCCGACGCGGCCCTCCTGCGCGGCGAGGAGCGGGTGCCCTTCGTACGCCAGGCGCTCCAGGGCGCCGAGGGCCCGGTGCTGGCGGTCTCCGACTACATGCGCCAGGTCCCGGACCAGATCGCGCAGTGGGTCGAGCAGGACTACTCGTCGCTGGGCGCCGACGGCTTCGGCCTGTCGGACACCCGTGAGGCCGCCCGCCGCCACTTCGGGGTGGACGCCGAGTCGATCGTCGTCGCGGCCCTGGCGCAGCTGGCCCGGCGCGGCGAGGTCAAGGCCTCGGCGGTCAAGGAGGCCCGGGAGAAGTACGGCCTGTAAGGAGCACGGCCCGCAAGGGCCGGGGTTCCCGTCACGAAGGGGCACGGCGTTCGCCGTGCCCCTTCGCCGTCGGCGCTGTCAGTGGTCCCCGGCATGATGGCCGTATGCGTGCCGCCCGCCTGATCAAGATGGTGCTGCTGCTCCAGTCGCGGCAGCCGATGACCGCCGCCGAGCTGGCCCGTGAGCTGGAGGTGTCGGAGCGGACCGTCACGCGGGACGCGCAGGCGCTGTCGGAGGCGGGCGTGCCGGTGTACGCCGACCGGGGGCGGGCCGGCGGCTACCGGCTGGTGGGCGGGTACCGCACGCGGCTGACGGGCCTGGCGCGCGGTGAGGCGGAGGCGCTGTTCCTCAGCGGTGTGCCGGGCGCGCTGCGGGACATGGGTCTGGAGGACGCCGCCTCGGCGGCCCGGCTGAAGGTGTCCGCGGCGCTGCTGCCCGCCGTGCGCGACGCCCCCCGCACGGCGGCGCAGCGCTTCCACCTGGACGCCCCGGCCTGGTTCCGTGAACCCACGGTGCCCCCGCTGCTGCCCGCCGTGGCGGACGCGGTTTGGAGCGACCTCGTCCTCACCGTGCGCTACCGGCGCGGGGAGGGCGGGACGGAGGTCGTACGCGAGCTGGAGCCGTACGGTCTCGTGCTGAAGGCGGGCGCGTGGTACCTGTGCGCGCGGGTCGCGGAGCACGCGCCGGACGGCGGGCTGGGGGCGCACCGGTCCGGAACGGCTGCCCGAGCCGAAGCGACTCACCGGGACAAAACGACTCGCGGGGCCGAAGCGGCGGCTCACCGGGTCTACCGGCTCGACCGGTTCACGGCGGTCGAACCGGGCGGGGGGCGGTTCGCCCGGGACGAGACCTTCGACCTGGCCGCGTTCTGGGCGGAGCGCGCCGAGCAGTTCGCCCGCTCGATCCTGCGCGCCGAGGTGGTCGTACGGCTGTCCGAGGAGGGGCTGCGCGGGCTGCCGCACGCCGTCGACCCGGCGGCGGCCCGCGAGGCCCTGGCCGCCGCCGGTCCCCCGGACGGACACGGCCGGACGACGGTGACCCTGCTGGTGGAATCGGAGGAGGTCGCGCACGCCCAGCTCAGGGCCCTGGGTCCGGAGGCCGAGATCCTGGCCCCCGCCTCCCTGCGCGAGCGCTTCACCCGGGACGCCCTGCGCCTGACCACCCTGTACGGCACCGGGGGCCCGGCGGCGCCGGCCGACGGAGAGGAAGCGCCGGGGGCGGACGGAGAGGGCACCGGGGCGGCGTGAGGGCACCGGCCGCGTGGCACGGGGAGGCAGGACGCCGCAGGGTGCCCGGCGCGCTTTCGCGGGGCGGCGCGGCCGGAGGGTGTAGGACGTGCAACGATCCGCCGCACTCCGCGTGCGGGGGGCGGTGTGAGGGCCGATGCTTGAACCCGTGATGGACGAGACGGAGTTCTGGGAGCTGATCGACGCGACGCGCGGGGCCGCCGAGGGGGATCCCGAGGAGCAGGCCGATCTGCTCGTGGAGCGGCTGCTCGGGTTCGACCCGGAGCAGGTTCTCGACTTCGCCCGTCACTTCGAGTCCCGCTACAACCGCGCGTACCGCTGGGATCTGTGGGGCGCCGCGTGGGTGCTGCTGGACGGGGCGAGCGACGACGCCTTCGACTACTTCCGGTGCTGGCTGATCGGCCAGGGCCGGGAGGTGTTCGAGGGTGCCCTGCACGACCCGGACTCGCTGGCCGAACTGCTGGACGACTTCGACGAGGAGATCGACGGCGACGGCGAGGAACTGGGGTACGCGGCGGACGAGGCCTACGAGCAGCTCACCGGGACGGTCGCCCCCGACCTCGGCATCCCGCCCGCGCCGGCCGAACCGGAGGGCACCCCGGTCGAGTTCGAGGACGACGGCGCACTGGCCGAGCGCTACCCACGGCTGTGGGGCCGGTTCCACGACTGACACGGACGGGGGCGGAGCCCGGTCTCAGCGCCGGCCCTGCAACCGGGCCGCCGTCTCGCGGATCGCGGGGAGGCGGACGGTCAGCGCCGCGCCGGGGCAGGTGGTGCGGAAGCCGTCGGTGTGGCCGGCGAGCGCCGGGAGCAGCGCTGCGGTGCCGGCGGTGTAGCGGGCGAGCTTGTTGCTGGAGACCAGTGTGACGCTGCCGCGCGGGTCGACCCCGGCCAGGCCGAGTTTCCAGGCGGCCAGCGCGGCGATGGCGTCGGTCAGGGCGCGGGGCACGGGCGTGCCCGCCGTGAAGGTGCCGATGGCCGCGATACCGGCCGTGCGGTGGTTGAAGCCCTGGGTGTGGGCGCCGGTGACGGCTCGTTCGATGCCGCCGGCACGGCCCTCGTAGATCGTGCCGCAGCGGTCGACGAGGAAGTTGTAGCCGATGTCGTCCCACTTGCGGGCGCCGGTCTGCCCCGCGTAGAGGCGGCGGATGATGCTCGGGCTGTCGGCGCAGGCGTAGCCGTTGGGCGAGTCGGTGTGGTGGACGAACACGGCGACGACCTTGTCGTCGTAGCGCGGGGGCGGCTGCACGTGCCGCGCGGTGGCGTCCAGCCAGACCGACCGGGGCACGATGCGCGGCCGGGGCGCGTGGTGCGCGGGGGCGGCCGGGCCGGGTGTCAGGGTCTGCCCGGCCCACGGCCCCGCGTCCTGTGCGTGCGCCCCCGTCGGCGCCCGCTCGGTGACCGTGCGGCCGGTGTCCCGCGCGCCCAGCAGCAGCGCGCCGGCGGCGCCGGCCGCCGGCAGGAGGCACAGCAGCGCGACGAGGGCACGCCGCAGCAGCCGGGTGCGGCGGCGCACCGCCAGGACGCTCCGCGGCTCCTGGGGGATCCCGTCCCACCGGTCCCGCGGTCGCCGCCAAGCCTGCCGGACCGCAGTGGCCGGCCGACCGGGCCAGGCAGGCAGATCCGGACCGGCCGCCTGATCCGGCCAGGCCGGCCGGCCGGGCCGGGCCCACCGCGTCCAGGGCGTCCGCGGCGACAGCGGCGACCGTCCGGAGCACGGCGTCCGCCGGGCCCACCTCGTCCGCCGCCACGGGGCGCGCCGCCGCTCCGGGCCCCGCGGGCGCAGGGCGGCGCGCCCTTCCTTCCCCACTCCACGCATGACCTCACCCTCACCCCCATCCGCCCCGTCCGCGATGTGTGCTGTGCCACCTGGTGGAACCATCGTCCTGGTCCGGGGCGTTTCTGTGGGTACACGTACACGTGGCCGGTTCCCGGACCCACGTGCGCGTGTCCGAACACGCTGATCACCGGGCCCGTCCCGCGCGTATCCGGGTCCGAGAGAAAGGCGGCATGCGTGGACCTGCTCGACCTCGTGCTGTTGCTGGTGATCGTGTTGTACGCGGCGTCCGGCTACCGGCGCGGACTGGTGGCCGGCTGTGTCTCGCTGGCCGGTTTCGTGGGCGGCGCCGTCATCGGCGTGTGGGTGCTGCCGTGGGTGATGGACCTGGTCACCCGCGGGACGACGGCGGCCACCGTCGCCGCCGTCCTGACCGTCCTGGTGCCCGCGGTCGTGGGGCACGAGCTGGCGGGGCGCCTCGCGCTGCGGCTGCGGCGCGAGCTGGACCGGGCCGGCCGCGGCCCGCTGCGCGTGGCCGACGGCATCGGCGGTGCCGCCGCCAACTCGGTGGCGGTGCTGATCGTGGCCTGGGTCGCGGCGAGCGTCCTGGGCGCCTCCTCCTCCCCCGTGGTGACCTCGGCGATACGGGACTCCACGCTGCTCGGGACCGTCCAGGACGCGATGCCGGACACCACCCCCGCCTGGTTCTCGCGGGCAACCTCCGCACTGACCGAGGCGGGCTTCCCGCAGGTCTTCAACCCGTTCGAGAACGAGCCCGCGGCGGGCGTCGCCCGTCCCTCCGGCGACAGCGTGACGGCGAGCGCGACGGGCGCCGCCCGGCTCAGCACGGTCAAGATCGAGGGTTCCTCGGGCAACCAGGGCCGCGAGGGCAGCGGTTTCGTGTACGCGCGGCAGCACGTGATGACCAACGCGCACGTGGTCGCGGGCATCGACAGCCCCTACGTGCAGATCGGCGGCGTCGGGCATTCGTACGCGGCGCGGGTGGTCCTCTTCGACCCCGACCGGGACGTGGCCGTGCTCTACGTCCCCGGGCTGCGCGCTCCCGTGCTGCGCTTCGACGACACCGCCGGGCGGGGCGACGCGGCCGTGGTCGCGGGCTATCCGCAGGACGGCGGGCTGAACCTGCAGGCGGCGACGGTGGCGAACCGGATCCGGGCCACCGGCCAGAACATCTACAACGACGCCACCGTCACCCGCGAGATCTACTCGATCCGCTCCACGGTCCGGCCCGGCAACTCCGGCGGCCCGCTGCTGACCACGGGCGGCCGGGTGTACGGCATGGTGTTCGCCCGCTCGACCTCGGACGCCGAGACGGGTTACGCGCTGACGGCGGCCGAGGTGGCCCCGGACGCGCAGCGGGCGGCGAGCGCCACCGCGCCCGTGGACACGGGCCGGCTGGTCGCCTCCTGACACGTGGTGACCGCCTGGCCCGGCACCGCCCCTGACGCGCGACCGCCTCCGGACGGGCCCGCCTCAGCGGGTCACAGCGGGCGGCCCATGAAGACGTCGTCGACATAGACGCCGTCCAGGAAGAACTCCCCGGGCTGGATCCCCTCCACGACGAAGCCCTCGGACTCGTACAGCCTGCGCGCCGGGGTGTTGGGCCCGAGGACGCGCAGGGAGATGCGGCGGGCGCCCAGACGGCGGGCCTCCTCGACGGCGGCGCGCAGCAGGGCGCGGCCGACGCCGGCGCCCCGGGCCGCGTCGGCCACGGCGAGGCCGCGGATCTGGCGGACGTGCGCGTTGGCGGCCAGTTCGGTGGGGCGGCCGAGGCGGACGTAGCCGACGAGCCGGCCGTCGAGTTCGGCGACCAGGTGCTGCTCGGGACCCGACCGCTCGGTGAAGAACGGCTCGTACGGTTCCTCGGGGCGCGGCTGCACGGAGTGCAGCGGGGACCAGACGGCCCGGTCGAGCCGCGCCAGTACCTCCTCGTCGCCGGCCGTGGCACGGCGGACGTGCGGGACGCGGCCGCCGCCGGGCGGGGCGGCGCCACCGGGCAGGGGTGCGGCGCTGTCAGGTATGGGGGCACTGTCGGGCACGGGGGCGGCACTGTCGGGCATGGGGGCACTGTAGGGGCGGCCGGGGCACTGCCGCCGGGTATTTCCGTGGCGGGCGGGGCGGAAGGGCTGCGGCGGGGCAGGATGGGTCCATGGAACGTTCACGCATCGCGGTGGCCGGCGCGTCCGGTCTGATCGGCAGCGCCCTGGTGCGGTCCCTGGCCGCGGACGGGCACGAGGTGGTGCGCCTGGTGCGCCGTCCGGCCCGCGGCGCGGACGAGGTCCGCTGGGACCCGGAGCGGCAGTACGTCGACACGACGGGGCTCATCGGGTGCGACGCGGTGGTCAACCTGGCGGGTGCGGGGGTGGGCGACCACCGCTGGACGGACGCGTACAAGAGGACGCTGCGGGACAGCAGGGTGCTCGGCACGGCGGCGCTCGCCGAGGCCGTCGCCGCCCTCGGCACACCGCCGCGGGTCTTCGTCGGCGGCAGCGCGATCGGCTTCTACGGCGACACGGGCGAGCGGGCCGTCGACGAGGACGCGCCGCCCGGGGACGGTTTCCTGCCCTCGCTGTGCGTGGAGTGGGAGGAGGCCGCGGCCCCCGCGCAGGAGGCGGGCGTACGGACGGTGTTCGCGCGGACGGGTCTGGTGGTGGCCCGCGAGGGCGGTGCGTGGGGGCGGCTGTTCCCGCTGTTCCGGGCCGGTCTGGGCGGCCGGATGGGGGACGGGCGGCAGTACTGGTCGTTCATCGCGCTGCACGACGAGGTGGCGGCGCTGCGCCACCTCATCGACACCGAGAGCCTGTCCGGACCGGTCAACCTGACCGCTCCGCATCCGCTGACGAACCGTGAGATCACCGCGGCCATGGGCCGGGTGCTGCACCGGCCGGCGCTGTTCCCGGTGCCGGCGCCGGTGCTGCGGGCCGCGCTCGGGGAGATGGCCGGGGACGTGCTGGGCAGTGCCCGGGTGGTGCCGCGGCGGCTGCTGGAGTCGGGGTTCACCTTCGCCTTCCCGGGGATCGAGGACGCCGTACGGGCGGCGCTGTGAGGAGCGGAGGGAGCCGCCGTACGAGCCGGCCGCGCGAACCCCGTACGAGCGACTGCGGGGCGGCCGGGACGAGCGGCGCCCGCCGGGCGTGAACGCCGGCGCGCGCGGCGCGTGACAACCGGGGGCCTCCCGGACCCGACCGCCGACGCGAGCGGCAAGGGACGGCCGGGGCCACCGGTTCCCGACCACCGGGGCGCGCGGCAAGGGACCGGCGGGACGAACGGGCCCCGACCACCGGCACGAGCGGCAGGGGACGGCCCGGGACGAACGGGCCCCGACCACCGGTTCTCGACCACCGGGACGAACGGACCCCACCCCACCGGTTCTCGCCCGCCGGCGCGGGCGGTGTGCGACCGGTGGGGCGAACCGCCGGTGACGGTTCTCGATGGATCCGGGTGAATCCCGGCGGATCCCGGTGGATCTCGATGGATCTCGGCGGATCCCGGTGGATCCCGAAAGTACGCGCCCGCATGCGACCGCTGTGCGACCGTGCCCTGCCGATGCGCGACTGTTCCTGACCGGACGCGGCCCTAACCTCGTGCCGAACTCGGGTATTCCTCAAGCCGGTCGCGGGCATCACCGCTCCACCGGCCGCGCAACCTCGAGGAGGGGCACGTGCTTGAGCCCGCGTACCAGGTGGATGTCGTGGTGGTGGGAGCCGGAGTCGCCGGGCTCTCCGCCGCGCACCGGCTCACCAGCGCAGGAGTAACGACCGCAGTCCTGGAGGCCGCCCCTTACGTGGGCGGCCGCATGTCGACGGAGAAGATCGACGGCTTCCGGCTCGACCGGATCGGGCAGTTGCTGTTCACGTCCTACCCCCAACTGGGCCGCAGCCCGGGGCTGGACGCGCTCGTGCTGCGGCCCTTCGCGCCGGGGGTCCTGCTGCACAACGACGGACGCCACCACCGCGCGGGCGCCCCAGCGGGCGGCGGAAGCGCGCGGAGCGCATTCCACGCCGTGCGCGCCCTGGCGAGCGCCCCCCGTTCCCCGGCCGCGCCGGGCGGACGGGCCGGCCGCGCCCTGCGCGCCGTCCCGCCGCTGCGGCCCCGGGCCGGCGCGGCACCGGCGGCGGCCCTGCTCGACGAGGCCGCAGGGCCCGGCTTCGCGGTGCCGGGGAGCGCCGGCCGCTCCGCGGCACCGGCCGACCGCGCCCAGCCCTTCGGCATCGGCACCCCCCTGCGGCTGCGCGCCGCGCTCGCCCGTATCGCCGCCACCCCGGTCGAACGCCTCATGGCCCGGCCCGAACTCCCGGCCGGCCAGGCCCTCGCGGACCGCGGGCTGCCCGCCCGCACCGTCGACGGCTTCCTGCGCCCGCTGCTGTCCGCGCTGCTGTGCGACCCGGACCTCACCACCTCCAGCCGGTGCGCGGACCTGGCGCTGCGCGCCTTCGCCACGGGCCGGCTGTGTCTGCCGGAGGGCGGGGCCGAGGTGCTGCCGGAACTGCTCGCCAACACGCTGCCGCCGGGCACCGTGCGCACCGGTGTCCGGGTCACCTCCGTGTCCACCAACGCGGTGACCACCGCGGAGCACGGCGAGATCCGCTGCCACGCGGTGCTGGTGGCGACCGGCGCGCGGACCGCCGCCGAGCTGCTGCCCGGGCTGCACGTGCCGGACTTCCACCCCGTGACGGTCGTCCACCACACGACGGACGAGCCGCCCCGGACGGGCGGCCACCTGCTGCTCGACGCGGAACGGGGCGGCCCGGTCGCGCACACGGCGGTGATCAGCCGGGTCGACCCGTCCCGGGCCCCGGCCGGCCGCGCCCTGGTCTCCTCGACGGTCCTGGGCGAGCCGCCGGCCGACGTCGACACCGCCGTACGCCGCCATCTGGCCCGCCTGTACGGAACCCCGACCGGGCGCTGGGAGACGCTGGCCGTCCACCACACCGCGGAGGCGGTGCCGGCGATGCGTCCCCCGCACGACGCGAGGCGGCCGGTGCGGCTGCTGGCGGGCCTGTACGTCTGCGGCGACCACCGTGACACCAGCACGCTCCAGGGCGCCCTGCACTCGGCCCACCGCGCGGCGGCGGCGATCCTGGCCGACCTGGGCGCCGGCCGCCCGATGCACAGCGCGGACCCCCGCGCGACACAGGCCCCGCGGGCGGCGGCGGCCTGACACCGGGGGCGGGGCCCCGGCCCCGCCCCCTCCCCCGTCAGCCGAGGGCCGCGACCTTGTCGCGGTAGGTCCGGACCGGCGGCGCGTCCTTGTACGGTTCCAGACGGCGTTCGAAGTCGCGGACGTACTCGTCGGCCCGTACCGAACGCATGTCCGCGGCCTGGGCGGCCGCCTCCGCGCCCAGGCGGCAGGCCTGCTCCAGATCGCCGAGGGCGAGGCGGGCCGTGGCGAGGACGACCCGGCAGAACAGGCGGCTGCGGGCGTACGCCGGTGGGCGCAGTTGCAGTGCGCGCTCGGCGTGCTGCGCGGCGGCGCGGTGCTGCTGCAGGTCCCGGTGGCAGTGGGCGAGTTCGCCGGCGAGCTGGGCCTCGTCGAAGGAGCGCGCCCACGCGGGCACCTCGTCGCCGGGCCTGGCCGCCTCCAGGGCGCGCTCGGCACGTGCCAGCGAGGCGGTGCAGGCCCGCACCTCGCCGAGCACCCCGTGCCCGCGCGCCTCCGCGGCGTGCAGCAGCGCCTGCACGGCGGGCGGCGCCGAGCTGCCGAGGCCCTGCTGGGCCACCCGCGCCAGCTGGACGGCCTCCCGCCCGTGCGCGAGGTAGACGGCCTGGCGGCTCATGGTGACCAGGACGTAGGCGCCGTAGGGCCGGTCCCCGGCGGCCTGGGCGAGCCGCAGGGCCTGGACGAAGTAGCGCTGGGCGAGCCCGTGCGCGGCGATGTCGTACGACGTCCAGCCGACGAGCCGGGTGAGGTCGGCCGCCGCCGCGAACAGG
Source organism: Streptomyces sp. NRRL S-340 (assembly GCF_000720185.1). Lineage (GTDB taxonomy): Bacteria > Actinomycetota > Actinomycetes > Streptomycetales > Streptomycetaceae > Streptomyces. The sequence goes on along the minus strand of NZ_JOIY01000015.1, from coordinate 114,240 downwards.
CGGCGGCCGGTCTGCTCGCCGTAGCTGCCGCGCAGCATCGGCTCGCACTCGTGTTCCAGGTAGCGCACGAGGGCCTGGCGGGCGTGGCCGCCGCCGTACATGTCGTCGATGCCGCGGAACAGCTCGCCGACCGAGCGCAGCGCGGCGATGTCCCCCGCGGTGACCCGCTGCACCGTCTCGCGCTCGGTCTGCGGGCGCTCGGCCCGGCCGCGCTGGCGGGGCACGCCGGAGACGGGCCGGCCGGATCCGGGATCACCGGGGGCGGGCCGGCCGGTGGCGGCGAGCGCGGGCGCGGGCGCGGCGGCGGTCCGGCCCTGGGCGGGGACCCGGGCGGCGGCGGGCGGCACGGCCCGGGCGACCCGGTCGTCGGCCCGCCCGATCAGCCAGTCACGGCTGGGCACCACCAGACCGGCCGGGGTGAAGGCGATCTTGCGCAGTTCGGCGTGGCTCCCGGAGTCCTTGCGCCACAGTCCGCTGACGATGTCGACGGCCTCCTCGGGGGCGGCGGCGAACTCCAGCCCGGCGTAGACCGGGGCACAGGCGTCGAGGCCGAGGTCCTGCGCGGTCAGGCGGCGGCCCAGGCGCCGGGTGAAGACCTCCGCGATGAGGGCCGGCGTGGTGCCCCTCGGCTGCTGGCCGCGCAGCCAGCGGGTGACCGACGTCTTGTCGTATCTCAGGTCCAGGCCGTGTTCGAGGCCGAGCTGGTCCACACGACGGGCCAGACCTGCGTTGGAGAACCCCGCTTCTGCGATGAGCGCGGCGAGCTGGCGGTTGGGAGTGCGCTGCGCGGGTCGTTCCGTCATCTGCGGTGCGGTCTCCTGCCTTTCGGGCCTGCACGCGGCCGCGTGGTGCCCGGATTGCCTGTGAGCAGCCCTTATGGCCTCATGAACGGCGTGAATGTAGCGGAGAGTGAGCGGCCGACCGCAGAGTTCGGCACGCATTCATCCGATCGTGTGAGGATTGCCCGCGCGGCTGACGCGTGACGGCCGGACGTACAGTGGCGTGGGCACGTTACGTGCCTGACGACCTTCCAGGGAGGCGCTTGCCGTGAGTGAGTTGCGGTTCGTCCGCAGGGGATTCGGTGCCGAGGCCGTGGACTACCAGGAGGCCTGGGACGAGCAGCGCCGGGTGCACGCCGCCCGGTTCGCGGACGAGGTGCCCGACACCGTGCTGCTGCTCGAGCACCCTCCGGTCTACACGGCCGGCCGGCGCACTGAGGACAGCGAGCGCCCGCTCGACGGCACGCCCGTCATCGACGTGGACCGCGGCGGCAAGATCACCTGGCACGGCCCCGGCCAGCTGGTCGGCTACCCGATCCAGAAGCTGCCCCGGCCGGTGGACGTGGTCGCGCACGTACGCCGCCTCGAGGAGGCGCTGATCCGCACCTGTGCCGACTTCGGGCTGGAGACCACCCGGGTCGAGGGCCGCAGCGGCGTGTGGGTGCTCGGCGACCCCGTCGAGCAGCGGCCCGCGCTCGGCGGGCTGTCCCTGGACTTCGACCCGCGCCTGACCGACGACGAGTTCGACCCGCGTCTGAACGGTCCGGAGTACGCCCCCTCCAACGCGGGCCAGCGCCGCGAGGACCGCAAGATCGCCCAGATCGGCATCCGCGTGGCCAAGGGCGTCACCATGCACGGCTTCTCGTTCAACGTGAACCCCGACATGAAGTGGTTCGACCGCATCATCCCGTGCGGGATCCGCGACGCCGGTGTCGCCTCGCTCGCGGGCGAGCTGGGCCGTGACGTCACCCTCGACGAGGTGCTGCCGGTGGTCGAGCGCCACCTGCGGGACGTGCTGGAGAACGCCGACCTCAAGCCGCGCGTGATCGAGAAGGCGACCGCCTGACGGGAGCCCGCCGGACGGCGTGGGCCGCCAAGGCCGGCACGGGCCGGCGGCGGGAATGATCTCCCGGGTCCCGGGGTTGCCCTCACCGACCGGGCGCAACAATCACGGGCGTACCCTGGTGTACGCCGAAGAATCGAAGCTACAGGGAGCCGACGTGTCCGCAGTCGCACCCGACGGACGCAAGATGCTGCGCCTGGAGGTCCGCAACAGCCAGACCCCCATCGAGCGCAAGCCCGAGTGGATCAAGACCCGGGCGAAAATGGGTCCCGAGTACACGAAGATGCAGAACCTCGTGAAGAGCGAGGGCCTGCACACGGTCTGCCAGGAAGCCGGCTGCCCGAACATCTACGAGTGCTGGGAGGACCGCGAGGCGACCTTCCTCATCGGCGGCGACCAGTGCACCCGGCGCTGCGACTTCTGCCAGATCGACACCGGCAAGCCCGAGGCGCTGGACCGCGACGAGCCGCGCCGGGTGGGCGAGTCCGTGGTCACCATGGACCTGAACTACGCCACCATCACCGGCGTCGCCCGCGACGACCTGGAGGACGGCGGCGCCTGGCTGTACGCCGAGACCGTGCGCCAGATCCACGCGCAGACGGCGGGGCGCGAGGGCGGCCGTACGAAGGTCGAGCTGCTGGCCCCCGACTTCAACGCGGTCCCCGAGCAGCTGGCCGAGGTCTTCTCCTCCCGTCCGGAGGTCTTCGCGCACAACGTCGAGACGGTCCCGCGGATCTTCAAGCGGATCCGCCCCGGCTTCCGCTACGAGCGCTCCCTGAAGGTGATCACCGAGGCCCGCGACGTCGGGCTGGTCACCAAGTCGAACCTCATCCTCGGCATGGGCGAGACCCGCGAGGAGGTCAGCGAGGCGCTGAAGCAGCTGCACGAGGCGGGCTGCGAGCTGATCACCATCACGCAGTACCTGCGCCCGAGCGTGCGCCACCACCCGGTGGAGCGCTGGGTGAAGCCGCAGGAGTTCGTCGAGCTGAAGGAGGAGGCCGAGCAGATCGGCTTCTCGGGCGTGATGTCCGGACCGCTGGTACGGTCCTCCTACCGTGCCGGGCGGCTGTACGGGATGGCGATCGAACAGCGTGCGGCCGCTCCGCAGCCGGCCGACTCCGTCGTCGCCGCGCAGGCCGTCTGACCGCCTGACCTCCCGTCACAGGCCGTGCCCCGCCCGGCCGCAGAGACTGTGTGAATTCGCGCACAAGAACCTACTACCCAGTAGTGGCCGGTACGACGCGGTTCCGGCCGTCGCCGCAGATGAGGGCGCCGGCGGGGGCCGCGTCGCCCGTTCGGCCCCCGGTGCCAGGGCTTCATCCCTGTTTGACCGGTCGGTCACGCCCTGGTAACACCAGTCAGTGACCCTGGACTCACGCCACGCGCACCCGGAGCCGTTACGAGGGGGGACCTCCACCATGCAGGCCGCGCCCGTTCGCGCCACAGCCATCCCGTCCTTCACGGACGCACTACGTGCGGTCGAGTCGCTGCTCATGAGCGGCGGCCAGCGCACCGCCCGGCGCAACGCCTGGACCTCCGTCCTGGAGGACCGCCGCCGCGCCAAGGACCGCGTCGAGGCCGAACGCGCCCTCGACCGGTTCACCGCCGTGGGTCCCTAGCCTGCCGCAGGCCGCACGCTCCCCCGCGGAGACTGCGTCGTCGGTCACTCCCGGGGCCACGTAGACTTCGTGGCATGGCGAGGAAGGAACCCGCAGCCGAGGCTGCCAACCCGGGGCGACTGAAGCAGATCGCTCTGACGTACAAGATGACCCGCAAGGCCGACCCGAAGATCGGTCTTGTACTCGCGGCCGTCGGCATCGTCGTCTTCGGTGTCCTTCTCGGGATCGGCTTCTTGATCGGCCACCCCGTCTACCTGGGCATCCTGGGCCTGCTGCTCGCGTTCCTCGCGATGGCGATCGTCTTCGGACGGCGGGCCGAGCGCGCCGCCTTCGGACAGATGGAGGGCCAGCCCGGCGCCGCGGCCGCGGTACTGGACAACGTCGGCCGCGGCTGGACCACCACCCCGGCCGTCGCCATGAACCGCAGCCAGGACGTGGTGCACCGCGCGGTCGGCAAGGCCGGCATCGTCCTGGTCGCCGAGGGCAACCCCAACCGGGTGAAGTCCCTGCTCGCCGCCGAGAAGAAGAAGATGAACCGCATCGTCGCGGACGTGCCCGTGCACGACGTGATCGTCGGCACCGGCGAGGGCCAGGTCGAGCTGAAGAAGCTGCGCACGACCATGCTGAAGTTCCCCCGCGTGCTGACCGGCCCGCAGGTCACCGCCACCAACGACCGGCTGCGCGCCCTGGGCGACCTGATGAGCAACATGCCCGTGCCGAAGGGCCCGATGCCCAAGGGCATGCGGATGCCGCGGGGCGGCCCGAAGGCCCGCTGACCTTCCGCCAGCCGGCCCGAGACGTCGTACGACGAGGGGGCGCCCGGATCACTCCGGGCGCCCCCTCGTCGTACGTACGGCGTCTTCGCGTGGACGCTACATCCGCACCTCGACCGTCCCCGCCAGCCGGTCGTGCAGGCCGCGGCCGTCACGGTCCCAGATGAGGGCGGGGATCGCCACGCACAGCAGGACGGTGCGCAGCAGGGCGCGCAGCGGCTGTACGCCGCCGGTGCGCAGGGCGACCACGCGCAGGCCGAGCAGGCGCTTGCCGGGGGTGCAGCCGACGGTGCCGACGGTGAGGACGCCGAGCACGAAGAAGATGAGCAGCGCCCAGTTGCCGGTGGCCTGCCGGTAGCCGTGGGTGATCAGGCCGTATGCGATCAGCATGCACAGGGCCCAGTCGACGGCGATGGCCCCGAGCCGCCTGCCCGGGCGGGCGATCGAGCCGGGTCCTTCCTCGGGCAGTCCCAGCCGTTCGCCCCGGTAACCGAGGTCGGCACCCGCGTCTTCCATGGCGGCGCGCGGCCCCGAGAGCCACGATCCCACTGCTTGCCTGTTGTCCACCCGTCCACGGTACTGCGAGGCTGGAGGGAGGAAGGCGGCCGGGGTGTCCGCGCCGTGACCCCGCCCGGGCCGGTTAACTTCTGCGAAACAAATGGGTCACGCCCGGGAAATCACCCGTCCCTAGGGTCGAGGCACCGTGTGCCACCGCACTGGCCGCACGAACGATCTACCACCCCGGCGGGACGGTCGGGAGTAGGAGGAGCTGGATGTTCCAGAACGCCGACGAGGCCAAGAAGTTCATCGCGGACGAGGACGTCAAGTTCGTCGACGTCCGCTTCTGCGACCTGCCGGGCGTCATGCAGCACTTCACGTTGCCCGCCGAGGCGTTCGACCCCGACGACGAGCAGGCCTTCGACGGATCCTCGATCCGTGGTTTCCAGGCCATTCACGAGTCGGACATGGCCCTGCGCCCCGACCTGTCCACCGCGCGCGTGGACCCGTTCCGCCGGGACAAGACGCTCAACATCAACTTCTTCATCCACGACCCGATCACGGGCGAGCAGTACTCCCGTGACCCGCGCAACGTGGCGAAGAAGGCCGAGGCGTACCTGGCCTCCACCGGGATCGCCGACACCGCGTTCTTCGGCCCCGAGGCCGAGTTCTACGTCTTCGACTCCGTCCGCTTCCGGACCGCGGAGAACGAGTCCTTCTACCACATCGACTCCGAGGCCGGCGCCTGGAACACCGGTGCGCTGGAGGACAACCGCGGCTACAAGGTCCGCTACAAGGGCGGATACTTCCCGGTCCCGCCGGTCGACCACTTCGCCGACCTGCGTGCCGAGATCTCCCTGGAGCTGGAGCGGTCCGGTCTGAAGGTCGAGCGCCAGCACCACGAGGTGGGCACCGCCGGCCAGGCCGAGATCAACTACAAGTTCAACACGCTGCTGGCCGCCGCGGACGACCTCCAGCTCTTCAAGTACATCGTGAAGAACGTGGCGTGGAAGAACGGCAAGACGGCGACCTTCATGCCGAAGCCGATCTTCGGTGACAACGGCTCGGGCATGCACGTGCACCAGTCGCTGTGGAGCAACGGCGACCCGCTGTTCTACGACGAGGCCGGCTACGCGGGCCTGTCGGACACCGCCCGCTACTACATCGGCGGCATCCTCAAGCACGCCCCGTCGCTGCTGGCCTTCACCAACCCGACGGTGAACTCGTACCACCGTCTGGTGCCGGGCTTCGAGGCCCCGGTGAACCTGGTGTACTCGCAGCGCAACCGCTCCGCCGCGATGCGTATCCCGATCACGGGTTCGAACCCGAAGGCCAAGCGCGTGGAGTTCCGCGCCCCGGACGCCTCCGGCAACCCGTACCTGGCCTTCTCGGCCCTGCTGATGGCGGGCCTGGACGGCATCAAGAACAAGATCGAGCCGGCCGAGCCGATCGACAAGGACCTCTACGAGCTCGCTCCCGAGGAGCACGCGAACGTCGCGCAGGTCCCGACCTCCCTCGGCGCCGTCCTGGACCGCCTGGAGCGCGACCACGAGTTCCTCCTCCAGGGCGACGTGTTCACGCCCGACCTGATCGAGACGTGGATCGACTACAAGCGCGCCAACGAGATCGCCCCGCTCCAGCTGCGCCCGCACCCGCACGAGTTCGAGCTGTACTTCGACGTGTGACGGACCCCGCCCGGCGCCCCGTGCCGGTGCCACCGTGGAACCGCCCCCCGTGCGTCTGTCGCACGGGGGGCGGTTCTCGCTGGTGGTGCCGGCCCGGGGCCGCCGGCGTCACAGCACGATCACGACGACGGAACTCTGGTTGTAGCCGAAGCCGTAGCCGTAGCCGTACCCGGGGCCGTAGAGGGCGCCGCGGCCGTCGCGGTGGCCGTAGCAGTTGCTGCTCCACCAGCCGCAGCCGTGGTTGGTCGTGACGGAGGTGGTCTGGGGCGTGGCCGCCGAGGCGGTGCCCGCCGCGCCGATCGCCGCGCCGCCCGCCAGCAGGACGCCGGCGGTGGAGAGTGCGAACAGACGCCTCGCGCGTGGTGCTTTCATGGAATACCTTCCTTCCACCCACTCGTACAGCTTCTCGGGGAACGTGACGGAAGGCCGCGGCCGCAGCGCGATCACACTCAACGAGGCTAGCTTCCCCCCGACGACTCAGCATCTTGAGCCGAACGAGGGACGGCGGGCCCGCCCCGGTCCGCGTCGCGGCACGTCACGGGCTTCTCCGGCCGCCGTGCAACCTTCCGGCGCCCCGCGTGTCTCCTACTGACGGAAGCCGTCGCCCGGCCGGCGGCCGGGGAGCACCGAGAGGCAGGAACAGTGACGGGGATGTCCGGACGCGACGAATTCGAGCGTGTGTTCGACCACCGGTGGGTGAGCGCCGCCGAGCACAAGGAGCCCTCCGCGCGGGCCCGGATGCTCGCCGCGCGCTGGAAGGACAATCCGCCCCGGCCGGTCCCCTTCCGCGGCGACCCCGGCCCCGCCGCCCCCCGCCGCTCCTCGTGGGCGTCCACGGCCGTGGTCCTCGGCTGCGTCGCCACCCTGATCGTCCTCATCGGTTACGCCCGGATCCGCGCGCTGCACTGAGCCGCGAGCAACCGGTCCCGCGCGCTCTCCCAGGTGCACACTGGATGTCGGGACGAGTGCCTGACTGCGGGGTGATGCAAGATGCAGAGCCGCTTCGGGAGCGACCGGCGGCTGACCGTGCGCATGGGTCTCACGCTGTTCCTGCTCGGGTTGCTGTACGTGGCGTTCGTCGCCGCGTTGATCGTGCTGCTGAAGTCGTGGGTGCTGGTCGTGGTGATCGCGGCCGGTGTGCTCATCGCCCAGTACTGGTTCTCCGACCGGATCGCGCTGTTCGCGATGCACGGCCGGGTGGTGGAACGCGAGGAGTTCCCCGAGCTGCACGCCGTGGTCGACCGGCTGTGCGCCATCGCGGACATGCCCAAGCCGGTGGTCGCCGTGTCCAACATGGACATGCCCAACGCGTTCGCGACCGGCCGCAACCCGGACAACGCGGTGGTGTGCGTGACCACGGGCCTGCTGCGGCGCCTGGAGCCCGCCGAGCTGGAGGGCGTCCTCGCCCACGAGCTGTCGCACGTGGCCCACAAGGACGTCGCCGTGATCACGGTCGCGTCCTTCCTCGGCGTGCTCGCGGGGCTGGTGGTCCGGTTCGCCTTCTACTCGGAGGTCTTCGGCGGGCGGGGCCGCAAGGACCAGAACACCCTGGCCCTGTTCGCCATGGTGATGGGCGTGTCGGCGGCCGTGTACGCGATCAGTTTCCTGCTGATCCGGGCGCTGTCGCGCTACCGCGAGCTGGCCGCGGACCGGGCCGCGGCGCTGCTGACCGGGCGGCCCTCCGCGCTGGCCTCGGCGCTCACCAAGGTCACGGGCACCATCGCCCGGATCCCCTCGGAGGACCTGCGCACCGCCCAGGCCTTCAACGCGTTCTACTTCACGCCCGCGCTGGGCTCCGACCCCGGCATCGCCCGGCTCTTCTCCACCCACCCGAGCCTGGAGCAGCGCCTCGAACAGCTGGGGCGGATCTCCGCCGAGCTGGGTGAGGCCGCCACGCCGGGGAAGGCGGGCTGAGGATGGGCTTCTGGGACACCCTGTTCGGCCGCACCAAGCCCGCCCTGCCCGACCTCGATCAGCTCTTCGCGCTGCCGTCCGCGGCGGTGACGCTGCAGGCGGCGGCCGGGTTCACCCCGACCGGGCGGGGCGCGGTGTGTTTCGCCACCGTGGAGGGCGCGGCCTTCGAACAGACGCACCGCGAGGTCCGGGACCTCCTGGACGCGGACACCGACCGCTCCGGCCCGCCGGTGGAGCTGACCCGGGACTCCTACGGCTACTCCTGGCTGGTCTCCCGCCGCACCCCGGACCAGTTGCCCGACCTCGTCAACGACCTGCACGCGGTGAACAGCGCCATGGAGGCCAACGGCTTCGGCCCCCAGCTTCTGTGCTCCCTGGCGGGCTTCGACGACGGCGCCGGCCGCCGGCTGGCCCTGGTGTACCTGTACAAGCGGGGCACCTACTATCCGTTCGCCCCGCTGCCCGGCCAGGACCGCCGCCGCGACAACGCCCTGGAGATCCGGGTCGAGGCGGCACTCGCCGGTGACCTGCGCGTCGAGCAGGACCTGAGCCGCTGGTTCCCCGTGTGGGGGGCGCCGGGACTGTGACCGCGGGGCCGGTCAGCGGAGTCGGTCAGTGGGGCCGGTTGTCAGGGGGGCCGGTTGTCAGTGGGGTCGGCGAAGATGACCGTGGAGGACGAGCGCGGTGGAGGGGCGATGGGGAACCGGCACATCGATGTGACCGAGCGGCGGGCCCGGCTGGGGCTGCGGCACCGGCTGGCGACCGGGGCGCGGGCGGCACGGGCGGAGGAGGTGGCGGACTCCCTGGTGGCGCTGCACGGCTCGGACCCGGCGACGGTGCACCTGGGGGTGGCCGCGCGGCTGGCGGACCCGGCGGAGGCGGTCGCGGTGACCGAACGCGCGCTCTACGAGGACCGCACCCTGGTGCGCATGCACGGCATGCGGCACACGGTGTTCGTCTTCCCCGCGGAGCTGACCGCCGTGGTGCACGCCTCCACCGGCATCGCGGTCGCCGCCCGGGCCCGGGCCGCGCTGCTCAAGGACATGGCGAAGGCGGGGGCGCCGGACGCGGCCTGGCTGGAGGACGTGGAGAAGTCCCTGCTGGCGGCGCTGGCCCGGCGCGGCCAGGCCACGGCGGCCGAACTGACCCGGGACGAGCCGCGCCTGCGCGAACAGTTCGCCCACTCCGCCGGGAAGAGCTACGAGGGCGTGCACACGGTCTCCTCCCGGCTGCTGCGGCTGCTGGGCGTGGAGGGGAAGGTGGTGCGGGGCCGGCCGGTCGGTTCCTGGATCTCCTCGCAGTTCCGGTGGGCCGTCGCGCCGCCGCACCCCGAACTGGACGTCGCGGACGCCCAGCGGGAGCTGCTGCGCCGCTGGCTCGCCGCGTGCGGCCCGGCGACGGAGGCCGACCTGAAGTGGTGGACCGGGTGGCGGGTGACCGAGGTGCGCCGGGCGCTGACCGCGATGGGCGCCCAGGAGGTCTCCCTGGACGAGGGCACGGGGTACGTGGTCGACGGTGACACGGACCCGGTGGCCGTACCGCCGGAGCCCTGGGCGGCGCTGCTGCCCGGCCTGGATCCGACGGCGATGGGCTGGCAGGGACGCGACTGGTATCTCGCGCCCGAGCTGCGGCCCGCCCTGTTCGACAGGAGCGGCAACATCGGTCCGACGGTGTGGTGGAACGGCCGGGTGATCGGCGCCTGGGCGCAGCGCCCGGACGGGGAGATCGTCTGGCGGATCCTGGACCGGGACGGTGTGGGCCGGGAGGCGGAGACGGCCGTCGCCGAGCGGGCGGAGGCCCTGAGCGCCCTGCTGGGCCCGACGCGGGTGACACCGCGCTTCCGCACGCCCCTGGAGAAGGAGCTGGCGGGGGCGGTCTGAGGAGGCGGGCCGGGCGCGTGGGCCCGGCTCCCGGCTCACGCGCGGAGGCGGACCTGCGCGGAGGCGGGCCGTGGCGGGCACGGACACCGGCGCGCGGGCGCGCTGAGCCGACGGGCGGCTTCGGGCGGGCGAGCGGCTTCGGGCGGGTGCCGACCGGGGCGGGGTCGGATCGGGCGTTCAGGCACCTGCGGACGGGTTCGGGCGGGCGCCGGTGCCGGGTGGGGGCGTGCGGGCACCGACGCGCGGAGGCAGACGGTGCAGGCGCCGACGGGCGGCTTCGGGCGGGCGCCGACGGGGCAGGGTCGGGCGTACGGGCGCCGGTGGGCATACGGGAGCCTGTGGTGCGGGCGCCCGTACCGCCGTGCGCGCGGACACCGGCCCGGTCATCGCGCGGGTGCCGGGCCGTGGGCGGGTGCCCCGTTCGCGCGGGGCACCCGGTGGCGGGTCAGCGGGCGTAGCGCATCAGGGCGCGGACCATGTGGCAGGTGGTGTCCGACGGCGGGTGCACGCCGATGAGTTCGGCGGTGCTCCGTATCGTCTCGTCGCGGGCCTGGCCCGGCTGGTGGACACCGGAGTCGAGCAGGGCGATGGCGAGCCGCATCGCCTTCAGGCGCCGGTTGTGCGTGATGTACCACTCACGCGGGCGCCCGGGCGGCAACGGGCGCTTGTGCACGGGTGCGTAGGGCTGGTCGAGCAGGACGGGACGCTTCGCGGTGGACTGGGTCGGCAACGACTTCGGCTTCGGCTTCAGTGCGGCAGCGGGCACAGGCATCCTCCTGTCGCGAGCGGGTGCCGACCGGGGTCCGAACCCCCGGCGACTCCCTCGAACACTGCCTCCATTCTACTGCCGGGCACTGACAACGGGAGGGCGGAAGCGATGCCGAAATCCCCTGGTGAGGAAGGCAATTGGCGGCCCGTCAGCACTGGTTCCCACGGGTCGCACGAGGCGGGAGAAAAATCGAACAGAACGTCACCGGGCGGGCGGCTGGATGTAGTCCTCCAGCCGGGCCACGGCGAACCCCTGCTCCTGGATGCGCCTGAGCAGGTTGGCGAACATCTTCGTCATGCTGGTGCCCTTGAGTTCGCTCGGCCCGCGGAAGTGGGCCAGGATGATGTCGCCGGGGCGCAGCTTCTTGTCCGCGGTCTGGTACTGCATGTTGCGGATCTGCATGGACTCCCGCCACCACACGATCGCCCGGGGCCCGCAGGCGTTCACCGCGGCCCTGGTGTCGGTGTTGTACGCGCCGTAGGGCGGCCGGAACAGCAGCGGCGCGGTGCCGTACTTCCGGGTGAGGATCTCCTGGTCGCCGCAGATCTCCTGCTTCTGGCGGGAGAGCGGGAGGGTGTTCATGACGGGGTGGTGCAGGGTGTGGTTCTGGATGTGGTTGCCCATCTCCTGCAGCGGCTTGAAGTACGCGTAGTCGGACTTCACCGCGTCGTTCATCAGGAACATCGTGACCGGTATCTTCAGGTCCCGCATCATCCGGATGAACGCGGGGTCCTTCTCCTGCCCGTCGTCGAGTGTGACGAAGACGATCTTCTGCTCGGTCGGTATGTGGGTGAGGACCGGGACGGTTCCGTGTGCGGAGAGTTTGACGGGCTTGTCGGCCGGCGGCCGCGGGGCGGCGGGCAGGGGCTTGAGCCCCCACTTGTGCCAGGCGGCGGCGGAGACGCCGGCCGCGTCACGGTCGGAACCCGTCGGGGGTGCGGGGCGCCGCGCCGAGGTGGTGGACCCGGCGCCGTCGCCCGGCCGTGCGCCCGTGTCCCCGCCGCCGCCCGTGCCGCAGCCGCCGGCCGCCAGCGCCAGGGCGGCCGTGCCCGCCAGCGCTCCGTAGAACCTGCTCCTCCTGGTGTGCCGCTTCACCGCGCCGTTCTCCCTCTGAAGTGCGTAAGGATGTGCCGTACTGGCACCCCTGAAGACGTGTCGCACGCGCGTTCGGTGCCGTCCCGGCGGGTGCGACCGGTGCGCGTCGCGGCCGGTGTGCTCGGTGCGCGTCGCGGCCGGTGTGTCCGGTGCGCGTCCGCAGGGCGCTCCCGCGGGCGCGCACCGCAGGCCGCGCGTGCGAGCGCGTCCCGCGGGGCGGGGTGCGGCGGCTACCGTGGCCGTATGGAGATCTGGATCAACCCGGCCTGCTCGAAGTGCCGCAGCGCGATCGGCCTGCTCGACGCCGAGGGCGCCGAGTACACCGTGCGCCGCTACCTGGAGGACGTACCGACCGAGGACGAGATCCGGGCGGTGCTCGACCGGCTCGGTCTCGAACCGTGGGACATCACCCGCACCCAGGAGGCAGACGCGAAGGAGCTGGGGCTGCGGGAGTGGCCGCGGGACGCCGCGGCGCGCGACCGCTGGATCGGCGCGCTGGCGGCGCACCCGAAGCTGATCCAGCGCCCGATCATCACGGCCGACGACGGCACGGCGCTGGTGGCCCGGACGGAGGAGGCCGTCCGGGACGCGCTCGGCCGCGGCTGAGCCGCCCCTCTCCCGCCACGGGGAGCGGGAAGCGGGAAGCGTGCGGCGGGCACGGTCAGCGGTCAGCGGTCAGCGGGGCACGGTGGCCGGGCGCGGTGGCCGGGCGCGGCGGCGGCCGGGCGCCCGCCGGTCACACCGGTAACACGGGGTTCACAGTCGGGCAACGGCCGGGAAACCGGCCGTTGCCAGGCTGCGGCCATCCACCGCGGCGCCCGAGTGCCGCAGCGCCGCCGGCCGTACCACCGCGCCCGCGAGTGCGCCCGTGACACCCCGAAGGATGAGGGCCCGTGAGCTTCAAGGCCGAGTACATCTGGATCGACGGCACCGAGCCGACGGCCAAGCTGCGTTCCAAGACGAAGATCCTCGGCGACGACGCCAAGGGTGCCGCGCTGCCCCTGTGGGGCTTCGACGGTTCCTCCACCAACCAGGCCGAGGGGCACTCCTCCGACTGCGTGCTCAAGCCGGTCTTCTCCTGCCCGGACCCGATCCGCGGCGGCGACGACGTCCTCGTCCTGTGCGAGGTCCTCGACATCGACCTCACCCCGCACGCGTCCAACACCCGGGCCGCGCTCGCCGGGACGGCCGAGCGGTTCGCCGCGCAGGAGCCGGTCTTCGGCATCGAGCAGGAGTACACCTTCTTCAGCGGCGCCCGCCCGCTCGGCTTCCCGGAGAACGGCTTCCCGGCCCCGCAGGGCGGCTACTACTGCGGTGTCGGCGCCGACGAGATCTTCGGCCGCGAGATCGTCGAGGCCCACCTGGACAACTGCCTGAAGGCGGGCCTGGGCATCTCCGGCATCAACGCCGAGGTCATGCCGGGCCAGTGGGAGTTCCAGGTCGGTCCGCTCGCCCCGCTCCAGGCCGCCGACCAGCTGTGGGTGGCGCGCTGGCTGCTCTACCGCACGGCCGAGGACTTCGGTGTCTCCGCCACCCTCGACCCCAAGCCGGTCAAGGGCGACTGGAACGGCGCCGGCGCGCACACCAACTTCTCCACCAGGGCCATGCGCGAGGGCCCGGGAGGGTACGACGCGATCATCACCGCGTGCGAGTCGCTCGGCGAGGGTTCCAAGCCGCTGGACCACGTCAAGAACTACGGCGCCGGCATCGACGACCGCCTCACCGGCCTGCACGAGACCGCCCCCTGGGACAAGTACTCCTACGGCGTCTCGGACCGCGGCGCCTCGGTCCGCATCCCCTGGCAGGTCGAGAAGGACGGCAAGGGCTACATCGAGGACCGCCGCCCCAACGCCAACGTCGACCCGTACGTCGTGACGCGGCTGCTCGTCGACACCTGCTGCACGGCGCTGGAGAAGGCCGGCCAGGTCTGAGCCGGCTCCGGCCCGCACGCTCCTGCGAGGGCGCCCACCGCCGGGTGGGCGCCCTCGCGGCCGTCCGGGAACCGTCCACGCTGTGAGAGGAGGGTCCTGTCCGGGCGCGGTGTCTGCTTCAATGGACACATGGCCAGCTTCCAGAAGCACACCGCGACGGGTCGCCATGACCTCGAGCCGTTCTGGCCTTCCCGTCAGCACCACGACTTCGACCGGGTGTGTTGCCGCGCGACGAACGCGCGGGCCCTCTGAAGCCGTACACCCCGGCCTTCGGCCAGCGCGGAACGACGTACGTCCCCCGGCGCGCCCGACCATGAACTCGCGGCCGCCGCCTCGTCCGACGAACTCCTCGCGCGAAAGAGCTGACCTCTCATGGCGACCACTCGTTCCCTGACCACCGCAGCCCTCCCCGCCGCCCCGGCCTCCCCCTCCCCCGCTCCCCCCGCAGCCCGGCACCGGCTGCGGGCCGTGGACCGGGACGAGGTCGTGGAGGTGGCGGACTTCCTGCCCCCGGGCGCCACCTGGCTGCCGGCCCCGCCGCACGCGCTGCCCGCCCTGCCCGGCCGGCCGCCGATGGTCGGCTACCTGGTGCTCGTCCCGGCCGACCAGCAGCCGCCGTTCGCCCCGGTGGCCGTGCCGGACCAGCCGCAGGCCCTGCCGGCCCCCGGCACCGCACCGGACGCGGCGGCCGCCGAGACCGGCACCGGCGGCGGCGACCCGCTCGTCCGGGTCGACCCGGTGCGGCGCGTCGTCCGCGTCGACGGACGCGAACTCGACCTGACCTACCTGGAGTTCGAGCTGCTGGCGCACCTCGTGGCGCACCCGCACCGCGTGCACACCCGCGACCAGCTCGTCACCACGGTCTGGGGCTACGGCCACGTCGGCGACGGCCGCACCGTGGACGTCCACGTGGCCCGGCTGCGCCGCAAGCTCGGCGCCGAACACCGGGGCGCCATCCGGACGGTGCGCCGGGTCGGCTACAAGTACGTCCCGCCGACCGGCCGTTGATCTGACCAGCCGCTGAACCGGCCCGCGGGCCGGCCGCGGCTCTGCCGACAGCAGAGGCCTGTTCCCTCCCGGGGCCCGGCCGGGCACAGTCACCGGTATGAGACTTCTGGTGCTGGGTGGTTCGGATTTCGCGGGGCGGGCCGTCGTCGAGGCGGCGGTCGGGCGCGGCTGGGAGGTGACGGTCCTGAACCGGGGACGGCTGCCGGACCCCGTCCCCGGGGTGCGGGCGCTGCGCGGCGACCGCACCGCGCCCGACGGGCTGGCCGCCCTCGCCGCCGACGACGGCGAGTGGGACGCGGTCGTCGACACCTGGTCGGCCGCGCCCCGCCCGGTCCACGACGCGGCGCGCCTGCTGCGGGGGCGCGCGGGGCGGTACGTCTACGTGTCGACGTGCTCGGTGTACGCCTGGGCGCCGCCCGCCGGGTACACCGAGGACGCGCCTTTGGTGGAGGGTGCCGCCGCGGACGCGGACGCCACCGACTACGCCCGGGACAAGCTGGGCGGCGAACTGGCGGCGGCCGGCGCGTTCGGGGACGACCGCGCGGTGCTGGTGCGCTCGGGACTGATCCTCGGGCCGTACGAGAACATGCGCCGGCTGCCCTGGTGGCTCGGCCGGATCGCCCGGGGCGGTCCCGTCCTGGCGCCCGGCCCGCGCGACCTGCCGTTGCAGTACGTCGACGTGCGCGACCTCGCCGGGTGGATCCTCGGGGCGGTGGAGCAGGAGCTGAGCGGGCCGTACAACCTCATGAGCCCGCAGGGGCACGCCACCATGGGCTCGCTGCTGGAGGCCTGCGCGGAGGTGACGGGCGCCGGCGCGGAGCTGCGCTGGACGGATCCCGGCACCGTCCTCGGCGCGGGCATCGAGCCGTGGACCCAGCTCCCGGTGTGGGTGCCCCCGGGCAGCGACATGCACGACGCCCTGCACGCCGCCGACGTCTCCCGCGCCGTCGCGACGGGGCTGCGCTGCCGCCCGGTCGCCGAGACGGTCGCCGACACCTGGGAGTGGCTGCGTTCCGTCGGCGGCACCGCGCCGCAGCGCCCGGACCTCCCCCCGGTCGGCCTGGACCCGGCGGTGGAGGCGAAGGTCCTGGGCCTGGAGCGGCCGTAGCACGGCGGCAGGTCCCGCCGGTGCCGCACCCGCCCCGGCAGCGGGGCGGGCTGCGCCAGTACCGTGCCCGCCCCGGGCGGCGGGCCCTCCGCCGTCCGCCGGGTCCCGGGGGGTGGTGCCGACGACACTCCCGGCACGGGGGGCCGGCCCCGTGACGGGGGCCCGGGGAGCGGGCCAGACTGACGGCATGGAGACGAAGAGCGGGAACAGCGGGGGCGGCCGGGACATGGCCGGGCGGGTACGGACGGTCGTCACGGCGGGGCTGCGGGGACTCCTCCTCGCCGTCGTCTCGCTCGCCGGATCGCTCACGCTGTTCGTGTCGGCGGTCCTGTCGATCGCCCTGGTCCCGCTCGGCGTGGGCGTCCTCACCACACCGCTGGTGCTCGACGCCGTACGGAGGTTCGCCGACCGGCGGCGGGTCAGGGCCGCCGAGTGGGCCGGCGTAAGGATCCCGCGCGCCTACCGCCCCCTGCCCGAGGGCGCCGGCCCGTTGCGGCGCACCACCGCCATGCTCGGCGACCCGGCGACCTGGCGGGACCTGCGCTGGCTGCCGGCCGACATGACGGCCGGGTTCGTGACCGCGCTGCTGCCCGCCGTCCTCGTGCTCTACCCGCTGGAGGGGTTCGTGCTGGCGGCGGGGCTGTGGCGGGCGGTCACCGACGGGACCCACGTCGGGTACTGGTACGCGTTCGTGCCGGTCTCGGGGCAGGCCACCGCCCTCGGCGCGGCCGCCCTCGGGGCCGCCCTCCTGGTGGCCGCCTGGTACCTCGCCCCGCTGCTGCTCCAGGGGCACTTCCGGCTCACCCGGGCCGTGCTCGGCGGCGGTGAGCTGGCCGAGCGGGTGCGGGTGCTCACCGAGACCCGCCGCGACGCCGTCGACACCTCCGCCGCCGAACTGCGGCGCATCGAACGCGACCTGCACGACGGCGCGCAGGCCCGGCTGATCGCGATGGGCATGGACCTGGGCACCGTGGAGACGCTCGTCGACCGCGATCCGCAGCGGGCCAAGGAACTGCTGGCGCAGGCCCGGAAGAACTCCGCCGACGCCCTGGCCGAACTGCGGGACCTGGTGCGCGGCATCCACCCGCCGGTGCTCGCCGAGCGCGGTCTGGGCGACGCGGTCCGTGCGCTGGCCCTGCGGATGCCCGTCGGCACGGAGGTGACGGTCGACCTGGCGGGCCGGGCCGACGCCCCGGTGGAGTCGGCGGCGTACTTCGCGCTCAGCGAGGTGCTCACCAACGCCGTCAAGCACGCCGACGCGCAGCGCGTGTGGATCGACCTGCACCACGGCGACGGCATGCTGCGCCTCACGGTCACCGACAACGGCAAGGGGGGCGCGGCCGTCGGGGCCGGTTCGGGACTGGCCGGCGTCGAGCGGCGGCTGAGTACATTCGACGGCGTCCTGGCCGTCAGCAGTCCCGCGGGCGGCCCCACCATGGTCACCATGGAGATTCCGTGCGCGTTGTCCTAGCCGAAGACCTGTTCCTGCTGCGTGACGGGCTGGTCAGGCTCCTGGAAGCCCATGACTTCGAGATCGCGGCGGCCGTCGGGTCCGGCCCCGAGCTGGCCCGCGCGCTGAGCGAACTGGAGCCGGACGTCGCGGTGGTCGACGTGCGCCTGCCGCCCACGCACACCGACGAGGGGCTGCAGTGCGCGCTCACGGCCCGGCGGGAGCGGCCCGGGCTGCCGGTGCTGGTCCTCTCCCAGCACGTGGAACAGCTGTACGCGCGCGAGCTGCTGGCCGACGGCGCCGGCGCGGTGGGCTACCTGCTCAAGGACCGGGTGTTCGACGCGGCGCAGTTCGTGGACGCGGTGCGCCGGGTCGCCACGGGCGGTACGGCCATGGACCCGCAGGTCATCCAGCAGTTGCTGGCCCGGCGTGCGGGCCCGGACCGGCGGCTGTCCCGGCTGACGCCGCGTGAGCTGGAGGTGCTGGAGCTGATGGCGCAGGGACGTTCGAACACGGCGATCGCCGCCCAGCTCGTCGTCACCGAACGGGCCATCGCCAAGCACACCTCGAACATCTTCGCCAAGCTCGGCCTGGAGGTCTCCGACGACGACAACCGGCGTGTGCTGGCCGTCCTGGCCCACCTCGACCGCGACCGCTGACACCGTCCCGGTCCGCCTGTGGCGCACGGCGGTTCACGGGCCGGGGGCCGCGCCCCGCTCGAATCCCCGGCCCGCCAGGGACACATGTGCGAAAGTGGGCCGATGAACCAGGACTGGGAAGACCGCGTGGCCGCCGTCTGGGCCCGCACAGGCGACCTCCCCGAGAGCGGGGCCCCCGCCTTCCGCGCGCAGATCGACGCGCTCGTCGCGGAACTGCCGGGCGACAGCCCGGTCGGGCCGTTCGAGCAGGCCAGTGCCTGGGACTCCACCGGCCACCCGGACCGGGCCGTGCCGCTGTACCGGGAGGCCCTGGCGCGCGGGCTGGACGGCTACCGGGGCCGCCGCGCGAAGATCCAGCTGGCCAGCTCGCTGCGGAACCTGGGGCAGCCGGAGGAGGGCGTCGAACTGCTCACCCCCGAACTGGAGGCGCCCGGCGACGAGCTGGACGACGCGGTGCGGGCGTGCCTCGCGCTGTGCCTGTCGAGCCTGGGCCGCGACCGCGAGGGCCTGTCCCTCGTGCTGGGCGCCCTCGCGCCCCACCTGCCCCGTTACCAGCGTTCCATGGCCAACTACGCACGCCTCCTGGTGAATCCGGACGACGGGCGCCAGGCCTGACCCCACCGGGCGGCGGTGACCAACCGCCGATTCGCTCGTTCTGCTGAACGTGCAGTCACAGGATGTCGCCCCGCGCCGCCCCTCGTCCGCCTCCCGCCCCGCCGTCGGCGTCGAACAGGCCGAAGCCGCCCTCGTCGAGCACTACCCCCGGCTGGTCCGGCTCGCCTACCTGGTGCTGCCGTCGGGCCGGGGACGCGGCCGGCGCGTCCTGCTCGCGCACTCCCTCGTGCAGCGCGCCCTGCCCCGGGGCCGCTCCTGCGCGTCCGCGATCCCGGCCCAGTCCACCGGCCGCGACGGCGACCTGGGCTACACCTACCTGCGCCTCCGGGTGCTCCGTACGGCCCTGGAGGCGGGCCGGGCGGCCGGGCGCGGCCGGTGGCCCCGGCGCCGCCCGCTGCCGCCGCTGCTGCCGCAGGTGTGGGGTCTGCGTCTCTTCCCGCGCTCGGGAGGGGCCGACGAACTCCTGCTCGACCAGCAGTTGTCGTCCCTGACCGCTCCGGCCCGCGCGGCCTACGTCCTGCGCGGCCTGGAGCGGCTGCCGGACACCGCCGTGCGCGAGGTGCTGTCGGCCGCGGGCGTGGCCGATCCGGGGGCCGCGCTGCGCCAGGCGGAGCAGGTGCCCGCCCACCACGCGCTGCTGGAGTCCCCCGAGTTCGACCCGTGCTCGCTGCAGGCGCGGCCCACCGACCTGGTGCGGCGCAGACAGCACACCAGGGCCGCGCTCGCCGCCGCCGCGGCGCTCGCCGTGTGCGGCGCGCTGGTCGCGCTGCCCGGCGGCGGCTGGGGCCCGGACGGCGCCGCCGCCCCCGCCTACGCGCAGAACCCGTCCGCCGAGGCGGCGCTGGACCCGGGCCGGCTGACCAGGATCGGACCGGCCACCTGGCGGACCTCCAGCCGGCTGGACTTCTCCGTGTGGCCGGCGCGCGGGAACCTGACCGGTGACACGGCCCTGCTGCGCCGGGCGCTGGCCGTCTGGGCCCGCTCCGGCGGCTCCGTCCGGGTCTCGGCCACGCCCGGCACCGCGTCCGGCGCCCCCGCCGGGCCGCCGCAGCTCCTGTACGCCGGGGACGTCGACGCCGCGCACGTGGTGATCCTCTACGACGGCCTGCGCGTCGTCCGCTACGCCGAGCCCGATGACTCCACGGCCGGGGCGGCCCTCGACTTCGCCCGGGCCGACGGGGCGAGCGGCGCGGAGGCGTCCGCGGTGGTGCTGGCCCGCTCCGACGGCAACGTCCGCTACCTGACGGCGCCCTGGGTCCGCAAGGCGGCCCAGCGCGATCTGCTGAAGCCCGCGTCGGCCGCGCTGGACCTGGGCCTGTCGGCGGACGGGGTGACCGGGCCGCTGGCCGGCGCGGCGCAGCAGACCGGGGCCTGCACCTCGTGGCGGGTGCTCCAGCTGACCGGCGACGGCGGCTCGCAGGTGCTGAGCGATCTGGGCGAGCTGGTGCCCGCCCGCCTCACCACGGGCAGGCCGACCGCCCCGCACGGGGCCGCGGGCACGGCGGCGCTGCGCACCTGGGCGCCGTTCGCCTGTTCGCTGGGTGCGGTGCGCGGGCAGGGCGTGCGGTCGGTCAACGCCTGGCAGTTCGCCGAGCAGCCGCTGCCCGGGGCGAACGGCACGGCCGCGTGGGTGTGCACCCGGGCCGAGACCTGGCGGGGCGCCGGCCCGCGGGTGCTCGCCCAGGTCCGCGTGCCCGGCGCGACGTACGGGGCGGTGACCGCCAAGGCCGAGGACGTACCGGCGTGCGGCGCCCGTGACCCGCACGTCCTGGCCGGGGTGCTGTGGAAGTCGCGGGCCGGCACCTGGTACCTGCTCGCGGCCGGCGGCAAGGACACGGCCTCGGTCACCGCGACGGGCGGGGTCACCGCGACCGCCCGGGGCAACCTGCTCACCGCCCGGGCCCGGCAGGGCGCACAGGCGCAGCTGAAGGGCACGCTGGAGGACGGCGGCTCGCTGGAGGCACTGCACTAGGACCCGGAAAGGAAGACCCCGGATCCCCGGGACGAGCACCTCGTCCGGTCCTGATCGTTCGCGGCCGGATCCGATCGGTAGGGTGGGTTCATGACTAC
Organism: Streptomyces sp. NRRL S-340; assembly: GCF_000720185.1. Taxonomy (GTDB): domain Bacteria; phylum Actinomycetota; class Actinomycetes; order Streptomycetales; family Streptomycetaceae; genus Streptomyces. The sequence goes on along the minus strand of NZ_JOIY01000015.1, from coordinate 93,324 downwards.
CGGGGTGCGCCGCAGGATGGGAGTCGAGGAGCGACGGCAGCAGTTGATCGGCGTCGCCCTCGAACTGTTCAGCCGGCGCTCTCCCGAGGACGTCTCCATCGACGAGATAGCGTCCGCGGCGGGCATATCGCGCCCGCTGGTCTACCACTACTTCCCCGGCAAGATCAGCCTGTACGAGGCCGCGTTGCAGCGCGCCGCCGACGATCTGGCCGGCCGGTTCACGGAGCCGCGCGAGGGACCGCTGGGCGCGCGGCTGCTGCGCGTGATGCGCCGCTTCTTCGACTTCGTGGACGAGCACGGGCCCGGTTTCTCGGCCCTGATGCGCGGCGGCCCGGCGGTCGGTTCGAGCACGGCCTACGCGCTCATCGACGCCGTACGGCAGGCCGCCTACGACCAGATCCTCGCCCACCTCGACGTCCAGGTGCCGCCCGCGCGGCTGGAGCTGGTGGTGCGTTCGTGGATCTCGCTGGCGGAGTCGACGGCGCTGATCTGGCTGGACGGGCGCCGCATCCCGCGCGCGGAGCTGGAGGTCCAGCTGGTGCACGACTTCGCCGCGCTCATGGCCGTCGCCGCCGCCCACGACGGGGAGCTGGCCGCGCTGCTGCGCGGCGTCTTCACGGCGGAGCCGGCCGACGGCCCCTTCGGGGACCTGCTCGGCCGGCTCCTGGAACTGGCTGCGCCCTAGTTGTCGAACTTGCGGTACGAGGCTTCCAGGTCGCGGATCTCGGCCGAGGCGTGCAGGGCCAGGTCCCCAGCCGGTTTCACGTGGGCGCGCACCGCGTCGAGCACCGCCTCGGCCAGGCGCGCCTTGGTCTCCTCCGTGCGCCCGGCCAGCAGCCCGACGGTCACGTGCACGATCGCGTGTCCCTCGGTGTCCGGGCCGACGGTGGTGTCCTCGGTGCGCCGGAACTGCGTCTTGCAGGCCTGGGGCCTGGCGTCCGCGATCTCGACGGTGCGTGCGTGCACGTCCCGCGCGAAGGCACGCCGGTCGAAGGCCTCCGCCAACTGCTCGGAGTAGTCGACGGTGATCTGCGGCATGAGCACTCCTGTTCTGCTTCTACGGTGACGGGGTCACCCTAGGGCCTCGCGTCCGGATCGTGCCGGGCCGCTAGGCCCTGTCCTGGTCGGTGAAGACCGCGACCGTGCGGGCCGGCACGGTGAACGTGCCGGTCGACGGGGCGTAGGACGAGGTCCTCACCACCGGGTCCGTGCCCCGTGCCTGCACCGGGTGCAGGCGGTAGGGGGCGCCGGCCAGGGCGGGGACCCGCTGGTCCTGCCGCTGCGGCGTGGCGTTGAAGACCACGACCAGGTGGCCGAGCCGCATGGTGATCACGCCGGGCGTCTCCTCCTTGCCGGAGAGCGGGAAGGAGAGCCGGGACTGCACCTGGCCCGCCGTGGCGAGGGAGAAGGCCCGCTCGCTCGTCCGGATCCGCAGCAGGTCCTGGTAGGCGGCCGAGGCGCCCCGGATCTGCGGGCAGCCGACCTTGACGGAGGTCAGCAGCGGCTTGGCATAGGGCCACTTGGCCTGGTTGCCGGCCGCCATCGGCAGGCCGCGGCCGAAGCCGTTGCCGTCCGCGCAGTCCCAGTGGACGGCGTTGAACCAGTCGCCGCTGTCGAAGGAGTCGCGGTCCAGCGACTTGGAGCGCAGCAGGTCGGTGCCGGCCTGGGAGAGCGCGGGTCCCTGCGAGAGGGCGGCCGTCGCCATGGCCAGGACCTGCATCCGGGCGCGGTCGGCGGCGGAGGTGTCCTTGGGCAGTTTGTAGGCGAGGGTGTCGAACAGCGTCTCGTTGTCGTGGGCGTCGGCGTAGGCGACGGCGTCGCCGGGGGCGGCCGCGTAACCCGCGGGCGCGCCGTTGTAGTCGACCTGGGCGCCGGTGACCTCCTTGCCGCCGGAGTCCGTGAAGCGGTACGTGGCGAGGCTGCCGCTCAGGCCGACCTTGATCAGGTCCTGGTAGTGCAGCAGGCGCGCCTTCTGTTCGGCCTCGGTGCCGTTGGCCGTGGAGGAGTTGGGGTCGGTGTACAGGCCGGAGGCGAAGCCCTGCACGCCGGGGTCGGCGTCGAAGGGGCTGCCGCCGCGCACCGCGTCACGGGCCCGGTCGGAGAAGGTGGCGATGCCGGTGCCGGCCATGTTCTTCTGCGTGGCCTGCACGAACCGGGCGTCGTCGGCGACCTCGCCGAAGTTCCAGCCCTCGCCGTAGAGGATGATCTTCTTGCCGTCCACGCCGTCCTTCTCGAGCGTGAGGGCGTCCAGTGCCTTCCTGACCGCGAGGATGTTGGCCTTGGGGTGGTGGCCCATGAGGTCGAAGCGGAAGCCGTCGACCTTGTACTCCTTGGCCCAGGTGACGACCGAGTCGACGACGAGCTTGCCCATCATGGTGTTCTCGGGCGCGGTGTTCGCGCAGCAGGTGCTGTTGGCCACCGAGCCGTCGGCCAGCAGCCGCTGGTAGTAGCCGGGCACGACCTGGTCCAGGACGGACGTGGCGGCCTCGCCACTGGCCGCCGTGTGGTTGTAGACCACGTCCATGACGACCCTGAGCCCGTCCTGGTTGAGGGCCTGGACCATCTGCCGGAACTGGACCGTGCGGGCCGTGCCGTCCGGGTCGGTGGCGTAGGACCCCTCCGGGACCGTGTAGTGGTACGGGTCGTAGCCCCAGTTGTAGGCGTCCTTCGCGGCGGTGGCGGCGACGCACTTCTGCTGCTGGTCGGAGTCGGCCGGGTAGGAGGCCGGGTCGCAGGCCGGGGTGGCCTGCTCGGACTTCTTCTCCGGCACGTTGGCGATGTCGAAGGCCGGCAGCAGGTGGACGTAGGAGGTGCCCGCCTTCGCCAGCTCGCGCAGGTGCCGGGAGCCGTCGCCGGAGCGGTCGGTGAAGGCCAGGTAGGTGCCCCGGTCCCGGGCCGGGACGGTCTTGTCGGCGGTCGAGAAGTCGCGGATGTGCAGTTCCTGGATCTGCGCGTCGCGCAGCGGCACCGCCTTGGGCTTGGCCAGGTGCGACCAGCCGCTCGGGGCGAGCCGGCGGTCGTCCAGGTCGGCGACGAGGCTCTGCTCGCTGTCGGCGGTGAGGGCGAGCGAGTAGGGGTCGGTGACCTTGTTGGTGACGATCGCGCGGACGCTGGGCGCCCACACCTTCACCGCGTACCGGTACGGCCTGCCCTTCCAGGAGGCCGGCCCGGTCACGGACCACACGCCGGTGGCGTCGTCGCGGCGCATGGCGACGGTCCTGCCGTCCAGTTCGAGCGCGACGCTCTGCGCGGTCGGCGCCCACACGCTCAGGGTGGGCCGTCCGTGGCGGAAGACCGGACCGAGCCGGGTCCCGGCCGCGGCGGTGCCGTACACGTCGTCGAGGACGCCCGCGAGCTGGACGCCGGTCGCGGTGAGCACGGCCCCGTTGGCGGCCCGCTGGGAGGCGACGACCTGGCCGCGCAGCGCCTCGCGGACCCGGCCGCGGTCGCGCGGGTCGACGGACCAGGCGGTGTAGTCCTTCAGATGCGGGAACTTCGCCTTCTGGGCGTCGCTCAGCGTCGTCTTCCCCAGTCGCAGCCAGCGCTCGTCGTCGCTGGTCAGCGTCCCGTCCTTGACGGTGATCGAGCCGTCGCGGGAGTAGACGAGCTGGGTGGAGGCGGCACCGGCGGAGCCGTTGAGGGCGACCGTGTCACGGTCGATCCAGACGGCCTTGGAGGTGGACAGGTCCAGGGCGGTGGCGCTGCCCGCGGGCTGCGGCAGCAGGGTGCCGTCCTGGCCCGCGATCAGCCACGCCTCGTGGCCGTCGGCGGCCTTGAGGTCGAGCGAGCGGTCGTTGGGCAGGTCCTTCTCGTCGCCCTTGTGGACGATGTAGCTGAGGCTGGTGGCCCCGTCCGCGAGGGGCACCTCGAAGACGGCGCCGTAGGCGTCGGTGCGCACCGGCGTGAGGGGCTTCGACCAGTCCGTGGGCTGTGCGGCGCCGGTCCACACGTGCAGGCCCCAGCCGTCGTAGTCGCCGTCGGCGCGGTGGTAGTGGATGACGGCCTTGGTCTGGTCCTGCGCCGGGTAGTCGGCGGTGGGCCGTTCGGTCCGTACGCTCGCGTCGCCCTGCTGGATCCAGACCTCGCCCGTCTTGGTGACGTCGACGGTCCGGTCGGCGGAGACGTCCTTGTCGCCGTCCTTGTCGATGACCAGGAACCCGACGCTGGAGGCGCCCGGCTTCAGCCTGACGTAGGCGAAGGCGCCGTAGGCGTCCCGGCCGGTGAAGGGGTGGGTGGCGGGCCAGGTGGTCGCCTCGCCGTCGGCGAGGTCGCCCCAGGCGTACAGGCCCCAGTTGGCGTAGTCGCCGTCGGTGCGCTTGTAGTGGACGACCGCGTAGTCGCGGGAGAAGGCGGTGGGGACCTCGGGGGGTGGCGGGGTGCCGGTGGCGGAGGCGGCGGTGGCGCTCGCGGTGTGTCCCGCCGAGTCGACGGCGACCGCCTTGTAGCGCAGCGCGGTTCCGGCCGGTACGTCCTTGCCGAGGGTCTGGGTGACCTTGTACGGGGCGTGGTCGGCGGAGCCGAGCACCTTCCAGGGGCCGTTGCCGACCTGGGCGGCGAAGACGACCCGGTCGAGCTGTCCGCCGGTGACGCCGGCGCTCAGGCCGACGGTGCCGGTGGCTCCGGCGGCCGGGGCGGTCAGGGTGAGGGCGGGCTTGGCGGCGGGCGCGTCGAGCCGTCCGGCCGCCTTGAGGACGACGGCGGCTCCGGCCGGGACGGTGACGGTGACCCGGTGGTCGGCACCGGAGGTCACGGTGGCGCGGGTGCCGTAGATGCCCCGGTAGGTCATGCCGGCCGAGCCGGTGGCGAAGGTGGCGGTCTTCGCCTCGGTGGCGTTGTTGAAGGCGACGACGTACTCGGCGCCGCTCCCGGCGTCCGTGCGGGTCATGGCGTAGACGCCGGCGCCGTCGGCCGCGTACCGCTCGGTCTGGACGCCGTCGGTGAGGGCCGGGTTCTCCTTGCGGAGCCGGGACAGGCCGGCGATCTGCCGGTACAGGGGCGCGCTCGTGTCGTAGGAGTCGTCGGCGTGGGTGCGGTCGGTGCCGATCTCGTCGTCGGCGAGGTAGTCGGGGACCTTGGAGGCGAACATGGTCTGGCGGGCGTCCTTGTCGCCGCCCGCGCCGGTGAAGCCCTGTTCGTCGCCGTAGTAGACGACCGGGTTGCCGCGGCTGAGGAACATCAGCTCGTTGGCGAGGCGGTCCCTGCGCAGCAGTTCGGCGTCGGAGGCCTTCGGGTCGTCCTGTTTCAGGAAGGACCCGATGCGGCCCATGTCGTGGTTGCCGAGGAAGGTGACCTGCTCGTACGCGTTGGCCTTGTCGGTCGTGTACTTGTAGTCGTCACCGAAGACGGCCGCGAGCTTGCCCGCGCTGCCGCCCTGGGAGGCGTAGGCGCGGGCGGCGTCCTGGAAGGGGAAGTCGAGGGTGGCGTCCAGGCGGCCCTGGGTGACGTACGGGGACGTCACGGAGGCGTCGGAGGAGAGGACCTCGCCGAACATGAAGAAGTTCTTGCGGCCGTGCCGGGCGGCGTAGGCGTCGAGCGCCGTGGCCCACTGGGTCCAGAACTCCATGCCGACCTGTTTGACGGTGTCGATGCGGAAGCCGTCGACGTCGAAGTCGCGCACCCAGCGTTCGTAGATCTTCTCCATGCCGCTGACGACCTCGGGACGCTCGGTCCACAGGTCGTCCAGGCCGGTGTGGTCGCCGTACTGGGCGCTCTCGCCGACGAAGGTGGAGTCACCCCGGTTGTGGTACATCGTCGGGTCGTTGAGCCACGAGGGGACCTTGAGGTTCTTCTCGGCGGCGGCGACGGCCGGGGGGTGCGGGAAGGAGGAGGTGCCCACGGCGGGGAACTTCCTGGTGCCGTCCGCGTAGTCGGTGTCGTCGAAGGGCCTGCCGTCCTCGGTCAGGTACGGGAAGGCGCCCTTGGACAGGTAGGCGTGCGACGCGTCCGTGGTGGTGAGGACGTCGGCGGTGTGGTTGGTGATGACGTCGAAGAAGACTTTCATGCCCTTGGCGTGTGCCTTGGCGATGAGGGCGGAGAGGTCCGCGTTGGTGCCGAAGTGCGGGTCGACCTGGGTGAAGTCGGTGATCCAGTACCCGTGGTACCCGGCCGAGGCGGCGCTGCCGGTGCCCTGCACGGGCCGGTTCTTGAAGATGGGCGCCAGCCAGATGGCGGTGGTGCCCAGGCCCTTGATGTAGTCGAGCCGCTGGGTGATGCCCTTGAGGTCACCGCCCTGGTAGAAGCCCTTGTCGGTGGGGTCGTAGCCGGTGGCCAGGCGGGAACCGGTCAGTCCGCCCCGGTTGTTGGACGGGTCCCCGTCGGCGAAACGGTCCGGCATGACGAAGTAGAACTGCTCGCGCGTGGCGTCGTGCCGGGCGGGCACGGCGGCGAGTCGCGCGTCGGAGGGCGGCGCGGGGGGCGGGGCGGGCGCGGCGGCCCCGGCGGCCTGCGGCTGGACGAGGGTGGCGGCGAGTGCGGCGACGGCGAGGGCCGCGACGCGTCTGCCCCGTCCGCTCTGCCCGCCCTGGTGGAAGCGGCGCCCGAGGGGCGCCGGCCATCTGGGTATCACGAGCGTGAACTCCTTGCGATGACGGCTCGATCGGGTCCGTGCCCGCGCCGCGGTACGGCTTCGTGGCCGGACGCCGGGCGTGACCGTATCCCTGACGAATCGTTTACAGCAAGGGTCTTGAAAACCGTGGCAAGAAATTTCACGACGCAGCCCTGACGCTCCCCCTCCTTCGGGGCTGTGGCTTCGGCCGGCCGTCACGCCGCTGCGAGGCATGGGAGCGGGGCGCCCTGACGGACCGTCCGCCGACGGGGGCGCGGGCGCCCCGCGCACGGCGCGCGCGGCGGGAGGGAACCGCGCCGAGGGGGCGTCGGCGGCGCCGCGCGGAAAGCCGAGGCGGAGAGCGGGGCGGCCCATGGCGCGGCCTCTCCCCGGCGGGCGCGCCGCCCGCTATCGTGCGACGCGACATGTGACCGCCCGCGACCGATCCCGACACCTGGCGGTAACGAAAACGTCACGCTTGCAGGACCTTGCGGAAATTTTCTTGCAACGTCTTTCGCAAGGGATTGCAGTCTTGCTACGTTCCTCCCGCGCCCGGCGGCCGTCGATTGGGACAGACGGCACCCGCGGTCCTCCCAAGGGATGATCCGGGCACCCACTTCTAGGGAGTTCATATGCGACGTGGCATATCGATCGCCGCCGCGGTCACCGTGGTCGCGCTGGCCGCCTCGGCCTGCGGCGGGTCGGGCAGCGACTCGTCGAGCAAGCCGAAGGACCCCAAGGACATCTCAGGAACGATCACGTACTGGGACACCTCGGACGCGGCGACCGAAGCCCCGACGTACAAGGCCCTGGTCAAGCAGTTCGAGGCCAAGTACCCGAAGATCAAGGTGAACTACCAGAGCGTTCCGTTCACCGACGTCGAGCAGAAGTTCAAGTCGGCCGCCAAGAGCGGCAAGGGCGCGCCCGACGTGGTCCGCACCGACGTGGGCCTGATGGCGGAGTACGCCTCGCTGGGCTACATCGCCCCGCTGGACGGCACCCCGGCCCTCAAGGACGCCTCCGACTTCAACGCGACGCCGCTGAGCACCGCCAAGTACAACGGCAAGACCTACGGCGTCCCGTCGGTCACCGACACGCTGGGCCTGCTCTACAACAAGAAGCTGCTCAAGCAGGCCGGCATCGACAAGCCGCCTGCCACCTGGGACGAGTTCATCACCGACTCCAAGACCATCAAGCAGAAGACCGGGGCCTACGGCACCTACGTCAACCCGGACTCCTACTTCCTGCTGCCGCTGCTCTACAGCAACGGCGCGGACCTCGCCGACCCGTCCGGCAAGAAGATCACCATCAGCAACGACGCCGCCGTCACCGCGCTCACCACCGCGAAGAAGATCAACGACGAGGCCTCGATGAAGGTCGACTTCGCGAACGCCTACCAGAACATGCAGACGGCCTTCAAGAACGGCAAGGTCGCCATGCTGATCCAGGGCCCCTGGTCCGTCAGCGACGACCTGACCGGCTCGGCGTTCAAGGGTGACGAGTCCAACCTGGGCTTCGCCAACGTCCCGGCCGGCGCCGGCGGCAAGGCCCAGGCCCCGACCGGCGGCCACAACCTCACGGTCTACCAGGGCTCCGGCAACCTGGACGCCAGCTACCTGTTCACGCAGTTCATGACCTCCACCGAGAGCCAGATCGCCATCGCCAAGGGCACCGGCACGCTGCCGACCCGCAAGTCGGCGTACACCGGCGCGGTCACCGCCAACGCCAAGATCGCCGGCTTCAAGCCGATCCTGGAGCAGACCGCCCGCCCGCGCGTGGCCCTGCCGCAGGTCGGTTCGCTCTTCACCCCGCTGCAGCAGAACTACGTGAAGATCCTCCAGGGCGACCAGTCGGTCAAGGGCGGCCTCGACGCCACCGCCAAGGAGTTCCAGAAGCTCCTGCCCGGCTTCTCCATCGGCTGACCCGCACCCGCCGCAGGCCCTGCCGCCGCCGTACGGCAGCCGGCCGTGGCCGCGCGGCGGCCCGCTGTAGCCCTACGGCAACCGAAGGACACGCAGCCCCGGGGAAAGGACCTCCCCGCTGCCGCCCCGACCGGGGCTCCCCGGGGCTGCGGAACCACCCGACTTCGTCCGCGAAAGAGCCGATGAGTATGACGACCGCAGCGAGCACCGGACAGACCCACAAGACAGCGAGCGGCGACAGGTCCCCGCGCCCGGCCCGCCCCTCGGCGCTCAGGCGATCCTGGGACAAGTACTGGTACGCCTGGGCCATGGTGGCCCCGGTCGCCATCGTCATCACCCTGCTCGTCCTGTATCCGCTGGGGTACGGCTTCTACCAGTCGCTGACGAACGCCAACGAGTCGAACGTCGCCACCACCATCGGCGCCTTCCACCGCCCGGCCACCTACGACTTCGTCGGCCTCGACAACTACTGGCACGTCCTGTCGGGCGCGGACGGCGACTTCTACCCGCGCCTGGTGTGGACGGTCGTGTGGACCGTGTCCTGCGTGGTGCTCCAGGTGGGCCTCGGCATGGCGCTCGCCGTGCTGCTCAACCGCGAGATGCGGCTGCGCGGCTTCTACCGGGCGATGCTGATCCTGCCCTGGGCCGTCCCGTCGTTCATCGGCGTCTTCGCCTGGCGGCTGATGCTCAACTCCCAGTACGGCGTCTTCAACGACATCATCACGGCCTTCGGCCTGCCCGCGCAGAACTGGCTGGGCACCCCGCTGGCCCAGAAGATCGCCGTCATCATGGTCAACGTCTGGATCGGCATCCCCTTCAACATGGTCGCCCTGCTCGGCGGACTCCAGTCGATCCCCAAGGAGCTGTACGAGGCCGCCGAGATGGACGGCGCCTCGCCCTGGCAGCGCTTCGTCAACGTCACGCTGCCCGGCCTGAAGCCGGTCTCCAGCACGGTGATCCTGCTGGGCTGCATCTGGACGTTCAACATGTTCAACGTCATCTACCTGCTGCTGGGCAACAACACCACCGGCGACACCGACATCCTCGTCACCTTCGCCTTCCACAAGGCCTTCAACGGGATCTCCGACTACGCGGGAGCGGCCACCTACGGCATCATCATCCTCGCTCTCCTGCTGGCCTTCTCGACCTTCTACCGCCGCAGCACCCTGAAGTCCGAGCAGGCGTAAGGAGCCACCGCCATGACCGCAGCAACGCACGAGACCGGCGCCGCCACGCCCGCTGCCGCCCCCGCCCGCCCCACCGCCGCCGACGCGCCTCCGCGCAAGGTGCGCGGGCGCGAGGAGCGCAGCCCCTGGGCCTCCGTGGTCCTGCACTGCACGCTGATCCTCGCCACCGTGATCGCCGCGTTCCCCGTGGTGTGGATCCTGTTCATCTCGCTCGGCCCGAAGAACGCCTGGCAGGAGCCGGGGCAGGTGTTCAAGCACCTGAGCCTGCACAACTACAGCGACGTCCTGGCCCATTCGGACCTGGCCAAGTGGTTCCTGAACACCGTCATCGTGGCGGGCGGCACCACCGTGCTCGGCGTCTTCCTCGCCTCGACCGCCGGATACGCCGTGTCCCGGATGCGGTTCCCGGGCAGCCGGCAGCTGATGTGGACGTTCCTGGTCACCCAGATGTTCCCCAGTATCGTACTGATCGTGCCGCTGTACCTGCTGATGTCCGAGTTGCACCTGCTCGACAACTACTTCGGGCTGATCCTGGCGTACGCGACCACGGCGGTGCCGTTCTGCGCCTGGATGATGAAGGGCTACTTCGACACCATCCCCAAGGAGATAGACGAGGCGGGCCGGGTGGACGGGCTCACCCCGATCGGCACCTTCTGGCGGCTGATCGTGCCGCTGGCCAAGCCGGGCCTGGCGGTGACCGCGTTCTACAGCTTCCTCACCGCCTGGGGCGAGGTCGCCTACGCGACGCAGTTCATGCAGTCCGACCACTACACGCTCGCCGTCGGCATCCGCACCTTCGCGCAGGACCAGCGCCCCGACTGGGCGTGGACCTCCGCCACCGCCATCATCATCACCATCCCGGCGGCCCTCGTGTTCATGCTCGTCCAGCGCAGCCTGGTCTCCGGGCTGACGGCCGGCGGCACCAAGTCCTGAGCGCACCCGGCTCCCCGGCCGCCCGCCGGGCCAGCCGGCGGCGCGCCCCGCCGCCGCCCCGGCCCCGCCCGCCGGACCAGCGCCTTCGTCGTTCCCCTCGTACCCCTTAAGGGAATCCATGACCCAGCACGTCACCGACACAGTCCCCACCGAAGCCTCCGCCGCCGCCTCCGGGCGCCGGGAGTGGTGGCGCGACGCGGTCATCTACCAGGTCTACCCGCGCAGTTTCGCCGACGGCAACGGCGACGGCATGGGCGACCTGCCCGGCATCCGCGCCCGTCTGCCGTACCTGAAGAAGCTCGGGGTCGACGCCGTCTGGCTCTCGCCCTTCTACGCCTCCCCGCAGGCCGACGCCGGGTACGACGTCGCCGACTACCGGGCCATCGACCCGATGTTCGGCACCCTCACCGACGCCGACGACCTGGTCCGCGACGCCCACGCGCTGGGTCTGCGGGTCATCGTCGACGTGGTCCCCAACCACTGCTCCGACCAGCACGAGTGGTTCAAGCAGGCGCTGCGCGAGGGCCCCGGCTCCCCGCTGCGCGACCGCTTCCACTTCCGCACCGGCAAGGGCGGGAACGGCGAACTGCCCCCCAACGACTGGGAGTCCATCTTCGGCGGACCGGCCTGGACCCGGGTCACCGAGCCGGACGGCACCCCGGGCCAGTGGTACCTGCACCTGTTCGCGCCCGAACAGCCCGACTTCAACTGGGACCACCCGGCCGTGCACGACGAGTTCCGCTCCATCCTGCGGTTCTGGCTGGACCTGGGCATCGACGGCTTCCGCATCGACGTGGCGCACGGTCTGGTCAAGGCCGCCGGTCTGCCCGACATCGGCCACGACGAGCAGGTCAAGCTGCTCGGCACGCAGGCCGTCCCGTACTTCGACCAGGACGGCGTGCACGAGATCTACCGCAGCTGGCGCCGGATCCTGGAGGAGTACGCCGGGGACCGGATCGCCGTCGCCGAGGCCTGGACGCCGACCGTGGAGCGCAGCGCCCTGTACCTGCGCCCCGACGAGCTGCACCAGGCGTTCAACTTCTCGTACCTGACGACCGGTTGGGACGCGGCCGAGCTGCGCGACGTCATCGACCGCTCGCTGCGCGCCATGAACGCCGTGCACGCGCCCGCGACCTGGGTGCTCTCCAACCACGACGTCGTACGGCACTCCACGCGCCTCGCGGAAGGGGACGAGGCGCGTGGTCTGCGCCGGGCCCGGGCGGCGACGCTGCTGATGCTCGCGCTGCCCGGGTCGGCGTACCTCTACCAGGGTGAGGAGCTGGGTCTGCCCGAGGTCGTCGACCTGCCCGACGAGGTCCGCCAGGACCCGGCGTTCTTCCGCAGCTCCGGCCAGGACGGCACCCGCGACGGCTGCCGGGTGCCCCTGCCGTGGTCCGGGCAGCTCCCGCCGTTCGGCTTCGGCCCCGTCGAGGGCGGCCCGAGCTGGCTGCCGCAGCCCGCGAGCTGGCGCGCCCTGACCGTCGAGGCGCAGGAGGGCGACCCCAACTCCACGCTGGAGTTCTACCGCAGCGCGCTCGCCGTCCGCCGCGAGCACCCCGCGCTGGGCGCCGGCCGCCAGATCACCTGGCTGGACGGCCCCGAGGGCACGCTCTCCTTCCGCCGCGACACCGACGAGGGCTCCTTCGTGTGCACGGTCAACCTGACCGCCGCACCGGTCACGGTGGCCACACCGGGCACACTCCTGCTCGCCAGCTCCGACGTGGAGCCCGGCACCGACTTGACGCAACTTCCCGGGGACTGCGCCGTCTGGTGGGCAGTCTGAGATGCAGCCGGTACAGTCCACTCCTGTGACCACACGGCTTGCCGACATCGCTGCGCAGGCGGGGGTGAGCGAAGCGACCGTCAGCCGCGTCCTGAACGGGAAGCCGGGCGTCGCCGCCACCACCCGCCAGTCCGTGCTCGCCGCACTCGACGTTCTGGGCTACGAACGTCCGGTGCGGCTGCGCCAGCGCAGTGAGGGCCTGGTGGGCCTGATCACCCCGGAGCTGGAGAATCCCATCTTCCCGGCGCTCGCCCAGGTGATCGGGCAGGCGCTGACCCGGCAGGGGTACACCCCGGTGCTGGCCACCCAGACGCCGGGCGGGTCCACCGAGGACGAGCTGACCGAGATGCTGGTGGACCGCGGGGTCGCGGGCATCATCTACGTCTCCGGGCTGCACGCGGACACCACGGCCGACATGGAGCGCTACGAACGGCTGCGCGCCCAGGGCGTGCCGTTCGTGCTGGTCGACGGCTTCTCGCCGAAGGTGCAGGCGCCGTTCATCTCCCCCGACGACCGGGCCGCGATGACGCTGGCCGTCACCCACCTCGTCTCCCTGGGCCACCACCGGATCGGTCTGGCCCTCGGGCCGAAGCGGTTCGTGCCGGTGCAGCGCAAGATAGAGGGCTTCGTGCGCGCGATGCAGGACCAGCTGGGCCTGGCGCCCGACGCCGTGGAGACGGAGCTGGTCCAGCACTCCCTGTACACGCTGGAGGGCGGCCAGGCCGCGGCGACGGCGCTCATCGCGCGTGGCTGCACCGCGATCGTGTGCGCCAGCGACATGATGGCGCTCGGTGCCATCCGCGCGGCCCGGCAGCAGGGCATGGCGGTCCCCCGGGACTTCTCGGTCGTCGGCTTCGACGACTCCCCGCTGATCGCCTTCACCGACCCGCCGCTGACCACGGTCCGCAAGCCGGTCCCGGCGATGGGCCAGGCAGCGGTGCGCACGCTGCTGGAGGAGATCGGCGGGACGCCCGCGCCGCACAGCGAGTTCGTGTTCATGCCCGAGCTGGTGGTCCGCGGCTCGACGGCGTCGGCGCCCAAGCCCCGCTCCTGACCCCGCCCTCCCTCTCGCCGCCGCCCCGTCCCCGCGCCCGCGCCCGCCGCGGAACATGCGCGCGGGACCCGGCCGGGGGATCACCGGCGGGAGGGGGCTTTTCTGGCACACTCTGTGCCTATGGGTGATACGGCCGTGACTCGACCGGAAGGTCCCGGAAAGGGCCTTCCGTACCCCGTCACGGTCGGCGGGCGCACCCCGCCCGCCCGCCGGCCGCGGGCCCCGCGCCGGCCCCGCCTCTGGTTCGAGATCCTGCTGATCGCGGTGAGTTACTGGACGTACTCCCTGATCCGCAACGCGGTCCCGGAGCAGAAGGCGGCCGCCCTGCGCAACGCCGACTGGGTCTGGCACACCGAGCACCACCTGGGCATCGCCGTCGAGCAGGCCGTCAACCACACCGCGAACTCGGTGACTTGGCTGATCGTCGGCATGAACTACTACTACGCGACCCTGCACTTCGTGATCACCGTGGGCGTCCTGGTGTGGCTCTACCGCATCCATCCCGGCCGGTACGCGGCGGCCCGCCTCGCCCTCTTCGCGACCACCGGCACGGCCCTGCTCGGTTACTACCTGTACCCGCTGGCGCCGCCGCGTCTGATGGCGGGCGGCCGCTTCGTCGACACCGTCCAGGTGCACCACACCTGGGGCTCCATGGCTTCCGGCGACCTCAAGCACATGTCCAACCAGTACGCCGCGATGCCGTCCATGCACATCGGCTGGTCCCTGTGGTGCGGTCTGGCCCTGCTCGCCCTGGCCACCGTGCCGTGGGTGCGGGTCCTCGCCGCCCTCTACCCCGCGGCGACCCTGGTCGTCATCGTCGCCACCGCCAACCACTTCTGGCTGGACGCGGTCGGCGGAGTCCTCTGCCTCGCCCTCGGCCTCACCGCCGCGCGGGCCTGGTACGGCGTCCTGCCGCACGCCCTGCCGAGGGCGGCCTGGCAGGCGGCGGGGGCGTAGGCGCCAGGGGGCGTGGGCCGGGGCGGGGCCCGGGCCCCCGGCCTCACATCTCGTAGAAGAGCGACTCCACCACGCCCCTGGCCCGGCGTGCGGTGCGCCGGTAGGCGTCGAGCATGTCGCCGACGTGACCGGGTCCGTAGCCGAGGTAGCGGCCCACGGCGGCCAGTTCCCGCGACTCGGTGGGGAACGTGTCGCCCGCCCGGCCGCGTACCAGCATCACCGCGTTGCGCACCCGGGTGGCCAGCAGCCAGGCCTCGTCCAGGACGACGGCGTCCTCCTCGGAGACCAGACCGGCCGCCCGTGCCGCGGCGAGCGCCTGCCGGGTGCGGGTCGTGCGCAGGCCCGCCACCTCGGCGCCGTGCCGCAGCTGCAGCAGCTGCACGGTCCACTCCACGTCGGAGAGACCGCCGGGCCCGAGCTTGGTGTGCAGTTTGGGGTCGGCGCCGCGCGGCAGCCGCTCGGACTCCATGCGGGCCTTCAGCCGCCGGATCTCGCGCACCGCGTCCTCACCGAGGCCGCCCGCCGGGTACCGCAGCGGATCGATCAGCGCGGTGAACCGCCGTCCCAGGTCCTCGTCCCCGGCCACCGGCTCGGCCCGCAGCAGCGCCTGCGACTCCCACACCAGCGACCAGCGCCGGTAGTAGGCCTCGTACGCCTTGAGGGTGCGCACCAGCGGTCCCGACTTGCCCTCGGGACGCAGGTCCGCGTCGATGAGCAGCGGCGGGTCGGCGCTCGGGATCTGGAGCAGCCGGCGCATCTCGGCGACCACGCGGTGGGCGGCGTCGGCGGCCTCCCGCTCGCCGGCGCCCTCGCGCGGCTCGTGCACGAACAGCACGTCGGCGTCGGAGCCGTAGCCCAGTTCGTGACCGCCGAAGCGGCCCATGCCGATGACGGCGAACCGGGTCGGCAGCGTGTCGCCCCACCCCTCGCGCACCACCGCCCGCAGGGTGCCGGCGAGCGTCGCCGCCGTCAGGTCCGACACCGCGCCGCCCACCCGGTCCACGAGCGGGCCCGGGTCGGTCGCGGCGGGCTGGGCCTCGGTGCCGTAGGAGCCGACGATGTCGCCGGCGGCGGTGCGGAACAGCTCCCGCCTGCGCACCCCGCGCGCGGCCGTGACGCCCTGCTCGGCGCTCTCGGCACGGCCGACGGCGGCGAGGATCTCCTGTTCCAGCTGGGCCCGGCCGCGCGGCCGGAGGCCGCCCGCGTCGCCGCCGCCGTCGCCGAGCAGCGCCACCGCCTCCGGTGCCCGCATCAGCAGGTCGGGGGCGAGGCGTCCGGCGGACAGGACGCGGGCCAGGTTCTCGGCGGCGGCGCCCTCGTCGCGCAGCAGCCGCAGGTACCAGGGAGTCTTGCCGAGCGCGTCGGAGACCTTGCGGAAGTTGAGCAGTCCGGCGTCCGGGTCGGCGGAGTCCGCGAACCAGCCCAGCAGCACGGGCAGCAGGGTGCGCTGGATGGCGGCCTTGCGGGTGACGCCGGAGGCGAGGGCCTCCAGGTGGCGCAGGGCGGCGGCCGGGTCGGCGTACCCGAGCGCGACCAGCCGCTCGCGGGCCGCCTCGGTGCTGAGCCGGACCTCGCCGGGGGCGAGCTGCGCGACGGCGTCGAGCAGCGGCCGGTAGAAGATCTTCTCGTGCAGGCGCCGTACGACACCGGTGTGCCGTTTCCACTCGCGCGTCAGGTCGGCCACCGGGTCGGCGCGCAGACCGAGCGAGCGGCCCAGGCGGCGCAGGTCCGCGTCGTCCTCGGGCAGCAGGTGGGTGCGGCGCAGCCGGTAGAGCTGGATGCGGTGCTCCATGAAGCGCAGGAAGCGGTACGCCTCGTCGAGCCGGCCCGCGTCAGCGCGGCCGACGTAGCCGCCCGCGGCGAGGGCCTGGAGCGCGTCCAGGGTGGTGCCGCTGCGCAGGGAGGCGTCGGCGCGGCCGTGCACGAGCTGCAGGAGCTGCACGGCGAACTCGACGTCCCGCAGCCCGCCGGGCCCGAGTTTCAGCTCGCGCTCGACCTCGCCGACGGGGATGTTCTCCACGACCCGGCGGCGCATCTTCTGCACGTCGGCGACGAAGTTCTCCCGCTCGGCGGCCTGCCAGACCAGCGGGGAGAGCGCGGCGACGTACTCCGCGCCCAGGCGCTCGTCCCCGGCGACCGGGCGGGCCTTCAGCAGCGCCTGGAACTCCCAGGTCTTCGCCCACCGCTGGTAGTAGGCGACATGGCTGCTCAGGGTCCGTACGAGCGGGCCGTTGCGCCCCTCGGGCCGCAGATTGGCGTCGACGGGCCAGATGCTGCCCTCGACGGTCGTCTCGGAGCAGACGCGCATCATCCGCGAGGCCAGCCGGGTGGCGGCGCGCAGCGCGGCGGTCTCGTCGCCGCCGTCCTCCCGCGCGCTCTCCCCCACGAAGATGACGTCGACGTCGGAGACGTAGTTCAGCTCGTGGCCGCCGCACTTGCCCATGGCGATCACGGCGAGCCGGCACAGCGCGGCGTCCTCGGGCGCCTCGGCGGCCGCGATGCGCAGCGCGGCGCGCAGCGTGGCGGTGGCGAGATCGGCCAGTTCGGCGGCGGTCTCGGCGACGCCGGTGGTGCCGCACACGTCGCGCGCGGCGATCGACAGCAGGCAGCGGCGGTAGGCGACGCGCAGCGCGACCGGGTCACCGGCCTCGGCGAGGCCGCGCTCGAACTCCGCCAGCCCGGGGTGCAGGTCCTGCGGCTCGTAGGTGACGAGGGCGCGCCAGTCCCCGGCGTGCCGGGCGAGGTGGTCGCCGAGCGCGGCGGACGCGCCGAGCACGCCGAGCAGCCGGTCGCGCAGCGGTTTGGCCGCTATCAGCGTGTCGAGCAGTTCCCGCCGGGCGGTCGGGGAGGGCTGGGCCTCCAGCAGGCGCACCAGCCCGCCCAGGGCGAGGTCCGGGTCGGCGGTGGCGCCGAGCGCCTCCAGCAGCACCGGGTCGTTGCGCACCGGCGCCAGCTCGGCGCTGTCCAGCAGCCGTTCGGCGGCCAGGGCATCGGTGAAGCCGTGCCGCAGCAGCCGAGTGAAGGTACTGCTCCTGCGCCCCGGCGCCGTCATCCCGGCCTCCCGTCGGATCTAGGTGGTCCTGGCCAGAGCGTAGCGGGAGACTCCCCCCGCGGCTGCGGAGCGGGGCGCCGGCTGTCCGGGAGGGGGCCGTGCGTCAGCAGTTCACCTGCTCTTCACCCGCTGGGCCGGGCACGGCGGCGCGGCATCACTTTGGCGTGTGCATGCTCTCCCCCGCCGAGTCTCCTCATTCCCCGGAGGTAACCGTGTCCGACAGTCCCCTCGCTGCCGACAGCCGTTGCGGCAGTCCCCTCGGCCCCGGCAGGCGGGCGCCGCGCCGCGGCCGCGCCGCCCTGGCGTCCGCCGCGGCCCTCGCGGCCGCGGCGGCCGGCCTGTGGACGGGCCTGGGCGGCGGCGCCCCGTCCGCGCAGGCCGCGACCGCGGTGCCCGCTCCGGACCACGTGGTCGTCGTGGTCTTCGAGAACCACGCCTACAGCCAGGTGATCGGCTCCTCCAGCGCCCCGTACCTGAACTCCCTCAAGTCCGGCGGCGCGAACCTCACCCAGGCCTACGCCGAGACCCACCCGAGCCAGCCCAACTACTTCGCCCTGTTCTCCGGCTCCACCCAGGGCGTCACCGACGACAGCTGCTACACGCCCGGCTTCTCCTCGGCCCCGAACCTGGCCTCCGAGCAGCTCGCCGCCGGCCGCAGCTGGGCCAGTTACAACGAGACACTGCCCAGCCAGGGCTCGACGACGTGCAGCAGCGGCAAGTACGCCCGCAAGCACAACCCGTGGTTCGGCTTCAGCAACGTACCGACGTCGTCGGCCAAGACGTTCGCGCAGTTCCCGACGGACTACTCGACGCTCCCCCAGCTGTCCTTCGTCACCCCGAACCTGTGCAGCGACATGCACGACTGCTCGGTCTCCACGGGCGACACCTGGCTGAAGAACAACCTCGGCGCGTACGCCGCCTGGGCGAAGACGCACAACAGCCTGCTCGTCGTCACCTTCGACGAGGACGACAAGCTCAGCGGCAACCGCATCCCCACCGTCCTGTACGGCCAGCCGGTCGCCGCCGGCTCGACCAGCGCCACCACCTACAACCACTACGACCTGCTGCGCACCCTGGAGGACACGCAGCGCCTGAGCACGCACGCGGGCAACGCGGCGAACGCCCACGACATCACCGGCGTCTGGGCGTCCTGACATGTACGTAGCGGACAGCCGCGCGGGCACCCCGGGTGCCGCGCACGCACCGGCGTCCGCGGAAGGCGCCGCCCGGCCGGGTCCCGGGCGGCGCCGCGCCGCGGTCGCCCCCACGGTCCTCGCCCTGGGCACGGTCAGCCTGATCACCGACGTGTCCTCGGAGATGGTGACGGCGGTACTGCCGCTGTACCTGGTCACGGGCCTCGGGCTCTCCCCGCTGGGCTTCGGCCTGCTGGACGGCGTCTACAACGGCTTCTCGGCCCTGGTCCGGCTGGCCGGGGGCCACCTGGCCGACCGGGGCAGGGGCGGCCACAAGCGGGTGGCCGGGCTGGGCTACGGCATCTCGGCGCTGTGCAAGCCGCTGCTGCTGGTGGTGCACAGCCTCACCCCCATCGGCCTCGTCCTGGCCGCCGACCGCACCGGCAAGGGCCTGCGCACGGCCCCGCGCGACGCGCTGATCTCCTTGTCCAGCACCCCCGGGACGAGGGGCCGCGCCTTCGGCGTCCACCGCGCGATGGACACGGCGGGCGCGCTGCTGGGCCCGCTGGCGGCGTTCTGGATCCTGCGGGCGACGGTGGACGGCTACGACGCGGTCTTCACGGTGAGCTTCTGCGTGGCGGCGGTGGGGGTGGTGGTCCTGGTCCTGTTCGTACCGTCCGGGCAGGCCGGGCGTCCCCCGGCACAGCCCCCGCGCGAACACCCCGCCCCCGGTGAGGCGCCCGCCCCGCCCACGACGCCCCTCACCCCGCCCGCGCCCCCCACCCTGCGCGCGGCCCTCGCCCTGCTCCGCCACCGTGACCTGCGCCGGATCACCCTCTGCGCCCTCCTCCTGGGCCTGGCCACGGTCAGCGACTCCTTCGTCTACCTCCTGCTGCAGCGCCGCCTGGGCGTCCCCGACCGCTGGTTCGCGCTGCTCCCGCTGGGCACGGCGGCCGCTTTCCTGCTGCTGGCGGTCCCGCTGGGCCGGCTGGCGGACCGGGTGGGCCGCTGGACGGTCTTCGTGGCCGGCCACGGCGCCCTGCTGCTCGCCTACGCCCTGCTGCTCACCGCCTGGCACGGCACGGCGCTGCCGTACGCGGTCCTGCTCCTGCACGGCACGTTCTACGCGGCGACGGACGGCGTCCTGATGGCTGCGGCCTCGGACGGCGTACCACCGGAACTGCGCTCCTCGGGCCTGGCCCTGGTCCAGACGGGCCAGGCCACGACCCGCTTCGTCTGCTCGCTGGTCTTCGGGGCGGCGTGGACCCTGTGGGGCGACCGCACGGCGCTGACGGCGTCCACGCTGACCCTGGCGGCGTGCGCGGTGCTCTCCTGTTCCCTGCGCCCCCGCCCGGAAGGAACGGCACCGGCATGACGGCACGCGCCCGCATCCTGATCCTGCTCGGGGCGGTCCTCGTCCTGGCGGCGGTGGCCGTGGCCGCCGTGCTGCACGCCACGGCCCGCGCGGACCGCCGCGGCCTGCCGCAGGCCGCAGGCCCCCGGGTGTCGCCGGGCGAGGTGGCCCTGACGGCCCCCGGCCGCATGGTCTTCCGCAACATGGCGTGGGGCCCGCACCGCGACGAACTGACGACGGTCCCGTCCGCCGACCCCGCCGGCCCGCGCACCGCCTCGGGCGTCAAGTGCCTGCGGTTCCACGCGGCCGCGGGCACCGGAGTGTGCCTCCAGTCGGTGCACGGCCCGGTCTCGGACACCTACCGCGCCCTGATCCTGGACGCCCGTCTCAAGGAGCGCGCGCGATACGACGTCCCCGGCATCCCGTCGCGCGCCCGCGTCTCCCCCAGCGGCCACTTCGCGGCATGGACGGCGTTCGTGGGCGGAGACTCGTACGCGGGCACGGACTTCTCGACCCGCGCCGCGATCGTGGACGTCCGCACGGGGCGGCTGACCCCCACCCTGGAGACGTTCCGCATCGTCAAGGACGGCCGCCCCTACACGTCCCCCGACGTGAACTTCTGGGGCGTCACCTTCGCACCGGACGACCGCACGTTCTACGCCACGCTGGCGACGAAGGGCAAGACCTACCTGGTGAGAGGCGACCTGACCGCGCACACCCTCACCACGGTCCACGAGAACGTCGAATGCCCGTCCCTGTCCCCGGACGGCACGCGCGTCGCCTACAAGAAACGGGTACCGGGCCTGCCCGGGGACGCCCCCTGGCACCTGTACGTCCTGGACCTGCGGACGATGCGCGAAACGCCCCTGGCGGAACCCAGGAGCGTGGACGACCAGGCGGTCTGGCAGGACCCCCGGACCATCGTCTACGCCCTGCCCGGCGACTACGGCGCGGACCTGTACTCGGTCCCCGCCGACGGCACAGGCCACTCGCACCGCATCAGCACGGCGGCCCTGTCACCGGCGTTCACCGGCCGACCGGCGGTCCCGGCCGCGCCGGCCCCGGACTCCAGGCACTGACGGGCAGGCCGCTCCTCGCCCTGCCCTCGGTGCTGCCCCAGCCGGACCTGCCGGTGGGAGCGGCGCATCGGGCCCGCCGCCCCCACCGTGCGTCACCACCGCGCGCCTACAGCACCGGCAGATGCTTCCGCAGCTCGTACGCCGTGACCTCGCTGCGGTACTCCTCCCATTCCTGCTTCTTGTTGCGCAGGAAGAAGTCGAAGACGTGTTCGCCGAGGGTCTCTGCGACGAGGTCGCTGTTCTCCATGAGGGTCAGGGCCTCGCCGAGGTTCTGCGGGAGGGGTTCGATGCCCATGGCGCGGCGTTCGGCGTTGGAGAGGGCCCAGACGTCGTCCTCGGCGCCGGGCGGGAGTTCGTAGCCCTCCTCGATGCCCTTGAGGCCGGCGGCGAGCAGGACGGCGTAGGTCAGGTACGGGTTCGCGCCGGAGTCGATCGAGCGGACCTCGACGCGAGCCGAGCCGGTCTTGCCGGGCTTGTACATCGGGACGCGGACCAGGGCGCTGCGGTTGTTGTGGCCCCAGCAGATGTAGGACGGGGCCTCGCCGCCGGCGCCCGCCGTGCGCTCGCTGCCGCCCCAGATGCGCTTGTAGGAGTTGACCCACTGGTTGGTGACCGCCGAGATCTCCGCCGCGTGGCGCAGCAGGCCCGCGATGAAGGAACGGCCGACCTTGGAGAGCTGGTACTCGGCGCCGGACTCGTAGAACGCGTTCCGGTCGCCCTCGAAGAGGGAGAGGTGGGAGTGCATGCCGGAGCCCGGGTACTCCGAGAACGGCTTCGGCATGAAGGTCGCCTGCAGGCCCTGCTCCAGCGCGACCTGCTTCATGACCAGGCGGAACGTCATGATGTTGTCGGCGGTGGAGAGCGCGTCGGCGTAGCGCAGGTCGATCTCCTGCTGGCCCGGCGCGCCCTCGTGGTGGGAGAACTCCACCGAGATGCCCATCGACTCCAGCATGGTGATCGCCTGGCGGCGGAAGTCCATGCCGATGGCCTGCGGGGTGTGGTCGAAGTAGCCGGAGTTGTCGGCGGGCGTGGGGCGGGAGCCGTCCAGCGGGCGGTTCTTCAGCAGGAAGAACTCGATCTCCGGGTGGGTGTAGAAGGTGAAGCCCAGGTCGGAGGTGCGGGCGAGGGCACGCTTGAGGACGTAGCGGGGATCGGCGAAGGACGGGGAGCCGTCCGGCATGAGGATGTCGCAGAACATGCGGGCCGTGCCGGGGGCCTCCGCCCGCCAGGGCAGGATCTGGAACGTGGACGGGTCCGGCTTGGCGATCATGTCGGACTCGTAGACGCGCGCGAAGCCCTCGATGGCGGAGCCGTCGAAGCCGATGCCCTCGTCGAAGGCTTGTTCCAGCTCGGCGGGGGCCACGGCCACGGACTTGAGGAAGCCCAGCACGTCCGTGAACCACAGGCGTACGAACCGGATGTCGCGCTCCTCCAACGTCCGGAGCACGAACTCCTGCTGCTTGTCCATCTTCCGCTTCCCCATCCTTGCTGGTCAGGCCGCCTGTGTCCGTACGTCGGCACGGGAGGCGGTCGGGCACGCGAGCATCACACCACACCAGCGTTTCACGCGCGTTGCGGACCTTGATCGTCCGGTGGCCGCCGGGCCGAACGCCGCGCGGACGGGCGGTGCACTGCCCTGCCGCCCATCTTGCCTCCTGAGCGGCCCCCTCGTAATGGCCGAGTCGTTCCGGGAGTGAGCGACGCCACGCCCGTTTAATTTGCATCTCAAATGCAAGTTTCAATACCGTTCCTCTCAGTCGAGCGATCGAACTGTCGAGCGATCCGGTCGAGCCTTCGAGGAGTCACGATGCTGTCCGAACAGTCAGCAGCCACCGTCCGCGCCACCCTGCCCGCCGTCGGCGGTGCCATCGGCGAGATCACCGAGCTGTTCTACGCCAAGCTGTTCGACGCACACCCCGGACTGCTGCGCGACCTGTTCAACCGCGGCAACCAGGCCTCCGGCGCCCAGAAGCAGGCCCTCGCGGGTTCCATCGCCGCCTTCGCGACGTACCTGGTGAACAACCCGGACCAGCGCCCCGACCTGATGCTGCACCGCATCGCCCACAAGCACGCCTCCCTCGGCATCGTTCCCGAGCAGTACCCGATCGTCCACGAACACCTGTTCGCCGCCATCGCCGAGGTCCTGGGCGACGCCGTCACCGAAGAGGTCGCCGCCGCCTGGACCGAGGTCTACTGGCTGATGGCCAACGCCCTCATGGCGATCGAGAAGCGGCTGTACGAGCAGAGCGAGCAGACCGGCTGGCGCGAGTGGAAGGTGGTCCAGCGGATCGAGGAGACCGCCGACGTCGCCACCTTCAGGCTGCGCCCCGCCGACGGGGGCCCGGTGCCCGGCTACCGCGCCGGCCAGTACGTCTCCGTCGGCGTCACCCTCGCGGACGGCGCCCGGCAGATCCGCCAGTACAGCCTGACCGCGGCGCCCGGCTCCCCGGAGCGGCAGTTCGCCGTCAAGCGGGTGAGCGGCGACGCCAGGACCCCCGACGGCGAGGTCTCCAACCACCTGCACGCCCACGTGCGCGAGGGCGACGTCCTCCAGCTCTCCGCCCCCTACGGCGACCTCGTCCTCGAGGACACCGCCGCGCCGCTGCTGCTCGCCTCCGCGGGCATCGGCGTCACCCCCATGATCGCCATGCTGGAGCAGCTCGCCGAGGACGGCCACCGCGCCCCGGTGACCGTCGTGCACGCCGACCGGTCCCCCGCGGCGCACGCCCTGCGGGCCGACCACGAGGCGTACGCGGCCAAGCTGGCGGACGCGCGCACGGTCTTCTTCTACGAGCAGTACGACGAGGACGCGGCGGGCGCGGGCCGGCCCGGCCTGGCCGACCTCGGCGACGTCGAGGTCCCGGCCGGCACCCAGGCCTACCTGTGCGGCCCGCTGCCGTTCATGCGCGCGGTGCGCGAGCAGCTCCTCGCCAAGGGTGTGGCCGCCGCCGACATCCACTACGAGGTCTTCGGTCCGGACCTGTGGCTGGCCAAGGAGGCCACCGAGGCGGCCTGAGAGCCGTACCGCCCGGCGGTCGCGTGGCCTGACGGCCGCCTGACCTGACGGCCACGCGGGCCGGCCCGGTGTGAAAGCCGCCGGCCGGAAGCGGTTCCCCCCGACCGCCTCCGGCCGGCTTTTTCCGTTCCCGTCCGCCTGCCCGGCCTCCTGCTCGCCGGCCTCCCGCTCACCGGCCTGCCGCTCACCGACCTCCTGCTCGCCGGCCGCCAGCCGGCCCGTCGCCCCGTCGGGGATCGGATGGGGGGCCGTGGGGCGCAGCGGCCAGATGGGGCC
The DNA here is from genome assembly GCF_000720185.1 of Streptomyces sp. NRRL S-340. Taxonomy (GTDB): domain Bacteria; phylum Actinomycetota; class Actinomycetes; order Streptomycetales; family Streptomycetaceae; genus Streptomyces. The sequence continues at coordinate 69,034 of NZ_JOIY01000015.1, read as the reverse complement.
GGGTGAGCCGCGGGGGCTCACGTGGGGCCGGTGGGCCGCGGGGGCTCGTGGGGGCTCGTGGGGCCAGAGTTTCAGATGGGGCGGGGGCGCCGGGACGCCTGCCGGTTCCGGTCAGTCCTCCGTTCCGGCCGGTCGCCGCGCGCTCGGCAGGCCCAGCAGCAGCGGGCCCGTCGGGGAAGCGACCATGTCGGCGACGGTGAGCGGGTCGAGGGCGGCGTAGAACGCCTCCTGGGCCCGGCGCAGGGCGCCGCGCAGGCGGCAGTCGGAGTTCAGCGGGCACGGGTTCGGGCCCTCGCAGTCCGCGACGTCGCCCTCGCCCTCCAGTGCGCGCACGATCGCGCCGACGGACGCCCCGCGGCCCGCCTCCGTGAGGGTCAGGCCGCCGCCCCGGCCGCGGCGGGCCGCGAGCAGCCCGCGGTGCTGGAGTTCGGCGACGACCTTCGCGGCGTGCGTGTACGGCACGCCCATGTCCGCCGCGACCTCCCGGGTCGTGGGGCTGGACCCGCCCGCGACGGCGAGCCTCATCAGGACGCGCAGCGCCATGTCGGTGGAGCGCAGCAGCCGCATGCGGCAAGCCTAGATAATGCGCATCTGCGGTTCAACTTATCCCGCGCTCACGTTCACCGCCCAGCCCACCGGCGCACAACTCCGCCCCGCAGCCCACCGATGCTCACGTTCGCCGCGCAGCCCACCAGCGTTCGACTCCGCCCCGCAGCCCACCGGCGTTCGCCTCTGGCGCTTCCCGGTCTCCCCCGCGCCCCGCCCTCCCCACTACCATCAGCACGCCCCACCCTCGGCGCACCCGCTCCCCGCTCCCCCGTCCCGCTCCATCCGACCGTGACACGAAGGACTCCCCCATGGGCTCCGCCAAGAAGCCGGACAGCACCGCAGCCGGGCAGCGCAAGGCGCGCATCGAGGAGATGCGCCGTGCCGACCGGTCCCGGGAGCGCCGCAACCGCCTCCTGGCCATCGCGGCGAGCGTGGTCGTCGTCGCGGGCCTGGCCGTCGGCGGTGTGGTGCTGGTCCAGTCACGGTCCGACGACACCGCACCGGTCGCGAAGGCGAGCGCGTCCGCGGCGACGCCGACCGGTGTGAGCGGCATGAGCGGCAAGAACGGCCAGGACGTGGCGGATGCGAGCGGGGGGAACGGCAAGGGTGGCAAGGGCGGTCCCGGCCGCTTCGTCACGGGCGCGGACGGCGTGCGGACCTGGCAGGGCACGCTCGGCCGCACCCATACCACCGCCCCGGTGACCTACCCGATGGAGCCCCCGGTCGGCGGCGACCACAACCCGGTCTGGCAGAACTGCGACGGCGACGTCTACACGGCCCCGCTGAAGAACGAGCACGCCGTGCACGCCCTGGAGCACGGCGCGGTCTGGGTGACGTACAACGCCCAGGCGTCCAAGGCGGATGTGGCCGCGCTCGCGGCGAAGGTCCGCCGCACGCCGTACACGCTGATGAGCCCGGTGCCCGGCCAGAAGGACCCGGTCATGCTCTCGGCCTGGGCGCACCAGCGCACGGTGACGGGTGCGGCCGACCCTGCCGTGGACGCGTTCCTCGCCAAGTTCGTCCAGGGCCCGCAGACACCGGAGCCGGGCGCCGCCTGCACGGGCGGGGTGGGCCGGTGAGGGTCGCCGGGCTGGTCGCGGGCGCCGTCGCCACGGCGGTGGTCGCGGCCGGGGCGATCACCTACGCGGCCGCCGCGGGCGGGTCCGGCGGCGGTGCGGCCGTCCCGGCGACGGCTCAGGCACGCGGACAGGCCCCGGCGGCCACGGCCCCGGCCCTGGCGGTCCCGGCCGCCTCGTCCGCGGACGCCGGTTTCGCCCGGGACATGGCGGTCCATCACCAGCAGGCCGTGGAGATGTCGTACATCGTGCGCGACCGCACGAGCGACACGGAAGTGCGCCGTCTCGCCTACGACATCGCGCAGACCCAGGCCAACCAGCGCGGCATGCTGCTGGGCTGGCTGGACCTGTGGGGGCTGCCGAAGGTCTCGGCGGACCCGCCGATGGCGTGGATGGGAATGGGGAGCACCGCTTCCGCCGGGGGCGGTACGGCCGGGGGCGGTACCGCCGGAGCCGACGGAAAGGACGGGTCGGACGCAGCGGACGGGGCGCTGATGCCCGGCATGGCCACCGACACCGAGCTGAGGAAGCTCGGCCGGCTCCGGGACAGGCAGGCCGAGGTGTTCTACCTCCGGTTGATGACGGCCCATCACCGAGGCGGCATCCACATGGCGCAGGCGTGCGCCGTCCGGTGCACGGTGGGTGTGGAGAAGCGACTGGCGCAGGGCATGGTGGACGCGCAGCAGTCGGAGATCCGGCTCATGGCCGACATGCTCAACGCGCGCGGCGCGACGTCCCGTTAGGGTCCCGGCGACCCCCGTCCCCCGCCCGTACGGCGCCCGTTTCCTGACGACGGGCGACCGGAATCCGGGGAACGAAGACCGCAATTCATGCCCTATACATCGGTCCTGACGGTTCCTTGGGCTTCTCTTGGCCTGACCATTCCCCTGGCATGAACGGTTCTTCGGGAAGAGTGGCACTCGATCGTGTGATCCATTCAGGGGCCGAACCGCCGCGGCCGGCATGCGGATCACGCGAGGTCCCACCACTCATTGCGTTACATGCGATCCGCATCGCAGGGGGTTATATGAGATCCAACCGCGCCACCGTGCGTACCGGAGTGAGCCTGGCAGCGACACTGCCGATGGTCGCCGGTGCGCTGGTGCTCGGCATACCCGCGGCCCACGCCGCGGGCCACCCGGACGCCCGCCACGCGATCGCGGGCACCAAGCCCGCGTGGGCGACGGCCAAGGCGGACAAGGGCGCCACCGCGAACAGCGCCCCGGTCAACGCCCGGGTGTACCTGGCCGGCCGCGACGCCGCGGGCCTGGCCGAGTACGCCAAGGCGGTCGCCGACCCGTCCTCGCCGCAGTACGGCAAGTACCTGAGCGCCCAGGAGGCGCAGGCGCGTTTCGGTGCGACGAAGGCCCAGGTGGCCGCCGTCACGTCCTGGCTGAAGTCGGCGGGTCTGAAGGTCACTTCGGTCACTGCTCACTACGTCGCCGTCTCCGGTGACGTCGCCGCCGCCGAGAAGGCGTTCGGCACCCAGATGCACAACTTCGCCAAGGGCTCGAAGACCTACCGCGCGCCGGCGCAGTCGGCGTCCGTGCCGGCGGGCCTGCGGAGCACGGTCCTGACCGTCACCGGCCTGGACAACGCCCCGCACAAGTCCGACCACAAGGACCAGCTGCCGCCGCCGGACGCGGTGTTCAAGAACTCCGGGCCGTTCTCCTCGTACTACGGCTCGAACATCGCGAAGACGCTGCCGTCCGCCTACGGCGAGAAGATCCCGTACGCCGTCAAGGGCTACACGGGCAAGCAGCTGCGTTCGGCCTACGGCGCCGGCAAGTACACCGGCAAGGGCGTCCGCGTCGCCATCACCGACGCCTACGCCTCCCCGACCATCGCCTTCGACGCGGCCTCGTACGCGAAGAAGAACGGCGACAAGGCGTGGAAGACGGGCCAGCTGCGCCAGGTGCTCCCCGGGCAGTACACGAAGACCGAGGAGTGCGGGGCGGCCGGCTGGTACGGCGAGGAGACCCTCGACGTCGAGGCCGTGCACGCGGTCGCGCCGGACGCGGACGTCACCTACGTGGGCGCCGCCTCCTGCTACGACGACGACCTGCTCGACTCGCTCAGCAAGGTCGTCGACGACCACCTGGCCGACATCGTCTCCAACTCCTGGGGCGACATCGAGGCCAACCAGACGCCGGACCTGGCCGCCGCCTACGACCAGGTGTTCCAGTTCGGCGCGGTGGAGGGCATCGGCTTCTACTTCTCCTCCGGTGACAACGGCGACGAGGTCGCCCACACCGGCACCAAGCAGGTCGACACCCCGGCCAACTCGGCCTGGGTGACCGCGGTCGGCGGCACCTCCCTGGCCGTCGGCAAGGGGAACAAGTACCTGTGGGAGACCGGCTGGGGCACCGACAAGGCGACCCTGTCGGCCGACGGCAAGAGCTGGGAGGGCTTCCCCGGCGCCTACACCTCCGGCGCGGGCGGCGGCACCAGCAAGACCGTTCCGCAGCCGTACTACCAGAAGGGCGTCGTCCCCGGCGCGCTGGCCACGGCCAACAACGCCGCCGGCAACCGCGTCGTCCCGGACATCGCGGCCATCGCCGACCCGAACACCGGCTTCCTCGTCGGCCAGACGCAGACCTTCCCCGACGGGTCGCAGCAGTACGCCGAGTACCGCATCGGCGGCACCTCGCTGGCCGCGCCGGTCATCGCGGCCGTCCAGGCCCTCGCCCAGCAGGCCCAGGGCGGCAAGGCGATCGGCTTCGCCAACCCGGCGATCTACTCGAAGTACGGCTCGGAGCTGTACCACGACGTGGTGGACCAGCCGACCGGCAAGGACCTCGCGGTCGCGCGCGTCGACTTCGTCAACGGCGTCGACGCCACCGGTGGTCTGAGCGTCTCCGTCCGCAGCCTCGGCAAGGACAGCTCGCTCAAGGCCGTCAAGGGCTACGACGACGTCACCGGCGTCGGCTCGCCCGCGAAGGGCTACGTCGACTCCTACGGTCGCCGTCACTGACCCGTACCGGCACCGGTCACGCGCCCGCTCCTGCACCCAGGGGCGGGCGCGCGTGCGTGTACGGCACCCGCGCGCCCCGCGACCGCGGTACGGACGCCGGCCCTCCTCCGCGCGGGACGGACGGCGCCCACGGGACGGCACCGGCCACGCCCCCGGGACGGCCGGGCAGGAGCAGGTGACCCGCGGGAGCGGCGCGGAAGACACCGGCCGGCGGGCCGGCCACCGCTGCCGCCCGAGCCGCTGCGCGCACCGGGCAGCGGGCAGCGCGCACCGGGCAGCGGGCAGCGGTCCGGGGGACGGCACGCGGCGCGGCCGACCGCATGGCGCGCCCGACCGCGTGAGGCGGGGCGCGGGCGGGGCGCGCGGGACGGCCGGGCGGGGCGGGGCGCCGCGGGTGCGGCGGTCCGAGGTGCACAGTCCGCGGTGCACAGTCCGCGTGCGTGGTCGGCCCGGTGGGGTGGGCGTGGGGCGGCACACACTGCCCGGCACCCCATCGCGTCGCTCTGACGATTACACTGGTGCGCGTGCCTCAACTACGTCTCGCCCTGAACCAGATCGACTCACGTGTCGGTGACCTCGCCGCGAACGCCGAGGCGGTCGTCCGCTGGACCCGGCACTCCGCCGAGCAGGGAGCGCATCTCGTGGCGTTCCCGGAGATGGTGCTGACCGGGTATCCCGTCGAGGACCTGGCCCTGCGGTCGTCCTTCGTGGAGGCGTCCCGCGCCGCGCTGCGCGCCCTCGCCGCCCGGCTCGCCGAGGAGGGCTTCGGCGAGCTGCCGGTCGTCGTCGGCTACCTCGACCGCTGCGAGACGGCCCAGCCGAAGTACGGCATGCCGGCCGGCGCCCCGCAGAACGCGGCGGCGGTGCTGCACCGCGGCCGGGTGGTGCTGAACTTCGCCAAGCACCACCTGCCCAACTACGGCGTCTTCGACGAGTTCCGCTACTTCGTGCCCGGCGACACCATGCCCGTCCTGCGCGTGCACGGCGTCGACGTGGCCCTCGCGATCTGCGAGGACCTGTGGCAGGACGGCGGGCGCGTCCCGGCCGCGCGTACCGCGCGCGCGGGTCTGCTGCTCTCCGTCAACGCCTCCCCGTACGAGCGGGAGAAGGACGACACCCGCCTGGAGCTGGTGCGCAAGCGGGCCCAGGAGGCCGGCTGCACCACCGCCTACCTGGCCATGACCGGCGGGCAGGACGAACTGGTCTTCGACGGCGACTCGATCGTGGTCGGCGCGGACGGCGAGGTGATCGCGCGGGCGCCGCAGTTCACCGAGGGCTGCGTCGTGCTCGACCTGGACCTGCCGGCCGCGGCGGCCGACGCGCCCGGCGGCGTGGTCGACGACGGGCTGCGCATCGACCGCGTCGTCCTGTCCGAGGAGCCGCTGCCCGCCTACGCGCCGGAGCGCACCGCCGGGCACGCCGCCCACCTGGACGACGACGAGGAGGTCTACTCGGCGCTGGTCGTGGGCCTGCGGGCGTACGTGCAGAAGAACGGATTCCGCTCCGTCCTCGTCGGCCTGTCCGGCGGCATCGACTCCGCCCTCGTCGCGGCGATCGCCTGCGACGCGGTCGGCGCGGAGAACGTGTACGGCATCTCCATGCCGTCGAAGTACTCCTCCGAGCACTCCAGGGACGACGCGGCCGAGCTGGCCCGGCGCACCGGCCTGCACTTCCGCACCGTGCCGATCGAGCCGATGTTCGACGCGTACATGGGCTCGCTCGGCCTGACCGGCCTGGCGGAGGAGAACCTCCAGTCGCGGCTGCGCGGCACGCTGCTGATGGCGGTCTCCAACCAGGAGGGCCACATCGTCCTCGCCCCCGGCAACAAGTCGGAGCTGGCGGTGGGGTACTCCACGCTGTACGGCGACTCGGTGGGCGCCTACGGTCCGATCAAGGATGTGTACAAGACGTCGGTCTTCCGGCTCGCCGAGTGGCGCAACCGGGCCGCCGCCGAGCGGGGCCAGACCCCGCCGATCCCGGAGAACTCCATCAGCAAGCCGCCGAGCGCGGAGCTGCGCCCGGGGCAGGTGGACACGGACTCGCTGCCGGACTACCCGGTGCTCGACGCGATCCTGGAGCTGTACGTCGACCGGGACCGGGGCGCCGACGAGATCGTCGCGGCGGGCTACGACCGTGAGCTGGTCGTCAAGACGCTGCGGATGGTCGACCGGGCCGAGTACAAGCGCCGCCAGTACCCGCCGGGCACCAAGATCTCCGCGAAGGGCTTCGGCAAGGACCGCAGGCTGCCGATCACCAACGGCTGGCGCGAGCACGCCTGACGGCCCGGCGCGAGCGCCGCAGCGCGCGGCAGGAGCCCCGGCCGGCGGGGGAGGACCGGCCGGGGCTCCTCGGTGTCACCGCAGTGGTCTAGTGAACGGAGTGCTCCTCCAGCGGGAACGTTCCGCCGACGACGTCCTCCGCGAAGGCCTTGGCCGCCTCGCCCATGACCGTGCGCAGGTCGGCGTACTTCTTCACGAACTTGGGCACCCGCCCGCCGGTCAGTCCGAGCATGTCGGTCCAGACCAGGACCTGCGCGTCCGTCTCGGGGCCCGCGCCGATGCCGACGGTCGGGATGTGCAGCATCCGCGTCACCTCGGCCGCCAGTTCGGCGGGCACCAGCTCCAGGACGACGGCGAACGCGCCGGCGTCCTGCACGGCCTTGGCGTCGCGCAGCAGTTGCTGGGCGGCCTCCTCGCCACGGCCCTGGACGCGGTAGCCCATGGCGTTGACGGACTGCGGGGTCAGGCCGATGTGCGCCATGACCGGGATGCCGGACTCCACCAGGAGGCGGATCTGCTCGTGCGAGCGCTCACCGCCCTCCAGCTTCACGGCGCCGACGCCCGCCTCCTTCACCAGGCGGGTGGCCGAGCGCAGCGCCTGCACCGGGCCCTCCTGGTAGGAACCGAAGGGGAGGTCGCCGACGATCAGGGCGCGCCGGGTGCCGCGCACGACGGCGGCCGACAGCATGGTCATCTCGTCGAGGGTGACGGGCACGGTCGTCTCGTACCCGAGGTGGCAGTTGCCCGCCGAGTCCCCGACCAGGACGACCGGGATGCCGGCCTCGTCGAAGACGGACGCGGTCATCGCGTCGTAGGCGGTGAGCATGGGCCACTTCTCGCCGCGCTCCTTGGCGAGGGCGAGGTCGCGGACGGTGATGCGGCGGGTGCCCTTGCCTCCGTACAGCGTCTTGCCACTGCCGTCGGAGGTGCTCTTCTGTGCAGGCTGGGCAGCCGGAAGCTGCGTCATTGCAACGGCTCCTTCAGTCATCTCGAGGCGCCCTGACGGCGTCCCCGGACTCCCCTCCATGGTGGCACCTGCGGCCGCGGTGGACCAGAGCACCCCCCTGTGCTCCGCGTCCCGGCCGACTGTGCTCCGCGCCCCGGCCGCCCGGTGGTCCGTGCGCGCGGCGAGCGCGTGCCCCCTGGCGGGACACGGCAAGGCCCCTGCCCGTAAGGCGTGGGTAAAAAATTTCGATACGAGACGGTCTCGTATCGAAAATGTCCTACGCTCGGTGACATGACTACTCCTGCCGACCGCGCCGACACCGGTCCCCGGACGCCGGAAGCGGTGCACCGCCGCCGTTGGGCGATCCTGGGCGTGCTGATGCTGAGCCTGCTGATAGTGGTGCTCGACAACTCGATCCTGAACGTCGCCATCAAGACGATCTCGACTCAGGCCCCGACCGGTCTCGGCGCGACCCAGAGCGAGCTGGAGTGGGCGATCAACGCCTACACGCTCGTCTTCGCCGGCCTGCTCTTCACCGCCGGCCTCGTCGGTGACCGGGTGGGCCGCAAGAAGGTCCTGCTCGGCGGCCTCGTGGTCTTCGGCATCGGCTCGGCCCTGGCCGCCGAGTCCGGCTCCCCGGGCCAGCTGATCGCCTACCGCGCCCTGATGGCGCTGGGTGCCGCGTTCGTCATGCCTGCCACCCTCGCCGTCCTCATGAACGTCTTCGAACGCGAGGAGCAGCCCAAGGCCATCGGCATCTGGGCCGGCGGGGTGGGCCTGGCCATCGCCATCGGACCGATCACCGGCGGTCTGCTCCTGGACCACTTCTGGTGGGGCTCGGTCTTCCTCATCAACGTGCCGATCGTGATCGCCGCGGTGGTGCTGATGGTGTGGCTGGTGCCCGACTCCCGCGACCCGCGCCCCGGGCGGCTCGACCCCATCGGCGTCGTCCTGTCCGTGGTCGGCCTGGTGCTGCTGGTCTACGGCATCATCAAGGGCGGCGAACTGGCCGACTTCACCAACGGCACCGTCCTGGCGGCCATCGTCGCCGGTGTCGCCGTCCTCGCGGCGTTCATCGTGTTCGAGAAGCGCAGCGACCACCCGTCGCTGGACGTGACCTACTTCAGGAACAAGGTGTTCTCGGCCGCCATGGCCGCCATCGCGCTGGTCTTCTTCGCCCTGATGGGCGTCACGTTCTTCTCCGTCTTCTACACGCAGAGCGTGCGCGGCTACTCCCCGCTGGAGTCTGGCCTGCTGATGATCCCGCTGGCCGCCGCTCAGATGATCTTCGCACCGCGGGCCCGGCTGGTCGTCGACCGCTTCGGCTACAAGGCCACCACGACGGCGGGTCTCGTCGTGCTGGCCGGCATGCTGGCCGCGTTCGCCGGCTTCGAGGCGGACACGCCCATCTGGGTGCTGGAGGTCGTCTTCTTCCTCATGGGCACCGGCATGGCCCACATCATGACCCCGACCAGCGTGGTCATCATGCAGGCCCTGCCCCGCGAGAAGGCCGGCTCGGCCTCCGCGCTGAGCAACACCTTCCGCCAGGTCGGCGGCGCGCTCGGCATCGCGGTGCTCGGCTCGGTGCTCTCCACGGCGTACCGCGACTCCATCGAGGGCAGGCTCGGGATGCTGCCGCCCGCGCTGCGGGACACCGCCGGGGAGTCCATCGAGGCCACGCTCGGCGTCGCCGCGAAGCTCGGCCCGCGCGGGCAGGCACTGGTCGACCCGGCCAACAGCGCCTTCCTGCACGCGATGCACGTGACCTCGCTGTGCGGCACCGTGGTCGCGCTGGCCGGCGCGGTCGTGGTCGCCGTGTTCCTGCCCGGCCGCACACCGAAGCGGCCCCAGGACCGGGAGGAACCGGAACTGGTCGCGGCGGCCGACTGACCCGGAGCACCCGGGGGGACGGGAGGACCGGCGGGGACAATGACCCGGTACGACGAAAGGACGTCTCAGGTGAGCCTCGCCGACAGCCAGACCGCTCCCGGGTTCCCCGCACGGGGCCGGCCCCGGAGCGAGGCGGTGGAAAGCGCCATCGTCGAGGGGGTGATGAAGCTCCTGGAGGAGGGGGTGCCGCTCGCCGAACTCTCCATCGAGCGCATCGCCCGCACGGCCGGCGTGGGCAAGGCCACCATCTACCGCCGCTGGAGCGGCAAGGAAGAGCTGTTCGTCGACGTCGTGCGCGCCGCCGAGCCGCCCGACGCGGAACTGCCCGGCACCTCGATGCGCGACGACCTCGTCGCCCTCCTGGAGCAACTGCGCCGCCGGGGACTGGTGAGCCGTTCCTCGGCGCTCCTGCACAACGTGTACGCCCAGATGAAGTCCAGTCCGAAGATCTGGTGCGCCTACCACACCACCGTCGTCGAACCCCGGCGCAGACTCCAGATCGAGGTCCTGCGCCGCGGCCAGCTCAACGGCGAACTGCGCACCGACGTCGACATCGAACTGCTGACCGACCTCCTCGTCGGCCCGATGCTGGTGCGCAGCGTCATGCGGCCCGACGCGGACCTGCCCGAGGGGCTGGCCGAGCAGATAGTGGACACGGTCCTCGAAGGGCTCCGGCCCCTCCCGCGGCACACCCGCTCCCCGCGGGACCCGGGCGGGCCCGGCGCGGCCGGCACCCTGGACCCGGCCGGAGCGGCGAACGGGGCCACGCCGGTCACTCGGACCTGAACCTGCCCCTCCCCCCGTAATGTGCCCGTTTCGTCACAGACCACGTCCGGGGCGCCCCAACCGGAACTCCCCGCGCCGCCCCGTTCGTCCTCGTGCCCGTACGGCCGTCATGGACGGCAGGATCGGAACCGATCATCCCCTAGGGTCGTAGCCCACGGGGTGAACGGTGTGCACGGCAGGCAGTGAGGCGACGGTATGGCGCAGCAGGCGTTCTTGACGGAGACGGACGACGACGGCTCGGGACCCGAGCGTGCGAAGAACCGGATTCGGCGCCTGGTGGACCGGCTCCTCGGCGGCTGGCGCGGCGACCGGCGGATCTGGCGCCGGGGCATCGTGCCGGCCGTGCTGGCGGTGCTGCTGGCGCTGGTGATGCTGCTGCACTCGCACATCCCCAACCGCGTCGGCAACCTCGGCAGTCTCACCGAGACCTTCCTGCCCTGGCTCGGTCTGCTGGTCCCGGTGCTGCTCGTCCTGGCCCTGGTGCGCAGGTCGGCGACCGCGCTGATCGCGCTGGTGCTGCCCGTCGCCGTCTGGCTGAACCTCTTCGGCGGCCTGGTCACCGGGAAGACCGGCGGGGGCGGCGACCTGACGGTGGCCACGCACAACGTCAACGCCGACAACCCCGATCCGACCGCCACCGCCCGCAAGGTCGCGGCGTCCGGCGCGGACGTGCTCGCGCTGGAGGAGCTGAAGGCCTCGGCGGTGCCCGTGTACGAGAGGGCGCTGGCGTCGGCGTACAAGTACCACGCCGTGGAGGGCACGGTGGGCGTGTGGAGCAGGTATCCGCTCAGCGCGGTCAGGCCGGTGAACATCCGGCTCGGCTGGACCCGGGCGATGCGCGCGACGGTGGCGACGCCCGAGGGGGCGGTCGCGGTGTACGTCGCCCACATGCCCTCCGTCCGGGTGAAGATGAACGCCGGGTTCACCGCCTCGCAGCGTGACCAGAGCGCCAACGCGCTGGGCGCGGCCATCGCGCACGAGAAGCTGCCCCGGGTGGTGCTGCTCGGTGATCTCAACGGCACGATGAACGACCGTTCGCTGGGCGCGATCACCTCGCAGATGCGTTCCACGCAGGGTGCGGCGGGCAGCGGCTTCGGCTTCAGCTGGCCGGCGTCGTTCCCGATGGCCCGCATCGACCAGATCATGGTCAGGGGTGTGGAACCGGTAAGCTCCTGGACGCTGCCGCGCACGGGCAGCGACCACCTGCCGATCGCGGCGCGTGTGAAGGTCACCACATCGGCAACCGGCTCGTAATCTGCCGGAATACCAGGCCCGAGAGACTTTGTTCCGCAGCTGAACATAAAACGCGCACGCTGTACGGAACCCCACCCCGAAAGGTCTCTCATGCCCCTGGCCCTGCTCGCCCTCGCCGTGGGCGCCTTCGGCATCGGCACGACCGAGTTCGTGATGATGGGCCTGCTGCCCGACGTCGCGGACGACCTGCACATCTCGATCCCCACCGCCGGCCACCTGGTGTCCGCGTACGCGCTGGGCGTGGTCATCGGCGCACCGCTGCTGGCCGCGCTCACCGCGCGGATGTCCCGCCGGTACGTCCTGATCGGCCTGATGGCCCTGTTCGTCGTGGGCAACGCGCTCTCCGCGCTCGCCCCCGGGCACGGCTGGCTGCTGGCCGCCCGTTTCCTGAGCGGTCTGCCGCACGGCGCCTTCTTCGGCGTCGGCGCGGTGGTCGCGACGGGCATGGTGCCGCCCGAGCGCAAGGCCCGCTCGGTGTCGCTGATGTTCCTCGGCCTCACCGTCGCCAACGTCGCCGGGGTCCCGGTCGCCACGCTCATGGGCCAGCACCTGGGCTGGCGGGCGACCTTCCTCGGCGTGAGCGCGATCGGCGTGGCGGCCATCGCCGCCCTCGCCCTGCTCGTCCCCCGCGACCACGCCCACGCCGCCCCCGCCTCCGGCCTGCGCGGCGAACTGGCCGCCCTGCGCTCGCTCCCGGTCTGGCTGGCCCTGCTGACCACCGTGGCCGGTTTCGGCGCGCTGTTCGCCGCCTACAGCTACATCACCCCGATGCTCACCGGCGCCGCCGGGTACGCCGAGACCAGCGTGACGCTGCTGCTGGCGCTGTTCGGCGTCGGCGCGACGGCCGGGAACCTGCTCGGCGGGCGGCTGGCCGACCACTCCCTGCGGGGCACCCTGTTCGGCGGTCTCGCCTCGCTGGCGGTCGTCCTGTTCCTCTTCCCGCTGCTGATGCGGGCCGAGTGGAGCGCCGCCCTGGCGGTGACCCTGCTCGGCACGGCCGCCTTCGTCACCGGCTCGCCGCTCCAGCTCATGGTCATGGAGAAGGCGTCGGCGGCGCCGTCCCTGGCCTCCTCGGCCAACCAGGCCGCGTTCAACCTGGCCAACGCGGGCGGCGCGTGGATCGGCGGCCTCGCCCTGGCCGCCGGGTTCGGCGCGACCTCCCCGGCTCTCGCCGGTGCCGTCCTGGCGGTGCTGGGCCTGGCCGTGGCCGCCGTCTCCTACGCCGTCGACCACCGGCGCCCGGAACCGGCGCACCCCGCCCGGGTCGTCACCGGCCACGTCCCGGAACCGGCGGAGGCACTGCACCGCTGAGGAACCCGTGGCCGCGGTCACCGGCCGTGGCACACGGCCGGGCCGCCCACTGCGCCCGGACACCCGCCACCCCCGGACACCCGCCACCCCCGGGCGACCGCCACGCCCGGCCGGTTGGCGTCGGCCGTCGACGGGCGACCCCGCTCGCCCACGGCCGACGCCAACCACCCGCCCACCGGGAACCGGCAACCGGCACCCCTCCCCCGACGCCCGGCCGCAGCACAGGCGGCCGGGCGTCGGCGCGCCGGCCCGGGGTTCTGGTGCCCGAGACGGGCCCGTGGGGACCGTGAGGGGTCATGCGGACCGTGACGAGCCCTGCGGACCACGGGCCCACGGGGGGCCACAGGGGCAAAGGAGCCACAGGAGCACGGAAGTCAGGGCCCGGGGTCACGGGGCCGTCGCAGGTCGTCCTGTCGGTGTTCTGCCGGGGCCGGGCGCAGGCGTCGGTGGACTGTCGGTGGTTTGTCGGTGGCGGGTGGGATCGTCTTCGGCATGACGCGAATCGACAAGAACCCCGGCGGCGCGGGCGACGCCGTGACGGTACGGGGACTGGTCAAGCACTACGGCGAGACCAAGGCGCTCGACGGTGTGGACCTCGACGTGCGCGAGGGCACCGTGATGGGTGTGCTGGGGCCCAACGGGGCCGGCAAGACGACCCTCGTACGGATCCTGTCCACCCTGCTCACGCCCGACGCGGGCCAGGCCACCGTGGCCGGCTACGACGTCGTACGGCAGCCCCGGCAACTGCGCCGGGTGATCGGGCTCACCGGGCAGTACGCCTCCGTCGACGAGAAGCTGCCCGGCTGGGAGAACCTGTACCTGATCGGGCGGCTGCTCGACCTGTCCCGCAAGGACGCCCGCGCCCGCGCCGACGAGCTGCTGGAGCGGTTCTCGCTCACCGACGCGGCCCGGCGCCCGGCGCGCACGTACTCCGGCGGTATGCGGCGCCGCCTCGACCTCGCCGCCTCGATGATCGGCCGGCCCGCCGTCCTCTTCCTGGACGAGCCGACGACCGGCCTCGACCCCCGCACCCGCAACGAGGTGTGGGACGAGGTCAAGGCAATGGTCGGCGACGGGGTGACCGTCCTGCTGACCACCCAGTACATGGAGGAGGCCGAGCAACTGGCCTCCGAACTGACCGTCGTGGACCGCGGCAAGGTCATCGCGAACGGCGGCATCGAGGAACTCAAGGCGAAGGTGGGCGGACGCACCCTGCGGGTGAAGCCGGCCGACGCGGGAGAACTGCGCCCGCTCGCCGGGATGCTCGACGAGCTGGGCATCACCGGACTGGCGACGACCGTCGTCGACTCCGAGAACGGCTCCCTGCTCGTGCCGGTCCTCAGCGACGAGCAGCTGACCGCCGTGGTCGGCGCCGTCACCGCGCGCGGCATCACCATCAGCTCCATCACCACCGAACTCCCCAGTCTGGACGAGGTCTTCCTGTCTCTCACCGGCCACCGCGCCAGTGCCCCGCAGGACGCCCGCCCCAGCGACGACCGCGAGGAGGTCGCCGTATGAGCGCCGTCACCGCAAACGCCCCCGCCCCCGACGTCCGTATCCCGCTGCGCGGGCACCTGCGGCACACCGGCGCGCTGATCCGCCGCAACCTGCTGTGGATCCGCCAGGACCCCGAGTCCATGTTCGACGCGCTGCTGATGCCGATCGTCTTCACCCTGCTGTTCGTGTACGTCTTCGGCGGCTCGATCGGACAGGCGCTGGGCGGCGGCCAGAAGCAGTACGTCCAGTACGTCATCCCCGGCATGCTGGCGATGAACAGCATGACGCTCTCCCAGGGGGTCGGCACGGGCTTCAGCCAGGACTTCAACAGCGGTGTCATGGACCGCTTCCGGTCCCTCCCGATCGGCCGCGGCTCGGTGCTGTTCGCGAAGATCGCGGTCGAGCTGTTCCGGATGGTCTTCGCCACGGCCGTGCTGATGATCGTCGCGGTGCTGGTGGGCTTCCACATCGGCAACTGGCCCGGCCTGTTCGCGACCGTGGGCCTGTCGGCGCTGTTCGCCTCGTCGATCATGTGGGTGTTCCTCACCCTCGGCGTGATGCTGAAGAACGCGCAGTCCGTGCAGGCGATGGGCTTCCTGGTGCTCTTCCCGCTCCAGTTCGGCTCGTCGATCTTCGCGCCGACCCAGTCGATGCCGGGCTGGCTCCAGCACTTCACCGACTACAACCCGCTCTCCACCCTCGCCGACGCCGCCCGCGGCCTGATGCTGGGCGGACCGGTCGCGCACGACCTGTGGATCACGGTGGCCTGGTCCGTCGCGATCACCGCCGTCGCCGCCCCGCTCGCCATCCACAAGTTCCGCACCAAGACCTGAGACCGGGGCGCCGGGACCTGAAGCCCCGGTCTCAGACCAGGGCGGCGGCCTCCTCCGGGGACAGGCCGCCGCCCTCGGCGTACGCCGCCGCGAACTCCTCCTCGTCGAGGACGCCTCTGATCCGCTCCACGACCAGGTCGCGGACGTGGCGCTCCAGGCCGGAGACGAAGTGACCGGCCGGCAGCAGGGCGTCGGCGGCGGCCAGGCAGCGGGCGGCGTCGCGGGCCCGGCCCCCGCCGTCCAGCCCGGCCAGGGCCATCGCACCGGTGGTCAGGCACACCGAGCGCATGTGCGGCGCGACGGCCCGGGACAGCGGGTCGTCGGCACGCCGCAGCGCCTGGCGCACCTTGGCCAGGGCCTCCTCCGCCTGCCCGTCGACCGCGTCGAGCCACGCCTCGGCGCCGAGGATGAAGGCGTCGAACAGGACGAAGTGCGAGATACCGAACTCTCCGCGCAGCACCCGCAGTTGCTCGCGTGCCTCGGGTACGCGGCCGGTCATGCCGAGCCAGCCCGCGAGGAAGAGCCGGGCGGCGGGCATCGCCTCGTTCGAGGCCCCCTGCTTTCCCTCGATCACCTCGCGCAGCAGCCGCTCGCCCCGCTCGCTCTCGCCGGCCTGGATCAGGCAGCTGCCGAGCCTGGCCTGCAACACCGCCACCTGCGCCCAGGCGCTGAGCCGGTCGGCGTGCCGCACGGCCGTCTCGTAGTCGGCCGCGGCCCTGCGGTGGTGCCCGGCGCGTTCGTGGGCCTCGCCGCGTGCGGCGAGCGCCTCGGCGGTGCCCCAGGCGTCCCCGAGCCGCTGGAAGATCTCCAGCGACTCGTCGGCGTCGCGGACGGCGTCACCCGTCCAGTCGCTGCGGTTGGCCAGCAGATTGGCCCGCATCTGGAGGGCGCCGGCCAGTTCCCAGTCGAATCCCGGGGCGTCGCGGCACGTGTCCACGCAGGCGTCGAGGACGGCCCGCAGCCGCTCCATGTCGCCGCTCAGCACCACGGCGAGGAACCACAGCATGCCGGGGTGGCGGCAGGTCTGGGGCAGGCCGGGCTCGTAGACCTGGGTGATGACGCGCAGCTTCCGTTGCGCCTCGGGGGTCTGCCACGCATCCATCTCGGTGTCCATGCAGGCGAGGTGGAGGAGGTGCAGACCGCGGCGGGCCTCGGCGAGGACGTCGTCGGCCATCGGCGGCGGGGCGTCCGTGCAGCGCTCCCACACCGGGCCGGCGCGGCGCACCGGCTCGGTGAACGGGTCGGGGCTGAACTCCATCACCTCGGCGCACCAGTTGCGGGTCTCGATGCGCACGTCCCGCATCTGCCAGTAACGGCACAGGGAGTGGATCAGGCACAGCGCCTCCTGCTCGTCGCGCGTGGCGACGGCGTGCCGCAGGGCGGTGCGCAGGTTCTCGTACTCCAGCTCGAAGCGGGCGATGGCGGCGCGCTGGCCGGGGCCGCGCAGCAGCGGGTCGGTGGTGCGGGCGAGTTCGCGGTAGTGCACGAGGTGGGCGCGCCGGGCGGGCGCGCGCCCACCGGACTCCTCCAGCCGCTCACCGGCGTACTCGGCGACGGTCTCCAGGAGCCGGTAGCGCATCTCGCCGTCGGCGGCGGGCGCGGCCACCACCAGCGACTTGTCGACCAGGGAGCCGAGCGCGTCGAAGGCGGCGGGCCCGCACACGGCCTCGGCGGCGGCGAGGTCGCAGCCGCCGGCGAAGACGGACAGGCGGCTCAGCACGTCCCGCTCGTCCCCGTCGAGCAGGTCCCAGGACCAGTCGACGACGGCACGCAGGGTCTGCTGGCGGGGCAGGACGGTGCGGCTGCCGGAGGTGAGCAGCCGGAAGCGGTCGTCGAGCCGGTCGGCGATCTGCCGGGGGGTGAGCATCCGCAGCCGGGCCGCGGCGAGTTCGATGGCCAGCGGCAGGCCGTCCAGGCGGCGGCAGATCTCGGCGCAGGCGGCGGCGGTGTCCTCGTCGGCGTCCACGCGGAACCCGGGCCGTACGGCCGCGCCGCGCTCGGCGAGCAGGCGCAGCGCGACCGGCTCGGGCAGCGGGTCCACCGGCCGCAGCACTTCGCCGGGCACGCCCAGGGGTTCGCGGCTGGTGGCGAGGACGGTGAGGCCGGGGCAGCGGGCGAGGAGTTCCGCGACGAGGCGGGCGGCGGCGTCGACGACGTGTTCGCAGTTGTCCAGGAGCAGGAGCATCCGGCGCCGGGAACAGTGTTCGACGAGCCGTTCGACCGGGTCGTCGTGGCGGTCGGCGACGGCGGCCCGGATCTCCTCCGCGCCGGCGCCGTAGAGCACGGTCTCGCGGGCGCCCACGGCGGTCAGTACGGCCTCGGACACGGCGTCCGGGTCGTCGACGGGGGCCAGTTCGGCCAGCCACACCCCGTCGCGCGGGGCCGGCCGCAGGGCCTCGGCGGCCTCCTGCGACAGCCGGGTCTTGCCGGCCCCGCCGGGCCCGAGCAGCGTGACCAGGCGGGCGGTCCCGAGGTCCGCGCCGAGCGCCTCGATGTCGCTTTCGCGCCCCACGAAGGAGGTGAGCCGGGCGCGGAGGTTGCTCGGGGGCACGGCGGAGGCGGGGGACGCGGTGGACGCGTCGGGCGTCGTGGACTCGGCGGGTGGTGACGTGGACGCGGCGGACGCGAAGGACTCGGCGGGAGCGGCCGGTGTGGCGGGGATGGCGGTCGCGGCGGTGCGGGCCGGGGGGCCGTACCGCCGGCCGCCCGCGGCGGGCGCCTCCGGGTTCAGCAACCGCTCGTGCAGCGCGCGCAGTTCGGGCCCGGGGTCGGAACCCAGACGATCGGCGAGCAGCTGCCGTACGTCCGCGTAGGCGGCCAGCGCCTGGGCCGTGCGGCCCGCCTCGTGCAGCGCGCGCAGCCGCAGGGCCTGGAGGGGTTCGTCCAGCGGGTGGGTGTCGCACAGGGCCGTCAGCTCGGGCAGCGCGCGCTCGGCGTCGCCGAGGGCGAGGGCGGCGGCGAGCCGCGCCCGGTGCACGTCCAGCCGGCGGGTCTCCCAGCGGGCCGCCTCGGCGGTGCGGTCGGGCAGGTCGGCGAGAGCCGGGCCGTGCCACAGGGCGAGGGCGTCGTCGAGGACGACGGCCGCCTTCGCCGGGTCGCCGTCGGCCAGCGCGGACAGGCCCTCGCCGGCCAGCCGTTCGAAACGGTGCAGGTCGATGTCGTCGGGCGCCGCGGTGAGCCGGTACCCGCCCTCGGCGGAGGCCACCGCGTCCGCCCCGATCGCCCGGCGCAACCGCCCGACCAGCGCCTGCAGCGCGGCGGGGGCGTCGGCGGGCGGCTCCTCCAGCCACACCTCGTCGACGAGCACGGACACCGCCACCGTCCGGCCGGCCCGCAGGGCGAGCACGGTCAGCAGGGCACGCAGCCGCGCCCCGCCGACCGGGACGGGGGTGCCGTCGGGGCGGAACGCCTGGGTGGTGCCGAGGATGCGGTAGCGCACGGGGTCCATTGTCCCCGGGGACGCGGGAACGCCGCTCGGGGTTTCCCCGCGACCGGGCGCGCCTGCCGCAGATCCGTACGAACGGGGAGTAATCGAGCGTCAGGGTCTGCTCGCCGACGGGGATCCGGATCTCGCCCCCGAAGACACCCGGCTCCTCGTGCCGGTGGCGGGACAGGCGACCACCATGAGCCCGTTCCGTGTCAGGCGGAGCCGCGGCCGCCTGGGCAGGCCAACGGCCTCGACGCGTCTGCCGCCCACTCCTCGGTCATGGCCACGACACCTCCCTGGCCGAGTCGGTTCCCGCCCGCCGATCACCAGGAACCGAAGGCTCTCCGCCGGACGTTCCCCCGGTACCACCGGTACGGTCGATCCCATCCGCCGAGCACGGCGGCACCCACACCGCCCCCAGGAGCGCCCCGCCCATGACCACCGCCACCGCCCGCCGCAGCGACCGCCGGATCAGTCCCGTCTTCGTGGGGATCCTGGCCGTCACCGCCGTCACCGGGTGGGCCACCTGGACCGGGTTCGCCGAGCGGCCGGGCGTCGCGGTCTTCCTGTTCGTGACGGCCGCCTGGATCGTCTCCCTGTGCCTGCACGAGTACGCGCACGCCCGCACCGCGCTGCACGGCGGGGACATCACGGTGGGCGCGAAGGGCTACCTCACGCTGAACCCGCTGAAGTACACGCACGCGCTGCTGAGCATCGTGCTGCCGGTGATCTTCGTGATCATGGGCGGGTTCGGTCTGCCGGGCGGCGCGGTCTTCATCGAGCGGGGCCGGATCCCGGGCCGCTGGCGGCACAGCCTGGTCTCGGCGGCGGGCCCGCTGACGAACGTGCTGTTCGCGGTGGTGTGCACGGCCCCGTTCTGGCTGCACGCGCTGGACGGCGTGCCGGCCGACTTCCGCTACGCGCTCGCCTTCCTCGCCCTGCTCCAGGTCACGGCGGCGATCCTGAACTTCCTCCCGGTCCCGGGCCTGGACGGCTACGGCGTGATCGAGCCCTGGCTGTCGTACGGGGTGAAGCGGCAGGTGGAGCCCTTCGCGCCGTTCGGACTGCTGTTCGTCTTCGTACTGCTGTGGGTGCCGGCGGTCAACGGAGCGTTCTTCGACGTGATCCACGCGGTCATGCGCCATCTCGGCGTCGGCGACCTGGAGCAGTACTGCGGCCAGGCCCTGTACCGCTTCTGGGAGGGCCCGAGCGACTTCTGCTCGGCCGGCGGGTGACGGCGGACCGCGGGGCGGTGGGCGACGGCGGACTGTGGCCCGCGGGTGACGGCGGGCCGCGGGGCGGTGGGCGACGGACGACTTCGGCCGACGGGCTGCGGGGCAGCGAGCGACGGACGACTTCGGCCCGCGAGTGCCGTGGAGGCCCGGCCGTCCGGTGCCGCGTACGCCCCCGGCCGGCCGGTGCCGCTGGTGCCCGGCCGTCCGGTGAGGGGGCCGTCGGTCAGCCGGTGACGGAGCCGCCGCGGGCCGCCCGGCCCCGGCGCGCGTAGTACCAGGTCATGTTGGACGACAGGCCCGCCAGCAGGATCCACACGACCCCCAGCCAGCTGCCCTGCACGAAGGAGACGACGGCCGCGGCTACGGCGAGCACGCAGACGATCAGGGCGTAGAGGGCGAGGCGGGGCATGACGGTGGGCTCCTGTCGGGAACACGGGGACACTGCTCGGAACTGCTTCGCCGACCAGTGTCCCCCATCCGTGCCCCGGACCGGTGCGGGGGCGTGCCGGGGCGCGGGGGACGGCTCAGACGTCCGTGAGCCGCAGACCCGCGTGCGCCTTGTAGCGGCGGTTGACCGAGATCAGGTTGGCGACGAGCGACTCCACCTGGTGCGCGTTGCGCAGCCGGCCGGCGAAGATTCCGCGCATGCCGGGGACACGGCCGGCCAGCGCCTGGACGATCTCCACGTCGGCGCGCTCCTCGCCCAGGACCATCACGTCGGTGTCGATCCGCTCGATCTCCGGGTCCTGCAGGAGGACGGCCGACAGGTGGTGGAAGGCTGCGGTGACCCGCGCGTCCGGGAGCAGTGCGGCGGCCTGTTCGGCGGCGCTGCCCTCCTCGGGCTTGAGCGCGTAGGCGCCCTTCTTGTCGAAGCCGAGCGGGTTGACGCAGTCCACGACGAGCTTGCCGGCCAGTTCCCCGCGCAGCGCCTCCAGGGTCTTGCCGTGGCCCTCCCAGGGCACCGCGACGATCACGACGTCGCTGCGGCGGGCGGTCTCGGCGTTGTCCGCGCCCTCGACGCCGTGCCCGATCTCCTCCGCCGCGGCCCGCGCCCGCTCGGCGGCCCGGGAGCCGATGATCACCTTCTGGCCGGCCCGGGCGAGCCGGTAGGCCAGGCCCTTGCCCTGCGGGCCGGTCCCGCCGAGCACGCCGACGACCAGCCCGGAGACGTCGGGCAGGTCCCAGGGGTTCTTGGCGGGGGCCTTCTGTGCACTGTCGCTAGAGGTCATGGGCCGACTCTACGTCCGCAGCCCGGCCCCCACCCGCTCAGGTGAGCCGCGTCACCGCGGCCCGCGCGGTGTCCCCGGTGCGGGCGAATCCCGGCCGAACTCCGCATCCGGCGCGGCGGTTTGGGGCACCATGCGCTCGTATGGACGCCGTACGGGTCGCGTTGCTGCGCGAGGTGCTCGCCGGGACCGAGTGGCTGGACACCACCCGGCGTTTCGCGCGGGCGCTGCGCGGCTCGGTGGTGTCGCACGGGGGCGGGCTGCTGCTGGTCGGCACCCCGGACCACGAGCCGTGGCACCTGGCGGCGCACCTGGTGGACGAGGCCGCCTGGTCGGGCACGCCCGAGCTGGTCCCCACCCTGGTGCGGCACGGCGCGTGCCCCGCGGATCCGGCGCACCTCGCGGTCGGGCTCGGCCGGCTGGAGGCCGCCCGGCGCGGCGAGACGCTGCTCGTCGTGGCGCCCGGGGAGCCCGAGCCGCTGCTGCCCCGGGTGCACGCGGCACGGCGGGCCGGGGCGACGGTCCTGGCACTGGGCACGGGCGGGGGCGAGCTGGCGGCGATGGCCCACGAGACGCTGGCGGTGCCGGACGACGCGGAGCTGGACCTGGACACCGTGCAGCACCTGGTCAGCGCGGCGGCCGGGGAGAACCCCCTGCCCGGGCCCCGGGGACGCGGCCGGTGGCGGGACCGCTTGTCGAGGCTCGCGGAGACCCTGACGGCCCCACCGCCTGCGCGCTGGTGACCGAGCGGAGGGGGCGACCGCACCGGGCGGGAGGCAGGACGCCCGGCCCGGCAGCCGCCGGGGTGACGCTCCCGGCAGGACGAAGGGCGCGGCGCCCGACGGAAGCGAGGGTGACGCTCCCGGCAGGAACCGCACCGGGAGGAGCCGGGGTGAAGCGCCCGGCACGAAGGTGGGCGGCACGCCAGGCAGATACGAGGGCGGCACGACCCAACAGGAACCGGCAGCTCGCCCCGGGCGGAAGGCAGGGTGTAGCGCCCTGCAGGAGCCGGGGTGAAGCACCCGGCACGAGGCTGAGCGACGCGCCCCGCACGAAGCCGGGCGACGCGCCCGTCGGGGGCAGGCGACGGCGGACGAGGGCAGCGCGTCCCGTAGGGGGCCGGACGGCGCACCAGGCACGGGTTCCGTCCGCCTCCCGGAAAACCGGTTGCCCCTCGTCCGGCGTCCGCCCGAGCATGACCCGACGTGACCGACCACGGCCCCGCGCCCTCCCCCGCCCCCTCCCCGGCCGTGCCCGCCGCGGCGTCCTCCGCGCCGCCCTGTGACGCGCCGCCCGCCGGGCCTCCCCTCGCACCACCCACCGACGCCCCCGCGGACGCCGCCGTCGGCACCCCTGCCCCGCCCCCCGCCCCGCCCGCCGGGCTCCGGGCGCTGCTGCCCGATCTCGCGCCGTGGCGGGCCTCCCGGGACTTCCGCAGGCTGTGGGTGTCGGGACTGATCTCCAACTTCGGGACGTTCCTGACCTTCGTCGCGCTGCCCGTGCAGATGAAGGAGCTGACCGGGTCCGCCGCGGCGGTGGGCGCGATCGGGGCCGTGGAGCTGGTGCCCCTGATCGTGTTCGGGCTCTACGGCGGGGCGCTCGCCGACGCGGCGGACAAGCGGCGGCTGATCCTGTGGACCGAGGCCGGGCTCGGCCTGCTCAGCGCCGGACTGCTGTTCGACGCACTGCTGCCGCACCCGGCGGTGTGGCCGCTGTACGCGGTCGCCGCCCTGTCCTCCGCGCTGACCGCCGTGCAGCGGCCCGCGCTGGACTCGCTGTGGCCGCGGATCGTGGCCCACGATCACCTGCCCGCCGCGACCGCGCTGAACTCGCTGCGCTGGACCGTGGGCGGGGTGGCGGGCCCGGCGGTGGCGGGCGTGATCGTGGCGTACGCGGGCCTCGCCCCGGCCTACGCGGCCGACCTGGCGACCTTCGCCGTCTCGGTGGTCCTCGTCGTCCGGATCGCCGCCCAGCCCGCCGCGCACGAGGCCGCGAAGCCGTCGCTGCGGGCGATCGCCGAGGGCGCCCGCTACGCGTGGGGCCGCAAGGAGCTGCTCGGGACGTACGCGGTCGACCTGGCCGCGATGTTCCTGGCGATGCCGCTGGCGGTGCTGCCGTTCCTCGCGGACGAGCTGCACGCCCGCTGGTCGCTGGGTCTGATGTACGCGGCGGTGCCGCTGGGGTCGCTGCTGGTCAGCGTGACCAGCGGCTGGACCTCGCGGGTGCACCGGCACGGCCGGACGGTGGTGCTGGCGGCGCTGCTGTGGGGGCTTTCCGTGGCCGCCGCAGGACTCGCCGGCGACGTCTGGCTGGTGCTGCTGTGCCTCACCGTGGCGGGCGGCTGCGACATGGTGAGCGGGATCTTCCGGGGCGCCATGTGGAACCAGACCATCCCGGACGCGCTGCGCGGCCGGCTGGCCGGGATCGAACTGCTGTCGTACTCGGTGGGGCCGCAGCTCGGGCAGGTCCGCTCCGGGTCGGTCGCCGCGTGGTGGGGCGTACGGGCGTCCGTGTGGTCGGGCGGCGTGCTGTGCGCGGGCGCGGTGGGGCTGCTGGCGCTGTGCCTGCCGGGGCTGATGAGGTACGACGCCCGGACGAACGAGCACGCGGTGCGGCTGCGCGAGGACCGCGCGGCCGCCGTAGGGGCACCGTCCTGAGCAAACGCCGCGCCAGGCTCCCGTCACCGCCGCCACCGGTGCCGCCGGGAGCCCGCCCCCGGTGCCGTCCGGTCAGCTCTGCGGGCCGCCCCGCCCGCCCTCTTCCCCTTCGCCGCCGGCCGGCGCGTCGTGCCAGCGGGGGTCGGTCTCCCACTGGAGGTTGCGCTCGCGGGCGGTGTCCATCGCGTGCTGCGCCTCCTGCCGGGAGGCGTACGGACCGAACCGGTCCTTGGCCGGGCACTCGGGCCCCTCCTCGACCTTCTGGTGCTCCAGGCAGTAGAACCACTCGCCCGGCTTGCCCGCGGTGCGCTTCTTGAACAGGGCCATGACCAGCTCCTCTCGCCACCGACATGTTCCCCCATCGGCGCTCGATAGACTCACCGGCATGTCTGGCCAGTCGCTGCTCGTCCCCGGGGAGCTGTCCCCCGCCCGTTCCGTGCCCGGAAACATCCGCCGCCCCGAGTACGTCGGCAGGCCCGCGCCGAAGCCGTACACCGGGCCGGAGGTGCAGACCCCGGAGACCGTCGAGGCGATGCGGGTCGCCGGGCGGATCGCCGCGCAGGCGATGGAGGAGGCGGCGAAGCACATCGCGCCGGGCGTCACCACCGACGAACTGGACCGGGTGGCCCACGCGTACATGTGCGACCACGGCGCCTACCCGTCCACCCTCGGCTACCGCGGCTTCCCCAAGTCGCTGTGCACGTCGGTCAACGAGGTGATCTGCCACGGCATCCCCGACTCGACGGTGCTGCGCGACGGCGACATCGTCAACCTGGACGTGACGGCGTACATCGGCGGCGTGCACGGCGACAACAACGCCACGTACCTCGTCGGTGACGTCGACGAGGAGAGCCGCCTGCTGGTGGAGCGCACCCGCGAGGCCCTGAACCGGGCGATCAAGGCGGTCAGGCCGGGCCGGCAGATCAACATCATCGGCCGGGTCATCGAGTCCTACGCCAAGCGCTTCGGCTACGGCGTGGTCCGCGACTTCACCGGCCACGGCATCAACACGTCCTTCCACTCCGGCCTGATCGTCCCGCACTACGACAGCCCGCACGCCACCACGGTCATGCGGCCCGGCATGACGTTCACCATCGAGCCGATGCTGACACTGGGCACCATCGAGTACGACGTCTGGGACGACGGCTGGACCGTCGTCACCAAGGACCGCAGGCGCACGGCCCAGTTCGAGCACACCCTGGTCGTCACGGAAACGGGCGCGGACATCCTGACGCTGCCGTAGTCCCGGGCTCGCCTGCGGAGGTGAACGTGCGTAAGGCGAGAGAGTGAGCCTTCTCCAACCTCACGTTGACGCGTGGGCCGGCTCTTGAAGCGGCCATGGCCTGCTCACCGAGACAGCGGATCTCGGAGGGGCGGCGCCGTGGGCGGCGCTCCCATCTCTTGACGACGTCGGCCCCGGAAGGGGCCCCGGACGGTTCCGCCGGAGCCTTGGTACGCCCTGTCCGCCCAGCACCGTCCGCCATCGGCGAGGGCTGCTTCGATGATGCCGTCATGGCGTGCGGCGGTCAGGTCGTGAGCGGAGCAGGGACCGCGGTTGCTGTCGTCGTCCGAAAGCGTCGGACAACCGCAGCGGCGCTCCCCACGGCCGCGCGCACCCCAGGTCAACGGCACTACCCCGCCCATGGGTCACGCCTTCGTCGTACGGACCGCCGGTCCACCGGACAACCTGCCCCCGTCCGATCGAGGATCTGGCGCTGTCTGAGTACCCATACTCACACGGGCTGGTGGCTGATACGGATGGGGCGCTCGACGCAGCGTTACTACGATGCCTCTCAACTGCCACAGCACCGCGATAGCGCGCGTTCGCAGCATCTCGGCGACGTACGACCAGACACGGGGAGGGCCACGCATGGCGTGGGGAGGACAAGCGCGTGGGGTTTGACTGGGAGAAGGCCGTAGGCGTTCCGCCCCGCTCCGACGATGCGGGACACAGCCGCATGCAACTGGCGAGCGTGAACGGCGGGGCAAGCGGTGGCGCCGGGGGCGGCGACGCCGATCTGAGGATCAGCAAGACACCGTGGACGAGCGCGTCTGGCGTGGCGGACGAACTGCACACCACCACCAACAACGGCCTGACCGACCTTGAGGAGGCCGGCACCGGCTCAACGAGTGGCACCGAGGGTTTCGACTGTACGGCCGCGCTGAACGAGATCAGTGCCATCTGGGTTGCTCGGCTCACCGCTGTCCGAGACGAATGCGGCCGACTGCACGCCACCCTGGCCAAGACCGGGAAGCACTTCGGTGAGGTCGACCAGCACGCCGCAGGCCGGGTGAGTGGAGTTCACGTGGGCAACCGCCCGGATTGGGCAAGGTGAGGCCGGTGGCCACATGGCAGCAACTTCGGGACCTGAAGCTGTCGGAGTACCGGGACGCCGCCGACGGATGGGGCAAGGTGAGTCGCCGCGCGGACGCCGCCCGCCTTCGGGTCGACCGGGAGATGACGATTCCAGTCCGGTCCACCCAGAAGGGGGAGACGGCCACCAAGGCGGCCAGTGACCTGGACCGGCTCAGTCGCAACTACCAGTACATCCACGGTGAGTGCGGTCTGATCCGGACGACTCTTGAGTCCCTCGCCGCCGGCCTGGAAGGCCCGCAGCGAAAGCTGAAGCAGGCGTTGGAAGCCGCCGAGACGTACAAGTTCACAGTGAACGAGGACGGTTCGGTGACGTATCCCCCGCCCATTGCGAAGGACGGCGCCCCGGCGCCCGTCCCTTACGGGCCGTACGCCCCAGGTGCGTGGCAGGCAGGACCTGCCACGCCGTTCGCCCCCGGTGAGGGCGGTGGCACAGCGCGAGCGGGCGCGCCGGTCCCTTACCTGCCGGGCAAGGGCGAAGGCAGCGGCAATGCCATCATGGCCATGGCCGAGAGCGTCGCGGAACAGATCGCGAGCGCTGTGCGCGAGGCGGGCGAGATCGACGCGCGCTATGCATCCGTGCTCCGCAAGCTCAAGGCTCCGGGCGGGCTCGACGTCACCGATGACATGCTGATCGACGCGGCCGAGGACCTGCAGGCCGTGCAGAAAACCGTCGGCGACCACCTCGACGAGAAGAAGATCCCGCACCGGAAGTCTCCCGCCGAGAACAGGAAGTGGTGGGACGGCCTCACCGACGAGCAGCGCGATGAGTACGCGACGCTCTATCCGGCCGAGATCGGCGCGCTCGACGGCCTGCCGTCCGAGGTACGTGACACCTCCAACCGGATGGTGCTGGCGGAAACACGGGCCCAGTACGCCCAGGAGTACGAGCGGCTGGGCCCCGAGCCGCCACAGTACGTCCGGGTCGGTGATCCTCCCTCAGCCGTCGTCAACCCGATCTGGCAGCAGTGGCAGAAAGCCGGCGGTGTGCGGGTGCGGGACATGCTCAGCGGCATGGACGATATCCAGGCCAGGCTGGACGCAAGCGGCGTGCCCGGACCGAACGGCAAGCCCGCCCTGCCGCAGGCGTACGTGCTCGGCTTCGACACCAAAGGCCTCGGACACGCGATCATCGCCAACGGCAACCCGGACACAGCGGATAACACGGCCGTGTATGTGCCCGGGACGGGGGCGCAATTGGCGAAGGCCGGCGGCGACATCAAGCGGATGACGGACACGTGGCGACAGACGCACCAGATGGCACCCGACAAGTCCACGTCCACCATCACCTGGATCGGCTACGACGCCCCGCAGAACGTCTTCACCGAAGCCCCTTCGCCGAGCTATGCCTTCGCCGCGGCTCCCACGCTCAACAACTTCCTGGACGGCCTGCAGACGGCCCGTAGCGGCTCTGAGGCATGCACGCCGTCGAACCACACGACGTTGATCGCCCACAGCTATGGCACCACCGTCGTCGGCGCTGCCGCCAAGGAGCACCACATCGCTGCCAACGACATCGTGGTTGCCGGCAGTCCGGGCATGCTGGTGGGCGACGCGAGCGACCTGGGCGTGGGCAAGGATCATGTATGGTCCGAAGCCGCCAGTGACGACCCGGTTCCCTACATCGGCAAACAGTTCCTGGGAGGACAGAAGTGGGGGGCGGAGTACTACCACGGGATTCCCTACAATGCCGGTTACATTACGACCATTCCGTCCGACGAGGCATTCGGGGGGAATCGGATGGAGGTCAATACGAGCGGGCACAGCGGCTACTGGGACGAGGATTCGAGATCTTTGCAGAATCAAGCCCGGGTGGTCGTGGGCCAGTACGACCTGGTTACGGAAGAAAAGTGAGTCCGATGATGAAACCTCTGCTACGTCGTCAACGTGCTCTTGCCGCTGCGGTGCTTGCCCTGCCCCTCCTCGTGACGGGATGCTCGAAAGACGTGACTAGCAACGATGCGTCCGGCTCCGGAAAAGATCCCAAGCCGACGACCCTCGCCGTGGACAAAGCCAGGACACAGGCCAACCATTTCTCCAGTCAGATCCTCGACATGATCGGGGTCAAAGAAGGCAAGACGACCGAGGGGGGTGCTGGCGTCTCTCTCTGTGACAAGGATTCCGATCATCTTTACCGAATGCACCACCCCTGGTCGCTCTACCAGGTGTCGGAAGAGAAACTGAAGCAGGGATTCCAGCGCTTGCGGGAGAATTTGCCCGAGCACGGCTGGAAGATCGTCGATTACGGCCCCAATAAGAGCAAGGCAAAGGTCATCGAGCTCACGGCCGACTCAAAGACCGAGCCCTACTCGGTGAACGCTGTACTCGTGGTGGCCACTCCCACCCACCTTCACGAATCGAACCCCAGGATCGAGGTCACTGTCGTATCCGGCTGCTTCCGAGCGCCCGAGGGTACGGACCTTCGCAAGGAGTTCTGACGTCGCACCGTTAGGGCATGCCGCACTCCAGCAGCGGGTGCCGGTGCGACGTCACGGACAGTGGCAAGGCGCCAGGCCCTCGTTCTCACCGCAGTGCAGCGGAGCATCGGCCGGATCATCCGCACGCCACCGAGATCAATCGCCTCCTCGGAGGGAACGATGTGCCGATGAGACCACCGGTCGTCTGAGCGCCTACTCACCCGCCCGAGCCGCTGCTCTCGCTTCGCTTCTCACAGCTGCGGCAGCCTTGAGGACGACCACGGCGCCCTCGAAGCACCGTTCCCCGCAATTCTCGGACACTCCTCGGCCCGCCACGTCAAGACGGACCACATCCTGCAGCTGCGTGAGGTCGATACCGACGAATGTGCCGGGAGAGCGTGGGGAGTACGCAACCGACCCGCTCGACGGCATCTGACGCTCTGCCGGTCCGCTCTCAAGCCGGACCTGCACCGCAATAGCGGCGGCCGGTGGGACCGAATCGTTAGTCGTAGCCCGGCACCGGTCAGCGTTCCTGCCCCTCAAGGACCACCCGCCCGCCGACCTCCACCCACCCCTCCGGCTGGGGTGCCGTCAGGATCTGGGAGCCGGAGCCCTGGGTGATGTTCAGGGCGCGGCCCAGTCGGGCCGTCAGCAGCAGGGCCGCCGCACCCGTGGCCTCGTCCTCGTCGATGCCGTCGCCGCGGCCGGGGAAGGCGCGGGCGCGGACGCGGCCGGCCGGTTCGTCCTCCCAGGACCAGGCGTAGATCCACTCGCCGGGCGGCGGGACGGGAAGGTCGTCGACCTCGGCGGGGGTGGCGTACTGGCGCAGGGTGCGGGGCGGGGCCCACTCGGGGCGGGCCTCGATCCAGGTGAACTCGCCGTCCATGCGGGCGCCGACCCGGCCCGCCGGGGTGACCAGTTCCGGTACGTCCAGCAGCCAGGCGGTGCCGACGCAGGGGTGACCGGCGAAGGGCAGGCGCAGGGTGGGGGTGTAGATGTCGATGACGCCGCGCTCGGGGTCGTCGACGAACACCGTCTCGCTGAAGCCGAGTTCGGCGGCGAACGCCTGGCGGTCGTCGCGGCCGGGGAGCAGGGCGCCGTCGCGGACCACGCCCAGTTCGTTGCCGTAGCCGCCGCGCGGGCCGCAGAAGACGCGCAGCACGTCGTAGTCAGTCACCGGGGAATTGAAGCACCAGCGGGGCCGGGGACCCGGCGCCGGACCCGCGTTACCGGTGATTTGCCGTTGCGTGACCTCCCCTTTGCGGTGTCGAGATCAAGCCGTGCCTGTGATCTTTGCGGGCAGCCGATGCGAGCTGAATCACGGACCGGACGGGTGGAGGTGAGGTAAGCCTCGGGTAAGTTAGGGCAGCCTCACCAACTGTTCTCACCTGGAGCCTGCATGCGAGCCGTCCGACTCTCCGTCGTCACCGCCGCCGCCACCGCGGCCGCTCTGACCGCCGTGACGGCCTGCACCGCCAAGAGCGACGCCTCCGACGGCGACGCGATCCAGGTGACCGCGGCCGACTCCACGTGCGAGACGTCCGCGAAGAGCGTCCCGGCCGGCCAGGTGACGCTGAAGATAGAGAACAAGGGATCCCGGGCGACCGAGGTGGAGATCGTCTTCCCGGACGACCGGATCGTCTCCGAGAAGGAGAACATCGGCCCCGGCACCAAGTACACGCTGACCGCCGAGGTCAAGCCGGGCTCGTACGAGATCGCCTGCCGTCCCGGCATGAAGGGCCACGGCGTGCGCCAGAAGCTCACCGTCACCGGCAAGGGCGCCGCCGCCGCGCGCGACCCCCGGCTGGACAAGGCCGTCGCCGACTACCGCCAGTACGCGCAGGACCAGGCCGACGAGACCCTGCCCCGCGTCGAGGCGTTCGTGAAGGCCGTCAAGGCCGGGGACCTGGCCGCCGCCAAGAAGGCCTACGCGCCCTCGCGCCTGGGCTGGGAGCGCACCGAGCCGGTCGCCGAGTCCTTCGGCGACATCGACCCCAAGGTCGACGTGCGCGAGGACGGCCTGGAGGACGGCCAGCAGTGGACGGGCTGGCACCGGCTGGAGAAGTCGCTGTTCAAGGACGGGAAGATCGGCGCCGAGGAGAAGACCCTCGCCGACCGGCTCGTCACCGACCTCAAGGACTGGCAGAAGCGGGTCGGCACCGCCGAGATCACCCCGACCTCCATGGCCAACGGCGCCAAGGAACTCCTCGACGAGGTCGCCACCGGCAAGGTGACCGGCGAGGAGGACCGTTACGCCCACACCGACCTGGTCGACTTCAAGGGCAACGTCGAGGGCGCGCAGAAGGCGTACGACCTGCTCAAGCCGGTCGCGGCGAAGAACGACCCGGCGCTCACCAGGGAACTCGACAAGCAGTTCGGCGCGCTGGACACCCTCCTCGACGGCTACCGCACCAAGGGCTCGGACAAGACGCAGTACGACTTCGTCTCCTACGACACGGTCGGCAAGGACGGCCGCAAGGAGCTGTCGGACGCGGTGAACGCACTCGCCGAGCCGCTGTCCAAGCTCGCCGTCGCCGTGGTGAAGAAGTAGGGGCGGGGTCATGGCAGAGGAACAGACGCAGGGCACCGCCCCGTCCCGGCGGGCGCTGATCGGCTGGGGCGGGGCCGGGCTCGCGCTCGGCGCCGTCGCGGCCGGCGGCGCGGTGGCGCTGGCGAAGAACGGGGACGGCGCGGACGCCTCCGGTCCGGACGAGTCCGGCGCGGTGGAGTTCCACGGCGCCCACCAGGCGGGCATCGCCACGCCCGTCCAGGACCGGCTGCACTTCGCCGCGTTCGACGTGAAGACCGACGACCGCGCCGAGTTCGTGCAGTTGCTGAAGGACTGGACGGCCGCCGCGCGCCGGATGACGGCGGGCAAGGCGGTCGGCGAGGGCGCCTACGGCGGGCTCGCCGAGGCGCCCCCGGACGACACCGGCGAGGCGCTGGGTCTGCCGCCCTCCCGGCTCACCCTCACCCTCGGCTTCGGGCCCTCGCTGTTCGAGAAGTTCGGGCTGAGGGAGAAGCGCCCGGCGGCCCTCGTCGACCTGCCCCGGTTCCCCGGCGACAACCTCGACCGGACCCGCACCGGCGGCGACCTGTGCATCCAGGCCTGCGCGGACGACCCGCAGGTCGCCGTGCACGCCATCCGCAACCTGGCCCGCATCGGCTTCGGCAAGGTCGCCATCCGCTGGTCGCAACTCGGCTTCGGCAAGACCTCCTCGACCACCCCCGGCTCCCAGACCCCGCGCAACCTCTTCGGTTTCAAGGACGGCACGCGCAACATCGCCGGGACCGAGACGGACCGGCTGGAGAAGTTCGTGTGGGCCGGGGACGGGGACGGCGGCGCCGAGGACGCCTGGATGAGCGGGGGTTCCTACCTCGTCGCCCGGCGCATCCGGATGAACATCGAGACCTGGGACCGGACCTCGCTGCAGGAGCAGGAGGACGTCTTCGGCCGGGACAAGGGCGAGGGGGCGCCGGCCGGCAAGGCCAAGGAGCACGACGAGCCGTTCCTGAAGGCGATGAAGCCCGGCGCGCACGTCCGGCTCGCGCACCCCGACGCCAACGGCGGGATCACGATCCTGCGCCGGGGCTACTCCTTCACCGACGGCACCGACGGTCTGGGCCGCCTCGACGCGGGCCTGTTCTTCCTGGCCTACCAGCGCGACCCCCGCACGGGGTTCATCCCGCTCCAGCGCAGGCTGGCCGCGCACGACGCGCTCAACGAATACATCCAGCACGTGGGTTCGGCGGTCTTCGCGATCCCGCCCGGCGTCCGCGACGCGGACGACTGGTGGGGCCGCACACTGCTGTCCGAGGAGGCGTAGGTCCGTGTTCTCCAACTATCTGATCGGTCTGCGCGAGGGGCTGGAGGCCAGCCTCGTCGTGTGCATCCTCATCGCCTATCTGGTCAAGACCGGCCGCAGGGACGCGCTGCGGCCGATCTGGACCGGCATCGGCATCGCGGTCGCCATCGCGATGGGCTTCGGCTGCGTCCTCGAGTTCGGCTCGCAGGAGCTGACGTTCGAGGCGCAGGAGGCGCTGGGCGGTTCGCTGTCCGTCATCGCGGTCGGCCTGGTGACGTGGATGGTGTTCTGGATGCGGCGCACCGCCCGGCACCTGAAGTCCGAGCTGCACGGAAAGCTGGACGCGGCCCTCGCCATGGGCACCGGCGCGCTGGTCGCCACCGCGTTCCTGGCGGTGGGCCGCGAGGGCCTGGAGACGGCCCTGTTCGTGTGGGCGTCCGTGCACGCCGCCTCCGACGGCACCCCGCGCCCCCTGATCGGCGTGGCCCTCGGCATCGCCAGCGCGGTCCTGCTCGGCTGGCTGTTCTACCGGGGCGCGCTGAAGATCAACCTGGCCAAGTTCTTCACCTGGACCGGCGCCATGCTGGTCGTGGTCGCGGCGGGCGTGCTCGCGTACGGCTTCCACGACCTCCAGGAGGCGGACTGGCTGCCGGGGCTGACGAACCTGGCCTTCGACGTCTCCGGCACCATCCCGCCGGACAGCTGGTACGGCACGCTCCTGAAGGGCGTGTTCAACTTCCAGCCGGACCCGACCGTCCTCCAGGTCACGGTGTGGCTGCTGTACCTGGTCCCGACGCTCACCGTGTTCTTCGCCCCGGTAGGGTTCGCCTCCGGGAAGGGGAAGGTGACGGTAGCTGATGAGCAGGGGTCGCGGCCCTCGAAGGCTTCGCAGGCTTGAGCGCACGGCCGCGCTGGCGGCCTCCGTGACCGCGCTGGCGCTGACCGCCGGCGGGTGCGTGGTGGTGCACGGGGAGCGCGAGGTGCTCCCCTCGGCCACGCGGGCCGAGGCCGCGACGGCGCTGGCGCAGTTCACGGCCGCGTACAACAAGGCCGACAAGGCGTACGACAGTTCGCTGGACGCCGGTCACGTCACCGGCGCGTTCGGCGCGATCGACGCGGCCCGGCTGAAGGCCGGCCACATCAACAGCCCGGGCGGCAACACCGCCCACGCGCCGCTGAAGCTGACGGACGCGAAGTTCACCATCCCCAAGAAGGCCGGCTGGCCGCGCTGGTTCCTCGCCGACGCGAAGGGCAGCAAGGGCGGCGGCGCACGCTGGCTGCTGGTGTTCACCCGGCACGCGCTCACCGAGAAGTGGCAGGTGGCGTACCTGACCCTGGTGGCCCCCGAGGGGGTGCCGAAGTTCCGTGAGGACGAGGACGGCTGGGCCGAGGCCGTGCCCGCCGGCGCCGCCGGGCTGGCCGCCGCGCCGGGCGGGCTGAGCCGCGGTTACGCGACGTACCTGAAGGACGGCGGTGACACGTTCGCCGCGGGGGTGCACACCTCGGGCTGGCGTGCGCTGCGCGCGAAGAACGCGGTGCGGCCGGGGCTGGCCACGCAGTACATCGACGAGCCGCTGACCGGCGGCGACTACGCCCCGCTGGCGCTGCGCACGGCCGACGGCGGGGCCCTGGTGTTCTTCGCCACGCACCACTACCAGAAGCAGACGGCCGCCTCGGGTGCCTCGGTGCCGACGCCGAACAAGGGCGTGCGGGCGCTCACCAAGGGTGAGATCAAGCAGTCGCTGACGATGGAGTTCGTCTCCAGCGAAGTGGCTCTCGACCCGGCCACGGGCGCGGGCACGGGAGCGGGTGCGGGCGGCAAGAAGGTGTCGGTCGTGGGCCGTGTGCAGGGCATGACGTCGGCGCAGGGCGGCTGACGCGCGCCGGGTTCCCGTCGAGGGGACGTCGAGGGGACAGGGAGCGGAGCGGGAGTCCGGGGCTCAGGAGGCCGGGGCGCGCGGGCTCGGGGCCGTCCGCGGTCGGTTGCCTCGGCGGTCGGTTCCCGTCCGCGCTCAGTGGCGGTCCCCGCTTCAGTGGCCGTCCCCGGTCAGTGGCGTACGGGCCAGGCCGTGTGCGCGTGGCCCGGGTCGCTGTCGTCGGCGGTGTGGCGGGCGCAGGCGTCGGTGAGGGCTTCCAGCAGGGTGAGCGGGTCCGGGAGGGCGTGTTCCGGGCCCTGGCCCTCGACCCAGCGCACCGCCCGGCCCTCGTCACCGGGCAGCCGGGCCGGGGGTACGAGGACGTAGGAGCCGCGGCAGTGCCAGCGCAGGCCGGGGTGCTCGTCCATGGTCTCGGGGTGGCAGTCCAGCTCGCACGGCCACCACTCGTCCTCGTCCTCGGGGGTGCCGCGGGTGAGGGTGAAGAACAGCATGCGGCCGTCGTCGCTCCGTGCGACCGGGCCGACGTCGACGCCGGTGGCCCGCAGCCGCTCCAGCGCCTCCTGTCCGGCCTCCAGCGGCACGTCGAGGACGTCGTGGGTCATGCCGGTGGCCGTGATGAAGTTCGCCTGCGGCTGGTGCCTGGCCCAGCGCTCGACCTGCGCGCGGTCGGTCGTGGACTGCGTCTGCCAGGCGAACGACACCGGGTGCCGGGCGGGCGTGGGACAGCCGACGCGGTCGCAGGAACAGCCGTAACCGGATCCCGGGTGCGCGGCGGGCGCCAGCGGCAGGCCCGCGCCGGCGGCGGCGAGCAGCAGGGCCTCCCGGCCGCCGTCCCCGGCGGCCTCCTTCGGGCGGCGTCCGCGCAGCCACTGGGAGAGTTTGCCCTGTCGGCCGGTACGGCCGCCGAACTCCGCGCCGCTCATCTATCCCCTCGCCTCGCTGGTTGGACAGCATGCTCCATGGCCTCCCATGGTCCCACCATCCTGCGCCTTCGGTGACCGGAGCCGGTATCCGGGGTCCTGCGGGCTGGAGCGGCGGCCGCTTCGCGCGGGGCGGAGCACGCAGGCGCAGCGCGGGCGCGGTCTGACGCAGCGCGGGCGCAGCGCGGGCGCACGGCGGTGGTGCAAGGCCGTCGTGCGCTGGGGCCGGGCGGGGCCGCCGGGGGGCTCGGCGCGGGCGGCGCCGGGGGTTCAGCGCGGGGCGAGTCCGTGCAGCGCGTAGTCGACGAGGGTGTCGGTGTACGCGTAGGAGAGGGGGCCGGTGTGCTGGAGCCAGCGCTGGGCGAGCGGGGAGACGAAGAGTTCCAGGGCGATGCGCGGATCGACGTCGGGGCGCACGGCTCCGGCCGCCTGCGCGGAGCGCAGCCTGCGCACGTACAGCTGGAGCTGCGGCTCCAGGAGCCGGGCCACCAGCTCGCGGGCGAGCGGCTCGTTCACCAGGCCCTCGGCGGCCAGCGCGCGCGAGGGCGCCTCGAACTTCGGGTCGAGGAGCCCGTCGACGGTGGCGCGCAGCACGGCCTTCAGGTCGGCGGCGAGGTCGCCGGTGTCCGGGATGCCGCCCCGCGTCTCCCCCAGCTTCTCCCCGCTGACCCGTGCGCCCTGCTCGGAGAGGTCGAGGAAGGCCTCCAGGAGGACGTCCGCCTTGGACGGCCACCACCGGTAGATGGTCTGCTTGCCGACCCCGGCCCGTGCGGCGATGCCCTCGACCGTGGTCCTCGGGTACCCCACCTCGGCGACGAGCGCGAGCGCGGCGTCGTAGATGGCACGGCGGGACTTCTCACTGCGGCGGGCGGCGTCGGGGGCGGGCTTCTTGACCAT
This sequence comes from Streptomyces sp. NRRL S-340, assembly GCF_000720185.1. GTDB lineage: Bacteria > Actinomycetota > Actinomycetes > Streptomycetales > Streptomycetaceae > Streptomyces. The sequence goes on along the minus strand of NZ_JOIY01000015.1, from coordinate 32,803 downwards.
GGCCCGACGGTAGCAGGGTGGTGAGACGGGGCGTCTCGCCGCCGGGCCCGCCGCCGGAGCGCCGCCGGGACGGGTCCCGTACGGCGCCCCGCCGTCCCTCGCCACCCGCGCGGGCGAAGGCCGCCCCCCGGCCCGCGCGCGACGGCCGTGCCCGGCGCACCATGGCAGCAAGCGACCCGGCCACCGGCCACGCGGGTACGGCGTCCCTGTTCCGCACGCGGGTACGACGTCCCCGTCCCTGTGGTATCTCTCCGAGGAGCCCGCCTTGGTCCGTTCCCGCAGCGCCCGTCCCCGGCGCTATCTCATGTGCCCGCCCGCGCACTTCTCCGTCACCTGCGCCGACAACGCCTGGGCGGATCCGGCCAAGCCGGTCGACGCGGCACTGGCACTGGCCCAGTGGGAGCAGGTGCGCGAGGTGTACCGGTCCCTGGGGCACACCGTGGAGGTGCTGGCTCCCGAGCCGGGGCTGCCGGACATGGTGTTCACGGCGGACGGCGCCCTCGTGGTGGACGGGCGGGTGTTCGGCGCCCGGTTCGCCCACGCGCGGCGGGAGCCGGAGGCCGAGGCGCACCTGCGGTGGTTCGCCGGGAACGGCTTCGCGCACCTGCACGTGCCCGTGCACATCAACGAGGGCGAGGGCGACTTCGCGGTCACCTCCTCCTGGCTGCTGGCCGGGCGGGGCTTTCGCACCAACCCGCTCGCGCACGGCGAGGCGCAGGAGTTCCTGGGCCGTCCGGTGGTCGGCCTGGAACTGGTCGACCCCCGCTTCTACCACCTCGGGCTCGCCCTCGCCGTCCTCGACGACGCGGCGGACGAGGTGGCGTACTACCCGGCGGCCTTCTCCCCCGGCAGCCGGGAGGTGCTGCGCCGGCTCTTCCCCGACGCCCTGGTGGCGAGCGAGGAGGACGCCGCCGTCTTCGGGCTGAACGCCGTGTCCGACGGTCTGCACGTGGTGCTGCCGCAGGCGGCTGCCGGACTGTGCGGGGCGCTGCGGGACCGCGGCTTCACGCCGGTCGGTGTGGACCTGAGCGAACTGCGCAAGGGCGGCGGCGGGGTGAAGTGTTGCTCGCTGGAGCTGCGCGACTGAGAGGGAGCCGGGCGTGCGGGCCGGGGCCGGGCGTCCCGGCCGTTGCCCGCGGGCCCGCGGTGCGGCGGCCCGGCGGTGGGGCGCAGCCGCGCGTGCGGCCGGTGGGCCGCGGTCACGCGTCCGGGCCGCCGGCAGTGCCGTCCGGCGGCCAGGCGTCGCCCCAGTCGGTGTCCCTGGCCGCCTTGTACAGGTCGCCGTGGCGTTTGGTGACCGTACGGCGGCGCAGCTGCTCGTCCGGCTCGCACAGGTCGAGCAGGACCTGCCCCTTGCGGATCTGCGGGCGGCGTACGACGCGGGCGGGCGCGGGCGTGGCGTCGGGCAGGCGGGTGGCGGCGACGTAGCCGAACTTCTCGTCCTCGTAGGCGAGGGAGCCGCCCTTGACCTGGCGGTGCAGCGAGGAGCGGCTGACCCGGGCGGAGAAGTGGCACCAGTCGGTGCCCGGCACGATCGGGCAGGCGGCGCTGTGCGGGCAGGGCGCGGCGATGCGGAAGCCGGCCGCGACGAGCCGGTCACGGGCCTCGATGACGCGGGCGTAGCCGTCGGGGGTGCCCGGCTCGACGACCACGACGGTCCGCGCGGCGCGCGCGGCGGCGTCGACGACGGCCGCCCGGTCCTGGCCGGTCAGTTCGCCGAGGACGTAGGAGACGGTGACGAGGTCGGCCGTGCCGAGGTCGAGTGCCGCGCCGATGCGCGCCCGCTGCCAGCGGGCGGCGCGCAGGTCCGGGTGGGCGGCGGCGATCTCCCGGCCCAGGGCGAGCGCGGGCTCCGCCCAGTCGAGCACGGTCACCGGGCGCTCGCCGGCCCAGGTGGCGGCGACGGCCCAGGTCGCGGCGCCGGTCCCGCCGCCGACGTCGACGTGGTCGGCGGGCGTCCAGCCGGGGACGGTCCGGGCGAACGCCGTCAGTGCCGCGCGTACCGCCTCGAAGGTGGCCGGCATGCGGTACGCGGCGTAGGCGGCCACGTCGGCGCGGTCCCGCAGGATCGGGGCGTCGGTCGGGGTGCTGCCGCGGTAGTTCGCGATCAGCCGCTCCACGGCCCCCGCGGCCTGCCGCGGCGGCAGCCCGTCGAGCAGCCCGGAGAGCGCGGCACGGAGGGTCTCCGACGGAAGTACGACGTCGTTCACCACGCGATTCTCTCAGCCCGCGCGGGGTGCTCGGGCCCCGGCGCCGGGCCCCGGCCCGCGCTCAGGTCCCGCGCACGGCCCGGGCGAGGCGGGTGGCCGCCGCCGCGCGCGGCCGGTTGTCGGGGCGCCGTCTGCGGGGGTGCACGGTGGTGGCCAGCAGCACCAGGAAGGTGTCCGTCGCCGGGTCCAGGACCACCGACGTGCCGGTGAAGCCGGCGTGGCCCGCCGCTCCCCGTCCGGCCAGCTCGCCCATGAACCAGGGCTGGTCCACGGCGAAGCCGAGCCCCGGCGGGGTCAGGAGGAGTTCGACGAAGTCGGGGCCGAGGATGCGGGCGGACCCGTAGGACCCGCCGGCCAGGAGCGCGCGGCAGAAGACCGCGAGGTCGCCCGCCGTGGAGAACAGGCCCGCGTGCCCGGCGACTCCGCCCAGCGCCCACGCGTTCTCGTCGTGCACCTCACCGCGCAGCATCCCCCGGTCCGCCTTGGCCCAGGGCCGCCGCTGGTCCTCGGTGGCCGCCGCGCCGGGGCAGGGACCGAAGCGGGTGTCCGTCATGCCGAGCGGGCGGGTGATCCCCTCGCGGACCAGGTCGTCCAGGGGACGGCCGGTGATGCGCTCCAGGACGTGCTGCAGGAGCAGCAGGTTGAGGTCGGAGTAGGTGTAGGTGCCGGGCACCCCCACGGGCGGCTCGGCGCGCAGCCGCGCGAGCCGGGCGGTGTGGTCGGGGCAGTCGTACAGCGGGATCTCGGGCCGCAGTCCCGAGGTGTGGGTGAGCAGTTGCCGTACGGTGACGCCGTGCGCGGCGGCGGCGTGGAACTCCGGGAGGTACGCCCCCACGCGCGCGTCGACGCCCAGCGTGCCCCGCTCGATCTGCTGCATCGCGGCGACCGCCGTGAACAGCTTGGTGACGGAGGCCAGGTCGAAGGGGGTGGCGACGGTCATGGGGACCCGTGCCCGGGGCGGCAGTTCGACACCGCGGTCGGTGTCGGGGTCGTAGGAGGCGTACCGCACGGCCCAGCCCGCCGCCTCCTCCACGGCGATCACCGGGCCGCGCCCGGCCACCACGACGGCGCCCGCCGCCCAGGGGCGTCTCCCGGCGGTGAGGGCGTGCACCTCGTGGACGAGTTCTCGCAGTTCGGCGGGGTCGAGCCCGGCCTTCCGCGGGCTGTCCCGGCGCAGTCTCGACGCGCTCAGCTCTCCGCTCCCTCTGCTTCCTGTGTCCGCCCTGCTCCCGCTGGGCCGTGCGCCGGATCCGCCGCGGCCGTGTCCCAGGGGCGGCACATTCCCACGAAGCAGCCCAGCGCGACGAGCGCCGCCGCCAGTTGGACGACGGCCATCGGCACGGCGGTGTGCTCCCCGGCGATCCCGACGAGCGGGGAGGCGACCGCGCCGATGAGGAAGGAGGACGTGCCGAGCAGCGCGGAGGCGGAACCGGCGTTGTGCCTGGTGCGCATCAGCGCGAGCGTCTGGGTGTTGGGCATGGTGATGCCCATCGCGGACATCAGCACGAACAGCGCGGCGGCCACCGGCACGAGGCCCACCTGCCCGAAGGTGCCCGCCGCCATCAGCAGCAGGGCGGTCGCCGCCGCGATGACGACGACGAGCCCGGCCCCCAGCACCCGGTCCATGCGGACCCGGCCGACCAGCACCTTGCCGTTGATCTGGCCGACGGTGACCAGGCCGATCGAGTTGAGCCCGAACAGCAGGCTGAACGTCTGCGGCGAGGCGCCGTAGATCTCCTGGATCACGAACGGCGACGCGGACACGTAGGCGAACAGGGAGGCGAAGGCGAAGCCGCCCGCGATCATGTAGCCGGTGAAGACGCGGTCGGCGAGGAGCCGGCGCATGGAGCCCAGTGCCTCGCCGATGCCGCCCTCGTGGCGTTCGGCGGGCGGCAGGGTCTCCGGGAGCCTGGTCCACACCACCGCGCCGAGCAGCGCGCCGACCACGGTGAGGACCACGAACACGCCCCGCCAGTCCGTCACCCGCAGGATCTGCCCGCCGATGAGCGGTGCGACGACCGGCGCGACACCGGAGATCAGCATCAGGGTGGAGAAGAACCGGGCCATGGCCACGCCGTCGTACAGGTCGCGGACGACCGCCCGGGCGATCACTATGCCGGCCGCGCCCGCCAGGCCCTGGGCCAGCCGGAAGGCGACCAGGATCTCGACGTTCGGCGCGAGCGCGCACAGCGCGGTGGCGAGGACGTAGACCGCGAGACCGGCGAGCAGCGGGCGGCGGCGGCCCCACCGGTCGCTCATCGGGCCGACGACGATCTGCCCGAGCGCCATGCCGGCCAGGCAGGCGGTGAGGGTGAGCTGGACGGTCGCGGCGGGCGCGTGCAGGGACCGGGTGACCTCCGGCAGCGAGGGCAGGTACATGTCCATCGCGAGCGGCGGGGTGGCGGTCAGGCTGCCGAGGATCAGCGTCACCAGCAGCCCGGTCCGGCGGGCGGCGCGGTCCGGCGGGGCAGGCGTCGGTGACGGCGGTGGCGGGACGGCCTGCGGCCTCGGCTTCGGTACGGCCGCCTCCCCCGCGGCCGTCCTGTGCGGTGCCGACGCCCCACCCTCGGACATGTGTCCCTCCCTCTCCGGCTGGTCCGCCACCTATGCTCTCAGCTCGTACACCGTGCCGAGGAACGCATGAGCGAGGATGGGGTCCGGTAATGCCTGGAATATCCGGTGAGGCGTCCGCTGGAACGTCCGGCGGGGCGCCGGGCCGAGCGTCCGGCCGGGCGGAAGAGAAGGTGCGCTGGGGCGTCCTCGCCACCGGCGGGATCGCCGCCGCCTTCACCGCGGACCTGGTGGACCTGCCGGACGCCGAGGTCGTGGCGGTGGCCTCCCGCCGTGCGGACTCCGCCGAGGCGTTCGCGGAGCGGTTCGGGATCCCGCGGGCGTACGGCAGTTGGGAGGAACTGGCGCACGACCCCGGCGTCGACGTCGTCTACGTCGCCACTCCGCACGTCGCCCACCGCGCCGCCGCGGGCCTGTGCCTGGAGGCCGGGCGCGGCGTGCTGTGCGAGAAGCCCTTCACGCTGAACCTGCGCGAGGCCGCCGAACTCGTCGCGCTGGCCCGCCGTCACGGGCGCTTCCTGATGGAGGCCATGTGGATGTACTGCAACCCGCTGGTGCGGCGGCTGAAGGCGCTCGTCGACGACGGGGCGATCGGCGAGGTGCGCACCGTGCAGGCCGACTTCGGGCTGGCCGGGCCCTTCCCGCCGGCGCACCGGCTGCGCGACCCGGAACTCGGTGGCGGGGCACTGCTCGACCTCGGTGTCTACCCGGTGTCCTTCGCCCACCTGCTGCTCGGTGAGCCCTCGGACGTCACGGCGAAGGCGGTGCTCTCGCCCGAGGGCGTCGACCTCCAGACCGGCGCGCTGCTCTCCTGGGACGGCGGGGCGCTGGCCCAGGTGCACTGCTCCATCACCGGCGGTACGGGGACGACCGCCTCCGTCACCGGCTCCCGCGGCCGTATCGACGTGCCGTCCGGCTTCTTCCACCCGGAGCGCTTCGTGCTGCACCGCGACGGCCGCGACCCCGAGGAGTTCACGGCGGACCCGGCCGACGGCCCGCGCACCAGCATGCGGCACGAGGCGCTGGAGGTGATGCGCGCGCTGCGGGCGGGCGAGACCGAGTCGCCGGTGGTGCCGCTGGACGGCACGCTCGCGGTGATGCGGACGCTGGACGCGGTGCGGGAGCGGATCGGGGTGCGCTACCCCGGGGAGGCGGCGGACCCCGAGTCCCGGTCCGCACCCGCGCTCGTGTGAGACGCCGGCCGGCCGGAGGTGCCGGCCGGCGCACCCCCTGCTGCGGGCATCCGTATGGCGGACGCGGGATTCCGCATGGCGGACCGGGCTCGTACGCTCCGGTGCCATGACTGACACCCCATCGAAGATCGCCGTGGTGACCGGGGCGGGCTCCGGCATCGGCCGGGCCGTCGCCGTGGAACTGCTCGGCGCGGGCTGGTCCGCGGTCCTGGCGGGCCGGCGCCCGGAGCCCCTGGAGGAGACGGCGGCCCTCACCCCCGGGGCCGTCTCGCTCGCCGTGCCCACGGACGTGGCGCGCCCCGAGGACGTGACCGCGCTGTTCGCCGCGGCCGTGGACCGGTTCGGCCGGGTGGACCTGCTGTTCAACAACGCGGGCACGTTCGGCCCGGGCGGCGTGCCCGTCGAGGACCTGTCGTACGAGGCGTGGCGGCACGTGGTGGACACCAACCTCAACGGGGCGTTCCTGTGCGCGCAGGCGGCGTACCGGCAGATGAAGGAGCAGGACCCGCAGGGCGGCCGGATCATCAACAACGGCTCGGTCTCGGCGCACGCGCCCCGCCCGCACTCTGCGCCGTACACCGCCACCAAGCACGCGCTGACCGGCCTGACCAAGGCCCTTTCCCTGGACGGGCGGCCGTACCGCATCGCGGTCGGGCAGATCGACATCGGCAACGCGGCCACCGACATGACGGCCCGGATGCGGACCGGCGCCCTCCAGGCGAACGGCGAGGTGGCACCGGAGCCGGTGATGGACGTCGCGGACGTGGCGCGCACGGTGCGGCACATGGCGGAACTGCCGCTGGAGGCCAACGTGCAGTTCGCGACGGTGCTGGCGACGACGATGCCCTACGTGGGCCGGGGCTGAGCGCAAGGGGCGCACGCCCGGTGTGCGCGGCAGCCGTTCCACGCGCCGGTGCGCATCCCGCGTCCCGCGCGGGGTCCACCCCCAGCCGGTGCGGTGGAACGGCTGCCGCATCCCCTCCCCTGGATGTGGCCGACGGGGGCGGCGGACGGCCGCGGTGACGGACGCTCGATGCCCCAACTGTGAAGCTCTGGTGAAGGAGATGTCGAGCATATGCCGTCCACCGGCCTGGACGGCACGGAATTGTCGATTCCGGTTGTGCAGATCGCATCTCGGACCCTCGGCGCCGCGACAGCGGTGGCGGCCGATCCCTCACCGTCGGTGACGGCCGCCCGTGTCCGCCGCCCGCGCCGCCGCCCGGCGTCTGCGCACCGCCCACACCCCGCCGGCGAGCAGCGCGGCCGTACCGCCCGCCCCCTCCAGCAGCCGCCAGGCCGAGGGCCCGCCGTCGGCCGCCGGCCCCGCCGCCCCCGCGCCGGAACCCGCCGCCGCCCTGGTGCCGGGCGCGCCGCCGCCCGCCTTCGCGCCGCCCTCGCTCAGCGGTTCGACCAGCGTGCCCACGGCCCGCGCCGAACCGCCCTGCGCGAAGCCCCAGTCGAGCAGGGCGGCGGTCTCCTCGTAGACGGCGTTGCTGCCGGCCCCGGGGTGCATCACGGTGGCGAGCAGGGTGCGGCCACCGCGGACCGCTGCCCCGGTGAAGGTGTTCCCGGCGTGGCTGGTGTAACCGTTCTTCACCCCGATCATCCCCTCGTACGGCTTCAGGCCCCACGCACCGGTCAGCAGGCGGTCGGTGTTCTGGATCTGGAACGTCTTCTTCCCGCCGGCCGGGAAGTCCGCGGTGCGGGTGCCGCAGTAACCGCGGAAGTCGGCGTTGCGCAGCCCGTGCCGGGCGAACAGGGTCAGGTCGTAGGCCGAGGAGATCTGGCCCGGGTGGTCGAACCCGTCCGGGCTGACCACGTGGGTGTCCAGGGCCTGCAGGTCCTCCGCCCTGGCCTGCATCTCGGCGACCGTGCGGGCGACCCCGCCGTTCATGTGCGCGAGCACGTGCACCGCGTCGTTGCCCGAGCGCAGGAACACGCCCTGCCACAACTGCTCGACGGTGTACGTGGTCCCGGCCTGGATGCCGACGAGGCTGGAACCCGCGGGGATGTCGGCCAGTTCGGCGGCGGTGACGGTGTGCCGCTCGGTGCGGTCGAACTTCTTCAGCACGGTGTCCGCGAAGAGCATCTTCAGCGTGGACGCGGGTGCGAGACGCTGGTGGGCGCGGTAGGAGGCCAGTACCTCGCCGGTCGCCCAGTCGGCGACGAGCCAGGCGCGGGCGGAGAGTCTGCCGGGCAGGCCGCTCACCCCCCGGACCTGCACCCCGGCACGGGCCAGCCGCTCGCCGCCGATGACGGTGACGGGCGCGGCGGGGGCCGCGGGCACGGCAGGAGTGCCAGGGGCGGCGGCCGAGGCCCGGCCGCCCGCCGCCACGGCCACCGGGGCCGCGGCGGCCAGGGCGGCGAGCAGGGACCGCCGGGACGGCGCGGACACCGGAAGCGGCGGGGCGGACGGGGAGGCGGGCCGGAAAGAGCGGGGGGACGGAGAGGAATCGCGCACCCCGGGACCGTACAAAGGGAGAGCGGGCCGGTGCACGACGGGTCTTCAAAGGCTGATCAAAAGATCACCGAAGGAGGGATGTCGTGTCACTCGTGTCGCTCACCCGGTCGCACGCCGCACACCGCTCCCTCACGCTTCCCCCGCGCGCTCCCCCCGCACGCCGTTCTCCGCTGCCGCGCCCCCCCGCCCCCCTTCACCACCCCGGCGCGCCGTCTCGCACACGCCGCTTTCCGCACGCCCCTTCCGTAAGCCCTCTTCCCGCTGCCCGGGGCGTGGCGGCCTCATCTTCCGAGAAGTCGTTCCACCTCCGCGAGCTGCTCCGCGGTGAGCGGGCCCTTCGCGAGGGCGCCCGCGTTGTCCTCGGCCTGGGCAACCGAGCGGAAGCCCGGGATCGGCACGGTCCGCGGGCTGCGCGCCCAGAGCCAGGCGAGGGCGCCCTGGGCGAGCGTACGGCCGCCGCTGGTCAGCACCTCCCGCACCGCCTCCACCCGCGCCAGCCACGCCGGATCGGCGCCCGCACCGGCCCGGAAGCCGGGCAGCCAGGCGGGCGGGCGGCTGCGGATGTCCCCCGCCTCCAGGGGCGCTTGGCCGGTGTGCTTGCCCGTGAGCAGACCCATGGCGAGCGGACTGCGGTCGACGCTCGCCAGCCCCGCCTCCTCACAGAGTGCGAGCACCGCGGGCGCGTCCTGGAGCACGTTGAGCGCGTGCTGGACGGCCGTGCAGTGCGGCCCCTGGGCGAAGAGAGCGGCGCGGCCGGGGTCGTCGGTGCTCCAGGCGTACGCGCGGATCAGCCCCTCGCGCACGAACTCCTCGCAGGCGTCGCGGAGTTCGGCGGCGGCGTCGGGGTCGGCGTCGGAGATGTGCAACTGGTAGAGGTCGATGTGATCGGTGCCCAGCCGGGCGAGGGAGGCGGTGAGCGCACGCCGGGCGTACGCCGGGGTGGCGTCCTGGCCGTCCGCGGTCCGGGTCCGTTCGTCGAAGAGGTTGCCCCACTTGGTCGCGACGACGACCTCGTCCCGGCGCCGGCCGAGGGCCCGCCCGAGCAGCCGCTCGCTGTGCCCGCAGCCGTAGGCGTCGGCGGTGTCGAAGAAGGTGACCCCGAGGTCGAGGGCCCGGTGGATCGCCCGCACGGACTCGTCGTCGTCGACCTTCCCCCAGCCGAGGGGCTGTCCGTCCGGGGTCTGCCACTCCCCGCCGACGGCCCAGCAGCCGAACCCGAGCGCGCTGACCTCGATGCCGCTGCGGCCGAGCGTCCTGGTACCGGTGAAGGCGGTGGACTCCGCGGAGCCGGGGGCCCCGGGAGCGCCGGGGGCAGCCGAGGCGGCGGACCCTGCGGAAGAAGAGGCGGTGGTCCCCGTGGAGGGGAAATCGGTGCTGCTGGTGTTCTCCATGCCCGGGGACGTTAGGAGTTGAAGCGCACCCGAAGGCAAGGCTTGCGCGCGGTGTCCGCTCCCGGCCGGTCAGGCCTGCCCGGTCTCGAACCGCGAGATCCGCCCGTCGTCGGTGACGGTGAAGGACCACCGGGTGCGCATCTCGCCCCAGGTGTCGTTGCGGTAGCGGGCGAGAAAGGCGCGGCCGCCGCGGGACTCGTTGTCGACCTCCAGGTGGCCGTGCGTGGAGAAGATCTCCCGCTCGATCCACTCGGCGAGATCGCGGTCGCGGCCGTCGTCCGACATGGTGGCGCCGGGCGCGAGGAGGTGCAGGAACCCCTCGCGGTCATGGGCGTTGACGGCGGTGACGAAGGCGCGGACGGCCGGGTCGCTGAGCTTGGCGGTCTGAATCGTCATGTCGGCCAGCGTCACACCGCTCACGGCACCCTGCCACCCGAACGGCACGCAGGACGCGCCGGCGGGCCCGGCCGGTGGCAGGGTGTTCACCGGTGTTGCCGGTTCTCCCGAGGAGTCGCCGTGACCTGTTACGACCGCCGTGATCTCGGTCTGCTGCTGCTCCGGCTGGGGACCGGCGGCGTCCTGGCCGCGCACGGCGCGCAGAAACTGCTGGGCTGGTTCGGCGGGGCCGGCCTGGAGGGCACCGGCCGGTTCATGGAGTCCGTCGGCTACCGCCCGGGCAAGGCGAGCGCCATGGCGGCGGGAGTGGCGGAGACGGGCGGCGGTCTCCTGCTGGCGCTGGGCCTGGCCACCCCGGCGGCGGGCTCGGCCGCGGCCGGTGCGATGGCGGGCGCCGCGGCGGTGCACGCCCCGAGCGGCTTCTTCGCCCAGGGCGGCGGCTACGAGTACGCCGCCTCGCTGGGCCTCACCGCCACCGGCCTCGCGATCACCGGTCCCGGCCGGCTCTCCCTGGACCACGCCCTCGGCCACGCGGTCAACCGCGGCTGGATGGTGCCCGCCGCCATCGCGGCGACGGCCGCGGGCACGGCGGTGGTCCTGGGCGTCCGCGCCCGGCACCTGCGCCGGGAGAAGGAGGGCCGGCAGGAGGCCCTGTTCGAGGGCGAGGGCTAGCCGCCGCGGTTCTTCCCTTGGGCCACCTGCAGGTTCTTCCCGTACTGGGGCCACCTGCACCGGGACCGCCGTACCGGGCCGTCCGTGCGGGCCGTCCGTGCGGGCCGTCCGTGCCGGATCGTCCGTGCGGGGACGTCCGGTCCGGGCCTGTCCGCTCCGGGCCTGGTGTGCCGGGACTGCGCGCGCCGGGAGCGTCCGTTGCAGGACCGTCCGTTGCGGGACCATCCGGTCCCGGACCGTGGGATGCTGCGCCCATGACCGACCCGGATCACCCCGCCGCCGAGCCCTGGGCGACCATCGACGCCCTGTCGGCCTGGCTCGACGGCCACCGCCCGCACGGCTCCCGCGAGACGCTCCTCGTGCGCATGCTGAAACTCTCCGAGGAGGTCGGCGAGGCCGCCCAGGCGGTCATCGGCGCGACCGGCCAGAACCCGCGCAAGGGCACCACGCACACCTGGCAGGACGTCGAGGCGGAACTGTGCGACGTGGTGATCACGGCCATGGTGGCCCTGCGCACCCTCACCCCGGACGCCGGTGAGGTCTTCGCCCACCACCTGGCGAGGGTCAGGGAACGGTCCCTGGGCCCGGCCGGACCGACGGAGGCGAGGGCAGGGGAACGGGACGCCGGGACGGGGCCTCCCCGGACGAGTTCGAGGCCGTAGGCCTGGAACGCCGCCGGAGCGACGAGGCATGATCACGCCCCGAACTCCCTGAGCCGGAGCCCGAGTCCCGCCGGAGCCGAGTGCGCCCTCGGCGCGAGCCTCGTCGCACCGCTCCCTGGGGCGGCGACGGCCGGCAGGGCCCACGAGCGTGAGGGGCAGACGAGTCGGGCTGTACGCCGGGTTCTGTACCGGGGGTCCTCGCGGGCCCTCCGGTGACGGCCATCCATCTAGGGCCGGCGTTGCCGCCGGCCTCGTGCGGTCTACCCGCGGACTCGGGCGGGCAGCCCTCGAACGTCCGCGCAGAGCGCTTTTCAGGGCGCTCCTCTTGACCTTGCTCCGGGTGGGGTTTACCTAGCTGCCCAAGTCACCTTGGGCACTGGTGGTCTCTTACACCACCGTTTCACCCTTACCGGGCGCCGAAGCGTCCGGCGGTCTGCTTTCTGTGGCACTGTCCCGCGGGTCACCCCGGGTGGCCGTTAGCCATCACCCTGCCCTGTGGAGCCCGGACGTTCCTCGGGAGGTTCCCTGACGGGAACTTCACGCGGCCGTCCGCCCGGCTCGTCTGCCGTGCCGACCATGATACCGGGCGCGACGGGGGCCGGTCGCCGCTCCGCCGGCCGTGGCGCCGGAACAGTGGTCAGACGGCCCTGCCTGCGCGCTCGACCTCGTCGCGACGTCAACGTCTGTAACGTCTGTCCGGCGGGAGACGTGCACACCGGAGTCACGGCGGGCCGAGGGCGAACGCGGCCTCGCGGTGAACGGGCAGACCACCCTCACCCTCGGACTCACCGAGCCCGTGGCGCACACCACGTTCCTCGGCCGCCGGCGCCCGGTCCGCGTCGCCCGCTTCCACGCCGACGGACCGGCTGGTGGCCGCCCTCGGCCGGGGCCGACGGCCCCCCGGACGCCCGCGCCCGAAGGCGCCGCGCGCTGCCCGTACGCTGGCCGGGAGCCCTACCCGAAGGAGAACCCGTGCTCGTCCTGCTGCCGCCCTCCGAAGGCAAGGCCGCCTCCGGCCGGGGCGCCCCGCTGCGCCTGGAGTCGCTGTCGCTGCCCGGGCTGACCGAGGCCCGGACGGCCGTGCTCGACGAGCTGGTCGGCCTGTGCTCCGGTGACCTCGACCCCGCGCAGAACGACAAGGCGCGCGAGGTGCTCGGACTGAGCGAGGGGCTGCGCGGCGAGGTCGCCAAGAACGCCGGACTGCGCACGGCGGGGACCCGGCCCGCCGGGGAGATCTACACCGGCGTGCTCTACGACGCCCTCGGCCTGGCCTCCCTCGACACCGCGGCCAAGCGGCGCGCGGCCCGCTCGCTGCTGGTCTTCTCGGGGCTGTGGGGCGCGGTCCGGGTGACCGACCGGATCCCCTCCTACCGCTGCTCGATGGGGGTGAAGCTGCCCGGGCTCGGCGCGCTGGGCGCGCACTGGCGCGCGCCGATGGCCTCGGTACTGCCCGAGGCGGCCGGGAGCGGGCTGGTGCTCGACCTGCGCTCCGCCGCGTACGCCGCCGCGTGGAAGCCGAAGGGCGAGGTCGCGGAGCGGACGGCGACCGTACGGGTGCTGCACGCGCCCACCCGGAAGGTCGTCAGCCACTTCAACAAGGCCACCAAGGGCCGGATCGTCCGGAGCCTGCTGTCCGCCGGAGCCGTCCCGCAGGGTCCCGGCGAGCTGGTGGAGGCGCTGCGCGACCTCGGGTACGAGGTGGAGGCGCAGGCTCCCACGGCGGCGGGACGGCCCTGGTCGCTGGACGTGCTGGTGACCGAGGTGCACTGACGCCCCTCGGAGGACCTGCCCGTCCCCGGCCGTCCCGCCGTCGCCTGGCCCGGCGGCAGAACCCCGGGCCCTGCGGAAGCCTCCAGGCACCGACGGGCCACCCCTCACCTGGCGTTGCAACATGCGCAACGGGCTTTGCGCATGTTGTTCGGTCCCGGCAGGATGGCGCCATGCCCGCATCTCTGCCTGCCTCCGTACTGGACCTCGCCCCCGTTCTGCCCGTCGTCGTGCTGGACGACGCCGCCGACGCGGTACCCCTCGCCCGGGCGCTGGTCGGCGGGGGGCTGCCCGCGATCGAGGTGACCCTGCGGACACCGGCCGCGCTGGACGGCATCCGGGCCATGGCCGCCGAGGTGCCGGACGCGGTGGTCGGCGCCGGTACGGTCGTCACGCCCGCGCAGGTGACCCGGTGCGCGGACGCGGGCGCGCGCTTCCTGGTCAGCCCCGGGTGGACGGACACCCTGCTGTCGGCCATGGCCGCGTCCGGGCTGCCGTACCTGCCCGGGGTGTCGACCGCCTCGGAGGTCGTGGCACTGCTGGAGCGCGGTGTGCGCGAGATGAAATTCTTCCCGGCCCAGGCGGCGGGCGGCACGGCCTACCTCAAGTCGCTGGCCGGTCCGCTCCCCGGGGCGCGGTTCTGCCCGACCGGGGGCATCGGTCCCGGCACGGCTCCCGACTACCTCGCGCTGCCCAACGTCGGCTGCGTGGGCGGCAGCTGGATGGTCCCGGCGGACGCGCTCGCCGACCGCGACTGGGCCCGGATCGAACGACTGGCCCGCGAGGCGGCCCGGCTCAGCGCAGGTGGGACGTGTCGTTGAAGAGCCGGACGCTCGCGTTGCCGTCCGCGTAGTACGCCACCGCCGACAGCGAGGCCGCCGAGAGTTCCATGCGGAACAGGGACTCCGGCGGGGCGCCGAGGGCCAGGCGTACGAACGTCTTGATCGGCGTCACATGGGTGACGACCAGGACGGTGCGGCCGGCGTGCGCCGCGACCAGGCGGTCGCGGGCCGCTGCGATCCGGACGGCGGTCGTCGCGAAGCTCTCGCCGCCGCCGGTCGGTTCGGCGTCCGGCGAGGCCAGCCAAGCGTTCAGGTCCTCGGGGTGGCGTTCGCGCACCTCGCCGAAGGTGAGCCCCTCCCAGGCCCCGAAGTCGGTCTCGCGCAGCCCGTCGTCGACCGTCACCGGCAGGCCGAGGCGGGCGGCGACGATCGCCGCCGTCTCGCGGGTACGGGCCAGCGGGGAGGAGACGACGGCCTGGACCGTGCCGCGCCGGGCGAGCGCGACCGCCGCCTTCTCCGCCTGCTCGCGGCCGATGGCGGAGAGCGACGGATCGCTGCCGCCGCTTCCGGAGAACCGCTTCTGCGGGGTCAGCGGGGTCTCCCCGTGCCGCAGCAGCACGAGCGTGGCGGGCGCCCCGAGGTCGGCCGGTGCCCACCCGGGCGCGGCGACGGGCCGGGCGGCCCCCGCACCGGCGACCGCCCGAGCGGCCCGCACGTCCGCGGCAGCCTTCGCGGCGGCGCCGGCGGTGGTCTGCGCGTCGGCGGCGGCAGGGGGCTGGGCAGCGTGAGCGACGGTACGGGACTGCGCACCGCCGGCGGCAGCCGCCCGCGGGTCGGCGGCGGCGCCGGAGGAGGTCGGCCCGGAGGAGGTCGGCCCGGAGGGGGCCGTTCCGGAGGGGGCCGTAGCGGATCCGGCCGGTCCGGTGGGCGTGCCCGGTGCCTCGGCGCCGTGCGCTACGGCGGCCCCTGCGGTGGCGGACGGGTGCGTCGTGGGCGCGTTCCCGGTGGCGGTGGGCGCCTCGGTTCCGGGTGCGCCGGCGTCCGGTTCCGCCGTCGACGGTGACGCCGGCGGCGACCACTGCTCGCCCCGGGCGCCCGCGTCCATCGCCTCGTTGGCGAGGCGGTCGGCGTGCTTGTTGCGCTCGCGCGGGATCCACTCGTAGCCGACCCGCCCGGCCGGGAACACCCGGGCCGCCTCGGTGGCGAGCGGACGCAGGTCCGGGTGCTTGATCTGCCAGCGGCCGGACATCTGCTCGACGACGAGCTTGGAGTCCATGCGCACGTGCACCGTCGCCGCCGGGTCCAGGGCGTGCGCGGCCCGCAGGCCGGCCAGCAGGCCCCGGTACTCGGCGACGTTGTTGGTGGCGGTGCCCAGGTACTCGGCGGTCTCCGCCAGCACCTGGCCCGTCGCCGCGTCGAGCACCACCGCGCCGTAGCCGGCGGGCCCGGGGTTGCCCCGCGACCCGCCGTCGGCCTCCACGACGAACTCCCGCACGCCCGACTCCGGCACGTCCGACTCCGGCACGTCCGACTCCCGCACCTCAGCGGCCCCTTGCGCGTCTAGAGACCGGACTCGGCGGTGCGCACCAGGATGCGGCGGCAGTTCTCGCAGCGGACGACCGTGTCCGGGGCGGCGGCGCGGACCTCGTTCAGCTCCGTGATGGCCAGCTCCTGGCGGCAGCCCTGGCAGGTGCGCTGGTACAGCTTGGCCGCGCCGATGCCGCCCTGCTGCTCGCGCAGCTTGTCGTAGAGCTTCAGCAGGTCCGCCGGGACGGAGGCGGCGACGACCTCGCGCTCCTTCGCCACGGTGGCGGCCTCGCCGTCCAGCTCCTCGAAGGCCGCGTCGCGGCGGGCGACGGCGTCGTCAGCCTTCGCCTGGACGGAACCGACGCGCTCGGTCAGCTCGGCGACGCGCTCCTGCGCGGACTCGCGGCGCTCCATGACCTCCAGGACGACGTCCTCCAGGTCGCCCTGGCGCTTGGCGAGCGAGGCGATCTCGTGCTGGAGGCCGGCGAGGTCCTTGGGCGAGGTGACCGCACCGGAGTCCAGGCGCTGCTGGTCGCGGGCGGCGCGGGTGCGCACCTGGTCCACGTCCTGCTCGGCCTTGGTCTGCTCGCGGGCGCAGTCGCTCTCCTCCGTCTGCGCGGCCACGAGCAGGTCGCGCAGCTGCGTGAGGTCCTTGGTCAGCGACTCGATCTCGGCGTGCTCGGGCAGCGACTTCCGCTTGTGCGCGAGCTGCTGCAGGCGGACGTCGAGGGCCTGGACGTCGAGGAGTCGGATCTGGTCGGCGGGCGCGGCGTTCAGTTGGGGGCTCCCATGGGTTCGTCGGTGGTGATGGACGCCGCGTGGGCGGTCCAGGGGTCGGTGACCGTCTTGGAGACGTGGACGCGCAGGCCCCATCCGTGCCGGTCGGAGATCTCGTCGAGCTGGGCTGCGGCCAGCTCGCACCAGGGCCACTCGGTGGCCCAGTGCGCCGCGTCGAGCAGCGCGAGAGGACTGTGGGCGCGGGCCTCCGAGGCCGGGTGGTGGCGCAGGTCCGCGGTGAGGAAGGCGTCCGCGCCCGCCGCCCGTACGTGGTCGAAGAGGCTGTCGCCGGAGCCGCCGCTGACGGCGACCGTGCGGACGACCGCGTCGGGGTCGCCGGCGACGCGGATGCCCTGCGCGGTCGCGGGCAGCCGCTCGGCGGCGCGGGCGGCCAGCTCGCGCACGGTCAGCGGGTGGTCGAGTTCGCAGACGCGGCCGAGACCCCGGCGGCCCTCCGGGTCGCTCGGGTCCGGGACGAGGGGCCGTACGACCCTGAGGTCCAGCGCTCCGGCGAGCGCGTCGCTGACGCCCGGGTCGGCGGTGTCCGCGTTGGTGTGGGCGACGTGCAGGGCGATGTCGTTCTTGATGAGGGTGTGCACGACCCGGCCCTTGAAGGTGGAGGCCGCCACGGTCGTCGTACCGCGCAGGTAGAGCGGGTGGTGGGTGACGAGCAGGTCGGCGCCCAGCTTCACCGCCTCGTCGACGATCTCCTGGACCGGGTCGACGGCGAACAGGACCCGGCCGACCTCCTGGCCGGGGTCGCCCGCGACGGTGCCGACCGCGTCCCAGGACTCGGCCCGCTCGGGGGGCCACAGGGTCTCCAGCGCGGTGATGACTTCAGACAGACGGGGCACGGGTGCAAGGCTACCTGGGTGTTCGGCGCGGCTGAACCGGCGCCGCCCGCCCCGGAGGGGCCCACCCCGCCCCGGGGACCCTGCCGGGGTCCCGCCCGGGTCCCGGTCCAGGAGGGGACGCCTCGCGCCACCCGGGTCGCGCCCGGGTCTCCGCCGGGTCAGGTCCCGGACTCGCCCGGGTCCGGCCCGGGGCCACCCGGGTTCGGTGCGGGGCCGGGACGGGGTCGGCCCGGAGCCGGAGCCGGGATGGGAGCCGGAACCGGAACTGGACCGGACCGGACCGGGGATCGCAGCCGGAACCGGACCGGAGCCGGAGCCGGAGCGAACCGGAGCCGGCATCGGAACCGGGACCGGAGCCGGGATCGGTCGCACAGAGGTTTCGTACTTCTCCAGCACAAACGTTCCGCTTTTCTCAGGCGAATCGTTCCTTGGCCACCCGTATGTGTGAAGCGCCCGCCCGCCGGTCCTCCGTCTGTGCGTACGAAAACTAGCGTCCTCACAGGAGGTGACCGAGCGATGACAGTCTGTGCCTCTCCGGGGCTCTCGGCAGCACACGAACAGGAGGGCGCCCCGCCGCCGTCGGCGGTCGGCGCGGACGGCGCGAGACCCGCGGCGGCCTGCGCGATCACGGCGGACGGCGCCTACGCCGCACGGCTCGCCCGCAGCGGCGACTCCTGGTACCCGGAGCGCTGGACGCTGGACGGCCCCGAGCCGTACGCCGTGCCGCTGCCGGCCGACCAGCCCGAGGAACCGGGCACCGAGGTGCAGCCGATGGGCGACGGCCGGGTCCTCATCCGGCGCCTGGTGGCGGGCCGCCACACCTTCTCCCTGCTGTACCCGACCGGCCCCGCCACCGGCGAACTGCCCCTGGGCGCGGTCGAGTGCCCGGAGCACACCGGGATGCGGCTGCTGCCCTGCGCTCCCGGCGGCGAGCGGGCGTACGCGCTCGCGGCGGGGCCGCGGTCCTCGGCGGTGTGGCTGGTGGCCGGCGGCGCCTTCGGGCCCGAGATGGTGGCCGAGGTGCCGGGCCACTGCTCGGGCGGGGTCTGGCTGGACCGGGCCGGGCGGATGCTCGCCCTGGACCGGCGGGCGGCCGGGCGCACCAAGGCGGTCGTGGTCGACCTGGGTGGCGGCGGCGAGGTGACCCCGCTGCTCCAGCTCGCCCCGCACAGCGACGACCGGCTGCTGCTGGCCGACCCCGACAGCGGACTGCTGCTGATCCGCTCGGACGCGCCCTCCCCCGGGCGGTACCGGCTGGGCTGGGGCGTGCTCGGCAGCACCCTGCCGGTGCGGTTCCCTCAGTGCCTGCGGGTGCCCGACTGCGCGGTGACGCCGTTCGCGATCCAGCCGGGACAGGTGCTGACCCCGGAGCACTGCGCGGTGGCGCTGCGCTGCGACGGACCGTTCGGCAGCTGGGTCGGGGTGTGGCGGCCCGCGGAGCGGCGGGTGCGGCATGTCCCCGCGCCCGAGGGGTGGCTGGCCGGCGCCGGGGTGTGGACGGCCGAGGGCACGCTGCGGCTGCCGTTCAGCACGGCCGCGGTGCCGTGCGGGGTGGCGCGCTGGACCGCGCCGGGAAGTCAGGCGCCGGACGCGTGGACGGCTCTTCCCCCGGCCCTTGCGCCCGGGGTGCCGTCCGGTGCTCCGGCGACCGGGCCCACGGGCCTCGCCCCCCTTCCGGCGCCGCTTCCGGTGCCGCTCCCGGCGGCTCGCCGGCCGTCCCCGGTGATCCGGGGGGCACGGTGGGTGCCGGTGCACCGGACGTCGGCCCTCCCGGCCCCGATGCCGCCGGACCCGGCGTCCTCGAACCCGTCGCTCCCGGCCCCCGCGGGCGCGCCGGACGACGAGCCGCGGGACGGTTCACACGGCGCCGCGAGCCCGCAGGTCCCCGACGCACGGACTCCGGGCACGGGGACCGCGCACGCACAGGCCCCGGGCGCACACACCCGGGCCACACAGATCCCGCCCGCACAGGCACCGGACACACCCGTCCCGCACGACGGGAGCGCGCACCCGCAGAGTCCGGTTCCGGAGGCGGCGGATCCGCGGGCCGCCGGCCCGCTCCCCCCGGCCGCGGCCCCCGCCGCCGGCCCCCTCCCGCCGCTCATCGAGCCCCGCCCACTCCCGGAACAGGAACCTCCGTCACCCGTCGTTCCCCGGCCCGTAACCCTGCAACAGGCCGCGCTCACAGGGCGGATGACAGGGCGGGTCACGGGGCGCATGGCGGCCAGGTAACGAAGTCGTGCCGGTTGGCGCGTCCGCCTGGATTTCGCCCGAGGTGTGCCGGTTAAACTCGCCCGGCTGTACGAAAGATGATGTTGACGGGGTGAGTTCTTTCCGATGAGCGACGCCAGCAAGACCCAGCCGCTTACGACCGATGTCCAGGAGGCGGAGGGCCACGGCAAGCACCGCGGCCCGGTCTCCTCCCGAGACGGCGAGACGGCCCCCAGCGGCCGGCACCGCAAGACGGGCGACGGGCAGACCGACATGGCGGCCTGACGGCACGGAGAGCGAGACGCGGCCCCGTCCTCCCCGGAGGACGGGGCCGTTCCGCGTCCCGGCCCGGCGCACCGGGGACACGATGCCTCCGGCCCGGCGCACCGGGGGCACGGGTGGCGCCTCGGCACGGGCGCAGCCCCCGGCCGGGCTCAGTCGTACTCGACGACCGTGTCGTCCAGTACGGCCGCGTCGTCCCGCTCGACCGCGCTCACCGCCACCCGCACCACACCGCCCCGCTCCCGCCGCTGCCCCTGCCCCTGCCCCTGCCCCTGCCCCTGCCCCTGCCACATGCGGACGCACAGGGTCTCGCCCGGGTACACGACCCCGGCGAAGCGCGTGGTGAAGGAGCGCACCCGGCTCACGTCACCGCCGAGCAGCGTGTCGACGACCGCCTTGAGGGTCATGCCGTACGTGCACAGGCCGTGCAGGACCGGACGGCCGAACCCGGCGGCCCGCGCGAAGCCGGGGTCGGCGTGCAGCGGGTTGTCGTCGCCGGTCAGCCGGTACAGCAGGGCCTGGTCCTCGCGCACCGGGCGGCGCACGGTGCGCGAGGGCTCACCGCGGGGCGCGCCGGGCCGGGCGGAGGGCCCTCGGTCGCCGCCCCATCCGCCCTCTCCGCGTACGAAGATCCGCGCTTCCTCGGTCCACAGCGGCCCCTCGGGGTCGGCGGCCTCGGTGCGCAGGACGAGGACGGCCGCCGTCCCCTTGTCGTACACGGCGGTGATCTCGCTGGTGGCGGTGGCGGTGCCCGCGGCGGGGAGCGGGCGGTGGACGGTCAGCGCCTGACCGCCGTGCAGCACCCGGGCGAGGTCGACGTCGACGCCGGGCACGGACAGGGCGCGGATCACTCCGGGCGCCCCGCCGCCGGCGACGGTGGCGAAACTGGGCAGGACGTGCAGCCGGGTCTCCAGGGTGTAGCGCAGTTCGCCGGGGCCGGTCGCGGGGACGCCCGCGCCGAGGCCGAGGTGGTAGAGCTGCACGTCCCGGGGCGTCCAGGAGATCTCACGGGTGCGGGGTCCGGCCGCGAGGGCACGGGCTGCGTCGATGGCCATGCGCCCTCTGTACACCCCGCGCTCGCGGCCCGTGAAGTTCCCGGCGGCCCGGCCGCCGGCGCACCCGCGGCATCGATCCAGCCCGGCGCACACGGGACCTTGGTCCGGCCCGGCGCGCCCGCGGCATTCGTCCGGCCCGGCGGGCCCGGGACATTTGTCCTGCCCGGCGTGGTGCGGACGTCCCGTCCGGCTCCGTACATGCGCATCTGCCGTACGCCCCGCCCGGATCCGTAGCGTGGCTGTCATGACGCAGACACGAAGTGCCGTGTCCTTCCGGGGGAGGTGCGGTACCGAGCCCGGAGGTCGACCCGGCCTCGCTGGACTGGAAGGACGCCGCACGCTGCGCGACGCCGGGTCCGTGATCGGCTCGATCGCCGCTCCGGTGAGGATGTACCTGCTGTTCACCGACAGCGGCACCGGCAGCGGCCGGGCCTGGCGGACGGCCGCTCAGGGTGACGCCGATGACCTCGCGCCAGGTGGCCACCGGCCGCGCGCTGACCGGGGCGGAGACCGTGCCGCCCGCCCTCTGCGCGGTGCTGCCGGCGGCGGTCTGGTCAACGGCGTGCGGCCGGCGGTGTGGCGGTGGGCGCTGACCGCGCTGCTGCTGCGGCCGGGCTCGTGGCGTTCGGTTCGTACGCTGTGCTGTCGAACCGCCGCAACGCGGGAACCGTCTGACACTCGGGGGGAACGGAACATGAGCTGGAGGCGCAGTATCTCCTGCCACGCGCGGTCGTGGCGGGAGGCCGTCCGCGAGGCGCGGGAGGCGCAGCGGCACTGGAAGGCGAACAAGGAGCACCTCAAGGCCGAGTGGCGGGCCGCGCAGAAGGCGGGGCAGGTGCCGGAGAACCCGGGGCCGCCGCCCTCCGGTTTCGCCCTGCTGCCCTGGCTGCTGATGGGGCTGGGCTCGCTCTCCAACATCTTCCAGGGCGAGACCCCGAACCCGTGGATAGGCGGCCTGGGCCTGCTCGCCTTCAACTCGCTCTACATCTACGTCGTCTTCAACGCGTTCGACAGGAAGCGGCGGGCGGCGACCGCGACGCGGACGGCGCTGGTGCTGATGGGCGTGGTCACCACCGCGCTGGGGCTCGGTTACGGCGGCAACTGGCTGCTGTTCTTCCCGCTGTTCGGGCTGGCGACCGGCGCGATCCTGCGGGGCCCGTGGCTGGGGCGCTCCGGCATGGCGCTGGCCGTCTTCTCCGGCTGCGTCGCCGCCTTCCACGAGGGCTGGGACGGCATCAACATCGCCTACGCCACGTTCCTGTCGACCATGGTGACCGCCGCGATCCTGAGCCTGAGCGAGGCCGTACGGGAGCTGCGGGCGGCCCGTGAGGAACTGGCCCGGCGGGCGGTGGAGGAAGAGCGGCTGCGGTTCTCCCGCGACCTGCACGACCTGCTGGGCCACACCCTGTCGGTGATCGTCGTGAAGTCGGAGGCGGCCCGGCGCCTGGCTCCCCGGAACATGGACGCCGCGCTGACGCAGGTGGCCGACATCGAGTCGGTCGGCCGGCAGGCGCTCACCGAGATCCGCGAGGCGGTCACCGGCTACCGCGAGGGCAGCCTGAGCACGGAGCTGGACCGGGCGCGGTCGGCGCTGAGCGCCGCCGGCATCGAGCCCGTCGTCCGCCGCTCGGGGCCGCCGCTGACGCCGCAGTCGGAGGCGCTGCTGGGCTGGGTGGTGCGCGAGGCGGTGACGAACGCGGTCCGCCACAGCGGTGCGGGCCGCTGCGAGATCAGTGTCACCGGCGGGGCCGAGCACGTCCGCCTCACGGTCGCGGACGACGGGAGCGGCGTGCCGGCCGTGGTCCAGCCGGCCGTGCCCGGCATCGGCGGGACCGGCCTCAAGGGCCTGACCGAACGCCTCGCGGCGGCGGGCGGCTCGCTCGATGCGGGCCCGTCACCGCGCGGCGGCTTCACGGTCACCGCGCGGCTCCCCACGAGCACGGAGGAACTGACGGCCGCGGCCCTGGCCGCCGCGACGAGCACGGGGAGCGGCGTGAAGGCCGCGGGCACGGGGACCACGGAGAGCAGCGTGAATGCCGCGAGCGCGGCCAGCGCGGGGAGCAGCACGAGCGCGGGTGGCGCGGCGAGCGCCCCGAGCAGGTGAACACCGCGAGCACGGGGACCACGGGAAGCAGCACGAGCGCCGCAAGCGCGGCCAGCGCGGGGAGCAGCACGAGCGCGGGTGGCGCGGCCAGCGCCCCGAGCAGGTGAACACCGCGAGCGCGGGGAGCAGCACGAGCACCGTCTGGCAGCATGAGCGCGGCGGGTGCCGCGGGTGCCGCGGGTGCCGCGGGTGCCGCGCCCGGAAGCGGAGACGTGGCGGGCTGCTGAACTGCCGCCGCCGGTGCACGGCGGGCGACGACGTACGGTGGTCGCCGGCGAAAGGCGGTCGCCGCCCGGCCGCCGGAGCCCCGTGCACCGGCGCGGTGCCGGGCGGACGCCCCGATGCGCTTCCCCCGTACTCCCGGCACTCCCCGTACTCCCCCGGCAGGCGCCGCCGCGACTCCCTACCCTTGGTCCGTGAACGAGATGCCCCGGGACCACCGGCCCGCCAAGTCCGTCCGCGTCCTGCTCGCCGAGGACCAGGGGATGATGCGGGGCGCGCTCGCCCTGCTGCTCGGCATGGAGGCGGACATGGAGGTCGTCGCCCAGGTGGCGGCGGGGGACGCCATCGTGGACGCCGTGCTGGCCCACCGGCCCGACGTGGCCCTGCTGGACATCGAACTGCCGGGCAGGAGCGGTCTGGACGCCGCCGCCGAGCTGCGTGAGCAGGCGCCGTACTGCCGGGTGCTCATCCTGACCACCTTCGGCAGGCCCGGCTACCTGCGCCGGGCGATGGAGGCGGGCGCTGCGGGGTTCCTGGTCAAGGACGGGCCGGTGGAGGAGCTGGCGGCCGCGATCCGCCGGGTGCTGACGGGCGAGACGGTGGTCGACCCGGCCCTCGCCGCCGCCGCGCTGAGCGCCGGTCCGAACCCGCTGACGGTCCGCGAGTGCGACGTGCTGAAGGCGTCCGCGGACGGGGCGACGGTCGCCGACATCGCCGCGAAGCTGCACCTGTCGGAGTCCACCGTCCGCAACTACCTCTCCTCGGCCATCGGCAAGACCGGCACCCGCAACCGCATGGAGGCGGTGCGCGAGGCCCGGCAGCAGGGGTGGCTGTAGAGGGACCGGGAGGTCAGGTCCCGGCGCCCGCGGGCTCGTTCCGGAACAGTGCCGTCCACAGGAAGTCCTCCCCGAAGCACGGCGATCCGTCCGGCTCGTCACGCATCCGGCGCAGCTCCACCTCCCGCAGCCCCGAGAAGATCCGGCGCAGCGATCCGGGGGTGTAGGCGAGGCCGCCGTGCAGCCGGGAGGTGCGGTACAGCTCGGCGTCGGGCAGCTCGCAGCCCATGGCACCGGCGGCGAAACAGGTGAGGGCGAACCGGCCGCCGGGGGCGAGGACCCGCTCCAGCAGGGCGAGGTAGCTGATCCTGCGGTGGGGTGGCAGATGGTGGAAGCAGCCGGAGTCGTAGACCAGGTCGTACGGCCCGGTGAGCCGGTCGCCGGCCGCCGCGAAGGCGTCCCCGCACAGGAACCGCACCTCGGCGCCGGCCTCCCGGGCCCGTTCCCGCGCCCACGCCACGGCGGCCGGCGACAGGTCCACGGCGTCGACCTCGAAGCCGCGCGCCGCGAGGTGCAGGGCGTTGCGGCCCGGCCCGCACCCGAGGTCCAGCGCACGCCGGCCGTCGATCAGCCCGGAGTCGAGCCACTCCACCAGGTTCTCGTCCGGCCGGGCGGCGAAGAACGGCACCGGCCGCGTCCGGTCGGCGTAGAAGCCGTCCCACCAGCCGGCCGCGCCGTCCGACCACCGGTCGGCGTCCGGCGCGAACAGCCCGTCCAGCAGCCGGAGTACGTCGTCCACGGTACGGATGTCACGGGCCGCGTCCCCGTCCGCGCCCCCGCCCGTGTCCCCGTCTGCGTCCCCGTCTGCGTTCGCGCTCCGCTCCGTGTGCCGGTCCGTGTCCTGGCCCATGCGGGCTCCCCCTCTCACCGGGCCCTCCGCCGGGCCCGTTCCGGTACCGCGACCGTAGCGGCGGACGGCCGGAAAGCCCAGGTCAGATGGGCTTTCCCGGCGAGCGCGGCACGCCCTGTGCGGGGCGGTGCGGGGGTGGCGCGGGCCCGGTGGGGGATCGTGCCGCCGGCCCGCCGAAGTCCCGTCGGGGGCCGCGCCCAGGGTTCTGCCGGCACCTGTCTCCCCCGCGCCGGCCCTCCTTTCTACCGCGGCCGGCGGTGGTCAGGGGTGTGCCCGGTGCTGCCCTCGGGACCCGGCACGGGAGCGATCAGGAGGTTGGGGTCGGAGGCGGTGGCGTAGGCGGCACTGGGTATGTAGGCGACGTTTCGGCGCACCGCGACGGAGGTCGGGTTCTGGAGGCCGTCCGCGCCGGTGAGCACGGTCGTGGAGGTGCCGTCCGGCTGGACGAGCACGACTTCGTCGGGGCCGTCGAGAGCGGCCAGGATCTCGTCCCCCCGGCCGGTGAAGGCGAAGTCGTCGATGCCTGCCAGCCCCCTGGCCGTGATCCTGACGGGTCCGGGCCGGCCCCCGGGGCCGAACGGGATGCGCACCACGGTGCCCCGGTCCAGGTTGGTCGCCCACAGCGCGCCCTGGTGGACCTTCAGGCCGTTGACGCCCAGGAAGCCGGCCGGGGCGAGTTCGGGAGCGGCGGACCACGTGGTGGGCGTACCGCCCCTGGTGGGCACCGTGTAGATCTTTCCCAGCGCGGAGTCCGCCATGTAGAGCCGGTCATGGCGCTCGTCCAATGCCAGCCCGTTCGGAAGTCCGTCGGCGGGGAGTGCCGCGATGCGGTGCGGGGCGTGGCCCGGACGCAGTCGCCACAGGCCGGTCAGGTCCGCGGTGCCGCTGGCGTAGAGGAAGTACAGCGTTCCGTCGTGGGCCCGGACGACACCCGCGGTCAGGGCGAAGCCGAGCCTCGGGGTGTGCGCGCCGCCATCGGCGGGCGCGGGAAGGGTGGCCAGGATCCGGGTGACGCCCCGCGGGCTGACGGCGGCCACCTGGCGGGCGGCGGCGAAGGTGACGACAGCTGTGCCGTCCGGCTCCAGAGCGATGTTCTCCGGGGTCTGGCCGTGCGGCAGGTCGAAGTGGGCGGCTATGCGAGGGCCGCTCGTCGGCCGCGACGCTGCCTGGGCGGAGGCCTGAGCGAGGGCCGGCCCGGCGGTCGCCGCCGCGACCGTGACGGCGCAGGCGAGCACAGCCAGTCTGATTCTCATGACTTTCCGCTTCCTGTCAGAGGGGCATCGGCTGCCACGGCACCGCACACGCGGCGCCTTCGGGCCGATTTCATAGTAATGAACATACACTCAATGTTCCCGACATGCGGCGAACCCGGCGCTGGGTACGATCTCTCCCATGAGCCCGCGCGCGTACACCTCCCGGCTCCGCGCCCAGAACGCGGAGCAGACCCGCAGGGCGATCCTCGACGCGGCCAGGGATCTCTTCGCGGAGCGGGGATACGGCCGGGTGAGCCTCGCCGCCATCGCGGCGGAGGCCGACGTCGCGCTGAACACGGTGTACGCCAGCATCGGCGGCAAGTCCGCCCTGATCCTGGCCCTGGCCGCGGACAGCGCCGGCGACGAGCGGGCGGAGCTGACCCGGCAGCAGGTGCTGGCGGCCGACGACGGTCAGGAGATCCTGCGGCTGACGGCCGCGGGTACCGGCGAGGTGATCGAGCGGCACGCCAAGACGCTCACGGTGCTGCTGGACGCCCGCAACTCCGACGCCGACGTGGCCGGCGCCGCCGAATACAAGATCAAGCATTACCGGGGCGTCCTGGACGTCATCGCCGACCGGCTCTTCGACCTCGGGGAAGTCCGCGCCGGACTGACCCGCCGGCAGACGCGCGACATCATGTGGTTCTACTTCGGCATCTCCGCCTGGAGCACCATGAGGGAGATGGGCTGGCCCCACGCCCAGGCGACAGCATGGCTCCAAGCCCAGGCGTCGTCGGCGCTCCTGTCGCACTGACCACGCGCACCCGCCCGCCGGCCCCTCCGGAAGACGGCCCGGCGCCCTGACCGACAGGTCCAGCACCCCCGCCCGAGACGGTCGGGCGCACCCGGCCGAGGCGGCCCGCACCCGGCCCCGACGACCCGGCACCCCGGCGCCCCGGCCGGGAACAGCGCCCGCCGCCGAACCCCCGAGTGGACTTACGGGCCGCGGAGGGGCCGGCAGGATCCGGCCCCGGCAGCGGCCGAGGCAGCACCTCACACCGGCCGTCACCCCCGGCCTGCACCACGGGCAGCGGCGAACACCCGGCTCCGGGCCGGGACTTGACCCGGCGCCCCACGCCTTCAGTCACCCCCTGCCCAGCGACCGGCCCGCGAGCCGCCGACATGACGTCGTCGGCCGGGGGCGCCTGGTTCCGCGCTCCGGCGCCGCCCGCATCGAGCGGAAACACCCCGCCTCCGCCCGGTCGCGCGACCGGACGCGGCAGCCCTTCGCACCCTCCCCGCTCGACAAGAGGCCAGTGGTCTGTTAACTTCGTCCTCATAAAGTTCCAGTGGCCTCTTATAGGTCGCCGACGGTACGAGCGAAGGTGGGTTCAGGTGTCGATCGAAAGCACCGCGCACACAGCCCGGACACCCCTGGGCGGATCCGGCATCTCGGTGCGGCCCGTCGGGCTCGGGCTCATGGGGATGTCGCAGTTCTACGGCGAGGCGGATCCCGAGACCTCGGTCTCCACCATCCGGAGTGCGATCGACCTCGGAGTGGAGCTGTTCGACACCTCGGACTACTACGGTGCGAGCAGTGCCACTCCGGGCGGTCCGGTCGCCGGGTTCGGCCACAACGAGGAGTTGCTGGGGCGCGCCCTTCGGGGACGGCGCGACCGGGCGGTCGTGGCGACGAAGTTCTCGGCGCGCCCCGGCCCGGGGGGCCGCAGCTTCTTCGACGGTCGTCCGGAGTACGTGAGGGCCGCCTGCGAGGCGAGCCTGAAGCGGCTGGGCACGGACCGGATCGACCTGTACTACTACCACCGGCTCGATCCCGCCGTCCCCGTCGAGGACACCGTGGGCGCCATGGCCGAACTGGTGGCCGCGGGCAAGGTGCGTGCGATCGGGCTGAGCGAGGTGACCCCGGAGGTCCTGCGGCGGGCCCACGCGGTTCATCCCGTCGCCGCCCTGCAGAGCGAGTACTCGCTGTGGGAACGGGGCGTCGAGGCCGAAGTCCTGCCGGAGTGCAGGCGGCTCGGGATCACGCTGGTGCCCTACAGCCCGCTGGGCCGCGGCATGCTCACCGGCGCCTTCGCCCCCGGCACCGAGTTCGGCCGGGACGACTTCCGCTCCACCCTGCCCAAGTTCCAGGGCGACAACTTCGAGCACAACCGGCAGCTGGTCGCCGAGCTGGAGGAGTTCGCCGCGGGCACCGGCGGCACCGCCGGCCAGATCGCTCTCGCCTGGTTGCTGGCGCGGCCCCACGCCATCGTCCCCATCCCCGGCTCCAGACGTCCGGCCCGCATCAGCGCGAACCTCGCGGCCACCTCCGTCCGGCTCAGCGCCGACGACGTGGCCCGCCTCAGCGACATGTTCGACCCCGCTCGGATCAAGGGCGGCCGGTACGGGGCCCTCAACACGCTTGCGGACGAGACCGCGAAGTGACGCCCGGCGCGGAACAGCCCGCGCGGGGGGCCGCAGCGGCCGCCACGGCCCCCGCCCCGGCCGCTCGGCTCAGCCGCCCGCCCCGGCCGGTCATCCCCCGGCCGCCTCACAGACAAGGAGCACACCTCATGGACCATGAAGCCCAGTTCGCCGGCAAGACCGCGCTCGTGACCGGCGCCGGAAGCGGCATAGGCGCCGCCATCGCCCGTCTGCTCGCCGCGCGCGGGGCCGCCGTCGCCCTGCTCGGCCGCCAGGAGGCGCCGCTCAGGGAACTCGCCGAGGAGATCACCGGGGCGGGCGGCAAGGCGCTCGCCGTTCCCTGCGACGTCAGCGACCCGCGTGCCGTCGAGCACGCCGTCGCCGAGACCGTCCGCCACTTCGGCGCCCTGCACCTGGCCGTGAACAACGCCGGCACCTCCGGCGTGCACCACGACGTCTGCGACCTGCCGGAGGAGGAGTGGAACAAGACGATCGGGATCAACCTCTCCGGCGTCTTCCACGGGCTGAAGTACCAGATCCCGGCCATCAGAGCGGCCGGCGGCGGGGCCATCGTCAACATCTCCAGCGTGTTCGCCGACCGCGGTCTGCCCCACCGCGCCGCCTACAGCGCGAGCAAGCACGGCATCCGCGGGCTGACCCGCGCCGCGGCGGCCGACTGGGCCCGGCACGGCATCCGCATCAACGAACTCCAGCCCGGCGTCGTCCCGGTACCCCGTCAGCAGGGCAATCCCGACGAGGTCGCGAAGATCGCCGGGAAGATCCCGGCCGGCCGGCTCGGCACCGGCGAGGAAGTGGCGAAGGCCGCCGCCTTCCTGCTCTCCGACGAGGCTTCCTACGTCACCGGGGCTCACCTCGCGGTCGACGGCGGATTCCTCATCTGACCCCGCCCCCCTCCCGCCCGAGCCTTCGGGCTCCCCCTCCACCCCATTCCGACAGACACCCTCCCACCCCCCAGAATCGAGGCACCATCATGAGCAGGACCTGGCTGGTCACCGGCAGTTCCCGCGGACTGGGCCGGGCCGTCGCCGAGGCCGTCCTCAAGGCCGGCGACAACCTGGTCGCCACCGCCCGGCGCACCGCGCCCCTGACCGACCTCGCCGACGAGTACGGTGACAAGGTCCGCCTGGTCACCCTGGACGTGACCGACACCGAAGCCTCACGCCGGGCCGTCCGGGCCGCCGTCGACGCCTTCGGCCGCCTGGACGTGGTCGTCAACAACGCCGGTTACGCCGACATGGCGGCCATCGAGGACATGACCGACGAGGCCTTCCGCGCGCAGATCGACGCCAACCTCTACGGCGTGGTGAACGTCACCCGGGCCGCCCTTCCCGTCCTGCGTGCGCAGGGCCGCGGGCACATCATCCAGATCTCCTCCGTCGGCGGGCGCGTGGGCGGCCCCGGTCTGGGCGCCTACCAGGCGGCCAAGTGGGCGGTCGGCGGCTTCTCCGAGGTCCTCGCCAAGGAAGTCGCCCCTCTGGGTGTCAAGGTGACCGTCGCCGAGCCGGGCGCCATGCGCACCGACTGGGCCGGCTCCTCCATGGCCACTCCGCCGGTCAGCGACCCCTACAAGCCGGTCGTCGAACCCGCCATCGCCCGCCAGCGGGCCTCGGACGGCAAGCAGAGCGGCGACCCCGCCCGTGTCGCCCAGGTCCTGCTGGACATCGTGGAGGCCGAGGAGCCGCCGCTGCACCTGCTGCTCGGCAAGGACGCCGTCGAGGTGGGCCGGTTCGCCGCCAAGACCCTCGCCGCGTCGGACGCCAAGTGGCGACACGTGAGCGAATCCGTGTGACGCCCGGTGGTGGGCCCGGCACCCGGGCTCACCGCTCCCCTGCCGGCGCCGCCGCTCCCGGCGGCACCGGCAGGTCGTAGGGTTACCGCGAGCGGCACAGCGGTGAGCCGCGAGAGTTCCCGAGGAAGCGACGATGACAGACGACCGGCCGACCGGTTTCCAGCGCGCCCGCAGCGCCGAACAGCGCGAGATCCGGAAGCGGACCATCCTCGCGGCCGCCGCGGAACTCCTCGCGGAGATGCCCGTCAGCGACATCAGCCTGCGGGAACTCAGCAGGCGCGTCGGGCTGTCGAAGACGAACGTCGTGCGCTATTTCGAGACCAGGGAGGCGGTCTTCTTCGAACTCCTCAACCGCGACCTGGCCCGGTGGATCGAAGAGCTGCCCGCCGACCTGGCGTCCGCCGGAAGCACCGGAGCCGCATCGCCCCGCGTCGTGGCGCAGGCCCTGGCCCGGTCCCTGGGCCGCCGGACCCTGCTGTGCGAACTGCTCAGCTCGCTGGGCTCCGAACTCGAACGGAACATCTCCGCGGAGTCGGCGCGCGACTTCAAGCGGGCCCACGGCCGGTTGCTGGGCGCTCTGGCGGAGCTGCTGCGCGAGCACATCACCGCCCTGAGCCCCGCGGCCGCCCGCGAGCTGGTCTCCATCACCGTGGTGTCCACGGCCGGACTGTGGCCCTTCGCCCATCCTTCCCAGGCCGTCGTCGAAGCGCAGCGCGACCCCGAACTCGCCTCCACGAAGGTCGACTTCGCCGAGCGGCTGGGCCGCACCCTCCATGTCGCCGCCACCGGACTGCTCGACCTGGAGGAACGGGCGGGGGAACGGGCCACCTGACGGCAGGGCGCGCCGGATCCAGGAGGGTGTCCACGGCGCCGGGCCCCTCGTCGGCGTATCACCGCCGTGCGCGGGGCCGCCCTGTGCCCGGCCGGCGGAGAGGCGGCGAGCGGTCCGCGAGGGCAGCCGCTGCTCAGGGCGCCCTCCGTGCCGCGCGCGGCAGCCACACCAGCATCAGCAGCGCCCCGGCGAGCAGGACGGCGGTGCCGGTCCGGAAGACCAGGGCGTACCCCTCCGTGAGACCCACCGGTGTGGTGCGTCCGGCGGTGCGGGCCGCGGCGAGGGTGGACATGACCGCGAGGCCGAGCGAGCCGCCCATGGTGCGCGAGGTGTTGATGAGCCCGGAGACCAGCCCGGCGTCGCCGGGGGCGGCGCCCGAGGTGGCCAGCGCGGCCAGCGGTGTCCCGGCCAGGCCCGCGCCGAGCATCATCAGGATCCCGGGGAACATGATCGCCGTCAGGTACGCCCCGTCCGCCCGCATCGTCGACTGCCAGCCGAACCCGGCCGCCGCCACCAGCGTGCCCAGCACGGCGACGCTGCGCGCGCCCGCCGCCCGCATCAGGCGCGGCGCGACCTTGGAGCCGAGGACGACGGCCAGCGAGCTGGGGACGAGGGCGAGTCCGGCGTCCAGCGGGGAGTAGCCGAGGACGTTCTGCGCGTACAGCGTCATGAAGAACCACATGCAGAACATCGCCGAGCCGGAGACGAGCATCGCCGCGTTCGCGGACGCCACCGAGCGCACCCGCAGCAGGGCGAGCGGCATCAGCGGGGCGGCGGTGCGCGCCTCCACCGCGAGGAAGGCGGCGACCAGGGCGAGTCCGCCGAGCAGCGGGACCAGGGTGGCCGCGGCGGTCCAGCCCTCGGCCTCGGTCTGTGAGATGCCGTACGCGAGGGTGGCCAGGCCCGCCGTGACCAGCAGCGCGCCCGGCAGGTCGAGCCGTCTGCGGTCGCCGGCCCGGCTCTCCGTCAGCCGGCGCGCGGAGGCCGCCAGGACGACGGCGCCGACCGGCACGTTGATCAGCAGGACCCACCGCCACGACAGGCCCTGCACGAGGATCCCGCCGACCAGGCCGCCCGCGGCG
The DNA here is from genome assembly GCF_000720185.1 of Streptomyces sp. NRRL S-340. Lineage (GTDB taxonomy): Bacteria > Actinomycetota > Actinomycetes > Streptomycetales > Streptomycetaceae > Streptomyces. The sequence continues at coordinate 639 of NZ_JOIY01000015.1, read as the reverse complement.
CCGCCGCCCGCGCCGACCGCCGTCCAGGTGGCTATGGCCCGGGCGCGGGCGGCCCCCTCGGGCACGGCGGCGGTGAGCAGGGTCAGCGTGGAGGGGGCGAGCACGGCGGCGCCGAGTCCCTGCACGGCGCGGGCGAGCAGCAGCTGCCAGCCCTCCTGGGCGAGGCCGCCGCCGAGCGAGGCCAGCGTGAACAGGCCGAGCCCGACCAGGAACATGCGCTTGCGCCCGTAGAGGTCGCCGGCCCGGCCGCCGAGCAGCATGAACCCGGCGAACGCGATGGCGTAGGCGTTCACCACCCACTGCAGGCCCGGCCCGCTCAGTCCCAGGTCGGTGCGCATCGAGGGCAGGGCGACGTTGACGACGGACACGTCGAGGACGACGAGGAACTGCCCGGCGCAGGCGAGGGCGATGACGAGCCAGGTGGGCGGCGGCGGGGTGCGGCGGGGGGCGGTCGGGGTGAGACCGGCGGCTTCGAGCATGGATGTCATGGTCTCAAGCCGCTCGTGCCCCTTGCATCGGGATTTCGCGCCGTCCCGCCTGGTCCCGCGGACCTACGTCTTCGGCCCGCCCCCCCGTGGCACCTTCCCCCCTCCCCGGACTCCCCCACTCCTCCCGGCACCCTGCCCTCCCACCCCGGAC
>NZ_JOIY01000014.1 GCF_000720185.1 Streptomyces sp. NRRL S-340 | reverse complement strand
CCGGTCGATCCAGCCGCGGGCGGCGACGTGCGCGACGTGCCGGCTGGTCACCGACAGGTCCACGGCGAGCAGCTCGGCGAGCTTGCTCATGCGCATCTCACCGTGGCGCCCCAGCAGGGTCAGCACGGCGGCGGAGCCGGCCGGACAGTCGGACGGCAGGATCCGCCCCAGGTCCCGTTTCACGGCGCCGACGGCGCTGAGCTGACGCGCAAGCTCCTCGTACTGCGCCCGCTCGGCCATCACACCTCCGTAATCGTTGCTTGTAACAACCATAGAGGTGGTTAATTGCCTCGGGCACCTAAATCGGCCCGCACGACGCAAAACCTTGGCAAAGGCAAGCATTGCAAAGGTAAACGTCGGGAATGCCCTCGGCCGGTGACCGTTGCGAGGCGCCGGCCCGGGACCGGCGGCCAGGGCACGCCCCGCGGCGCCGCACCCTCGACACCCGGCCGCCTGGTGGTCGCCGGATCGAGGGGATCCGTACCGACCGGCCGGTCACGCCGCCCTGCCTGCCTGTTTGCCTGCCTGTCTGATTGCCTGCCTGCCTGCCGCAGCGAATGTGGTGGTGGACGGACGGAAGCGACACGGACGGCCTGAAGCGAGGCGGACCGCCGGAAGCGACACGGACGGCCTGAAGCGACGCGGACCGCCGGGAGCGACGCGGACCGCGTGGAGCGACTGCGCTCCGGAACCGGCGGAGCCCTCAGTCTCCGGACCAGCCCCAGAAGTAGATCTCCCGCGGCGTCCCCCGGTCGTCGTGCAGGACCGCGCAGCGGCCGTACCAGCGCTCGCGCGCGAGGTCCTGGATCGCCGGAAGGTGGTCGCGGGTCAGCCGGTCGGTGCCGGCGGCCCTGCGGGCCTCCTCGGCGGTCACCGGCCGCACCGCGCAGATCTCGGGCACCTCGTCTTCCCGCTGGACGTGGAAGACATCGAGGATCGAGTGGGTTCCGGAGTGCTGCGTCCACTCGTCGGCCCACAGTTCGTCCAGGGTCGACGGCCGCGGGCGGCGCTCGTCCTCGGACAGCCGGTCGTCGCCGCGCACCCAGTAGTAGTCACCGGCGAGGAACACACGCTGCCGCAACTCCTCCAGCGCGGCACCGAGGTCCTCCTGATACGGCACGTGGTAGTGCCAGTCCGAAGCGCCCATACCGCACCCCTCCGAGTCCCCGTCGTCGCGTCGGCACGTCACGAAGAACGCTAGCCGCCACCACTGACAGAGCGGGGAGGCCTGTGGCGGTGCTCGTACGCGGACGCGGGGGGCCGCGTCGCCGTCAGGCGGAGCGGCTGCCGGTGCTTTCCCTGACGCCGTAGGCCCGGCGGGCCTCTTCCACGCGGCCGAGGCGGGGCGACCACACGGCCGGTGCCGCGGACAACGGCGAAAGGCTGCGGCCGGGTTTTGCGCCGCCGCGCCGAGGGGCCGGGCGCAGCGTTGCGCCGGGGACCGTGGCCGGCACCCGACCGGGCCGCGCCCGCAGAGGGCGGTCAGCGCACCAGCAGGTCGACCACGCCCGTCAGGTCCTCCTCACCGCTGCCCTCGGCCAGGCGGCGGCGCATCAACCGGAAGTAGGGGGCAAGCAGTTCGGGGCTGACCCCCTGCTGCTCGGCGGTGTTCAGGAAGGTCGGCGTGCCGGCCACCTGCATGGCGAGGCCGGAGACGACGCCCTCGGTGTAGTCACCGCTGCGCAGTCGGGCGGCGGTCTCGTGGACCGCCGGGGCCATCGCCGCGAGCCAGTCGGCCAGCAGCGGGGCGAACGCCAGGGGGTCGATGTCTTCCTTCCGGATCAGGGCGAAGGCGTGCGCGGCACCGGCGAACATCCCGTACATCGCGCTGAGCAGCGCCACGTCGTGCAGGGCCGCGAAACCCGCGTCCTCGCCGACGTAGGTCGTGCCGGCCGGGACGCTCAGGGTCTCCCGGTGCCACTCGATCAGTTCCCGCGAGCCGCTGTAGAAGACGTAGCCGCCGGCCTCGGGGACACCGATCATCGGGGGGACGGCCATGATCCCGCCGTCCAGGTAGCGGGCGCCGCGCTCGCGGGCCCAGCCGGCGCGGGCGCGGGCCTGGGCGGGTGTGCCGGTGGTCAGGTTGACCACGTCCCGGCCGGTCAGGTCGGTGCCGGCCAGCACCTCCTCGACCGAGGTGTCGTCCAGCAGGCAGACGACGACCAGGGGGTTCGCCGCGACCGCCTCGGCGGCGGTGTCCGCGACCCTCGCACCCTGGGCGGCGAGTGCCGCGGCGCGGGCCGGTGTGCGGTTCCAGACGGTGAGGGGGTGGCCCGCGGCGAGCCAGGCGCGGGCGAGCGCGGTGCCCATGGCGCCGAGGCCCAGCAGGGTGAGGGGGGTCTTCTCGGCAGTGGTGTGTGTCATGCCGGTTAGGCTGGTCCCCCGCCCGGAGGTGATCAAGTACGCACTTGGGAGTGGGTGGTTACCCCGGGGTGAGCGAGCACGTCAGAGGGGTGGGGCATGACGACGCTGAACCGGCCCGGCACGGCGGGCGGACACGTCTGCGGCATCGACACCGCGATGGAGGTGATCGGCGGCAAGTGGAAGGTGCTGATCCTCTGGGCGCTGCACGAGCACCCCTGCCGCCGCTTCGGCGAGCTGCGCCGGCTGCTGCCGGGGATCACCGAGAAGGTGCTGGCCTCGCACCTGCGCGAGCTGGAGGCGGACGGGGTGGTGCGCCGCCTCTCCTACGACGAGGTGCCGCCCCGGGTCGAGTACTCGCTGACCGAGGACGGCACGCGCCTCAACGACGCGCTCGGGCCGCTGGCCGCCTGGGGCCGGGAGCGGCCGGCCCCTCCCGTCCGGGGGGAGGAGGCCGACCGGGGTGTGCCGCGGCGGGAGGTCAGGCGGACTCCATCAGCTTCTTGAGCCGGGCGAGGTCGGCGGCGACCATGCCGGCGTCCCGCTCGAAGTCGTCGTCGCTCGTCCCCGGCCGGCGGCGGAGGGTGAACACCACCTCGCTGCCCGTGCCGTCGGCGATCACCCGGACCGGGTTGTGGACGGTCTCGCCCGAGGGCAGGGTGACGTCGTGGTCGAGCACGCCCAGCTCGTTGCGTGGCGTGAAGGCGACCTCCACCCGCCCCATGGGGGAGGACGGCGCGATCCATCGGCCGTCGGTCTCCTCGATGGAATCTCCCAGCCCCTCGGCCCACGCGGGCAGGTTGGCCGGGTCCGACGCGTACGCGTAGACGTCCTCGGCACCGCGGTCGATGCGGACGCTGAGGTGGCGTGATTCGTTGCCGGTGCTGTTCATGGCCGTCACGGTAGCGGGCCGCCCGCAGCGTCCTCTTGGACGTATCGGACAGGGCCCGGGCCGGCCCCGGCGCTCCGTGGCCGCCGTGGCGCGGGGGCCACGGGTCAGAAGGCGTAACGGAGGGTGAGCCAGGGCGCGTGCGCGGCGATCAGTTCCCGTAGGCGCTGCACGGCGGCCCCTTTCAGACCGGTGCGGTAGCGGACGTTGTCGTCGCCGTTCTGCGAGCGCTTGGCCTGCTGGAGTTCCGGGCGCCACAGCAGTTCCTCGGCGCGGGGGTGCCAGCCGAGGTTGATCTCGTGCAGGCCGCGGTTGTGGGTGAGCAGGATGACCTCGGCGGCCGCCTGCGCCTTGACGGCGGGCGGGAGCACGTCGTCAAGGTGCCGCAGCAGCTCGGCCCAGGCCGCCTCCCAGCCGGGGCGCAGCACGACGGGCGACAGGTTGAAGTGCACCTCGTAACCGGCTTCCACGAAGTCCGCGGCGGCGGCGATCCGCTCGGGCACGGGGCTGGAGCGGATGTCCAGCAGCCGGGCGTCCTGCGGGGGCATCACCGAGAAGCGGACGCGGGTGCGTCCACGGGGATCGAGGCGGAGCAGGCCGCGGTTGACGAACTTGGTGGCGAAGCTGGCCTTGGCGGTCGGCCAGGCCCGGAACGCCCGGATCAGATCGGCGGTGTTGTCGCTGATCAGCGCGTCGACGGAGCAGTCACCGTTCTCGCCGATGTCGTAGACCCAGGCCTCGGGGTCGCACTGGTCCGGCTCCCTCTTGCGGCCCTGCTCGCAGACGTGGCGCTCCAGGCGGGAGATGATGCGGTCGACGTTGGTGAAGACGGTGATCGGATTGGCGTAGCCCTTGCGGCGCGGTACGTAGCAGTAGGCGCAGGCCATGGCGCAGCCGTTGGAGGCGCCGGGCGCGATCCAGTCGGCTGAGCGGCCGTTGGGGCGGACGGTCAGGGTCTTGCGGACGCCGAGGACGAGTGTCTCGGCCTTCACGCGGGCCCAGCGCTCGACGTTCCCCTCGTTGCCGTGCAGGTGCGGAACGCGCCAGTGCGAGTCGACCTCGATGAGGCGGGCCCGCGGGAACCGTGCCAGGATCTGCCGGCCGCGGGGCGAGGCGGCCGCCTCGGCCTCCGCATGGATCTCGCGGATCCGCAGCAGGCGGTCGGCGGCCGCGGACGGGTCCTCGGGCCACGGCCGGACGCCGGGCTCGGAGGCGGTCTCCGGCGCGGACGCGCTTCCGGGCCGGCCCTCGGTGCGGGGCCCGGGCTCGGTGCGGGGTCCCGCCTCGGTACGAGAGTCGGTGCGGGGTCCGGACGCGTCGATCAGGTCGGCGAGCGGGAACAGGCTCGCCTGACGCGCGCCGCGGGGATCAGGGGGTGGGGACATGGCAGCTCGTGGGGGGAATGAGGCGGGGCATGAGGTGAGGTACTGGTTCCTCCATTGTTCTCCATCGTCCCCCCGTCCGTTCTGCATCGTCCCCCGTCGGCGCCGGTCATGTTCCGGCCGGTCATGTTCCGGCCGGGACCGTACCGTCCTCCGCGGCAGGCCACGAGACGTCCTCTCGTGCGAGGGGGCGCCCGACCCCTGTTGCCCGCCGTCGTCGGATGGAACCGGGGTCGTCAACAGATCACCCGGCAGTGCCCCACACGAGCGAGCACGATTCGCGTCACATTGACGGTGGTCGCCGTGGGCGGCCACCTTGCCGCACACGGTGACCACGCACGCAAACACATCGTTCCGGACAACAGGGACGGCTGGCCATTAGATTCGCTTATCAGGAGAATCGTTCCGCTGGGGGAACCTCCGGGTGCATCGTCCCTGAGCGGAAAGGAGTCGTCCGCATGGCCGACTGGAAGCAGATCAGCGGTGGCCTGGTCCGGATCGCGGTGGGGTCCCGGACCAACGTCTGGGGAGTGAACTCGGCGGGGAACATCTACCGTTACACGAACAACGACGCCGGCCCGTGGCAGCAGGTCCCCGGCGCGCTCACCGACATCGGCGCGGGCGCGGACGGCACCGTGTGGGGCGTCAACTCCGCCGGGAACATCTACCGCTACACCGGCGACCAGGACACCAACCACTGGAAACAGATCAGCGGCGCTCTCGTACGGATCGCGGTGGGGTCCCGGACCAACGTCTGGGGTGTCAACAGCGCGGGGAACATCTACCGTTACACCAACGACGACGCCAGTCCGTGGCAGCAGGTCCCCGGCGCGCTCACCGACATCGGCGCGGGCGCGGACGGCACCGTCTGGGGCGTCAACTCCGCCGGGAACATCTACCGCTACACCGGCGACCAGGACACCAACCACTGGAAACAGATCAGCGGCGCTCTGAAGGCCATCTCCTCGGGATCGCGCACCACGGTGTGGGGTGTGAACGCGGGCGGGAACATCTACCACTACACCGGCAACGACGCGAACCCGTGGGTGCAGATCCCCGGCGGCCTCACCGACATCGGCACGGGCGCGGACGGCACCGTCTGGGGCGTCAACTCCGCCGGGAACATCTACCGCTACACCGGCGACCTGCCCGGCTGACCCTGATCCTCGCCGCCCCCAGCGGTGCCACCGGGGCCGGCCGCGTCCGGTGACCCGTCCGCCACTGCTGCCGGGCCTCGGCCTCAACCTCCGGCGCGCACCGGTGACTTGACGGTTCCGTCGCGCCATAGTGACCGGCATGACCACATCACCACGCGTCACTGGCGCACCAGGAAGGGCCGGCGCGACGCGGCGCCCGGCGCCCGGGGGACGGCCGCCGGCCCGGCGGAGGGCGCTGCGGGGAGCCGGGCTCGCCACGGCGGCGGCCTTCGTGACGGCGCTGCTCGCGGCGCCGGACGCGACGGCCACGACCGCGGCTGCCGGGACGACGGCGACGGCCACGACCGCGGCTGCCGGGACGACGGCGACGGCCGCCACGGCCACGGCGGCCGCGCCCACCGGCTCCGGTCCCGGGACGGCGGCCCTCCACTGGCGGGCGTGCCCGTTCCCCGGTGCGCCGGAGGAACTGCGATGCGCCTCGATCCAGGTGCCGGTGGACTACGCCCACCCCGAGGGGCCGACCACGACGGTGACCGTGGACCGTCTCCCGGCGACCGGCGCGCACCCGGTGGGAAGTCTGTTCTTCGATCCGGGCGGACCCGGCGGTTCGGGGACGCGGGTCGTGTACGCCGAGTCCCTCGGCTCCAAGGTGTTCTCCGCCGCCACCCGGGAGCACTTCGACGTGATCGGCCTGGACCCGCGCGGCATCGGGCTCAGCACTCCGGTGCGCTGCGATCCGGCGCTGCTCAACCGCCGCGTCTCCCTCTTCCCGCGGGACGAGGCCGCCTTCGAGCGCCTGGTCACCCGCAACCGGGAACTGGGCGAGAGCTGCCGCCGGCTCACCGGGCCGCTCGTGGACCACGTCGACACGGTCAGCGCCGCACGCGACCTGGAGGCGCTGCGCCGGGCGCTCGGCCAGGGCAGGCTCAACTACCTGGGGCTGTCCTACGGTTCGCAGCTCGGCGCCACGTACGCCGCCCTGTTCCCGCGGCACATCCGGACGCTCGCGCTGGACGGCGCGCTCGACCACTCCCTGCGGACGACGAGCCTGTTCCGCGACGAGGCGCACGCCTACGAGGACGCCTTCGACCGGTTCGCCGACTGGTGTGCGCACACCCCGTCCTGCGCCCTGCACGGCACCGACGTGCGGCGGCTCCTCGACACCCTGGTGGCGACCGCGGACCGTACGCCGCTGCCGGCCCCGCAGTGCGCCGAGGCGGGCGACTGCCGTACGACCGTGACCGGGGAGGACATCCGGTTCAGCCTGCAGAACCTGCTGCTCTTCCCGGCCCGGCGCGCCAACGCGGCCCTCGCCCTGCGGCAGGCCGCGGACGGTGACGCCTCGGCGTTCTCGCCCGCGCTCGCCGCCGGGCCGGCCGACGCCGTCATGAACGGCAGCGGCATCGCGGTCGAGTGTCTCGACTGGCCGACGCCGGTCCACACCCTTGCCGGCCTGCGCCGGCTGCGGCGGCTCGGCGAGGCGTCCGCGCCCCGGCTCGGCGGCGCGTCCCAGTCGTGGACCATTCTGACCGGATGTGCGGGCTGGCCGGCACCGGTGGTGAACCCGCCGCGTCCGCTCCGGGTCCGCGACGCGCCGCCCATCCTGATCACCAACGCCACCCACGACCCGTCGACGGCGTATCCGTGGGCGCTCGGGCTGCACCGCCGGCTGGCGTCGAGCGTGCTGGTGACCCGCGAGGGCGACGGCCACACCAGCTACCTCGCCCACGGCACCAGTCACACCCGGGACGCCATCGACACGTACCTGCTCACCGGCCGGACCCCGGCACCCGGCACGGTCTACGACGACTGAGCGGGCCGTTCGCGCAACTGCCGCACCGCGGTCTCGCCTTGGCCTGCGGCGGCCCCGGCAGAGGGGAGGCCGGCCCCTGCGGGGCCCGCCGCCGGTTCACGAGGCCCTGGCGGGGCACTCTTCGGTCATGGAGGACAGCCGACCCGCCCGCCCACCGGCCCGTGCTTTCGTACTGGGCGGCGGCGGTGCGCTCGGCGCCTACGAGGTCGGCATGCTGAAGGCCCTCTTCGCCGCCGGTGTGTACCCGGACCTGGTCGTCGGCACCTCCGTCGGCGCGATCAACGGTGCCGCCGTCGCGGCCGACCCGTCGCGCGCGTCGGTGGCCCGGCTCGCCGGCCTGTGGACCGGTCTGGGACGGGCGGGCGTGTTCTCCGGATCGCTGCTCGGGCGGCTGGGCACCGCGGTGCGCAGCGGCACCCACCTGTACCACCCCACGCCGCTGCGCGACCTCCTCTCCTGCCACCTCCCGGTGACGCGGGTCGAGGAGCTGGCCCTGCCGTTCCAGTGCGTCGCCGCGAACATCGAACGGGCCGCCGAGCACTGGTTCGCCGCCGGGCCGCTGGTGGACGCCGTGCTCGCCTCCTGCGCGGTGCCCGGGCTGCTGCCGCCCGTCCGGCTCGACGGCGAGCACTACGTCGACGGCGGCCTGGTCAACAGCATCCCCGTCGGCCGCGCGGTGGCGCTCGGCGCGAGCGAGGTCTACGTCCTTCAGGTCGGCCGCGTCGAACGCCCGCTCGCACCGCCGCGCGCCCCCTGGGAGGTGGCGCTGGTGGCGTTCGAGATCGCCCGCCGTCACCGGTTCGCCCGCGACATGGCGGACCTGCCGCCCGGCGTCACCGTCCGCGTGCTGCCGTCGGGCTCGGCCCCCGAGGAGGGCACCGGCGCCCTGCGGCAGTTGCGGCACCGCAGCTTCGGGCGCACCGCCGAGCGCATCGAGCGCGCCTACGCGGCCTCCTCCCGGTACCTGGACACCGTCCTCGGCCCCGCGCGCGGCGCGGCCGACGGCACGTCCGACGGCCCGCGATGACCGCGCCGGGTGCGCGTGCGGGCGGCCCGGCACGGCTCACCGGCCCGCTGGTCACCGGGCTGCGCCGGACCCTCACCACGGGGCTGCTGCTCGCCCTCCTGCCCGTGGTGGCCGCGCTGCTCGTGGTCGCGGCCCTGCTGGGCGCGCCGGTCTCGCTCGCCACACGCGGCCCCTGGAGGCCGGTGCGGATCGCGTGCTTCGCCCTGTTGTACCTCCTGGTGGACCTGGCCGGGCTGGTGGCCGCCGCCGGGCTGTGGGCGCGTCGGCTGCCCGAGGGTCGGGAGGGCGCGGAGCGGCGCGCCACGGACGCGTTCGCCGTGCTGGAGAGGCTGCTGAGCGTGCTGCGGCGGGCGGGCGAGCGGCTCTTCCGGCTCCGGGTGGAGGTGACGCCCCCGCTGCCGGACAGGAGCGGAGGGGCGGCGGGGCCCGTCCTGGTCCTCGCGCGGCACGCCGGGACCGGTGATTCCTTCCTGCTGCTGCAGACGCTGCTCAGCCGGGCCGGGCTGCGGCCCCACACCGTCCTGAAGCGGGTCCTGCGTGCCGATCCCGCTCTCGACGTCCTCGTCGGGCGCGTCCCCCACTGCTTCCTGCCCTCCTCCGGCCGGGACCGGGACGCCATCGGGGACCTGGCGGCGGGGCTGGGCCCGGGCGACGCCCTCGTGCTGTTTCCGGAGGGCGGCAATTTCACCCCGCGCCGCCGCAGGCGCGCCATCGCCTCGCTGCGCCGCCGGGGGGCGGCGGTCCGGGCCCGGCGGGCGGAGCGGATGCACCACGTCCTGCCGCCGCGCGACGCCGGTGCTCTCGCCGCCATCGCCGCCGCTCCCACGGCCGACGTGGTCTTCGTGGCGCACACCGGCCTCGACGTCGTCCACTCGGTCCGCACCGCCTGGAGCCGGCTGCCGCTGCGCGAGAGCGTGCGGGCGCACTGGTGGCGCGTACCGGCGAGCCGCGTGCCCGCCGGGGACGACGCCCGCAGCGAGTGGCTGCTCGGGCAGTGGGCCCGCGTCGACCGCTGGACGGCCGGCCACGCCGGCCCGGACGCCACCCGCGCGTGAGGCCCCGCCGCCCGGCCGAAGACCCGCGCGTGCGGCCTCCGCGCCAGGGCACAGACGCACGCGCGAGCCGCGCCACCCGGGCACAGGTCCCCGCGTCAGGCCCCCGCGCCCCGGCACGGACCCACCCGTGCGGCCCCGTCCGTCCGGGCGCGGGACAGACGTCGCGAGACAGACGTGAGGTCCCGCCGGCCGGGGACCTGCGGACGGTCGTCCGGTCCCCGGCCGCGGCGCGTCACAGCGAGGCGGTCGTGCTCTCCCCCGACGCGCTGCCCGCCAGCCACTTGTCCCAGCCGAGGTTGAAGTCGGCGTAGCCGTTGTCGGGATCCGCCTCGGCACGGGGCGAGCCGGTGATGGTGACGGGGTCGCCCTGCTTGACCTGGTCGTAGAACCACTTGGCGTCCGACAGGGAGAGGTGGACGCAGCCGTGCGAGCCGCGGGCGCTGCCGCTGCCCGGCTGGGGGTCGCCGGTCGAGTAGTGCACGTAGGTGCCGGACTGGGTGAGGTGGACGTCCCAGGGCAGCGTCAGGTCGTAGAAGTTGGGGCTGCCCTTGTCACAGCTTATGCCGACGCTGCAGGAGGTCATGTGGACCTTCTTCTGCTTGTCGATGACGGCCATCGTGCCGTTCCACGTCGGGTACTGGGCGCTGCCCGCGTTGATGGACAGGGTGCGGACCGCCCTGCCGTTGCGGGTCACCTTCATGGTGTGGCCGCGCACCGAGACGGCCGCGCGCACGTCGTCGCCGATCTTGAAGGTGTGCGTGTAGCCGTGCACGCCGTAGCGGCCGTTGCCGTTGGCGACGCCGGTCAGGTCGGCGTCGATCTTCACCGTCGTGCCGGAAGGCCAGTACTTCTCGGGCCGCCAGTCGGCGCGCTTGTCGCCGAACCAGTGCCAGGCGCCTGCCACCGGCTGCGAGGCGCTGACCTTCATGTGCTTCTCGACCGTGGCCCGGGCCTTGGACGCCACCGGGTTGCTGAAGACCACCGAGATCGGCATGGCCACCCCGACGGTGGTGCCCGTCTGCGGGGTGATCGTCTCGAGCAGCATCGGCGGCCCCGCGGGCTTCGTCGGTGACGGGGAGGCACTGGCACCGGCGCCCGGCTTGTGCGAACCCTTCGCGTCGGCACCGGTCGCCCGGTCACCGCCGTCGTGCCCACAGGCGCTCGCGCCCACCAGCACCGCGCCCATCACGAGTGCGATCCCTATGCCGCCCCTGCGCCGTCCCATTCCCTGCCTCGCTCTCTCGACTCCGATCCCGACGGGCCCACTCCCCTGCCAGGCTCACTCCCCTGTCAGACGGTGAAGGCATGGGGACGGGTTCCCCGGTACTTCGCAAAGCGTCTCTCAAGATTCGCTCCGTGAGCAGGTCCATCGGGGTGGTGTCCGCGAACGGCGGCGGACGGTTCCCGACTGCCCTCTGCCGCACGCCTCTTGACCCGCCAATTGGTGCAGTCCAATAGTGGTAGCGCTCCCACCCCCAACTCTGGCTCCCCCGCTCCCCACTCCCCCCACCTCCCCCTCCGCTGCCCAGCTCTCCCCTCCAGGCGCCAGCCCCCACACCCACTCAGGAGGCCTCGTGCTCTCCCGTCGTGCCCTTCTCACCGCCGCGGCGGCCACCGCGACCGCTCTGCCCCTGACCGCCGCCGGTACCGCCACCGCCGCCCGCTCGGCAGCGGGCGCCCCCGCCGCCGCACTGCCGATCGCGCTCGCCGACAACTCGGGCGGCTCCGCACCGGTCTACGCCTACATATCCGGTGCCGACACCTCCGGATGGCCCGGTTTCGTCACCGCGGACGGCGTCTTCCACCGGCTGCCGAGCCCGTCCTCGGTCCTGACACCGGTGCCCGACTACTCCATCGCGCTCGGCGGTCCGGGTTCCGCGCCCACCCGGCTGACGCTCGGCGACTACGTGATCGGCGGCCGCGTCTGGTTCTCGACCGGTCGGAAGATCCAGTTCTTCGTCAACCCGCCGGGCGGCAACGGCGGCGTGCCCGGTCTGGTGCAGCCCGGATTCACCAGCACCGACCCCAACTGGACGACCAGCTGGACGTTCTGCGAGTTCACCTACAACGCGGCGAACCTGTACGCCAACGTCAGCTACGTCGACATGGTCGCCCTGCCCGTCTCGATGGCCACCACCGGTGCCGCCGGGAACCAGTCGGTGCCCGCGCTGCCCTCGGGGGCCCTGGCCTCGATCGCCTCCGGGCTGCGGGCCCAGCACGCGGCGGACGGGGCACCCTGGGACCAGCTGGTGGCGACCGACTCCTCGGGCACGGTGCTGCGCGTGCTGGCGCCCTCCCACGCCCCCACGGACTTCGGCGCGTACTGGCGGCCGTACCTGGACCGCGTGTGGGACTACTACCGCACCCACACCCTCACCGTGGACGGGCAGGGATCCGTCGGCGCGTACTCCGGGACCGTCAGCGGTGACGTGCTCACGTTCGCCGGGCTCGACACCCACGGGGTGCCCTTCACCAAGCCCTCCGCCGCCGACATCTTCGGCTGCGCGAGCGGGCCGCTGTACAACTCCGGGCCCGACGCCCGCGCCGCCGTCGCCGCGCGCCTCGCGGCCGCCCTCAACCGCTCCAGCCTCCTGGTCCCCGGAGGCGCGTCACAGCCGAACGGAGTCACGCCCGCCCAGTACTACACGGAGTCGGTCACCAACCACTACGCCCGCCTGGTGCACCAGTACGCGGCCATCGGCTACGCCTTCCCGTACGACGACGTCGGCCCCACCGGCAGCGCCCCGGTCGACGGCCACCTCCAGGACCCCGCCCCCACCTCATGGACCATCACCCTGGGCCCCGGCGGCTCGGGGACGGTCCCCCCGCCCGGGGGCGGCGGCACGAGCGCCTACTCCACCATCCAGGCGGAGGACCACACCGCCCAGAACGGCGCGCAGACCGAGACCTGCACCGACACCGGCGGCGGCCGCGACGTGGGCTACCTCGCGGCCGGGGACTGGCTGAAGTACGCCTCGGTGGACTTCGGGACCACGTCCCCGGCGCAGTTCCTGGCCCGGGTCGCCTCCGGAGTCGGCGCCGGCGTCAGCGGCGCGATCCGTGTCCGGGTGGACAGTGCCACCGGACCGCAGATCGCCGAGATCGACCTCGGCTCCACGGGCGGCTGGCAGAACTGGCGCACCGTGCCCGCCAACGTCACCCGCGCGGTCACCGGTGTCCACGACCTCTACCTGACGTTCGCGGAGAGCAGCGTCGAGTTCGTGAACGTCAACTGGTTCACCTTCACCCACTGACCCTCACCGGCAACACACGCCCGCGCGCGGTCACGTCCGGCGGCCCGTCAGGCCCGGCGGCGCGGCACCCCCAGCGGAGGGCCGGCGTGGAAGTCCGCCCGGTGGCGGGCGCCGAACCCGCGCGGTCCGGTCTGCGGAACCGTCAGCGGCCGGGCCGGCTCGCCGGGCCCCGGCCGCCCGCTGGCACCTCTCGCAGCCCCCGGCGGGAGCGGTCGGCGACGAACCGGCGTCATGGACGACGCCCGGCGCGGCGCCCCCGGCCCGCCGGGTCCCGCCGCCGGTCCGCGCCGGCGCGCACCTGGCGCCCTGACCGCGAGGACGTGACGGGCCGCCGGACCCGGCGCCGCCGCGCAGGACGCGGGTGTCGTGAGGACAGGGCCTAGGCTGGCGGGGCCGGGGGGCGGGCGTCGTACTCGGCGCGGGCGGTGTCGATGCGGGCCAGGTGCGCGGTGCTCCACTCCAGCAGGGGCAGGGTGGCTTCGCGGAGCGTCCGGCCCATCGGGGTCAGCGCGTAGGTGACGTGCGGCGGCATGACGTTGCGGACGGTCCGGGTCAGGATTCCGTCGCGTTCCAGGCCGCGCAGGGTGACGGTGAGCATCCGCTGGCTGATCCCGTCGATGGCACGCTTCAGTTCGGTGAAGCGGCGCGGTCCGTCGCTGAGGTTGCGCACGACCAGCAGCGACCACTTGTTGCCGACGATGTCGAGCACTTCACGGGTCCGGCACGGGTCCTCCCCCACCGGCCCCGGCTCGCCGCCCACTGCGCTCATGGTTACCTCCTGGGAACCGGGGCACCGAAAAGTGCCTGATTGTCACGACGTGGCGGGCGCGCCACGATGTTTCCGGTTCTCGAAGAGTACCGAGGCACCAGAAGGAACCACCATGTCCGCGTGCCTCCCCGCCCCGAAGAGGGAGACCGTTTTCCCATGACGTCGACATTCCTGCTGGTGCACGGCGCCTGGCACAGCGGCCGGTGCTGGGAGCGGGTGGTCCCGCTGCTGGAGTCGGCGGGACACCGCGTGCTCGCCCCGTCGCTGACCGGCTACGGCGACAAGGCGCACCTGCTCGGTCCCGACGTGGGTCTCGACACCCATGTCGAGGACGTCCTGCGGCTGATCGACGAGGAGGACCTGACCGACGTGGTCCTCGTGGGGCACAGCTACGCCGGACTGGTCATCTCGTCCGCGGCCAACCAGGTCCCGGACAGGATCGCGCACCTCGTGTACCTCGACGCGATGGTCCCGGAGCACGGCGAGAGTGCCGCCGACGTCCAGCCCGTGACCCGCGACCTGATCGACCGGGCGATGACGTCGGGCAGTGGGTGGCGCGTTCCGCCGCCGCCCGAACTGCCCGCTCCCTTCGGTCTGTTCGGGGTCACCGACCCGGCGGACGTCGCCTGGCTGCGCTCGATGCTCTCCGACCAGCCCGTGCGCTGCCTGCGGCAACCGGTCCGGCTGGACAACCCGGCCTTGCGCGCGGTTCCGCGCACCCACATCCACTGCGTCGGCGTGCGGCCGGAAGGCATCGTACGGCGGCCCGTTCCCGCGATTCAGCCCAACGGTTCTCCGGCTCGCGTCCGGGAACTGCCCACCGGGCACGACTGCATGATCACCATGCCGGCCGAACTGAGTGAACTCCTGCTCGAGCTCGACTGATCCGGCCGCACGGCCGGACGGCGGACCCGGCGAGGCGACGGCGCGGCGACTCGGAGGGGAGGAAAGGAGAGGACGGGGCGGCAGCGGGGTGCGACGGGCCACCCCCCTCCCGCTGGCCGTGGTGCGAGCGGGCACGCTCGGACGCCCTACCATGACCGGCTGCTCTTCTACTGTTCCTGATCAAACGTCACCTACCCTTCCTAGTGGGCGTGTTGCGGCCGAGGCGGTGCGCCGCCGCACGCGGCCGCCGTCCCGCCGCAGGGCCGGACCCACCGAGGGAGCCGGGCGTACGCTGCTTGGTCAACCGATCAAGGGGAGGAACGGCGACGATGAACGACTCGGGCGGACGCGGGGGCTGGCTGCGCGGGAGGCGGCAGCGACGCGTGCAGCAGAACCTCGACGCGCTCCAGGGAACGCTGGCGACGATGGGCATGACCTACCGGAGCCTGACGGAGCGGCTGGACAGCCTGATCAATGACGGGCAGGTCGAGGAGGCGCTGCGGCTGGCCGAGGCCGCGCGGGCCGGCGGGCAGCCCGACCTGCGGGCGGCGGCCGAGATCGTCACGTGTCTGTGGGAGACGGTGAACGATCGCCACGCCGAGGCCCTGGCGGCGCTGGACCGCGCGCTGGCGCTCGCCGGAGCGCAGGCGGAGCCGGACGTCGCCTACCACCGGGGCGCGATCTACGCCCGGACGGGAGACCTCGCGCGGGCGTCCGAGCAACTCGCCCTGGCCGCCGCTTGTGACGTGGAGCGGGTCGCGGTGAACGCGTCGCTCTCCCTGGGCCACCTGTACGCGGAGGCGGGGCAGGACGAGCGGGCGCTGCCGTTGCTGCGCAGGGCGCACGAGTCCGGACAGGCGTTCGTCGTGACGCGCGCGGCCTTCGATCTCGCCCTGCTGATGCGGCGCGCCGGTGACCTCGCGGCAGCCCGCGCGCTGTACGAGGAGGCGGCGGCCGCCGACAGCACCGCGATGGCGGGGCGGGCGCGGATACAGCTGAGCGAGGTGCTGACCGAACTCGGCGCGTACGACGAGGCGAGGGCCTGCCTGGAGGCGGTGGCCGAGGCGGATCCCGACCCGCACCTCGCCGCCGCGGTGGCGATCGACGTGGCCCGGATGTACCACGCGGAGGGCGACCTGCGGGAGGCCGAACAGCGGCTGCGTGCGGTGGCCGCGGCCGGGGACCACCGGCACGTGCAGCGCGCCCGGCTGGTGCTCGGCACACTGCTCGCGGAGTCCGGCGACACGGAGCGGGCGGTCGGCGAACTGCGGGCCGCCGCCGAGGGGGCCGATCCGGGCCTGAGCCAGGAGGCCGCCTTCCACCTGGCCGGCGCGCTGCGCGAGGACGCCCGGTTCCTGGTCACCGCCGACCCGGCCACGGTGCTGCCCCTGCTCGACCTGGCGCCGGGCCCGGTCGCCGACGTCTACCGCACCTCGGCCGAACTGCACGGCTGCGCCTCCCCCGCCGTACGCCGCCAGGTGCTGGCGCTGGACGCCGCGCGGCGCAAGGATCCCGGGCTGTCGGCGCGGATCAGCGCGGTGGCGCTGCCGGAGGCGCCCGCACCGCGGTGGGGGCGTGTCGAATGGTCCACCGGCACTCAGCTCGGCGGGTTCCGCTTCACCGCGGCGGCTCACGAGGGCCCGGTGACCTGCGTGGCCACGGCCACGGTCGACGGCCGGCCGGTCGCGGTCACGGGCGGCGCGGACGGCGCGGTACGGGTGTGGGACCTGACCACCGGCCAGGAGAGCGGGGCGGCCCTGCGCGGCCACGAGGACGAGGTGGCCGCGGTGGCGGTGACCGCCGTGGACGGCCGTACGCTGCTGGTCAGCGGGGGGCGCGACCGGACCGTACGCCTCTGGGACCTGGCGGCCCGCCAGGCCGTGTGCCCGCCCCTGACCGGTCACTCCGGCCGGGTGACCGCGGTGGCCACGGCCGTGGTCCGCGGCCGCGCGGTGGCGGTCACGGGCGACGAGGCGGGAGTCGTACGGGTCTGGGATGCGGCCACGGGCAAGCCGGCCGGTGCTCCGCTGGCCGGCGGCACCGCGGTGCGGGCGGTGGCCACGGCGGTGATCGGCCGCCGCACGGTGGCGGTCACGGGCGACGAGGAGGGGACCGTACGGATCTGGGACCTCGCCAAGGGCAAGCAGGTCCAGCAGCCGCTGCGGCTGCACGACACCGGGGTGGAGTGCCTGAGCACGGCGGTCCTGGACGGCCGCCCGGTCGGTGTCGCGGGCAGCCCGGGCGGTCAGGTCGTCGTGTGGGACCTGGCGGGCAACGAGCAGGTGGGCGCGACGCTCACGAGCGAGGCCGGCGAGTTCGGCGGCACACGGGGCGCGGCGCTCGCACGGCCGGGCGGCCGTCCCCACGTGGTGACCGGCGGCTCCGCGCGCGTGGCCCGGATCTGTGACCTGGCCACCGGCGAGGAACGGGGATCCGTCTTCGCCGGTTCCGGCGGCCGCATCGGCGCGGTGGCCGTCGCCGAGGCCGAGGGACGGGTCCTGGCCGTCCTCGCCTGCGCGGACGGGAAGATCCGGGTGTGGGAACCGTCCCCCGGCCCGGCGCGCCCCGTCCCGTCCTCCGGTCATCGCGACTTCGTGGCCGCTCTCACGACGACGGAGCTGGACGGCCGGGCGCTCCTGGTCAGTGCCGACGAGGGCGGCACGGGCCGGATATGGGACCTCGCCACGGGCGAGCCGGTCTGCGAGCTGACCGGCCACGCGAACATGCTGACGGCGGTGGCGACGGCGGAGATCGAGGGCCGCCCCACCGTGGTCACCGGCGCCCTCCACGAGACCGTCCGGCTGTGGGACCCGGCCACCGGAGCCCAGTCGGGAGAACCGCTGGCGCCCGACGGCGGCGTCACGTCCCTCGCGACGGCCCGGCTCGACGGCCGGCCCGTCCTGGTCACCGGCGACGGCGCAGGGGAAGCCGGCATATGGGACCTGACGAGCCGTCAACTGCTGCACGGTCCGCTGCCGGGCCACGAAGACGACGTGGAGGGCGCGGCGTTCGCGCGGCTGGACGGCCGCACCGTCGTGGTCACCGTCGACGCCGCCGGCACGGTCCTGGTGCGGGACGCGGCCACGGCCACGCGGGTCGGCACGCCCTTCTGCGTCCTGGAACTGCCGGACGGGGACGGACCCGACGAGTACGTCGAAGGGGTGGCGACCGCGGTCCTCGACGGCAGGCCCGTCCTGGTCACCCTCTGCGAGGTGAACGACAAGGCGGTCCTGCGGCTGTTTGACCTGGCGACCGGTACGGCCCTCGCCGGGGACCTGGCGGTGCACGACGTCCATGCCTCCGCGCTGACGACGGGCGTCCTGGACGGCCGCGCGGTCGCCCTCACCGGTGGCGGTGACGGCCGGGTCCGGGTGTGGGACCTGGCCGGCCGTCAACAGGTCGGCCCCGACGTGGTGGTGACCGCTCCGGTCGGCGCCGTGGCACTGGCACCCGGCGGGCGGCTGGCCGTGGCCTACGACTCGGAGGTGACGGTCCTGGCGGCAGGGACCACAGGCACCGAAGGGAGCGCAGGGGGCGCGGGCACCGCGGGGGGCGAAGAGAGCGGCCGGGCCGCGGGGAGCGAAGGGACCCGCGAGGAGTGAGGAGGCCGTAAGGGGCGAGGGCGCCACGCGGACCGGCCGGGACCGACCTCCGCGGCGCGCGGACCGCGCGGCAGGGGGCAGGGGCCGGGGGGCGCCGCCGGTCCCGCCCCCGCCCCGCCGCTGCCCCCGCGTTGCCATGCCCTGCCCGCGTCCCTGTCGTCGTCCCTCCCGGAACCCACTGCCCGCATCCCTCCCGGAACCCACTGCAGGCGCCCCTACCGGCACCCACTGCCCGCGCCCCCGCCGGCGTTCCCCTCGCACTGCGCCGTCCAGGGGACGCCCCGGCTTCAGGCCGGCCGCCCGGTGGTAGGTCTGGCCGGTGTCCGGGCGCGTCCGCGCGGGTCCCCGGTCACTCGGGCGACGATCAGGAGCGAGCATGGCCTCAGCGCGCACGTCCCGGCCCTCGGGCCACCGCCGGCGCCTGCCCCTGCGGGAACGCTGGCGCCGGGCGCTGCACGAGCACACCGTGCCCACCCAGCGCTCGCTCATGGCGGCCTGGCTCGGCTTCGGCTGCACCTTCGGCACGGCACGGCTGATCACCCACGGCATCCGGGGCGGCTGGCTGCCCTGGGGAAACGTCTCCGCCGACCGGACCCACCTGCACCACTACAACTTCGGTATCGCCACGCTCGCGGGGGTCGGACTGGTGGCCGTCCGCGGTGACGACGCGTACGTCGGCCACCCGGGGATCGGCGCCCTGTACGGCGCGGGTTCGGCGCTGATCGCCGACGAGTTCGCCCTGCTGCTCGACCTCAAGGACGTCTACTGGGCCCGGCAGGGACGCGTCAGCGTGGACGTCTCCCTGGGGATCCTCAGCGCACTGGGGCTCTACCTGACCGCGGTGCCGTTCTGGCACGAGATCACCAGGGTCACCCGCGACCACCTCCGCGTACACCCGGCCGGCGCTGCCTGACGCCTGTCCTCGCGGCCCTGTCCAGCAGGGCACGGAAGGTGCCCGGGGCCGGCCGGTGACGCGCCGGCCGGTGATGCGCCGGACGGTGACGCGCCGGACGGTGACGCGCCGGACGGTGACGCGCCGGACGGTGATGCGCCGGACGGTGTCGGTGACGCGGTCCAGCGCGCCTTGCGCGACGGCCAGGCCCAGGCCGGCCGGCAGCGCGGCGAACTCTTCCGGGACTTCCCCCGCGAGGTGGTCGCGCAGTTGCCCGCAGGACAGACGGCGGTGGACCACGGCCGGCCGCTGGCCTCGGTGCCGCCACGCGCGCCGGCCTCGTCGAGCACCTGGCCGGAGAGGAGCGGATGCCGCGCGGGCGGATGCGGGCGCAGCCGGCGGAGCGCGCCGGCCTCGTCCTGACGGGCGGCCCGCTGGTGAGTGCGCCGGGCCCAGGCGTCGGACAGCGCGCGGCCGGCCCGGCGGGGACGCGCTCGCCGTTCCCGGTCCGGAGGCCGTACCCGGCGGGGACGGTGATCCGCCGGACTCCGGTGTCCCCGCCGGCCCCCGGCCTTCAGTGAAAGAATGGCTTTCCGTTCATATGACCAGGTATCCATGGACAGTGGCATCGAGAACTAGGGGGAGCAGGGAGTGCTCGAACTGCGTGAGATCGAATGCCTCATCACCCTCAGCGAGCAGCTTCACTTCGGCCGGACGGCCCACGAACTCCACATCTCGCAGTCCCGGGTCAGCCGCCTGTTACGGGACGCCGAGCAGAAGGTGGGAGGGCAGCTCTTCGACCGGTCCAGCCGGCATGTGCGGGTGACCGCCCTGGGACAGGTGCTGATCGACCGGCTGCGGCCGCTGTACGAGCAGTTGAACGACGCGTACAGCGAGGCCGTCGCCCAGTCGCGCGGCACCGCGGGCACCACCCGGCTGGGCTTCACCGGCGCCGCCGGCGGCGGGTACGCGGCCAAGCTGATCCGGGCCGCGCGCGCCTACGCCCCCGAGTGCCGGATCGTCCTGCGCGAGGTGCCCTGCGTCGACCTGCTCGGGCCGCTGCGGCGCGGCGAGGTGGACATGCTGGTGGCCCGCCTGCCCATCCGCGAGCCGGACCTGACGGTCGGTCCGGTCCTCGGCCACGAGCCCCGGGTGCTGGCCGTGGCGCTGGACCACCCGCTGGCCGGCCGCGTCTCCGTGCGGATCGAGGACATCGCGGGAGAAACGGTCTTCCGCCTGGCCAACACGGCGCCCAGCTACTGGCGCGACCACCAGGTGCCGCTGGTGACCCCCGCGGGCCGCACGCTGCGGCTCGGGCAGGAGGTGCGGACCTGCCAGGAGATCCTGTCGCTGACGGCGGCGGGCCAGGGCGTCGCACCGCTCGCCGAGTCGGTGGCGCGCTACTACGCCCAGCCCGACGTCGCCTTCGTCCCGATCCGGGACCTGCCGACGACGTCGGTGGCCCTCGTGTGGCGCACCACCGAGGAGAACGCGCGCATCCGCGCCCTCGCCTACTGCGGCCGGCAGCTCGGCGCGGAGAAGGAGGTCCTGCTCGACCGGTCGGCGTGACCCGGCGACGCCGTGCGGCACACGGGCGACGGTGCCGGACGCGGCGGCCGGCCTCCGGCGGGCGATGGTTCCGCGCGGGACCGGCGGCCGGGACCGGCGGAGGACCGCTGCCGGACCGGCGGAGGACGGTCGCCGGACCTGGCGGAAGGCGGTTGCCGGTCCGGCCCCCTCTCCAGCCGGTGAAGAACGGTCACCGGACCGGCGGCCCGTCGGGCGGGCTGGCGAAGTGCGGTTGCGGGACGGCCCGGCCGCCGGACCGACGCAAGGCGGTTGCCGGACCGACGCAAGGCGGTTGCCGGACCGGCGCAAGGCGGTTGCCGGACCGGTGGAGGGCGGTCGTAGCGCCTTCCGCCGGTCCGTCCGACGGGAATGTGACGACAGGCCCTAGGGCGTGTTTCGAAAGTGGCGCCGCGGGGCAGGCGGGACTTTCGAAACGCGCCCTAGGCGGGCCACTTCGGTGAGCGGCCCAGCAGCGCGAGGACGCGGTCCAGCAGCGGGCCGCCGTCCCGGACCGGCAGGGCGGGCCGGAAGGACGCGTCCGGTGCCCGCCGGTTCGGTCCGTCCGGCACCTCCTCCACGTAGGGCAGTACGGCCGTGAGCGTCTCCTCGTCGAAGGGGGCGGGGATGCTGAGGGTGGCGGCGACGTCCCAGCCGTGCACGACGTAGTCGACGAAGTGGAACCCGATCGCGGTGCGCGCGGGGAACATCTGGCCGCCGCGCACCTGCGGCAGCCAGAACTCGCCGTCGAGCACGCCCTCCCGGGCGAACGCGGCGGTGACCCGCCGGCTGGAGGCGCGGAAGACCCCCGCCGGATCGTCGTCCACCGGCCGGTCCGCCCAGACGGACTCGTCGGACACCTCGCCGTCGGCGGCGGCCGCGAATCCGTGGTTCTGGCCGGCCATGTGGGCCAGCAGCTGCCGGAGGGACCACTGCGCGCAGGGCGTGGGCAGGCCCAGCTGGTCCGGCTGGACCTGGTCGACGATGGCCTCGGTGACCTCGAGTGCCCGGCGGTCCAGGGGACGGATGTCAGTCATCGCACTCATCTCTGTTCGGCTCGCTCGGGCAGGGAGCGGCTCTGACCTCGGAACTCGGCGATCACCGTGCCGTCGTCGCGGCGGACGGTGACGTCGTAGATGCCGTTGGCGCCCGACCGGGAGCGTTCGACGGCTTCCGCGACGAGGTCGTCGCCGGCCCTGGCCGGGCGCAGGAACGTCACCTGGGCGGCCTGCGCGACCGTGGTCGCGCCCCGGGTGTTGCAGGCGTAGGCGAAGGCCACGTCGGCGAGGAGGAAGAGGTAGCCGCCGTGGGCCGTGCCGTGGCCGTTGACCATCGTGGGGGCCAGACGCAGACGGGCGGTGGCCCTGCCCTGCGCGATGCCGTCGACGGTGATGCCGAGGTCCTGGCAGGTGCGGTCCTCGCGGTACATGGCCTCCGCGCGGCCCAGCGGTGTTTCGTCCACCTGTGTGCCCCCAGTGGTCCGTGACGACTCCTCAGTCATCGTAGGCCTTGAGGATCTCGGTCGCCGCCCGCCGGCCGGAACGGACGGCGCCCTCCATGAGTCCGAAGAACTCGGTGCTGGTCTCGGTGCCCGCCCAGTGGACACGGCCGTGCGGGGTGGTGAGGTGGGGGCCGAGGGCGGCCCAGTCGCCGATGCCGAACAGCGCGGCGTAACAGCCCCTGCTGTACTCCTCGTTGATCCAGTCCGTGACGTGGTGGGCGATGGGCTCGGGCAGTTCAGGGAAGAGCCGCCGGGCCTGGGAGACGGCCGCCTCCCGCTGCTCGCGCGGGTCGAGGGCGGCGTACGCGCGGGCCTCGCGTCCCGTGACGAAGCCGGTGAGGACGCCGACGCCGTCGGCGGACGGGGAGTCGTCCACCGTGGACAGCAGCGGCCCGTCGGCGCTGACCGACCAGCCGGACAGGCCGTACTCGCGCCACAGCGGCCGCTCGTAGACCAGGTGCACCTTGACGGCGCAGCCGGGCACGGTGGTGGAGCCCGCGCGGCGCGACGGCAGTCCGGGGCGGTACTCGATGGCGTCGGCGAGCAGCGGCGGTACGGCGACGATCAGCGAGTCGGCCTCGTGGACGCCGCGGTCGGTGTGCACGCGCACCCCGGATCCGGTCTCCTCCACCGCTCTGGCGGGTTCGCCGAGCAGCACCCGGTCGCCCAGCCCGGCGGCGAGCAGCTCGCCGAGCCGGTGGGCGCCGCCGTCGACCCGGTCCTCCTGGGCGCCGCCGGCGAAGGCGTTGAGGAAGCGGATGCCGCCGCCCGACTTGAGGTAGAAGGCCATGTGCAGGACGGACACGTCGGCCGGGTCGGCGGCCATCATCTCGCCCAGGAAGAGCGGGAAGAACAGCCGGGCGTCGGGGTGGTCGACACGCTGCCCGATCCATTCCGCGGCGCTGGTCCGGTCCAGGTGCCCGGCGTCCGGGGTGAGCCAGGGCGCGTCGGCGCGCACGGTGCGGGTCACCTCGTCCAGGGCGTCGAAGAGCTGTCCGAGGGCGAGGGCGCTCAGCGGCGGGAACCGGCCGTCGCGGCCCTGCGGGCCGCCGCCGACGGAGAACCGGCTCTGTCCGTCGGTGGTGGTGGGCACGGTGGCCAGGCCGAGCCCGGTGATGAGGGCCTTCAGCTCGGTGTGCCGCTCGCCGAGGTAGGCGGCTCCGGCGTCCGCCCACTGGCCCGGGGCCACCTCGATGCCGTGGGTGCGGCCGCCCACCCGGTCCCGGGCCTCCAGTACCGTCACCTGCCGTCCGTGGGCGGCGAGTTCGGTGGCGGCGGTGAGTCCGGCGAGTCCTGCTCCGACGATGAGGGTGCTCACGCGCTCACGCTCGCGATCAGCTCGGCCACGGCCCGGGGCGTGGGGGCGTCGAGGAATGTGTCGATGGTCAGTTCGGGGCCGAGGTCGCGGGCGATGGCGCTGATGACCCGGGTGGCGAGCAGGGAGTCCCCGCCCACGTCGAAGAAGTCGGAGTCGGCGGTGACGTCGTCCGTCTCCAGGACCCGGCGGTAGATCCCGATCACCTGGTCGACGGTGCTGGCCTGTGGGGCGGGCATGTGTGTTCTCCTCGGGTTCGCCGGCTCAGGCGCCGGTGGTGTAGCGGTGGTGGGTGCGGCGGCGGTCGACCTTGCCGCTCGCGGTGTGGACGAGTTCCGGCACCACGGTGATGCGGTGGGGCCGCAGGTGTCCGGGGGCGTGCCGGCGCAGGTGGGCGCGGAGTTCGGCGGCGAGATCGGTGCCGTCGTCCGGGCGGCCGGCCGTCACGTAGGCGACCACCACGGTGTGGTCGCCGGCGGCGACACCGGTGGCGGCGGCGGAGGCGACGCCGGGGTGGGCGCACAGCTGGGCCTCCACCTCGGCCGGGTCGACGCGGATGCCGCGGACCTTGATCTGGTCGTCGAGCCGTCCCTCGTGGTGCAGTTCGCCCCGCTCGCCGCGCCTGACCCGGTCCCCGGTGCGGAAGTGGCGGACGCCGTCGAGGACGGGGAAGCGTTCGGCGGTGGCCTCCGGCAGGCCCAGGTAGCCGAGGGCGAGGGCGGGCCCGCCGACGAGGAGTTCGCCGTCCGCGCCGATCCGCTCCCGTACGTGCGGCAGGGCGCGGCCGATCGGGGCGGAGCCGTCCTCGGGCGCCCGGGAGTGCGGGCCGTGCAGGTCGCCGGCGTGGGTGACCAGGGTGGTCTCGGTGCAGCCGTAGGTGTTGACGAGCCGGATCCGGTCGGTGCCGGGCAGTGTGCGCCAGTTGCCGAGCCGGGCCCTGCTGGTCGCCTCGCCGCCGATGACGACCGTGCGCACGCTCTCGGGCAGGGCGGTGCCGCCGTCCTCGGTGAGGTGGTGGACCAGTTCGTGCCAGAAGGCGGTGGGCAGGTCGAGGACGCTGACGCGGAGCCGGTCGAGCATGCGCAGGAACCGGGGCAGGGAGCCGCTGTGGGCGTCGGCGTCGAAGACCAGGGTCGCGCCGCGGGTCAGGGTGGGCAGGATCTCCTCGAAGGAGGTGTCCCAGTTCAGCGAGGCGAACTGGAGCACCCGGTCGCCGGGGCCCACTTCGAGCAGCTCGGCGAGGGAGTGGACGGCGGCGGCGACGGCCCCGCGGGGGGTCACCACCGGTTTGGGCCGACCGGTCGATCCGGAGGTGAACAGCACGTAGGCCGGGTCGTCCGGGGCGGGCGGCAGGGGTTCGAAGGAGCCGTCCGCCGCCGGTAGTCCGGGGCCGAGGACGGGCGGGCCGAAGGGTTCCGGGTCCGGGCGCGGGGTGAGCACGGTCCGTATCGCCGCCGTCTCGGCCAGCTCCTTCTTGCGCTCGGCGGTGAAGGCCGGGTCGACGGGGCAGTAGGTGCCGCCGGCGGCGAGGACGCCGAGGAGTGCGGCGACGGTGCCCGCGCCGCGGTCGGTGAGCACGCCGACCGTGCCGGGCCGGGGGCCGAGGGCGCCGGCCACCTGGGCGGCGCGGGCGCGCAGGGCGGCGTAGGTCGTGGATCCGGCGGCGTCGACGACGGCGACGGCCCGCGGGTGCAGGCCCGCGGTCCGCCAGAAGCGCCGCAGGACGTCCGGGAAGGTCTCGGGCATGAGGGTCTCCGGTGGTCAGAGGTGGTCGGCGTCGGCGGCGCGGGCGGGCTGCGGCGCGGGCGGCAGTCCGCCGTAGGGCGCGGTGGCCGCCCGCTTCTCCCCGCGCCCCTGGACGAGGAGTCCCGCGCAGGCGACGACGGCCAGCGCCATCACCGCGACGCTGTACACGGTGGTGGTCGGGCCGAGCCCGTACCGCTGCACGGCGAGCCCCGCGATCACGGCGGGCACGCTGAAGCCGAGGTAGCACACGACGTACATGCCGGCCATGAGCCCGGCGCGTTCGTCGGGCTCGGCCAGCGGCGCGATGGTCTGGAAGGCGCCGAGGAAGCCGGTGCCGAAGCCGTAGCCGGCGATCACGATGCCGGCGAAGAACAGCGCCGGGGAGGGCACCGCCAGGGCGCCGAGGGTGGTGCCGATGCCGATGAGGAAGGCCGCGAAGCCGAGGGTCATGGTGGCGCGCGGCGGCTTGCCGCGGCGCAGCAGCGCGCCGACGGCGCCCGACCCGGTCTGGGCGAAGATGACGAGTCCGCCCACCAGATGGCCGCCGAGGCGGAGGGTGTGGGCCGCGATGGACGGGCCGAGCGACATGTACAGCCCGCCCACCGCCCAGACCGCGACGAGGGAGGGGGCCACGGTGAGGAACAGCGGCCGGATCCGGCGCGGCACCGCGAGGCGCGGTACCAGCGACGCGGCCGCGCCGGGCCGCCCGGGGGAGGTCTCCGGCAGCAGCGGGGTGACGAGTGCGGCGAGCGCGAACGCCGCCAGCAGCAGTGCGTAGACCAGGACTTCCGGCGCGGGCGCGTACTCCACGAGGAGTCCGGAGCCCAGGGCGCCGAGCGCCAGGCCGGCGATCGGCGCCAGGCTGTTGACCAGCGGGCCCAGCCGCGGCCGGTGCGGTGGTTGCAGGTCGAGCAGTGCGGAGCTGGTCGCCCCGGTCGCGGCGCCGGTGGCGAGGCCCTGCGCGGCACGCGCGGCGAGCAGTGGTCCGACCCCGTCGGCGGTGATGAACAGCAGCATGCTCACCACCTCCACGACCAGGGCGGCGCCCAGGACCTTGCGTCGGCCGATGTGGTCGGACAGCTTGCCCACCACCAGCAGCGCCGCGAGGAGCGTGAGCGCGTACATCGCGAAGATCGCGGTGAGCATGCCCGCGGAGAAGTGCCACTGGCCCTGGTAGACGGCGTACAGGGGCGAGGGCGCGCTCGACGCGAACAGCAGCAGGCACTGGACCGTGGCGATCAGCCAGAAGGCGAACGGCCGGGAGAGCCCGGCCCTGCGGTGCGTCCCGCTCATACGGCGACCACCACCCGTACCCGGCGCGTGCGCCCCGTCCGTACGAGCGCCGTCACCCGTATGCGGCGCGGGCACCCCGCCCGCACGCCGGCCACCTCACGCGCCCGGGGCGTGCGCCCCGCAGGAGCGCCGGCCGCCTCACGTATCCGAGGCGTGCGCCCCGCGGATGAGCGGGCCGCCCCGTGTGCCCGAGGCGTGCGCCCCGTCCGTACGACCGCCGCCGGACCTGGCCGTTCGTCGTGTGTCACTGCTGTCCCTCCGCCTGCTGCCGCATCCACTCCGTGCGCCCGCCTCCTTCAGCCGGCCGGACCGGTGACCAGGGCCGAGGCGTGGCGCGTACGCAGCTCGCGCTTGAGGACCTTGCCGGTCGGACCTGTGGGGTAGTCGTCGCCGCCGCGGGCCACGGACACCGCCGCCAGCGGGTGCAGCCCGGCGGCCGTCAGCTCCCGGTTGGCGGCCTCGCGTATCCCCGCCGGGTCGCTGAGCGGGCTGCCCTCCTGCAACCGGACCACCGCCAAGGGCAGTTGGCCCTCACCGGAGGGCGCGGGCACCCCGATGACCGCGCAGTCCCGGACGACGCCGGCGAGGTCGGCGATCAGCACCTCCTCCAGCGGCAGGCTGTGCACCGGACCGCCGGCCGTGTGGATCACGTCCGCGGTCCGGTCCAGGTGGTAGAAGCGGCCGTCGGGCCTGCGTACCGCCACGTCACCGGTCAGCCAGTAGCCGGCCAGCTCACTGCTCGCGGTCAGCGCGGGGTCGTTCCAGTAGCCCGGGGTGCGGGTCGGTGTCTTCACGCCGAGGAGTCCCGCGGTGCCGTCCGGCACCTCGTTGCCGTCGTCGTCCAGCACCGCCGCTTTCTCCACCACTTCGACGGGCACCCCGACACAGCGGTCGTCGCGTTCCGACTCCGGCGTGGTGACCTGGCCGAAGAGCGCCATCCCCATCTCGGAGGAGCCGAGCCCGTCGATGTAGCGGGACCCGGGCAGGGACGCGGCCCCGGCGTCCCCCTTCGGCAGCAGCCACGGCTGGATCAGCCCGGCCGGCCGCTCACCGAGGCTCACCAGCCGCCGGATGTGGCCGTAGTGCGCGCTGTCCCCGGTGTTGAACCAGGTGTGCACCTTCGCGGCCGCCTTCACCGGCAGCTCGCCGGTGGCCAGTTCCACGAACGTGCGCGGGAAGGAGGCGACCATGGTCGGCTGGAAGACCTCCATCACCGGTTCCACCGCGCTGCGCCGCCAGTCGGCCATGGTCAGCGTCGGCAGCCCGAGCAGGATGGTGGTCAGCAGATAGCTGAGACCGCCCGCGTGCGTGTGCGGCATCAGCGACAGCAGCCGGTCGTAGGGCTCGGCCGGGAAGCGCACCATCCGGGCCTCCTTGCCGACCCAGAACTGGTGGTGCGCCACCTGCGTCGACTTCGGGGTGCCGGTGGTGCCCGAGGAGTGGATGAGCGCGACCACCTCGTCGGCCGCGTGCCGGTACGGGTACGGGTCGGGCAGCGAGCCGGAGCCGGGGTCATGGGCGCGTATCTCGGCGCTGGACACGACGAACCGGGGGCGCGGCCGGCCCGGCCGGTAGGTCGCGCCGATCGGGCGCGGGTCGTCCGCCACCACCCCGGCCACACCCACATGGTCGAGATAGCGCCGGGCCGTGGTGACCGGCATCGCGTCGTTGACGAGCGCGGGGATCGCACCGATCGAGGTCAGCGCCAGGAAGTGCAGGATCGGCTGGAGCCCCTCGGCGATGTACAGCGCCACCGGTTCGCCCGGCCGGACCCCGTTGGTCCAGTACCAGCGGGCGTACCGGTCGCGGATCCCGGCCAGCTCCCGCAGGCTGTACCCGCGCAGCACGACGTGGCCGCGCGCGTCCAGGCGGTGGTCGTACACCAGCGGCGCGTCCAGGTGGGGGTTGTGCCGCAGCGCGTGCTCCAGGAAGTTGCCGGCGCCCAGGTCGGGGGCGGTCATGAACCTCCGGCGCACGGACAGGGGGGCGACGGGGCTGTTCCCGGTCACTGTGCCTCCCCCTGGGCGACGGCGACGGAAGGCCGGCCGGCGGCCGCGGCCCCCGCCGGGGACCGGCCGTGCCGGCGCCACCACTGCCGGCCTTCGGGCCTGAGCGTCTGGATCGGGTCGTAGTACTCGTGCGTCCTCGCGAGCGCGTACGGGTCGTCCTGCTCGATCGAGGTCAGGTAGTTCTTGGTCCAGTACGAGATGCCGCGCTCGCGGTCGTAGTGGTCGACCTGGTGCACCCAGCGCTTGCCGACGAAGGGGACGTCGCACACCAGCCGAGGCGTCGCGAAGCCGGGCAGGTACCCCATGATCGCCTGCTGCAACTGCTGGGCCTCGCCCAGCGACACCCGCCAGTGCTCGGCGTTGGGGATCATGTCGCAGAGGTAGAAGTAGTACGGCATCACTCCCGCGCCGTCGAGCAGCGCGAAGCACAGGTCGAGCAGCCGCTGCGAGGTGTCGTTCACCCCGCGCATCAGCACGCCCTGGTTGCGCACGTCGCGCACTCCGAGGTCGAACAGCGTGCGGGCCGCCTCGGCATTGAGCCGGGTGACCTGCTGGGCGCTGTTGACGTGCGTGTGCACCGCCAGGCTCACTCCGCGCTTGCGGGCCGTCTCGGCGAGGGTGCTCACGGTGCGGCGGGCCTCGTCGGAGAGCCAGTGCTGCGGAAGGTCCATCAGCGCCTTCGACGCCAGCCGGATGTCGCGTATGTGGTCCAGTTCCAGGAGCGCCGAGACGAAGGACTCAAGACGCGGCCAGGGAACGTTGGCCACATCCCCGCCGGAAACCACCACGTCGCGCACGGTGGGAGTACGGCGGAGATAATCCAGCATTGCCGCGTAACGGTCCGGCTGTTTGACCGAGAACCTCATTTTGGAGATCTGCGGGGTGGAATTCCCCACCAGGTCCATTCGCGTGCAATGGCCGCAGTACTGGGGGCAGGTGGACACCAGTTCCGCCAGCACCTTGGTGGGGTAGCGGTGGGTCAGGCCCTCCGCCGTCCACATCTCGGCCTCGTGCAGCGAGTCCCGGGACGCGTACGGGTGGGACGGCCACTCGGGATCGCGGTCGGAGAACACCGGCATCATGTGCCGGCGTACGGGGTCCGCGTACATCGTCTCGGTGTCCGGGACGTCGTCCGGGACCATCATGCTCAGCACGTAGGGGGGCAGGAGGAGCGACATGGTGGCCCGCTCCGCCTGGTCGCGCTCCAGATCGCGGCAGAAGCCGTCGGAGAGCAGATCGCCGTAGACCGCTTTCAGCTGCCGCACGTTCTTGACGCAGTGCACACGCTGCCACTGCGGGTCGCGCCATTGCTCCGGGGTGACCTCGCGCCATCCGGGAATCCGGCGCCAGTCCGGTTCGGTCAGTTCTTTGCGTCGATAGGCATAGGGCTGGTGAGGCATGCTTCCCCCAGGGGAATAAGGGTGGAGAGCCCAATCAGGGAGCCGTGGATTCGCCCGTGTGCCGTGAAGTCGCCCATGCAAGGCGGAACGCCCCCCGTTGAATCAGGCATATGTCCTGCCGCTGGCAAGATCCTCACCCAGGCTCAGGGGTCGATCAAGCGCGGAATCCGCATCGATCGATGCCTCGTGCAACTCGATGCAGGTGAGAGGGGACGGCTGCCGCCGGGGGGTTCACGGCGTGTTCATCTTCCCCGCTGGAGCGGACGCCTGTCGTATACCGGCCCCTCGGGGGCGGGTCAAGACGCCCGGCAGGGCAGGGCGGTTTCACGTGAAACAGGGTGTTGTGTCCGGTGAGCGGCCGTGCGGTCCGGGCTTCTCCGGGAGGCTTGCGGAGCCGGCCCCTCGGCGCTCACCCGCGCCAGCCGTAACGGCGTTCGGGACGGCCGGCGGCGCCGTAGCGCAGCGACACCTCGGCGCTGCCGGTGTTGTGGAAGTGCTCCAGGTAGCGGCGGGCGCTCACCCGGGAGATGCCGGTCAGGGCGGCGCACTCGGCGGAGGACAGGGTGCCGTCGGCCTGGCGGAGGGTCCGTTCGACCAGTTCGGCGGTCTCGACGCTCATGCCCTTGGGCAGCACGCCTGCCGGGGCGGCGGCCGTCCCTCCTGCCAGGACGCGGTCCACGTCGGCCTGGCTGCGCACGACCGTGGCCAGCAGGCGGTCGCGCCGCGTCGCGTACCGCTCCAGGCGGGGGCGCAGGTCCTCGAAGTCGAACGGTTTGAGCAGGTAGTCGACCACTCCCCGGCGCGCGGCGCGGCGCACCGTGTCTGCTTCCTGGGCGGCGCTGATCACCATCACGTCGCAGTCGTGGCCCGCCGAGCGCAGCCGGGGTATGACGTCGAGGCCGAAGACGTCGGGCAGATACAGGTCGAGCAGGACGAGGTCCGGGCGCAGTTCGTCCACGGCGTCGATGGCCTGCCGGCCGGTGTGGGCCGTGCCGACCACCCGGAACGGTTCGACCTGCTCGACGAACCTGCGGTGCACCCGGGCCACCATGAAGTCGTCGTCGACGACGAGTACGCCGATCGCCCCGCCCGCTGCGGGCGTGCTGTGCGCGGCCGTCATCGGGACACTCCTTCCGCCACCGCGCCGGCGGGGTGGCTGACTGTCATACGCGCGGTGAACACCGCACCGCCTTCAGGGGTGCTGGTCACGGAGATCTCCCCGCCGTGGCGTTCGCACACCAGCTTGGTCAGCGCCAGGCCGATGCCCCGCCGGCCCTCCGGATCGGCCTTGGTGGTGAATCCGTGGGCGAAGACCTCTCGTGCGAGTTCCGGAGTCAGGCCCGGCCCGGAGTCCCGGACCACGATCTCGACGCTGGAGGCGTCCTGCCGCAACTCCACCTCGACCCACGCCTCGTCGTCGTCCCGGTGCACGGCGGCGGCGTCCACGGCGTTGTCGACGAGGTTCCCGATCACCGTGGCGACGTCGGCCGCGTCCTCTGCGGCGAGCCGGTCGAGCGCGGTGTCGGCGGAGATGCGCAGCGCCACTCTGCGCTCGGCTGCCAGAGAGGACTTCGCCATCAGCAACGCGGCGATCGCGGTGTCGCGTACGCGCCGGGCGAGGGTCATGTCCAGCGACTGACGGCGCTGGTTCAGGGCACGGATGTGCCGCACCACTTCCTCGTGCTCGCCGATCTGGATCAGTCCCGAGATGGTGTGCAGTTGATTGGCGAACTCGTGGGCCTGCGCGCGCAGCAGTTCGGAGGAGCTGCGGAAGGAGCCGATCTTGCGCTCCAGTTCGGCCAGTTCGGTGCGGTCGCGCAGGGTGGTGACGGAGCCGAGGGTGCGGCCGTCCTTGACGACGGTCATCCGGTTCATGACCAGCATGCGGGCGCGGCGGATGACGACCTGGTCCGGCCGGCCGGCGCCGCCGCCCTCGGCTCCGACGAGCACGTCCCGCAGCCGTCCGTCGATGCCGAGAGCGTCGAGGCTCTGCCCCACGCAGTCCTCGGGCAGGTCCAGCAGCCGGCGGCCCACGTCGTTGACGAGGGTGAGGCGGTGTTGCGGGTCGAGTGCGACGACGCCCTCGGCGATCCCGTACAGCATGGCCTCGCGGTGCTCGGCCAGCCCGGTGATCTCGACCGGTTCCAGACCGTGGGTCTGGCGCTTGACCCGCCGGGCGAGGAGCCACGATCCCGTCGCGCCCAGTGCGCTGGCGATGCCCAGGTACGCGAGCAGGTACGAGGAGGCGCCGCTGAGCCGCTGCCAGGGGGTCGGGAACGATTCGCCGATCATCACGGTGCCGAGGGTGCGGCCGAGGTCGCTCCGCTCCGCCCCGAGCACCGACACCTGGGCCACCAGTTCGCGGTTGCCGTCCAGCGTCAGCTGTCCCGACCAGCCGCGTCCCGCGCCCGCGCCCGGTCCCAGGGGCAGCGGCTCGCCGACGACGGTGGGATTGGTCGAGGAGACGATGCGGCCCTCGGCGTCGGCCACCGTCACGGAGGTGACACCGGACTGCGCCAGGGTGGAGTGCACCAGCGGGGCCAGGGTCTCCTCCGGGGCGGGGCGCACGAGCTGGCTGCGGACCAGGGGGTTCGCGGCCAGCTGCTCCGCCAGCGCGTCGACCCGGCGGCCCTCGACGCGTTTGAAGGTGGCCTCGGACTGGGCGAGAGAGAAGCCGGCGACCGCCAGCAGCACGACCACGATGATGGCCAGCTGGAGGGCGAGCATCTCTCCCGCCAGCGTATGGCGGCGGAAGACAGCGACCACAATGAACTCAATCTTTCATGCTGACACAACATGGGCAGCACATGTGCCGGATCGCATAATCATGACGTCCGCCAGATGAAATCGGAAGTGAGGTGCCATGGGAGGTCCCGCACGCGCCTTTCTCGGCACCCTCGCCGTGCTGGCGCTGCTGCCGGCGAGCAGCGGCTGCGCGGGGTGGCCGGCCGGCGGCCGCGATCCGGTGCAGGGCTTGCGGATCGTCGTGCCCAACACCCCGGGCGGCGGCTACGACACCACGGCGCGGACCGCGGCGCGGGTCATGGACGAGACCGGCATCGCATCGGACGTGCAGGTCTTCAACCTGCCGGGCGCGGGCGGCACGGTGGGGCTGCAGCGGATCGTCGACGAGCGCGGCAACGGTGACCTCGCCCTGCAGATGGGGCTCGGTGTGGTGGGAGCCTCGCACGTGGCGAAGGCGAAGGTGAGCGTCGCCCGGACCACCCCGATCGCGCGCCTGATCGAGGAGGCCGGTGCGGTGGTCGTCCGCGAGGACTCGCCGTACCGGACGGTCCGGCAGCTCATCGGCGCCTGGCGCGCGGCCCCGGGCCGGCTGCGGGTCGGTGGCGGCTCCTCCCCCGGCGGCCCCGATCACCTGCTGACCATGGAGCTGGCCGAGGCGGTCGGCATCGACCCGAGGTGGGCCGGCTACGTGGCCTACGACGGCGGTGGCGGCAACCTCCTGCCGGCCATCCTGGACGGCAAGGTCGACTTCGCCGTCAGCGGGTTCGGCGAGTTCCTGGACCAGATCCGCGGGGGCCAGCTCCGTGTCCTGGCCACCACCGGCGACCGGCCGGTCGAGCCCCTCCCGGGGGTTCCGACGCTCAAGTCGTCCGGCATCAACCTGGTGTTCGACAACTGGCGTGGCGTCGTCGCGCCGCCCGGCATCAGCGAGGCCGACAGGAAACGCTGGACCGCCGTCCTGACCGCGCTGCACAACTCCCGGCGCTGGAAGGCCGAACTCGTCCGGCACGGCTGGACGGACGTGTTCGCCACCGGCGACACGTTCCGCTCGTACCTGGTCCAGCAGGACAAGCGGGTCGCCGATCTGGTCGCGCAGCTCGGTCTGGAGTGACGGCCGGGCGCTCACCTCGCCGCGGCGACCGGACTCCTGCCGGCCGCTGCCGCCGGTCCGCGACCGGATCCCGGCCGCGCAGTGATCGCCGTCGCCCCGGGGGCCGGCGGGCCTGACCGGCGGCCGGGCACCGGCCCGGAGCCCCGAGCACCTCACCCGAGCCGGCCGGAAGCCGGCCCGTGCCCGCCGGGCCCCGGCCAGGCCTGCGCCCGGCCTGCGCCCGGCCTGACCAGCGGCCTCCCCCGGGCCGGAGCCCCCAGGGAAATCCACAGAGCCGACGGCGGCCGGTGAAGGGCCCTGTCCGTCGTACCCGATCCACCGGCCCGCTCGCGGCCGGCCGTCGAAAGGTGTCTCCGCATGACCTCACACGCGTGGTTCCTGCTGCTCGTCCTCACCGTGGCGATCGCGCTGCTGATCTACCTGATCAACTCGCGGCTGCGGGTCCATCCCTTCGTCGCGCTCATCCTCGTGAGCGTGGGCACCGGGCTGGCGGCCGGCGAACCGGTCGGCAAACTGACCGACTCCCTGGAAGAGGGTGCGGGCGGCACACTGGGCGATGTCGGCCTCACCCTCGCCCTGGGGGCCATGCTCGGCCGCCTGCTGTCCGACTCCGGCGCCACCGACGCCATCGCCCACGCCGTCGTCGACCGGTCCAGCCCCCGCCGGCTGCCCTGGCTCGTGGCAGCCGCCGCGTTCGTCATAGGCATCCCGATGTTCTTCGAGGTCGGCCTCATCGTGCTGCTGCCCCTCATCTTCAGCGTGGCACGCCGCCTGGAGGCCGACGGCGGCGCCAAGGGCTCGCCCTACGTGCTGCTCGGCGTCCCGGCGATCGCGGCGCTGTCCACCCTGCACGGCATGCTTCCCCCGCACCCGGGGCCGCTGACCGCCGTGACCGGGCTCCACGCCGACCTCGGGCTCACCCTCGGTGTCGGTCTCGTCTGCGCGATCCCCACGGTCGTCCTGGCCGGCCCCGTCTACGCCCGCTGGATCGCGCCCCGCATGGCCGATGTCCGCCCCGACGCCGCGCTCGTGGCGCAGTTCACCGGCTCCGGCCCGCACACCGGGGCGGCGCCTGAAGCCGCCTCGCCCTCCGGTGCCGACGCGCGGCAGCCCGCCGCACAGCGGCCCCGCGGCGGTGTTCCCACGGGCCTGGCCGTCGCCTCCGTACTCGTCCCCGTCGCCCTGATGCTGCTGCGCACCCTGGCCGAGACGGTGCTCGACGAGTCCAGCGCCCTGCGGTCCGCGCTCACCTTCGTCGGGGAGCCCCTGGTGGCGATGCTGGCGGGCTTCCTGTTCGCCCTGGGGGTGACCCTGGTGCGCGGTGACCGCTCCGGTGAGCGGACCCGCGCCTCCCTGACCGACAGCCTCAAGTCCATCGCCGCCATCCTGCTCATCATCGGCGGCGGCGGCGCGTTCAAGCAGGTGCTCCAGGACTCCGGCATCGGGGACGCCATCGCCTCGGCGGCCGAGGGGGCCCACCTCAACGTGATCGTGCTCGGCTGGCTGATCGCGCTGCTGCTCTCCCTGACCACGGGTTCGGCCACCGTCGGCATCGTCTCCGCCACCGGCATCGTCGCCCCGCTGACCGGTACCGGCGGCGCCCTGGAGGCGTCCCTGCTCGTGGTCGCCATCGGCGCCGGCTCCATCGGCCTCAACTACGTCAACCACGCGGGCTTCTGGCTGGTCAAGGAGTCCTTCGGCATGGACCTCGCCCAGGCCGCCCGGACACAGACCGTCGTGCAGACACTGGTCAGCGTGCTCGGCCTCGGCATGGCCCTCCTCCTGTCCGTCTTCGCCTGACCGGAGGAGGGGCAGGACCTCACACGTCCCGTGTACGCCGCCGGCGGCTCGTACGCGTGCGGGACACGGGCCGGTGTGACGGTGGCGGCGCTCGTGCTGCTCCGCTCGTGGGCGGTGACGGTGATCCGCTCGGGATCGACGCCCCGGGAGACGAGGAAGCCGCGTATCGCCGCGCCGCTCGACTGGGCCGGCCCTCTCAGCGGCAGCCGTCCGCTCCTGGCGTGGGCATCGGCCGTCAGCCGTCCGCGCCTGGCGTGGGCGTCGGCCGTCAGCCGTTGTCGGAGGTCACCGCCGCTGCGGCGACCTTCTCCACAGTGGTGCGGGAGTGTGCGGTGAGGCCGGCGGACCGTTCCTCGGAGAACACCTCGGGGGCATGGGTGACGACCGGGTTAGAGCTGCCCAGGCGGGTCCGCCGCAACGACCGGCAGCACGTGGCCGTCTCCCGCACCGCGGGCGCGGTCCGGGTGCGTTCCGGCGGCCGGGCCGCCCGCCCGCGCAAAGGCCCACGCGGCGGACGGCCACCGGGCTCCGACGAGGACCGGTACCGGCAGCGCGGGGTCGCGGGACGGCCGCGGGCCCGGGTGGGTGCACCGCACCCACGCCCCGGCCCCCGGGGTGGATCTAACGTGGCGGACATGGAAAGCGACAACCAGCTCGGTGACTACCTCCGGGCTCGCCGCGCGATGATCACGCCGCGGGACGCCGGGCTGTTCGACGGCGGGGACCGGCGGGTGCCGGGGCTGCGGCGGGACGAGGTGGCGCTGCTGGCCGGGGTGAGCACGGACTACTACATCCGCCTGGAGCAGGGCCGTGAGCGCAACCCGTCCGAGCAGGTGCTCCGGGCCATCGCCGCGGCACTGCGGCTGGACGGCGCCGCGGCCGGGCACCTGTTCCGGCTCGGCCTGCCCGTCTTCGCCACGGCGGCCGCGGCGCCGGCCGTCGCCCCGGAGCTGGTGCGGCTGATGGACGGCCTGCGCGACGTGCCGGCCTTCGTGGTCGGCGCGGCGCAGGACGTACTGGCGGCCAACGCGATGGCGCGCGAGCTGTACCGCGGGTTCGCCCGGTACGACAACCTGCTGCGCATGATCTTCCTCGATCCGTTCGCGCGGGAGTTCTACGTCGACTGGGACAAGGCGGCGCTCACCGCGGTGGGCAACCTGCGGGCGTCCTCCTCGCAGTTCCCCGACGACGAACGGATCGAGCGGATCGTCGGCGAGCTGAGCGTGCGCAGCCCCGCCTTCACCGGCCTGTGGGCACGGTACGAGGTCCGGCCCCGCACGCAGGAGGACAAGCACTTCCGCCACCCCCGCGTGGGTGAACTGCGGCTGCACTTCGAGGCGCTGGCCGTCACCAGCGCCCCGGGCCAGCACCTGTCCGTCTACAGCGCGGAACCCGGCAGCCCCAGTGCCGACGCCCTGGTCCTGCTCCGCCGGCCGGCCGAGCAGGGCTCGGCTCCCACCGTCCAGGACACCCCCGCGCAGGAAGGGGACGCCCGGTCACCGGAGCACGACCGTCCACGGCGCCCGGCCGTCCCCGGTGGCGCCGCGCCCGTCGGACCCGCCGGCGCCGGGTGACCCGCTCCCCCGCGGGGCCGGCCGCCGCCCTCCCCGCCGGCCGGCTCCCTCACCCCTCTCACTCACTCACCGAAGAAGGCACCTCGAACCATGCTGCTTCCCTCCACCGAGGCAGGCCGGGGACGGCCCGTCGTCCTGCTGCACGCCCGGCCCACCGACCGCACCATGTGGGACGCCCACCTCCCGCTGCTCGCCGGGGCGGGCGTGCGGGCCATCGCCCTTGACCTGCCCGGCCACGGCGACGCGACCGTGCCCGACCGCCGCGAGGTGGCCCCCTGGTCGGACGTGCTCGACACGCTCGGCCACCTCGGGGCCGACCGCTTCGTGCTCGCCGGGAACTCACTGGGCGCCCTGGTGGCGCTCCAGACCGCCGTCACGGCACCCGAGCGGGTGGAAGGCCTGGTCCTGGTCGGGTACCGGCCCCACGACCAGCCCGCCTCCCCGCGACTGGACGCCGCCTGGGAGGCCGAACGGACGGCGCTGGCCGCCGGCGACCTGGACGCCGCGGTGAAGGCCGGCGTCGAGGCGTGGACCTCGGCCGGGGCGACCGAGGAGGTACGCGGCCACGCCGCCCGTATGCTCCGCCGCCGGCTGACCGCCCAGCTCACCCACGGCGAACCGCCCCAGGCCGCGGATCCCCTCGGCACGGGCCCGGCGGCGCTGCGCACGCTCAGGGGCGTGCCGGCTCTGGTCGGCGTCGGCGAGCACGACATGCCCGACTTCCACGAGGGCGGCGAGGGCCTGGTCCGCGACCTCGGTGCGGATCGGACCGCCGTCATCCCCGGCGCCGGGCATCTCGCGCCGCTGGAACGGCCCGCGGCGTTCTGCGCTCTGCTGCTGGACTTCGTCCGCCGCCTCCCGCAGCAGTCGTCGCCCGCGCACAGGTAGGCCCCCGCCCCTGCCCGGCCCCGCTCGGTCATGAGCGGGTCGCAGGATCGCAGGCCGGCCGCGGTTCGGGGACCGCGCCGCTGGAGGGGCGCCGGCCGGCGCCCGGGGACGAGGGCGCGACGGTCACCGCACAGCGGTGGCGCGGCGTCTCCCCGCGTCCCACCGGTACCGGGGGTCAGAGCCGGGAGGTCCGGGCGGACTCCTGATCGCGGACGCAGGCCACGTCATGCCCCGCCGGGGCCCGCGGTCGGGGCGCCGGACACGTCGTGCCCCGCCGGGGCCCGCGGGCCTTCTAAGCCCTGTCGTCACATTCCCGTCCGCCCCGCGACGCCATGCACGCACTCTCGCCGCACCGGGCCCGGACCCGAGCACGTCCGGGTACGAGGGTCCGGGCCCGGTGCGGCGAGAGCACGCACCCGACGCCGCGAGGGCCGCCCTGCGGGCGCACGACGGGAAGGTGCCGGCAGGGACTAGCCGTCGATGTCCAGGGCCGTCCCGTAGAGCCGTTCGACCGCCAGCCGGATGACGATCCTGCGCTCGGCGACCTGTTGCTCCAAGAACGCGTCCTCGTCCTCGGGCTTCGCGGCCGCCGGGATCATCGCGAGCAGTTCCCGCCCGACCGCGTCCCCGGGGACCGTCGTGATCTCGGACGTCTCCGCCGTGCCCTCGGCGACGGCGAACGACCAGACGTCGCCGCCCTGCACGTGCAGTGCCGCGCGCGGGTCGCGCCGGAGGTGCCCGACCTTGGTGCGGTCGGCCGTGGTGGACAGCCGGACGACGCGGGCCCCGGGGTCCCAGCTGTAGAGCATGGTGGTCAGGTGCGGGTGGCCGCTTCGCCTGACCGTGGCGAGGGTCCCGAACCGCTGCCTTGTCAGCAGGTCGGAGAGGGCTTCGTCGGACAGGGGCCGAGGCGCGGGTCCTTGGGTCATGCTGCGATCAACTTCCGCCGGGGCCCCGGCATTCCGCGGCCTCGCGGATGTCACCGAGGCGCGGCCCGGCGCCGCCCGCACCGGCACCGCACCGGCGCCCGCACCGGTACAGCCGGACCATGACGAACCATGACCAACCATGACCGACCGGAGCCGACGGACCTCGTCCGCCGCGCTTCGGACCCCAAGTCCTCCGCGCTGCCCTATCGTTGGCTGATGCGCACGCACCCCATCGACCGCCCGGCCGATCTCGACACGGTCCGTGAGTCCTACGACCGCGTGGCCGACAACTACGCCCACATGGTGCAGACGACGGGAATGGGGGACATCCGCCGCCAACCGTGGCTCAAGGCGTCGATCGACGTCTTCGCCGACACCGTGGGCGGCCTGGGCCCCGTCCTCGACGTCGGCTGCGGCCCCGGCACGGTGACCGCCTACCTCACCGAACGCGGACTCGACGTGTCCGGGGTGGACCTTTCTCCCCGCATGATCGAGAACGCGCGCCGTCTCCATCCGCAGTGCCGCTTCAGCGTCTCCTCCGCCACCGACCTCGACCTCCCGGAAGCGTCCCTGGGCGGCGTGCTCGGGTGGTGGTCGCTGTTCAACCTCCCCCGTGACGTCCTGCCGCAGGTTCTCGGCATGTTCGCCCGCGCGTTGAAGCCGGGCGGCCACTTCATCACCGGCACCCACGTCGGCGAGGAGGACCTCGTGCGCACCGAGGCCTACGGCGGTGTCCCCGTGCGCTGGACGACGCACAAGTGGCGGCCGGAGCAGTACGTGGAGCTGATCGAGCGGGCCGGCCTGAGTCCGGTCGCCGAACTCCGGCTCCCCCCGGACGAGCACAGCGGACCGAGTGTGGTGGTCATGGCCAAGCGCTGCGGCTGAGCAGGTCGCTCGCGCCGCGGGTGTGCCTCACGCCCGGCCGGCCGTCCGACGGGCGATGCCGGCGTATTCCGTGACGAGCGCGCCGCGCCGCGAACTCCTCCACGCCAGGCACACGTGGGACGGGGCCAGGCCGTCGACGAGGACGTGGGTGATGTCGGGGCGGGCGAAGTACAGGGCGGTCGAGAGCGGGACCACCACGACACCGCGTCCCGCGGCGACATGCTCCAGCAGTTCCTCGATGTTCCGCGCGCCGGGGACCGGCGGCCCCGCGTGCTCCTCCGGCGACGCGGCAGACGCCGTGAGCCCCCGGGATGCCGGGGACGCCGGGGGCGCTGCGAACCCCGTGGACGCCGGGGAATCGTCGCGTCGGCCGGGCACGTCGTCGATCAGCAGGCGTTCGGCCGCCAGCTCGGCGATGTGCACCCTCTCGCGCTGCGCGAGGCGGTGACCGGCCGGCAGCTCGACCACCAGCGGTTCGGTGAACAACGGCTCGGTGGACAGGCCGTGCGTGCCGACGGGCAGCCGCAGGTATCCGACGTCGACCTTGCCGTCCCTGACGAAGTCGGCCCGGTGCGGGTAATCCATGCGGACCACCTCCACCAGGACCTCGGGGTGGCGCGCGGAGAACTCCCGGACGGCGGGGGCGATGGACACGCCGGGCGTGAACCCCACCGTGAACCTGCGAAGGCCCGCGGCCACGTCGCGGACGCGGCGGCGGGCGGCCCGCGCCGCCGCGAGCAGACCGAGAGCCTCCTCCAGCATCGCCTCACCGGCCTCGGTGAGCCGCGTCCCCCTGGTGCCCCGGTCGAACAGGGTGACCTTCAGGTCGGCTTCCAGCGATCTGATCTGGCGGGACAGGACCGGTTGCGCGATGTGCAGTGCCTCGGCCGCGCGGACGAAGCTCTCGTGCTCGGCGACGGCGACGAAGTAGCGCACTTTGCGCAGGTCCAGGTCCACAAGCCGTACTCCCGCCCTGCGGTGATGCTCTCAGGGTATGACAGCGGCCGTGGAAGGTCTTGGACGGTCGGCGCCGGCCGAGCGGACCATGAAGGCATGAAAATCATCTGCGTCGAAGAACACACGGTCGACCGGGAGATGGCGAAGGCCGCCGCGCCCGCCCTGCTGCGGGAAGCGCCTTACATGGGGACTCAGCAGGCCGCGGAGGCTCCCTGGCCGCGGGGCAGCGGCCGCCCGACGGTCGTCTCGATGCGGGAGGCCGACGAGCTGGCCGCGGACCTCGGCGAGGGCCGGATCAAGGCCATGGACGAGCACGGCATCCAGATGCAGGTGGTCTCCTTCGCCACGCCGGCGCAACTCACCCCGCCCGACCGGGCCGTGGCCCTGACACGGGCCGCCAACGACCGGCTCGCCGGCGCCGTCAGGGCGTATCCGGACCGGCTGAGCGGATTCGCGGTCCTGCCGTGGCAGGACCCGCGGGCGGCGGCAGCCGAACTGGACCGGGCCGTCGGCGAACTGGGCCTGAAGGGGGCGCTCATCGTGGGCCGCCCGGGGGAGGCGTTCCTGGACGACCCGCGGTACGCGCCCGTGCTCCGGAAGCTCAGCGACCTGCGGGTGCCCCTCTACGTCCACCCGTACCACCCGCTGCCGCAGGTGCAGGAGGCCTACTACGGCGGCTTCTCCCCCGCCGTGAGCAGCTGGCTCTCGCTCGGTGCGTGGGGCTGGCACAACGAGGCCGGCGTGCACGTCCTGCGGCTGATCCTCTCCGGAGCCTTCGAGCGGCACCCCGGCCTCCAGGTCATCAGCGGCCACTGGGGGGAGATGGTCCCGTTCTTCCTGCAGCGCCTCGACGACGCGCTGCCGCCGAGGACGACCGGTCTGCCGGGCACCGTCACCGAGATCTACCGCAGTCATGTCTGGGTCACCCCCAGCGGGATCTGGGGGCTGCCGCACTTCGAGTTCGTGCACAAGGTGGTGGGGGCCGACCGGATCAT
Source organism: Streptomyces sp. NRRL S-340 (assembly GCF_000720185.1). Lineage (GTDB taxonomy): Bacteria > Actinomycetota > Actinomycetes > Streptomycetales > Streptomycetaceae > Streptomyces. The sequence continues at coordinate 260,073 of NZ_JOIY01000014.1, read as the reverse complement.
CTGGTCCGTCGACTACCCGTACCTGGCGCTGGACGGCACGCGCGCCTTCATCGAGGAGCTGCCCGTCAGCCACGAGGACAGGGAGAAGATGACCCACCTGAACGCCGAGAAACTGTTCGGCCTCTGAGGTTCTCCGTGCGGATCAGGACGGATGAGGGGCGCGGCGGGCACCCGGGGCCCGCCGCGCCACCGGCCCGCTCAGACCGCCTGGAGGAAGGGGTAGTCGGTGTAGCCCTCGGCGCCCGGGGAGTAGAACAGCTCCGGACGCGGTGCGTTCTCGGCGTGGCCGCCCTGCCAGCGCTCCACCAGGTCGGGGTTGGCGATGACCGCGCGGCCCACGGCCACGGCGTCGGCGTGCGCCGCCTCGATCAGCGCCACCGCCTCCTCGCGCGTGGTGGGCGAGGAGAAACCGCTGTTGGCGATCAGCTTGCCGCCGAAGCGGCGGCGCAGTTCCTGGACCAGGTCGCCGGCGGGCTCGCGGTGCAGGACGGAGAGGTACGCCAGGCCCAGCGGACGCAGCCGGTCCATCAGGTGCCCGTAAGTGGCCAGTACGTCGTCCCGGTCGGTCTCGACGGCGTCCTGGATGTTGTGCTCCGGCGAGATGCGCAGCCCGACCCGTCCGGGACCGACGGCCCCGGCCACCGCCGTCACCACCTCGGCGACGAAGCGGGCCCGGTTCTGCGGTGAGCCGCCGTACTCGTCGGTGCGCCGGTTGGCCGCCGGGGAGAGGAACTCGTGGAGGAGGTAGCCGTTGGCGCCGTGGATCTCCACGCCGTCCAGACCCGCCTCCTGGACCGCCCGGCGCGAGGCGGTGACGAAGTCGTCGAGGGCCGCCCGCGCCTCCTCGGCGGTCAGCGCGTGCGGCACCGGGTAGGGCTGCCTGCCCTTCTCCGTGTGCCCTTCGCCGTCGATCGCGACGGCGCTGGGGGCGACGACCCGGCGGCCGCCGTTGACGTCGGGGTGGGTGACCCGGCCGCCGTGCATGACCTGCATCACGATGCGGCCGCCGCGGGCGTGCACCGCCTCGGCCACCCGCCGCCAGCCGGCCACCTGCTCGTCGGTGACGATGCCGGGCTGGCCGACGAAGGCCTGTCCCTCGTGGTTCGGGTACGTGCCCTCGGTGATGATCAGGCCGAGGCTCGCCCGCTGCCGGTAGTGCTCCACCACCAGGTCTCCGGGGACGCCGCCGGCGCCGGACCGCATCCGGGTCAGGGGGGCCATGACCACCCGGTTGGCGAGTTCGAGGTCTCCCAGGGAGACGGGCGTGAAGATGTCCATGTGCATGGGCAACGGAATGCGCGTGATCAGGATTTCCGGATCCGGCCGACTGCGACGGACATCACTTCCCGATCATGTTCTTCTCCTTGCCGTACGCTCCCGGTGGACGCCGTCGGGTCCGCTGCCGTGGCGCCGGCCGCCGGGCCCCGGGTCCGCCGGGTCCGCCGGGTCCGCCGGGTCAAGGGTGGCGACGAGGGCACCGGCTGCCGCGAGGGGATCCCGGCCCGGCTCGTCGTCCCCGGGAACGGGCCGTTCACGGCCGGGGGGGCGGCGTCCGGTCCCCGCGAGGGTGGCACTGGCAGTGACAGTCTCCGCAGGAGTGCCGTCGAGGGGGATCTGGCTGGTCCGGGCCGCGCGTTCGAGGCTGGAGGCATGACAACCGCTGAAACCTCGCCGACCGTCGCACCGGAGCGCTCCGGCTCCGCGCCCGTCCGTATGACGGGCCGTCAAGTGGCCGCCCTCGTGGTGCTCCTGGCGTCGCAGTTCATGATGGCCGCCGACTTCTCCGTTCTGAACGTGGCGCTGCCCGAGGTGGGCACGGCGCTGGGCTTCTCCACCGGCTCCCTGCAGTGGATCACCACGACCTTCGCCTTGTGCGCCGCGGGCTGCACCCTGGTCTTCGGCCGGGTGGGCGACTTCGTGGGACGCCGGCGCATCTTCACCGTCGGCATGCTCGTGCTGACCGTGTCCTCCCTGATCGGCGGCCTGGCCGACTCGCCCGCGATGCTGCTGGCCGCCCGTACCCTGCAGGGTCTGTCGACCGCCGCCGTCACGCCCGCCGCGCTCGCCCTGCTCACCACCGCCTTCACCGAGCCCGCCCTGCGCACGCGGGCGCTCGGCCTGAACAGCGTGATGATGAGTTCCGGTTTCAGCGTCGGCGCGATCCTCGGCGGTGTCCTCACGGACGTGTTCTCCTGGCGCTGGGCGTTCTTCATCAACATCCCCGTGGCCCTCGCCGCGATCCTCGTCGTGCCCCTCGTCGTGGACGAGAGCCGCGCCGAGCAGCGCAGCCGGATCGACCTGCCCGGCGCCGTGCTGATCACCCTCGGCCTGTTCGCCGGGATCTACGGCGTCACCCGCGTCGGTGAGAACGGGCTCGACGCGGCGGCCGGTGCCGCCCTGATCGCCGCCGCCGTCCTGCTGGGCGCCTTCTGGGCCGTCGAGAGCCGCACGGCCGACGCCCTGGTCCCGGTGCGGGTCCTGAAGCGGCCCGACATCGCCTTCGGCAACCTGGCGGCCCTGTTCATCTTCGGCGGCGAGACCGCGTTGATCTTCTTCACCGGTCTGTACGTGCAGAACGTGCTGGGTCTGTCGTCCCTGGTGGCCGGTCTGGTCCTGCTCGGCATCGGTGTGGGCCAGATCATCGCGGGCACCGTCGGCCCCCGTCTTCTCCAGCGGGTCCCGCCGCGCACGATGCTCGGCGTGTCCCTGGCCCTCCAGGGCGCGTTCATGCTGCCGGCGCTGTGGGCGAGTGCGGACTCGCGCTGGCTGATCCCGCTGATCGCCACCCAGTTCGTCAACGCGTTCTTCTCCATGACGGCGGCCCTGTCCTTCATGGTCATCGCCACCTCCTCCGTCGACTCCGACATGCAGGGCATGGCGACCGGTATGGCCACCCAGTCCCAGCAGGTCGGCATCGCCATCGGCATCCCGCTGGTCAGCGCGGTGTTCGCGGCCACCATCGGCCAGGGCACGGTGACCGCCGCCGAGCAGCTGTCCGGCATCCACGTGGCCGTCGGCGTCGACGCGGCGTGCCAGATCGCCGTCGGCCTGCTGCTGTGGGCGGTGCTGCGGCGCAAGTCGGCCGCGCGCGGCTGACGCACCGTCCGCAGGGCGCCACGGCGGATCGTGGCGCCCTGCGGACCGCTCCGGCGGGGCCCGCGCCCCGGCCGGGACGCCGTTGCGTTCGCGGCGTGGGACTTCATAATCGGAAGGGTGGAAGACATCGTGAACACGGACCTCGGCAGCTATCTGCGGCAGATGCGCGAGCGCGTCCGGCCCGAGCAGCGGGGGCTGCGCAGCGGCGGCGCCCGGCGCGTCCCGGGCCTGCGGCGTGAGGAAGTGGCTGCGCTCGCCGGTGTCAGCCAGACCTACTACACCCGGCTCGAACAGTCGCAGACCGCGCACGCCTCCCCGCAGGTCCTGCTGTCCATCGCCCGCGCGCTGGACCTGGGTCCCGACGAGCGGGACTACCTGCTCAAGATCGGTACGCCGGTGCAGGACCCGCAGGCGCCGGCGCCCAGCGGCGACCAGGTCAGCCCGTCCACGCGGATGCTGGTGGAGTCGCTCGGCACCGTGGCGGCGGCGGTGCTGAACTACCGCTGCGACATCCTCACCTGGAACCCGCTGTTCCACAAACTGTTCGCGCCGCACCTGGGTTTCGACGCGCCCGACCGTCCGGGGCAGCGCCCCAACATCATCAAGATGAACTTCCTCGACGAGGACGTCCGCGCGCTGTACACGGACTGGGCCACGGAGTCCGAGTCGAACGTGACGTATCTGCGCTACATCTCCGGGAACCACCGGCACGACCCGCAGCTCGCCGAGCTGATCGGCGAACTGACGATACAGAGCGAGGAGTTCGCCGCGCTGTGGTGCCGTCAGCGGGTGGCCAACTGCATCGAGGGCACCAAGCTCTTCGACCATCCGGTGGTGGGTGAGCTGGAGTTGATGTACCAGTCCGCCGATCTCCAGGACGGCAACATCCTGAAGTTCTACCACGCGGAGCCCGACTCCCCGCACGAGGCGGCCCTGCGGCTGCTCACCGTGGACCTGGACCGGGTGCACCACCGCTGACCCGCGGGCGAGCCGGCGGGCGCCGGGCCCGCGGACGTCAGCCGGCGCGGTGAGCCGGCGGATGTGCGAGATGTGACAGGGGGCGGTGCCCCGGCCGTGGAAGGCCCGGGGCACCGCCCCCTCCCGTGCAACGGGCCGGCTACGTCCGCCGCAGGGCCGTCACGCCCCAGGTGAAGCCCGAGCCCGCCGTCGCCACGATCACCAGGTCACCGGACCCGATCCGGCCGTCGCGTTCCAGCTCCTCAAGAGCGGCCAGCGGGTCCGCGCCGCCGAGGTGGCCGTCGAGGCCGTACTGGAACACGCTCCGCGAGGCGTCCACGCCGAGTGCGGCCAGGTAGTCGCGGTGGGTCTCCTGGTTGCCATGGGTGACCAGGAAGTACGCCACGTCGGCGACCTGGCGCCCGATGTCCTTCAGGACCCGGTGCGTCAGGGTGGTGAAGTTGTCGAGGAACGCCTCGCCGAGCCCGTCGAGCTTGTCGCCCCGCTCGACCTTGACCTCACCGTCCTTGAGCTGCCCGTAGTACGCGTCCACCCAGCGCGGGTCGGTGTGGTGGGCGGCGCCGAGCACGTCGTACGCGGTGTGCGCGGGGTCCGCGGTCAGCAGGACGGCGGCGGCTCCGTCGGCGAAGTTGAACAGCTCGACGTAGCCGGTGCCGTACTCGACCAGCTCACTGAGCCGGTCCGCGACGACGACCAGGGCGTACTCGTGGGTGCCCGCCCGCACCTGGTCGTCGGCGAGTTTGACGGCCACCATGCCCGCGTTGCAGAAGTTGGAGACCTCGTAGCAGTGCGCGTCGGTGATCCCCAGCTCCTGCGCGATCTTCGCCGCGGGCGACCAGAAGGGGGTGCCCCACTCGCTGGAGCCCGCGTACAGGACGAGGCCGATCTCCTCGGGCCGCACCGGATTGCGCTCCAGGAGCCGGGCCGCGGCCGCGCGGCCCAGGCCCCAGGAGGTCTCGCCCTCGGCCAGCACGGAGAACTTCCCCGACGGCAGGACCCGTTCCAGTTTCCCGGGGTCCACCCCGGAGGCCCGGGCGACCTCGTCGACGCTTCGTTTTCCACCGGGCATGGCCAGCGCGTAGTCGGCTATTCCCACGGTCTTCTCCCACCTGCGGTTCGGTCAGACGTATTCGACGACGGCGTGCGGCACATAGGGCGCCTCGAGCCGCTGCGTCTCGGTGCCGTCGAGCACCAGGTCGAGCGCCGCGACCGCGTCCCGCAGGTGATGCGGGGCGGTCGCGCCGACGACGGGGGCGGTGACCGCCGGCCGGCTCAGCAGCCAGGCCAGGGCCACCTGGGCCATCGGCACGCCCCGTTCGGCGGCGATGTCCGCGACCACGCGTGCGACCGCGCGGTCGGCCTGCTCCGTGGGCCCGTAGAACCGCTCCTGGACCGGGTCGCCGGCGGTGCGGGCCGATGCGGTGTCCCAGTCCCGGGCGAGCCGCCCCCGGGCCAGCGGGCTCCACGGGGTGACGCCGACGCCCTCGGCCCGGCAGTACGGCAGCATCTCCCGTTCTTCCTCGCGGTTGAGCAGGTTGTAGTGGTTCTGCATGCTCACGAACCGCGTCCAGCCGTGCAGTTCGGCCACGTACTGCGCCCTGACGAACTGCCAGGTGTGCATCGAGGAGGCGCCGAGGTAGCGGACCTTGCCCGCGCGCACCACGTCGTGCAGGGCCTCCATCGTCTCCTCGACGGGTGTCTCGGGGTCCCAGCGGTGCACGATGTACAGGTCGATGTAGTCGGTGCCCAGCCGGCGCAGGCTCGCGTCCACCTCGCGCATGATCGCCGAGCGGGACAGGCCGCCGGACAGCGGGCTGTCGGTGAGCTTCTCGTACACCTTGGTGGCGATGACGACGTCCTCGCGCCGGGTCAGTCTGCGCACCGCCCGGCCCAGGAACTCCTCGCTGGTGCCCAGGGAGTAGATGTTGGCGGTGTCGAAGAAGTTGATGCCGAGGTCGAGGGCCTGGGCGACGAAGGGCAGGCTCTCGGCCTCGGGCAGCGACCACGGGTGGGTGCCGAGCCCGGGTTCGCCGTAGCTCATGCAGCCCAGCGCCAGCCGGGACACCTTCAGGCCGGACGAGCCCAGCCGCACGTACTGCAACGTCGTTCCTCTCGGGTCGTTCCGTGCCGGGCGGTCAGTTCGTGACCTGCTCGCGCACCTCGGTCAGGCGTCCCCAGGAGGCGATGCCCTCGTCCAGCGGGATGTCCAGGCTGGCCAGGTACATCGCGGTCATGGCGCTGTGGCCGGCCAGGTGGGTGACCTCGGCGATCTCGTTCTGCGAGTAGTGCTCCCGCAGGGCGCGGAACGCCTCCTCGCTCGCCCTGTGGTCGACCATGCAGTCGGTGACGTAGCGGACGAGCGCCGCGCGGGAGGCCGGCATCTCGTCGTAGCGGCCCTCCTCGATCGCCTGGATCTCGGCGTCGTCCAGGCCCGCCTTCTTCGCGAGCGGGTAGTGCAGCAGCCGCTCGAACTCGCTGTCGCGCAGCTTCGCCACGCGCAGCACGATCACCTCGCGGTCCAGCAGGCCGAGCAGGCCGACGGTGAAGGTGGCGCCGAGCGCGAGGTGCGCGGCGGCCGAGTCCTTGGTCAGCAGCAGCGCCCGGGTCAGGTTGGACTGGAACTTCTCGTACACCGCGCGCTGTTCGGGGGTCATGTCGGCGACTTCGGTGAGGGTGACGCGGGGGGCCATGGTGATCTCCTCGGAGGATGGTGCGGATGGTCGGGGACGGTTGCTCAGGTGGTCGCGGCGGCCCGTCGGGGCCGCCGGACTCAGGTGGTCGTGGCAGGCGGCCCGTCGGGGGCCGCCGGGTTCATGCCGGTACGGCGGTCAGGGGTGCGGTGGCGGTGGTACGCGTGTGGCGGGCCAGCGCCCGGGTCAGCGTGCGCGCGTCGGAGACGGGGTCCTCGCCCAGGACAACGACGGTGTCGAGGTGGCCGTCGGGGCGTACCACCAGGGCCTGGGCGGCGCGGCCGAGCTTGCCCAGGAGCAGGCCGGGCGGGCGGCCGCCCAGGTCGGTGAGGAGGACGCCGTCCACCCCGGCGCGCAGGGCGTCCACCGTGCGCGTCCACTGCTCGTGGCGGTACTGGAGCCCGGGCCACAGCAGGACCGTGAAGCGGTCCACGGCGAGGACGGGTTCGGTGCTCGTGGCGCGCCAGCCCAGCGGCAGCCGCTCCCCCGGCACCAGGGCGCCGCGCCGGGGCCGGGGACCGTAGTGGGTGTCGAGCTGGGCGAGCCGGGGCGCCAGGACCCTCTCCAGGGCGCCGGTCGCGGTGCCGAGGCGGTACAGGGCGTCGCGGGCCAGGATGCGGCGCCGGGTCGAGTACAGGCCGATGCGGGCGAGCCGGGTGGACAGGCCGGCCACCTCGTCGACCGCGGGGCGGCGCTCGGTGTCGTAGCTGTCCAGCAGGTCGGGACGGTAGTCGCCGCGCACCACGCCGGCCAGCTTCCAGCCCAGGTTGACGGCGTCCTGGATGCCGGTGTTCAGGCCCTGCGCCCCGGACGGGCTCATGGCGTGCGCGGAGTCCCCGGCGAGGAAGACCCGGCCGCGCCGGTAGCTGCTCGCCGAGCGGACGTGTGCGGTGAACACGCCGCTGAACCGCATGTCGCCGAGCCGGCGCGCGCCGGGCACCCGCTCGGCCAGCAGCCGTTCGAAGAAGGCGCGGTCGGGTGTGTCGCCCGTGTAGTCGTCGGGGACGCTGGCGCCGACCCGGAACACCCCGTCGCCCAGCGGCGCCAGCACCATGTTGCCGGACCGGGTCAGGTAGTACGCGGCCTCGCTGCTGGTGGTCTCGCCCAGGATCTCCGCGTCGGTGATGGCGAGCCGGGTGCGCAGGGTGCGGCCCGCGAACCGGAAGCCGAAGGCGTCGCGGACGGTGCTGCCGTAGCCGTCGACGCCGACGACCCAGTCGTAGCCGCGGGTCTCGGTACGGCCGTCGGGCAGGCGCAGCCGGCAGGTGACGCCGTGCGCGTCCTGGGTGCCGTCGAGGAAGGTGGTGTCGTAGGCGATGGTTCCGCCCAGTGCGGTCAGGTGCTCTTCGAGGATCGCCTCGGTGCGCCACTGCGGGATGGTGATGGCGAACGGATAGCCGACGCCCCGCAGCCGGTCGAACCGGACCAGGCCGATCATCTTCTTCTCGGAATAGTAGTTCATCTGGTCGAAGTAGTGACCGTTGTCGACCAGTTTCCGGCCCACTCCGACGCGGTCCAGGAGTTCCAGGACCCGGGGCCACAGGATCGTGGCGCGGGAGTGCGGGCTCTGCCTGCGGAGCTTGGAGATGACGTCGGCGCCGATCCCGTGCGCCAGCAGCTCACTGGCGAGCACCATCCCGACCGGGCCTGCCCCCACGACGAGGACGCGCGGCCGCTGCATGTCAGCCACCCCCGGTCAGGCGCCGAGCGGGCGGAGCCGGTGGACGGACGGCGGGCGGACGAAGGCGCCGTCGGTGGCCGCGAGGAAGGCGGCGACGTACTCCTGCTTCATGTGCAGGTCGATGGCGGCCTGGTCGGCCCACTCCTCGACCAGCACGATCACGTGGTCGTGCTCGGCGGACCGGAAGGCGTCGAACCGCAGCGCGCCCTCCTCCTCGCGGGTCTCGGCGCACAGCCGCGCGAAGGCGTCCGCGGCCTGCTCCGTCCGGTCCGGTACGACGTCGAAGAGGACGGTGATCTCGATGCTCATGCGGGGGTCACTTCCTGGGCGGTGAGGTCGTCGAGGGCGACGGGGGTCAGGGGTTCGCGGGAGCGGCCGGGGCCGGCGCACTCCTCGGGGGCGGCGTTCCAGTGGCGCAGGACGAGGCGGGGCCGGCCGGCCGGGGTCCACTCCGCGTCCAGGCAGAGCGCGTGGCAGGTGCCGACCAGGGCGCGGGGGGCTTCGGCCCGGTCCGCGAGCAGGGCCCGGGTCAGCAGGTTCAGGACGCCGCCGTGGGCCACCACCAGCAGCCGTCCGGCCCCGCGGTGCGCGGTGAGGATGCCGGCCAGCGCGGCGCCGAAGCGGGCCAGGGCGGCGTGTCCGCTCTCGCCGCCCGGCGGCGTGTACCCCGGGTCGGTCAGCAGCCGCCGCATCGTGGCCGGGCGGCGCCGCGCGAACTCGGCACGGTCCAGGCCGTCGAGTGCGCCGAGGTGGCGTTCGCGCAGGCCGTCGACGCGGTGGTGGGGTACGTCGAGCCGGCCGGCGGCGTACGCGGCGGTCTGCGCCGCCCGGGACAGCGGCGAGGAGTACACCGCCGCCCAGCCGCCCGGCGGCAGCGACCGCGCGGCCCGCCGCGCCTGCCGTACCCCCTCGTCGTTGAGCGGGGCGTCGGTCTGCGCCTGGAACCGGCCGGCCGCGTTGAGGTCGGTCTCTCCGTGCCGGAGCAGGACCACGCGCACGGGTTCAGACGGCGGTCGGGCCGACGGCGGCGGGAGCGCCGAGGGCCTCGACCACGCGGGCGGCCTCGTCGACGCTCTGCCCGGAGGTGAGCACGCCCTCCGATATGGAGACGCCGAGCCGCTTCTCCAGGATCAGGGACATCTCCAGCAGCGCCAGCGAGTCCACGGCCAGGTCGTCGAAGACCGTGTCCGGGGAGACCTCTTCGGCCGGGATGTCGAACTTGCCGGTGAGGATGTCGATGATCATCGTGGTCACGGAGCCGGTCATGATTCACCTTTCGCGGTGTGTGGGCGGGATGCGGGTGAAGTGTGGGCGTTCAGGAGGGTGTGCCGGTGGGTCTGACGGAGGGTGTGCAGGGGGCTGCCTGCCGGAGCGGGGAAAGCGGGTTCGCCGGTGGGTGTGCCGGTGGGCGGTGGGCCGCGCCCGGATCAGCCGGCCGGCAGATCCGGCCAGGTCAGCGTGGCCGAGCCCCAGGTGGCGCCGCCGCCGAAGGCGGTCAGCAGGACCCGGTGTCCGGCGCGCAGGGTGCCGTCGGCCAGGCCGTCGGCGAGGGCGAGCGGGACGGAGGCGGCCGACGTGTTGCCGACGTGCTCGATGTTCGTCACCGCGCGCTCCGGCGGCAGCCCGAGCTGCTCGGCCACGGCGTGGATGATGCGCGTGTTGGCCTGGTGGGCCACCAGCCGGTCCACCTGCTCGACCTGCCAGCCGGTGCGCTCCAGCACGGTGCGCGAGGACTGGGCCATGCGGCGCACCGCGGCGAAGAAGACGGACTTGCCGTCCATGCGGAAGTACCGGTCCTCGGGCCGGGGCGTGCCGCCCCGGGAACGCTCCTCGGCGCCTCCGCCCCGGACGGTGATCAGGTCGGCCAGTGAGCCGTCGCTGCCCAGGTCCACGTCCAGCACGGCACCGGGCTCCTCGCGGGTCCCGGCCCGCAGCAGTACCGCGCCGGCCCCGTCCCCGAAGATGACGGAGGTGGTGCGGTCCTCGGGGTCCAGGATGGTGCTGAAGGACTCCGCGCCGATCACCAGGACCCGCCCGGCGAAACCGGCGGTCACGGCGGCGGCACCGGCCTGGAGCGCGTAGAGGAACCCGGAGCACACGGCGGCCACGTCGAAGGCCGGCACCCCGGTCAGGCCCAGGCGGTCGGCGACGGCCGGCGCGGTGGCCGGGCAGGGGCGGTCGGGTGTGGTGGTGGCGACGATCACCAGGTCGGCGCCGTCCGCACCGGCGTTCTCCAGGGCGCGCCGGCCCGCTTCGACGGCCAGGTCGCCCGTGCTGGTGCCCGGGTCGACGACATGGCGCGTGGCGATGCCGGTGCGGGTCCGGATCCACTGGTCGGAGGTGTCCAGGTGCCGGGCGAGGTCGTCGTTGGTCACGATCCTGGGCGGTACGTGTCCGCCGACACCGGCGATCACTGCTGCTCGGGTCATGCCGCCGCACGCCCCTCGGGAAGCCGGTGGGCGACCGCCGAGCGCACCTGGAGACCGGCGAGTTCACCCGCCACGGTCAGGGTGCGCCAGGTGCCGTCCGCCTTCTCCAGCAGGCCGGCGTCGTCCAGGCGGGTGGTCACCGGGACCCGGAGGCCGGGGCGGTCCGGGCGGGAGGCGGTGAGCACGGTCTGCCGCATCCACAGGGTGTTGCTGTCCTGCCGGCGCATGCCGTCCAGGTCGTACAGCATGATCTGGGCGAGCTGGAGGGCGGTGACGAAGGCGTCGATCATCGACACCGACGGCTGGTACGCGCCTTCGAGCCCGGCGGCCGGGACCGGTGCGCCGTCCTCGTGGACGACGCTCAGCGCGGCCTCGGCCCGCAGCGCCCGGTGGTCCACCCGCACGTCGTGGATCAACTGGCGCCGGGTGGTGAACCCGGTGCCGAAGTAGCGGTCCGCGGCCGGTCCGAGCAGCTCGTCCAGGCCCGCGTGGGTGCCCGGGCGGGGCGCGGCCGCGACCGGCGCGTGCTCGATCTCGCAGCGCACCCGCATGGTGCCGATCGCGCAGTCCACCACCGACACCACGCGCGCGGGATCGCCCGCGACCGGGTCGGTGCCGCGCAGCGTCGCCCGGGCCGGCAGCCCGGCCAGGTCCTCCTGCGGGCTGCTGCCGGCCGCCATCCGCACCCTGCGCAGCCAGGCGCCGCGCAGGTCGGTGCCGGGGCCGCGCAGGCAGGCCTCGGCCAGCTGGGCGGCGACGACGAGGCCGTCGACGGTGCTGAAGTGGGGGCGCAGGTCGGTGCCGGCCGCCTTCTTCGACCAGTCGGACGGGTAGCGCACGCCCACCGAGGAGCGCGCCTGGACCGTGCCGTCCGCGACGGCGAGGGCGACCTCGCCGATGTCGTAGCCGACCCGGCGGAAGCCGCGGCCGAAGAAGCGCCGCTCGGCGGGACCGAGGTGGTCGTCTACGGACGTCGGCACGGTCGGTGCCGAAGTCGCGGCCGGCGCGATGGGGGTCGGAGTCGGGGTCATCGGTGCTCCGTTCGTCGGGAAGGGGCGAGCCGGTGCGGCGGGTCGGCCGCCGGGCGGAGTCCCGGCCGGCGGGCGCCGCGCCGGACCGCGCAGGTGAGACGTGCCGTGCAGGTGCGGTGGCCGAGGTCGTCGGTGAGGACGATCTCGTACGAGGCCGTGGTCTGCCGCTCGTCGAGGGGCCGGCACACCCCGGTGACGGTCCCCGAGGAGACCCACCGGTGGTGCGTGCAGGAGAGGTCGACGCCGACCGCGTTCCCGCCGGGGCCGGCGTGCAGGAATGCGGCGACGGAACCCAGTGTCTCCGCGAACACCGCATTCGCCCCGCCGTGCAGAATTCCGAGTGGTTGGCGATTTCCGGAAACCGGCATGGTGCCCACGACGAGTCCCGGTTCGCATCGGATTATCTCTATGCCCATCTGCCGGGTGAGTTGTTCTCCCGCGTATGAGCCGTCGACCCTTATGGGCCCGAGCATCATGTTCGGCATTGGTCTCCGTCTTTTTCCGCGGCCCGCACCGGCGGACCGACAGGAGTCAAACACGGGGGCCCGACCGCCATAAGGGGCATGGCCTGTTGCTGCCATGCCGGTGGTATGTGCGCGGTGTTCCGCGAGACTTGTGGTCCGGCGGCAACCCGCCGTCCATGTGCATGTGCTTCGGTACGCTCGGCCGTACGTCTTCGTACGGTGGATCGACCGATCAGGAAGGGAGCGCCGTCCGGTGCAGCGTGTTTCGCTCGGAGGGCTCGATGTCTCGCGCATCGGCCTGGGGGCCATGACGATGTCCGACTACTACACGGGCGCGGGCAGCGACGAGCAGGAGGCCGTCCGCACCGTGCGGCAGGCCCTGGATCTGGGGGTCGACTTCATCGACACCGCCGAGATCTACGGTCCGTTCGTCAACGAGGAACTGGTCGGCCGTGCCGTCGCCGGGCGGCGTGACGAGGTGGTCATCGCCACCAAGTTCGGGCTGGTCGCGCACGACGGCGCCGGTCCCAATGTCCTCGACAGCTCACCGGCCAATGTGCGCAAGGCGGTCGAGGGCTCGCTCCGGCGGCTGGGTACGGACCGCATCGACCTCTGCTACCAGCACCGCGTCGACCCGGGGACGCCGATCGAGGAGACGATGGGCGCGCTGGCCGAGCTGGTACGGGAGGGGAAGGTCCGGTACGCCGGGCTCTCGGAGGCCGGTGAGGACACCGTGCGGCGCGCGCACGCCGTGCACCCGGTGGCCGCGGTGCAGACCGAGTACTCGCTGTGGTCGCGCCGGCCCGCCGAGCCGCTGCTGCCGGTGCTGCGGGAACTCGGCATCGGGCTGGTCGCCTACTCGCCGCTCGGCCGCGGCTTCCTGACCGGGGCGATCCGTTCCACGGCGGAACTGGCCGCGGACGACTTCCGGTTGAGCACGCCGCGGTTCGCCGACGGCAACTTCGAGCGCAACCTGGCCATCGTCGACGAGGTGGAGGCCGTCGCCGCGGACGCCGGCGCCACGCCCGCCCAGGTCGCGCTGGCCTGGCTGCTGGCGCAGGGCGACGACGTGGTCCCGATCCCCGGCACCAAGCGCGTGGCCCGCGTCAAGGAGAACGCGGCGGCCGACGCCGTCGTCCTGAGCGCGGACCAGCTCGCCCGGCTCGACGCGCTCACGCCGCCGAGCGGCGAGCGGTACGCGGAAGAGGACCTGGCGCGGACGGGGTTGTGAGCGGGTACGCGCGTCGCCACGCCGGCCGGGACTGGAGGACACGTCCCGGTCAGAACTGAAGGACACGTCCCGGTCAGGGGCGAAGGCCACGTCCACGCCGGACATGTCGGGCGGGGCGGGAGGGCGGGCCGGGGGCACGCCCTCCCGCCCCCCGCCCGGTCACCGGTCACCGCTCACCGGCCGGCCCGGCTCGTTCCGGTGCCTCGCCCGACGGCGGGTCAGATCCACTGGCGCCGGGCCGCTTCCACCCCCGCCTGGAAGCGGCTCTGTGCGCCCATCCGGACCATGACGGCCGCGATGGTCCGGCGCACGGTGCGGACCGACAGGCCGGTGCGCCGGGAGATGCCCTCGTCGGTCAGCCCCTCGGACAGCAGTGCCAGCACCTCCCGGTCCCGGCCGGCCGGGACACCGTGCCCGGGGGCGTCCGCCGCGGCGGGCGACAGGGCCGAGCGCGCCCACACCTGGTCGAAGAGCGCCTGGTAGGCCCCGACCAGTACCCGGCCGCGCAGCAGTGTGGCCGGCGAGCCCGCCGGGCCCGGGTCCGACGGCACGACAGCGAGGTCCCGGTCGGCGACGGCCATCCACACCGGGAGCCGGGGCAGCGCCCGGACGGCCGCCCCCGTGGCGGCGATCCGCCGGATGTCGCCGGCGTAGACGGGATCGCAGCCGACGTCCGCGAGGTGCAGGGCGCGGATCCGCGCCCCGCGGCGGACCAGTTCGGCGCTCAGCGACGTGAGCCGCTCGCGCACCCGTGGGTCGTAGGGGCGCCGCGGCAGCGCGAGCCGGAACTCGCGCACCGTACGGTGGCGCAGCGTGTCGAGGAGAGAGGCCAGGGCGTCGTAGTCGGGCAGTGCCTCCAGCGTGGTGCGGGGGATCGTCCGGCGGTCGTCGGGTCTCATCGACAACTGGTTTTCCATGCCCTCATTCCACTGTGGAAATCGATACGTGGATTTAACATGGCGTTTCCTTCTGCTTCGGGAATCAGCCCTTCAAGGGAAGCCCTGCGCTGCAGGGAGAGCCCCCTTTGGGCGCGCCATGTCATCGTCGGCAGACCCAAGGGTGGAGCTGACTTGAAGTAGTGTCAAGCGGCAAAAATTTGCCGCTGTCGAGCATTCGGTTCTGTGTAATAGTGACTCCGGGGCAGGAGCCACTACGCCGGCATGAGTGCCACGAAGCGTGCTCCTGGCCGGTACGCGGGGAGGAGGACCTGGGCGGTGACAACCAGCTCGGTCTGTGAAACATGGGGGAGAGAGAGATGGAAGCGTCCGCCCTGGCGAAACGCGATGATGCGTGGCCCGGCGTCCCACAGTTCCCGGCAGTCGGAATCATTCAGGGCACTCTCCAGTAAAGCCTGGAGAGTCGCGTCTTCCGGATACCGGAAGAGCGCGAAGCGCAGTTGGGCGAGATACAGCGAAGCCTGTCGATGCCAGTCGACTATCTGCTCCCGCGACTCCGGATTCTGCAGGACCCAGCGCATGAGATTGGCCCGCGGTTCGCGGACCCAGGGGAACCACTGAACCATCAGCTCGTTGCAGGCGATGACGTTCCACGCGTGGTCGATGAGATAGGCAGGGAAATTCGACTGCGCATCGACGAACTGCTTCAGGCGGGTCATCCTGCCGTCGTCGCCGTGCGGGTGCTCCTCGTCCGACACCTCGGTCCGCCGGTACCAGTACAGCGCGGTCCGTTCGTCCGGCCCCAGGTCCAGCGCGTCGGCGAGGCTGGTCAGCGTGTCCGCGGTGAGCGGCACCTGCGCCCCGCTCTCCAGTGCCCGGTACCAGCGTTCACTGACGCCCATCCGGTGGGCGACCTCCTTCTGCGGCAGCGCCTTGGCGCGGCCCAGCCGTTCGCCGGCCTCGGCGCGCCAGGCGCGCAACAGGGCGGGAAGGTCACCGAATTCGAGCTGGAATTCATCCGGTTCCCCGCCTGCCGAAGTGGGTCCGGATATGTCGGTTTCGCTGTTTCCGGTCACGATTGCCCCCGATCGCTGCTTAATCCGAGAGTCAACTCTAACGGAGGCTTGATCGCCTCTGTCGGCTGAGCGGTGCTCAGCCGGCGCACGCGGCAAGGGAGTTCGGCCGGGAAAGACCGACCGGGCCCCGGAAATCGCGCTTCAAACGTCAGAGAAGTCACACCGAAACCGAGGATCAGACTGTGAAGCACATCACGAACGCGGAATCACCGAGCGGCGCCCGGCAGGGCCGGCGCGTCGTGGTCACCGGAGTGGGCGCGATCAGTCCCCTGGGGCTGGGCGGGGAAGCCCTGTGGGAGGGATTGCTCGAGGGCCGCTGCGGCATCCGCCCGCTGGCCGCCCCGGAGTTCGCCGGCCATCCCGTGCGCATCGCGGGAACCGTGCCCGTCGATCCGCTCGACCTGCTGCCCAAACCACAGGCCCGGCGCATGAACCGGGCCGCCCTCTTCGCGGTGCTCGCGGCCCGCGAGGCCTGGCAGGACGCCGGGTTCGCCGCGGAGGGCACCACGGCGAGCGGCCTCGACCCGGAACGGGTCGGCGTGTGCGTCGGCACCATCATCGGCGGGGCGCCCGTGCTGGTCGACGGCGACCGGCGGCTGCGGGACCGGGGCGTGCGGGCGGTCCCGCCGCTCACCGCCCCCATGACGGTCCCCTCCCAGGCCGCCTCACAGATCTCGCTGGACCTGCGGGTGACGGGCGAGGCCCGGACCGTCGTCAGCGCCTGCGCGTCCGGCACCGAGGCCATCGGGCAGGCCATCGACCGGATCCGGTACGGCCATGTGGACGTCGCGCTCGCCGGCGGGGCGGAGGCCGCCGTCACCCCGGAGATCATGGCCGCCTTCGCCGCCATGCGCGCGCTGTCGGCGCGCAACGACGAACCCGAGGCCGCGTCCCGCCCGTTCGCCAAGGACCGTACGGGATTCGTGAACGCCGAAGGCGCGGGCCTGCTGGTGCTGGAGGCGGAGGAGCACGCACTGGCCCGCGGGGCCCGGATCTACTGCGAGGCCGCCGGGTGGGGCCTGTCCGCCGACGCGCACCACATCGCCGCGCCGGACCCGACCGGAGGCGGTGTCGCGGTCGCCCTGCGGCGCGCCATCGCGGACGCGGACGGGTCCCCCGCCGACGTCGTGCACGTCAACGCGCACGCCACCGCGACCGTGGAGGGCGACCTCGCGGAGGCGGCCGCCCTGCACACCGTCTTCGGCGACGGGGAGGGGACCGTCCCGGTGCCCGTCACGGCGCTCAAGGGAAACCTGGGACACCTCCAGGGCGCGGCCGGCGGGGTGGAGGCGGTGGCGGCGGCCCTCACCCTCCACCACGGCACCATCCCGCCCACCCTCGGCTGCGACGACCTGGACGACGCCATCCCCCTGGACGTGGTCCGCACCGTGCCCCGGCCCCTTCCCGGACACGGCGACCTGGTGCTGAGCAACTCCTTCGGTTTCGGCGGCCACAACGCGGTACTGGCGCTGCGCCGCGGCTGACGGCGGGGCGCGGCCGACGGCACTGCGCCGCGGCCGGCGTCGGGGCCGGCGAGGGCGGTCGGCGGCGGGCGGCGAGGGCGGCCTGCGGGCAGCCCTCGCTCACCCGTCGTCCGCCCCCTCCCCCGCCGTCGCCCTCACCCCCACCGCCGCCCTCACCCTCGCCGGGAGGAGGGCGCCGTGGGGCGGGGCGGCGGGGTGCCGTCCCAGGGGGTGGCGCGGCCGAGGACGGCGCCGGCGCGCAGCGGCAGTGCCGCCGGCGCGCGCAGCACGACGTGCGGCCGGTAGCGGGGCGGCCCCTCGGCGAGCCGGGGTTCCACGACCCGCTGCGCGAACCGTGTGAACGCCAGCTCGGCCTCCAGCCGGCCCAGCGGGGCACCGAGGCAGTAGTGCGTGCCCAGGCCGAAGGACAGGTGCCCGCCCGCGTCCTCCCGCTCCGCGTCGAAGCGGTGCGGGCAGCCGAAGGCGGCGCCGTCACGGTTCGCCCCCGCCAGCAGCAGCACCATGGTCGTACCCCGGGCGACGCGGGTGCCGCACACCTCCAGGTCCTCACGGGCGTGGCGGTGCACGATCTGGAGCGGTGGCTGCAGCCGCAGCACCTCCTCGACCACGGCCGGCGCCGTCGTCCGGGGACGTTCGCGCAGCGCGGCCAGGACCTGCGGGTGCTCCAGCAGGAGCAGCAGACCGTTCGCGATGAGGCCGACCGTCGTCTCGTGACCGGCGTTCAGCAGCAGGCGGCAGGTGGTGACGACCTCCTGGTCGGTGAGCCGTTCGCCGTCCGGTGCCGCCGCCAGCAGCCGCGACATGACGTCGTCCCGTGGTTCGGCCCGCCGCTGGGCCGCCGTCCGGAGGAAGAAGGCGGTGAGTTCGGCCTCGGCCCGGCGGCGTTCGGCGAGGCCGGGCGCAGGCACGCCGACGAACGCCAGGTACGGGTCGACCGAGCGGCCGAGCAGGGAGGAGCGGACGCGGTACCAGTCCTGGTCGCCGGTGTCGATGCCGAGGACCCGGCAGATGACGGTGACGGGCAGCGGGGAGGCGAGGTCGGCGACGCCGTCCATCCGTGACCTCGTCGCCGCCTCGTCCAGCAGGTCGTCGATCAGCTCCCGGATCATGGGCGCCAGCCGCCGCGCGGCCCTCGGGGTGAAGTCGGGGGCGGCGAGCCGGCGCAGCGCCGTGTGCCGGGGCGGGTCGCTGAACAGGAAGGACGGCAGCTCCATGGCGGGCGCCCCCGCGGCCCGGCCGGCCTGCCCGGCCGGCTCACCGTGCCCGGCCGGCTCACCGTGCCCGGCCGCTCGGCCGGCCTGCTCAGCCCCCTCGGCCCGCTCGCTCCGCCGGCCCTGCTCGCTCTGCCGGTAGAGCAGGGCGTGCCGCCGGTCGTTGCTGGCCCGGGGATCGCGCAGTACGGCGCGGCAGGCCTCGTGGGAGGCGAACACGACCACGGGCCGGCCCGGCACCCGCACGGGCTCCGCGGCCCGGATCCGCTCGTACAGCGGGTAGGGATCGGGCCGCGAGCGCGCGGCGAGGATGCGCCGCAGGGTGGAGAGCGCGTCCGCGTCACCGAGCCCGTCCCGCGAGCTGGACACCACGTCCGCGCCACCGGACCCTTCCCGCGAGCTGGACACCACGTCCGCGCCACCGGACCCTTCCCGCGAGCTGGACACCGGGGCGGGGCCGTCCGGCCGGTCCGGTGGAGCGGGTGCGGCGCGGCCCGTCACGGGGCCGCCTCGAAGGTGCGGACGGCCCAGTCGCCGGGGACCAGCCCGCGGCGGGCGGCCAGCTCGCCGAAACGGTGTACGGCGCGCAGCCCGTCCCCGGTGAGTTCGTAGCGCAACGTGCGGTAGTACGTGAGGAGTTGGGGGGCGGTGAAGCCGGAGCCCGGCGCGACCTCGGCGGCCACCCGCTCCAGGTGCGCGAGCGCGCCGTCCCGTGCCGCCAGCAGGGCGCGGTGCACGGCGGCGACGGTGTCCGGGTGCTGCTCGGCGTACTCCCGCCGCACCGCCCAGACGGCGAAGACCATGGGCAGCCCGGTCCACCGCGTCCACAGTGCCGCGGTGTCGTACACGGTCGCGGGTCCCCCGCCCGGAACACCGTGGAAGTGGACCCGCAGCGCCGGGTCCCCGATGACGACGGCCGCGTCGCCCCGGCGCAGCAGTTCCGCCGGGTCGGGCGGACCGGTGAAGTAGCGGGGTGTCAGCCCGAACCGCTCCTCCAGCAGGAACCGGGCCAGCAGCACGGTCGTACGGCTGGCCGAGGTGAGCCCGACGAGCGGTGCGGGGGTCGTCTCCAGGGGGCGCCGGCTGACGATGTTGCAGGACATGACGGGTCCGTCGGCCGCGATGGCCGGTCCCGGGAGCAGCAGCAGGTCCTCGGTGTGCCGCAGGTACGCGGCCAGGCTGACCGGCCCCAGGTCGAGTCCGCCCGCGGCCAGCCGGTCGCCGGCCGCCTCCGGGGTGAGGGACACCAGGTCCACGTCGGGCAGGAGCCGCGAGCGCCGCAGTCCCCACAGCAGGGGGCGGCAGTTCAGGAACGAGATGTGGCCGACGCGGGGCCGACGCTGCCGGGCGGCGGGATCCAGGCCTACGGTGCCGAGTCCGGTGGTCGGCATGGTGCATCACTCCCGGTGGGTCGCAGGGAAGACGGAGGGTGCCGGGCGGGCCGCTACTTGCGGCCCCACGACTGCACCAGCGCGGGCGCGAGGTCCCAGAAGTCCCCGTCGCCCAGCAGGGCGTGGAACTCCTCCAGCTCGTGCGGGGTCACATAGCCCCCGGAGAGCAGCGGCTCGCGCGACATGTCCACGGTCCGCCGCCAGAAGTCGGCGAGCCGGGTGCCGCCCTGCAGGTTCTGGGTGACCGTGTTCGCCCCGACGTCACGGTAGCCGTAGCCGAGGAAGGAACCCGGCTGGCCGCGCGACCACCAGCTGTCCGTGCCCAGGGTTCCGCAGATCAGGCTGCTCCAGCGCTGCATGACCTTGCGGTAGGTGGCGTTCGGTGAACTCTCGACGGGGAACCAGCAGAACGACTCGATCAGCACGAAGCCGCCGGGCCGCAGCCAGCGCAGCATCCGGCGCATGACGTCGTCGCGCTGCGGCAGGTGACTGAGGACCAGCCGGGCGTGGACGACGTCGAAGGAGTCGTCGGGGAACGGGTCGCGGGTGACGTCGTGCACCAGGCGGCGCAGCCGGGGTTCCGGTATGCGTTCCAGCAGGGTCGTGTCGAGGTCGGTGGCGACCACGTCGCCCTGCGGGGCCCGCCCGCACAGCCACCGGGCGACGGAGCCCGAACCGGCCCCCACCTCCAGGCACCGTGCGTCGCGTGCCACGCCGAGCGCCGCCAGCGTCCGGGTGCACAGGGGGTCGAAGACCTCGGCGAGCAGGCGCAGCCGGGTTTCCTCGTCCTGGTCCAGAGCGAACAGGGTCTCGCCGTACTTCTCCATGGCGCGCCTTTCGGTTCCGAGGGGCTCAGCGCAACTGCGGGCAGCCAAACACGGTGCCGCCCCGGACGCTAACCTCCGTACGCCTGCTGACAGGTTGCTGCCAGCGCGGGCGCCCGTACCGGGCCCGGATGACTCGTCCGCGGCCCTCTTCCCCGGCTCGTCCGCCGGACCGGGACCGTGGAGCGTCGCCCGGCCGTGCGCGCGGGGGGCGGTGCCTCCCCGCTCACGGCCGCCGCCCCGCCGGGGGATCCACGGCGGGGCGGGCGGGGCGTCGGCGGGGGCTGACGGGAGGAGCGGGGGCGCGTTACTTCCCCTCGCGGGGCATGACCACCGCGGACAGCACCGCGGGGACGGCTCCGACGAGCAGCATGACCACCGGCCAGGACGTGGCCGCGAGGATGCCGGGGATGACCAGGGGGGTGAGGAAGGCGCCGGCGAACACCATCGTGTTCTCCAGGCCCAGGGCTGTTCCGGCGCGTTCCTTGCCCGCCATGATGGCGATCTCGGCGTAGTGCACGCCGTGCCAGCCGCAGGAGAGCAGACCGGCCACGACCATCAGCGCGGCCGCGATCCAGGCGGGTCCGGACTGGCACAGCGCGAGCCCGAGGAAGCAGGCGGCGATGATCCAGCTGTAGGCGATGACGAGGGTACGGCGGTGCCGGCCGCCCCTGCTGTCCGTCCAGCGTCCGCTCCACACCCGGGAGACCGCGCCCAGCGCCTGGACGGCGAAGAGCAGACCGGAGATGGCGGTGATGCCGACGCCGTGCTCGGTGTGCAGGTAGATCGCGGCGAACGACAGGACGGTGAACTGCGGGAAGTCGAGCAGGAAGGCGCTCAGCGAGATCCGCCAGATCTTCCAGCGGCGCAGCGGGCTGACGGTGGCGGTCCTGTGTCCGGCCGCGGGCAGCGGCGGCTCGTCGAGCCAGCAGACGATGGCAAGGGTGGCGGCGAGCGCGAAGGCGGTCAGGAAGCCGAAGACGCCGCGGAAGCCGACGCTCATGGCGAGGGCGGGCAGTGCGAGCGCGCCGATCGCACCGCCGAGGGGGACGGCCGCCACGCGCAGGCTGATGGCGAAGCCGTGGTTGCCGGGCGGGAACCAGCCGAGCACCGCCCGGCCCGAGGCGCTGTTGA
Source organism: Streptomyces sp. NRRL S-340 (assembly GCF_000720185.1). Taxonomy (GTDB): domain Bacteria; phylum Actinomycetota; class Actinomycetes; order Streptomycetales; family Streptomycetaceae; genus Streptomyces. Next base: position 238,457 of record NZ_JOIY01000014.1, on the reverse strand, counting down.
CGCAGCCGCCGAGGGCACCGGCGAGCAGCAGGACGGTGGACAGCAGCCAGGCGGGCGGGGAGTATCCGCCGGTGGGGACGAGGAAGGCGGTGGCCGCGGCGAGGCACACGGTGGTGCCGGCCAGGCCGGTGATCAGCACGGTCCGCTCGCCGAAGCGGTCGGTGAGCAGTCCCCAGACGATCTCGGTGACGGCCGCTCCGCAGGTCAGCGCGGCGAGCACGAGGCCGAGTTGGCCGGTGGAGTAGCGGTAGTCGGTCTGCAGGACGGCGCTGGCCATGGGGATTCCCTGGAAGGCCGCGCTGAAGGCCGCCTGCGCGATGATGCCGATGCCGAGGATTCCCCACTTGTAGCGGGGGGAGTGGGTCCTGCCGGACCTGCCGACGGGGAGGCCGGTGGCCGGGTGGGCGACGGGTGGCGTCGTGAGCTGCTGAGACATGTCCTCGAGGGGCTTTCTGCTCGGGAGGTGCGGGTGGGGGGCAGGGTGGTCAGGAGGCGGCGGCCGGGGCGCCGTCCAGGACGAGTCCGGTGTCGGGGAGTTCGCCGGGCAGCAGGGCTTCGGTGCGCTTCTCCCGGATCACGAGGAGGGTGCAGCCGTGGGGGCTGCTGACGCGGTGCACGCTGCCGGGCTTCTCCAGGACGAGGCAGCCGGGTCCGTAGACGTCGCCGTTGTCGTTGTGCAGTTCGCCGTCCACGACCACGATCAGTTCGAAGCCGAGGTGGCGGTGGAGGTCTCCGTGGGCGCCGGCCCCGAAGCGGGCGAGGTAGGCCTCCGCGCCGTCGGGGCCGGTCTCCTCGGCGGTGTAGAGCCAGTGCACGTCGACCGCCTGGCGGCCGGGCTGGATGTAGGCCTGCCACGGCAGCCGGTCGAGGTCCGTGCCGTCGAGGAGGGCGCGGATGACGAGGACGTCGCGGCGCTGGGGCGAGTGACTGGTGAGGGACATGGAGCTGCCTTCCGGGGTGGAGGGGCCGGGTGCGGTGCCGGTCCGGGTGGCGCGCAGTCGTGCGCCCACCTCGGAGCGGCGGATCTTGCCGGAGGTCGTGCGGGGCAGCGCGTCGGTGAAGGAGGCGCTGTGGACGCGCAGGGCGCGCGTGACGTGGAGGTCGACGTGGGCGAGGAGTTCTTCTTCCGTGACGACCGTGCCCGGCTCGGTCTCGATGACGGCGTGCGCGGCGAGCGTCAGCGCGGGGTGGGGCACCGGCACCACGGCGGCCGCGCGGACGGCGGGGTGGGTGCGCAGGATCGCTTCGAGTTCGTACGGGGAGACGCGGTGTCCGCCGGACTTGAAGACGTCGTCGCGGCGGCCCAGGAGCCGTACGTATCCGTCGGACGCCAGGACCGCGGAGTCCCCTGTCGCGTACCGGTCGGCGGTGAGGACCTGCCCGGTGCGCCCGGGGTCGCCGTCGTAGCCGGTCATCATGCCCACGGGGTGGCCGGCGAGTTCCACGTACAGCTGCTCGTCGCGGACGCTGAGGTCCCAGCCGGGCAGGGGCTTGCCCAGCCAGCCGGGCTTGCGGGGCAGCCCCGGTGTGGTGCCGACCAGGGCGGTCGTCTCGGTCTGGCCGTACCCTTCGCGGACGGTCACGCCCCATTCGGCTTCGATGGTCTCCGCCACGTGCAGGGCGAGCGGTTCGCCCGCGGTGGTGGCTTCGCGCAGTCGCGGCCGGGCGGTCGTGGCGTGGGCGGCGAGCCGGGTCCACTGGGCGGGCGGGGCGCAGAGGCTGGTGATGCCGCGTTCCTCCAGGAGCCGCGGCAGCTGCCAGGGCCCGGTGACCGTGTCCTCGGCGGGCGGGACGACGAGGGTCGCCTCGGCGGTGAAGGGGACGAAGAAGCTGGACCAGGAGTGCTTGGCCCAGCCGGGCTCGGAGATGTTCACGTGCCGGTCGCCGGGGAGCAGGCCGTTGAAGTACATGGAGGACAGGTGGCCCACGGGGTAGGAGGCGTGGGTGTGCAGGACGAGTTTCGGGGCGGAGGTGGTGCCGGAGGTGAAGTAGGCGAAGGCCGTGTCGGAGGCCGGGGTCGGGCCGGTTGGCAGGTAGGACGCGGGCGCCCGGTGGGAGTCGGCGTAGGCGTGCCAGCCCTCGACGGGGGCGCCGACCGCGATGCGGGTCAGGGCGGCGTGCGGGCCGGGGGCGGGCACGTCGAAGAGGGGGGTGAGGTCGCTGCGGACGATCACGTGCCGGACCCGGCCGCGCCTGATCCGGTCGGCGGCTTCGCTGCGGGTCAGGGAGGTGTAGGTGGGGATGGCGACGGCCCCGGTCTTCAGGCAGGCGAGAAGCGTTTCCCACAGCTCCACCTGTGTTCCCAGGACGAGGAGCACCCGGTCGCCGCGCCGTACGCCCGTCGCGGTGAGCCAGTTGGCGAGCTGGTCGGAGCGGGTGGCGAGGTCCTGGTAGGAGATCCGCCGGTCGCGGCCGTCGGGTCCGACGAGTTCCAGTGCGGTGCGTCCGTTGTCCCGGGCGATGACGTCGAACCACTCCAGGGCCCAGTTGAAGTGGGCGGGACGGGGCCACCTGAAGGCCCGGCGGGCGGCGTCGTGGTCGGCGCGCAGGTCCAGGAGCAGGTCGCGGCCGCGCCGGAAGGCGGCGTGGGCGGGGGTGCGGCGGAGCACGGAGTGTGCCGTGCCGAGGTCGTCTCGGGTCGTCATCGCGGGGTTCCTTCCAGCGTGCGGGGGGCGGCCGGCTGCGGGAGCGCCGCGAGCGCGTCCCGGGCGACGGCGTCGGCGTCCTTGGTGAAGTCGGTCCACGGACCGGGCCGCGCGGACCCGACCTGCATGAACCAGCGCTGTCCTTCGGAGGGGATGCCGAGCACGTACACGCCCTCGGCCGCCGTTCCCGCCGCGGTGACGGGCCGGTACGGGGCGGCGGTCGTCGCCACGCCGCCGGCGACGCGGCCGCCCTCGCCCTGTTCGTTGGTCCAGCGCGTCCACAGTCCGGTGTCGAGCAGGTGCCGGGTGAGCGGGGTGGTGTCGCGGTGGAGGTCGGGGGCCGGGATGCGGGCGTCGATGAGCACCTCGCAGTGGTGCGGTGCTCCCGCGACCTGCGGGGAGCGGACGGTGAAGCACCCTTCGGCCTCGTCCGCGGCGAACTCGGCCGCCGGGCCGGCCACCCGCAGGACGCCCGCGTCGATCAGCGCCCGTGTCTGGCGCAGCCTGACCGCCGGGGGGCCGGCGGCGAGGAACGAGCTGAGCGGCGCGAACCAGCCGAGGAAGTCGTCGCGGTGCGAGGCCGCGGTCAGGCCGTCGAAGTCGACCGCGCGCCGGATGGTGCCGCGTACGTCGCGCAGGACGTCCAGGGCCGCTTTGCGGGGGCCGTGGAGGTTGCCCTGGGCGGCGTGCCGGAGGTCGTCGTCGATCAGTTCCCGCAGTGCGGCCGTGAACTCGGCGGGGGTGGCGAAGGTGCGGCCGGCGAAGGGGCGCGTCAGTTCGTCGACGTCCAGCGGCGCCAGGTCGTCGACGCCGAGTTCCGCGGCGGCGGCGCGGAGCGTCTCCTGCGCCGCGTCGGCGCCCGCGTCCTCGACGAGGGCGGTGGCCCGCGTGAGGAACTCCTGCTCCGCGCCGTCCCCGAGCCGGGCGCGCACCGCGGTCGCGTAGTGGACGAGCTGCATCTCCGCGTGCAGCCAGGGCCACACCTGGGTACGGAAGTCGAGGGGCCGGCCGTGCGCGCGCAGGGCGGTGACGCGCCGCGGGGTGAACAGCCGTGCCGTGTACCGCCACGTCGGTCCCTTCTGGTTGAGGCCGCGGGCCGGCAGCGGCACTCCGGAGCGTGAGCCCGCCACCAGGACCGGTTCGAGACCGGAGGGCAGGTAGCGCAGCACTTTGTCCGGGCCTTCGCGGAACTCGCCGCCGCGGCCGGTGGTCAGCGCCGCCGCGACGTCGTAGAAGGTCAGGCCCATCCCGAGGACGGCCACGTGCGAGCCGGGTGCGACGCGCTCCAGCGGCATGTCGGCGGCGCTGTCGCCGCGGATGTGGCGCAGCCGGGGCCGGCCGGCGGCGAACTCGGCGAAGCGGGCCTGGTCCGGGGGGAGTTCGGTCACGGGGTGCCCCGTGGCGAGGACGACCCGGTCGGCGTCGAGCAGTTCGCCGTCGTCCAGGCGCAGCTGCCATGCGCCGTCCGCCCGCCGCATCCCGACGACGTGTCCGGTGTGCCGGCGCAGTGTGACGCCGGCGGGCAGCGAGTCCTGCACCGCCTGGAGGAAGAACTGCAGGTACTGGCCATACAGGGCGCGCGGCGCGTAGGCGTTGGGGCCGGGGTAGCAGGGGTCTTCGGTGGCGGCCCACCACTGTCCCAGGGTGGGTCCCGCGCCCGCTCTGGCGGGGCCGCCGTCAGCGGGACCGGAGAACATGGTCACCTCGCCGCAGGCGGTGTTCATCAGGAAGGCGGGGTTCTGGCCGGTCCGCCAGATGCGTCCGGCACCGACCTCGTCCTTGTCGATCAGGACGATCTCCACCGCCCTGTCCGGCGCCGTGTCGCGCAGGCGGGCCACGAGGCGTTCGACGACGGCGAGTCCGCGCGGGCCGGAGCCGACGACCGCGATGCGGGAGGGGTCGGTGACCTCGTGGGGGGCCGGGGCGATGGCGTCGGCGCGGGCGCGGGCCAGCGCTGCCGCGGCCCGGTCGTGGGCGTCCGCGGTGTAGCGCAGCATGCCCAGGAGCCGGCCGGAGGTGACGGCGTGGTGGGTGGTGCGGGGGGCGGGCAGCGGCATGGCGCCCGTGCGGGCCCACACGAGCCGGCCGTCGTCGCCGATCGCCCCGCGGGCCGCGCCCGCGTTGTCGCGGTGCAGGCAGAACGGCACGTCGAGGGCGCCGGAGGCGAAGGCGGCGCGCAGGCCCGTACCGATGTCGGAGCCGTGCTCCAGGACGGCGGTGATGAGCCGCAGCGCCTCGCTGTAGACGGTCTCGTAGTCGACCTGGCGGGCCCACGGCAGCGGGCAGGTGTCGTGCACGGCCTGGCGGGCGGCCCGGGCCGCGCGTTCCAGGGCCGCGACGTTCTCGGTGACGGTGGGGATGCGGTGGGCTTCGGCGACGGTCTTGACGATCAGCCGCTCGGCGCCGCCGCGTACGGCGATCTGCGCCGAGGAGTCCAGGAGCAGTTCCGCCCCGCCCTCGGTGGCGGGGTAGACACCCATGTAGGTGTAGAGCACGACGTGCCGCGCGATGCCGGAGGGCAGGAAGAGCTCGGCGAGGTGGTGCAGGGCCGCCAGCGCTTCGATGTCCTGTACGGCGTTGGTCTGCTGGGCGTACGACAGGGAAACGGAGGTCACGCCGTTGCGGGCGAAGAACATCGCCTCCAGGACGCTGATCGCCACCAGCAGCGACGGCGGGCACATCTGCCCGAGCATGCAGCCGCCGAACGTCTCCAGGTGGGCCCGCATGCCGTGGTCGGCCGCCTGCTCGGCGAGCTGCTGGGTCGCGTCCGTCCAGGCGGGCACCGCCTCGGCCAGCGGAAGCCGGGAGTAGGGCAGGCAGTAGGAGACCGGGCCGCCCTCGGAGGCGGACAGTCCCGCCCCGACCATCGCCTCGAAGATGTGGGCGGGGCGGGCCGAGCCGTGCCGGACCTGGACGGGGATGCCGTCGGCGGCCCGCGCGACCTGCGCGGTCACCCGCGGTCCGTGGTTGACGATCGGGAAGCCGTTCAGTGCGCGGCCGGCGGCGAGGGCCGCCTGTGCGCCGGCGGTGTCCTCGACCCTGGTGTACGAGTCGATGGTGAGCGTGGCCAGGGTCCGGGCGCGGGCCGCCGCGACGGCCGCCAGGCCGTCGGCCATGGTCTTCGGGTCGGACATGCCCATCCGGGGCTGGACGACCAACTGCCCGGCCCGCGCGGCGTGTTCCACGTAGTCCTGCATGTCCGGGCTGTTCTGCGGACGTATCCCGCTCATGCGGCGGCTCCGGTGATCCCGGCGCGGCCGGCGGTCATCCGCTGCAGCGCGACGCTGAACTCGGCCGGGTCGGCGCCGTCCGTGAACACCGCGTCGAAGCCCTCGGCGACCAGTTCGTCGGCGAGTTGCGGCTGGGCGGCTCCCTGGATGCCGAGTTTTCCGCCGATCATGACCGGGACGGTGGCCACGGCCTCGTCACTGTCCTCACGCAGTTTCCTGATCAGCCGGCGGCCGTCGATGTGTCCGTGCCCGTTCACCGAGGAGATGACCACGGCGTCGGGCCGCTGCACGCGGACCTGCTCGACGAGTTCGGCGTCGGGCACGCACGGGCCGAGGTTGGTCACTTCGTAACCCCGCTCTTCGAGGAGCAGCTGGAGGAAGACCAGGTTCCAGGTGTGGGAGTCGGAGGAGACCGTCGAGAGCAGGACGCGTGTGGCTCTGGACTGGATGGGGGACACGGGGAGGACCTCCTGTCGGTGTGCCGCGGTCTGCCGCGGCACTTCGACGATCCCGGTTTCCGGGCCGCCGGCCCAGGCCGGTTCGGAGGTCGTGAACCGCTGTTCACGGATGACGTACCGCTCCGGCGCCCGCAGGCGGGCGGCGACTACGCTGACGGTGCGCCCGGCCGGGGCCGGCGCGGGCCTTCGGCCGGGTCCCCGTCCGGGGAGCGGCGTCCGCAGACGGCGACACCGGTGACGACCAGGAGCCCGCCGAAGCACTGCGGGAGTGTCAGGGCCTGGCCGAGCCACACATAGGCGATGACACCGGTGGCGACGATCTCGAAGGTACCGAGCATGCTCACCCGGGTCGGCCCGAGGGAGCGTACGGCACCGAGTACGAGCGCGAAGGGAGCGGCCATGCCGAGGACTCCGATCAGCACGAGCACGGCGAGGGTGCGCGGCTCCCACGCGCCGCTCTCGATGCGCCCGGGCGGCTGGACACAGCACCAGGCGAGGGCCGCGACCAGGGATCCGTACAGGGTGGAGGTGGCGGCCGGTACGGCGTCGCCGATGCCGCGGCCGCACACGAGGTACAGGATGTAGGCGCCGGCCGTGCCCAGTCCGAAGAGGAGGCCTACGGGGTCGAGTCGGCTGAGCTGGGCACCGCCGATGCCCACCATCAGGACGACTCCGCCGAGCGTGAGGGACAGGGCCGCCAGGACGCTGGCGGCCGGCCGTCTGCGTTGCCGGACGGCGTCGGCGCCGGTCAGCCAGGCGGCGGCGCTGTACTGCAGCACCAGCGCGACGGCCAGCGGCAGCCGGGCTATCGCCATCGAGTAGCAGTAGATGACGGCGGCGAGCGCCAGCCCGAAGAGGACGACCCCCGGCAGCCGCCGCCACGGCAGGCGCAGCAGGTCGCGGCGGGTGAGGCACAGGACGAGGAACAGGCTCAGGAACCCGGCGGACATGCGGAACTGAGTGACCGTCAGTGCACTGGTGCCGTGGTCGATGAGCACTCGCGAGGCAGTCCCGCTCAGGCCGAACAGGACGCAGGCGGCGACGACCATCAGGCAGCCCGGCGTCCCCGCCCGGCGGGAGGGGCCACGTCCCTCGGTGGCCGGTTCCCCGGGCCCGGGGTGCGTGCGGCGGTGTTCGGCGGGGCCGGGGTGCCTGGGGCGGTGCTCCTCGGGCCCGGGGTGCGTGGGGCGGGACTGGGCGGGGCCGGGGTGCGGGTGGCGGTGTTCGGCGGGGCCCGCACCGTCGTGCTCGGGCGGTCGCCGGCTCAACTCGCCATACCGCCTGCGGCGCGCGCGGCGGCCGGCTGGTCGGGCCGGGGGGCGCCCGGCGGGCGCAGCCGTCGCAGGTGCGGGACCACGTGGGCGGGAGTGACCTCCGCGTTCCAGATGAGTTCGGTCATCACCGGGGACAGCGCCGACGGCTGTATCTCCACCAACTGGCCTGATTCCAGCTGCGGTCCGACCGCGACGACCGGCATCACCCCCACGCCCATGCCGCCGAGCACGGAGGACTTCACGCCGTCGACGCTGCCCACCTGCTGGACCTGGACGCGGCCCAGGCGGGGCAGCACCTCGCGCTCGGCGATGTCCCGGTAGACGCAGCCCGGCGCGGTGACCAGGAGCCGCTGCGGGTGTGCCGCCGACTCGGGCGTGCCCGCCAGGACGACCCGGTCGGTCCACAGGTGCCGGCGGTCGTCGTCCCCGACGAGCCGGACCACCGCCGCCGGTGCCGGTGCGGTCGCCGAGTTGATGAGGGCCGCGGCCAGTTCACCCCGGCCGACCTGGTCGCGCAGCTGGGCGACCGAGCCGACGAAGATCTGGGTCTCCAGGTTCGGCATGAGCCGGCGGAGCATCCGCAGGAAGCCCGGCAGCCGGTAGGTGCACAGGGACGCGGTCGCGCCGATGTTCAGGCTGCTGGGCCGGTCCTCCGCGGCAGCGGTCACCGCCGCCTGGGCCTGCGCCAGTTTGTCCAGGATGTCGGTCGCGTACTCGAGGAAGCGGGTGCCCGCCTTCGTGAGCCGGTTCACCGAGGCGCCCCGCTCCAGCAGCGAGACGCCCAGGGTGCGTTCTAGCCCCTGCAGGTGGCTCGTGACCGTCGAGCGCGCATAGCCGAGCCGGTCGGCGGCCTCGGCCATGGTGCTGCTCTGCGCCACGGCCACGAATGTCTCCAGCCTCTGAACGTCCACCTTGCAGTCTCCTTCCGGCCCGGCTTGCGCAGGGCGCTCCGCCCGCCCCTCACTCCGCACGAGGACGACCTCAAGGCAATTTTAGACTACGACTCATGTTTGTTCTCAAGTACAGATATGGTCAAGGGTGTTGGATCACCGGAACCGGGGGCCGGTGAGGGTGGTTGATGAGGGCGGCCGGTGCGTGCCGCCGCGGGGCGAGCCGGCCGCGGCGCCGGCCCGCGCCACCCGGAATCGGGGTGGCGGGCCGGGCCCTGCGCCGGGGTGAGGACCGTGTGATCGAACCGCGGCGCCCGGAAGCGAACGCGACGGGCGGGGCCGCGCGTCCGGGAAAGAGACCGCCGCGCCGTTCGGACACGGGCCCCCTCCACCGGGACGGCCCCGGGGCGGCGGAGGGTACCGCCGAGGCCGCCGTCGGTGTTTCTATCTCCCATCCGGATTGTTCCTAGAATGGCCGGGTGGAGGACATCGACGCGATCGCGGTGCTGCAGGATCCGGTACGGCGTCGCCTGTACGAGTACGTGGTGGCCCAGGGCCGCGAAGTCGGCCGCATCGAGGCAGCCGAGGCGGCCGGGGTGGCGCGCACGCTCGCCGCGCACCATCTGGACAGGCTGCCTCCAGGTGGCCGCTGCGGTAGGTGAAGTCCCACAGCGCCTCCCGGGACTGCCACACCGTCAGGTTGACGATGATGCCCTCGCCCGCCGGGCGCAGGCCGGTGGCATCGGCCGCCCCCTCCTCCATGAGCCGCCATACGAATCCGGGCGCCTTCTCGGCGGCGGCGTTGACCGGGTCGAGCAGCTCGACGAACGGTGTGATGCGACGGCGCCGCGAATGGTTCGAACGGCACGTCGAGGCGCACCTGGTGCTCTGGTGGGTCCCCGCCGGTCACCGCCCGACCGCCGGCGAGGCCCTGGAGCGTCTGGCGGAGCTGCGGGAGCACGGGCCGGGGCCCCGGGCGTTCACCTTCGCCTCCCCCTGCACGGCGGCCGAGGCGGACCGGCACGCCGGGACCGCCGGGCACCTTCAGGACGGCCGGCGCCTCCGTACCGCCGAGCACCTTCAGGCGGTCCAGCCCCTTCAGGCCGCCCGGAACCTTCAGCCCGCACAGGCACCGCACGAGCCGGCCGCCGCGGGCGGGCGGCCGGCGGCGGCCGGGGGCGCGGCACCGGTGTAGCGGGGCGACGGCCGGGCCGCGCCGGTCACTCGCCGGCGGAGGCCACCAGTTCCCGCACCTTGTCGACGTCCCCGCGGCGCTCGTCGAGGTACTTGGCGCGCGCGGCCCGGAACGCCTCGCCGAGCTGCGACCGGCGGTCGGCGGCGACGTTCTCCCGTGCGTCGTTGAGCAGGGTCCGCTCCTCCTCGTCGGCGTGGTGGTTGACCGCGGTGACGAGTTCCTCCAGTTTCTCGTCCCACTCCTCGGAGCCGGTGTCCTCGACCTCCAGCAGGGCGAGCAGGGCCTCGTTCGCCTCATGGTGCTCGTGCACACTGTGGTCGACGTCGTCGCCCTCCACGTTCTTGTAGCGCCGCAGGGCCGGATAGACCTCGTCCTCCTCCGCGCAGGCGTGCGCGATGAGGAGCTGGGCGAACTCCCCGAGCGCCGCGGCCCGGTCGGCCTCCGCGTTGCGCATGGTGCGGAAGAGATCCTCCATCCGCCGGTGGTCCTTCAGGATCAGTTCGACGACGTCCGTGGACGGCACAGTGACTCCCCACTCCTCGGTGACAGCGTTCCGCCCGCGCGGATACCCCCGTTGCCGCGGTCCAGACGTGCGGCGCGAGCGGATGTCCGCCTCGGCGGCACCGCCCCCGACGGCGGCGAGGAGCGGTTCACCGGGCGCCAGGGAGCGAACGCGCGGCACCGGCGAGGCAAGCAGCCAGAGCACCGACAGCGCTCCCCCGGCGGCGGCCACGACCAGGGTCGCCCTGAGCCCGACGACGGTGGCGAGCACTCCCCCGGCCAGGGCACCGAGGGGGCGGACCCCGTAGTTGACCGTGCTGTACGCACCGGCCACACGACTGCGCATGGCGTCGGGAATGACCGCGGCCTGCAGGGAGTTGAGGTTGACGTCGAAGAGCATGACGCCGATGCCGGCGAGGAATTCCGCGAGCCCCAGCGCGCCCGCGCGGGCCCACGGCGGACCGCCCGCGGCGGCGGCGAGGGCCAGCGGGGCCGGGAACAGTACCGAGCCGGCCGCGATGCTGTGGCCCAGGCCGATCCACCGCGACATCACCGGGGCGAGCACCGCGCCCAGCAGTGCTCCGGTCGACCCGATGCCGAAGGCCAGCCCGATGGCCCCTGGCGACAGTCCGAGCACGCGGTCGGCGAACAGCACGGTCATGCCTGTGCCCGTCAGGAACGTGAAGAAGTTGACGGTCGTCGCACAGCCGAGACTCGCTCGCAGCACGGGGTGACGGACGATGAAGGCCACTCCTTCCCCGGCACGGCGCAGCAGTGCGCCGCCCGCCCGCTCGCCCTGGGCGGCATCCGGGTCACGGGCGGCGGCAGGTTCGTCCATCCGGATCCGTCCCACGAGGGCTGCGGAGACCAGGAAGGTCAGGGCGTCCGCGATCACGGCGACGGGTGCGGTGACGGCCTGGACGAGAGTTCCGCCCACGGCCGGACCGGCGATGTAGGAGGCGGAACGGCTGGCGCTGAGCCTGCTGTTGGCGTCGACGTAGGACGAGCGCGGTACGAGGCGGGCGAAGAAGGGCGGGTAGGCGGTGTTGAACAGCACGCCCGCGGCCCCGGTCAGCAGCGCCACCGCGTACAGCTGGGTGAGCGTCACGTCGCCCCACAGGGAGGCGAGCGGCAAGGTCAGCAGCAGGCACGCGCGGGCCAGATCGGCGAGGACCATCAGGCGGCGCTTGCGCGCCCTGTGATCGACCCAGGCGCCCAGGACGACGGCGAGGAGGTTCGGCGCCCAGGCGAGCGCCGTCAGCCACGCGACCTGCTGCGCCGAGGCGTGCAGAGCCCCTACGGCGATCAGCGGCAACGCCAGTTCGGAGATGCGGTCACCGAACTGGGAGGCCGACTGTCCCGCCCAGAACCGGAGGAACCGCCGGTCCCTCCACAGCGAGGCGGGCGGAGTGCTCATATGTCTTCGCCGGTCTGCACTCCGGTGTCTTCGCCGGTCTGCACTCCGGTGTCTTCGCCGGTCTGCACCCGGGCCGCTTCGCCGGCCGGCTCTCCGGCCGCGTCCCCGGACCGTTCTTCGGTGGCTTCATCGGTTGGACCTCCGGCCGCTTCGCCGGCCGGCTCGTCGCTGCTCTCAGGGAGTTGGTAGCGCAGGAGCCGGACCCCGCGGGCGCCGTCCGGCCGCTGCGCCCGGTCCCGTGTCACGTAAGGGGCGAGGACGGTTTCGATCGCGTCCTCGATGGCCGCCAGCTCTTCGGCGGACACCACGACGCGGGTGTCGGCCAGCCCCGCGAGACGGCGCCACCGCGGATCGAGCCCGGGTTCGGTCTCCGTCACCCATCGATGCGGCAGTCCGGCCGAGCGGAGGAACATCTCCCGGGACAGCGACCTCGCGGCCGAGCGCCCCTCCTCGTCCTCGGGCACCTCGAACCGGAAACCCCGGGCCGCGGCCTCCCACCGCCGCGCCCGGCGGTCCGTTGCGGGTTCGGCGTCGCGGACGAGCCCGAATCCCGCCAGATGGCGCAGATGCCAACTGGTCACCGACGGGGTCGCCCCGACGTGCGGTGACAGCTGCGTGGCCGTGGCGGGCCCGTCCCGGTGGAGCCGTTCGAGGATGGCGAGCCGTACGGGGTGAGCCAGCGCCCGCATGGCCTTCGGGTCGGTGATCTCGAGGTCGCCCAGGCGATTGTGACGGTCCATGGTCATACCTGAGAGTGTTCTCTCATAACATGTGAGAGTCAACTCTCATACTGTGGGCGGCCGAGCGGGCGCCCGAAGCGTCCCGGAACGTTCTGGCCTCCCCGCACCAGCGCCCGTAGCAGCCCCGCCCCCGTCAGCACCGCCGTGAGGTGCAGGGTCACCGCCAGGGCGGCGTTCTCCGGGTAGTGGACGTCGCTCGGGTGGGCCAGGGTCACGTACACCGTGGCCGGCAGGCGCCAGCCGCTCCACGCGAACATCGAGCCCGACCCCAGCCACGCCGTCGCGAGCAGGACCGGGTACCACAGCCGGGCCGGCCGGCGCCGGCGGAGGATCAGGACGGCGGCGGACGCCGCGAGCGCCCAGCAGGCGCTGACGCCGGTCAGTACGTGCCAGCCGGCCGGCCGCTCGTCGCGGTCCGTGATGCCCAGCAGGCCGCCGGCCGCCCAGTAGAGCCAGAGCGAGCCGGTCAGGGCGCCGGTCACGACGGGCCACCACGGCCCTGACGAGGCGCGGGGCCCGGTCCGTCGCGGGCGGCGCAGTGCGTGGGGCCGGCGCCGTCGCAGGTAGGCGGGGAACGCGACGGCCAGCGCGAGCCCGGTTCCCACGAAGCTGCACTGGAGCAGGACCGCCTCCCAGCCCGGCATCTCCGCGGCACCGCCCGGCTGCCCGGAGCCCGCCGGGCTCCGGGTCCGGGAGTCCACGAGGGCGCTGACGGCCACGAACGGCAGGATCGACACCAGGAACCCGGAGCCGACCCAGGCGACGAACCCCACCAGCCGGCCGGGGATCCGCATCCCCCAGGGGCGTACCAGCGCCAGCCCGAGCGTGATCCCGGCCGCGGCCATGCCGATCGTGACGGTGTTGAGGACGAGCCAGCCGCGCAGGCCGAAGCCGCGCCCGACCGGCAGCAGTCCCAGCAGCGAACCGGCCACCCACGACACCTTGATGACCAGGTACGGCACGAGGGCGCCCGCCGCCCCGTACGCCGCCGCGCGCCCGATCCGGTCCCCACGCTCCACCGCGTCTCCCTCCGCCGGGGCCATCCTGCGGCGCCCGCGCCCCCGCCCGCGTCAGCCCCCGGGCGCATCCCGCTCCCCCGCACGGCGGACCCGCCCTCCGCCCCGCGGACACCGTGCGCGCGCCGCGCGTGCGTCGGCCGCGGAGCGTCGCGGGACCGGGTCGCGGAGCGAGCCGTACACCGGGTCGCAACGCCGCGTGTACAACCAATTCGCCTTGCCGGTGGTCGGACCGGCGGGGACGCACCAGGTGGCGTCCCGGTCCGTTCGTGCGGGAGGAAACGTTCTTGTCGTCTCAACACACCGGCCGGCGCCGTCTGGGCGCCGCCGTCGTCACCGTCCTGGCCGTCACACTCGCCACGGGTTCCCTGGCCGCGGCCCCGGCGGGCGCGGCTCCGGCCGCTGCCGTGACAGCGGGGGCGGGCGACCTGCTCCCGATGGTGCCCGGCGCCCGGCTCGCCTCCGCGGGCGCCCGAGGCTTCATGACGTACGTCCCGCACGACGGCGAGGACGGGAAGCTGCGCTGGACCCCGTACGCGGGCGGGCCGAGTCGCGACACGGCCTACGGCACCATCGACGGGATCGTCGAGACGTCCGGGGACACGGCCGTCGTCACCACTGGTGACATGAACGGGACCAACGTCCTGGACATGTCCACCGGGACCTCGTTCGGCATGAAGGATGTCCACGACGGTCTGGACAGCCTCTACGGCGGCACGGCCGGGTCGGCCCTCTTCGTCCGCGGGGCCACGAAGCTGTGGCTGGAGACCAAGGACGCCGAACCGCGGCCGGTCCAGGGCATGCCGGAGGGGGCCTCCTACGACCGGGTGCGGCCGGCGGACGCCACGCACGGCCTGCTCAGCGTCAGGACCGCGCAGGGCGGGGAGCGCTTCGGCCTCGTCGACCTGACGGACGCCACGCTCACCTTCCCCTACCCGCGGCAGGCGCGGAACCCCGTGGTCCGCGGCAACCGTCTTGCCTGGGCCGAGGACGACACCGCCACGAACACCGTGCGGGTGGTCGTCCGCGACCGGACCACCGGTGCCGAGACGGCCGTCGCCGTACCGGGGACCACGGCAGGGGCGGGCCTGCGGTTCGGGCTGCTCGGCGACTGGGTGACCTACGGAACCACCGCCTTGCACCTCAGGACCGGCGAGAAGACCGAGTTCCTCGACCACGAGGACCTCTCGTACACCACCCCTGACGGCGCGGCGCTGATCGTCCAGGGCAGCAGCTCCGCCCGGGGCAAGGGCTTCTACCGCCTCTCGCTCGGCGCGGACGGCCGGCCGGCGGTGCGGCTCCTCGCGCACGCAGGCACGCCCACCTCCGCCCTGCACGACATCGACGACGACGGTCTCGCCGACCTGCTGGGCCGGGACGCCTCGGGCGTGCTGTGGCGGGACAGCGCCCGGGACGGACGGGCGCGGGCGCGGATCGGCGGTGGCTGGCAGACCTACGACAAGATCGAGAACGTCGGTGACATCGCGGGGCCGAAGAACCCCGGGTTCACCCCCGAACTCGTCGCCCGCGACAAGGACGGCGTGCTCTGGCTGTACTCGGGCCGGGAGGACGGCAACTTCTCCGCGCGCGTCCGGGTCGGCCCGGGCTGGCAGACGTACGCGCACATCACCGGCGGCAGCGACCTCACCGGCGACGGCCGCCCCGACGTCGTCGCCGTCGACAGAAGCGGCGGCCTGTGGCTCTACCGCAGCACCGGCAGCGCGTCCCGCCCCTTCGAGGCCCGCGTGCGCATCGGCCACGGCTGGGACGTCTACAACCAGCTCGTCGCCGTCGGAGACCTCGCCGGAAGCGCCGGCGGTGACCTCGTCGCCCGCGACAGGGACGGCGTCCTGTGGCTCTACCTCGGCAAGGGTGACGGCACCTACGCGCAGCGCACCAGGATCGGCGCGGGCTGGCAGGTCTACTCCCAGCTCGTCGGCGCCGGTGACGTCGACCACGACGGCAAGGCCGACCTCTTCGCGTACCGCCCCGACACGAGCACCGTCTACCTGTACTCCGGCACGGGTGACGCCACGCGGCCGTGCGAGGCCCGCACGGTCTCGGACGCCCACACGGGCCACGCGTACAACCACGTGAGCTGACCCGGAGGCCGGCTGTCGCTCCGGGCGTGACGTGCCGCCCGTCCCGCCCGGAGTAGCACCGGCACCGACACCGCGGACGCCGGTGGGGCCCCCGGCGCCCGCCCCCGTCCTGCGGCCCACGCGGCACGCCACCTGCGCGGGCCGGCCCCCGCCGTCAGGGGCGCGCAGCCGCGGGCACCCGCGCGAGCACGAGGCCGGCCAGTTCCGGCGGGGCCAGCTCGCCGTCCAGGGACACGGTGCCCCGCGGGAGTACGTCGGCAGCCGCCAGGCAGGCGGGGATCCGGGCCTTGCACCAGGCGCGGATCCGCTCGTCGCTCGCCGGGTCGCCGGGCGTGAAGACCCGGCCGTCGATGCGTTCGGCCAGCACGTCGGCAGGGACCTTCAGGAAGAAGTGGAGGACCTCCACGCCCGCGTCCGCGAGCCGGCCGAAGATCTCACCCGCGTACGCCGGATCGACCAGGGTCATCGGCACCAGCACCGGCCGCCGGTACTCCTCGACCAGACCGACCGCCATGGCGGCCACCTGGCGGCGCCACAGCGGCAGATCCTGGAAGTCGCCGGTCGGCACCTCCACGATCCCGCGGAGCACGTATCCGACCGTCTCCGGGTCGAACACCAACGCCTGCGGCCAACGGGACCGCAGCTCCTCCACCAGGGTGGTCTTGCCACTGCCGAACGCGCCGTTCACCCAGACGAGCACGGGCTTCTCCTTCACCACGGACACAGGGACGGGCCTCTCAGGCCGGCCGGTGGCACGTCCCGGGGACGGGCCCGGGCAAGCTCCGGTACCCGGCGGGCGGACGGCAGGGGTCGGAAGTCGTGACCGTCGTGGTCCTGACCCGCGCTTCGGCGATGGTGACCACCCGCGGACCGGCGCCGGCCGGACCGGCCTCGACGGACACGGCCCGCGCGTCGGCCGCTTCCACGGACACGGTCCGGGCACCGGCCGCCACCGCGGACACGGCCCCGGCGCCGACCGGACCGGGCCCCACGGACACGGCCCGGGTGCCGGCCGCCGTCGCGGAGTCCCATCCGGCGCCGGCCGTCCCGCACACGCTCGCCAGGAGCGCGGCGGAGGAGGCGAGCACCGCGGCGGCGGCGCAGGCGTGACGACGGTTCATGAAGCGTCCTCTGCTGCGGACATCGGCTGACACCCGGACAGAGCGCGGACCGCCGGGGCGCGTTTCACCGGTCGTCGACTGTGACGGGACGGTGACAACCGCCGGGCACCAGGCGGCCGGTCCGCCGCACCGCCGGGACCTTTCCGCGCGAGGGCGGGGCACGCTTCCCGGGGTGTGGCCGGGCGGGAAGAGCTGCGGTGCCGGGGTGCGATGGGTGCGGTGGCGGTGCAGGGCACACCCGGCGGGCGGCCGCGCTCTGCGTCAAGCGGACCTGCGGCGCTCAGCAGTTGGCGCTGTAGCGGACACATCCGACCGGCGGGCGGTGGCTGCGGTCCCAGTCGTGCTGCGCGGCCGCCGGCACTCCGCCCGCCAGGAGCGCCACCAGCAGGTGCGCGGTCACCGTCCAGCGGGCGCGGAAGACGGCCGCTGGAACGGCCACGACGAGTACGGCGATCAGCAGCGTACGCACCCGTCCCATCTGCGCCAGGGCAGCCGCGTCGATCTCCGCCCGGTCGCCCTGGGCCGCCCAGACGTCCAGGCCGTAGCCGTAGACGCAGTCCAGCACGAGCCAGGCGGCTTCCAGCAGGAACAGCGGGATCGCGAGGGCGAGGTCCACGCCCGGCCGCGTCCGCTGCGACCAGGGGCGCCGGCGCCTCGGGGCCGGAAGAATGTCCGTCATGGGTGCAGGCTGCCGTGACCGCGGGGCGACGCGCATGAGTACCCGTACTCAGGGCCTGTGTCCGGTCGTCAGGGCCGGACGTACCGGGGGCCGGACGGCGGGCCGCCCGGGCCCGCCGGCGTCGGCGGGAGGGCGCTCATAAAGGAGTTGACCAGGGAAGTCACGCTGCTACGGTGGCACGATGACATCGGTCAGACAGTTCCAGGTCACCTTCGACTGCGCGGATCCCGAACGCGTCGCCCGCTTCTGGTGCGAGGTGTTGGGCTATGTCCTCCCGCCTCCGCCGGACGGGTTCGCCACCTGGGACGATTTCAACAGCTCCCTCCCGCCCGAGGAGCGCGGCGCGTGGGCCGTCTGCAAGGACCCCACGGGCGTGGGCCCGCGCATGTACTTCCAGCGCGTCCCCGAGGGGAAGACCGCCAAGAACCGGGTGCATCTCGACGTGCGGGCCGGCACCGGACTCGTGGGTGAGGAGCGCCTGGCCACCCTGAAGGCCGAGTGCGAACGCCTGGTCGCGCTCGGCGCGGTGTGCCTGGAGGTGCTGGTCGCCGACGAGGAGAACGAGTCCTGCATCGTGATGCAGGACATCGAGGGCAACGAGTTCTGCCTCGACTGACCTCCCTCCGGGGCGGCGACGTCCCGGGCAGCAGGAGCCCTTCACCCCGCTACGGGGGAAGGGCTCCTGTCATTTCTCCGCCAGGAGGGCGGCGACCTCGGCCGCCGGCCGGCCCGTGTGAAGGCTGATCAGGTCGGCGATCAGGTCGTCCAGGGGCGGCCAGGGGATGTCCCCGTGGTCGTTGTAGAGGCTGATCAAGCCGTGCATCGCGGTCCAGAGCATGAGTCCGGCCTGCCACTGCCGCTCCGCCGTGGAACCGCGGTCCCTTCCGCCGGCGGCCGCCAGGGAGGCGACGACCGACTCCAGCAGTTCGGCGCCGGCGCCGTGCGCGGACCCCGGGACGAGGTCGGCCGGCATCCGCCCGCCGAAGAGCGTCCGGTAGTGGCCGGGCTGCTCGACTCCCCAGCGCACGTACGCCGCGCACCGGCCGACGAGGTCGGACAGCGGGTCCGGCGCGCAGCGCGCGGCCTCGTTCATCAGGCCGGCCAGTTCGTCGTAGCGCAGGCGCAGTACGTGCTCGATGAGCGCACCCAGGTCCGCGAAGTGACCGTAGATGCTGGCGGGCGCCACCCCGACCTCCCGCGCGACCTGCCGCAGCGTGAGCGTCTCCGGCTGGTCGAGGGTGGCCAGCAGCCTCGCCGCGGCGGCCACCAGCTGGGCCCTGAGCACCTGTCCCTGCCCCCGAGGATTGCGGCGGCGACGGGTGGGGGCGGCTTCCGGCGCTGCTCCCTCGTCGGACGACACGTTGACCCTTCCCAGCAGTGCGAACCGTTCACCAACAGGTGTTCATGCTACAGCGCCGGGCCGCCTTGACAGCCGTAACCAACAGTCGTTTACTCATGTCACCAACAGTTGTTCAGTCAAGGACGGACCACCATGCGTATCGCGATACTCGGCGCCTCCGGCAGGGTCGGCGGCCTGCTCACCACCCAGGCCCTGGAACGGGGGCACGAGGTCGTCGCCCTCGTCCGCACCCCGGGCCGGGTCACCGTGCCCTCGCGGCAGCGGGTCGACGTGCGGCAGGCCGACGTCTTCTCCCCGCAGACCTTCCCCGGCCTGGACGACGTCGACGTGGCCGTCTCGGCCATCGGCATCGGCAAGAAGGACGGACCGGGCGCGCTGGTCGCCGGGGCCGGGCTGCTCGCCGCGGCGCCGGTGCGCACGGTGTGGCTCGGCGCCCTGGGGTCGGGGGTGTCGACCGGCGCGGGCGGGCGGATCTACCAGGCGGTGATGCGGGTGGCCGTCGGCAAGGAACTGGCCGAGAAGGCCGAGGCCGACCGGATCGCCCTGAACGCGGGCGCCACCGTGTTCCACGCGCCGGATCTGACCGACGGTCCCGTCAGTCCCGGGCGCCGCCTCGTACCGCTCGCGGAGCTGCGCCGTCCGCTGCTGCCGCCCAGGATGTCCCGCGCCTCCGTGGCCGCGCTCATGCTGGACGAGGCCGAGTCGGCCGGCCACGCCGGTGAGGTCGTCGTGCCCCTGGGCTGACCACCCGCCCGCACGGACGCCGGTCCGCCCGTCACCGGCCCGCCGCTGCCGGCTGCCCGCTGCCCGCCTCTTCCGCTCCTGCCTCCTGCCTCCTGCCTCCTGCCTCCTGCCTCCCACGGTGGTGACCGTCGGGGCGGACGTGGTCATGTTCGCGGTGGACCACCGGGGTACGAGGAGAGCGCCCGCCGAAGCGGTGGCCGCGCAGGGGGACGGCCGGTCTCCCGCCCGAGGTCATGGAGACGATCGCCCCTCTCGACGCCCGTCGCCGTCCGGCCCCGCCGGCCGCTGGGCTCCCGCGGAACGGCTCGCGTGCGATTCCCCGGAGCGACTCGCGTGCGGCCCCTCGGAACGGCTCGCGTGCGGGTGTGCTTCGAGGGCGGCGGCCACGAAGGACGCGACCAGCGGCCGGCGGTCCTGCTCGTTCCAGGCGAGCACGAGGCGGCTGGGCGGCGCGTCGGTCACCGGGACGCCGGCCAGCCCGGCCGGGACCGGTTCGACCAGCGAGCGGGGCAGGACCCCGATCATCCGGTTCATCGAGACCATGTGCAGCATCTGGACCACGTCGGCGACCTCGGGTCCGGTGCCGTCGCCCTCGGGGACCCCCTTCCAGCGGGGCAGCGTCTCTCCCTCCAGGTCGGACATCCGCACCGCGGCGCGCCCGGCCAGCCGGTGCCCGGCCGGGACGACGACCACCCGGTCCTCGGTGTGCAGCGTCTCGTGCGCCAGGCCGTCGAGGTCGTCGAACGGCACGTAGAGCAGGCCGACGTCGGCCCGGCCGTCGTGCAGGAAGTCGGCACGGTCGGCGGGGCCGCTGAAGAGGATGTCCACCCGGCGGGCGTCGGGCTGCTGGGCGTACCCGGCCAGCAGCCCGGACAGCAGGCCGGCGTCACCGCCGGGTTTGAGGACGAGCCGCAGCGGGGCCTCGGTGTCCCCGGCGCGCCGGGCCCTGCGGACGGCGGCGGCGACCGCGTTGAGCGCGTGCCGCCCGTGTTCCAGCAGCGCCCGTCCGGCCGGGGTCAGCTCGACGTGCCGGCTGGAGCGGACGAACAGCGCCACGCCGAGCCGGGTCTCGATCCGCCGGATCGCCTTCGACAGCGCCGGCTGGGCGATCGAGAGCCGGACGGCGGCCCGGCCGAAGTGCAGTTCCTCGGCGACCGCGACGAAGTACTCCAGCTCCCGGGTCTCCAGTTCACTCATGCCCCCAGGTTATCGCCGGATGTCCAACCGGTCTTGGACGCGGACGGCACCGGGTGCCGAGAATTGCAGCATGATCCAGCACACAATGATCGTTTCCTTCGACCAGCCCCTGCCTTCGGACACCCTCGACCAATACCTCGCAGATATCGAAGAGGTGATGCGCGCCACCGGTCTCGTGGAGTCGGCCGTCACCCGCCGCCACCTTCCCGTCCCCGGCGAAGAGGCCGTCCCCGCGCTGATCGGGTCCGCGATCGTGCGGTTCACCGTGGCCGACCTGGACACGCTGGCGAAGGCGTTCACCGCGCCCGGCCTGCACGAGGTCATCGACCGCTGGCAGTCCCGGCACCCGTACCGGGTCGCCTGGGCGAACCACGAGGTGATGGCATGAGCGGCGGCTCCCGCAGGGCGGGGCTCGTCACGGGGGCGGGCAGCGGGATCGGCCGCGCGGCGGCGCTGGAGCTGGCCCGCGGCGGGGCGGCCGTCGCCGTGCTCGACATCGACGCGGACTCGGCGGCCGAGACGACCGGGCTGATCCGGGCGGAGGGCGGTGAGGCGCTGGCCGTGACGGTCGACATCGCCGACGAGCGCTCGGTGCGGGAGGCCGTGGAGCGCACGGTCGCGGCCTACGGCGGTCTGCGGTTCGCGGTGAACAACGCGGGTCTCGCCTCGCACCACCGGCAGCTCGACCAGATGTCCCTGGAGGAGTTCGAGCGGGTGGTACGGGTCAACCTGGCCGGGACCTTCCTGTGCATGAAGCACGAGCTTCCCCTGCTCGGGGACGGTGGCGCGATCGTCAACGTCGCCTCCGACGGAGGCCTCTACGCGATCCCGACCGCACCCGCCTACGTCGCCGCCAAGCACGGCGTCGTGGGCCTCACCAAGGCCGCCGCGGTCGACTACGCGCCGCGCGGCATCAGGGTCAACGCCGTCTGCCCCGGACCGACCCGCACGCCCGGGTTCGAACGGGTGGCGGCCGGCACCGACCTGATCGCCCTTCAGGAGTCGATCACCCCGCTCGGCCGGATGGCGACCCCGGAGGAGGCCGCGGCGGCGGTGGTCTGGCTCTGCTCGGACGCCTCGTCCTACGTCACCGGGACCGCGCTGTCGGTGGACGGCGGCCGACGGGCCTGAGCGTCGTCACGGCCGGGGGACGCCCGGCCGTAAGCCCCCGGTGCAGTAAACGCCTTGGACGCCTTGGACACCCTGGACGCTTGGGACCGCCCCGGCGCCCTGGGCGTCCCAGCGTCGTGCGCTGTGCGGCGGCGGCCGGTGACCCCACTGCACGGGCGGACTCCTGGCCGCCCGCGCGGCGGAGGGCGGCCGGACGCGGGGCGGAGGGCGGCCGGACGCGGGGCGGAGGGCGGCCGGACGCGGGGCGGAGGGCGGCCGGACGCGGGGCGGTCAAGGGCACGTACGGGACGCCGGGCGCCGAGCGCCCCTGCTGTCCTCCGGGCGGGTCCCGGGCCCCGTCCTCCGGGCGAGGCCCGGGACCCGGACCCGTGGTCCGGTTCGGGACCGCGGGCTTCAGCGGCACAGGCGGGGCGGTGACGGAAGCGCCGCAGGTGCTTGCCCTACGCCGTCGCCCTGAGTTCCGTGTCCAGTTCCCGGCGGGCACGGGCGGCGGCGCCGACCGGGACGGCGTCGGCGGCCAGGGCGGCCCGGACCAGGCGGACGGGGTGGCCGCTGACCGGGGGGTCGGCGGCCAGGGCGGACAGGATGACGGGTTCCAGCAGGGGCCAGGCACGGCTGACGCCCCCGCCGACGACCACCGTGGTGATGTCGGCGACGCCCGCCGTGATCACGATGGCCCGGGCGATGCCCGCCCCCGCCGCGCGGTACACGGCGAGGGCGTCCTCGTCACCCCCGGTGGCGGCCTCGGCGACTTCGCGGGCGGTACGGCTGCGGCCGGTGCGGTCGGCGTAACGGGCACCGATGGAGCGGCCGGAGGCCAGCGTCTCCAGGTGGCCCCGGCCGCCGCAGGAGCAGGGCAGGTCACCGAAGCCGGGGATGTGCCCGATCTCGCCGGCCGCGCCGTGCGGACCGGCGTATAGGGCGCCGTTGGTCCACAGGGCGCCGCCGACGCCGGTCCCCAGGGTCATGCCGAGGACGTCGGCCTCGCCGCGCACCGCTCCGCCGCAGACCTCTCCGTAGAGGAAGGCGTTGACGTCGTTGTCCAGGTAGGCCGGGACGCCGAGGGCCTCTTCGACCGCGGCGGTGACGGCGAATCCGGCCCAGCCGCGGAAGGAGTCGCTGGCGACCAGGATGCGGCCGTTCACGGAGTCCACCACCCCGGCGGCACCGACCCCGGCGCCCACCAGGCGGCCGGGCGTACGGGCCAGCAGCGGGGCGAGCGCGTCGAGCGCGGCGCCGACCATGGCCGGGCCGCCCTCCTGTGCGGGGGTGGCGGTCTCCGCGCGGTCGAGGACGGTCAGGTCGTCGGAGCAGAGGACCACCTGGGTGGTGGTGCCGCCGATGTCGATGCCGGCGAGGAGCGGCCGGAGGGTGGGGGGCATGGCCGGTTCCTGCGGGGTGTGCGGGGCGGGAAGGGGTCGGGTCACGCCTGGGCCTCCGTACGGCCGGCCGCGAGGGTGGCCAGGCGCTCGGCCCGGCGGCCCCGCTGCACCACCGGGTCGGGCACCGGTACGGCGGCCAGCAGACGGCGGGTGTAGTCGGTCTCCGGGTGCAGCAGGGTCGTCCCGGTGGGGCCCTGCTCCTCGATCCGGCCGGCGCGCATCACCACGACGCGCTGGGCGAAGTGCTGGACGACGGCGAGGTCGTGGGAGACGAACAGGCAGGCGAAGCCCAGGTCGCCCTGGAGTTCGGTGATGACCTCCAGGACCGCTTCCTGCACGCTGACGTCGAGCGCGCTGGTGGGCTCGTCGGCGACCAGCAGCCGGGGTTCGAGTACCAGGGCGCGGGCCAGGCTGACCCGCTGGCGCTGTCCGCCGGAGAGTTCGCGGGGCGCGCGCCGGGCGACCTCGCGGGGCAGCCGGACCCGGTCGAGGACGGCGGCGACCTTGGCCTGCCGGTCCTTGGCGGACAGGTCGCGGCGGTGGATCCGGAGCGGTTCGGCGACGCACTCGCCGACGGTCATCCGGGCGTCGAGGGAGGCCACCGGGTCCTGGAGGACGACGCCGATACCGGCCCGCAGGGCGCGGCGGGCCCGGGCGCGGGTGCGGGCGAGATCGGCGCCGAAGAGGGAGACGGTGCCGGAAGTGGGCGGGATGAGGCCGAGCGCCACCCGGGCGGCGGTGGACTTGCCGGAGCCGGACTCGCCGACCAGGCCGAGGGTCTGCGCCGGTTCGACCCGGAAGGACACTCCGCCGAGGGCGCGCACGGCGGCCTTGCCGCGCCCGAACACCACGGAGACGTCCCGCAGTTCGACCACGGGTTCCGCCTCGCGACTCGCTACTGCTCCGGTGGCGGAAGCGTCGGCGGATCCGCCCGCGGGCCGGTCCGGGGTCCGGTCCCCGGGGGCGCCGGAGCCGGGGGGCGGAGCCGACGGCCCGGCCGCCGGACCGTCCGTGCGGGCCCGGGCGGTCGCTGCGGGCCGGCCGGTGCCGTGGCCGGAACCGGCGGTCCGGCCGGTGCCGTCCTGCGCCACGGCGGAACCGGCGGACCCGGCGGACCCGGCGGTGCCGTCCGCCGCCCCGGCGACGGAGAGCCGGGGCACGGCGGCCAGCAGGCGCCGGGTGTAGTCGTGCGCGGGGCGCAGCAGGACGTCCTCGACCGGACCCGTCTCCACGATCTCCCCGCGGTACATGACGGCGACCCGGTCCGCGAAGTCGGCGACGACACCCATGTTGTGGGTGACGAGCAGCACGCCGGTGCCGGTCTCGGCGGCGAGCCGGCGCAGCAGGTCGAGGATCTCGGCCTGCACGGTGACGTCGAGCGCGGTGGTCGGCTCGTCGGCGATG
Organism: Streptomyces sp. NRRL S-340; assembly: GCF_000720185.1. Classification (GTDB taxonomy): domain Bacteria; phylum Actinomycetota; class Actinomycetes; order Streptomycetales; family Streptomycetaceae; genus Streptomyces. The sequence continues at coordinate 213,971 of NZ_JOIY01000014.1, read as the reverse complement.
AGCAGTCCGGGTTCGTTGGCGATGGCCATGGCGATGACGACGCGCTGGCGCTGGCCGCCGGAGAGCTGGAAGGGGTAGGCGCGGGCGCGCTTGCCGGGTTCGGGGATGCCGACGCGGCGCAGCAGTTCGACGGCCTCGGCGGCGGCGTCCTTGGCGGACACCTCGCGGTGGTTGCGGATCACCTCGGCGATCTGCTTGCCGATCCGGGTGAGCGGGTCGAGCGCGGTGGCCGGCTCCTGGAACACCATGGAGACGGTCTTGCCGCGCAGCGCGGCGAGGCCGCTCTCCGGGGCGCCGACGATCTGGGTGCCGGCGATGACGGCGCTGCCGGTGGCGCGGGCGTTCGCGGCGAGCAGGCCCATCGCGGCGAGCGCGATGGTCGACTTGCCGGAGCCGGACTCGCCGACCAGGGCCAGCGTCTCGCCCGGCCGGACCTGGAGGCAGACGCCCTTGACGGCGGGCACCTCGCCGGTCTCGGTGGTGAAGACGACGCCGAGGTCGTCGAGTTCGAGGATCGGGCCGGGCGCCGCGGTACGGGCGGCGGCGGGGCCCTTGGTGGTGGCGGTCATCCGCGTCCCCTCACATCGAATGCGTCGCGGAGTCCGTCCCCGATCGCGTTGAACGCCCACACCACCAGGATGATGGCCAGGCCGGGCGGCAGGATCAGCCACCAGTAGCCGGAGTAGGCGGCGGTGAGCCCGGCGGAGAGCATGCCGCCCCAGTCGGTCTGCGGCGGCCTGACTCCCATGCCCAGGTAGGAGACGTAGGCGACGAGCAGGATGGCGTCGGCGACCTGGAAGGTGGCGGCGACGATGACGGTCGAGACCGAGTTGGGCAGGATGTGCCGCAGGATCGCCCGGGCGTGCGTGCCACCGATGGCGCGCAGGGTCAGGACGTAGTCGCGGTTCTTCAGGGTCAGTGTCTCGGCGCGGACCAGCCGGGAGGGCACCAGCCAGGACACCAGGCCCAGGATGAGGACGAGTCCGGCCAGGCCCGGTGTGGTGATGGCGGAGACCACGAGCAGGATGAACAGCGCGGGGATCGCGATGCCGGCGTCGACGATCCGCATCATCACGGCGTCGATCCAGCCGCCCGCGTACCCGGCGGCGGCGCCCCACAGCGTGCCGATGACGGTGGCCAGGACGCCCGCGGCGAGGCCGACGACGAGCGAGACCTTGCCGCCGTACATCAGCCGGCCCAGTTCGTCGTGGCCGACGGCGTCGGTGCCCAGCCAGTGGGAGCCGCTGGGGGCGAGGTTGACCTGCTGGAGCATGGTGTGGGTCTGGTCGGTGGAGTACACCAGCGGGCCGGCGAAGCAGAACAGGAAGAAGAGGACCACGACGGCGAGCCCGACAACGGCCAGCCTGTTGCGCAGGAAGCGGCGAACGGCGAGCCGTGCGCCGGAGGCCTCGCGCGGGGCGGCGGCCTTCGCCGGGACCGTGTCCGGCTGGATGACGGCGCTCATGCCCGGCCTGCCTTCACTCGGGGGTCGATGATCCGCTGGACGATGTCGGCGAGCAGGGTGCCGGTGACGGTGGCGACGGCGATCACCAGGACGCAGCCCAGCAGGACCGGGTAGTCGGAGGACTGTGCCGCCGTCCAGAACAGCAGCCCCATGCCGGGGTAGTTGAAGAGCTGTTCGACGACCAGGGCACCGCCGAACAGCACGGGCACGTAGTAGCCCAGCATGGCCACCACGGGCGTCAGCGAGTTGCGGAACACGTGCCGCCACAGGATGGCGCCGGGGCGGGAGCCGCCCGCCCGGGCGGTGCGGACGTAGTCCTCGGAGAGGTTCTCCAGGGTGGCCGAGCGCATGTACCGGCTGAACACCGCGACCATGGAGGCCGCGCCCGCGACCACCGGCAGCACCAGGGCCTGCGGGTCGGAGAAGACCTGGCCCAGGGTCTCGCCCTGCGGGGCCTGCGAGGGGAACCAGGCGAGCTGCTGGCTGAAGACCAGGACCAGGATCAGACCGAGGAAGTAGACGGGCGTGGAGTAGGCGATGAAGCTGAGCGTGGTGATGACGTAGTCCGCCGCCTTGTTGCGGCGCACGGCCTGCCACATGCCGAGCGGGACCGCGAGGACGAGACCCACCAGGGCCGACAGCACGGTGAGGACGAGGGTCTTCGGCAGTCGCTCGGTGATGAGCTGGGAGACGGGCTCGTTGAGGGTGTACGAGGTGCCGAGGTCGCCGTGCAGCAGTTGGCCGAGGTAGTAGAAGTACTGGACGGGCAGGGACTTGTCCAGGCCCTGTTCGTGGTTGAAGCGGGCGATCTGCTGGGCGGTGGCCTGCGGTCCGAGGATCCCGCGTGCGGGGCCTCCGGGGAGGGCGTGCAGCAGGCCGAAGACGACGATCGTCACGATGACGATCACGGCGACGGCCTGCAGGACGCGTCTGATCAGGTACGAGGAAGTACTCATGTGTTTTCCGGTCGCTTCGTCTCTGTGGCGCGCGGGCGTCACCTGGACAGGGGCGTCACTGCGACATGGGCGCCGGCGTGGGTGCCGGTGCGGCGGGCAGGTGGGCTGCGGGTGCGGGTGCCGGGTGGGCGGGTGCCGGTGTGACGCGGGTGCGCGGCGGGGTGTGCGCGGGGTGCGGACGGCCGGCCGGGCGGCCGGGTGCCGCCGGCCGGGTGCCGCGGGCCCGCGCGGGAGGGACCGGACTCAGAGCTGCGGACAAAAGTGGGTTCCGATCAGCGGGCGGTGTCCGGTGCGTGCGATCGCAAGGCGCCGGAAGGTCCTTGCGGCGGAGCTGCCAGGGCCTTCCGGCAACGCGGCGAGGGCGCGTGCCGGGCGCCGCCCGCCGGGGCCCACTTTTGTTCGCAGCTCTTACTTGGTCCACTTCCACATGGCGGGGTGGAAGTTGGCGAGGGAGTCCTGGGCGAAGCCGCCGAGGCCGTTCCTGACCACGGAGATCTGGTAGTCGGGCTCGGGCAGCCAGACCACGGGGAGGTCCTTGGCGAGTGCGGCGCTGTACTTCTGCACCGCCTCGTCCGAGGAGGAGGTGGTGGTCTCGGTGATCAGCTTGTCGACCTCGGCGTTGGAGTAGCTGCCGAAGTTGGAGCCGCCGCCGGTGGCGAAGAGCGAGTCGCCGCTCGGGTAGGCGGGGAAGTACCAGCTGCCCGCGGTGCCGAAGAAGGACAGCTGCCACTTGCAGCCCGAGTCGCCTGCGGTGCACTGCCCGGCCTGCGACAGCACGGAGTTGACCGGTGCGGTCTTGATGCCGTACTTGATGCCGGTCTTCGCGAACGACGACTGCAGCGCGCTCATCATGTTGTCGGTCACGGTCGAGCCGGACTGGGACAGCACCTGCATCTCGAACTTGGTGCCCTTGTCGACGCCCGCGCCGCACTGGTCGCCGCCGGTGCCGGGGCGGGTGCACACCATGGTGCCGCCCTGCTCGGTCCAGCCGTGGCCGGTGAGCAGCTTCCTGGCCGCGGCGGTGTCGAACGGGTACGGGTTGTTCTTCTGCTCGGCGGAGACGAAGGACGACTCCTGGCCCTGCGGGACCGGGCCGTAGGTGGGGACGGCGCTGCCGTTGAACACCACCTTCGCCAGGGTGGTCTGGTCCACCGACATCTGGATCGCCTGGCGGGCGTACAGCTGCTTGAACACCGGGCCCATGGCAGAGTTGTTGAAGTTGTACGGCATGTAGGTGATCGCCCAGCCGCTCCACGGCTTGACCGAGTAGCCCCTGGCCTTGAAGGACGCCTCCTGGCCCAGGTCCGTGGCGTTGATGTAGCCGTAGTCCACGGTGCCCGCGCGCAGCGCGTTCTCCTCGGCGTCCGTGGTCGTGAACGGCAGCAGGTTGACGTTCTTGATGTTGGCCTTGCCGCCGCCGTCGTACTTCGCGTTGGCGGTCAGCTGGACCTTGCCCGCGGTCGAGAACGACTTGATGGTGTACGGGCCGCTGACCGTCTTCCACAGCGGGTCGGTCGCGTAACCGGAGATCTTCTTGGCCGCGTTGTTGAGGTACGTCCAGACCTGCTTGGCCCCGGCCGGGGTGCGGTCCAGGTCGGAGACGGCGCCGGAGTCGCCGGTCTTGTCCCAGACGTGCTGCGGCATGGTGCGGATCATGCTCAGCTCGTTGGCGAGCATCCACTCCTGGTTGTAGGCCTTGTCGAAGGTGAGGGTGAAGTGCGTGGCGTCGACCGTCTTGAACGAGGTCCAGTTGTCCGGTGCCTTGCCCGGGCTGTAGCTGGCCCAGTCCGCCTTGTTCGCCTTGACGAGGTTGAACCAGAATTCCACGTCACGGGAGGTGATCGGCTTGCCGTCGCTCCAGTGGCGGTTGCCGAGGGTGATCGTCACGCTCTTGCTGTCCGCGGCGAACTGGGCGTCGGTGGCCAGCGAGTTGGCCTTGTTCCAGCCGACCTTGCCGGTGGAGCCGTCGTACGCGATCAGCGGCTCCCACACGGCCTGGGATATGGAGGAGTTGTTCGTGTTCAGATGTGCGGCGGTGCCGACCGGGAGGATCCAGTTCGGTGTGAAGTTCGCCGGGAGGGCGTAGTTGACGGTGTCCGACGACGACGGACCGGAGGACGAGGTACCGCCTCCGGAACAGCCGGTGACCAGCGCGCCGGTGATGACGGCGGCACCCGCGACGAGGGCCCAGCGGCGGCCGGCCGCCGTGTGAGCAAGGAACATGACTCTCCTCAGAGTGAAAGGACCCGCAAACGTCCCGGGAGGACCCGGACCGGCGCCGCGGGATCGGCGCTGTGCATGGCGACAGTCAACGACGGACGCGCCGAACAAACAAACAAGAATTAGTAACAAGTAAGTTACTCCGATCTCGATGAAAGTCCCCTCCACCCACTCCGGACGCCTCTGACGGTGCTTATGCACCATTTTGAGGCGTATTCACGATGCACCAGCACGGTTCACTTTCTTCACGGAGCTGTTCCCCACCCGTCAGGACGGGCGTACTGTCTCCGTCACACCCAACACCGCGGAAGTTACTTCGTACATGACTGAAATAAGTGCACGGGACCGCAAGAGCACCAAGGGCGTGTCCGCGAAAGGCACCGCGTCGAAGGGCGCCACCTCGAAGAGCCCCGCGCCGAAGGGCGCGACCCTCGCCACGCGGGTCCTCGAACTCGTCGCCTCGGGCCAGGCCTCGTCCCGCGCCGAACTCGCGCAGCTCCTCGGCGCGGCCGCCTCCACCATCTCCCTCACCGTGGCCGAGCTGGTCGAGCGCGGACTCCTCGCCGAGGAGGGCACCCAGTCCTCCACCGGGGGGCGCCCCCGCAGGGTGCTCAGGGCGGGCAGCACCGACGAGTACGCCGTCGCCGCCGACGTCGGCGGCCGGCACGCCCGGATCGGTGTGGTGCTCCCGGGCGGCGGGGTCGGTGACGTCGCCACCGTGCCCTTCGAGATCGCCGACGGCCCCGAGGCCGCGCTGCCGCGGCTCGCCGAGCACCTGGAGACCCTCGCCCAGCAGCGGGGCCGCGACCGGCTGAGGGGCGTCGGGCTCTCCTTGCCCGGCCCGGTGGACGTCACCGCCGGCGCGGTCGTCCTGCCGTCCCGGATGCCCGGCTGGAACCGCTTCCCGGTCGCCGCCTGGCTGGAGGAGCGCTTCGGCGTCCCGGCCGTCGTCGACAACGACGCCAACTGCATGGCGGTCGGCGAGCAGAGCGTGCGGCCCGCCGAGCACCGGCAGTCGATCACGGTGAAGATCGGCTCGGCGATCGGCGCCGGTGTCATCGCCGACGGGCACCTCTACCGGGGCGCCACGGGTGCCGCGGGCGACATCACCCACATCCGCATCGACGGCGGCGGCGCCGACGTCCCCTGCTCCTGCGGGAACACGGGCTGCCTGGAGACCGTGGCCTCGGGTGCCGCGCTCGTGCGGATCCTGCGCGAACGCGGTCTGGACGTCACCAGTCCCGAGGACGTGGTCCGGCTCGCCGGCGACGCCGACCCGGAGGCCACCCGCGCCGTCCGCCGGGCGGGCGACCACCTCGGCCAGGTGCTCGCCGCCAACGTCAACTTCTTCAACCCGGACGCCGTCTACCTCGGCGGCATCCTCTCCACCCTGGAACCGTTCGTCGCCGCGGTGCGCAGCCAGCTCTACGAGAGCTGCCACCCGCTGGTGACCGAGCACCTCACCATCGAGCGGGCCGTCCTGGGCGCCGACGCCGGACTGGTCGGGGCCGGGCTGTTCGCCCTGCAGCGCGCTCTGGCCCGCGCGCTGGGCGAGGCCGGCGGCTCCGCCGCCCGCGCGGGCGGCCCGGACCGGTTCCCCGCCGTCACCCCTCTCCCGAGGAGCTGACGCCCGCCCGGCCCGGCGTGGGCCGGCCTAATCCGCGCCCGGCCCACGCCCCGGCCGGCCCACGCCCCCGGTCCCCGTTCCCTCCGCCGCCTCCCTGACCGCACGTCCCAGGCCAACTCCACGCCCCACGCCGCCCACCCGCACGAGGAGCCATGTCGCACACCCGCACCGCCGTCGCCCGCCCGGTCATCGCCGTCGCCGGCCTCGGCATCGAGTCCTCCACCTTCTCCCCGGCCCGTACCGAGGCCCCCGCCTTCCACCCCGCGCGCGGGGCCGCGATATTCGACCGGTACCCGTTCCTCGCCCCGGGCCGGGAGCTGCGCGAGGCCGCCGAATGGCACGGCGCCCTGGTCGGCAAGTCGCTGCCCGGCGGCACCGTCACCGCCGCCGCCTGGACCGCGCTCACCGACGAGCTGATCGAGCGCCTCGCCGCGCTGCCCCGGCTGGACGGCCTGTGGTACGACATCCACGGCGCCATGACCGTGGAGGGGGTCGACGACGCCGAGGCCGTGCTGCTGGAACGCATCCGCGCCACCGTCGGCCCGGAGGTGATCGTCTCCACCTCGATGGACCTGCACGGCAACGTCTCCCGTGAACTCGCCCACCGCAGCGACCTGATCACCTGCTACCGGATGGCCCCGCACGAGGACCACATGGAGACCAAGGAGCGTGCCGTGCGCAACCTGGTCGAGCTGCTGGTCTCCGGCGCCCCCCGCCCGGTCAAGGCGTGGGTGCCGGTGCCGGTGCTGCTGGCCGGCGAGCAGACCTCCACCCGGATCGAACCGGCGAAGAGCGTGTACGCGGCCGTCGACGAGGTCGAGGCAGCCGACGGCGTGACGGACGCCGCGATCTGGGTCGGCTACGCCTGGGCCGACGAGCCCCGCAACCGCGCCGTCGTGGTCGTCACCGGCGAGGACACGGCGGCGGTCTCGGCCGGGGCCGAACGCCTCGCCCGGGGCTTCTGGGACGCCCGCCACGACTTCGCCTTCGTCGCCCCGACCGGCACCTACGACGAACTCCTCGACGAGGCCCTCGCCTCCGACCAGCGGCCGTACTTCATCAGCGACACCGGCGACAACCCCACCGCGGGCGGCGCCGGCGACGTCACCTGGGGCCTGACCCGGCTGCTGGAGCGTCCGGAGTTCCAGAAGGAGGACGGGCCGACGGTCCTCTACGCCTCGGTGCCCGGTCCCGCCGCGATCGAGACCGCGGTGGCCGCCGGGGTCGGCGCGACCGTCACCGTCACCGCCGGTGCGGAGGTGGACGACCGGCACGCCGGGCCCGTCACCCTCACCGGGGTGGTCCACGCGATCCGGCACGGCGACCGGGACGCCGAGACCGAGGTCGTCGTCCGCGTCGGCAGTGTGTACGCGATCCTCACCAGGCTGCGCAAGCCGTACCACCACGAGCACGACTTCACCGACCTCGGCCTCGACCCGCGCTCCGCCGACATCGTGATCGTGAAGATCGGCTACCTGGAGCCGGAGCTGTTCGACATGTCGGTCGGCTGGAAGATGGCCCTCACCCCGGGCGGTGTCGACCAGGACCTGGTGCGCCTGGGCCACCGCCGCATCCGGCGCCCCATGTTCCCCTTCGACCGCGACATGGCCGACCCGGACCTGACGGCCCGTGTCATCCCGGCCTCCGACCAGCCGCTCACCGGGGACGACGAGTGACCGGCCGCGACACCCGGCCGCTCGACGCGACCCCGCCCCCCACCGGCGGGACGGGCCCGGCCCGGACCGGCGGGGCGGACCCGGTGCCGGCTCCGACGGCCGCCGGCGAGGTTCCCGCAGACGGGCGGCCCGCGCTGGAGATCGCCGTCACCTCACCGGCGGGCGCCCGGGTCGCCCTCGCCCACGGAGCCGACCGCGTCGAACTCTGCACCGGCCTGGAACTGGGCGGCCTGACCCCGTCGGCCGCCCTGGTCGAGGCGGTCGCCGCCGTGGGCCTGCCGGTGCATGTGCTGGTCCGGTGCCGTCCGGGCGACTTCGTCCACGACGCCGAGGAGACCGCCCTGATGGTCGCCGAGGTGCGGTCCGTGCTCGCCTCCGGGGCAAGCGGCGTGGTCGTCGGCGCGCTCACCGCCGACGGCGGCCTCGACACCGCCGCCGTCGCCCGCCTCGCCGCGGCGGCCCACGACGCGGGCCGCCCGGTCGAGGTGACCCTGCACCGCGCGATCGACGTCTCGGCGGACCCCGTCGCCACCGCCGCGCTGCTGCCCGGCCTCGGGCTCACCCGGGTGCTCACCTCCGGCGGCGCCCCGGCCGCCGCGCAGGGGCTCGCCCGCCTCGCCGCCATGGTGAAGGCCGCGCCCGGCGTGCAGGTGATGGCGGGCGGCGGGGTGCGCCCCGCCGACATCCCGGCGCTGGCCGCCGCCGGCGTGGCAGCCGTCCACCTCTCCGCCAAGCGCCGCGCCGCACCCCGGCGCGGGGGCGCGTGGATCCCGCTCGGCGCCGCCGGCGCGTCCGCCGAGCAGGACACGCACTTCGTCACCGACCCGGCGGTGGTCGCCGAGGCACGGAGCATGCTGGAGCAGCGCTCCACCGGCTGACCGGCTCCGCGGTCGCCAGGTCCTGCCGCGTGCCGGGGACTGCCGCGTGCCGGGTCCTGCCGTGCGACGAAAGGACCCGGCCGGTCCCCGTCACCGGGAGCCCGTGGCCCCTGTCGGACACGGGCTCCCCCGGCAGGCCGGCCCGGGCGGCGCGGGGCGGCAGGGGCGGTCAGCGGGTCAGGTGCGCGGTGAAGAACGCCGTGAGCCGGTCGACGGCGGCGGTCACATGGGCGTCCCGGTCGTACAGGTCGATGTGCGTGGCGCCGTCGATGACGGCAAGTTCCTTGGGCTCGGCGGCCTTCTCCCATCCGGCCGTCGGACGGCTCGGCCTCGACTGGTCCTTCCTCACCTGCGCCGCCGACCCTGACCAGCAGCTCATCACCCTGACCGCCGAGTCCGGCACCCCGAGCCACGGCCGGCTGCGCCTCCTCGCGTCCCGGGCCGGGCCGGGCCGGGCCGGCCGGCGGCTCCGCTGCGGCGGGCGGCCCGTGACGGACCGGCGGGCCGGGCCGGCGGGCGGCGTGTGACGGTTCCGCGAGCCGGGCCGGCCGGTCCGGCCCCCCGCTCTGCGAGTGGGTTCACTTGCCGGAGCCGACGTGGTAGCCGACCGGGTCGACGTAGACGTCGGGCGCCTCGCCGTCGGGGGCGGCGACGGTGATGTCCAGGCCGCCGAGGTTCACGATGGAGGAGACCGTCTCGTTGGGCGGGGTGACGCTGAGCCTGGTGTAGGTCTTGCGGGAGCTGCCGGTGGCCGGGATGTAGTGGAGCAGGAAGCGGGTCTCCTCGCCGGGGGCGATGGTGACGGTGGAGGCCGTGGTGTCGGTGCGGGCGGCATCGGGGCCGGTGTCGCCCAGGCCGTCGGGGCCCACCAGCTGGACCCCGGGGAAGCCGTGCATGCTGCACGCGCTGGGGCCGTTGTTCTTCAGGTTGACGACGATCTCGTTCTTGACCATGGCGGAGGCGGCGCTGAAACCGAGGTTGTCGGTCTTGCAGCGGGCGCCCGACCCCTTGCCCCCGGCCCGGGTGGTGGTGGCGCCGCCGCCGGTGCGGGAACCGGAGGAGGAACCGGAAGACCCGGAAGCGGAGCCGGACGAGCCCGAACCCGAGCCCGTCCCCGAACCGGAGGCCGGGGCGGAATCCGAGCCGGACGTCGAGCCGGAGCCGTCGGCCGAACCCGAGGCGGCGTCCGAGGCCGAGGACCCGTCGCCGGCGGAGCCCTGGGCGGCGGTGGACGCGTTCGTACCCGAAGCCGCACCGGATCCGGCACCGCCGCCGCACGCGGTCAGCGAGAGGCTTGCGGCGGTGACGACGAGGGCGAGGGCGGAGAGCTTCTTGACGCGCATCGGTAACTCCTGGGAAGCGGTGTCGTCCCGCTCGTGCGAACCGAGCGGGGCGCTGTCACCTCATGGGACACCCGCGGCCGGGTGATCCGCTGCGGGTGAAGGTGGATCAGGACGCCCCTGTGACAGACGAGTCGAACGGCCGTGACGAGAAGACGGCGCAGTCCAGGCAGACGGCGCACACCCGACAATCCGCTCCGGTCGGCGGACGGTACGGTCCCGGGGGTGGCCGGAGGTCCGTCCCGGGCCGGGGGTGACCGCAGGTTCGTCACGGGCGGGTCTGGCCGCAGGTCCGTCACGGGCGGGTCTGGCCGCGCTCGAAGTACGCGGCCAGCTCGGGGTCGAGCGGCCCGATCTCGCGGGGCGTGCCGCCCGCGCGCAGTGACTCGGTGGCCCCTGCCCCGGCCGCGACGGCCATGCGCGCGGCGACCGGCGAGGTGTCGGTGACGCCGCCCTCCCGTGCGAACCGCACGAACTCGTCGATCAGGAGCGGGTCGGCGCCGCCGTGCCCGGCGTCGTCCTCGGCGGCCGGGACGGTGTACTCGGCGTCGGCCTCGGGGCGGTGGACGGAGCGGCGTGAGTTCCACACCCTGACCACGGCCCCGGGGCCGTCCCCGAAGTTCTCCAGGCGGCCGGCGTCCCCGATGACGGTGTAGTTGCGCCAGTAGTCGGGGGTGAAGTGGCACTGCTGGTAGGCCGCGAGCACCCCGTTGTCCAGGCGCATGTTGACCAGGGACACGTCCTCGACGTCGATGACCGGGTTGAGGCCGCGCTGGGTGTGCGGCGGCCAGTGACCGTCCTTCGTGTACCAGTCCTCGTGCTTGGGTTCGCCGGGTGCGCGCCGGTGCGGGTTGCCGCCGTAGACCATGAGGTCCCCGAGGGCCTGGACCTGCCGGGTGAAGCCGCCGGCGAGCCAGTGCAGGACGTCGATGTCGTGGGCGGCTTTCTGCAGCAACAGGCCTGTGGTGTACTGCCGTTGGGCGTGCCAGTCCTTGAAGTACCAGTCGCCGCCGTAGCCGACGAAGTGGCGCACCCACACGGTCTTGACCTCGCCGATCTCGCCGCGCGCGATGATGTCGCGCATCAGCCGGACGACGGGCATGTGCCGCATGTTGTGGCCGACGTAGAGGCGGGTGCCGGTGGCGTGGGCGGTGCGCAGCAGGTCGTCGCAGCGTTCGACGGTGATGTCGAGCGGCTTCTCGACGAAGACGGGGCGGCCCGCCTCGAGTGCTTCGCGGGCGATGGCGGTGTGGGTGTGGTCGGGGGTCAGGACGAGGATCGCGTCGACGTCCGGGTCCGCGATCACCTTCCTGTGGTCGCCGGAGATCAGCGCCTCCGGGAACGCCCGGGCCGCCTGAGCCCGCACGGTGGTGTCGTGGTCTGCGAGGGCGGTGACCCGGGAGCCGGCTCCCGGCCGGTGTGCGGTGCGCGCGATGCTGCCGCGCAGTCCGTAACCGATGACGCCGAGGCGCAGGTCGCCAGGTCCTGTCGTGGGGACGCCGGTCATGGCGTGACCGCCTTTCTTCAGGGGGTGTCGGTGCGGCGGCGGGACGCGGGGGCCGCGGGCGTGCACGGCGCGCGGGCGCCGCGGACCGCCGACGGGTCCGTGGCGCCCGCTGCCGTGCGCAGGTGCTGCCCTGCCACGGGTCAGGGGTGCACGAGGACGTGGGCGAGTGCCACCCGCCCGGTGCCGGTGAGCCGGATGCGGACGTAGCGGGCCGTGGTGTCGGTGTCGAGGAGGGTGGGGCGCAGCGCCTTGCCGGTGACGTGCGCGGTGGTGGCGTCGGAGAAGTCCGCCGAGGCGGCGAGCTGCACGTCGAAGCCGGCGGTGGTCATGGAGGCGTTGTTCCAGACCTCGACCTGTCCGATGTGGCGGGGGGCGCCGAGGTCCACCTGCCACCAGGCGCCCGGCTCGGAGAGGGTGCGGGTGTCGGTGGTGGTGTCGCCGTCGGTGGCCTGGCCGGCCGTGGCCGTGCCGTCGGTGGAGGACTGACCGGCGGTGCCGGTGCGGGCCAGGTCGGGCCGGAGCGGGTCGACACGGCCCCGGCCCTGCGCCCCCGCCGCCTCGGCGACCGCGACCGCCTCGGCCGGCAGCCGGTCCAGCTTCGTGTGGTTGCCGGTCATGGTCGAACCGGTGCCGGCGAAGGCCGGGGCGTCGGTGTCGGTCCAGTTGCCGGTGGCGTGGTTGTCGATGCCGTAGTCGGCCCAGTTGGAGACCCACTTGTAGCCGACGCGGGTGACGACGTTGCCGGTGACGGCGATGTGGCTGGACTGTTCGTCGAGGTAGATGCCGTTGCCGTCGCGTTCGGTGTTCCCGTACGCGCTGCGGTCGATGTAGTTGCCGGAGATCACGGTGCCGGGCTGGGCGCCCTGCGTGTAGACGGCGGCGCCGTCGTGCTGCGCGTCGGCGACCCGCATGACGTCGGTGATCCGGTTGTCCGTGATGCGGTTGTCGCGCAGCACGGGCTGCCGGGCCTCGGGCTGGTTCCAGCCCCAGCCCACGGAGATGCCGGAGTACGGGAGGCCTTCGAGGGTGTTGTGGTCGATGACGGTGCCGGCCTCGTAGCCCGCCCAGATGCCGACGGCGTCCGTGTACTCCACGCCGGTGCGGCGGACGGTGTTGTACGAGACCGTGTTGCGGACCCCCGCGAGTCCGGGGGCGGGCGTGGGGTCGGTGTCACCGATGTACGCGGCGCCGGAGGACAGGTCGGTGAAGCGGGAACGGGTGAGCGTGGAGTCCTGGGTGCCCTGTTCGAAGGTCACGCCCGCGCCGCCGAGGTGGGTGAAGGCGGCGTGGTCGATCACCACGTGGCGGCCGCCGCGGACGGTGAGCGCGGCGGCGGGCTTGGTGTAGTAGCGGCCCGCGTGGTCGACGGGGCCGGTGGCACCGGTCAGGGTGAGACCGGCCTGCGTGCCCGCGTAGCCCTCGTCCGTGTCCGGCTGCCGGTAGGCGGCGTAGGCGAAGCCGATGCCGCTGACGCGCACGTCGTGCGCGCCGTCGAGCACGAGGAGCCCTTCGGTGACCGGGGTGACGGCCTGGGAGCGGCGCGGGTCCTCGCCCTCGCGGGGCAGGTACGTGACGGTGTGCGCGGCCGAGTCCCAGACGAACTCGCCGGGCTGGTCCAGGAGTTCGCGGGCGTTGTCGAAGTAGGCGACCCCGGAGTAGCGGGCGGAGTCGACGGCCGTCGAGTCCCAGGCGGGCCCGGTGCGGTCGGTCCCGGAGGCCGAGTTGGTCCAGCAGGGCTGGGCGAAGGTCAGCTCGTCGCCGGTGACGGCGGCGATGCGGCAGTGGTAGTTGCGCCAGCGGACGCTGATGACGGCCTCGGCGTCGGTGGGCCGGGCCCAGTGCGCGATGCCGGTCTTCCCGGCGCCGCTCATGCCGGTCCGGGTGGCGTCGCAGACGGCGGCGGGGCAGGCCTCGCCGCGGGCGCGCACGGCTCGCCGACCGTCGACGAACAACTGGCGGGGCGTGATGCCCTCGGGCACCTTCGCGGTCCAGGTTCCGTCGCCGTTCACCGACCAGCCGGTCAGTGTCCGCCCGCCGGAGAACACGGGTCGCGCGCCGGGAGCCGCGGTCCAGGTGACTCCGGAGTCCCGCGCGCCGAGCTTCAAGGGGGTGCTCAACGGGTAGGTGCCGCCCGCGAGTTCGACGCGCACGGCACGGTCGGTGACGGTGCGGGCGGCGTCCCGCGCGCCCTGCACCGAGCAGGGGCGCCCGGGGGTGCAGTGGGATCCCGAGCCGTGCGGCGCCGCGTACAGGACCTTGGGCGCGGGGGCTTTGCCCGGGGCCGCCTGGGCGGCGGGCAGCGGGGCGAGGAGCAGCGACGCGCCGGCGAGCAGGGCGGCGCCGAGGGTGCGGACCGTGCGGGGGGCGCGGGAGGTGCCGGCTGGGTCGGCGGCGGGAGCGGCCGGGCCCGTGGGGGCGGCCAGGCCGCGGGTGGTCGCCGCGACGGCGGGGGCGGCCAGGCCGGTGGGGCGGATGGTACGGGTGAGTGGTCCCGTGCGATGTCCCAATGGATGTCTCGTGCGCTGCCTCATGCGATGACCTTCCGCTCGGGGAGTGTGGTGCGGGGCCGGTGCGGGTTGTGCGGGCGGGTGGCGCGAGCCGCGCGGGCACGGCCGGGTGTGTACGGCTCCGCGTGCGGGCCGGGTGCGACCGCGGGGTGTGGACGGGGGCCGTGGGGACGGGGGTCGTGGGGACAGGGTCTGTGTGCGGACGGGGCGGGCCCCCGCGGTGTGCGTCTGGAGATGGGCTCCGCCGGCGGGCCGCGCGGGTCCGCGCGCCGGGCGGGCGGAGCCGCGTGCACGCGGGTCTACGGACGGGCGGTGGCCGTGGGCCGCCCGGCGCTCACGCCGCGGCCGTCCAGTCCGGATGCCCCGGCATCGGCGGGTTCTGCGCGCCGAACAGCCAGTCCCGCAGGAACCGGTCCAGCGAGCGGTCGCCCGTCACGGTGACGGCGTGGGCGATGAAGTCCTCGCTGGTGACCGTGCGGTCCCTGAAGCGGCGCGGCCACAGGCCCATGATCCGGTCGAACCGCCGCCCGCCCACCTTGAGCCGCAGTGCGTAGAGCACCAGCGCGCCCCCGTCGTAGATGTTGGTGCCGCCGAGGGCCTTGGGCAGTCCGGGCGGCCCGTCACTGGCGCGGACCGCGTCGAGCTTGGCGTACGTCGCCTTCATCTTGTCGGCCATGACGGACCAGCCGCGCTCCTCGCTGTAGAGGGCGGCGTAGTACACGGCCGGCCCCTCGTTGAGCCAGGCCTGCTGCCAGTCGTGCGGGGTGACGCTGTCGCCGAACCACTGGTGGGTCAGCTCGTGCACCATGGTGCTCTCGTACGTCGGGTCGCCGCCGGCGCCGGTCCTGAACCAGTTGGTGCCCATCAGGGTGAGCGTCGTGTTCTCCAGGGCGTCGGTGTACCCGTCGTAGATGTGCAGGCCGTACACGGAGAACGGGTAGCGGCCGAACTTCGCCTCCAGCCAGGCGAGATGATCGGCCGTGCGGGCCACGACCGGGGCGTAGACGTCCTCCTGGCCCCGCGGGACGATGTGCCGCAGCGGCAACCCGGTGTGCGAGGTGCCGTACAGGTAGGTGCCCTTGACGACGGCGATGCCGAGCAGTTCCGTCGGCATGCGCTCGCGCAGCGCGAAGTGCCACACGGCCGATCCGTCGGCGCGTTCGTCCTTGCCGGTGAGCACTCCGTTGGCGGCGGCGACGTACCCCTGGGGCGCGTGGATGTGGAAGGTCCAGGTGGCCTTGTCGGACGGTGTGTCGTTGCACGGCAGGAACGTGTCGGCCCGCGACGACTGGGCGGCGCAGGCGAAGCCGCCGTCGGAACCGAACCGCCAGCCGGTCAGTCCGGCGCGCGGCGCCTTGCCGTTGCCGCGGTAGGCGACGGTGACCTCGAAGGGCGCGTCCTTGCGCAGCGGCGCGGCCGGGGTGACCGTCAGCTCCTGGCCCGACCGGCCGGCGGACAGGGCGTGGGACGCGGTGCGGCCGTTCACCGTGACCGAGCCGACGGTGTGGCCGTCGGTGTCCAGGTTGAACGACGACAGGTCCTGCGTGGCCCGCGCGCTCAGTCTCACCACCGCCGTGAAGTCGTAGGTCACGGGGGTGAAGTCGAAGGTCAGGTCGTAGTGGAGGACCTGGTAGCCGCCGTTGCCGAGGGTCGGGAACAGCGGGTCGCCGACCCCGTCGGAGCCGGGGCGCGGGTCGAGGCCCGCGGCAGCGGCGGGCGAGGCCGGCACCGGTACCGTGAGCGCGGCGGCGGCCGCCGCCCTCGTCAGGAACGCGCGTCTGCTGGTGGTCACTTCTTCTCCTTCCGCTCCTGCTGCGAGGCCTGCTCGAACTCGGCGCGGCATGTGTCGCCGCCGGCGCGGCGCCACTTCTTGACCAGTGCGTCGTACGCCGACAGCGGTTTGCGTCCGGTGATCAGGTCCTTGATGCCGTCGAGGTGGACGGTGTAGAGGCTGCCGAGCCCCTTGGAGTCCCAGGTCGGCGAGGAGTAGCTGAGGGTCGGGTCCTCGATGAGCTTCGGGATGAGCGCCGCGTACGCCTCGTGCACGTAACGGGCGGCCTGCGGGTGGGTGGCGCTGAAGAACGAGGGTGTCGCGGAGGCGAGTTTGCCCCACGGCACGGTCACGTCCTGGGTGCCCTGCTTGGTGAGGACGGGGGTGCCGTGCGCGTCCCGCCGGTAGTCGACGTTCTCGACGCCGTAGTTGATGAGGGTGTATTCGAGCGACCCGAAGGGCGAGGCGGCGAAGTCGGCGAGCCGCAGCAGTTCCCTGACCCGCTTCTCGCTCGCCCTGCTGATGTAGCAGTTCTGCAGGGAGACGTTGTCGGTCCAGGTGACCGCGTCCTTGCCGACCGGGACCATGGGCCGTACGTCGAAGGACCTGTCGATGGCGGCCATGGCGTCGACGTATCCGGTGGCCGTGGTCAGGTACGCCGGCATGCCGTCGTAGACGTAGGCGGCCCTGCCGTTCTTGAACAGGTCCGTGTACTGGGCTTTCTGGGCCCCGGACATCTGCACGGTGCCCGGGTAGTAGCAGCCCGCCTTGTAGAGCTTGGCGGCGGTCTCGACGGCGTACCGGTACTTGTCGTCCTCCAGTTGGTAGGTCCACTTGCCGGTGGTGCGGTCGAAGCGCCAGAAGTGCTGGGCGCCGGCGGACATGGCGAGCAGGTTGGTGCTGCCGCCGGTGAAGAAGTACTGCTTCTTCCTGGCGTCGGTGAGGTCCTTGGCCAGCTCGACGAGGCGTTCCATGCTGTCGATCTGGTCGAGTCCGGTGACGCCGGCCCGCCGGAACAGGTCGGCCCGGTAGAAGCCGGTGCCGCCGCTGCCCGAACGGGCGATCGGGATGCCGTAGAGCTTGCCGCCCTTGATGGCGTCGCGCCAGGCGTACTGGGGGACGGCGGCCAGGTTCGGGTAGGCCTTGACCTTGTCGCCGGAGAGGTGCGGGCCCAGGTCGGCGCACTTGGCGGCGAGGAAGGAGCCCACGTTGTCGACGCCGCCGGTCTCCGGGTACATGAAGATGTCGGGCAGTTGGTCACCGGCGACCATCGTGGAGAACTTCGCGGGGTAGTCGTCCGCGGGCACGGCGGTGAAGTCGACCTGGGTGCCGAGCAGCTTCTCGATCTCCCGCCAGGCCGCGTTCTTGCCGCGCTCGGGCGGCAGCGGCGCGAACGTCTCGGTGACGGCGGTGATCTTCTCGGCGCCCTTGAGCGGGGTTCCCGAGGTCGCGCGGACCAGCCGGGCGGGGTACGTGAGGAAGGCGTTGGGCACGCCCGCCGCGGTGCCGGGCAGGTCGGCCCTGATGCCGATGTTGCGCACGGTGGTGACCGGCAGCAGCTTGGTGCTCTTGGCCTCGGCCTTGGCGGCGCTGCCGCCGTCGCCGCACGCGGCGAGCAGCGGCGCGGCGGCGACGGCGAGACCGGCGCCCGTACCCCAGCGGAACAGGGTGCGGCGGTCGACGGATGTGGTGCCGGACATGGCGGGACTCCTCAGCACGAGGGGGCACGGAAATTCGGAGGGACGGTCGCGGGTTGACGCGGGCCGGGGCTCGGTGATGTGGGGACGGCGGGTCTGGACCCGGTGATGAGGGGTGCGGCGGTTCGGCGGTTCGGGCGCGGCGACGGGCCTGCGGCGGTTCGAGGTGCGGCGGTCCGGTGCGGTCAGCCCTTGACGGCGCCGGTGAGGACGCCCTTGGTGAAGAACCGCTGGAGGAAGGGGTAGACGAGCAGGATCGGCACGACGGCGATGACCAGTACGGCCATCTGGACGGCCTGCTGCGGGGCGACCACCTCGCCGGCCGCCGCGGTGTCGAGGCTCTGGCCCTGGAGGACGAAGGTGCGCAGCACCATGGGCAGCGGCCACTTGTCGTTGTCGCCGAGGTAGAGCAGGGCGTTGAAGTACGCGTTCCAGTACGCGACGGCGTAGAACAGTCCGACGACGGCGATGACCGCCTTGGACAGCGGCAGGACGACCCTGATCAGGGTCCGGAGGTCGCCCGCGCCGTCGACCTTCGCCGCGTCGTACAGTTCCTCGGGCAGGTTCATGAAGAAGGCCCGCATCACGACGAGGTTGAAGGCGCTGACCATGGTGGGCAGGACCAGCGCGGCGAAGGTGTTGTAGAGGCCCAGTTCCTTCACCAGGAGGAAGTTGGGGATGACGCCCGCGTTGAAGAGCATCGTGAACAGGGCGGTCATGAGGATGAACCGGCCGCCGACGACGCCGCGCCGCGACAGCCCGTAGGCCATGCCGATGGTGGCGAGCAGGCTGCAGGCGGTGCCGGTCACGGTGACGCCGGTGCTCACGAGCAGGGCGCGGGTCACGCGCCCGCCGGTGAACGCGGTGCGGTAGGCGTCGAGGCTGGGGTGGCCGGGCCACAGGACGAGCCCGCCGGACTTGATGATGTCGCTCTGCGAGGCGAAGCTCGTGCCGATCACGCCGAGCAGGGGGTAGGCCACCAGGCCCACGACGATCACCAGGGCGAGGCCCTTGAGGACGAGACCGAGCCTGGTGGGTTTCTCCATCCACGGGGGCCGGGCGCCGGACGGGCGCGGTTCTCCCGCCGCGGGTGTGGGCCGGCCGGCGCGCACGCGGCGCGCCTTCACCGTGGTCGTCTCAACGGTCAGCACCGCGGTACACCCCTTCATGACCGAGCCGGTGGGCGAACTTGTTGGCGCCGATGACGAGGATCGTGCCGATCACGGCCTTCACCAGACCGACGGCGGCGGCCGTGCCCCACTGGTTGTCCCGGATGCCGTGGAAGTAGACGTAGGTGTCGAGGACTTCACCGGCGTCGGGGCCGACCGCGTCACGCTGGAGCAGGATCTGCTCGAAGCCGACGGTGAGGATGTTGCCGAGGTTCAGGATGAGCAGCAGGACCAGCACCGGGGACAGCCCGGGCAGGGTGACGTGCCAGAAGCGGCGCCACCGGGCCGCGCCGTCCATGGCCGCCGCCTCGTACAGGCCGCGGTCGATGGAGAGCAGCGCGGCGAGGATGATGATGGTGCCCCAGCCGGCGTCCTTCCACATGACCTGGAGCGCGAGCAGCCAGGGGAAGGCGTGCGGGTCGGTCGTCATGTCGTAGCGCGGCAGCCCGAGGGAGCCGAGCAGGTCGGGCACGACTCCCGCGCCGCCCAGGATCTGCTGGAAGATCGAGACGATGATGACCCAGCCGATGAAGTGCGGCAGGTAGACGACGCTCTGCACGAAGCGGCGCAGTCTGTCGCGGGCGATGCTGTTGAGCAGCAGGGCGAGGGCGATGGGGACGGGGAAGAACAGGACGAGCTGGACCAGCGCGATCTCCAGCGTGTTGCCGGTCGCCGACCAGAAGTCGGGGTCGGCGAAGGCCGTCGTGAAGTTGGTGAAGCCGTTCCAGGCGCTGTGCAGGTAGCCCAGGTAGGGCTGGTAGTCCTGGAAGGCCACCAGGTAGCCGAGCAGCGGTACGTAGTGGAAGACCACGAAGTACAGGAAGCCGGGCAGGCACAGCAGCAGCATCACCTTGTCACGCTTGAGGCGCTGCCAGAGGGTCTTGCGGGGAACGCGGTCGACGGCGGTCGGTGGGGCGGAGACAGTCATGGCGCGGTCCTGTTCGGCCGGTTGGCGCAGGAACTGGTTTCTGCGGCGGCAAGTTAGTAAGCGGTTAACCCCATCGTCAATAGGTCCGCCGACCTGACGGACCGTGAAACGACGGCGAACGCGTCGCCTCCGGCACTGCGAACAGGCCATTTCTGTACGGCATTTCAGACTGAACCAGGGCAACTCATCGGCCGTGTCTGCCTCCCGACCTTGACGGTCGAGCGACGGGCTCCCTAGCGTGCGGTACCGCCATAGAACACGTTTACTGTCCGGAGGCAGGGTGCGTACCACTGACGAGGCGCCGGTCGAGGCCGCGGCCGCCGACGCCACACCGCCCCCGCGGCGGCCCCGCACGGTTCTCGCGATGGACTCCGCGGTCGTGGACGACGTCTTCCCGCCGTCCGTACGGGCGCGGCTGGAGGAGACCGCGGACATCCGGCCCCCGCGTGTCGTCGGGGAGTTCACCGGCCCGGAGGCGCGGGCGGCCCTCGCCGAGTGCGAGGTACTGCTCACCGGCTGGGGCTGCCCGCCGGTCGACCGGGCCGCGCTCGACCGGGCGCCCCGGCTGCGCGCGGTGATCCACGCGGCCGGCACCGTGAAGACGTTCCTGAGCCGGGAGGCCTACGAGCGCGGGATCGTGGTCTCCTCGGCGGCCGCGGCCAACGCCGTGCCGGTCGCCGAGTTCACGCTCGCCGCGATCATCCTGGGGGCCAAGCGGGCCTTCCCGCTCGCCCATCTCTTCCGGGGCCGGCGCACCCACCGCACCGACGCCGACCTGGACCGCCAGCACTGGCTCGGCACCCGTGGCATCACCGTCGGTGTCGTCGGCGCCTCGCGCATCGGCCGCCGTGTCGCGCAACTGCTGCGCACCCTGGACGCCGAGGTCCTCCTCTACGACCCGTACGTCGGCGACACCGAGGCCCGGTTGCTCGGTGCCACCCGAACCGACCTGGACACCCTGGTGGCGACCAGCGACGTGGTGACCCTGCACGCGCCGGACACCGCGCGGACCCGGCATCTGCTCGACGCCCGCAGGCTCGGTCTGATGCGTCCGGGCACACTCCTCGTGAACACCGCGCGCGGCCCGCTCGTGGACACGCAGGCCCTGACGGAACACCTGGTCAGCGGCCGGATCGACGCCGTGCTCGATGTCACCGACCCGGAACCGCTGCCCGCCGGGCACCCGCTGTGGGACCTGCCCAACGTCTTCATCACGCCGCACCTGGCGGGCGCCCAGGGCAACGAGGTGGGCCGGCTCGGGGCGCTCGCCGTCGACGAACTGGCCCGGTACGCGCGCGGGCTGCCGCTGGCCCACGCGGTGCTCCTGGCGGACCTGGAACGGATCGCGTGAGCGGGCCCGCACCGCACGCCCCGGGCTCTTGCGTCCCGAAGCGGCCGGATCAGGGAGCGGGGGCCGGTGACGGGGGCACCTCCCACGCCGTCGGCACAGGGGAGGAACACCGCACGGCGCGGGAGGGCGGCACGGCGGGGCCGTGGCGACCGGCGGCAGCGCCGCCGCGAGGGGCGCTGCCGGACCCCGCGAGCCCGGCGGGATCCGGACGAGAGGCCCTAGTCTCTGGGGCGGGCGGACCGCAGACAGACCAGCACGACCATCAGGGGGTGGGCCGGATGTCCCGGCAGAGTTCCACGGCACCCGGACCGGACGGCGCGGAGCCGGGCGACGGACAGGGCGAGCGCGGCGGGCAGCGCCGCGCGACGGTCGTCGACGTCGCGCGGCGCGCCGGGGTGTCCACGGCGACCGTCTCCCGGGTGATGAACCGCAACTATCCGGTGGCCGCCGCCACGCGCGAGCGCGTCGAGGCGGCCATGCGGGAGCTGGGGTATGTGGTCAACGCCCATGCCCGGGCGCTGGCCGGCGCCTCGGGCCGCACCGTCGGCATCATCGTCGGCGAGCTGATCGACCCGTTCTACGCGTACATCGCGCGCGGCGTGGAACGCGAGGCCACCGACGGCGACCGGCTCTGCCTGGTGTGCTGCACCCAGGGCGACCCGCAGCGCGAACTCGCCTTCATCGAGCTGATGCACGAGCGGCGCGCCGACGCCGTGGTGCTGGTCGGCGGCAGCGTCGAGGACCGCGCCTACAAGGCGGAGCTGGCGCGCCGGGCCCGGGAGCTGGACGCGGGCGGTGCGAAACTGGTGCTGTGCGGACGGCCCTCGCTCGGCGAGGGCGTGCCGACGGTCGGCGTCGAGTACGACAACGAGGGCGGCGCCTTCGCGATCACCGACCACCTGATCACCCAGGGCCATGAGCGGATCCTCTACCTGGGCGGGCCGCCCGGCCTCTCCACGGCGCGGGACCGGCTCGCCGGGCACCGGCGGGCGCTCGAACTGCGCGGTGTCCCGCGGGACCCGAGGCTGGAGCAGCCCGGCGCCTTCAGCCGGGCCTTCGGGTACCGGCGCATGTCCGAACTGCTGCGCGGGGGACCGGAGTTCACTGCCGTGTTCGCCGCGAACGACATCGTGGCGGCCGGTGCGGCGCAGGCCCTGGAGGAGGCCGGGGTACGCGTCCCGCAGGACATGTCGCTGGTCGGCTACGACGACATCCCGGTGGCCCAGGAGCTGCGGCCACGGCTGACGACCGTACGGATCCCGCTGGAGGAGATGGGCCGGCAGGCGGTGCGCGTGGCGCTCTACGGGGGGGACGAGGACGACTGGCGCGCCCCGACGACCGGCACGCTGCGCCTGGGCACGCACATCGTCGTCCGGGAGTCGGTGGCGCCACCGCGGAGTACGGCGCCGGGCGGCGGAGCCACGGGGAACGGGACACCGGCGAGCAGCGCGCCGGGGAGCGGTGCACCGGGGAACGGGACGTCCGGGACCGGCGCCTCGGGGAGCGGCGGGCGGCGCAGGAACTGACACCGGAGTCGACGAGGGAACTGACGCCGGAGCTGACGACGCAGCCCCGGCGTGCTCGATTCTGCTCGTACGGACGCCGGTTCGGATAGTAACGAACAGAAACTCGGTCCACCCCCTTGCGAGTGGATAGCAAACGCTTACATGCTGGCGCGCAGCCCCACCCGCTCGTCCCGCCCGTCGCCCCGACGTCGTTCGTCCCATGGGAGTCACTGGATGCGCCCTGCCCCCACGCCTCTTGCCGCCCCTCTTAGAGCTGCGAACAAAAGTGGGCCCCGGCGGGCGGCGCCCGGCACGCGCCCTCGCCGCGTTGCCGGAAGGCCCTGGCAGCTCCGCTGCAAGAACCTTCCGGCGCCTTGCGATCGCACGCACCGGACACCGCCCGCTGATCGGAACCCACTTTTGTTCGCAGCTCTTACCGGGCACGCCGATCCGTCCTCCCGCGTCCGGGGCGGCGCGCCCGCCACCCGCGCGTCGCGCACGGCGGACCGCGCACGGACGGACTTCTCCGGCGGCAGGCGGGCGACGCCCGTCGGGGCCCGGGACGGCGCGGAGACGGGCGCCCCGCGCCTCCCCGACCCGACGACGCCGACCGGCCCGGGTCCGCTCACGGCCTGACAGCGTGACCGCCACGCCGCATCGGCGGCCGGCGCGCACGGGCCGGGCGGCGCGGACAGGCCGGCCGGGACACACAGGACCCCCTGACACCCCTCCCCCGCACCGTACGGACCGCCCCAAGGAGACGACGCCTCATGCGCACCCCCGCATCCCCGTCCCGCCGTTCCGTCCTCGCCGCGGCCACGGGCGCCGCGCTCGCCGTCGGCGGCCCCGGCTCCGGCACCGCTCGGGCCGCCGGTTCCGCACCCGCGCCCGGCACCGCTCGCCCGGCCGCCGGCGACGACCTCACGGTGGCGCTCGTCGCCCGGCCCTCCGCGGAGGCGGAGCGGCTGCGCCTCGGACAGGCCCTGCGCGCCTCCGAGTTCCAGGCGACCGGCCGCTACGTCCCGCCGGGCACCCCCCTCCGTCTCGCCGTCCTGCCCTACGACGGCCTGGTGCCGACCCTGTGGATCGGGCAGTGGGACTACTACGGCACCGTCACCGAACCGCGCCCCTATCCGCTGAAGCCCGGCGCGAACACCGTGACCGACCCGCACGGCGGACCCGTCTACCTCACCCTGGAGGGCAGCGGGCAGCGCGCCGCCGTCCGGTTCAGGAGCGGCTCCTCGCCCATGCCGGTCTTCACGCTCGGACGCACCACCGAGGCGGACTACCAGAGCCAGTTGGACACGTACACCGGTGTCCCGGTCGTCGAACTGCACGGGCCGCGCTCGATCGTGACGCTCACCCGGGACGGCGCGCTGCTGTACCGGGACGAGGACCACGCGGCGCTGCTGCGCCTGCTGGAGCAGATCATCGACGCCGAGTCCGCCGTCAGCGGCCTGGACGGCTCCGCGCCGGTGCACCGGCCCAAGGCCGGCGGGTACCACTTCACCGAGGTGTCGGTGGTGCCGTCCGGCGTCGGGGCGTACGCGACCCACGGCTACAACGGCTTCCCGCGCGCCTACCTCGACCGGGCCACCACGGTGACGGGACTGCGCACCCGCGGCTGGGGGCTGTACCACGAACTCGGGCACCTGCACCAGCAGTTCGCGTACAAGCCGTCGGGTCTGACCGAGGTGACGGTGAACATCTACTCGCTGGCCGTGCAGCGCGCCCTGGGCCAGGCGTCCAACCTGCTCACCGTCGACCCGAGGACGGGCCTGGACTACTTCCAGTCCGCCCGGGCGAAGTTCGGTACGCCGGGGCTGACGTACGAGAAGTCCTTCGGCGCGTACGAGAAGCTGGTGCCGCTGCGGCAGCTGGAACTCGCCTTCGGCGACGACTTCTGGCCCCGGCTGCACAAACTGGTGCGGGAGGAGAACCCGCGGTCGGACTCCACCGAGACGGCCAAGCGCTACCGGGCGCTCGCCACGTACGCCAGCCGCGTCGCGGGGCGCGACCTCACCGACTTCTTCGTCACCACCTGGGCGTTCCCCGTCGACGCCGAGGGGCGGGCCGAACTGGCCGCACTGCACCTGCCGAAGCCGTCGACCGACCCGGCCACGCTGACCGACTGATCCCGAAGGACGGACCCCGCATGGACCTGAGCAGACGCCAGACCCTCGCGCTCGCCGGAGCGGGCGCGGTCACCTCCCTCGTCGCCAGCGCGGGCGGTGCGAGCGCCGCCGGCGGCGGTGCCGGGCAGGAGGGCGGCGACCCGTACGAGCCGCTGCTGGCCCGCGCCGCGCAGCAGCTGACCGGTGGTTCCTTCGACCCGCGGGACCCGGACTTCGCCGCCGCGCTCGCCGCCCTGGACGCCGAGGCCTCGGCCTGGTGGCGGCGGATCGACACCTCCGCGGGCCGGCAGGCGCTGTGGGCCGACCTGTCCCCGGCTTCGGACCCCGGCATGTTCGGCCAGAGCTACCCGCGGCTGCGCACGCTCGCCATCGCCTGGGCCACCCCCGGCACCTCGCTCACCGGACAGCCGGCCGTGCGCGACGGGATCCTCGACGCGCTCCGCTTCCTGCACACCGCCGGTTACAACGCCTCCCGGCGGGAGACCGGCAACTGGTGGTTCTGGGAGATCGGCGCGCCGCGTGCCCTGATGGACGTCTGCGTGCTGCTGCGCGCGGACCTCCCCCAGGAGGACCGCGACGCCTACGTGCGGACGGTGGCCGCGTTCGTGCCCGACCCGGACCACCGCACCAACGCCCCCGCTCTGGCCGAGACGGGCGCCAACCGCGCCGACAAGGCCGTCATCGTCGCGCTGCGCGGGCTGCTCGCGGGCGACCCCGCCGCGCTCGCGCTGGCCCGCGACGGGCTGTCCGACGTCCGCGGCAACGGGCAGAACAGCCTGTTCCAGTACGTCACCTCGGGCGACGGCTTCTACGAGGACGGCTCGTTCGTGCAGCACTCGAACGTCGCGTACACGGGCACGTACGGCAGTGTCCTGCTGGGCGGCGCGGGCCGGCTGATGGCGCTGCTCGCCGGTTCCGACTGGGCGGTCACCGACCCCTCGGTCGACGTGCTGTACGAGGCGGTCGAGCGGAGCTTCGCCCCCTTCCTGTTCGACGGGCTGATGATGGACGCGGTGCGCGGCCGCGCCGTCTCGCGCGAGGCCGCCCGCGACCACGACGACGGGGCGAGTGCGGTCGCGCACATCCTGCAACTCGCCGAGGCCGCACCGCGGGCGTACGCGGACCGCTGGCGCGCTGCGGCCAAGGGCTGGATACTGCGCAACACGAGCACGCCCTACCGGGATCTCGTCCCGATCCCGGACCTGGCCCGCGCGAAGGCCCTCCTCGCCGATTCCTCCGTGCGTCCCGCGGACCGCCTCACCGGGCACTTCGTCCTCGCCGACATGGACCGTGTGGTGCACCGGCGCCCGTCGTGGGCGTGCGCGCTGTCGCTGTCGTCGAAACGCATCGCCGCCTACGAGGCGGGCAACGGCGAGAACCTGCACGGCTGGTACACCGGCGACGGCATGACCTACCTGTACGACGGCGACGACACCGACGCCTTCGCTGACGCCTTCTGGCCGACCGTCGACCCGTACCGGCTGCCGGGCACGACGGTGGACACCCGCCGGCGGACCGATCTCGGAACCGGCGCCGGGACCGGCACGTTCCGCCCGAAGAACGCGGTGGCGGGCGGGGCAGTGCTCGACGCCCGGCACGGCGCCGCCGCGATGGAGCTGATCGCGGACGGGTCGACGCTGCGGGCCAAGAAGGTTTGGTTCTTCCTGGACAACGCGGTCGTCGCGCTCGGTGCCGGGATCACGGCGGGCGACGGCAGGACGATCGAGACGGTCGTGGAGAACCGGAACCTGCACGCCGGCGGGGCACCCCGGCTCCTCGTCGACGGGCACCGGCAGCCCGCGGAGCAGGGGTGGTCGGCCTCGCTCGACGACGCGCGCTGGGTCCACCTGGAGGGCACCGGCGGGTACGTCTTCCCCTCCGGTGGTCCGCTGCGCGCGCTGCGCGAGGAGCGCACCGGCACGTGGCGCTCCGTCAACACCGGTGCGGACACCGGTGGCAGCACCACCCCGGTCACCCGCCGTTACGCCACACTGTGGTTCGACCACGGCTCCTCCCCCGCCTCCGCGTCCTACTCCTACGTCCTGCTGCCGGGCGCGACCGCCGCCGCCACCCTGGCCTGGTCCCGCTCCCGCCCGGCGCGCGTCCTGGCCAACGACGCCACCGTGCAGGCCGTCGCCGCGCCCCGTCACGGTCTGCTCGCGGCGCACTTCTGGGCGGCGGGTTCGGTGGACGGACTCGCATCGGACGGCCCCGGCACCGTCCTGGTGTGCCACCGCGACCAGGGCGTGTCGGTGGCGGTGGCGGATCCGGGCCGTACGGCGACGGTCCTGACCGTCCGGCTGCCCTTCCCGGTGCGCCGGGTGGTCAGCGCCGACGACACCGTGTCCGTCACGCCGGGCCGCCGCCCGGTGCTCACCGTCCGCGTGGGCGGTTCACGGGGCCATACGCACACGGCCCTGCTGCGTTAGAGCTGCGAACAAAAGTGGGTTCCGATCAGCGGGCGGTGTCCGGTGCGTGCGATCGCAAGGCGCCGGAAGGTCCTTGTGGCGGAGCTGCCAGGGCCTTCCGGCAACGCGGCGAGCGTGCGGGCCGGGCGTCGCGAGCCGGGCGCCCCTTTTGTTCGCAGCCCTTAGAGCCGCCGCTCCGGACCTGTCCGCTCCCGCAGGGCCCGCGCCCCCCTCGTCCGCCGCCCGTACCGTCCGTATCGCCGGTACCGCCCGTACCGCCCGCCGTCCGCCGAAGGAGCCAGCGAATCGCCATGGCCGCCCCGCACTTCCCCCTGCCGCCCACCGACCGCGTCCGCTCTCCCCTGACCGGCTGGACCCGGGCGCACTGGGAGGCCCTGGCCGACCGGCAGCTGGCGGCCCTGCTGCCCTACGCCACCCCGGGCCTGGCCCAGTACCGGCTGCCGGGGCGGGCGAGCTGGTCCGGGGTCGTCTCGGACGGCCTCGAAGGGTTCGCCCGGTCATTTCTGCTGGCCTCCTTCCGGATCGCGGGCGCGGGCGGCGGCGGGACGGGCCCCGCGAAGCCCGGGGGTTGCAAGGACTCCACAGCCTCCGAGGACTCCGGGGACTCCACCGGTTCCGAGGTCGTCTCCCACCTCATCGAAAGGTACACGCAGGGTCTGACAACGGGCACGGACCGTGACAGCGGTGAGGCCTGGCCGGTGCTCACCGACTGCTCCCAGCAGATGGTGGAGGCCGCCTCGATCGCACTCGGCCTGCACGAGACCCGGCCGTGGATCTGGGACCGGCTCGACACCCGGGTCCAGGAACGGGTCGTCGACTGGCTGTCCGGGTTCGTCGGCGCGAAGACCTGGGACAACAACTGGCGTCTGTTCCAGGTGGTGTCCGAGCAGTTCCTCGCCTCGGTGGGCGCACCGTTCAGCCAGGGCGACATCGACGCCGGCCTCGACCGGATCGAGGACTGGTACGTCGGCGACGGCTGGTACACGGACGGGGACGGCCGCAACTTCGACTACTACATCGGCTGGGCCATGCACCTGTACCCGCTGCTGTGGGCGCGCATGGCGGGGCCGGACGGGGACGGCGGGCGCGGCGCCGTCTACCGGGAGCGGCTGGCCCGGTTCCTCACCACGTACCCGCAGTTCTTCGGCGCGGACGGCGCGCCGGTCCACCAGGGCCGGTCGCTGACGTACCGCATCGCGGCCACGGCGCCGGTGTGGCTGGGCGCGCTCACCGACTGCACCCCGCTCGCCCCGGGCCTGACCCGGCGCCTCGCCTCCGGAGCGGCCCGGCACTTCGCCGAGCGCGGGGTGCCGGACGAGCGGGGGCTGCTCCCGCTGGGCTGGTACGGCACGTTCCTGCCCGCGACCCAGCCGTACTCGGGGCCCGCGTCGCCGTACTGGGCGAGCAAGGGGTTCCTCGGGCTGCTGCTGCCCGCCGGCCACCCGGTGTGGACGGACCGTGAACTCCCGCTGCCGGTCGAGCAGTCCACGCAGTACACGGCGCTGCCCGCGCCCGGCTGGCTGCTGCACGGCACCCCGCACGACGGTGTCGTCCGCCTGGTCAACCACGGCAGCGACCACAACCCGCCGAACGGCCCGGGCAGCGACGACCCGCACTACGCCAAGTTCGCCTACTCCACGGCCACCGCCCCGGAGTCCGCGCCGCACGCCTGGCAGCGCACCGTCGACAACCACATCGCCCTGCTCACCGCCGACGGCACCCCGTCGCGGCGCCGCCGCATCCAGCCCCTCACCTGCGAAGGACGCCGTGCGTCGTCCCGTCAGACGGTACGGCTCGCGGGGCTGGAGGAGGAGTTCCCCATCGAGTCGACGAGCGTGCTGCACGGGCCGTGGGAGCTGCGCGTGCACCGGGTGCGGGCCCCCGGGGGCGTGACGGTGCGCGAGGGCGGCTACGCCGTCGCCGACGCGTCGCGCCCGCGGGCGGAGCGGGGGCCCGGCTGGGCGCTGACCCGCACGGAGTCGGGGCTGACCAGCGCCGTGGTCGCGCTGTACGGGTGGGACGAGGAGACGGGCGTCGCGCGCGAGGTCGAGGCGAACGCGTACGGTCCGCACTCGGCGACGCCGTACCTGAACGCCGTGCGGCATCCGGGTGGGGAGAGCGTCCACGTCGGCTTGGTCGTGCTCACCCGCGACGCCGTCCACCCGTGGGCCCTGCGGGAGTCGGTCACGTGCACGCGCGAGGACGACGGGCGCGTGCGGGTCACGTTCCCGGACGGGGAGAGTGTGACCGTCTGACTCACACGTCGGCGGCGGGCGCCTCGCCGCCGGCCGCAGGCTCGCCGGGGCCCGGGCCCGCGCCGGCCCCCGCACTCGCCCGCCCGTCCCCGCCCGCGTCAGCGCCCCCGTCCGCGTCCGCGTCCGCCGACGTGCCGGGCAGATAGCTCGCGAGGCCGCGCAGGATGATCTCCAGGCCGATGTCGAACCTCTCGTCGGAGGAGCCCGTCACCATCAGACCGGCCAGGGCGCGCAGGTGGGGGAAGTCGCCCTCCGGCAGGGACGCGAAGTAGTCCCGCATCTCCTCGGCCAGCTCGCTCAGGTCGGGGCCGGCCGGGTCCGGGCCCCCGTCTGCCGGACGGGCGGTCCGCTCCCGCCACAGGTCCTCGCCCAGGACGAACCCGTCGATGTAGGTGGAGACGAGGTCACCGGCCTCCGCCGCGATGCGGTCGGGCAGGCCGGCCGTCCGCAGCAGGCCGAGGAACGCCTCGACGTGCGGCAGCAGTTCGGCGGTGAAAGGGACGTGGGCCATGGAGATCCTGGCCATGTCCCGGTGGGCCAGCAGCCGCCGCCGCCCGGCGCGGGCGTAGTCCCGCAGTTGCTCCTGCCACCGTTCGGGGTCGGGCTCGGGCATCTCGGCGCCCTGGAAGACCCGGTTGTACATCAGCTGCAGCAGGTCGTCCTTGTTGCTGACGTGGGCGTACAGGGCGGAGACCGTGACCCCCAGCTCGGCCGCGACCTGGCGCATCGACAGTCCGTCGAGCCCCTGGCGGTCCAGCACGGTGAAGGCGGCGTCCACGATGCGTTCCCGTGACAGGGGGGTGCGTGCGGGCGCGAGACGGGCGCGCGCCGGGCGCCCGCGCTCCCAGGGGGGCGGCGGAGGGAGTGCGGGGGTACCGGCGGCCTCGTCGTTCATGAGGCCAGTCTAGGGGCCTGGAGAACAGTGTTCTCCGCGGATGAGCGGCGTTCTCGCTCCCACGCTCCGAGCACCCGGGCACGGGCGACGCGATATATCTTGACCGTGCGTCGCGGCTTGCGCTATATCTTAATGAACGTTGTTCTGTTGGAGAGCAGTGTTCTGTTACGGTGAACACTGTTCTCCAGCGGGTGCCGCTGCTCTCCGGGCGCCGCACCCCTTCCATCAGCCCCTCGCGCCCGCCGGTCGTCACGGCGGCGCGACCCGTCCGCGAGGAGTACTACCGATGTCCACCACGGGCGTGGCGTCCCCCGAGACGCACACCGAGTCACCGGCGCCGCCCTACCGCTGGCGCTGGGCCGCGCTCTTCGTGATCCTCGCCGCCGAGGTGATGGATCTCCTCGACGCCGTCGTCACCAACATCGCCGGCCCCTCCATCCGGGCCGACGTCGGCGGCGGCGCCTCCACCCTGCAGTGGCTCGCCGCCGCCTACACCCTGGCGATGGCCGTCGGACTCGTCACCGGGGGACGGCTCGGAGACATCCACGGGCGCCGCCGGATGTTCCTGGTGGGCGCCGCCGGCTTCACCGCGGGATCGCTGCTGTGCGCCGTCTCCATGTCGCCGCAGATGCTGATCGCCGCACGCGTCGTGCAGGGAGTGTTCGGCGCGGTGATGCTGCCGCAGGGCCTCGGCATGATCAAGGAGATGTTCCCGCCGAAGGAGTCCCAGAAGGCCTTCGGCATGTTCGGCCCGGTCATGGGGCTCTCGGCGGTCTGCGGGCCGGTCCTGGCGGGCTGGCTCGTGGACGCCGACTACTTCGGCACCGGCTGGCGGATGATCTTCCTGATCAACCTGCCGCTGGGAGCCGCCGCCCTCCTCGGCGCCGTGCGCTACCTGCCGAGGACCATCTCGCACGACAAGCCGCGCCTGGACATCCCCGGCATGGTGCTGGTCTCCCTGGCGGCGCTGCTCGTCATCTTCCCGCTGGTCCAGGGCCGTGAGTACGACTGGCCCGTGTGGACGTTCCTGATGATGGGCGCCTCGGTGGTCGTCTTCGTCGCCTTCGGGGTGTACGAGTCGCGGCGCAGCAGGGCCGGGCGGGACCCGCTGGTCATCCCCAGCCTCTTCCGCAAGCGCGGGTTCAGCGGCGGCATGGCCCTCGGGCTGGTCTTCTTCTCGACCATGCAGGGCTTCATGCTGGTCTTCAACCTCTACACCCAGATCGGTCTCGGCTACTCGCCCCTCAAGGCGGGGCTCGTGATGGTGCCCTGGTCGGGCGGCATGATCGTCGGCTTCGGCGTCGCCCAGGGCGTGGCCCGGTTCGGACGGGCCGTACTCCAGGCGGGCACGCTGGTCATGGCGGCCGGTGTGTTCGGCGTGTGGCTGACCCTCGACATGGCGGGCAGCGGCGTCGGCCCCTGGCAGCTCCTGCCCGCGCTGCTCGTCACCGGCATCGGGATGGGCCTGCTGATGGCGCCCTTCTTCGACATCGTGCTCGCCAGCGTCGACCAGCACGAGACGGGCTCGGCGTCCGGCACGATGACCGCGGTCCAGCAGCTCGGCGGCGCCTTCGGCGTGGCACTGCTCGGCACCGTCTTCTTCGGCCTGCTGGGCGGCGGGATGGCCACCGCCGTCGACCACCACTCCGACGGCCTGCGGGGGCAGTTGACCGCCGCGCACGTCGCGCCCGCCGCTCGGGAGCGGATCGTGGCGGACCTGCGCACCTGCTCCTCGGACCGGGCCGTGGCCAAGGACCCGGAGGCGACCCCCGCCTCCTGCGCCCGCCTGGAGAAGGACACCCGGTCGGCCGTGACGTCGCCCCAGGACGCCGCCCGGATACCGGCGGCACTCCAGGACACGGCGTCGTCGGCCTTCCGCAGCGGTTTCGGCGCCGTCATGCAGACGGTGCTGTGGATCGTGGACGGCATGCTCGTCCTGACCTTCCTGCTCGCGTTCCTGCTGCCCCGCCATGCCCGCCCCGAGGGCTCGGGCGGCCACTGAGCCCGGGCCCGGCCCGCGGCGGCGCGGCGACGGCTGCCTGCCGGGTGGGCGAGGGCCGGTCCCCGGTCCCGTCGGCGAGGACGGGACCGGGGCCACCGCACGGTTCCTCATGCCCTGGCGTAGCGGTGCGCCAAGGCGTGGAAGGCCTACGGTGTCGGCGTGCAGGTCGCGCCGGACGGCGCGGATGTCCGCGCGCATGCGGGCCGGGTCCCATGCCGTGCCCGGAGTCTCCCCCGCCCCGACGGTGTAGACGACACCGTGCCGGGTCAGGCCCCTGCGCCGCCCGTGCCGCTGCCGCGGCCCGCGCGCCTGCCCGCCCTCCGGTCCGTTCGCCTCTGCGTCCTCCTGTCCGTACTTCTGCCCGTCCTTCCGTCCCCGTTCCCGGCCGTCACGCTGTCCGTGCTGCGCCTCGCTCGCCCGGGCACCGCCGGCAGGGAGCACCGCCGCCGCGAGTCCCGTGGCCGCCGCTCCGGCGAGGAACCGTCCCCTGCTGATCGCCTTGCGCGCCTTACCTGCCTCGCCCGCGCGGCCCGCCCCGCCTGCCGTGGTCTCATCCATGCGTCCACCGTGCGGGAGCCGGAGCGCGCGCACAGTCCCCCATCGGTCTGCGCCGGGACGCCGAAGGGATGAGGCCGCGTGCCATGGGGTGTGCCGCACGGATGAAGCGGTCCCGCCATGCGGCCTGCGCGGTGGCCGGTCTCCCGGGGCGCTGCCGCACCGCCACCCCTCTTCTCTTAGGGCTAAGATTTCAGCGGGTGCGCGGGTACGGAGCCCGCGTCTCGCGACGGGACTGGCCGCGAGGGGATGACATGACGCAGCGCAAGGCGGTGCGGCGACCGGACGCCGTGGCGGGGATCGTCGAGGACTGGGCACGCGAACGGCCCGGTCTGGACACCGCGCCACTGGAGGTGCTGGCACGGCTGCACCGTGCGTATCTCCAGTACCACTCGCGGCTCACCGCGCAGATCGAGCGGCACGGTCTGTCCGTCGCCGGCTTCGACGTGCTGACGGCGCTGCGCCGCTCCGGAGCGCCGTACCGGCTCACCGCCGGGCAACTGGCGGCGTCCGGCCTGATCTCCTCCGCAGGCGTCACGCTGCGCCTGGACCGGCTGGAGAAGGACGGACTGCTGGTCCGGGAACGCGACGCCGACGACCGCCGCGTCGTCTACTCACGCCTGACCGAAACGGGGCTGCGGAAGGTCGACGAGGTGTTCGCCGCCCACCTGGAGAACGAACGGCGCATGCTCGGCGGGATGTCGCCCGCCGAGCGGCGCCAACTTGCCCGGCTGCTCTCCAAATTGGAGCACTCGATCGTCGGGTCCGACGACGAGGAAGAGGAGCCGGCGGGGGAAGAGGCGGAGGCCGGCTGAGAGCTGCGAACAAAAGTGGGCCCCGGCGGGCGGCGTCCGGCACGCCCGAGGGCGGGCGCGCCGGACGCGTACCGGGGAGACGCGAAACAGCGACGGGAAACCAGGCGCCGTCGCCGTCACGCCCCCGGCGCGCCCGTGCCCGCCTCGGACGGCTCCTCGGACTGCTCCCTCGACTGCTCCTTCGCCTGAGCCTGGTAGAGGCGCCGCAGGCGGACCACGCCGAGGTCGTGCTGGTAGAGGTTCTCCCGCTGATCGGCGTCGGCGGGCATGGCCTCCAGCATGACCCGGTCCTGTTCCAGCACCTCCCAGTGGCGTTCCTCGATGAGGGTCCTGTAGAGGAAGTGCCAGGTGTCGCGCTGCCAGCCGGAGACCTTCCGGTAGCGCCAGAAGAAGACGCCGGTGCGCCCGGCGTCCACGGGGCAGGCCATCCCGACGATGCCGAAGGGACCGCCGGGGCCGGCCGACGGCGGGTACGGGATGGACAGGTCGACCCAGTCGACGCCGGTGCGGCACAGCTCGACCCAGTCGAAGTTGACGCCGCGCTGGTCGGTCTTCTCGAAGAAGTAGCCGCGCTCGGTCTCGCGGATGCGGAACCTGGCCGTGGTGTCACCGTCGTACATGGTGTGCGACTCGTGGTGCAGGAAGGCGCCGTGCATCGGGTCGAGGAGGTTCTCCATGGCGTAGCGCCAGGGCACGTTCCACTCGGCGTAGCAGAGGATGGCGGAGATGCGGGGGTCGGTGAGGGGTCCGGGCAGGGTCAGGGCGGCCGGTTCGGGGTGCTCCTCGTCGCCGAACCAGGCCAGGATCGCGCCGCCGGCCTCGCGGACGGGCAGCGAGGTGACGAGCGTCTTGCCCTCCAGGTTGCAGCCGGGCAGGCCGGGCACGGAGGTGACGGTGCCGGAGCCGTCGATCTCGACGCCGTGGTACCAGCAGGCGATCCGGTCGCCGAGGTGCTTGCCGAGGGAGAGCGGGGCGCCGCGGTGCGGGCAGCGGTCGGCGAGCATCGACAGCGTGCCGTCGGCCCGGCGGAACAGCAGCCAGTTCTCGCCGAGCGCGGTGACCTTGCGCAGGCCGCCCGGCTCGACGAAGCGGGAGGGGACCACGGGGTGCCACTGGTTGCGCAGGCCGTGGGCGTAGATGTGGGCCGCGCTGTCGCGGGTGGAGAGGGTCATGTCAGGCTCCCAGGCGGTGCATCTCGGCGCGGAAGGTGTCCTCGGTCCACGGCTCGCCGCCGGGGGTGTGGACCTGGCGGGAGTTCAGCCCCGCCACGACGTCGGCCAGTTCGTGACCGTCGTTCGTGAAGATCTCCTCCAGGGTGCGGGCGAGTTTCAGCTCGTACGGGGTGGGTGTGCGGCCGCGGCTCTGGTGCGGGTCGAGGCAGGGCCAGGTGGTGAGGCCGGTGGTCATGTGGGTGTCTCGCTCTCCGTACGGGGTCACAGGTCCAGGACGAGGCGGCCGGAGGCGCAGCGGGAGACGCAGATCATCATCGTCTCGCCGGCCGCGTGCTCGGCCTCGCTGAGCAGGTGGTCGCGGTGGTCGGGGGTGCCGGCGAGGACGCGGGTCTCGCAGGAGCCGCAGATGCCGTCGCGGCAGGAGGAGGTGACGGGCAGGCCCGCGTTCTCGGCGGCTTCGAGGACGGAGGTGGTGGCGTCGACGGTCAGGGTCACGCCCGAGGCGCGGCACTCGACCTCGAAGGCGGTGTCGTCGCCGTCGCGTGCGACGGCAGCGGGCGCGGCGAACCGTTCGAGGCGCAGCCGGCCGGCGGGGCAGGCCTGTTCGGCGGCCTTGAGCAGGGGTTCGGGGCCGCAGCAGTACACCAGGGTGTCCTCCGGCAGGTCCTCCAGGGCTGCGGCCAGGTCGATGTGGCCCTGCTCGTCCTGCGGTACGAGGGTCACCTCGCCGCCGGTGAGCGCGGTCAGTTCGGCGCCGAAGGCCATGGTGGCGCGGGACCGGCCGCCGTGGACGAGCCGGTAGGGCACCCCGTCCCGCTCGGCCCGGCGGGCCATCGCCAGGATCGGGGTGATGCCGATGCCGCCGGCGAGGAAGACGTAGAACGCGGCGGGTTCCAGAGCGAAGTGGTTGCGCGGGCCTGCCACGCGGACGCTCTGGCCCGGCCGCAGCTTGCTGTGCACGTGCCGTGAACCGCCG
Source organism: Streptomyces sp. NRRL S-340 (assembly GCF_000720185.1). Taxonomy (GTDB): domain Bacteria; phylum Actinomycetota; class Actinomycetes; order Streptomycetales; family Streptomycetaceae; genus Streptomyces. Next base: position 178,140 of record NZ_JOIY01000014.1, on the reverse strand, counting down.
CGCGAGGACGGCTCGTCGAGGATGCCGAGGCGGTAGGCGGCCGGGTCGTCCGGGTCGCCGCACAGGCTGTACTGGCGGACGTGCCCGCCGACGTGCAGGTCGAGGTGGGCGCCCGGGGTCCAGGCGGGCAGCGGCTTGCCGTCGGGGTGCACCAGGTCGACGGAGAGGACGCCGTCCGCCTCCCAGGTCATGCGGCGGACGAGAAGGTCGAGTTCGTGCTCGCGGTCGGCGGTCATGGCGGTGGCCTCCCTGGGGGCCTCTCGTTCGGATCACAGCGGTTCACGGGGGTCCGGCCCGGTACGGACGACAGGCCTACGCGGTGGGGACGGTGACGGGCGGGGTGAACGGGTTCTTCATCGGGCCGAGCGCGTCGAGGTCGACCTCGACGAGGACCGGTCCCTCGGAGGCGAGGGCGGCCCGCAGGACCGGTGCGGCGTCCGCCTCGGCCGCTATACGGGCGTAGGGCAGGGCGCAGGCGGCGGCGAGCCGCGCGAAGTCGGGGGTGAACAGGTCGACGCCGGAGCGGCGTTCGCCGTACTTGTCCTGCATGTTGCGCAGCACCCCGTAGCCGCCGTCGTTGAAGACGATCAGGGTCAGGCGGGGGCGTTCCTGGGCGACGGTGAGGAGTTCGCCGAGGTGCACGGCGAGGCCGCCGTCGCCGGCGAGGACGACGGCCGGCTCGTCCGGCCGGGCGAGCGCGGCGCCGATGCCCATGCCGAGGCCCTGGCCGATGCCGCCGCCGCGCGGGAAGAGGTTGGCGCGCGGGTCGTGGAACGGCAGGAGCCGGTTGCCCCAGGACGAGGACGCGATGGTGACGTCACGGGCGACGACCGCGCCGCGCGGCAGGGCGGCGGCGAGCGCGTCGCAGACGGCGGCCTGGGGGCCGATGCCGTCGTGGAGAGCGGCGCGCACGTCCTCGCGGACGGCGGCGACCCGGGCCGTCCAGTCGGTGCCGGCGCGTGCCGCGGCCCCGGTCAGGGCGGGCAGGACGCCGGCCGCGTCGCCGTGCAGGGCGTGCCGGACCGGGTACACCCGGCCGAGCGCGGCCTCGTCGACGTCGATCTGGAGGTGCGCGCCGGGCAGCTTCAGCGTGTAGTCGGCAGTCTCGTTGGAGCGGAAATGGGTGCCGACGGTGAGGAGCACATCGGCGTCGGCGAGCAGGGCGCGGACGGCCGGTGCGGTGGCGAAGTTGCCGATGACCTGCGGGTGGTCCTCGGGGACGCTGCCGCGGCCGGAGTTGGAGGTGATCAGGCCTGCGCCGGTGGCTTCCAGCAGGGTGCGCAGTGCGTCGCGGGCGGTGTTCGCGCCGCCGCCCGCCCAGATCAGGGGGCGCCGGGCGCGGGCGAGGAGTTCGCGGGCGGCGGCGAGCGCGGCGGGGTCCGGTTGCGGCACGGTGGCGGCCGGGGCCGGTTCGCCGTCGTCGCTCTGGGCGGCGTACTGCAGGTCGATGGGCCACTCGATACTGGCGGGGCCGCCGGGCGCGGTGAGTGCGGCGGCCGTCGCCTCGCGCAGCAGCCGGCCGGCCTCGTGGGGGGAGGTGACGGTGGCCGCGTACGCCGACACGGCGTCGAGCATGCCGAGCTGGTCTTTGGTCTCGTGGATGAAGCCGCGTCCGCTGCCCAGGTGTGCGGACTCGACCTGCCCGGTGACGTGCAGGACGGCCGTGCCGGAGGCCAGTGCCTCGATCAGGGAGCCGGCCGCGTTGCCCGCGCCGGTGCCGGTGGAGGTCAGGGCGCAGCCGAGGGAGCCGCGGGCGCGGCCGTAGCCGTCGGCGGCGCTCACGGCGGTGGCCTCGTGGCGCACCGGCACGAACCGCAGCTCGCGGTCGACCGCTTCGACGAGCGGCAGGTTGTGCACGGAGACGATGCCGAAGACGGTGTCGACGCCGAGGGACTTCAGGTGGGCGACGAGGAGGTCCCCTCCGTCGCCGTACTGCCTGGGGTGCATGGGGTGGCTCCTCACAGGATGCCGCGGCCGACTCCGCCGCAGACGTCGATGCTGGTTCCGGTGATGTAGGAGGCGCGCGGGGCGAGCAGCGCGACGACGGCGTACGCGGCCTCCTCGGCGCGGCCGAGCCGCCCGAGCGCGACGCCGCGGTCGGCGGCCAGTTCGGCCTGCCACCGGTCGTAGGTCAGGCCGCTGCCGGCGGCGGCGTGCCGGCGGGTCCACTGGCCGGTGTCGATCAGGCCGAGGCAGACAGAGTTGACGCGGATGCCGTCGGCGGCGAGTTCCCGGGCGAGGGAGGCGGAGAGGTTGAGGATGCCGGCGCGGGCGGCGCTGGTCGTGATCAGGCGGGTCTCGGGCTGCTTCGCGAGCACCGCGTTGACGTTGACGACCGACGCGGCGTCCGAGGCGCGCAGGTGAGCGCGGGCGGCGGCGAGGGGGTTGAGGACGCCCGCGAACTTCAGCTCCAGTTCGTCGCGCCAGTCCTCGGCCGTCGTCTCGTCCAGGCGTTTCATGCGGGACTGGCCGGCGTTGTTGACCAGGCCGTCGAGTCCGCCGCCGAAGTGGGCGGCGGCGGCGTCGGTGAAGCGGCGTACGGCGTCGGCGTCGCGGACGTCGCAGGCGCCGGTGAACAGCCGCTCCGGGCCCGCGCCGAGCCGAGCGGCGGCCTTGGCGAGGCGTTCGGGGTCGCGTCCGCAGGTGGCGACGCGGGCGCCCTCGTCGAGCAGGGTGCGGACCGTGGCCAGGCCGACGCCGGAACTGCCTCCGGTGACCACTACCGTGCGGTCGGCGAGGCCGAGATCCATGACGTGCTCCTTGCAGGGGGTGGGCGGGTGGGCGGTTCAGTGCATGGTGAAGCCGCCGTTGACGGCGATCACCTGGCCGGTGACGTAGCGGGACTCCTCGCCGAGCAGGAAGGAGACCAGGCCGAGCAGGTCCTCGGGCTGCTGCGGCCGGGAGATCGCCCGGTTCACGGCGTAGAGGGCGTGGCGTTCGGCCGGTACGGTCGCGGTGGCCTCGGCCTCGGTGAGGCCGGGGGCGAGCGCGTTGACGGTGATGCCCTGCTCCCCCAGCTCGCGGGCCATGCCCCGGGTGAGGGAGAGGACCGCGCCCTTGGAGGCGATGTAGTGGGCCAGGCGCGGTGAGCCGTACAGGGCGGCGTCGGAGGCGATGTTGACGATGCGGCCGGGGCGGGTCATCAGCGGCAGCAGGTGCTTGGCGACGAGCCAGGGCCCGCGCGCGTTGACGGCCATGAGCCGGTCCCAGACCTCGACGTCGATGTCCTGGAACTCCTTGCCGCCCACCCCGTTGGCGAGGGCCGCGTTGTTGACCAGGCCGTAGAGGGGGCCCGAGGCGGGGCCGGCGGCGGCCAGCCGGCCGGCGAGCGCGGCCACCGAGGCGGGGTCGGCGACGTCCAGCGGGACGGACTCCGCCTCGCCGCCCGCCGCGCGGATCGCCTCGGCGGTCCGCTCCCCCCACGCCGGGTTCAGCTCGGCGACGACGACCCGGTAGCCGTCCGCCGCCGCCCGGCGGGCCATGGCCTCTCCCAGGCCGCGGCCCGCCCCCGTCACGACGACGGTCCGCCGGCCGGACGGTCCGGCTGCCCCGGACGGTCGCGACGGCCCGGAGGGCTCAGTCACGGGTGACGCCGTGCAGCGGCGAGTACTCCGGGTACGTCGGCACCTGCGGCTTCCGCGTGCCGATGATCACGCAGAACAGCGCGTCGGTGTCGCCCTCGTTCTTGAGCGAGCGGGTGACGCCGGCCGGCACCACGATCATGTCGCGGTAGCCGAGGGTGCGGTACTCGGCCTCGCCGGGGCCGCGGTGGATGCCGACGCGGACCCGGCCCTCCAGGACGAAGAAGGCCTCCTCGACGTCGTGGTGGGTGTGGGCGGGGCCCTCGGCGCCGGGCGGCAGCAGCATGTTGGAGAAGGTGAAGCCGCCGGAGGGGATGATCCGGTTGTCGCTCTCGTGGTTGCCGGTGGCGCCGGAGCCGACGTAACGGATCTGCGCGCGCCGGTACTGCGGGCCGGCCTTCTCCTGGAAGGACAGGGTCTTCCAGTCGGGCTCGCGGGAGTCCTTGGTGGCGATCAGGGAGTCGGTGTACCGGGCGAGGTCGCCGCCGTTGTCGTACTCGGTGGTGGTGACAGGCATGGTGGTCAGCCCTTCTCGTGGGGTGTGCGGTGGTCGGTGGCGATGTGCAGATGGGAGGCGAGCCAGGCGTTGACACGCTCGGGCTGCTCCTGGTTGGCCAGGTGACCGGCGTCCTTGACGATCACGTACGCGGTCCTGTGCAGACCGCCGGCCAGGATCTGTGAGCTGTCGGGACCGGTGACACGGTCCTTGTCGCCGCACAGGACGAGGGCGGGCGCGGTGACGCGGTGCAGTTCGCCGCGCAGGTCGGTGGCGGCCATGGCCTCGGCGGCGTACCCGTAGCCGGGCAGGCGGACCGAGGCGGCCATGGTGGCGGTGACGCGTTCGACGAGGTCCGCGGGTGCGTCGGCGGAGACCAGGCGCGGGGCGCGGGCGGCGGCGAACGCGTGGGGGCCGAGCCGGGCGAGTTCGGCGGCGCGGGCCCGCATGCCGGCCGCCTTCTCGGGGTCGGTGCCCGAGCCGGGGGTGGAGTCGCAGACCATGAGGGACTCGACGAGGCCGGGGTGGCGCACGGCGAGCCGCAGGGCGATCACCCCGCCCCAGGAGACACCGAGGACGTGGGCACGGCCGCCGCGTGCGCGGATCACCCCGGCGGCGGTGTCCGCGTAGTCGTCCATGGTCAAGGGGCCTTCGGGATCGGCCGATCCGGCGTATCCGGGGGCGTCCCAGGCGACGACCCGGTACGTGCCGCTCAGGGCTGCGAGCTGGGCGGCGAAGGCCGCCGAGGAGGAGCCGATGCCGTGCAGGCACAGCAGCAGCGGCCCGCTGTCGCCGGCCTCTTCCAGGTGCAGGCCGGTGATGTCGTGGGCGGTCACAGGATCTGTCCCGTGCGTCCGGCGAGCGCGGCGAGCGAGCGCAGTACGGCGTACGGGACGACCTGGCTGGTGGCCGGGTTGGCGGAGTCGGGCAGGTGCCGCACCTCGAAGCGGTAGGTACCGTGCGCGCCGATCGCCTCGATCACGTGGGAGGTGTGCCGGGCGGCCGGGTCGGCGACGACGCTGACACGGACGGCGTCCGGGTCGCCGGCGGCGAGCGCGACGGACGCCGCGACGTTGGCCGACTTGGGGAACTTCACCGGGACGTCCCGCGCGGTGCCCGCCATGACCTCCACCGGGCCGGTGGCCGACCGCATGCGGGTCAGCAACTCTGCGTCCATCCAAGGCTGTTCCAGAGTGGCGGGCAGTTTCGTGGTGGTGAGGCGGACCTCGTCGAGGGGTCCCATGGCGCGTACGGCCTGAAGCAGGTCGAGCCCGCCGACCGCGCCGCCGGTGAAGTACACGCGGCCGGGCCCGGTGTGCAGCAGCCGCTTGGCGAGGTCGTCGTCGCTGAGTGCTCCGGTGGAGGCGACGAGCAGGTCCGTGCCGGAGGCGAGGACGGCCTCGCCCCACTCGCGCACGACGCCCTGCCCGGCGGCCTCGACGACCAGGTCGCAGTGGTCCAGGGCCTGTTCGACGGTGTACTGGGGGACGGGCGCGGAGTCGCCGAGGGGCCGGTTGTCGGTCACGCACACCAGCTCGGCGCCGGGGACGCGGCCCGCGGCGAGCGCGCCGCCGACGACGCGGCCGATGGCGCCCCAGCCGATGAGGCCGACGCGGCGCGGGAGCGGGGTGCTCATGCGGGGACTCCTTCGGCGTCGAGGGGCGGTGCGACGGGGCTGCCGTCGGGGGTGCCCGCCATGTGGGCGCGGATCAGCCGGGAGGGCGGCCCGGCGGTGCCCCACAGGTCGGACAGTTCGGGGGTGCGGCGCCACACCCTGCAGATCCAGGCGTCCTCGACGACCTGGGCGACCTCCGAGGTGTATTCGCAGACCAGGCCGGCCGGGTCGGTGAAGTAGGAGAAGGTGTTGTTGCCGGGTCCGTGGCGTCCCGGCCCCCACTCGGGGGTGATGCCGTGGTGGCGGAGACGGCCGAGGCCGCGCATGAAGTGGTCGACCGAGCCCATCTCGTAGGCGACGTGGTTGAGCGACACCCACGGGGCCTGGTTGAAGGCGACGCAGTGGTGGTCGGCGTTGCAGCGCAGGAACGCCATCTGGTGCTCGGACCAGTCCGAGACGCGCATGCCGAGGACGTCCTGGTAGAAGGCGACCGAGGCGTCGATGTCGGGGGTGTTGAGCACGGCGTGGGTGACGCCCACGGGCACGGCGGTGTCGCGTCCGCGCGGGGCCACCGCCCAGGTGTCGGCGGTCAGTTCGATCAGCCGGCCGTCGAGGTCGTGGAACCGCAGCCCGTAACCGCCGCCCACCTGGTCGAGCGGTCCGGGACCGGTGACCGGGGTGATGCCGCGTGCCTCCAGCCTGCGCGCCGCCTCGTCGATCTCGGCGGGGGCGGCGACCGCGAAGGCGAGTCGGCCGAGGCCGGTCCGGTCGGCACGGGTGAGCTGGAGGGCGTGGTGCTCCGGGCCGGTGCCGCGCAGCCAGCTCGCGCTGTGCCCGGCCTCGACGACCTCCAGTCCCCACGCCTCTTCGTAGAAGTCGGTGGCCGCGGTGAAGTCGGGGGTGAGCAGTTCGACCGAGCGCAGCGCGCGCAGCCGGGCGATCGGCGGACGAGGAGGGTGTGTCATGGTGGGGATCTCCGGGGTGTGCGTCAGTTGGCCCAGGGCAGGGGGGTGGCGTCGGTGCCCCAGTACAGGGACTTCTGCCGCTGGTAGGCGCGGATGAGGTCGCGGCCCTTCTCCGTGCCGAGGCCGCTGTCCTTCGTCCCGCCGAACGGGGTGGAGACGGAGAACTGCTTGTAGGTGTTGATCCAGACGGTGCCCGCCTCGATGCGCCGGGCCAGCCGCCAGGCCGCGCGGGCGTCGCGGGTCCAGATGCCGCAGGCCAGTCCGTACACGCTGTCGTTGGCCTGCTCGACCAGGTCGTCCTCGTCCGCGTAGGGGAGGGCGAGCAGGACCGGGCCGAAGATCTCCTCCTGGCAGGCGCGGGCCGAGTTGGGCAGGCGGTCGATGACGGTCGGCAGGTAGTAGGCGCCGTCGGCGTACCGCGGGCCGTCCGGAACCGTGCCGCCGCACAGGACGCGTCCGCCCTCCGCGCGGGCCAGGTCCACGTGGGCGGCGACCGCGTCGCGGTGGCGGTGGTGGACGAGGGGGGCGACCTGGGTGGCGGGGTCGGTGCCCGGACCGACCCGCAGTCTGCGGACCCGCTCGACGAGTTCGCCGACGAAGGAGTCGTACATCGAGCGGTGCACGAAGAGCCGGGAACCGGCGATGCAGGACTGGCCGCTGGAGGAGAAGACGCCGAACATGACGCCGGCGAGGGCCTGTTCGACGTCGGCGTCCTCCCGGACGATCGTCGGTGACTTGCCGCCGAGTTCGAGCGAGGCCGGGACGAGTTTGTCCGCGGCGGCGCGCGCGATGGTCCGGCCGGTGGCGGTGCCGCCCGTGAATCCGATCCGCCGCACGAGAGGATGGGTGACGATGGCGTCCCCGACGACGCCGCCCTTGCCCGGCAGGACGGACAGCAGGGCGGTCGGCAGGCGTGCCTCGGTGAGGGCCTGGTGGACCAGGCGGCCGAAGGCGAGGGAGACCAGGGGTGTCCATTCGGCGGGTTTGAGCAGGACCGCGTTGCCGCCGGCGAGCGCGGGGGCGGCCTTCTGCGCGTCGGAGGCGATCGGGGAGTTCCACGGGTTGATCGCGCCGACCACGCCGATCGGCTCGTGCACGCTCATGGTGACGTAGGGGCCGCGGGCGGGGGTGAGGCAGTCCTCGGCGGTCTCCAGCGCGGCGGCGGTGTAGCGGAAGGTGCCCGCGGCGCTGAGCGCGAGCGCCCGGGTCTCGGTGAGGGTCTTGCCGGTGTCGGCGGTCTGCAGGGCCGACAGTTCGGCGGCGTGTTCCTCGATCAGGCCGCCGATCCGGTGCAGGAGACGGGCGCGTCGATGGGGCAGCAGGTCGCGCCAGGCGGGCTCGGTCATGGCGTCGGCGGCGGCGCGGGCCGCCTCGTCGACGTCGTCGGGCGAGGCGGCGTGGACGGTGGCGAGCAGGGTGCCGTCGGCCGGGTTCACGGTCTGGACCGGGCCGCCCGCGCCGCGCCGGAAGCGGCCCGCGATGAGGATCTCGTCGGCTGGGATGCGCGGCATGGCGAAACCTCCGGACAGGAGTGGTACGGGAACGTACGGGGACGTACGGGAAGTTGCGTGATGTCACGGGTGACAGGTGCTCGTACGGAGTGAGGACAGAGCGGGCGCCGGGGGTGGTGCGGGGCGGTGCGGTGAACTCGGCAGCCGGCCGGTGAACCGGCCCGTGGCTGCGATGCCCAAGTGATTGAAATCTAAGGGCTTAAATATCTCGCCCGCAAGAGGGCGCGCTCGACAAGTTTTTCCCCCGCTTGGCGACGACCCCTTGACGCCCCCTGACACGCAGACGGTAGAACCTAAGCACTAAGAGATTCAGCCCTTGTCCAACCGGGCAGTCCTGTCGGGTCGGTGGCGTGTTCCGCCGGCACCCCGGCCACCCCGTCACCTCCGCCGTCCCCTCCCGTCCCGTACCGCCCCGCGTACGCGGCGCCGCCCGGCCCCGCCTCGCCCGGCCCGAACCCTCCCGTGCGCACGCCGCTCTTCCCCCGGTCCGGCGCGCGGGAGCCGGAGGACCTGCATGACGATCGACGCCCCCCGCGCCGCCGCGGGCCGCCGACCGGACACCGCCGCGCTCGCCGCGGCCATCGGCGCCCGTTTCGAACGCCTGCCCCTGTGCCGCTGGCACGTCACCGTCCGCCTCGTCATCGGCGCGGTGACGTTCTTCGAGGCCTTCGACCAGCTCCTCATCGCCTACGCCCTGCCCCAGCTGCGCGCCGCCTGGCACCTCGGCACCGGGCAGACCACCGCCCTGATGACCGTGGGCTCGGTGGGCATGCTCGCCGGTGCGCTGCTGTCCGGCCGCCTGGCCGACCGGGTGGGCCGGGTGAAGGTCATCGCGGTCTGCATCGGCGTCTCCAGCCTGTGCAACCTGGCGCTGACCCTGTGCACCTCGCCGACGCCGTTCATGGCCGCACGGTTCGTCCAGGGGCTGGCCATCGGCGGCGAGGTACCGGTCGCGGCCACCTTCATCGCCGAGATCACCCGCACCCACCAGCGGGGCCGATTCGTCCTGCTGTACGAGCTGGTCTTCCCGGCCGGCCTGACGGCGGGCGCGCTGCTCGCCGCCTGGCTGGTGCCGCTGCTGGGCTGGCGCTGGATGTTCGCCCTCGCCGCGGTCCCCGGCGTGCTGTGCCTGGTCATCACCCGGTACGTGCCCGAGTCCCCGCGCTGGCTCGCCGACCGCGGCCGCCACGAACAGGCGCTCGCCGCCATGGCCTCCATCGAGCGGAAGGTCGAACGGATCACCGGCTGCCCGCTTCCCGGACCGGTGCGGCCGGCACCGGTCGGCAGCGCAGACGGGAACGGAAGCGGGGGCGGGGGCGGGGGCGCGGGCACCGGCGTGGAGGACGCGGGTCCAGGCACGAGCGCGGGCACCGGCGTGCAGGGGGGCGCGAGCGCCCTCGGGACCGGAGCCACCGGCGCGCACGTGGCCACGGATGAGAGCGAGCGCGCGCCGGAGAACCGGCGCGCGGGCGGTCTGCGCGAACTCCTCGGCGGCCGCTACCGCCGCCGCACCCTGGTCGTCGGCGTCCTGTGGTTCACCGGCTACTTCGTCAACTACGGCATCACGTCCTGGCTCCCCACGATCTACGGCACCCGTTTCGGCCTGGATCTGTCCACCGCCCTCGGCTACTCGACGGTGACCTCCTGCGCGGGCCTGATCGGCTGCCTCGCCGTCGCCCTGACCGTGGACCGGGCCGGCCGCCGCCCCGTCGTCATGGCCTGCCTGGGCGCCTCCGCCGTCGCCCTGCTGCTGCTCGGCCTCTTCGCCGGCGGCTCCGCGACCGGCGTCCTGGTCTGGACCTCGCTGGCGAGCGTCTTCCTCTTCGGCGCCAACATCTGCCTGTACCTGTACACCCCGGAGCTGTTCCCCACCCGTGTGCGGGCCCTTGGTTCCAGCGTCGGCGGCGCCGCGAACCGGCTCGGCGTCATCCTCGGTCCGGTCGTGGTCGGCGCGGTGTACGCGGACGGCGCGCTCGGCACCGTCTTCGTGACCCTCGCCGCCGTGGCCCTGGCCGGATCGCTCACGGCGGTGGCCGCCGAGGAGACGAGCGGACGGCGCCTTGAGGAACTGGCGCCGTAGGCCGTGGCAACCCGCGGGGCCTGACGCGGCCCCGGCCCCCTCCCTCCACCCCCTGGGCCCCGCCCCCTTCTCCCCCCCCGGGCTTGACCTTGACACAGTGCCAAGGTCTTGACTGCGGCCCAGGAGGTGGTCGCGATGACCGGGACGGAAGAGGACACGAGCATGACGCGGGTGCTGCGGGGCTTGGAGCACGGCGCCGCGTCGGTACGGCTGCGGGCGGCGCTGGCGGCCGGTACGGCCCCGGATCCGGGTTACGTCGGCAGGCTCGTCGAGCGCTGCGCGGCCGAGCCCGAACCGTACGTACGGGAAACGCTGACGTGGGCGCTGACCCGCCACGCGCCTTCCCTGACGCTCCCCCGGCTCATCGGTGAACTCCGCTCCGGACGGGCGCGGGCACGCAGCCAGGCGCTGCACACCCTGTCCAAGATCGGGGACCGGCGGGCATGGCCGGCGATCACGCGGACGCTGCTGACCGACGGCGACGACGAGGTGGCGCGGTGCGCCTGGCGGGCGGCGGTCGCCCTGGTGCCCGACGACGAGGCGCCCGGGCTGGCGGACGTCCTGGCGACCCAGCTGGGGCGCGGCGGCCGGGAGATGCGGCTGAGTCTCAGCAGGGCGCTGATCGCACTCGGGGAAGAGGTCGTCGTGCCGGTCCTGCGCACGGCGGCGCGGGACACCGACCCTCGTGTGCGGGAGCATGCGGAGGGCACGGAAGCGCTGTTGCGCGACCCGGACGCCGCGCACGGGTTCGCGATCGGGGAGGCGAGGCGCATCGTCGCCCTCGGACCGACCGGCCAGGAGGAGTGACACACGTGACCGGCCAGGAGGAGTGACACAGGTGTTGATCGGTGAAGTGGCCCGGCGCTCCGGGGTCAGCGCCCGCATGCTGCGGCACTACGACTCGCTCGGCCTGGTACGGCCGTCGGTGCGCACCGAGGGCGGCTACCGGGAGTACTCCGGCGCGGACATCGAGCGGATCTTCCACATCGAGAGCCTGCGCTCGCTGGGGCTGTCGCTGCGCGACGTCGGGCGCGCCCTGGACGATCCCGGTTTCCAGGCGTCCGCGCTCGTGGACGACCTCATCCGCCAGAGCCGGCAGCGCCTGGCGGAGGAGACGGAACTCCTCACGCGGCTGAGCCGGATCGGTGCCGCCGAGCCCGCCGGCTGGGACGACGTGCTCCGGACCGTCGCCCTCCTGCGCGCCCTCGGGTCGTGGGACGCCGCGCAGCGCCAGCGCGCGGCCCTGTCCTGCGTGGAGCGGGGTCCGGTGCCGGTGGAAGCGCTGGTCGAGGCGGCGCTGAGCGAGACGGACCCGAGCGTCGCCGGAGCCCTGCGGTGGGCTCTGGCCCGCGCGGGCGAGGGCGGTGCCGGGGAGGCGCTGACACTGCTCGCGGAAGGCCTCGCCTCACCCGTGGCCGAGGTACGCGAACGTGCCGTCCGGGCCGTCGCCGAGATGGAGGGCGGCGAGGCGACCGCCGTGCTGCGGGGCGCCCTCACCGACCCCTGCGGCGCGGTCCGCCGGTGTGCGGCCCTGGCGCTCGGGACACGCGGGGTGGCCGACGCGGTGCCGGCGCTCATCGACATGGTCGTCGGGGAGACGAACGACGCCGACGCGGCCGACGTGCTGAGCGCGCTGGCGGCGTCCGGCCCGGCGCCGGCGGAACGGATCGCCGCGGGCCTCGCCGACCGCCTGGCCCGGGGCACGCTCGCCCCGTCCGCGCGGCTGGGCCTGGCCCATGCCCTCGCGGAGGTCCCGGGACCCACGTCCTCCCGCGCCCTGGCAGAGCTGTCGCACGACGAGGACCGCGCCGTCGCCCTCACCGCGGCCCACGTCCTCACGTTGCGCCGGCCCGCGCGGGACTCCCCGGGACGCTGACGCGCCCGGTCAGGCGTGCTGCGCCGAGCGGGGGCCCGCGGCGCGGCGGAGCCGGTTGGCGATGGCGAGGCCCAGTCCCTCCTCGGCCGGCAGGGACGCGATGATGAGGTCGCATCCCCGCTGGTCGAGTTCGCGCAGGAAACCGTAGAGCCCTCGGGCGTAGGCGGCCGGCGAGGCGGGCACCGCCACCGTCGCGTGCGCCTTCACCGGGGTGCCGGCGAGGGAGGGCGGCAGGAAGACGCCCACCTGGTGCCCCAGCTCGCGCGCCGACTCCACCTCGTCGAGCACCTTCCCGGGCTCGACGAGGACCACCCGGGCGCGCGGCGCGTAGTGGGAGGGGTGCTGGCCGGGCACCCGGACACGGCTCGTCGAGGGGACCGCGACGGGCCCGCCCAGCACCGCTTCGAGGGCCTCGCGCGTCACCCCGCCGGGCCTGAGAACGCTCGGGGTGTCCCCCGTGACGTCCACGATGGTCGACTCGACGCCGACCTCGCAGGGACCGCCGTCCAGGACGAAGTCGACGGCGTCGCCGAGTTCCGTACGGACGTCGTCCGCCGTCGTCGGGCTGACGGAGCCGAAGCGGTTGGCGGAAGGAGCCGTGACGCCGCCGCCGAAGGCCGCCAGCAGCGCGCCCGCGACCGGGTGGTCGGGAACGCGCACGGCCACCGTCTCCAGGCCGCCGGTCGCCTCCAGGGGCACCCGGCGACCGCGTCGCAGGACCAGGGTGAGCGGTCCGGGCCAGAAGTGCGCGGCGAGCAGACGGGCCGTCGCGGGGACGTCCTCGACCCAGTCGTCCAGCTGCTCCGCGCCGCCGATGTGGACGATCAGCGGGTGGGAGGGCGGACGGCCCTTCGCCTGGAAGATGCGTGCGACGGCGACGGGGTCCTCGGCGTTGGCGCCCAGACCGTAGACGGTCTCGGTCGGGAGGGCCACCAGGCCCCCGGCGCGCAGCACCCCGGCCGCCTTCTCGATGTCACTGCTGCTTGCCGTCACCCTCGCGATCCTCTCACTGATCCGCGTTCCGTACCGTGGTCCCGGCCGCGCGCAGGACGACTGACACGGAACGGGGGCCGACGGCACCGTACTCCAGCCACCCCGCAGGGCTTCAAATCCGCCCCTTCGCACCTTGTCGGGTGATTTCCCTCAGACGGCACCGCCGGGACCGCCGGCGAAGGGTCCGCCGGCGCCGAACACGTGCCGCGCGAAGTTCTCGCCGATGCGGCGGTGCCCCGCGGGGTCGGGGTGGATGCCGTCGGGCAGGGGGAACTCGGCGTGGTCCTCCTCGCCGTAGAGGTCGCGGCCGTCGAGGTAGTGCAGGTGCGGGTCGTCGGCCGCCCTGGCTTCCACGATCCGGGCGAGTTCGTCGCGGATGACGTTGAGCGTCAGGCGCCCGGCGGCGCGCTCGGCGGGGTCGCCCGTGGCCTTGAACCGCAGGGTGCCCGCGGCGAAGTCGGGTGCGAGGGGGCCGGGCGTGTCCTCCTGCACCGGGCACAGCAGGGGCGAGACCACCAGCAGCGGCGTGGCCGGATGCCCGTCGCGGACGGTGTCGAGGAAGCCGTGGACCGCGGGGCCGAAGGCGCGCAAGCGCATCACGTCGGCGTTGACGACGTTGATGCCGATCTTGAGGCTGATCAGGTCGGCGGGCGTGTCCCGCATCGCCCGCGCGGTGAACGGGTCGAGCAGCGCGCTGCCGCTGAAGCCCAGGTTGACCAGTTCCACTCCGCCGCGGGCCGCGGCCAGGGCGGGCCAGATCGCCGTCGGATGGGCGGCGTTCGAGCCGTGGCTGATGGAACTGCCGTGGTGCAGCCACACCCTGCGCCCGCCGGCCGGCACGGGCTCGACGGGGGCGTCGGTGCGCAGGGCGATCAGCTCGGTGATCTCCGCGTGCGGAAGCCAGATCTCGACCTCCTTGTCACGCGCGGGCAGGCCGGTGAAGCGGGCGGTGCCGGCCGGTCCCTCGGTCACTTCGGCGGCCTGGGTGAACATGTCGGTGATCGTGCGGACGTTGCCGCCGGCCACCGTGGCCTGGGCGGCGAGGGCGCCGTCGACCAGCAGGTCGTACACGCCGTCCGGCGGGGCGGGGAAGCCGCGGTAGACCCGCTTGGTGGGCAGGGTGTCGAGTTCGACGACGGTGGCCCGGGTGCGGAAGACCAGACGTACTCCGGAGGGCTGGGCCTCGGCCGTGGCGAGCTGGTCGTCCGGGATCTGGCGGCGCGCGCGGGCGGGCAGACGGTGGGGCAGCAGGCCGTGCGCCGTCCGTTCCAGGTCGAGGTGGCCGCGCAGCAGGTCCGCGGTGACCGGGGTGGTGATCCGGTCGGGTCCGGTGGTGGTCATGTTCCAGCCTTCTGATCGGGATGGGCTGTCGGTGCGCAGGGCCGGGACTCGCGGCCCGCCCTGCCATCAACCATTAAGCATTTGCCTAATACTTTTAGGATACTAGCTCGGGCACGGAGCCTGAGCGACGGCAGCCGCGCCTCGGCGGCGAGGGCGGCCCGGCCCCGCGGGGATCAGCCGACGCACACCTGTCCGCACACCCGTCCGGTCTCTGAGTACGCCTACTCATGACCGCCCGCGCCGCGCCGCGGACGATGGCTGGTGTCGGCGAACGGACGGCGGACGGGGCAGGGGCATGGGCATGGGCATGGGGAGATTTCTCGGGGCCGCGGCAGCCGCCGTGGCCGTCGTCGCGGCGCTGGTCCTCGCCCGTGCGCAGGGGGTGCCGCTCGCGGCGGTACTGACCGTCGGCGCGGGCCTGCTGAGCCTGCTGTGGCTGCTGCTCCTGCTCACCCTTCCCTGGAACCTGTACTTCCGCGCGCAGACGGTGCTCGCCGAGATCGCGGTCAGCCGGGAGAAGGGCATCGACGTCTCCCCGGCCCGGGACGCCGAGGCCGCGCGCATCGCCCGCGTCATGCTGCGGGCCGCGGTCGCGGGTCACGTGCTGAGCGCGGCGGTGGTGTGCGCGGTGACCTGGGCGACCGGCGGCTTCATCGGTTACTGGTTCGCCGCCTTCTTCCTGCTGAGCACCTTCTTCCGGCCGGCCGGCGCCTACTTCCGCCAGCTCCGGCGGCGCCTGGGCGCCCTCCTGAGGGACGTCACCCACCCCCGGGACGACGTCGTGGAACTGCGCATCCGGCTGGACCACGCCGAGGCCGGGACACGTGCCCTGGAGGAGAAGGCGGAGGAGCAGTACCGGGCCCTGGCCGAACTGCGCCGCGCCCTGGACGCGCTGGCCCTGAGCACCCACGAACGCGCCGAGGAGAGCGACCGCCGGTTCGCCGCGCTGGGCAGGGAGTTCGAGTCCACGGTGAACCGCCTCACCGACAACCAGGAGATCATCGCGGGCGTGAAGGCGTTCCTGCGCCTGCTGCGCTCCACGGACGCGACGGACGGCGCGGTCGCCCCCTGACGCGGGCCGTGTGCGCCCTGTCCTCGTGCTCACGGGGCACGCCGTCCGAAGGGTTCAGAGCACTGGTGGGAAGTGACCCACCTCATGGCCGGGCCCGGCCGCGCGCAGCCGGGCCTTGCCCTGTCCTGGCGGCGGCCCGCTCCGTGACCCGGCACACCGGCGGCGACGCGCCGGGGCCGGGATCAGCCGGTGAGCAGGTGGGCGCGGCCGAACACGGCGGCGGCGGTCCGGGCGGTCGGGGTGCCGCAGTCCAGGTCCGCACCGGCCCGGACGAGGACCGCCACCACGTCGTCGGCGCCTTTGAACAGGGCACCGGCGAGGGGCGTCTGGTCGCGGGCGTTGCGCAGGTCGGGGTCGGCGCCGAGCCCGATGAGGGTGCGTACCGTCTCCGCGTGACCGTGGTACGCGGCGAGCATCAGGAGGGTGTTGCCGGCCGGGTCGGCGACGTCGGCCGGCAGGCCGTGCTCCACGAACTCGGCCAGTGGTGCGGTGCGGCCCTCCCGGGCCAGATCCATGGCGATCGCCACGATGCGACGCGTCTGCTCGGGGGTCACGGTCCGCCTCCGGTCATGGGCGGCTCCTTCTGCTCGTACGGGGAGGGGGTACGGGGCAGGGTCCGGCGTGGGCGGGCGGTGCCACGCCGGACCCCGGCGGGGGTCAGAGGTCGCCGGCGGCCAGGGCCTCGATCGCCTTGCGGACGCCTTCGCCGTAGGCCGGGTCGGCCTGGGTGCAGTGGGCGATGTGACGCTCGACGGTCCGCTGCGAGGCACCGTCGATCGCGCGGGCGGTGTTCTCGAAGAGCCTGCGCTGCTCCTCGGGGCTCATCAGGCGGAACAGGTCACCGGGCTGCTCGAAGTAGTTGTCGTCGTCCTCACGGAAGTCGAACCGGTCGGCGACGGCGCCCACCCGCCCGCTCGGCTCGCGGTAGGCGGGCTGCTCCTGCCAGCGGCCGTAGGAGTTGGGCTCGATGCCGGGGGTGGCGCCCTGGTTGCCGTCCACCCGCATGCCGCCGTCGCGGTGGTAGGAGTTGACGGGGTTCTTCGGGGTGTTCACGGGGATCTGGTGGTGGTTCACGCCGAGGCGGTAGCGCTGGGCGTCGCCGTAGGAGAAGAGGCGGCCCTGGAGCATCCGGTCCGGGGAGAAGCCGATGCCCGGGACGACGTTGGCCGGGGTGAAGGCGGCCTGTTCGACGTCCGCGAAGTAGTTGGCGGGGTTGCGGTTCAGCTCCCATTCACCGACCTCGATGAGCGGGTAGTCCTTCTTCGACCAGACCTTGGTGAGGTCGAAGGGGTGGAAGCGGTAGTGCTCGGCGTCGGCCTCCGGCATGACCTGGACGAAGAGCTTCCACTTCGGGAAGTCGCCCCTTTCGATCGCGTCGAAGAGGTCGCGCTGGTGGGACTCGCGGTCCTTGCCGATCAGGGCCTCGGCCTCGGCGTCCGTGAGGTTCTCGACGCCCTGCCGGGTACGGTGGTGGAACTTCACCCAGAACCGCTCGCCCTCGGCGTTGACCAGGCTGTAGGTGTGCGAGCCGAAGCCGTGCATGTGCCGGTACGACGCCGGGATGCCGCGGTCGGACATCACGATCGTGACCTGGTGCAGGGCCTCGGGGAGGCTGGTCCAGAAGTCCCAGTTGTTCTCGGGGTCGCGGAGGTTGGTGCGCGGGTCGCGCTTGACCGCGTGGTTGAGGTCCGGGAACTTCAGCGGGTCGCGGAAGAAGAACACCGGGGTGTTGTTGCCCACCAGGTCCCAGTTGCCCTCCTCCGTGTAGAACTTCAGGGCGAAGCCGCGGATGTCGCGCTCGGCGTCGGCCGCCCCGCGCTCCCCCGCCACGGTGGAGAACCGGGCGAACAGCTCGGTCTTCTTGCCGACTTCGGAGAAGATCTTCGCGCTGGTGTACCGCGTGATGTCATGGGTGACCGTGAAGGTGCCGAACGCACCGGATCCCTTGGCGTGCATCCTGCGCTCCGGGATGACCTCGCGGTCGAAGTGGGCGAGCTTCTCCAGGAACCACACGTCCTGGAGGAGCATCGGGCCCCGCGGGCCGGCCGTCAGGGAGTTCTGGTTGTCGGGAACCGGCGCGCCGGCGACCGTGGTCAGCGGCCTCTGGTTGTTGTCGGGCACAGTTCGCTCCTCGGTAGAAGTGGTCCTCGGCATGTCTCGTAGCCCCGGCGGTGCCGGCCTGCCGGGTGTGCGCGTTGCTGTGGCCGCGCACACCCGGCACACACCTTGTATGCGGACATCATGCCCGACGAGCCGAGGACCCGGAACACACATGTGTGTTCCGGGTCCTTACGGACATGTGCGGTCGTGGCGTGACCAGGGGCCGCGCGGCAGCGTGAACGGTCCGCGCCGGGCAGGCGCCCCCGCGCTCCGGCCGGGTGCGGGTGCCGCCGCCGGCTGCCGCGGACCCGGTCAGCGGGTGGCCGGGGCCCGCCGGGGATCAGCGCGCGGCAGGAGGCATCCGGCGCGGTTCAGGTCCAGCCGGTTCCCCGGCGCCGTGCACGCGGCCAGCCAGTAGGTCGCCGTGGCGTACCCGGCCCCCCGGTGGACGGAGATCGCGCCGTCCCGGGCCATCTCGCAGGGGTTGTCCAGGGTGCACCGCCCGCCGTCGTGGTTGCTGGTGTTGTTGACGGCGACGATCTTCCCGTCCGCCAGCACGGGGGACCCGGAGGTGCCGTGCCCGGTGTCGCACTCGGGTGTGTACCGCACGACGTCCTCGGTGACGTTGGCCGTCTCCAGGACGCGGTAGGCGAACCCGTCGATCCGGCAGGAGAACTCCTGCTTCAGGCTCCCGGACACGACGCGGATCGCGGTGCCACGGGCGGGACGCCGGCCGGCGACCGTCAGGGCGGTGACCCCGTGGTCCCTCGCCAGTTCCCGGTACGTCTCGTCGATCTGGTAGAGGGCGATGTCCGTGCCGGTCAGGGTGACGTAGAGGGCCTTCGTCGCGTGCACCTGCGCGGCGGTGTCCCCGGAGCGGTCGCGCAGGCTGAACAGACGGTGGGACGGCCGGTTCACCAGGACCTCGCCGGGGACGGGCTGGGCTCCTTCGTAGCAGTGCCCGTTGGTCAGCACCAGTGCCCGGTCGTCGTCCGTGGAGACCGGCATCCGGACGACGGAACCGGAACACCCGTCGACGTCGACGGTGCCGGTGAAGCCGGCCGCCGCCGAAGCCGCTGTGGCCGCGGTGGACTTCGCGGCGGCCGTGGACGCCACGGCCGCCGGGGCGGCCGACGCAGCGGGTGTCAGCAGTGCCAGGCCGAGGAGGGCCACGCCGCCGAGGAGGGCCCTGGCCGTGGGGAAGCGCGTCACTTGGTTCGTTCCTCCGTGAGCGGGAGAGGGAGCGGGAGGGGCAGGGACAGGGGCAGGCGCGAGGGCGGGACGCCGGGTCATTTCAGCCCCGGGCAGGTGCCGCCGGTGGTCCTCCCGGTGCGGAAGAAATCGACCACGTG
This sequence comes from Streptomyces sp. NRRL S-340, assembly GCF_000720185.1. GTDB lineage: Bacteria > Actinomycetota > Actinomycetes > Streptomycetales > Streptomycetaceae > Streptomyces. Next base: position 159,158 of record NZ_JOIY01000014.1, on the reverse strand, counting down.
GGCGCCGCACGGCAGGTTCTTCAAGGAGGCGTGGACCCCGTCGACGACGGTCAGCAGGGTGCCGCCGGCCGCGTTGTGCGCCGCCTGCGCCCACGCGTAGGGGGTGTCGCCCTCGCTGAGGTGCCCGGAGATCTGGAGCGGGCTGCGTCCGCGGACCACGGCCGTGGGCGGGGTGTGCGTCGGCCAGTCGGCGCACCACGGGGAGATGTACGTGCCGCCGACGGCCGGGAAGGCGGCGCGGCGGGCCTGCGCTGCGGACCACAGGCGGGGGAAGTCCTTGGGGCTGGAGTCGGTGTTGCAGAGCATGGCGTTGTACTGCAGGGCGTTCAGTCCGTCGAGCGGGTCGCCGAGACCGTACCGGCGCCGGACGGTCTCCGAGGCGCTGCGGGCGGATCCGGGGATGCCGCCGTCGATCACGGTGACCAGGTCGTTCGCCGCCCTCACCCACGCGTCGGGGGTGCTGCCGAGGAGACCGGCCGCCCACTCGCCGTCCAGGCGCAGGCCGCCGGCGATGCGGGGTTCGCGGTCCAGTTCCGCGCGCAGGGCGGTGAGCCTGGCCGCGACGGCGGCCTTGCCGGTGCCCAGGTGGTAGTCGTAGTCGTGCTCCGCAAGCCAGTGGGTGAAGTCCGCGAAGTTGTGCTCGGCGAGGGCCTCGATGGTGCCGTCCATGGCGGAGTGGTCGAAGACCGGCGGCATCGAGGAGTCCAGCCACATGCGCTTGACCCGGTCGTCGAAGAGGGACCGGTAGGCCAGGCCGGTCGCCGTGTCGAAGGACTCTCCGAAGAAGTCGATCTTCTCGGCACCGAGCGCGTCCCGCAGGGAGTCGATGTCCCGCGCGATGTTCTCCGGGGTGAGCCCGCGCACGAATTCCGGATCGATCGCCGTGCACCGCCGATTGAACTCGGCCTGGTCGTCGAAGGCGGCCTCGGCCCGCTCCTTCTGGCCCGCGGTCACCGGCGGCTCCGCTCCCCCGCGGAAGTCGCACGAGATCTTCTGGCTGTAGCCGGTGCCGCGCTCGTCCATGCCGATGAGGTCGTGCTCGGTGTTGAGCGTCCCCAGCCCGGAGCCGAGGAGACCCGGCAGCGTCGCCGCGTTCGCCGTCCCGGGGCCGCCGGCACCGAACACCAGCGGTTCCTCCGGGTGCGGTCCGGTGGCCCTGATCCGGCTCACCGCGACGGTGATGGTGCGGCCCCGCGGTTTCGCGTAGTCCAACGGGACGGTCAGCTCCGCGCACTCGGTCCGCCTGTCACCCGGTACGGGCCAGTCCTCGGCGACCGACGAGCACAGGCGCCAGTCCAGGCGTTGCCCGGTCCTCGGCGCGGCGGACGCGGTGGGCAGCAGTAATCCGGTCAGTGCGAGAGCCGAGGCGGCAAGGGCGCCGCCGCGCAACGCGCGTCTTTGGCGCGCCGGGGGAAGAGTGGCGGATGGCATGGTGGGACGACCTCCGGGATCCGGGTACGCCGCACGGGCACGTACGGCGGCCACCACTCTCGGGATCCCGGGCCGCGACCGCCGCGCGAGCCGGCATCGGCCGGCGCTCGGTCAGGTATCCGTCTCGTATCGGTGCGCGTCGGCGGGCCTCGCTCAGCGGGCGGCCAGCACCAGCGCCAGACCGGTCAGTGCCGGAACGGTCTGCACGAAGAGGATCTTCCGGGCGGCCGTGGCGGCGCCGTACACACCGGCCACGGCCACACACGTCAGGAAGAACACCTTCGCCTGGAGCCCCGCCGGGCCGGACGCCACGGCGCCCCACACCAGCCCGGCGGCGAGGAACCCGTTGTACAGCCCCTGGTTGGCCGCGAGCGCCTTCGTCCCGGAGGCGAAAGAGGCGGTGGTCCCGAAGACGGCCCGGGCCCTGGGGCCGGTCCACAGGAACATCTCCAGGACCAGGATGCAGCAGTGGAGCGCGGCGATGAGCAGGACCACGACGGTTGCGATGATCGACATGGGCGAAAGCGTCACACATGACACACGTACCTGGAACACACGGGTACCGGGGAACACGACCGCCGCCGCTCGGTCGCCCCTGCGGCTGCCGCGCACGGCAGCCGCAGGGGCCTGGGGTGGGAAGCCTCCCGGAGGCCTGCCGGGGGCCGGTCAGCCGCCGATGCCGACGAGTGTGCCGGTGCCGTCCGGGTACTCCACGTACGCGGTGGCCGGGGTCCTCGTCACGCCGCTCCAGTGGCCGGTGACCGTGATCGGCCGCAGCGGTGTCGTGGCGGGCCTCGCCGGCGACACGGTGAACGTGCCCGTCGTGGGCGAGTCCGCTGCCACGAGATTGGTCTGGAGGGTGAACGGCGTGGCCGTCGTACCGGCGTGGTAGTCCCCGGCCAGCACGAAGACGGTGTACCGGCCCGGTTCCAGCCCCTTCAGAGTGACGTGCTGCCGGTGCTCCGATCCCGCGCTCTCGGCCACGATCGTCCAGGGCTGCCCGTCCGCCGGGGTGTTCAGGACGTACAGGGCGACGCCCGAGTCCGCGGTGTCCGTGGTGGCGAGGACCTCACCCGCCTTGGTCCCCTCGGGGACGGTGATGGCGTACTCCTGTGCGCCGCCCGTCGCCATGTCGACCTCGCCCCGCACGGCGGGGCCCACGACCGGAGCGTGGGCGGTGAGCGTCAGCTTCTCGGTGCCGGGGGTCAGGGAGTAGGAGACGCTTCCCTCGCTGCCCGGGCCCGCGTCGACCCGGTCGGGGGCCTCCACCATCTGCGGGGTGACGGCGATGGGGCTGCGCACGGAGACGTGGCCGCTGCCCCTCCAGGTCAGGTGTCCGACGACGGGGGTGCCGGAGGGCGCGGTGGTCCGGGTCAGCGTGACGGCGACCCGGGCGGTCTGCCCGGCGCGGGTGAAGCGCAGCGTGGAGGGCTTCACCTCGGCACGGAAGCCCGGCAGGTCCACCTCGGCCCGGTACACACCCGGGCGCGTCGCGGTCAGGGTACGGGTCAGGGTGCGCGATCCCAGCAGCCGGTCCACGGAGAGGGACGGGTAGTTCAGGTCGCTGGGCGCGACGGGCGCCGTGCCGGTTTGGGTGTCGATGCCGAGGCCCTCCTCGTACGCGAGCCAGTCACGGTCCGACGAGTCGTACACCAGGCCCGGGTCGAACATCGCGGCGGGATCGACCTCGCCCGAGCCCTGCGCGTACACGTCCGTGCTGGTGCCGCCCGAGGCGGTCCTGGTGTCCACCGCGGTCGTCATCATGGCGGACTTCACCGCCATCGGGGACCACTTGGGATGCACACCGAAGTAGAGGGCGGCGAGGCCGGAGATCTGGGGTGCCGCCATCGACGTACCGGTCATGAAGTCGAAGTCGTGGCCGAAGTTGCTGGGTGGCGCGACGGCGGCGAGGACGCCGACGCCCGGCGCGGCGATGTCCGGTTTGATCAGCGCGCCCTTGTTGACGTCCGACGGACCCCGGGAGGAGAACGGGGCGATCTGCGGGTACGGCGTCCCGGTCGAGCCGCCCGGCTGCAACGTCACCGTGGCGCCCGGCGTGGCCGCGTAGGCGCGCACGTCCGCGGCTCCCGGGACGTTCAGGTGCACGGTCGGCACGACATGGATGTCGCTGTCGGTCTCCTGGTCGGCGGTGTTCACCAGCACCATGGCGACGCCGCCGGCGCGCTCCACCTCGGCCGACTTGCTCACCCGGGTGGTGATCCCGCGGTCGCACACCACCGCCTTGCCGGCCGTCTTCGCCGGGTCGAGGGAACCCTCCCGGCACAGCTGCGCGTCCTCGTCCGTCGCCCCGGCCGACCTGACGTCGCCGGCGAGGACCAGGGGCTTGGGGCCGACGGCCGCCCGCACGGTGAGGCTGCCGCCGACGAAGGTCCGGCCGTCGCCCAGCTTCACCGTGGCCTCCGCGGGCCGCAGCGTGCTCGCGGCGACCGTCGTCATCCAGGGCGCGGTGTTGTCGATGACGCTCCGGGAGGGTCCTTCGTTGCCCGCGGCGGCCGACACGAAGACGCCTGCCTGCGCCGCCGCCCGGAACGCCTGCACGATGGGCTCGTCGAGCCAGGACTCCACCACCCGGCCCGCCGAGTAGTTGATGACGTCGACGCCGTCCGCCACCGCCTGGTCGATCGCGGCGACGATGTCCGAGGCGTCACCGCCGGCGTCCGTCGTGCCCTTCTCCGTCCAGAGCGCCTTGTACACGGCGACCGCCGCGCCCGGCGCCACCCCGGAGATCTTCCCGAAGTCGTGCCCCTCGACGGTCACCGCGACGTCCGCGTCGCCCGCGGCGGTGGACGCGGTGTGGGTGCCGTGGCCGCTGTTGTCACGCGCCGAGAGGTAGTCGCCCCGCTCCTCGGGCGGGGTCGTGGCCAGCCAGCCGTCGTTGAAGTACCGGGCGCCGACGAGCTTGGTGTTGCAGGCGCTCCCGGTGAACTTCTCCCCGCTCTGGCAGACGCCGGTGAAGGTGCCGCCGTCGGCCTTCTTCATCTTGATCACGCCGCCCTCGCGGTAGGGGCGGTACGGGTCCTTGGCCGTGGGCGGGGCGGTGCCCAGGGCGGGGGCGGCGAACGACGCGCTCTCCGGCCAGATGCCGCTGTCGATGACACCGACCACCACGCCCTTGCCGGACTTGGCGGTGCCCCCGAGCTTCGACCACACGCCCTGCCGCCCGGACAGCCCCATGAAGTCGGTCGACCGGGTGTCGTCCGTCGCCTTGACCCGGGCGTCCGGGCTGACGGCGAGGACCCCGGGCCGCCTGCTGAGGCGGACGGCCTGAAGAGGGGTCAGGTCCGCGACGAAGCCGTCGACCGCGACCGTGTAACGGCCGCGGACCGTGGCGCCGACCGACGCGGCCGCCTCGCTCTGCCGTCCCCGCAGGTAGTCCCGGTAGCGGTGCGCGGCGGTACTGGAGGCGTCGACCTTGGCGCCCGCCGAGGGAGCGGTGGCGGCCAGGCCGTCCACGCCGCCCCGGTAGAGGGCGACCGGTGCGTCCTTGAGGGTCACGATGTAACGGCCGGAGGGGGAGCGCCCGGTGACGGCGACGGGGGCCTGCGGGTCACCGGCCGGCCCGGCCTGGGCGTCACCGGCCGCGCGGGCCTGCGGGTCACCGGCCGCCTGGGCCGGCGTGCCGGTGCAGACGGCCGCCAGCGAGACGGCCAGAGCTGCCGCCCCCCAGGCGAGTGTCTTTCTTCGGAACACGGAACTCACACATTCCTCCATGAGGAGCTGGCCCGGCCGGCGGATGCCTCCGCGCCTTCGGTGGCGCTGCGCGTGCTGGTGGCAAGGGGGGGCCGGGCCGGGTGGACGAGTGTCGCGGCGAGGAAAGTGAACGCTGTACCTCGGACAGGTGTCCAGATACTCTGATGGCCGGTTTGGCCGGTTGACCAATCACGACACGGATGTCACACACCGACCGACGGAGGTATGCATACGTGCTCACGGTGCTGGGCATAGCCGAGTCCGACGAACCGGTGTACCGGTGTTTCCTGGACCGCGGCCGGGTGACCGTCGCGGGCGTCGCCGCGTCCCTGGGCACACCGGAGGACGAGGTGCTCGCCTCCGCTGCCCGGCTGCGGGAACTCGGGCTCCTCCACGACACCGGCGACGGCCGCCTCCAGGCGGCCAACCCCCAGGCCGCGCTGCTGCCCCTGCTGGCCAGGTGGCGGTTCGAGACGGAGACCACGCTGGCCTCGGCCCGGACGGAGATCGACCGGATCGCCGAACGCTACCGGGAGGGGCGGCTGCGCTCCGATCCGCGCAACCTGGTGGAGGTCCTCTCCGACCGGGAGCTGATCCTGGAACGGGTCGAGCAGCTGAGCAACTCCGCGACCAGTCACATGTGGGCCCTGGACCGGCCGCCCTATGTGGGCCGGCCGGACGGCGGACTCCACAGCAACGAGGAGGAGTTCGACATCACGGCGGCCTGGCTGCGCCAGGGCATCGACGTGCGTTCGATCTACTGCCCGCAGTCCATGGAGCGGCCCGGGCGGTTCGCCACGCTGCTCAGACTCGCCGAACTGGGCGAGCGGTCCCGGATGCTGCCGCACCTGCCGTTCAAACTGCACATCATCGACAAGCGGGTGGCCCTGGTCCCGCTGTCCGGTCCGGTCTACGACGACCTCCTCGTCATCCATCCGTCGGGCATGCTCGACGCCCTGATGGAGCTGTACGAGGCCTACTGGGCCCGTGCCGAGCCCATCTCGGCGGCGGCTCCGGCCCCGGACGACACCTTCGGCCCGGACGACCTCCTTCTTCTCAAGATGCTCAAGGCCGGGCTCAAGGACCAGGCCATCGCCCGCCAGTTGCGCGGCGTCCGGTGCGTGCGATCGCAAGGCGCCGGAAGGTCCTTGTAGCGGAGCTACCAGGGCCTTTCGGCAACGCCGCGAGCGTGCGTGCCGGACGTCTCGAGCCGGGCGCCCCTTTTGTTCGCAGCTCTTAGGGCAGCCCGTTCTGAACCCGGGCACAAAGCCCGATCCGTGCCCACGCGGAAGGCCCGATCCGTGCCCACGCGGGACACCCGGCCTGTGCCCGCCGGGGACACCCGGCCTGTGCCCGTGCGGAGGGCCCGGACCGGCACTCCCCCGCCCGGAGTCCGGTCACCGGCCGCCCCGGGGATCCGGCGCCTGCGCGGGCGTAGCGGCATCATGAACGTATGAACGACCGAACGCACACCCGGTGGACCAGCACCGACGTCGGGCAAGCCGACGCGTTCGCCTACTGGGCGGACGTGGTCTGCGACACGATTGTCGGGGTGGCGGTGCGCCCCGGGGCGACGGGTGTCTTCGAGGGCCGGATCGAGACGTCCGTCCTGGACGGGATCGGGTTCGCCGAACTGGCCGCCGGCGGCCAGCGGGTCGCGCGGACGCGGCGGCTGATCGCCCGGGACGACGAGGACGTCCTGCTCGCCAACATCCAGCTGCGCGGCCGGGCCGGGCTGGAGCAGGACGGGCAGGCGGTCGAACTCGCCCCCGGCGCGATGGCCTTCGTCGACAGCTCCCGCCCCTACACGCTGGACTTCGCCGACGACTTCTCCCAGCTGGTGGTCAAGGTGCCCAAAAACCGGCTGCCGCACCGCTCCCTGAACGGGGTGACCGCCGTGGAACTGGGCGCCTCCGGTCCCGGCCGGGTGGTCGCCGACTTCCTGGTCGGGCTCAACCGTCTGCAGGGCACGGCTCCGGAGGCGGCCCGCGCCCTGGTGCCGCACGCCGTCGACCTGCTGGGCACGGCCGTGTCCTGGGCGGCCGGCACCACACCGCCCCAGGCGTCGGCGGCGGCGCTGACGCGCGAACGTGTCCACCGCTTCGTCCGCCGGAACATCACCGACCCCGCTCTGGACGCCGCCGTGGTCGCCGCGGGCTGCGGTGTCTCGCGGCGCACGATGTACCGCGCCCTGGCCGAGGACGGGGAACCGCTCACGGAGCTGATCCGCAGGCTGCGGGTGTCGCTCGCCCAGCGGCTGGTGTCGGCACATCCCGACCGCACGCTGGCCGCCGTGGCCCACGAGTGCGGGTTCGGGAGCGAGGCACAGCTCTACCGGGCGTTCAGGACCGTCACGGGCATGACGCCGGGCTCCTACCGCTCCCGGCGACGGTGACGGTGGCGGTGTGGCGGTGGCGGCCAGGCGGGTCCCGGCGCCGCTTTCGTGACGGCGGTCAGCGGGTCACCGGCACCAGCGCCCGCGCCCGTCGCGGCCGAGGGCCGCGGGGCGCCCCCGGCCGGGACCCGGAGGCCGCCATGGGGGCGAGCGCCGCCCCCGGGCCGCGCCTGCCGCGGCGGACCGGTGGAAGGGCGCCGTACGCCTCTCAGGCCGAAGCGCGCAGCGGCGGTACCGCAGGGACCTCGGAGGCAGCCTCGATGTCCTCGGGAGTCAGCCGGAACTGCTCCGGATAGGCCTCGCGCCGGGTGCGGCGGGCGGGTTCGGTGGTGCGCCAGGTGTACAGGCAGCGCCGGCACTGCAGGACGTCCCACACGCCGGGGACGGGCGAGGTGTGCAGCGTCTCGATGGTCCCGAAGGCGCAGCGGGGGCACTCGGTCATGCGGTCTTCTCTCCTTCTCGGGGGCGACAGGTGTCGGGAGGTCGGGGTCGGTGGTAGCAGGTGCCGGGCGGCCGGGGGCGCCCGGCGGCTCAGCCGCGCGCGGCCATGAGGTCCTGGATCCTGGTCACCCAGTCGCGCGTCTCGGGCAGGTCCTTCGCGGGCGTCGAGAAGTTGCCGCGCACGTCGGGGGCGACGGGGGTGGTCGCGTCGATGATCATCTTGCTGGTGATGCCGGCGGGCTGCGCGGCGGGCGCCAGTTCGACGACCGGCAGGTTGGGCATGATCAGCACGTCGCCGGACGGGTTGACCTTCGCGGACACCGCCCACATGACCTGGGGGAGGTCGAAGGGGTCGACGTCCTCGTCGACCACGATGACCGTGGTGATGTACCCCAGCCCGTGCGGGGTGGTCATGGCGCGCATCGCGACCGCCTTGGCGAAACCCCCGTAACGCTTGCGCGTGGAGATGATCGCCAGCAGGCCGTGCGTGTACATGGCGTTGACGGCCTGCACCTCGGGGAACTCGGCACGCAGCTGCTTCAGCAGCGGGACACACGTGTTGGGTCCGACCAGGTAGTCGCACTCCGTCCACGGCATGCCCAGGTAGAGCGACTCGAAGACCGGGCGGGTGCGGTACGAGACCCGGTCGACGCGGATCACGGGCATCCGGCGGCCACCGGAGTAGTGCCCGGTGAACTCGCCGAAGGGTCCCTCGATCTGGCGCTTGCGGCTCTCCACGACGCCCTCGATCACGACCTCCGACCCCCAGGGCACGTCGAAGCCGGTGAGCGGGGCGGTGGTGATCGGCGCGGGCGCGCCGCGCAGGGCACCCGCCATCTCGTACTCGCTCTGGTCGTAGCGCATCGGCATGCCGGCCACGATCGCCATCACCGGGTCGTTGCCGAGGGTGATGGCGATGGGCAGGTCCTCGCCGCGCTCCTCGGCCTTGCGCAGGTGCAGGGCGACGTCGTGCACGGGGACGGGCTGGATGGCCAGCCGGTCGCGGCCGATGACCTCCAGGCGGTACGTGCCGACGTTCTGCTTGTCGAAGCTGCCCGGGTCGTCGGGGTCGCGGGAGACCACGGCGGCCTTGTCGAGGTAGAAGCCTCCGTCGCCGTCGTTGAGACGGAACAGGGGCAGCACGGAGAAGAGGTCGACGCCGGCGCCCTCCTGCGTGTTGGCGCGCCAGGGGGCGTCCTCGCGCCGTTCGGGCGGGACGGGGAAGGCGTCCCAGCGCCGGGCGAACTCGGCCACCTGCTCCTTGACCGGGGTGTGCTTGGGCAGGCCGAGGGCGAGCGCGTGGTTGGCCCACGAACCGTGCACGTTGAGGGCGATGCGGGCGTCGGTGAAGCCCTTGACGTTGTCGAACCAGAGGGCGGGGGCGCCTTCTCCTATCCGGCCGGTGGCGTTGGCGGCGGCGGCCAGATCGGGCTCGGGGAGGACTTCCTCCGCGACCCGCAGCAGTTGCCCCTCCTGGTCGAGGGTGTCGAGGAAGGAGCGCAGATCGTCGTAGGGCATGGGTACTCCGTGGGGGGCGGTCGGGGGCCGTGAGAGGCCGTGGGGGGGGCGGTCGGGGCCGTGGGAGGCCGTGGGGCGCGGCGGAAGGGGGCGGCGGACGGCCGGGGTGCCGTCAGGAGGCCGGCCGCAGGGAACGGGCGGCCCGCATGCCCTCCCACCGCTTGGCGGCCGGGGCGGGCAGGTCGAACTGGTCGAGCAGGCGCGCGACGACGTGGTCGACGATGTCGTCCACGGTCTGCGGATGGTTGTAGAAGGCGGGCATCGGGGGGACCATCCGGACGCCCATCCGGGACAGCGCGAGCATGTTCTCCAGGTGGATCTCGCTCAGCGGTGTCTCCCGGGGCACCAGCACGAGCCGGCGGCGCTCCTTGAGGACGACGTCCGCGGCCCGGCCCACCAGCCCGTCGGCGTAACCGGCGCGGATGCCCGCCAGGGTCTTCATCGAGCACGGCACGACCACCATGCCGTCGGTGCGGAAGGAGCCGGAGGAGATGACGGCTCCCTGGTCCTCGGGGCGGTGCACGACGTCGGCCAGGTCACCGACCTCGTCCGCGGACAGACCGGTCTCCAGTTCGATCGTGGTGCGCGCCCACCGGCTGAGGACCAGATGCGTCTCCACCTCCGGAAGCTCGGCCAGTGTCCGAAGGAAACGGACACCGAGGACGGCGCCCGTGGCTCCCGTCATTCCCACGATCAGTCTCATACCGCGGCACCTTTCGCCCCTGCGGCGCTGACCTGCGCCGACACCTTCACCCTAGGAGCGCGGTCAGGGCACACGGCGGTAAGCTCGGGACTCACGATGGGCAAAAACGGACATCCTTCGGCGCCGGCGCCGGCGCCGACTCCTCCGATCCGGGAGCTGGTCTTCCGGCACACGGCCGGGTCGCCGCCCGGTCTGGAACTGGTGGAGCTGGCGGGGCTCGCCGAGCGCGCGCTGCGGCACGGCAACGATCCGTACGCGCCGCTGCGGCCGGCCTTCCACCAGATCGTCGCGGTGCGCTCCGGCCGGGTCACCGTCTCCGTGGACTTCACCACGTACGAGCCGGCGGCCGGCCAGTGGCTGTGGATCCGGCCGGGGCAGGTGCAGCGCTGGAGTCCGGACCTGCCGGAGGCGGACGGTGTGGTGGTCGCCTTCCCGCCGGGTTTCCCGGACGCGGCGACCACCGCGGCCACCGTCGCCGATCCGCCCTTCGCGCGGGGTCCGCTCGCCCCGGCCGGTCCGGTGGCCGAGGGGCTGCACAAGGCCCTGGACCATCTGCGCCACGAGTACGACGCCGCGGCACAACTGCCGCTGGAGGCCCATCTGAGGGTGCTGCGGCACCTGCTGGCGGTGCTCGTGGAACGGCTGACGGCGGCCTACGGGGCCGAACCCGGCAGGCCGGTGCCGAGCGAGACGTTCCGCCGCTTCCACGCGGCCGTCGAGCGGGACTTCGCCGTCACCCGGCGGGTGGAGGACTACGCCGCCGCCCTCGGCTACAGCCGGCGCACGCTCACCCGGGCCGCGGAGGCGGTCACCGGGATGTCGGCGAAGCGCTATGTCGACGAGCGGGTGGTCCTGGAGGCCAAGCGGGAGCTGGCCCACGGCGGGCTGTCCGTCGGCGCGGTGGCCGAGCGGCTCGGGTTCGCCGGGGCCGGTGACTTCACCAAGTTCTTCCGGCACCGCACCGGCACGACACCGACGGCCTTCCGCCGGACGGCACGGGGCGCGTAGCGACCGGGGAGGGCGGGTGGTGCGGGCGGCCGACGCCGGGTACCGGGCGGGGCCGAGGACCGGGCGGGGCCGAGGACCGGGCGGGGCCGAGGACCGGGCGGGGCCGAGTATCTGGTGGTGCCGAGGCCCGGCGCGGGCCGGGGGACGCCGACGTCACCCGGGTGGTGCCGGGTCGCCGCGCCGGCCGGGGGGGTGACCGGGGGCAGCCGGCCGACCGGCACTGGCCACGAGAGGTGCCGGGCGGCAGCCCTCGCTCGGCCGCCGGGGCCGGTCAGCCCAGCTGTGCCTTGAGGGTGAGGAGATGGGCGCGGCCGGCCTGCGCCGCCTCCTGGGGGTCTCCGTGGGCGACGGCCTCCAGCAGGCGGGCGTGGGCGTCGTGGTCGGCGCCGTGGCCGGCGTCGTCGCCGAGACCGCCGCGGATCCGCAGCATCTCGACCATGGCCTGCCGGCTGCGCGGGGTGAATCCGTCGAACAGCTCGGTCAGGATCGGATTGTGCGCCGCCACGACGATGCTGCGGTGGAACGCCGTGTCCGCGTCCACGTGCTCCTCGATGCCAGAACGCCTCTCGCGGCGATCCGCCAGGGCGCGGCGCATCGCCCGCAGTTCCGCCGGGGTCCGGCGTCCGGCCGCGAGGGCGGCGGCCTCGGTCTCGATGGCGACGCGCGCCTCGATCACGGAGACGATGTCGGCACGGCGTACCACGTCGTCCCAGTCCTCGGGGGCGTCGAGGGCGGTGACGAAGACACCGGCTCCCTGCCGGGAGGCGAGCACGCCGCGGCCGGCGAGCTGCCGGATCGCCTCGCGGACCGTCGAGCGGCCCACGCCGAGCTGAGGGGCGAGGGTGGTCTCGCCAGGCAGTTTCCCGCCCAGCCGCCACTCCCCGGCCCGGATGCGCTCCATCAGCGCCTGCGCCGCCTGATCAGCCAGGGGCGCACGCCGAACCTGAGCCATCTCGGCCCTCCCGTCTCCGTAACTTCTCTACTTGTCTGAGGAGTTGTGCTACGGTGCACCCGTGCTGAACTCCGGAATCCTCCTCCTTCTCCGCCACGTCGGGGCCTAGCAAGGCCGGCGCCCCGACGTGGAGCGCTCGTCCGCGCCGGTCTCCCCTACGCGACAGCGAAGCAGGATTCCACCCTATGACTCACGCACCGACCCCCCGAACCTCGGCCCCGGCGGGCCCCGTCCCCGCGGACGCACCGGCCTGGAACCGGCAGCGGCACTCACCGATGCCGTCACACCGCTACCGCGGCATCCACTCCCGCGTCGAGGTCCCGCTCACCGAACGCGACTGGCCGACGCGGCAGTTGACGACGGCGCCGCTGTGGGTGCCCGTCGACCTGCGCGACGGCAACCAGGCGCTGGCCGAGCCGATGGACCCGGCGCGCAAACGGCGCTTCTTCGAGCTGATGGTCGCCATGGGCTACAAGGAGATCGAGGTCGGCTACCCGTCCGCCTCACAGACCGACTACGACTTCGTCCGGCTCATCGCCGAGTCGGACCTCGCGCCCGAGGACGTGACGATCGTCGTCTTCACCCCGGCGCGCCGCGAGTTGATCGAGCGCACGGTCGACTCGGTCCGGGGCATCACCAACCCCGTGGTGATCCACATGTACACCGCCACCGCGCCCGTCTGGCGGGATGTCGTCCTCGGCCACGACCGCCACGCGCTGAAGGAGCTGATCCTCGCCGGCGGCCGCGACGTCCTCGCGCTGGCCGGGCACCTGCCCCACGTGCGGTTCGAGTTCTCCCCCGAGGTGTTCAACCTCACCGAACCGGACTACGCGCTGGAGATCTGCGACGCCATGACCGGGCTGTGGGACGCCACGCCCGACCGCCCCGTGATCCTGAACCTGCCCGCCACCGTCGAGGCCGCCACCCCGAACGTGTACGCCGACCAGATCGAGTACATGCACAAGAACCTCGCCCGCCGCTCCTCGGTGATCCTCTCCGTGCACCCGCACAACGACCGGGGAACGGGCATCGCCTGCGCCGAACTGGCCGTCCTCGCCGGGGCGCAGCGCGTCGAGGGGTGCATCTTCGGCAACGGCGAGCGCACCGGCAACGTCGACATCGCCACCCTCGCCCTGAACCTCCACGCCCAGGGCGTCGACCCGATGATCGACTTCTCCGACATCGACGAGGTGCGGCGCACCGTCGAGTACTGCAACCGCATCGAGGTCCATCCCCGGCACCCCTACGCGGGCGACCTGGTGCACACCGCTTTCAGCGGCACCCATCAGGACGCGATCAGGAAGGGTTTCGCCGAGCACCGCGCCCGCGCCGCGGCCCGGGGCGTCGCGGAGCACGAGCTGGAGTGGTCGGTCCCGTACCTGCCGGTCGACCCCGCCGATCTCGGGCGCAGCTACGAGGCGGTCATCCGGGTCAACTCCCAGTCCGGCAAGGGCGGCATCGCCTACCTGCTGGAGACGGAGTACGGCATCGAACTGCCGCGCCGGCTCCAGATCGACTTCGCCCGCCATGTCCAGCGGCGCACCGACGCCACCGGCCACGAGGTCACCGCGGCCGGCCTGTGGGGCGTCTTCGAGGACGCCTACCTCGCGCCCGCGCCGAGGGCGGCGGCGAGCGCCTGCCCCGGCGTCGAACTGGCCGGGTACGAGACGAGCGACACCGGCGGAAGAAACCGCACCACGGTCACGCTCCGGATCGGCGGAACCGCTCACACCAGCACGCACGCGGACGTGGGCCCGGTGGAAGCGCTCACCGAGGCCCTGGGCGCGCAGGGCATCCGCATCGACGTGGTGAGCCTGCACCAGACCAGTGTCGACGCCGGGAACGACGGCGAGGCCCTGACCCTGCTGGAGTTCCGGGACGGGGAGGGGGTCCGGTGGGCGGCGGGCCGGGACCGTTCCGTCCTCGCCGCCAGCCTGGCCGCGGTGACGCGTGCGGCGAACACGGTGCCCGTCGCGGCTGCCGTCCGGTAGGCGGCGGGACCCGCAGGGGGGGCGCGCCCCTTCGCGTCCGCGGTGGAGCGGGCGGTGCCCGCCGTGAGCACCGCCGGGACCCGGCCGCTGCCGGATCACCAGCGGCGGCCGGCTCCCCTCGTACGGTCAGCCGTCGCCCGGCATGAACTCCCGGACCACCTCGACGAACCGGGGCGGCGCGGGCGGCATGGGCGCCTTGACGAACTCGCCGAGGCCGACGTCGTAGCGCTGTCCCGGCTGCGGGTCGACGACGTGGTAGCCGTCGAGACGGAGCTGTTCCACGTTGCGCCGGATCGCGGGCTTGCCCCACATGCCGTCGGTCATCACCGGGAAGAACACCACGGGGAAGTCGGCGGCGGCGATCGTCGCGGTCAGCAGGTTCGGGACGGCGCCCGTGGCGACGGCGGAGAGCATGTTGGCGGTGGCCGGCAGGACGGCCATCATGTCGTGGCCGGCCGCCAGGGTCGCCTGGTTCTCCCGGGCCCAGTCGTCCGGCCTGGTGCCGGTGACCACACGGTCGGCGAACAGCCCGACGGTGTGCGGCGGGAGGAACGTGGCGGCGGTGTGCGTCATCAGGACGGTGATCGTCCCGGTGAAGGTGGTGCGCAGCGCGTTGATGTACATCGGAAGCGTGGCGACGGCGGCGGAGCCGGTGGCGCCGATGAGCAGGCGTCCGCCGAAGACGGCCGGGTTGTTGCTGGTCATGTCTCCATGGTGTTCCCGGTGCCGCCCAGGGTGTGACCGGGTGTGCCACGGAGTCTGACCGTCCGTGCCACCGGCCCGGCCGGGGCCGGACCGCGGGCCCGCCGGCCGGGGACCTCCTCGGAACGCCGGGCGGCGAACGGGCCCGCCGCGCGGGCCCGGACCCTGCCCGACGAACCCGCGCCTTCGGCGGCTTCCCGCCCCGCCTGCCGCGCGCGGCCCTCTCCGCGGCCGGTGCCCGGACGACGCGGTGGCCGCCGGCCGGGGGACCCGCGCGGTCCGTTCGTCAGCGGGGCGGGGTTCAGGTGCCGTTGGCGGTCCGCAGGGTGGCCCGCCAGGCCAGGAGCGCGCCCCCGGCACCGTACGCCATGAGCAGGGCTCCGTTCCTGGCGTCCCGCCGACGCTGCAGGGACTGGTGGTTCCGCTGTTCCTCGTACGTCCGGCTCGCCACGGCGAGGGAGCCCTCCAGCACCGAGCACTCGCTGTCCCCGGGCCGCATCGGGCCGGGCCGCTCCTCCCCGTCGCGCACGTTCTCCCCCGGGCACACCACCTCGGCCGAGGCCGTGAGGGCGCCCGCGAGGTCCGCGACCCCCCACAGCGCGGGCAGGAGGAAGAACGCGAGGAGAACGGCTCTGTACTTCACTGGACCCCCAGGGGACGAGACGGCGAGACCCGGCCGGGGCGCACGGTCCGCACCCCGGCCGGCGGACCACCACCGCAGTGTGGACCATGCCCGGCACTCGGCTGCGACCGGTGCCCGCCGCGGGCGCCGCGGGCGTCTTCGACGATCGGCGCCGCCGCATGGACCGGCCGTTTCCTTTCTGCCCGGCCGTTCACGTGAACTCCGTCGAGCCGGTACCGAGGAGGCGGATGCCGGCGCATCGGGGGCGTTCGAGGCGGCCGCCGCGCACCGGTTCCGCGGCGGTCACCACCCCGAGACGTCCTTTGGACCGATCACTCCACAACTGCTACGTTCTCCGGGAACCTGAAGCAGTGGTACCGGCCCCTGCGGTCGGGGTGAGGCCCGGAGGCCGGCATGGGCGAAGAGACCTTCGGAGCGCTGCTGCGCGCCGCACGGCAGCACGCGCTGCTCTCCCTGGAGGGCCTCGCCGAGGCCTCGGGCGTGAGTGTCCGCGCCATCAGCGACATGGAGCGGGGCAGGAGCCTGCCGCGGCAGGCCACGCTGGCCGAGCTGATGGACGCGCTGGAGCTGGACGGGACCCGGCGCCGGCGTCTGGTGCAGGCGGCCACCCGGCGTGCGGACCAGGTCCCGCGGCAACTGCCGCCCGACCTCGTCTCCTTCCGCGGGCGCGAGGAAGCGCTGCGGTCCGCCCTGCAGGCCACGGACCAGGTCGCGGGGCGGGGCGGACACGTGGTCATCTCCGCGATCGGGGGGATGGCCGGGGTCGGCAAGACCGCGCTGGCGGTGCACTGGGCGCACCAGGTGGCGGAACGTTTCCCCGACGGTCAGCTCTACGTCGACCTGCGCGGCTTCGAGGACTCGGGAGCACCGCTCGACCCCGGGGAGGCGCTGGGCGGGTTCCTGCGGGCGCTCGGCGTGCCCAGCAGCGACATACCGCCCGGCACGGAGCAGCGTACGGTGCTGTTCCGGGAACGTACCGCCGCCCGGCGGCTGATCGTCCTCCTGGACAACGCGCGCGACGCGGACCAGGTCAGGCCGCTGCTGCCCGTCTCGGCCGGGAGTCTGACCGTCGTCACCTCCCGCAACCGTCTCGCCGGTCTGGCGGCCACCGAGGGCGCCGCCCTCATCAGCCTGGACGTGTGGAGCCGGGAGGAGGCCGTCACGGCTCTGGCCGCCCGGATCGGCGAGGAGCGGTGCCGGGCCGAAGCGGAGGCCGCCGCCGAACTGGTCGCCCTGTGCGGGCACCTGCCCCTGGCCGTCGCCGTCGTCGGCGCGCAGCTGGGCGAGGCCCCCGCCATGCCGCTCGCCCTCGCCCTACGGGAACTGCGCGCGACGAGCCCACGGCTGGACGCGCTGTCGGCCGACGGCCGGAGCGAGGGCGTACGCGCCGTCTTCTCCTGGTCCTACCGGGCGCTCAGCGCGGGGACGGCACGCTTCTTCCGCCACCTCGCGCTGCACCCGGGGCCGGTCGTCTCCGCCGAGGCCGCCGCCTCCCTCGCCGGGACGGAACCGGTACAGGCCCGCCGGCACCTGCGCGAACTCACCGCCGCCAGCCTCCTGTCCCGGGACGCCGAAGGCCGTTACGTCCTGCACGACCTCGTCCGCGCCTACGGCTGCGAACTCGCCGCCCGGGAGCAGGACGACCGCCTCGCCGCCGAGACCCGCCTGCTCGACTACCTGTGCCACAACGCGCACACCGCCAACCGGTTCGTCTCACGGTTCCCGCCGGGACCGGCCGGGTCCCCGGCGCCCGGGACGGTGCGCGTCGAGTTCGACGACCGCGAGGAGGGCCTGGGCTGGTTCCGGCAGGAGGAGTCGACCGCCGCCGCGGCCCTGCGGAGCCTGGAGGATCCGCGGCTGCTGCGCCACCGGGTCGGCCTCACGCTGGAATGGGTGGGCTACAACGCGGTCATGGGCCGCTGGGCGGAGGAGGTGTCGGCCGCGCGCACCGGACTGGAGGCGGCGCTCCTGCTGGACGAGCCCGTCACCGTCGCGCGCAGCAGTGCGCACCTGGTGCGGGCGTTGGTCGAGACCGGGCGCCTCGACGAGGCCGACGAGCCGATCGCCCTGATGCTCGGCCAACTGGACCGGCTCCCCGTGGAGCACCAGGTCCGTGTCCAGCGCAACGTCAGCTTCATACGCACTCGGCAGGAGCGCTACGCCGAGGCGCTCGGGCACGCCCGCGCCGCCCTGGCAGTCGCCCGGACGCTCCCCCGGCCCGACGAGGTCGCCCGCACCCTCATCGGCGTGGGCTGGTGTCTCGCCCTGAACGGTGAGTACGAGGAGGCCATCAGCACGTGTGAGGAGGCGCTGCCGCTGCTGCGGGAGAGCGACGACCGCGGCAGCGAGGCGTCGGTCTGGGACTCCGTCGGGTACGCCCAGCAGCGCCTGGGCGACCCGGCCGCCGCCGTCACCAGCTTCGAGAAGGCGCTCGCGCTCCTCGACGAGGTGCACGACGAGTACCAGCGGGCCGAGACCCTGGACCACCTCGCCTCGGCGCAGCTCGACCTCGGGGACACGGCCGGTGCACGGGCCAACTGGCTGCGCGCCGCCGACCTGCTCACCGCCCTGCGGGTCCCGCGGGCCGCGGAACTCAGGGCCAGGGCCGGGGAACTCTGACCGCGCGGCTCCCCGGCCGGCGCTGGGGGGAGGCCGTGGTGACCGGGCTGAGGTCCTGGTGGACCGAGAGCAGGGCCGCCGGCCGGCAGGGACGCGGGGGCGCACTCCACCAGGACATCAGCGACGCGACCGGCGCCGCGAGCTGACCGGACTCCCCTTCTGCCCGGAGTTCCGGGTGCCGCCGATGAGTTCCCGGCGGTGGTGCGGTCTACCCGTCGACGAAGGGAGCGCACCATGCGCGAGATCATCGTTTGCACGTTTCTGACGCTGGACGGCGTCATGCAGGCCCCGGGCGGCCCGGACGAGGACCCTCAGAGCGGCTTCGAGCACGGCGGCTGGCAGAAACCGGTGGACGACGAGGAGGTCGGCGCGGCCGTCTCCGGTTGGTACGAGCACTCCGACGCGATGCTGCTCGGCCGCAGGACGTACGAGATCTTCGCGTCGTACTGGCCGAGCGCCGACCCCGGCAACCCGTTCACCGACCGGATGAACAGCATGCGCAAGTACGTGGCGTCCCGGAGCCTGACATCGGTCGAGTGGCAGAACTCCACCCTGCTGGAGGGCGACGCCGTCGACGCCGTACGCGAGCTGAAGGCGTCCGACGGCGGTGACATCAAGGTCATCGGCAGCGGCGGCCTCGCCCAGACCCTCATGCGGCACGGCCTCGTCGACGAGTACCGGCTGACCATCCATCCGGTGATCATCGGCACCGGCAAGCGGCTGTTCGCCGACGGAGCCGTCCCCACCGCGCTGGAGCCGGTCAGCGTCTCGACGACGAAGGGCGGCACCGTCGTCGGCGTCTACCGGCCGAACGGGAAGCCCGGCTACGACAGCTATTAGGCCCTGCCGGCACATTCCCGTCGCCCCGGGGCAGACAGGAATGTGACGACAGGGCATGGGCCCGGACCACAGGGCCTGGTTTTCCCGCGTTCAGTAGAGCGAGGAAGCCTTGTCGTTGATCCAGGAGGGGAGGTTCGGCCACGACTCACCGGCGTGGAAGGTGAACGCGAGCCCCTTGCCGTACTGGTCCGTCCACAGTGACTCGCTCGAGAAGCCGCCGTCCCCGAAGGAACCGCCGGACCAGCTCCTCACGGAGGAGATGCTGTCGTTCATGCCGTTGGGAACCTGCCTGAAGTCAGCGACCGTGTTCCAGTAGTACGTCTCGTAGCAGTTCCCGGTGAAGTTCCCTCCGGAGAACACCTGGATGTACCCGGGCTGCCCGTAGTGGTCGCAGTTCCCGGCCGCGCTGGCGCTCGGGGTGAAGCTGAGGAGGCTGCCGGCCGCCGCCGCGGCTACCAGTACGGCCTTCACTCGTACGTTCTTGATCATTTCCTGCCTGGCTCTCCGGAACGGCAGCGTGCGTCTGCGCGCTGTCCCTGGTCGTGTCGGATGGGGCGCGGGGCGGGCCCAGGCCGTCAGGCCGGCCTCCACCAGCCGCCCACGGGCTGACGGATCCACAGCTCCGTGTGGTTGCTGCCTCCGCAGTAGAACCAGTAGGCGTCGCTGCCGTTGCGGGAGAAGTGCCACCAGTCGTTGTTGGTGTTCGCCTGGCTCTGGCACGACTTGCCCGCGTTCCTGTCCAGGAGGACGTTCTCGTAGGACGTCGCGGACGCGGAAGCCGTGCCCAGGGCGAGCGCCGCGCCGACGGTGGCGGTCAGGACGGCGGCCGATGCCAACCGGTGTTTCATGCTCATGTCTTCCACCCCAGTTTCTCCACGGCCACACACGTGTGCCACTGTCCGGTACACGCTCACACCCGGTCGGCGGGTTCATTTCCGGCACCACGTGTTTGAGCCGGGCGGAGTTGTGCCAGGCCAGCGCCCTGTGCGGTGTCGCGGGACGGGCAGCGGCGGGCGCGGCCAGCCACTCACATGTTTCTTCATGGCGGGCGGTACTCTCCATGACATGTATGAGGCTTTCCGGAAATCTTTCGAAGTCCGCTGGGACGATGTCGACTTCAACGGCCATCTGCGCAGCACCAGGTACCTGGAGTACGCGAGCACGGCCCGGCTCGGCTTC
Organism: Streptomyces sp. NRRL S-340; assembly: GCF_000720185.1. Taxonomy (GTDB): domain Bacteria; phylum Actinomycetota; class Actinomycetes; order Streptomycetales; family Streptomycetaceae; genus Streptomyces. The sequence continues at coordinate 139,025 of NZ_JOIY01000014.1, read as the reverse complement.
CTCGTGGCGTCGGGATGGGACGTCCGCGCGTTGCAGAAGGAGGGGTTCGCCGCCGTTCTGCTGGGTGAGGAGGTCCGCTACCGCCGCGAGGTCTTCCTCGCCGAACAGGTCGAGGTGTCCTGCGAGGTGGTGGGACTTACCGAGGACTGCGCGCGGTGGCGGGTGCGCCAGACCGTGTTCCGGGAGGACGGCGAGGAGGCCGCCGTCGTGCACTCGCTCGGCGCGTGGATCGACGTCCGCGCGCGGAGGATCACCGCGCCGCCCGCCGGCCTGCGGGCCGTCTTCGAAGCCGCCCGCTCCGAGGAGTGTGAGGTCCTGTAGGGGCGGCGCCGCCTGTGGAGCCCCGGGGCGAGGTGGCGAGCCGTGAACCCCGGGGCGGGATGCCGAACGGCGAAACCCGGCGGGCAGGGGTCCGGGACGGCCTCCCGTCCGGGCGTCTCGTCTCCCGCCCGCTACGAAGCGGGAGACCGGCGGTGCCCGCACCCGGCGTCCCTCGGGCCCGTCCCTTCCTGAGAGCTGCGGACCAAAGTGGGTTCCGATCAGCGGGCGGTGTCTCCTGCGTGCGATCACAAGGTGCCGGGAGGTCCTTCCGACCTGCTGAGCGCGACCGGCAGTCCGCGGGCCGACGAGATACGCGCCAAGGCCGGGACACCGGAGGAACACCGCGGGGAGGCGCCGGTGCGGTGAGGCGTGGGTGAGGGGACGGGGCGGTGCCCGTGGCGCCTCGGCGCGGTGTGTGCCCGCCCGCACCACGGAGGTGAGGGTGCTGGAACGGCCCGCGGACCGTGCCGGCTCCGCCGGACCGCCGCCGGCGTGCGGGCACGGCCGGTGCCCCGCCCATGTGCGGGACGCGGCCGGCGGACGGACAATGCTGCCGGCGGGGTGGTGCCCGCGCTCCGCCGAACGTCATCGTCACCGGCGCGTACGGATCCGCGTCCCACGCCCCCGCCGCCGGCCCGGACGTCGCGCCCCCGTCCGTGCGCGCCTGACACGCGCAGGCAGGAGTGACGGCCATGGACGGGATCGACGGGCAGGCTCTGGAGAGTCTGCGTACGGCACTGCGAGGAACCGTCCTCGCTCCGGGTGACCCGGGCTACGACGAGGCCCGGGGCGTCTACAACGCCATGATCGACCGGCGGCCGGCCGCGATCGCCGGGTGCGTCGACGTGGCGGACGTGCGGACCGTGCTGTCCTTCGCCCAGGAGGAGGGCGTGGAACTGGCGGTGCGCGGCGGCGGACACAGCGGGCCGGGGCTGTGTCTGGCCGACGGCGCGCTGACGCTCGACCTGACGCCGATGCGCTGGGTGCACGTCGACCCGCGGGCCGGGACGGCGCGGGTGGGCGGCGGAAGCCTGCTGGGGGATCTCGACCACGCGGCGCACACCTTCGGACTGGCCACCCCGACCGGGATCATGTCGACGACCGGGGTGGGCGGTCTCACGCTGGGCGGCGGCCACGGGCACCTGACCCGCAGGTACGGTCTGACGATCGACAACCTGCTGTCCGCCGACGTCGTCCGCGCGGACGGCACCTTCCTCACCGCCTCCGCGGACGAGCACCCGGACCTGTTCTGGGCCCTGCGGGGCGGCGGCGGCAATTTCGGCGTGGTCACCTCGTTCACCTTCCGGCTGCACCCCGTGGACACCGTCGGCGTCGGGCTGACCGTCTGGCCCGTCGACCGCGTCGGAGAAGTGCTGCGCTGGTACCGGGAGTTCCTGCCCGCCGCGCCCGAGGACCTCAACGGCTTCTTCCTCCTGCTGGCCGTGCCGCCCGCCCCGCCCTTCCCCGAGCCCCTGCACGGCCGGAAGATGTGCGGCGTGGTGTGGTGCCGCACCGGTGATCCGGGACAGGACCGGCTGGAGGACGCGCTCAGGGAAGTGAACACACCCGGACCGCCCGCCTTCCACTTCACCACCCCGATGCCCTACCCCGCCCTGCAGTCCCTGTTCGACGGGCTGCTCCCCAGGGGTTTGCAGTGGTACTGGCGCGGTGACTTCTTCGACGCCCTCTGCGACGACGCCGTCGCCGTCCACGAGAAGTACGGCCGGGACCTGCCCACCGGACTGTCCACGATGCACCTGTACCCGGTCGACGGCGCGGCCCGCCGCACCGGTGCCGACGACACCGCCTGGGCCTACCGGGACGCGACGTGGTCGGGTGTGATCGCCGGCATCGACCCCGAGCCCGCCAACGCCGGACTGATCCGCCGGTGGTGCGTGGACTACTGGACCGCGCTGCACCCCCACTCCATGGGCGGCGCCTACATCAACTTCCTGGGGCAGGAGGAGAGCGGCGACCGGGTCCGGGGGACGTACCGCGGCCACTACGACCGGCTGGCCGAGGTCAAACGCACCTACGATCCGGACAACTTCTTCCACGCCAACCAGAACATCCCGCCCGCCGCCCCGTGAGGCGCGCTCCTGCCGCCTCATCGGGCGCCCGGGCCCCAGGACGGATCCCCGCCCCGGGCGGCCGGCGCCCGCCGGGCGGCGGGCGCCCCGCACGGCCCCTGCCCCGGCACGGACGGCGCGTTCCTCAGCCGGTGACGACGAGGTGGGCGGTGAAGAAGGCGGCCAGCTTGTCGACGGCGGGGTCGATGTACTCCTTCTTGTCGTAGAGGTCGACGTGGCTGGCGCCCTCGATGCGGTGGAGTTCGGCGGGGCCGGTGGCGCGGCGGTGGGCCTCCACGGCCATCCACGCGGTGACGGCGCGTTCGCCGATGATCTGGAGGATGGGGCGGGGGCCGATCAGGGGGACGGCGTGGAAGGCGTCGCTGGAGGCCATCCTGTCGATGCTCTCCCAGGCGAGGACCTTCGCGGACCGCTCGTGCTCGCCGCGGGAGGTGCAGTAGTACTCGAAGCCCTCGACACCGTGCTCGCCGCCGAGCGCGGCGGCCTGTTCGGCGGTCTCGGGGAACATGGTCATCGCGCCGGGGTCCTCGCCGCGGGCGGCCCGGGTGCGGGCCTGGGCGGCGGCGTCCAGGAGGGTCTGGAAGACGGCCGGGTCCTGGGCGCCGTCCGCGCCGTAGCGGAACTGGCGGGCGGGCTCGGCGGTGGAGACGGTGGCCACCGCCCTCACCCGGTGGTCACCGCCCGTGGCGGCCAGCGAGTAGCCGCCGGAGGCGCAGATGCCGAGCAGGCCGATCCGGTCGGCGTCGACCTCCTCGCGGGCGGTGAGGAAGGAGACGGCGGCCTTGAAGTCCTCCACCCGCTGGGCGGGGTCCTCGAGACCGCGCGGCAGGCCCCCGGACTCGCCCTGGTAGGCGGCATCGAAGGCGAGGGTGACGAACCCGCGCTCGGCCATCAGCTGCGCGTAGGTGCCGGAGGTCTGCTCCTTCACACCGGTGCCGGGGTGGCCGACCACCAGGGCGGGGCGCGGGCCCGGGACGGTGGTCTCGGGGGTGTAGAGGTGGGCGGCGATCGTGATGCCGGCGCTGTCGAAGGTGACGCTGGTCCTGGCCATGGAGATCTCCTTGTCAACTGATTGAGGCGTGCTTGCCGGAACGATCCCGGAACGACGGGTTCGTGCCTTCCCCCACTGTTCACGGCGGACGCGGGCCGCACATCAGTCACATGACGGTACGGTCGCCGGGCGCCCCGTGAGGAGCCCGGTCCCCGCCGTGCCGGGGAGGGACGTTTCTACGATCGCCCCTCGTCCACGGGGGGAAAAGAGACAGGTTCCTGCCTGGGAAGAAACCTTCCCCCCCACACGTGTCCCGCTGCGCCGCCGACGGCGTGACACTGGGAGACATGCATCCGACACCCGGCCCCGCTCTCGGGGCCTTCCTCAGAGCACGCCGGGCACAGCTCGCCCCGCAGGAGTGCGGCCTGCCCGCGACGGGCGCCTTCCGGAAGGTCGCCGGGCTGCGCCGCGAAGAGGTCGCCCAGCTCGCCGCCATCAGCGTCGGCTACTACACCCGGCTGGAACAGGGCCGGGTGCGGGCGTCCGCCTCCGTGCTCGCCACCCTGGTCCGCGCCCTGCGCCTCGACGAGGCCGAGACGAAGTACCTGTACGCACTCGCCGGCCGGGGCGACGCACAGCCCCGCCGCCGGTCCGTGCAGCACGCGCGTCCCGCCCCCGGCCGCCTGCTGGCCCAGCTCACACACGTCCCGGCGATGGTCCTCGGCAGGCACCTGGACGTACTGGCGTGGAACGCCGCCGCCGCGGCCCTCTACACCGACTTCGCGTCGGTGCCGTCCGGGCAACGCAACTACGTGCGGCTGCTGTTCACCGACCCGGCGGTCCGGGACCTGCACCGGCGGTGGAGCCACGACGCCCGCGACGCCGTCGCCGCCCTGCGCGCTCGGGCCGCGGCCGATCCCGACGACCCCGGCCTGGCCCGCCTCGTGGGCGAACTGTCCGTGCGGGACGGCGACTTCCGCACCTGGTGGGCCGAGCACCAGGTCAGCGGCGCCGGGCACGGCACCAAGCACTACCGCCACCCCCTGGTGGGCGACCTCACACTCGAGTGCGACACCTGGGCCGCGCCCGACGGCTCCGGACAGTGCCTCATGGTCCTGACCGCCGAACCCGGCACGCCCTCGCACGACGCCCTGCGGATCCTCACCTCCTGGCACGCCCCGCAGCCGGCCACCGACGAAACGGAGAACCCGACCCGATGAACACCTTCGGTCCCGAGGACCTCGCCCTGCTCGCCGCGCACGACTCCCTCGTCCTCACCGCAGGGGACGAGGACCGGGAGGGGGTCGAGACCGGCATGGTGCTGGTCCGCGGCGCCCTGTACGTCCGCGCCTACCGGGGGGTCGGCTCCCGCTGGTACCAGGCGGCGCGGGAGCACGGCCGCGGACGGATCCGGGTGGGAGGGATCACCCGCGAGGTGCTGCTGGAGACCGGCGACCCGGGCCCCGCCCCCGAGATCGACGCCGCCTACCGGGCGGCGTACGGCGCCGCCGCGGCCTCTCTCGTCGTCTCTCCCGGGGCCCGGGCCGCGACGATCCGCATCGCTCCCGCCCCCACCCGCCCCAGCTGACGTCCCCCGCCCCCCGGCGTCAACCGGGTGCTGCCGCCGTTCCACGGCACGCGGATCGCCGTCTGGGCGGAGCGGGTGCGCGAACTGGTCCGCGCCCGGCTGCCCGCGCTGCTGTCCGGTGACGGGGCGCCGGTGCGGCCCTGGGCCCAGCGGCTCACCCTCGACGTCATCCTGCGGGTCGTCCTCGGTCTGACGGACCCCTCCCGGACGGCGGCCTTCCGGGAGGCTTTCGGCGCCTTCGTCGCCACCGGCAACCTGGCCTGCCTGTTCCTGCCCGGACCCCTGCGGCGCGACCTGGGGCCGCTCTCGCCGGGCGGACGTTTCCACCGGCTGCGGGCCTGCGTGCGGGACCTCGCCCGCGAGGAGATCGCCGCCCGCCGGGCCGCCTCCGACCGCACCCGGCGCGACGACGTGCTGTCCCTGCTGCCGGCCGCCCGGGACGAGCGGGGGGCCGGCCCGGACGACGCGCACCTGCTGGACGAGCTGACCGGTCTGGTCCTGGCCGGTTACGAGATCACGGCCACCACGATCGCCTGGACGCTGCACCTGCCGGCCCACCACCCCGCCGCCCGCGACGACCTGATCGCCGATCTCGACGCCGGCTCGGACCGCCTGCTCAGGGCCACGGTGAAGGAGTCCGGCCGGCTGCGCCCCGCCGTCTGGAACGCCATGCGCACCGCGACGCGCGACACCCGGCTCGGCGGCCACCCCGTACCGCGGCACGCGTTCGTCGCGGCGCTGTTCCCGCTCACCCACCTCGACCCGGAACCGTGGCCCCGGCCGGACGCCTTCCGGCCCGAGCGGCACCTGGGCGCGGACCCGGCGCCGTACGCCCTGACCCCGTTCGGCGGAGGTGTGCACCGCTGCATCGGTGTGTCGCTGGCCCAGTTGGGGACCGAGACGGTGCTGAGGACGGTGCTCGCGGCGGCCGTCCCCGAGCCGGCCGGTCCCGCGGAGCCGGCGCGACCGGTCTCCGTGACGCTCGTCCCCGCCCGGGGCGGCCGGATCAGGCTCCGCAGGCGGACATCCGGAGAAACATATTCAGCCAAAAACAGTTGAACTGTCGACAGCTGCGAGGTGTGTGGGCAGGCTACGCGTGCAGTGCACGTGTCCCCGTCCCCATGAGGAGTCGATCATGCGCAGGTCCCCCCGCAGACATGTCACCACAGCCCTCGCCTCCGCGGCCGCCGCCGCGCTGCTGGGGCTGGCCCCCGGCACGGCCTCGGCGACCTCCGGGCCGACGATCCTGGACAGGGCCGACGACCGGTGCGCCACCGTGGGCAGCGGAAACGTGTGTCTCTACGACAACCAGTGGTTCAGCGGCAAAGTGGCCCTGTACCAGGACGTCGACAGCCAGTGCGTCACCACGCCGTTCGGTGTCCTGGCGGACTACAACATGACGAACGGGCCGGTGAGCTACTACAAGAACGCCGACTGCACCGGCGACTCGGTGACCGAGCCCGCGGGCGACTTCCACTCGTGGCTGACGTTCGGCCCGACACACAGCTTCCGCGCGCGCTGACCGTACGCGCGGCCGGTCCGCCCCCGTGCCAGGGACGGACCGGCCGCGCGCACGTCCCTTCGGCGCTAACGCAGGATCCGCCGGGACACGTTGGTGGAGACCAGGTCCAGCAGTTCCTCGCCGCGGCCGGACAGGATCGTACGGATGGCGTAGAGGGTGAAGCCCTTGGCCTGCTCCATGGTGATCGCGGGCGGCACCGACAGTTCCTGCCGGGCCGTCATCACCTCGACGACGGCCGGGCCGTCGTGTGCGAACGCGTCCTTCAGCGCGCCCTCCAGGTCGCTGGGGCGTTCGACCCGCCGCGCCCACAGTCCGATCGCGGAGGCGACCGCCGCGAGGTCGGGATTGTCCAGCTCGGTACCGAAGTTGACGACACCCGCCGCTTTCATCTCCAGTTCGACGAAGTTGAGCGAGCCGTTGTTGAAGACGACGATCTTGGCGGGCAGCCCGTTCTGCCGCAGCGTGAACAGTTCGCCGAGCAGCATGGTGAGTCCGCCGTCACCGGCGAGGGCGACGACCTGCCGCCCGGGGTACGCCGCCTGGGCGCCGACCGCGTGCGGCAGCGCGCAGGCCATCGAACCGTGGTTGAAGGAACCGAGCAGGCGCCGCCGTCCGTTGAACGTCAGGTAGCGGGCCGCCCAGACCACGGGCGAGCCGACGTCCGTGGTGAAGACGGCGTCGTCGTCGGCGAGGCGGTCGAGGGTGCTCGCCACGAACTGCGGGTGGATGGGGGTGCGGTCGTGGTCGTTGACCGCCAGCGCGTCCAGTGACCGGCGGGTGCGGGTGTAGTGGGCCAGGGCACGGTCGAGGTGGTCCCGGTCGGACTTGGCCGTCAGCAGCGGCAGCAGCGCGGGCAGGGTGTCGCGGACACTGCCCACCAGGGGCAGGTCGACCTGCGTGCGGCGGCCGATCTGCTCGCCGCGTATGTCGAGCTGCACGACCTTCGCGTGCTTCGGGTAGAACTGCCGGTAGGGGAAGTCCGTGCCGAGCATGAGCAGGGTGTCGGCCTCCTCGATCGCCTTGTAGCCGGAGGCGAAGCCGAGCAGGCCGGTGAGTCCGACGTCGTAGGGGTTGTCGTACTCGACGTACTCCTTGCCGCGCAGGGTGTGCACCACCGGCGCCTTGAGGACCCCGGCCAGCCGGACCAGGTCGTCGTGGGCGCCGGCCGCGCCCGCGCCCGCCAGCACGGTCACCCGCCGTCCGGCGTTCAGCAGCGCGGCGGCCTCCCGCAGGTCCGCCTCCTGCGGCCGGGCGACCGTGCGGGCCGCGCGGACCACGGTGGGCCGCGTGTCCTGGGGGGCCTTGGCGAGGAAGATCTCGCCGGGCACCACCACCACCGCCACTCCGTTGCGTTCCACGGCCGCCCGCATGGCCATCGCCAGGATGCGGGGCGCCGACTCGGCGCTGTTGACCACCTCCGCGTACACGCTGCACTCGCGGAACAGCTCCTGCGGGCGGGTCTCCTGGAAGTAGCCGGAGCCGACCTCGGGGCCGGGGATCTGGGCGGCGATGGCGAGCACCGGCACCCGGCTGCGCTGCGCGTCGAAGAGCCCGTTGACCAGGTGCAGGTTGCCCGGCCCGCAACTGCCGACGCAGACGGCGAGTTCACCGGTGAGGGCGGCCTCGGCCGCCGCGGCGAAGGCGGCGCTCTCCTCGTGCCGTACGTGGACCCAGTCGACCTCGCCGTCGCGGCGCAGGGCGTCGGTGAGACCGTTGAGGGAGTCGCCGGGCAGCCCGTGGAGGCGGCGTACGCCGCTGGCCTTCAGTGAGGCGATGAGGTGGTCGGCGATCGTGTGCATGCGGGGTACTGCCTTCCGTCCGTCGTGTGCCGGCCTGTCGTGCCTGTCGAATCCGACGTGCCGTGTCCGGCGCGCCCGTCGGATCCGACGTGCCACGTCCGATCTACGTGTCGTGTCCGACGTGCCGTTCCCGACATGTCGTGTCCGACATGTCCCTGTGCGTTTCCGCACGTTCCTCAGCCGCGGTTCTCCGCCTGGAACATCCAGCTCTGCTTCTCCAGGTCGGCGGTCAGACCGATCAGCAGGTCCTGGGTGACCGCGTCGGCGGGCCCGGTCTCCTCGATCCGCTGCCGCACCCGCTCGATGACGGCGGAGAAGGTGCGCACCAGGATCTCCACGACCGCGGCGTCCCTCGTCCAGCCCTGCGGAAAGGCGGGTACGCCGCTGGTGGCCGCGATGGTCGCGGCCCGGCCGTCGGGGGCGACGCCGAGGGCGGCGGCGCGTTCGGCGACCGTGTCGGCGTACTCGCGCGCGGTGGTGACCACCTCGTCGAGCTGCTCGTGGATGGAGCGGAAGCGCGGTCCGAACAGGTTCCAGTGCGCCTGTTTGGCCACCAGGGACAGGTCGAGCAGGTCGACCAGAGTGGCCTGGAGGGCCTTCCCGGCGATCTCGCGTTCCTTCTCCGGCAGCGGGCTGGTGATGACAGACATGTGTGCGGTCCTTTCCCGTTCCTTGCCAGGGGGCCCCATTCTGCGAGCCGTCCGCCCGGTGCGGATCAGTCGTTTGACTGCCGATCCCCGTCCGGCCCCGGGTCATTCGGCCTGCCGTCGGCCGGGTTTGCTTTAATGGTCAATCCACAACGGCTGGTTCCGCGGCGTCGCGGGGCAGGGCCGGCGGGCACGGCAGGCACGTCGGGGGCGGCCCCGCGGGGGTGGGATGGACAAGGGTGAGTTCGGCCGGTTGCTGCGGCAGGCACGGCGGCGTTCGCTGCTGACGCTGGAGGGTCTGGCGGACGCGTCGGGGGTGAGCGTCCGGGCCATCAGTGACATGGAGCGGGGGAAGAGTCTTCCGCGGCAGGCGACGCTGGCCGAGCTGATGGACGCGCTGGAGCTGGGTGAGCAGGAGCGGCGGCGGCTGGTGCAGGCGGCCGCTCCGGGCCGGCGTACCGGGCAGGTCCCGCAGCAACTGCCGCCCGACCTGGCGGTGTTCCGCGGCCGTCAGGACACCCTGTCGGCCGTCCAGGGTCTGGGCGCACAGATCACGGTGGGCGCCGGGCACGTCGTCATCTCGGCGATCGGGGGCATGGCCGGGGTGGGCAAGACGACGCTGGCGGTGCACTGGGCGCACCGGGTGGCGGACCGTTTCCCGGACGGCCAGCTGTACGTGAACCTGCGCGGCTTCGAGGACTCCGGGTCCCCGCTGGAGCCGGGCGAGGTGCTCGGCCGGTTCCTGAGCGCGCTCGGCGTGCCCAGCAGTGACATCCCGCCCGGCACGCGCGAGCGCAGCACCGTCTTCCGTGAGCGGACCGCCGCCCTGCGGCTGATCGTGCTGCTGGACAACGCGCGCGACGCCGAGCAGGTACGGCCGCTGCTGCCCGCCTCCGCGGGATGCCTGACGCTCATCACCTCGCGCAACCAGCTGTCCGGGCTGGCCGCCACGGACGGCGCCACGCTGGTCGGTCTGGACGTGTGGAGCGAGGAGGAGGCCGTCGCCGGACTGGCCGCCCGGATCGGGGAGGAGCGGTGCGCGGCGGAGCCCGGGGCCGCCGCGCGTCTGGTCGGGCTGTGCGGGTACCTGCCGCTGGCGGTGGCCGTCATGGGCGCCCAGCTCAGTGCCGCCCCGCAGATGCCGCTTCAGGGTGCCGTGCGCGAACTGAAGGCCTCCCGGCTCGACGCGCTGTCGGCCGACGACCGGCGGGGCGACGTCCGCGCCGTCTTCTCCTGGTCCTACCGGGCGCTCACCCCGGGCGCGGCGCGCTTCTTCCGCCTGCTGTCCCTGCACCCCGGTCCTGCGGCGTCCGCGGAGGCCGCCGCCTCCCTCGCGGCCGTCGGGATGGCCGAGGCCCGCCGCCACCTGCGCGAGCTGACCGCGGCCAGTCTGCTCTCCCGCGACGCCGACGGCCGCTACATCCTGCACGACCTGGTACGGGCCTACGGCGGCGAACTGTGCGCGCAGGAGGAGGACGACCGCCACGGCGCCGAGACACGCCTCCTGGACTACCTGCGCCACAACGCCCACGCGGCCGCCCGGGTGCTGGACACCCGGCCCGGACGCACGGCCGCCCCTCCGCCGATGCCGGGGGTGGCACGGGTCGTGATCGACGACCGCGCCGAGGCACTGGACTGGTACCGCCAGGAGGAGGCGACGGTCATGGCCGCGCTGACCGCCCTGGACGATCCCCGGCTGCTGCGGCAGCGTACGCATCTGACGGCCGACTGGGTGGGCTACTTCTCCTTCACGGGCCGGTGGGCCGAGGAGGCCTCCACCAAGCGCGTCGCGCTCCAGGCCGCGCTCGCGATGGACGATCCGACGGCCATCACCGTGAACTGCGCGAGTCTGGCGCGTGCGCTGGCCGAGTCGGGGCAGGCGGGCGAGGCCGACGAACAGGTCGACCTGATGCTCGGGCAGCTGCACCGGCTGGGGCCGGCCGAGCGCGCGGCCACCGAGCGGAGCATCGGCTGGGTGCGCGGCCGGCAGGGGCGCCACGAGCAGGCCCTCCACCACGCCCGGCGCGCGCTGGCGATCTACCGTACGCTCCCGGAACGCAACGAGGTGGCGCGCGAACTCAACGCGGTCGGCTGGTACCTGGCCCTGCTCGGCCGGTACGAGGAGGCCATCGCGATGTGCCAGGAGGCGCTGCCCATCCTCCAGGGCAACGGCAACCTCCGCAACGAGGCCGCGACCTGGGACAGCATCGGCTACGCGCAGCACCGCCTGGGCGATCTCGACGCGGCGGTCGAGAACTACCGCAAGTCGCTCAAGCTCTACGGAGAGGTGCTGGACGGCTACAACCAGGCCGAGGTCCTGGACCACCTGGCGGAGGCCCAGCTGGAGCTGGGGGACGCGGAAGCGGCGCGGGCGAGCTGGACGCGGGCGGTCGAGCTGCTGCAGGAGATCGGCAGTCCGCGCGCCGCGCAGATGCGCGCCCGCGCGCAGTCCGCGGCCCATCCGCGGGACGAGACCGCCGCCGGGTAGCCGCGGCGTGGAGGAGGTCCCGGCGGGCGGCCGGAGTGCCCTGGCCGGCGGCGGGGGGCCTCCGGCAGTGTCGGCGGCGTCGAGCGGAGCCCCGCCGGGTCCCGGTCTTCACGGCGGCCGCCCGGAGTAGTGGGACGAGCCGGGGCGGCCGCCGTCTCCCCGCTGCGCCACCGTCCGGCAGCGGGAGTTCTGCGGGCCCGCGAGGACGATTCTCCTCAACGCGCCCGATCGCCGCCCGGCACCGCGGCGAGGGTGGTGCGGCGCCGTGCGAGCGGGTCCCTCACGACCGGCTGCTCGGTCTCTGCCGGGTGCGCATGGGAGCTCCGTGGATGAGGGCGGGGGCCGGGACCGTCATGTGGTCGACGGGGCTCAGGCACTGCTGAGTCCATCGGTCATGCGGGTGTCGTTCCCGTGGCCGCACCGCTGCGCCGGCCCGGTGGCGCCACGGCCGCGGGAAGCGGCGTCACGTCGCCGGGACCACCCGGTAGCTCAGCATGTTCCAGGGGAGGTTCTGCTGGGCCAGGGAACTGGTGCGCCAGGGGGTGGAACCGGTGCATCCGGCCCCTGAGTAGAGTTCCAGAGCCCAGGAGCCGGAAGCGACCTGGACCGACACGGCGGCCTTGGACAGCGTGTGGCAGGTACCCGGATCGGTGAGGTCGGCCCTGGTCACGGTGCCGGTTCCGGTGGGGCCCGAGTAGAGGTACGCACCTTCCTGGAGGGGCGGCCAGCCGGCGGCCCCCGCGGTCCCGGCTCCGAGCCCCAGCAGCGCCCCGGCGGCGGCCAGCGCGGCGGCAGCACCGGCGATCTTGGTCTTCAGCATGAGCATGTACCCACCTTTGTCCTGGATGCGGTGACGAATGAGTGAGGAACGTTTCCGTGCGGTCCGGCCGACGCCGCCGAAGACATGCTTGCACCTTCAAGCATATGCGGGGAAGGGCGAATCCCGCCACACGTGTGACGGAGCGACACGCCCGCCGTGCGGACGGTTTGACGAACGGCACAGCACGCCTTCTCGACTGTCACCGGTTGAGGGGGTTACTTTGAGGGGTGGCATTCCAGTCACCTGTCAGGAGAGTGATGTGAAACATGTATTTCTGTGCGGGACGCCCGCCCTCGACTTCCTGGGCACCCTTCAGGCGCGACACGCACCGGTTCCGGTGGAGAGGATCGGTACGCCCCGGCTCCTGGACTCCTGGCTCGTGGAGTCCGGACTGCTCGACGAGGCGCCCGGATCCGGGGAGTCGGACCTCCGGGCCGCCGTGGGCCTGCGCGAGGGCATCTACGAGCTGGTGACCGCGCGCCGCACCGGCGAACCGTTTCCCCCCGCCGCGATGACCGCGGTGAACCGTCAGGCCGCGAAGAGTCCCGTTTCGGTGCGGCTGGGGGCCCACGGGACGAGCCGCACCGGATCGGCCGCGCAGGCGCTGACGGACCTGGCGCGCGAGACGGTGAGCCTGCTCGCGAGCGCGGAGGCGGTCCTGCTGCGTGAGTGCGCCCGTCCCGGGTGCACCCAGGTCTACCTCGACCGTTCCCGGGGCCACCGGCGGGAATGGTGCGCGATGAGAACCTGCGGGAACCGGGTCAAGTCCGCCGCTCTGCGGGCACGTCGCCGCCAGTGAACCCGGCTGAGGGCCGACGGCCGCGGTGTCCCCGGTCACCGTCCCCTGCGCCGGTGACCGCCGGCCCGCCCCGGCCGGCCGCGTGCGTGTCTTCCCCGGACACCGGCGCCGGCCGTGCCGGCACCTGGTGGCGGCCGTGCTCGTGCGCCTAGCGTCCGGGCCGGCCCCGTGGCCCGGACGAGGACGCCCTTTGGCCACCGGCCGGTGCCGTCGCAACGGGGACGGAAGACGACCCCGCCGTGCACCACGGCGGCGTTGTCGACGACCGGCACGTCACCGGGCACAGCGGGACGGCGAAGCCCTCGGGCCCCGGACGGCGGGCCGGGAACGGTGAGGTGTGAACGGTGAGACGGGAGCGGTGCCGGGCCCGGGAAGGAAGTGGCTGCCGCGGCCACCAGGTCACGGCACCGGCGCCGCCGCCACGGAGCCCGGCAGGGAACCGATCTCCACGACGAACATGGCCAGCAGCACCAGACCGGCTCCGAGTAGCTGACGCGTTGTCAGTTCATGTCCGGCCAGTGCGCTCAGGGCAGCGGCGAAGACGGGCTCCAGGGTCATGATGACGGCCACCCGCGTGGCACCGAGCCTGCTCTGTGCCCAGGTCTGGACGACCAGAGCCGCGGCTGTGGCCAGGCCCCCCGTCCACAGGACCGCGAACCAGGCCGACGCGTCGGGCGGGACGAAGCGCAGCCCTCCCGGGACCGCCGCCAGGGAGGCGGCCACGGCCACGGCCAGGGTCTGCGCGAACGCCAGTGCATAGGGGTCCTGGTCGGCTCCCCACGCGCTGGTGCCCACGATCTGGAGCGCGATGCACACCGCGCACCCCAGGGTCAGCAGCTCACCCGGGCCCATGCCGAGACCGCGCAGCGTCAGCAGACCCAGCCCGCCCGCCGCCAGGGCCGTTCCCGTCCAGCCGGCGCGGGTGACGCGCCGGCGCAGCACGAGGGCCGCGAGCAGCGGGGTCAGCACGACGAAGAGTCCGGTGACGAAGGCGGAGACCGTCGGAAGGTCCTTGTAGCGGAGCTACCAGGGCCTTCCGGCAACGCCGCGAGCGTGCGTGCCGGACGCCGCGAGCCGGGCGCCCCTTTTGTTCGCAGCTCTAAGGCGGGTGGCGTCCTGCACGACGAGGAACGTGGAACCCCACACGGCCGTGACCGCGACCAGCGATGCGACGGCCGGCAGGGCGGCGGGCCCCCGCTGTCCGCGGAGAACGAGCCGGACCGGCTTCGGGTGCTGGGCGCCGTACCGCCGGAGTGGGCTACGCATACATACATGTTAGGTAGCAGAGTTGAAAGGATGTCAAGGAGTGCGTCCTTCCCTGCCTTGGAAAGTGAGGCCTGAAGGTGGCATCGCCAGCGTTTATCGCCCTCTGAGTCGAGCAATATACATAACAAAAGAGTAACTGGATAGGTGACGGTGGGTGTGGGCAGGGTTGCCGACGTGATACATCTGCACGACCGCCCGGCGAACACCACACGTACTGCGTACCGGGTGCGCCGCCGGGACGACCGAGGGTCGGCCCGGCAGAACTCCACTGCGTTTCCGGCAGATCGAGACCTGGTCCGCGGCCCGTCCACGGCCCCGGACCGGCATGGAGAAAGGCACACGACCATGACCTCATCGAAGGTCGCCGCGTCCTCCTCGCGGAGCACCGAAACCGCTGAAGAGGGCTATGAACGGGGACTCGGCAGCCGCCAGGTCCAGATGATCGCGATCGGCGGCGCCATCGGCGTCGGTCTCTTCCTGGGCGCGGGGGCGAACATCGCCAAGGCCGGGCCCAGTCTCATCCTCATGTACGCCCTCGCCGGTCTGATCATCTTCTTCATCATGCGGGCACTGGGCGAACTGCTCATGTACCGCCCCGTCTCGGGCTCCTTCGCGGAGTACTCCCGGGAGTTCCTCGGGCCGTTCTTCGGCTACTTCACCGGCTGGACGTACTGGCTGATGTGGGTGGTGACCGGCATGGCCGAGCTGACGGCCGCCGCGATCTACGTCCACTACTGGTTCCCCTCCGTCCCCCAGTGGGTGACCGCGCTGGTGTTCCTGGTCGTGCTGTTCGTGGCCAACCTGATCTCCGTGAAGCTGTTCGGCGAGATCGAGTTCTGGTTCTCGATGGTCAAGGTGACCGCGCTGATCGGCATGATCGTCATCGGTCTGGGTGTGCTGACCTTCGGTTTCAGCCAGGCCGGCGACACCGCCTCGGTCTCCAACCTGTGGCAGTTCGACGGCTTCTTCCCCAAGGGCATCGGCTCCTCCCTGATGACGCTGCAGGGCGTGATGTTCGCCTACCTCGCCGTCGAGCTGGTCGGGGTCACCGCCGGTGAGTCGGAGGACCCGGAGAAAACCCTCCCCAAGGCCATCAACACCCTGCCCTGGCGCATCGCCCTGTTCTACGTCGGCGCCCTCACCGTGATCCTGTGCGTGGTGAAGTGGACCGAGTTCGCGGCCGGGGTCAGCCCCTTCGTGAAGGCCTTCGCCGTCATCGGCATCCCGGCCGGCGCGGGCATCGTCAACTTCGTCGTCCTCACCGCGGCCCTGTCCTCCTGCAACTCGGGCATGTACTCCACCGGCCGCATGCTGCGCACCCTGGCCGACAACGGCGAAGCCCCGCAGGCCTTCAGCCGGCTGTCCGCCAGCAGGACACCGGCGCTCGGCATCACCGTCTCCGTCGCCTTCATGGCCATCGGCGTGGTGCTCAACTACATCGTTCCGGAGAAGGCCTTCGGCTACGTCACCTCCGTGGCGACCGCGGCCGGCATCTGGACCTGGCTGATGATCCTGATCAGCCACGTGCGCTACCGCAGGGCGGTCGACGCGGGCCGGCTGCCCCCCTCCTCCTTCCCCGCGCCGGGCGGCGCGGTGTGCTCCTGGGCAGCGATCGTCTTCCTGCTCTTCGTCACCGGTCTGATCGCCTACGACGCCGACTCCCGGGTGTGCCTGTACGTGATGGCGGGCTGGGCCGTCGCCCTGGGCATCGGCTGGACGGTCCTCAAGGCCCGCAACCCGCAGGCCACCGAGCGCCGCGAGCCGCAGTTGGAGCGCACCGGCTGACCTCCACGCACCTCACGGGCCGTCCCCCCGTTTCCGGCGCCGGGACGGCCCGTGCGGGCGCCTCGTGCCACGCCTGCGGCGCACGTCGCGGCCGGGCCGGAGGCCGGGCGACACATGAAAGCAACATGTCGGTCACACAGGGTGGTTGTCGCGTCACTGATGCGCTGTTAGTTTTCTGGAACCTTCGATCAGTTCCACCGGCACGGCACACATGTGCCGCACCCGCCGGACACCAGCGGCACCTGAACCTGGACCAGGAGGCTGTGCAGCATGTCGGAACGCATTCATGTCCGCCCCGCGGATCTCGTGGCCGTCGCGGACGACATCGCATCCAGTGCCGGCTCCGCCTCCCGGGTCGCGGAGGCGCTGCGGCAGCTCACGGCCCCGGACGGCCGCGCCTTCGGCAACGGATCGGGCGGCGCGGAGGCGCACACCGAGTACCAGCGGGTGCACGAGGACCTGACCCTGCTGACCAACGGCATCAGCAGGCATCTGACGGCACTCAGCGAGGCCATGAGCCGCGCGGCACACACCTACAGCGCCGCGCAGGCGCACGCCCTGGAAGCCGTTCGCCGGCTGAGCTGATCCGTGGACATCAACGACGCCATCGCCGGCTGGATCACCCAGGTCATCCGGGAGCTCGGCGATCCGTCCTCCCTGCACGAGCACGGCCAGGAACTGGCTGCCCACGGCCAGAGGCTGCGTGTCCTGCGCGACACCCTTGAGGAGACCGCGGGGAGCGGCGCCTGGGAGGGCCCGGACGCGCCCGCCTACACCAAGGCACTCGACGGGCACCTGGATCTGATGGCCCGCACGGCCGAGGTGCTGGAGACCACGGGGCAACAGGCGCAGGACCACGCGGACAAGACCTGGCTCATCGTCAAACAGGTCATCGGCATCGTCCTGGAGATCCTGGAGATCCTGGCCGTCGGCATGGCACTGAGCTGGCTGGGCGGCCTGGTGCTGGACTGGGTGTGGGCACGTGTGCTGCCGCTCATGGAACGCGTCCTGACCGCGCTCGCCCGGTTCCGCGCCACCCTCGCCGGGTTCACCCAGTTCCTGCGCGCCGCGGGGAGTGCCGCGGGCCGGACGGGTGAGCGTCTCGGCGAGGGCCTGGGCAAGCTCACCGAGAGCCTCGTGATCGACGTCCTGCCGGCTCAGGCGCGGGCCTATCCGGGCTTCTACGTGTCGCTGGCCGTGCCCAAGCTGTTGAGCGGACGGCCGGTGGACTGGAAGGGCAACGCCTGGCAGCTCGCCGTGTTCTTCGGTTTCGACACGGGTCTCGGGCTGGCCGAGGGCGTCCTGGAGCAGACGGCGCTCGGTGCCGGGCTGAAGCGCCTCATCACCGGGGAGAAGGCCGTCGACGACGCCGCGGCGGCGTCCGAGAAGGAGGCCGCGGGGTCCACCAAGGCCCTGACGGAGAAACCCGCTCCCGAGGCGGCGACCGGCCCGGCGCGGCCGTCCGAGGCCCCGGAGACCGTGCCGGCCCCGGAGACCGGCGTGGTTCTGCGGAAGGAGGCACCCGGGTCGCCGCAGCCGCTTCCGCAGGGGCGGCCGGAGCCCGGCTCAACGCCCGAGCCGCAGGGCCTGACGCCTCCGCCCGCCGAGTCCGTCCGGCCCACCGAGTCCGTCCGGCCCACCGAGGCCGGTCCGGCGCCGGCTCCGCGTCCGGAGGCGGCCCCGGAGGCCACGCCCGCGCGCGTGTCCGAGGAAGCCGCGGCCGGTCCCACCCCGACGCCGAGCCCGCGCCCGGCGGACGCCGGCACGCTCAAGGAGAGCGGGAGACCGGGCCAGGGGGCGGTCGGTACGCCGCGCGAGAGCCGGGAGGTGCCCGGCGCCCCGGCGGACGAGGCTTCCGGTGCGGCCATGGCGCCGGCGCCGCCCGCGCGTCCGGCCGCCGTGACACCGCCTCCGCCCGCGCGCCCGGCGGGTGAGGCGCCGACGGCACCGGCGGTCCGCGAGACGGAGGCAAAGGCGGGCGCGGAGCAGCCCGGGCGTGCGTCGCAGAACCCCGTCCCGCCGAGTGGCACGACCGGCGCGCAGGCGTCCGCGCGGGGCACGCGCGCGGAGACGGGCGGGACGGACGCCGGCGGTCCCGCGTCCGGCGCGGAGCGCACCGTCACGGAGTCCGGCAGGGCCGCCCCGGCCGAACCGGTGCGGGCGGGCACACCGCGCCAGGAGAGCGCGCCGCCCCCGCCCGCCGCCTCGGGCGAGACCGCGGCACCCGCCGGCACGCGCCTGACGACCGAGTCCAGAGCCGGGACCACCGACGCGCCACGCCCCCGACCGGAGGCCCCTCGTACCGACCCGGCGTCGCGTCCTACGGAACCTGTGCAGCGCCCTGCCGAAGTCGCGCCGCGCCCCGCTGACCCCGCGCCGCGCCCTGCTGACCAGGCACCGGACCCTGCCGTGTCCACGCCGCGTCCTACGGAACCTGTGCAGCGCCTTGGCGAACCCGGGCCGCGTCCTGCGGAGCCCGCGCCACGCCCCACGGAACCCGCGCCACGCCCCGCTGACCCCGCGCCGCGCCCTGCTGACCAGGCACCGGGCCCTGCCGTGTCCGCGCCGCGTCCTGCGGAATCCGCGCCGCGCCCCACTGACCCCGCGCCGCGCCCTGCTGACCAGGCACCGGGCCCTGCCGTGTCCGCGCCGCGTCCTGCGGAATCCGCGCCGCGCCCCGCCGAGCCGCAGGCGGTGGCGGAGGGCCGGTCCCCGGACGTGGCCGGGAGCGGGACTGGGGCCGGGGCCGCTCGGTCGCCCCTGCCGACCGTGTCCGATGCTTCCGCCACTGCCAAGGGCGCTCCCGTGCCCAAGAGCGGGGACAGCGCCGTCCCGGCACGGGAACCCCGTGGCGAGCCGCCCTCACCGTCTCCCGTGCGCGAACAGCACCCCGCCGCGCCCGCGGAGAGCGGGAGGGAGGTCCCGGCCGGGACGGCCAACACGGCTGCCCCCGCACGGACAGCGGAAGCACCCCGGCCCACCGCGCAGCGGACGTCCGCGGAGGAGACCGGTGCCGTGCGGGAGACGCCGGCCGGTACCGCGCGTGCGGATTCCCCGGCCCGTACCGGGCAGACGCTCTCCCGTCCTGAGCGGGCGTCCTCGACGGAAGCCGGGACCGCGGGCGAGGCATCGGTCCGCGCCTCGGGCGACGGGGCCGCCACGCGCACCGCCGAAGGTCCCGCGTCCGCCTCGACCGCGGCGGAAGGCTCCGCCGCGACCCGGATGACCAGGGCCGACGAGGTGGAGGCGATCCTCAGCCCCCGCGCGGTCGGCACGCCCGCGAAGGACGGCGCTCCTCCCGGTCCGCCGAGCCCGGCCGCCCCACCGCGGCCGCCCGCCACCGGGACGAGGCCCGTGGAAGCGGGGCCGGACGCCGGGAGCGTACCGCCCGCCGGACCCGTACGGACCGGCAACCCGGGCGGCGGGACGCCCCCAGGGGCGGGCGAGGTGCCGGCCGTGCGCCCGGAACCCGCCGGGACCCCGGCCGAGCCCACCGCCACCCCCGAGCCCGCCGGCACGGGAGCCCGGGAGCCGGGACCGGAACCCGGGCCCGGCACACCCCGGCCGCCCGGGGAGAAGCCGGGCGCCGGGGACCCGCCGTCGGGCGGCCCGTCGAGGACGGAGACGGACGGAGCCGCGGTGGCGGGGCGGAACCCAGAACCGCCCCCCGCCCCGGCGGGGAGCGTGCGCTCGGCCGAGGAGGCCGTCTCCCCTGGCTCCGCCGGGCCGGAGCCGGGGTCCACGTGGAACACGTTCAAGGGACAGAAGTTCCGCGAGGCCCTGTACTCGGGACTCAAGGAGGGCTTCAACGTCACCGTGGGCAACCTCATGACCAACGGTGTCGTCCAGCACCTCACGGGCGTACACCTCACCACCGGCGAGTGGGTCTTCGAGTTCCTCGGCGGAGGGCTCGCGACGGTACGGCACGGGCTGTACAAGTGGAGTGCCGTCGGCGAGAAATGGGCGTACCGCAACCAGCCGCCGGGCGGTCTGGTCGTGAACCGCTGGCTGTCCGAGACGCCCATCTCCTGGGCGTACTACGCCATGTACCTGACCGCGAAGGACGCCGTGAAGAACGGCGTCTTCGGCCACCCGGTGTACACCGAGCTGAACCCCGCCCCGGCCCAGGACTGATCCGCGCCGCCCGGCCGACCGACAGGCAGACCGTGGGGACAGACAGACCGTGAACAGGCAGACCGCAGGCACGGGCCCGTCCCTACGGTCTGCCTGTCCCCACGGCCGGCCACGTCCGCACGACCGGCCACGTCCGTACGGCCAGGCCACGTCCGCATGACCGGCCACGTCCGTACGGCCGGATCAGGTCCGTACGGCCAGATCAGGCCAGGCTCACCCCGCTCCAGCGGCCGGACCGGAGGTCCTCGCGGCGGCCGGGCCTCCGGCGGGACCGGCCTCGGCCAGGTCTGGCGCCGTCCCAGGACGCCCGAATCGACGCATCGAAGATAAAAATCGACGGTGTGTAGACTCTGTGGGTGAGGGGGCAGTCCTGCCCCCTCGGGTCCCGTCGGGAGGAAGAAAAGTGCGGCAGCAGAACTGGCTCGTCACCGGCGTCAGCTCGGGCCTGGGACGTGCCTTCGCCCAAGCGGCCCTGGCCGCCGGGCACACCGTCGTCGGCACGGTCCGCTCCGAAGAGGACCTGCGGGTCTTCGAGGCGCTCGGGCCCGGGCACGCGCACGGCCGTGTCCTGGACGTGACGGACGACGACGCCGTCTCGGAGGTGGTCGCGGAGGCGGAGCGGAACACGGGTCCGCTGGACGTCGTCGTCGCCAACGCGGGCTACGGCCTGGAGGGCACCTTCGAGGAGACGCCGCTGGCCGAGGTGCGGCGGCAGTTCGAGGTCAACGTCTTCGGGGCGGTGGCCACCCTGAAGGCGGCGCTGCCCCCCATGCGCCGGCGCCGCCGCGGGCACCTGATGGCCGTCACCTCCATGGGCGGCCTCATGGCCGTGCCCGGCATGTCCGCCTACTGCGGCAGCAAGTTCGCCCTCGAAGGCATCCTCGAGGCACTGGGCAAGGAGGTCGCACAGTTCGGGATCCACGTGACGGCGATCGAGCCCGGCTCCTTCCGCACCGCCTGGGCCGGACGGTCCATGACCCGCGCCGAACGGACCGTCGACGACTACGACGACCTGTTCGCCCCCATCCGCGAGGCGCGGCAGAAGGCCAGCGGCAACCAGCTGGGTGATCCGGCCAAGGCCGGGGAGGCCGTCGTGCACATCGCGTCGGTCGCTCAGCCGCCGGCCCACCTCGTCCTGGGCTCGGACGCGCTGCGCCTGGTCACCGCCGCGCGCACGGCCGTGGACGAGGACATCCGCGCGTGGGAGGGACTCTCCCGGACGACCGACTTCCCCGAGGGGGCTCAGCTCTGATGCCCGCCCACCACCCCGCGCGGAGCCGGCGCTCCACCGAACGCAAGGGCGATGTCCGGGAACGGGCCATCCTGGACACCTGCGAAGCCCTGCTGGCGCAGAAGGGGTACGACGCCCTGACCGTCGGCGACATCGCTCAGGGCGCCGGGATCACACGCGGTGCCCTGTACTTCTACTTCGGCTCCAAGCAGGAAGTGGTCACCGCGCTCGTGTCCCGGACCGTCGCGCACCTGTGGGAACGGTCCCGGGCCACAGCGCAGGCCGACGAGCCGCGCCGGGCCGTCGCGGCGGCGATGCGGCGCACGGTCGAGCTGTGGAACGAGCACGGCCTGGTCATGCGGACGGCGATCGACCTGTCGTTGACCGTGCCGGAGATCGGCGAGCTGTGGAGTCATACGGCCGACCTGTTCATCGCGGCCATCACCGCCGTCCTGGAACGCGCCGGCGTCCGGACCGGCACCGCGCCGGACGAGGCACCGGCGATGGCCCGCGCCCTGTGCTGGATGATCGAGCGGACGTTCTACCACGCCTCGCAGCAGTCCCCCGGAAAACTGGAGGAGGCGTCGGCGACCTGCGCGCACATCTGGCTGACCGCCGCCGGTCTGACCACCTGAGACACCTGCCGTGCGCAGGGGGCCGCAACCGGCGCCTTCAGCCCGCACCGTCCGGGCGAACCGCGGTCCGGTCGCACCACCGGCGCGGCCGGACCGCCTCCCCGGACGGCGGGAGGCGGCCCGGCCGGTGACGCTCAGCCTCGCGGACCCTCAGCAGAAGTCGTAGGACGAGATCTGGTCGTCGATCCAGTCCGGGAGGGTCCACCACCACTCATAGGCGTGGATCTGGAACACCTTTCCCTTGTTCTCCGAGTCGCTGTAGAAGCAGAGCGTGTAGGGCGTGCGGTTCTTCAACGAGGAGATCGTGTCGTTGAAGCCCAGGTTCCGGAGGTCTCCGACCTGGGGGTACGAGGTGGCCCGGCACTCCCCTCCGTAGTCGCGGTCGGCGAACGTGACGAGGACGCCGTCGTGGTCGTGCGCGGCATCGCACTGGTAGGCGGCGGGCGCCGCCTGGGCCGGCCAGGCGGTGGCGCCGAAGAGGCCGGCCATGGCCCCGAGGACGAGAAACATGTTCCGGATTCCCCGGATTCTTCGCATGGGTTTCCTCCTTGTGCTGTCCGTCGCCGCTCCCGGCCCTGTGCCGGGGCGGGCGGACATGTCCGTGTGGGTCCCGGACGCGCCTGCGGATGTGCGCGCGACGCGGCCGGCGGCGTCCGGGACCGGGTCCTACAGCGGGGTGAAGCGCGTCCCGCGGGCGCGCAGCGACGCCAGCGCCGTGTCCAGCGCCCTGACGGTGTGCGAGCGGTCACCGCCGCCGTCGTGGCAGAGGACGATGTCGCCCGCCCGCGCGCGGACCACCCGCTCCGCGATCCGGTCGGCGGGGGGCCGGCGCCAGTCCTTCGGATCGACCGTCCAGTCCACCGGGGTCAGGCCGTGGTGCCGTACGGCGGCGAGGACCGACCGCGACCAGCCGCCGGCCGGGGCCCGGAAGAGGACCGGGGCGACGCCGGTCTCGTCCGCCACCACGCGCTGGGTCTCCGCGATCTCCCGGTCGAGCGCGCCGGCGGACAGCGCGGCGAACGGCTGGCGGTGGGTCAGGGAGTGGTTGCCGAGGCGGTGTCCGGCGGCCAGGACCCGGCGCAGGAGTGCGGGATGCGCTCTCGCGCGGGTGCCGACCACGAAGAAGGTGGCCCGCACCCCGTGGGTGTCGAGGACGTCGAGCAGGGCCGGCGTCCAGCGGGGATCGGGGCCGTCGTCGACGGTGAGGGCCAGCGGCGGATCCGGGTCCCGGGCAGGGCCGGCCGGGACGCGGAAGACGGGACCCCGTCCGAGGACGGGACCGGTCCCCGCGCCGCCGGTGAACCGGGCGCGCAGTGCCTCGGTCCGGCGCACCAGACTCCAGGCCGCCTGCGCCCCCAGGGCCCGTACCGCCCGAGCGGACGTCTCAGGTGCCATGGGGCGCCTCCCCCGCGAGGGCCAGGGGGCGCCCGCCCCGGCGTCCGGTCGCCAGGCGGCCCGCCAGGACGGCCGTGCCGGCGCCCAGGACCTCGGTGACGGTGCAGCACAGGCGACTGGCCAGGGCCGCGGCCCCCGCCTGCGCCCAGGGCAGGTCCGCCGTCAGGACGACCATCAGGACGACCTCGCGCACGCCCGCTCCGCCGGGGACGACCAGAGCGGCGGCGCCCGCCGCGGCGGCCAGGGCGAACCCGCCCACGCACAGACCGAGCGAGGCGGCGCCGGAGGCTCCGAGCACCACCGAGATCATCCACAGGTGCGCGCCGCCGACGACCCAGGACAGCACCTCCCAGACGACGGCCCGGCGCAGGTCGCCGTCCGCCACCCGCAGGTCGGGCGCGGGTCTGCGCAGGAGCTTCGCCGCGCCGCGCGCCGCCCGCAGGACGGCACCAGGTCTCCACAGCAGGGCCGCGAGGGCGACGGCCACCGGCAGCAGCCACCACGCGCCCTCGCCCATCACCCGGGGGGCGGCGAGGACTCCCACCACGGCGGCCGTGAGCAGCACCACCACCGAGTTGAGGACGTACGCGGTGACCATGCGCTGCGCCGGGACGCCGTTGCGCCGCCCCAGGTGCACCCCTGCCAGGGCGCTCCAGAAGGGGCCGGGCAGGTACTTGCCGAGGACGGTCGCGCCGAAGATCTCGGCGGTGGGCCCCCAGCGCAGGGCGGTCCCCACGCCGGCCAGCGTGCTGCGCCAGGACGCCATGCTCAGCGCCAGTCCCGCGAGGTTGACCACGGCCGAGCCGACGAGCCAGGGGACCGCGCCCTCGCGGGTCAGCAGGTCCCCGATGACCGGGCCGCTGCCGTCCAGGGCCCGCCACATGCCGTACGCGGCACCGCCGACCAGCACCACGGCCAGCGACCGCCGCACGGGCCGGGACCATTTCCGTCTCCCGGACCCGGTACCGGTGCCGGCGTCCGAGCCGGAACCGGGCGCGGAACCGGCGTCCGAGCCGGGGCCGGGCGCTGAACCGGGCGCAGAGTCCGCGTCCGAGCCGGGGCCGGAACCCGAGCCTGGGCCGGGCGCGGAGCCGGCATCCCAGCCGGGGACAGAACCCGAGCCTGGGCCGGGTGCCGCGACGCGCGGTCCCGCCGGTTTCCGTCCGGTGCCACCGTCTTCCCCGGTCCGGCCGAGGCCGGGGGTCACCGACTGCTCGGGGCACTCGGCTCCGGCCGCGCTCTCGTCACGGCGGACCACGGTCATCCGGTGCCCCCTTCCGCGTGCTCGGAGGCCGGTACGGGCACCGCGTCGCGCGGCTCGGGGGACGGGCCGGCCGCCGAGGGACGACGGCCGGGCGGAGCGCCGAAGTCGCGGTCGAACTTGCTGCGCAGCCACCCGGTGCCGGCGCCCAGCGCTATCTGGAGGTTGACCAGCAGGTGCAGGCCGACGAACAGGGGCACGAAACCGGTCCCGCGCCGGCGCCGGACGAACCGCAGCAGCGGCAGATCGGCGCAGGCGAAGCCGAGCAGTCCGAGCAGGGGGAGCACGGCGAGCGGAGGGACCGCGAGGGCCGGCAGCGTGGCCACGGTGAACAGCGCCGCGGCGACCCCGGCCATGCTGTTGGCCCGCAGCGCGCCCGGCCGGCGCCGGTGGGCGGCGGCGAACGGGAGCAGGTACTGGGCCCGGCGGAACTGCTCGCGCAGCATCGGGCCGAGCCGGTACTCCTCGTCGTGGGCGGCCTCCACCTGCGCGGTGAGCAGGATGCGGTAGCGGGCGGACAGCCGCTCGCTGTACTCCACGTCCTCGCTGTCGCGCAGCGCGGGGTGGAAGGGGCCGATCTCCTCGAAGACCCGTCGGGGCACCGCTGCCGCCGCGAAGAACGCGGTGGGGGTGGGGCCCACGCCCTTGAGCCGCCAGTGGTGGGCGTGCAGGGTGCGGTACCACTCCACCGGGCCGTCGTCCACGAGTGGTTCGGGGGCGATGACGCCGTGCACGCACCCGAGTCCGGGGTCCTCGGCCAGGAGCCGTACGGCGTTCTCCAGCGACCGGGGCGAGAGGGCCTCGTCGGAGTCGAGGAAGAAGAGGATGTCGCCGCGTGCGGCGGCGGCCCCCGCGTTCCGTGCGGCGGAGACCCCCTGGTTGGTGGTCGCGCGCAGCACCCGGCAGCCGAAGCGTTCGGCGATGTCGGCGGACCCGTCGGTGCTGGCGTCGTCCGACACGATGATCTCGAAGGGCGGGAGGGTCTGCCGGCGCAGCGATTCCAGGCACAGCGGCAGCGTCTTGGCGTAGTTGTAGTTCGGGATGACCACCGAGACGCGGGGCGGCGGGGCGCCGTCGTCGCGTTCCGGCGAGGCGGGGCGCGGGCCGGATCCGGTCACAGGGACACCTCCAGGACCTGGGCTCGGTGATCGGACAGGTGGTGCATGTCGTCGAAGCGGTAACGGTCGACGGTGACCGGGCCGGTGGAGAACGCCCAGTCCAGCCGCCACAGCCCGAGCACGGGGACCAGCTCGTTCCAGGAATGGGGGTACAGGTCGGTGCCGCTGTCCGCGGCATCCCGCATGGTGCTGCGCAGCTCCTGCAGCTCACCCATGGCGGGACTGCTGTTGAAGTCCCCCGCGACGAGGGCGGCCGCGCCCTTCGCGCGCTGCTCGCGCAGTTCCGCGTTCAGTCCCCGGAACTGTGCCGTCCTGGTGCGCTGACGGTCGCGCAGCATGCCGAAGACGCTGGGGGAGAGGAGCTGGGGGCCGGGATCTATCTGTACGGGTATGTGGACGTTGTAGAGGGACAGGGGCCGCCCGTGCACCCGGATGTCGACGCGCAGCGTCTTGACCGCCCGGTACACCTCCAGCCAGGGCGCGTCGGGCCGGCCGGCGACCGACTGGCCCGTGCCGACCAGCTTCGAGCCGATGACCGGGTACCGCGAGAGGGTGATCAGTTCCCCGCGGGTCACGACGTGGTACCCCGGGAACTCGCGGTGGATACGCGCCAGGTCGTCGACGGGCCGGAGGTTCTCCTGCCGGTAGTCGATGCCGTGGAGGTACTCCTGGAGCAGGTAGACGTCGGCCCGCTGGGCCCGCAGGGTCCGCCAGAAGCTGTCCTTGTCGACGTCCTGTCCCCACCAGGTGGTGTTCCAGGAGACGATGCGCAGGTCCCCGGCGGTGGAGGACACGTGGTGGGTCAGCGCGGCGAGCCGGACCCCGTTGCGCGACCAGCTGACGCAGGCGGAGACCAGCGCCAGGGCGCACACCAGGAGCAGGGCGGTACGGCGGGAAGCGAACCACGGCACCGGGCGCCCGGCCCCCCGGGGACCGCCGGGCCCGCCGGCGCTCGCGGCCGCCCGCTCCGGGCCCGGGCCGGCGGCCGGGTCACCGCAGCCGGCGGTGGCGTGCGCACCGGGCTCCTCGGCAGCGGCGGGCGTGCTCCGCTCCGCCCGCCCCCCGCGCCGCCTCAGCCCGCTGACACCGGCCCCCAGCATCAGGAGCACCGGGACGAGCAGGAAGGCGACGGGCGGTATGAGGTCGGGGACCAGCATGACCCACCACCGGCCGCTGAGCAGGCGCTGCACGAGCGTGAAACAGGTCCAGAGCACGGCCAGGGCGATCAGCAGCCGGGGGCGGCGGCGCCGCCGGACCCGGTCGGCGCCCGTCTTCCGCTTCGTGCCGCGGCCGGCCGGGCCGGCCGCCGTCCCGGTCCGCGTGGCGGCGGTGGCCCGCACCGCCGCCCCCTCGGCGGGCGTCACAGCGCCGGCGCGACGGACGGGACCGTCCGGTCGCGGTCGTACAGCCTGCGGAACGAGGGCGAGCAGAGCCAGTGCACCACCCCGAAGACCACACCCACCGCCACGGTGAGGTTGAAGGCCAGCTGGACACCGATGAAGCTGGGCATGAAGGCGAGGCCGCGCCGGGCGGCGACGAACCGGTACATGCCGAAGTCGAGGCCGATCACGGTGCACAGCAGCAGTACCGGCAGCGCCCAGGCGACAGGTCCCAGCAGGGCGGGGGCCGCGAGGGAGACCGCCGCCAGCAGCGAGACCAGGCTGGCCCAGGAACGGGAGGCCGTCTCGAAGCCCTTGGCGAACCTCCTGCGCCGGGCGTAGAGGGGGATGCGGAGCCGGGCCCGGGTGAAGATCTTGCGGACCAGCGGCCACATCTCGTGGTCGTCGTCGTGGAAACCCCGGATGACGGGGGTCAGGAGCAGGTCGTAGCGCTGGCTCAGCCGCTGCCCGTAGTCGACCTCCTCGGTCTGCCGCAGGTTCGGGTTGAACGGGCCGATCTCCTCGAAGACCTCGACCCGCAGGGCGCACATCGCGGAGATGAGGAAGCTGACCGTGCCCTCGGAGCTGGTCCGCCAGTAGTAGGCCTGCAGGCACCGGCACTCCTCGACGAGGCTGTCCCGGATCAGCGGCTCGGGCTCGTACATGCCGCAGACCGCGCCCGCCTCCGGGTGGGCGGCGAGCAGTTCGACCGCGGCCCGCACGGCACCGGGCCGCAAAGCGACGTCGGAGTCCAGGAAGAAGAGGATGCTGCCGCGGGCGTGCGCCGCCCCGGTGTTCCTGGCGGTGGCCACGCCGCTGTTGGTTCCGGTGCTCACCACCCGCACGCCGTGCGACCGGGCGATCTCCAAGGAGCCGTCGGTGCTGCAGTCGTCCACGACGATGATCTCGAGGTTCGGGTAGTCCTGGTCCTTGGCGGACTGGATGGACAGGCCCAGGGACCGGGCGTAGTTGTAGTTGGGGATGATCAGTGACACCAGTGGTTCTTCCACGGTGGTCCTTTCCGGGTTCTCGGGTCGGTGCCGGCGGGCTCCCGGGCCGGCGGCCGGGGGCGGGCGCGCCGGAGCGGATGCCAAAAGGCGCGGGTCCGTCAGGACAGGAACGCGAACAGGCCCGCCCATGCCACGCCGCAGCCGATCAGCAGCCGGTCCCTGAGCAGGGTCCGCACGGGGTCCGCGCCGCCGCCGCCGACCAGCAGCACCTGGAGGTACCGGAAGACGGCGAAGACCGACACGGTCAGGGTGAGGAAGGCGAACGCGGTGGCGGCGCCGCTCGGTTCGGGGGCGGCCGTCAGGTAGATGCCCACCGCGACCGCGGTCAGCGTGGCGCTGATCATGGTCAGGCAGTCGATGAGCTGCACGGAGTACCCGGCGAGGGCCGGCCGGTGCTCACCTGCCACGTCCAGCAGTTCCCTGCGCCGCTTGCCGAGGACGAGCAGCATGCAGCTGCTCAGCACCGTCAGCAGCAGCCAGGAGGAGGGCCGGGCGCCGATGACCAGGTAGCCCTGGACGGCGCGCAGGACGAAGCCGAGTGCGACCACGAACGAGTCGACGAGCGCCACGTGTTTGAGGTGGTAGCTGTAGGCGAGGTTGAGTGCGAGGTACGCCAGGACCGGCCATGCTCTGGCCGGTGAGGCGAGGGCGACGCCGGCCGCCAGCGCGGTGGCGACCCCGGCGAGGTAGGTCCAGGCGGCACGGGGTGACAGGGCGCCCGAGGCGAGCGGGCGGTGGCTCTTGGCGGGGTTGAGCCGGTCGCGTTCGCGGTCGGTGAGGTCGTTGAGCACGTAGACCGCGACCGAGGCGAGGGTGAACAGGGCGGTGGCCCACAGGACCGCGAGCGCCGCGTGGACCGCGCTCCGGTGGACGAGCACCGCGGGTACGACGATGACCAGGGGGTTCTTGGCCCACTGGTAGGGGCGGGACAGGCGCAGCAGGGCGCGGGCCGTGCCCGGCGCGTGTTTCTCGCCGGCGGGTGTCTGCCCCGGGGCGGGGGAGGCGGTGGCCGGCGGGCCGGCGGTGGCGGGGGAAGAGAGGGCGGGTGAAGCGATGGGGGGTGAAGCGATGGGGGGTGAAGCCGGGGGGACGGTGGGGGACGACGGACGGGCGGCGGGGGCCACCGGGTTGACACCGTGCATGGCTCTCCTCGAACCGGCGGGAGGGGGGAGTGCGTTGCTGACCCGTTCTCGCGACGGTTCAGAAGACCGCCTTGGCGAGCCGCAGGGCGCCCTGCTGCCAGGGGTCACGGCTGGTCCGGCCGCCCGAGTGGCCGCCGGTGCCGCGGTGTTCGGTCCGCCACCACTCGAAGCTGCGGGAGATCGCCTCGCGGTTGGAGTAGCGGGGCTCGAAACCGAGCCGGTCGCGGATGCGGGAGATGTCCATGCAGCTGTCGGCGCGGAGTTTGTGGATGAGCCGCATGTAGACCGGCGACAGACGGGCGCGCGCCAGCAGTTCGAGCACCGCGACGGCCGGCCGCATGGGCAGTCCGATGACGCGCTTGCCGTGTCCGGCGGCGTCCAGGACGGTCTGGAAGTCCTCGCGCAGGGTGCCGAACCGGGCCGCGCCGACGTTGAACTCCGTGTTGGCCACGTCGGCCGGGGCCTCGGCGGCCAGCAGGATGGCGTCGACGAGGTCCTCGACGTCCAGCATCTGGCTGCGTACCCGGCCGGAGCCGAGCACGGGGAAGTGGTGCCCCTCGGCGGCCCATTCGAAGAGCATGGCGAAGATGCCCAGGCGGCCGGGGCCCAGGAAGGTCTTGGGCCGGAGCACGGGCACCACCAGGCCGTCGGCCCGGGCCTTCTCCACGAGTTCCTCGGCCCGGGCCTTGGCCCTGCCGTAGGGGTCGATCGGGCTGCGGGGGTAGGTCTCCGGCGTCGGGACCTGCGCGGGCAGACCGTAGACGGAGCCGGTGGAGAGGTGGACGACGCGGGGGACGTCCTGGCTCGCGGCGGCGGCCAGGACCGTACGGGTTCCCTCCACGACGATCGAGTCGATCTGCGCGGTGGCGTAGCTGGGCAGGGCCGAGGCGCTGTGCACCAGCAGGTCGGCGCCGCGTACGGCGCGCCGCACCGCGGCACCGTCGCGTATGTCGCACGTCACCAGCCGGCCGGCCGTGGCGTCGGCGCGGTGGGTGAGGTCGAGGCCCACGACCTCGCAGTCGTTCTCGGCCAGCCGCCGGGCCAGCGCGGTGCCGAGCATGCCGCTGCTGCCGGTGATCACCACACGACGGAGCACAGAGTCACCTCCCGCTCAGGAGAGGGTATGGGGATACGTGTGAACGCGGACTGTTTCATGGATGTTTCCGTTCAGTGAATCGGACGGAAAAGCCAGCTCAACACCGGGTGCGAGCCGTGCCGGAGTCGGTCAGACACGTGTCGGAACGATGGCATGGCACTCAGTGCCCAGTGAAGACACGTCATGATCTGATGAAGCGTCAGAAAAATCTTCCGGTCAGCCTGGCGAGCCGGAATTCGCTGCTCCGGTGCCCTCGGCCTTGCCGGGCCGCACCGCCGCGTGAGGGAACAAGTGCGAAGAATGTTCGGGCCTCTCGCCGTCCCGCGCACTCAAAAGAGCGCGTGTACCGTGCAGGTGGTGCGGGGAGTGACCGAAAGGCGTCCGGCCGGTACCCGCGGAAGACGGCCGAAGAGTGGCCGGATCGGAACCGCGTGATCACGGAAGGTCACCTGCCACTTGCATATGTGTGTGTCTCCCGACGTAATGTGCCGGGCCATGGACACCTGGAGAGACACACGACTGGGCGGCAGTGACATCAGCACCGGGCCGCTCGGCCTGGGGTGCTGGGCCATCGGCGGCCCGTGGCAGGACCGGGACGGCAACCCGCTGGGCTGGGGAGCCGTCGACGACGACGAGTCCGTGGCCGCCGTCCGCCGGGCCCTGGACCTCGGCATCACCTTCTTCGACACCGCCGACGCCTACGGCGCCGGGCACAGCGAGCGCGTCCTCGGCCGTGCGCTGCGGGGACGCAGGAGCGAGGCCGTCATCGCCACCAAGTGGGGGAACGTCTTCGACGAGCGGACGAAGACCCTGACCGGCACCGACGACTCACCCGAACACGTGCGCCGCGCGCTCCTCGCCTCGCTGGAGCGCCTGGGCACCGACTACGTCGACCTGTACCAGCTCCATCTGTCCGACACGCCGCCCGAGCGGGCCCTCGCGCTGCGGGAGGCCTGCGAGGACCTGGTCCAGGAGGGCCTGGTGCGGGGCTACGCCTGGAGCACCGACGATCCGCGGCGTGCCGCGCTCTTCGCCGACGGGGCGAACTGCCTCGCCGTCCAGCACGCGGCCAACGTCCTCCAGGACGCCCCCGAACTGTTCGCCCTCTGCGCGGCCCGGGGACTGACCAGCGTCAACCGCAGCCCCCTGGCGATGGGGCTGCTGGCGAAGGCGGCGGGAGCCAGGAGCGGGGCCGGCGCCGGTGACATCCGCGCGGTGCCGCCCGCCTGGCTGACCTGGTACGGCCCCGGCGGAGTACCCGCACCCGACTGGGCCCGGCGCGTGACGGCCGTACGGGAGGTGCTGACGAGCGGGGGGCGGACGCCGGCCCAGGGTGCCCTCGCCTGGCTGTGGGCACGCAGCCCGCGGGCGCTGCCGATCCCCGGGTTCCGTTCGGTCGCGCAGGTCGAGGAGAACGCCGGGGCGCTGGAGCACGGCCCGCTGGAGGAGAACCTGATGAAGGAGATCCAGGTCCTGCTGGGCGGGTGAGGGCGGGGTGCGCGCCGAGCGGTCAGGCCGCGCACCCCGGGGACGGTGAAACACATGTGTCCAGCGCCCGGACCGCCGTGCCGGGTCCTGAAGGACGGCGCCGCGGACGGACTCCGGCGGCGTGAGGACAGCCGACTGAACCAGGGGTTCCCACCTATGACAGACGTTCGTGCCATCGATGCCCCGGTGGAGAAGTTCACCGAGGACGGGTTCCTCGTCCTCCCCGGATTCCTGCCGTCCGCCCTCGTCGACCGCCTGGTGCCCGAGGTCGACCGGTGGGTGGACTCGGGCCGGCGGCAGGAATCCATCGACGCGTGCCGGCCCGGCGCACGGCCCCCGCTGACCGTCGAACTGGACCTGGAGGCCCACGGGGAGCTGGCGGTGCACCCGCCGCTGATGGACCTGCTCGGCCACCCCGCCCTGCTGGGCGAGTCCTTCGTCTTCCACCACCTGCACAGCGACCGGCGGCCCGCCGGAGCCGCCGGCAAGAGCTGGCACCACGACTACGAGCAGCGGCCCCAGCGGGACCGGTGCCTCCCCATGGTCCACGCCCTGCACTACATCCGCGGTCTCCAGCCGGGACAGGGTCCGCTCGCGGTCCTGCCCGGGTCGCACCGGCAGGTCGCGGAGAAGGGCGCCCTCAGCCACCGGGGCACGGACGTCCTTGCGGGCGAGACGGTCATCGACACGCTGCCACCGGGCTCCACGGTGGTCCTGCACTCGGCGCTCTTCCACACGCGCCGGCCCGCCCGGACCCCGCACTCCGGCGCCAGACCGCGCTACATGATCGACGGCTCCTACTGCCGCACGGGCACCCTGTGGCCGCCGGTCAAACCGTACTGGAGGCAGGTGCTGGCCGTGGCGCGCTCGCGCGGACTGGACGCGGGACGGCCCGAGCTGTTCGCCGAACGGCACTTCGGCGAGTACGAGCGGGCCGAGGGCCGCGGACGGTGAAGGTCGTGCAGACCCTGCCGTTCGAGGCCGTACTGCGCCGCTTCCTACGGCACCACACCCACGATCCCGACGACCCCACCGACTTCGACGACCGGGCCGAACGGCACATCCGCACCGCCCGGCAGGAGTTTCCCGGCCCCTGGCGGCGGCTTCTGCTGGAGGGGCCGGAAGTACGGGAGGTGGTGCTGCCCTGGCACCTGGGCGAGGACGGCGAGCGGGAACTCGTCCCCGCCACCGGACTGACCGTGGCCGAGGCGGCGGGCCGGCTGGCCGCCCTGGGTGACTCCTACGAGCGGTCCAACCCCCTGTGCGCCCTGAAACTCGCCCGTCAGCGCCGGGCGGCTCACCTGCCGCTGTTCCTGAGCACCCGCCCGGTGAGCGGCCCCGACCACGAGCGCCTGACGACCCGTCAGGGGCTGATCCACCTGGACGGCCTGCACCGCATGCTCGCCTGGGCCACGACCGGCCGGCTGACCCGCGGCCGGTGGTTCGAGGCGTACGTGGCCGGACCGCCGCCGGACGGCGCGCGGCTCGGCGACGGAACCCGCACCGGCGGATCGTCCCTCTCCAGAGCGGAGTCCCCATGAACACCCCTGTACCGGCGCTGCCCGGAACCGAAGGCAGCCGTGCCTGGTTCGAGCGCGCCCGGGCCTCGCTGGCCGGCGGTGTCAGTTCCTCCTCCCGGGCGACCTCGACCGGGCCGCACCCCTATCCGCTGTACATGGTCCGCGGATCCGGCAGCCGCATCTGGGACGTCGACGGCAACGAGTACATCGACTACCTGATCTCCTACGGCAGCGCGGTCCTCGGTCACGCTCCCGAGCACCTCACCGAGGCGCTGACCGGCGTGCTGCGGACCGGCACGATGTTCGGCACCTGCAACACCGCCGAGGTGGAGCTGGCCGAACTGATCCGCGCCATGGTGCCCTGCGCGGAACTCGTCCGGTTCGCCAACTCGGGGAGCGAGGCGGTGCAGGGCGCCGTCCGCGCGGCCCGCGCGCACACAGGACGCTCGAAGATCCTCAAGTTCGAGGGGCACTACCACGGCTGGACCGACACCCTCGCCGTCTCCAACCGTCCGACGGCCGCCGAGGCCGGCCCCCGCGGCACCCCGGCCGCGGTGCCCCATTCGCCGGGGATCCCCCGAGGGGTGCTGGACGACGTCGTCGTCTGCCCCTGGAACGACCCGGCGGCCCTGCGTGCCGCGCTCGACGCCCACCGCGGCGAACTGGCCGCCGTCATCTGCGAGCCGATCGTCGCCAACAACGCCTGCACCATGCCCGCGCCCGGCTACCTGGACCTACTCAGGGACGAATGCACGGCACGCGGGATCCTGCTCGTCTTCGACGAGGTGTGCACCGGTTTCCGCACCGGACCCGGCGGCGCCCAGGCCATGTTCGGGGTCGTCCCGGACCTCGCCGTCTTCTCCAAGGCGCTGGGCGGCGGCCTGCCCGTCGCTGCCTTCGCCGGACGCGGGGACGTACTGGAAGCCCTCGCCGAGGGCCGGGTCAAACACGGCGGCACCTACAACGCCTCGCCCCTGTGCGCAGCCTCCGCACTGCACACCCTGCGCCGGCTGAACCAGCCGGAGACCGTGGCACACATCGAGGAGAGCGGCACACGTGTCATGGAGGCGATCCGCCGCGCCGCGCACGACCGGCGCATCCCGTGCGCGGTCCAGGGCGTGGGCGCCATGTTCCAGGCCGTCTTCACGCCCGACGGCACACCCACCCGCGGGTACCGCGACCTCTTCGCCGCCGACCAGGCCCGGCACGACGCCTTCCGCCACGCACTCCTGGAACGCGGCATCCACACCAACGCCTTCGGCATGGCCTGCTGGTTCGTCCCGGCTGGCGTCACCGAAGCGGAACTGGAGGCGACGTGCGAGGCGGTCCACGCCGCGTTCGCCGCGCTGTGAAGAGGTGACGTGCGGCGTGGAGACAGGCCACGGGTCGCGGACCGGGGCCCCGCAGGAGCGGAAACCGGGCGCGGCCCCTCTCAGAGCTGCGAACAAAAGGGGAGTCCCGCTCGCGACGTCCGGCACGCGCGCTCGGAACGTTGCCGAACGGCCCTGGCAGCTCCGCCACGAGGACCTTCCGGCGCCTTGCGCTCGCACGCACCGGACGCCGCGAGCCGATCGGACACCCCTTTTGTCCGCAGCTCTCAGTCCAGCACCCTCAGCGCTCCCGACACCGCGTTCTCCAGGAAACCCCGGTCGGCACGCGCGTTCCCCATCACGTGCAGGCCCTGGATGAACGTCACCAGGAACCGGGCGAGTTCGACCGGACTGCGGCCGGGGGCCAGCTCACCGCGTTCCCGGGCGTGCTCCAGGGCACCCGTCAGCACGGCCTCGACCGCGGCCATGGCCGCCCTCACCCTGGCCACCGTGCCCTCGTGCGCCGCGCGCTCCGTCGCGGCGTTGACCAGCAGGCAGCCGCGCTCGGGGTCCGCCAGGTCGTCGGTCACCAGGGCGAGAAGTAAGGTGCGCAGGGCCGTACGGATGTCGGTGCCGCTCCCCATCCGCCGGGCGACATCGGCGACCAGGCCGGCGCAGTAGTGCTCCAGGGCCCGCGCGTAGAGGCCGTCCTTGGAGCCGAAGGCCGCGTACAGACTGCCGCTGCCGATGCCGAGCCGGGCCGTGAGCAGCGGCAGCGGTGTGCCGTGGTAACCCTTCGTCCAGAAGAGGCTCATGGCCCGTTCCACTGCCAGGTCGGTGTCGAACGCGCGGGGGCGTGCCATGGCTGAGTCCTTCCTTCGCCGGGGGTGCGCATACGGACGGGATCCGGTGGTGTCCGGCCGGATCCGGACGAGCGCGGAGGGCTCTGGGGCCCTGACGGCACACAGGGAAAACCCTTGGAGCCGGCGACGGAACACGGTCCGACTCTGGCAGAAGGACAACCGGAAGGCATGAGTCGATCGACTGTCCTCCTGGAGCCGGGCACGGCGTCCACGACCCCTCTGCACCGCATATGTGACGATGTGTCCACCCGGCGCGGCGCCGTCATGACTCGACGTGCCCGGCACCACGGTGCACCATGTGCCGCCGGGACCGGCACAAGGGAACCGGCTGAGTTTCGGACCGGCAGACACAGGGGCATGCTGCGCGGGTGTTATCAAGCTAGCCTCGAAGACAGTGACGGCATCAGCCCGAGGACGAACATGCAGCTGCACCTTGAACACCCACTGGAGCCCGACAGCGCGCCCCGGCACGCAGCTGCCATCGTCGCGACCGCAGCCGACATCAGCGGCGCGGAACTCGACTACACCCCCGAGAGCCTCGACCTGGTGGAGGGCATCGTCGACGGCTTCCGCGCCGAAGGCGCCACGGGCGAGGAGATGGCCGAGTCGCTCGTCGCCTTCGGCTGCTACATCGGGGAGATACTGACCCGCCGGGCCGGGGGGGTATGGCGTCACGTACCCGGGTCCCCCCCGACTGCCGCCCCCCTCGTCGTGGAACTGCCCGGTGCCCGCCGGTGCTGCCCCATCGACTGGGTCTTCCACCGTCTCGAATGCGGGGACGACGTCAGCATCCGCGGTCTCTACGCCGCCGCCGACCCCGGAGCCGGACCGGCCGGTGCGCCGACCGGGTGTTAGCATCTGGCCTGCCCTTTCGGCGTCGGACGGTAACGTGACAGCAGCCCGCGCGGCGGCCTTCGCGGCCCCCGGGGCGCGTGCCGCGCCGGGCGGGAGCGCACAGCGGCCTGCTGGAGGGATGTCGGAGAAGGGAACCGGATGAGCGCGCGGCCCGGTTCTGACGACCCCCGCCTCCTCGGCCGCGCCCACGAACAGGACCTGGTGGCCGCGCTGCTTGCCGGTCCGCCCGGCGGCGGCGGGCGTGTGCTGCACCTGAGCGGAGCCCCCGGGACGGGCAAGTCCGCCCTCCTGCGGTACGCCGCCCGCACCGCGGCACGCCGGGGCGTACGCGTGCTCACGACGTCCTCGGCACCGGCCGAGCGCGACGTCCCGCACGCCGCCCTGCACGGCCTCCTGCGCTCCCACCCGGTGCCGCTCGACGACCTGCCCGCCGCCGACCACGAGACGCTGGAGGCGGCGTTCGGCGGCGACAGCGACCCGGCGCCCCACCGGCTGGCGGCGGCCGTGCTCACCCTGCTCGCCCGGACACCGGAACCGGTCCTGGTCTGCGTGGACGACCTCGACCGCATCGACGCCGCGAGCCGGGACGCCGTACGGGAGATCGCCCGCCTGTGCGCCGGAACCCGGGTGGCCATGGTCGTCACCGAACGGACCGTGCCCGCCGCACCCGCCGTCACTCCGCTCACCCCCGACGCGCTCGCCGCCACCCTGGGGCCGCTGCCCGAGCCGGAGGCCCGCGCACTCGTCGAACGCGCCGGACGGGCCACGGGATACACCGAGACGGAACTCGTCCTCGCCGCCGCCGAGGGCAATCCCCTCGCCCTCACCGAGCTGTCCCTGAGCGACGGCGCCCCGGGCGACGCCGCCGTGCTCGGCACGCTGCCCGCGACCCCGCGCATGGCCGAGGCGTACGCGCAGGAGCTGGCGGAACTGCCGGAGGCCGCGCGCCGCGCGCTCCTCACCGCCGCGCTCAGCACCTCCTCCCTCACCTGGGACGTGCTGGGCGCCACCCGGTACGTGCTGGGCAGCGGCGACGCGGCACGCGAGGGGCTGACCGAGGCCGTCCGGCGGGGACTGCTCGTCGAGGACGGCCGCCATCTGAGGTTTCCCCGGCCGCTCGTGCGCACGGCCGTGCTGCACCTGGAGTCGGCGGCGCGGCGCCTGGCCGCCCACGCGGCCCTCGGCCGCAGCGTCACCAGCCCGCCCCACGCGGCCTGGCACGCGGCCCAGTGCGCGGTGGGCACCGACGAGGACCTCGCCGCGCTGCTGGAGGACCTGGCCGGGCAGAGCCGCCCGGGCACCGCCGTCCTGACCGCGCTGGCCGCTCTCGAATGCGCGGCCCGCCTCTCCCCCGACCCGGCGCGGCGGGCGGCCCGGCTGCTGCGCGCCACCGAGCTGGCCTGCGACCACGGCCTGCGCGAACAGGCCCTGCGGCTCGCCCGCGGGATCGACCCGGCCGGACTGGGCGCCTACGGCCGCGCCCTGCTGCTGTGGGTGCACGAACTCCTGCCGGGCAACTTCGTGGTCGGCCGGGAGGGCATCGCGGGCCTGTGCGAGGCGGCCCGCGCGGTCGCCGCGCAGGATCCCGCGCTCAGCCGGAAGCTGCTGCACGCGGCGGCCCGCAGGTGCTGGTGGCACCAGGCCGGACCCGAGGACCGGCGCCTGCTCGTCCGCACGGTCGAGGACCTCAGACCGCGGCCGTGGGACGCCCGCGACATCGCCGTCATGGCGCTGGCGGAACCGCAGTCGGTGCCCGACGAGGACACGCACCGCGTGCTGCGGCGGCCCGCCGGCGAAGACCTCGGTCTGCTCGGTCAGCTCGCCCACCTCGTCGGCGACCTCGGCAGGGCCACGCTGCTGTTCCGGGAGGCGGAGCGGACGGCCCGCGCCGAGGGGCGCTACGGGCGGCTGCCGCAGATCCTCGTGCCCAGGGCGCTGGAGGAGATCTGGCTGGGCACCCAGTGGGGTACCGCCGAGGAACTGGCCGACGAGGGCCGTCGGATCGCCGCCAGGACCGGCCAGACCGACTGGGTGGCGCGGGCCACCGGGACACTGGGCGTCGTCGAGGCCCTGCGCGGCCGCCACGAGCGGGCGCTGGAGTTCGCCGCGGAGGTCGAGGAGGCCTCCTTGCGCCTCGGCCAGAGCCGGCAGCTGAGCCTCGCCTCGCTGGCCCGCGCGCTGACGGCCTCGGGCACCGGCCGGTACGCCGAGGCCTACGCCCAGCTGCGTTCCATGGTCACCGAACCC
The DNA here is from genome assembly GCF_000720185.1 of Streptomyces sp. NRRL S-340. Classification (GTDB taxonomy): domain Bacteria; phylum Actinomycetota; class Actinomycetes; order Streptomycetales; family Streptomycetaceae; genus Streptomyces. The sequence continues at coordinate 100,225 of NZ_JOIY01000014.1, read as the reverse complement.
TCGGCGCCCTACTCCTACGAGCAGTTCTGGGGCCTTGCCTTCCTCGCGGAGGCGGCGCCGCCGGCCGGTGAACCGGACGACGCCAGGGCCGTCGTCGCGCAGGTCGAGTCCCTGACCCGGACCGGCCGCACGCCGCTGCTCCGGCGGATCCTGGCGTACGCGGACGCGGTGCTCGCCCCCGACGAGGAGGCGGAGAGCCGCTACCGCGCGGCGCTCGGGCCCGGAATCGAGACCTGGCCGCTGCTGCACGGCATGACCCTCTTCGGACACGGGGCCTGGCTCAGGCGCAGGCGGCGCGTCATCGAATCGCGCGAGCCGCTCGCCGCGGCCGAGACCCTCTTCCGCGCGCTCGGCGCCGGGCCGCGCGCGGACCTGGCGGAGACGGAGCTGCGGGCGGCCGGCCGGCCGACGGCCGAGCCCGGCGGGAGCGACGTCTCCCGGCTGCTGTCGCCGCAGCAGCTCACCATCGCCCGGCTCGCCGCCCGCGGCCTGTCCAACCGGGCCATCGGGGAACAACTGCGGCTGTCCCCGCGCACGGTGGCCTCGCACCTGTACCAGATCTTCCCGAAGCTGGGAGTCACCTCCCGCGCCCAGCTCGCCGCACGGATCGGCACGGACTGAAGGCGTACGGGCCCGGCGCGCACTGGAACACGTACGGGGCCCGGCGCGGACTGAACACGTACGGGGTCCGGCGCGCGATGGAACCCGTGCGGCGCCCGGCGGGATCAGACACGTCCGGCGTGTACTGAACACCTACGGGGCGCCGGACGCGGGAGGAGCACGTGTGTCACCCGGTGCGGGCGGAGCAGGTGCGGCGCACCTCGGCCGATGGTGCGGCCCGGCACGTCCGTCGCACGGGAGCCCGGTGAGCGGGCCGGGGGCCGCTCAGCCGGCCAGGCCGTCCCTGAGCACCTCGGCGAGCTGGGCCCGCGCCGTCACGCCCAGCCGGGGGAAGATGCGGTACAGGTAGGCGCCGATGGTGCGCGGCGAGAGGTGGAGGAGTTCACCGATCTGCCGGTTGGACAGCCCGCGGGCCGCCAGTTCGGCGATCCGCAGCTCCTGGGCGTTGAGCAGTTCACGGACCGGGGTCCGCCGCTGCGCGCCGGGCGCGGAGCCCTCCTGGCGTTCACCGGACGCCCGCAGTTCGGCGGCGATCCGCGCGGCCCGTGCGTCGGCGCCCATCATGGTGTAGAGGGCCGCCGCCTGCCGCAGACCGACCCGGGACTCGGCGAACTGGCGCCGAAGGCGCAGCCGGCGCCCGTGCGCCAGGCGCAGCGGCGCCTCCAGGAAGGGCAGCCGGGCCGCCTCCATGGCGAAGGCCTGCTCGTACAGCGGCTCCGCGTCCTGGTCGTCGGCCAGGACGGCCCGGGCCACCGCGAGCCGGGCGGTGACGAGCGGGGCGCACTGCGCGCCCAGGTCGCGGGCGAGCCTGTCCAGCGCTGCCCGTGCCTCCCCGGCCGCGTTCACGGCGACGGCCGCCTCCGCGAACGGCACCAGGGCGGACAGGACCGCCGTACGCCGGCCGGGGGCGGCGACGAGAGACGCGAGGGCCGCGAACCCGGCGCCGAAGTCGCCGCCCTCGACCTGGGCCCATCCGCTGCCGACGGCCAGCACCTCGTCGATCCAGGGCACCGAGCGCCGGGCCTCCTCCAGTCCCCGGGAATCGGCGCGGGGCACCGTTCCGGTGCGCAGGCCCCGCGTGAGTTCTCCCAGCAGGCGGGCCGCCGCCCCGTGGTGACGCCGGCCGTGCTCCTCGGCGAGCCGCTCGGACTGCTCGAACGCCTGCCCGCCCTGACCCCAGTCGCCCACGGCCAGGTGTGCCAGGCCCTGCCGCAGGAGGACACGGGCCAGCGGTTCGGGCAGCTCGTGGAAGCGGTAGCGGCGCTCGGCCCGCCGGTGCAGGTCCAGCGCGCGCAGCGGGTCACCGGCGAGCAGGGCCGCCTCGCCCAGCCGTTCCAGGTCCCGTACGGAGGTGTCCGTCAGCCCCTGGAAGGCGGCCAGCCGGGAGACGACGGTCGCGGCCCGGCGCACCGGGGCCACCGTGGCCAGGGCGTGCAGCAGCCGGGGATCGTCGGGGCGTTGCGGCAGGGTGTCCACGAAGGCGAGCAGCTCCTCGGTGCGTTCGGGGTCGCCCGCGACGTCGGGCGCCGTGAGCCGGATCAGTTCCAGCGCGCTCTCCTGCTCGGCCGCGGTGGCCGGCACGGGCCAGGAACCGGGACCGGCCGGCAGCCGTACGGGGCCGCCGCCCGGCCACGTCAGGGCCTGCGCGCAGAGCGTGCCCAGGGGGCGCAGCGGGTGGCGCAGCGCACGGTGCGCCAGCGTCCGCGCCGCCCGTTGCAGACCGAGGTCGTGGGCGAGCTGGGCGGCGCGCAGGGTGCACCGGCCGCGTTCCTCGGGCGTGCGGTGCAGGTCGGCGGCGCGCCGCAGCAGGCGTACGGCCATCGGCGGCTCGCACTGCTCCAGCGCGTGCCGGTGCGCGGCCTCCAGGCGGCGGGCCAGCTCCGGGTCGGGCCCTTCCGTCGCCTGCGAGAGGTGCCACAGCATCCCCACCGAGTCCGGGGCCAGCACGGCGGCGAGGGCCGCGTGCGCGGCACGGCAGCGCGGCGGCGCGACGTCGTGGACGACGGCTCCGGCCGTGGCGGGATGGCTGAACCGCAGACGCATGCCGTCGAAGACCACGAGGCCGTCGCGTTCGGCGGGTTCCGCCGTGGCGAAGTCCAGCTCGGTGCCGGCGATCCGCGACGCGGCCGACAGCAGCAGCGGGAGGTCGCCCGCCGGGTGGAGCGCCGCCACGAGCAGCAGGTCGCGGGTGCCGGAGGGCAGCCGCGAGACGCCGGGCGCCATGGCGGAGGCCAGCCGGTCGGAGGAGGCGGGCACGTAGGGGAAGTCGTCCTCGGAGCGGGTGGGCAGTTCGAGGAGTGCCAGCGGGTTGCCGGCGGCGGTGGCCAGCAGTTCGCGCACGGCCTGCGCGTCGTTGCCCGGCCTGCGCGCGGCCAGCAGCGCGGCGGACTGCGCCGGTGTCAGCGGGCCGAGCGGCAGTTCGGGAAGGCCCGCGAGGGCCGCCAGACGCGTGCGGTGCGGACGTGCGGTCAGCAGGAAGCCCATCGCGTGGCCCTGGGTCCTGCGGGCCACGAAGGAGAGCACTTCCCGGCTGGGGCGGTCGAGTGCGTCCCAGTCGTCGACGGCTATCAGGAGCGGCTGGTCGGCGCTGACCGATTCCAGGACCCTGAGTACGGCGAACGGCAGTTGCGACCGGTCGCCCTGGTGCGAGGCGGCACCGTCGAGCAGCAGCATCTCCAGGGCGCGGAGCCGTCCGGCCGCCGACGGCCAGCCCGGGCTCGCCAGGACCGGCCAGACGATCTGGAGCAGACCGGACAGGTCGGACGGGTTGCCCCCGCGGATGCCGGTGCAGCGCAGGACGCGCATCCCGCTGGCCGCGGCCCGTTCGACACAGGCGTCGAGCAGTGCGGACTTGCCCGAACCCGCGTGCCCGCGCAGGACCCGGGCCGCGCCGTTCTCCATGGCCTGGCGCAGGAAGCCGCCGAGTTCGCGCACTTCGCGGTCCCGGCCGACGAGTCCCGCCTCCCCGGGCAGTGTGCCGGGCGGGGCCGGGGCGGGCAGCGGTGCCTGCCGGCTCCCCGTCCCGGCCGTGCGAGGGGAGATCTCGACCTGCGCGTTCATGGATGACCCCCGATCTGCGGCGAACGGTCCCACCGGACTCACGGGAGCGCTGCCTTGCCTGGTCCCATCCCACCCGACGGGGTACCGGCGGAACCAGGCAGTTGGCATGCAGCTTGCTGCCTGCCGCCCGTACCGGCGGGCGCGGGACCCCGCTGTCATGCGGGCGCCACCCGCACCACCGACTTGCCCGGCTCGGACGCCCGCCGGCCGGCGATCATGGCGGGTACGTCGGCGAAGGCGTGCACCGTGCCGAGCGGCGTCCTGATTGCCCCGCTGCCGGCCAGGTGCAGGAGGCGGTCCCACACGGCGGCCTCCGCCGCCGGGTCCCCGTCGGGTCCCGCGAGCACGCCGACCGCCGTGTAGTCGCGCAGCAGCAGGTCCATCGAGTCCAGCGGCAGCGTCGTGCCGCTGGCCAGGCCGATCAGGACGATCCTGCCCCGGCGCGCGACACCCCTTGCCGCCGCGGCGGCCACGTCGCCGCCGACCGGATCGTAGACGAGGTCCACGCCGCGTCCGCCGGTGAGGCCGGTGATACGGGCCGTCAGGTCCTCGGTGTGGTGGTCGATGACCTGGTCCGCGCCGTTGCGTGCGCAGAAGGCGGTTCTGTGTGCCCCGCCCGCCACCGCGATCACCCTCGCTCCGAGTGCCTTGCCGAGGTGGACGGCGGTGGACCCGCTGCTGCCCGCGGCGCCCAGGACGAGCAGGGTCTGGCCGGGCTCCACCGGGGCGCGCTCCACGAGACCGGCGTACGCGGTCCGGAAGCCGATCGGGAAGCCGGCGGCCTCTTCGTCGCTCATGCCGTCGGGTACGCGGAAGGCCGATGTCTCGCGCAGATACGTGTAGTCGGCGTATCCGCCCCAGCCGTCCAGGAAGCACGTGATGCCCGCGACCCGGTCGCCGACCGCGAACCGCGAGCCCGGCGGCACGGCGACGACCTCGCCGGCCGCCTCCTCCCCGAGGCCGAAGGGCGGATCACCCAGCAGCGGGAACTCGCCCGCCGTCATCATCGCGTCGGGGTGGCCCGCGCCCGCCGCCCGTACTCTGACCAGCACCTGGCCCGGCGCGGGCGGGCCCCAGGCCAGCTCCTGGAGTGCGACCGCGTCCCGGGGGGCGCCGAACCGCACCACACGCCACGCACGTCCGCGGAAGACTCTCGCCTCTCTCACTTCGCGTTCCGCCGGACGACCTCGCCGGCCGGTCACAGGGCCGCGTCCGCCGTGATCAGCCGGGCCAGTTCGGCGGGCATGGACAGGAACGGGGAGTGGCTCGCCGGGATGCGGTACGACCGCTCGGCGCGGGCCGCCATGACCTCCTGGAAGCCGGGGTCTATCGCCCGGTCCCGTTCGCACACGATGTAGGTGGAGGGCACGGTCTTCCAGGCCGCCGTGGTGAGGGGTTCGCTGAAGGACTTCACGCTCTGGAGCACCAGTCGCTCCGCCGCCCACTGCGCGACGTCGTCGGGGGCGTCCGCGTACAGGTGGTCGCGTGGGTCCTCGTGGGGCTTGAGGGTGCCCGTCTCCCCGTGCGGCAGCGCGCCGCCGCTCAGGCTCGACAGGGACTCGCACTCCTCCAGCTGCATGGCGGCGAGATAGACCAGGCGGGTCACCCCGGGCACCGTGGCGGCCTCGGTCGCGGGCAGGCCGCCGTAGGAGTGCGCGAGGACGGTCACCTCGCCGCCGAGGTCGCTCAGCCTGTTCCGGACGGTACAGGCGTCGTCGTACATGCCCGCGGTGTTGTCCGGGTCGGCGGACGCGCTCGGCAGCTCTACGGTCTCCACCCGCCATCCGAGGTCCCTGAGTTCGGGTGCGAGCAGTTCCCAGCACCACGCGCCGTGCCAGGCTCCGTGGACGAGCAGGATCGTGGGACGGCCGGACGCCGCGGCGGGTGCATTGATGGTCATGGACGTGCCTTCGGGGAGAGCCGGCGCGGCGGCGCGGCCGGGCGGAGCGGACGCCCCGGCGGATGCGTCCGGGGCACGGAGCATGTGTGCACATGCCTGCACGACACATGTCTCGCTTGCGATCCTAGGAGAAGGGGCCGGCCAGGTGCCATGTCCAGGACTCCGGCGAACTTGCGCGGGCGTCCGGCGGCGGGTGCCGGCACCCTGCCGGGGTGCGCGGTCCGGGAGGGGAGCACAGCCCGGCGGGGAAGCGCGGTCCGCGGAGAACCGCGGTCCGGCGGAGGAGCCGCCGGCGGATCCGAGGCGTCAGGGGCGCAGTGCCTTGAGGGTCAGTTCGCCGTACCGCCGCCACAGCGCGGGATCACGCTCGGCCGTCCGCATCAGTTGGAGGGTCACGCCGCAGAGCACCACGCGCAGGTCGCAGACGGTGGCGTCGGCACCCACCTGCCCGGTGGCCTTCGCCGCCTGCATGAGGTCGGACAGCCGGGTCAGCAGGTCCGAGTCGTCCCGGAACTCCGCGGTGGCGAGCGCCTCCGACAGCAGCCGGTCACCGGCGAGAGTCTCGAAGAGGCGGAGCACGAAGGCGCGGAACCGCTCGTAGGGATCCGGCAGTTCGAGCGCCGGGGCGGTGGCCCGGTCCAGCTCGGCCAGCCGGTGGCCGACGACGGCGGCCAGGAGGTCTTCCTTGGTGGGGTAGCTGCGGTAGACCGTGGCCTTGCCCACCGCCGCCCGCGCGGCGACCTGCGGCACCGTGCCCTGGAGGCCGACCTCGCCGAAGACCTCCAGCGCCGCGGCGAACACCCGCTCCTGGTTGCGCCGGGCGTCCGCCCTGCGCGGGGGCGCTTGCGGCCCGGCGGTCTCCGGACTCGTCTCCACTGCCTTCACGGTCCCATTGTGCCCGTCGCACGGCGCACCGGATTCCCCGCCCCGGTACGGGCCCCGGCACGCAGATGCCGCCCGGCACGGCGGACGGACCCACCGGGAAATAAGCGGACCCGCAAGTCCGGTTATAGTGTCGGAACACAACCGGACCCATGGGTCCGGTTAGTCCCGATCCTCTCGATGCCCTTGATCCCTTGATCCCTCGGTCTCTCGGTGTCTCGATCGATCGATCCGTCGACCCCCTCGATCCATCAAGCCTTTTGGAGCGCAGCCATGCACGCGTCCAGCCAGTCCGAACTCCCTGGCGCCACCACCCCCCTGCCGGACCTCCTCCGGGCCGTCCGCGCGCTCTCCCCCGTGCTGCGCGCCGAAGCGGACGACGCCGAACGCGACAGCCGGCTGACGCCAGAGGCCGCGCAGGCCCTGCGGGACGCGGGGCTGTTCCGGCTCGGTGTCCCCCGGGACCTCGGCGGCCTCGAACTTCCCCTCGCCGCCGCCCTGGACGTCACCGCCGAGATCGCCCTGGCCTGTCCGTCGAGCGCGTGGGTCACGATGGTCACCTACGTGTCGCAGCAGATAGCGGCCTCCTTCGGGGAGGGGGCACGCTCCGACCTGTGGGGTGCCGGACCCGACGTCGCGATGTGCGGCGTGTTCGGCGGCGCGGGCGCCGCCGCGGAACCGGTGGAGGGCGGCCTCCTCGTCTCCGGCCGCTGGGGATGGGCGTCCGGTTGTCACCAGGCGGACTGGGCCCTCCTCGGGGTGCCCCTGGCCGGGCCCGGCACGGAACCCGAGCGCGGGCTGGCGCTCGTCCGGGTCGCGGACCTGACCGTCGAGAGGACCTGGGACATGGCGGGGATGCGCGGCACGGGCAGCGACACCCTGGTCGCCGACTCGGTCTTCGTGCCGTACCACAGACTGCGTCCCTTCGCCGACGTGATCAAGGGGCCGGGCGCCGCTCAGGCTCCGCTGTACCGGATCCCGCCGGGCTCGATGACCCTGGCGTCCCTGGGCCCGCTGCTGGGCGCCGCGCGCGCGGTCTTCCGTCTGACCATGGAAGCCGTCGACGGCGGCAAGCCGATGGCCATGTCGCTCCATCCCCGGCTGGCCGACTCCCCCAGCGTCCAGGCCGCGCTCGCCGAGGCCGCCACCCTGATCGACTCGGCCGCCCTCCATCTCACCCGCTCCGCCGAGGCCGTCGACGCCGCGGCGGCGGCCGGCACCTCTGCTCTCCTCGACCGGGCCCGGGTGCGCATGGACGCGGGACACGCCTCCCGGTGTCTGCGCGAGGCGGTGCAGTCGCTGCTCACGGTGAACGGCGCCGGCAGCTTCGCCCGGGGAAGGCTCATCCAGCGCTACTGGCACGACCTGGAGACCGGCGCCCGCCACCCCACGTTGAACCCCGGCCTCGCCCGGGAGATGTACGGCCGGGCACTGGTGGGCGACCCCCGGCCGGTGAGTCCCATGGTCTGAGCCCCGCGCGGGACGGCCGGGCGGCGCACGCCGCGACGCCGCCCGGCCGTCCCGCCCTCCCCCCGGCCCTGCTTCTGCCCCCCCGCCCCTGCCCCTGCCCCTGCCCCCACACGAACCGACAGACGAGGCACATCGCATGTCCGACTCCACCCGGCACACCGCCCCTGGTGTCCGCACCGCTCACCCCGCCGGTTCCAGGCCCCACCGTGAAACCCTCGGACATTTCGCGACGGGCGTGGTGGTGGTCACGGCGCGGACACCCTCCGGACCGGTGGGTTTCACCTGTCAGTCCTTCACGTCCCTCTCCCTGGACCCGCCGCTGGTCTCCTTCGCCGTGGCACGGACATCCCGCACCTGGCCGCTCATCCGGGACACCGCCGCCTTCTGCGTCAACGTGCTGGGCGAGGAGCAGGAAGGGGTGAGCGCCGCCTTCGCCCGGCCGGACGGCGACAGGTTCCGGCAGGTCCCCTGGACGCCGGGACACCGGGGCGCACCGTCGCTGGACGGAGCCTGCGCCTGGATCGGCTGCGACCTGCTGGACGAGTACGAGGGCGGCGATCACACCATCGTCGTCGGCCGGGTCGCCTCGCTCGGGGCGGACCCCGCGCGCGAGCCGCTCGTCTTCCACCGCGGGCGCTACCGCGCGCTCGCGCGGCCAGAAGAGGCGGTGGAGGACGGCGGGCCGGTGCCGGGGCGCTCCGCCCCCCGCCCGCGGTCCGTCTGACGGGTTCCCCGTCCGACGGCGCTCGCCGTCCGCCCCGGACCGGCCCGACCGGCTCGATTCCGGCGGCGTACCATCGGTTCCCGTTCCGCTTGCGGTCCCGGGCCGGCCTTAGAGCTGCGAACAAAAGGGGAGTCCGATCAGCTCGCGGCGTCCGGTGCGTGCGATCGCAAGGCGCCGGAAGGTCCTTGTAGCGGAGCTACCAGGACCTTTCGGCAACGCCGCGAGGGCGCGTGCCGGACGCCGCGAGCCGGGCGCCCCTTTTGTTCGCAGCTCTTAGCCGGACCGACATATGCCGCACGTCACAGGAGAGTGCATGGACCCGCTGGAGGACGTGCTGGCCCTCCTCGACACCCGCGGCCGGATCTCCGTCAGCCTCGCCGCGGGCGGCAACTGGGCTGTGCGGTTCGCGCCGCCCGCGGACGTGAAGTTCAACGCCGTACGGCGCGGAAGCTGCCGTCTGGAGGTCGACGGCGTCCCGGAGCCCGTACTCCTGGCGGAGGGCGACTGCTATCTGCTGACCAGAGAACGGGCCTTCACCCTCAGCAGCGGACCGGACGTGGCACCGGTCGCCGCGAAACCCGTCTTCGCCCGGGCGGAGAACGGCGTCGCACGGACGGGCAGCGGCGACGACGTCCTCCTGCTGGGCAGCCGCTTCACCTTCAACTCCCGGGCCCGGGCCCTGCTGCTCGACAGCCTGCCGCCGGTCATCCACATCCCCGCCGGTACCAGCCAGGCCGAGACACTGCACTGGGCGCTCTCGGCGATCGACCGCGAACTGCGGAACCGGGCCCTCGGTGCCACCCTGGTCAGCGAACACCTCGCGGTCGTGATGCTGGTCCACGTCCTGCGGCTGCATCTGGCGCGCGAGCCGCACATCCGCACAGGCTGGCTCGCCGGTCTGGGCGACCCCGCCGTCGCCACGGCCCTGGCCTGCGTCCATCGCGACCCGGCACGTCCGTGGACCGTGTCCGAGCTGGCCCGGGCGGCCTCGGTGTCCCGCTCGACGCTCGCCGAACGGTTCAAGAGGTACGTCGGCCGGGCGCCGCAGGAGTACCTCACCGAGTGGCGGATCGAGCTGGCCGCCAAACGGCTGCTCCAGGGCGGCGAGACGGTGTCAGCCGCCGCCCGTGCCGTGGGCTACGGCTCCGAGAGCGCGTTGAGTGCGGCGTTCAAACGTGTCACCGGTATGTCTCCGCGCGACTACCGCAGGCAGGCAGGACGCCGGTGCGCGGCGGGACCCCCGTCCGGCCGGGCGACGGCCGTCGACTCCGCCGCGTCCGCCCTCATGGACTGACGGGGGGCCGCGCCGGTCGGCCCGGTCCGCGTGGGCTGCTGCACACCACCCCGGGGGGGTACGGCGGGGCGGGCCCGCCTGTCCTGAGGTCCGCGCACCTGCGACGGAGGTGCCGATGGACCGGGTCGCCCGGAAGACGGTGGCCGGGCTGAGGATGAAGTCGCGGGAGAAGGCCGCCTCAGGTCGTCCCGCTTGTCGCTCCGGCCGGACGACGGTCACCGGTCCCGCGTCTTGGCCCACGGGTCGTCCGCGATGACGTCGGCGAGCGCCGCGGCACAGCCGGCGAGCATGCGCTCGCCCTTGTCCGCCGTCGCCACCCGGGCGTTGCCCGCCACCCCGGACTCGGTGATGCGGTCGAAGGGGACGAACAGGTAGACCGGGTCGATGGACTCCGCCGGCAGCGTGATCTCCGGGCCCCAGGCGGCGTCCAGGTGCTCCTCGCGCACCAGTTGGGGGAACGCGGCCATCATCATGGACGTCTCCCCCTCGCAGGCGTGCATGAGAGCGTTCTGCGTCTCCAGGGTGTCGCGCACCACGTCTCGGCCGGCACTGAAGTAGCTGGCGAAGGCGATCGGCGTGGCCAGTTCCGCGGTCAGTTCGTTGGTGAGGGCGTTGAGGGCGGTCATGTTGCCGCCGTGGCCGTTGACGATCATGATCCGGGAGAAACCCGCGCGGAGCACGGAGCGGCAGATGTCCCGCAGCAGCGCGTGGTAGGTGGACAGGCTGAGCGAGAAGGTGCCGCCGAACGCGATGTGGTGCTCGGCCAGGCCCGCCCAGACGGACGGCGTCACCACGACACGTGTGTGCTCGGCGGCCAGGTGGGCCGCCCGGCGGGACACCTCGGCCGCCAGCAGGTCGTCCACCCCGGTGGGCAAGTGGGGGCCGTGCTGTTCGGTGGACCCCACGGGCAGCAGCACCACCGCGTCCTGGGCCGCGAGGTCACGCAGCTCGGCGGCGGTCATGCGGTTCCACTGGACTTCGCTCATGGTCGGGAGGGCTCCTTCGGAGAGGGGCGGGCGGGTGGACCGGGACCGGACAGGGTGCGTCCGGCCGGCCGGAGGCCGGCCGGGAGACACGTGTCAGGGGTGACCGGCTCAGGGGCGACCGGCTCAGGGATGGCCGGCTCAGAGCCGGCCGCTCAGAGGTGGTCGGCCTCGACGACGGCCTGGGCGAAGGCGGTCGGGGCCTCCTGGGGCAGGTCGTGGCCGATGCCCTTGAGCGTGTGGTGCTGGTACTTGCCCGTGAAGAACTTCCGGTACATCGAACCGTCGCCCGGAGCCGGGGTGAACGGATCGCGTTCGGCGTCGAGGGTGACGGTGGGCACCGAGATGTACGGCTGCGCGGCGAGCTGCTTCTCCAGCCGGTCGTAGCGGCGTTCACCGTCGGCGAGGCCGAGCCGCCAGCGGTAGTTGTGGATCACGATGGCGGCGTAGTCGGGGTTCTCGAAGGCCTGGGCCGTGCGCTCGAAAGTGGCGTCGTCGAAGCCCCAGGTCGGGGAGACGGTGTCCCAGACCAGACGGCACAGGTCGTGCCGGTCGTCCTTGTTCTCCATGGCGAGGCGGCCCCGCTCGGTGGCGAAGTAGTACTGGTACCACCAGGAGTACTCGGCCTTGGGCGCCAGCGGCGTCTTCTGCGCCTCCACATCGGTGATCAGGTACCCGCTCACCGACACCAGCGCCTTCACGCGGTGCGGCCACAGCGCCGCGATGATGTCGGCGGTGCGCGAACCCCAGTCGAAGCCGGCGAGCACCGCCTTCTCGATCTTCAGGGCGTCCATCAGGGCGATGATGTCGAGGGCGATCGCCGACTGCTGGGCGTTGCGGAACGTTCGGGAGGACAGGAAGCGCGTCGTGCCGTGGCCGCGCAGGTAGGGGACGATCACGCGGTAGCCCTGCGCCGCGAGCAGCGGGGCGACGTCGACGTAGCTGTGGATGTCGTAGGGCCAGCCGTGCAGGCAGATGACGACGGGGCCGTGGTGGGGCCCCGCCTCGGCGTAGCCGACGTCCAGCAGCCCGGCCTTGACGTGCTTCAGCCGCTCGAAGGAGGTGTGGGTACCGGGTTCGACCGTGGGAATGACCGGCACCGGCGCGCCGCCTCCCTGCTGCGGGGCGGCAGAGGCGGCCTGGACGCCCTGGAGCCCGACCAGCGAGGCCGCGGCCGTTCCCAGGCCCACGGCCTTGCTGAAGTTCCGCCTGTTGATCATGTGAATCCTCCGTCGTGCGTTCGTCGTGCGCCCTCGCCGCCCGCCGCGCCGGCAGGCACGGGAATCGGCGGCCGAGGCTCGTTCGTGGGATCACCGCGGGATCTGCGCGATGACTGTCACACAAGCTTCGTCACCAGTCAAATAGGTGACTCATTATCTCCCGGGGTCAGTCGGACGGCACTTCGGGACCGTCGAGCAGACCCGCGAGAAAGGTGTCCAGATCCAGCCGGCTCGTCTCCGTACCGGCCGGGACGAGCCGGTAGGTGCCGTCGAGCCATTCCGCCAGCGGCGGGACGGGAAGCTCGAAGAGGGCTCCCACGTCCTTCGACATGAGCTGCAGCCAGGCCGTCGCCCGCTCCTCCAGGTGTGAGGGCCACACCTGGATGTCACCGACACCGCTCATCGAATGGAGGCCCTGGTAGAGCAGGTCGCGGCCGATGCGCCAGGTGGCACGGGGTCCGCCCTCGATGAGGAAGGTGACGGTGACGACCAGCGGCGAGTCCGGGTCGTACGAGAACTCGGCCCGGATCTCCTGCCACTCCATCATGTCCAGCATCCGGTGGATGTCCAGGCGGAGCAGGGGCAGGCTCTGTGGGACCGGTCCGGACGGGGTCGCGGATGCGGTGTGCTGGGTCCGCACGTCGTGGTGATCGCCGCTCATGACGAAAAGTCCTTCCGTGAAGCGGGGGCTGGCGGCCTTCACTCTCGCCCCGGTCGCCGCTCGGGCACATCAGTCACTTGACGGTGAGAGACGGCGGGGCGTCCGCGGCGGGACCTGCCGGGCGCTCGCGCGACCCGGGCGGCGCCGGTGGCACCGGAGGCGGAACAGGCCTGGACTTCGGTGCCCGCGCGGCGGCCGGGGCCCGGCCCCCGGCCGGGCGGCGGAGAACATTAAGTCATTCGACTGTTCCGGCCGTCCGGCGGCCTGAACGATGCTTGGACGGTCGCCCGCATGCCGGTGCCGGATGTCCGCTCCCCGTTCGGAGGACCCAGCTGTGAACAGTACCCCCGTCGTCTTCGTCCACGGAGCGTGGTTCCACGCGCTGTCCTGGGAGGCGTGGGCCGAGCGTTTCACCAGCAGGGGCTTCACGGTGTGGGCACCGGGCTGGCCGGGCGAGCCCGACTCGGTGCGCGAGGCGCGCCGCCGCCCCGACGTGCTGCGCGGTCTCGGCCTCGACGCCCTCACGGACCACTTCGGACGTCTCGCGGCGTCCTTCGACGAACCGCCCGTGCTCATCGGGCACTCGGTGGGCGGTCTCGTCGTGCAGCACCTCCTGGGCCGCGGTCTGGGCCGGGCGGCGGTGGCCGTCGCGCCGGCCCCGATCGCGAACGTGGCACCCCAGCCCGGCCGGGGCCGGCCCGGGCCCCTGGGCACGACCGGTGCGGCGGGCGGGGAGGGTGCGGCCGGTGCGCCGGGTACGGCGGGTGCGGTGGCTGCCTCGGATGCGGCGGGTGCGGCCGACGGCGGCACGGTGCCGGCCGCCGGCACAGCGCCGTACGGCGACACGACGGCCTACGACAGCACGACGGCCTACGCCGGAGCGGCGGCGGCATCCGGCCACCCAGCGACGTACCGCGACACCACGGCCGACGGCGGCACGGCGGCGTACGACGACACTGCGGTGCCCCTGTCGCCCGAGGAGTTCCGGCACGTCTTCGCCAACACCGTCGGCGCGGAGGAGTCCGCCCGGCTCTACGACCGGTACGTCGTCCCGGCGCCCCGCCGACTGCTCGCCGATCTCGGCCGCGGCGGGTCGGCCCCGCACCCCCGCAGCGTCGCCGACGTCGGCAACGCCGCGCGCGGGCCGCTGCTGCTGATCTCGGGGCAGGAGGACCAGGTGGTGCCCGACTCCCTGACCCGGGCCGCCTACAAGCTGTACGGCGACTCGGTGGCGGTGAGCGACCTGAAGCAGTTCGCCGACCGCGGCCACACCCTGACCGTGGACAGCGGCTGGCGGGCGGTCGCCGACCACGTCCTCGACTGGCTCGCCGGGCAGGGGATCCACGCGGGCGGGCCGGTCCGGTGACCGGCCGGCCCCGTGCCCGGACGGGACCGCCCGGTGAGCAGCCGGCCCCCGTACCCGACCGGACCGAGGAACAGCCGGCCCCCGTACCCGGACCGGTCCGGTGAGCAGCCGGCCCCCGGGGCCTGCCCGCCCCGGCCGGAGCGGCGCGGTGCGCGGCTCAGCTCTCCACGGTCTCCTGGGCCTTGCCGAGCGCGTCCCGCAGCGCGGCGCGCGAGGTGATGCCGAGCTTGGGGAACACCCGGTACAGATGGGAGCTGACGGTGCGCGGCGACAGGTGCATCCGCTCGCCGATCTCCTTGTTGGTCAGCCCGCTCGCGGCGAGGTCGGCGATCCGGCGCTCCTGCCAGGTGAGCGTGGACAGGTGCGCGGACGCGGCGCGCGCGGAGACACCCGAGGCGCGCAGCTCGGCGCGGGCCCGTTCCGTCCAGGTCGCCGCACCGAGCCGTTCGAACGTCTCGGCCGCCGTGGTCAGGAGCCGGCGCGCGGCCTTGGGCCCCTGGGTGTGCCGCAGCCGGATGCCGTGGGCGAGCCGGATCCGGGCCGCCTCGAACGGGAAGTGGGCGGTGGCCGGATGGGTCTCGGCCCGCTCGTACATCTCGGCGACCTCCGTCTCGTCCGTGGCCGTCATCGCGAGTGCCCCGTAGGTGATCATGGCCAGCCGGGGCGAGACGGCGGGCAGTCCCGCCTCCCGCGCGGCCACCGCGTGCCGCCTGGCCTGCTCGGAGCGGCCGGTGTGCACCGCGGCCTCGACCAGGTCTAGCAGGGTGCGCGCGGCCTGGTGCCCGTACGGCGTGAACGTGCCCGGCGAGGTGATGCCGATGGCGTGCAGGTAGGCGGCCTCGTAGTCACCTTCGCTCAGGGCCGCCGCGGTACCGGCGGCGTCGGCGAGCTGGGTCAGGAAGCCGATACCGCGCGGGCGCGCCCAGGCGTCGACCATGGCCTGGAGTTCACGGGCCTGCTCGGCCCGGCCCCGCTGCGCGGCGACCAGCGCCAGATAGGCCCGGGTCTGCTGGGCCAGCAGCGTGTACCCGTGGGACCCCATCAGGTCAAGGCCGCGCTGACCGGTGCGTTCCGCCTCGTCCCACTCGCCCATCGCCATCTGGTCGAGCATGATCAGGTGCAGCATGGTCATCCCGACCCCCATGGCGCCCGTCTCCAGCTCCCGCTCGACGATGCGCTGGAGGTGCGGGCGGTACTGGCTGAGGATGTCCACGTGGTAGGCGCAGACGGCCAGGCGCATCACGTCCCAGGGCTCCAGCTCGGAGAGGTCGGCGAGGGCCCGCTCCACGCGTCCGGCCAGGCCGGCGCCGTGCAGGACGACGTCGCCCCAGGCGTCGCGGTAGATCAGCGAGCGCTCCGTCACCAGGTCGCCCAGGGAGTCGAGCAGTTCGCGCGTCCGCCGCCACGAATCCGGCTCGCCCGCGTACTGCTCGATCCCGAGCAGCAGGTTCACCAGCCGCAGCAGGATCTCGGGGGCCTCGCGACCCCCGTTCGCGCGCAGCTTCTCGATGGCGGCGGCGACCTGGCGCCGTGAGGACCGCACGTCCCCGTCCTCGTACCACGACATGTAGGCGGCGGTGGCCACCGACGAGGGGCTCTCGTTGCGACCGGTGGGCAGCTCGGCGTGCAGGAGCTGCTGCGCCTGGTCCAGCAGCCCCGCGTACCCGGCCGTGAACGCCGCGTTGCTGAGTCTGCGGGAGCGGCCGTCGTGGCTCTCGCTCAGCTCCGCGGCACGGGTCAGCCAGGCCACCGCCGTCACCGCCGCGCCGCGCCTGGTCGCCGAGTCCGCCGCGGCCTCCAGGGCGGCTGCGACCTCCTCGTCGGGGTCGATCGCCGCCGCCGCGAGGTGGGCGGCCCGGCGCTCGACGTCGTCGTGGTGGATGCGGGCGAGGTCCGCGTGGGCGGCCCGCCGCTGGTTGGGGGTGGCCAGCTGGACCACGGTGGAGCGCACGAGCGGATGGCGGAAGACGAAGTCGCCGCCGGCCGCGTCCGTCTGCAGGAGCCCGGCCGCCACCGCCTCGTCGGCGTCGCGCATGCGGTAGCGCCGCACCGGGGTGTGCGCGGCCGCCGAGGTGCCGACTCCGTCGAGCGCGCCGCGCAGCAGTTCCTGGCGCACGGCGTCACCGAGGGCTTCGACACGTGTGCCGTAGACGTGCTGGAGGCGCCGGGGCAGCGGGATGCTCTGGAAGGCGAAGGTGCCCGCCGGCCCCCGGCCGGTCCGGTCGCCGCCGAGGAAGGGGGGCAGTTCGAGCAGGGCCAGCGGATTGCCCCGGGCCTGGTCGAGGACGATTCGGCGGACATGTGTGTCCAGCCCGGGGTGGCAGGCGTCCAGGAGTTCTTCGGAGGCCGTCTGCGTGAGCGCCGGGACCGGTTCCTCGGGCAGTGCGGCCGTGTCGAAGCGCGAGGGGACGTCGGAGCGCAGGGCGATCAGCAGCTTCACCGAGCTGCCGGTGAGCCGGCGTCCCGCGAATCCGCACACGTCGGCGCTGGAGGCGTCGAGCCACTGGCCGTCGTCCAGGACCACCAGCAGCGGCTTCTGCGAGGCGGCGAGGGAGAGCAGGTCGAGCACGGCGATGCCGAGGGTCATGACGGAGGGCGGCCTGCCCTCGGTCTGCCCGAACACGGCGTCGAAGACGGCCCGGTGGCCCTCGTCCAGGGCCTCGATGTGGGGCAGCAGGGGATAGAGGATCTGGTGCAGCCCGGCGAACGGGAGATCCGACTCCGCCTCGACCCCGGCGGCCCGGATCACCTCGTGCCCCTGATCCGCCGCCAGGGCGGCGACATGGTCGAGCAGGGCGCTCTTGCCGACCCCCGACTCCCCCCGCAGGACGAGTGCCTGTCCCGCGGCGGCGGTGACGAGACCGGCCAGCCGGGCCCGCTCGTCGTCCCGTCCGATCATGGTGACGAGCGACTTCACGGCGCCCCACTCCCTTCCCCGCCGGACCGGCTCCGCGATCCCGCGTCCGCACCGCCTCGCGCGGCGCGGACCTGGGCGGAGAACCGGTCTCTTCGCTGTGCCCCCGAGCGGCGGTTGTGCCGCATGGCCGCCTTCCTCCCCCTCGAACCCGCACACGTCGAGCAGCGTAAGCACACCAAAGGGTGCACGTCATCCAGAGTGGCCGGAAAGTCACCCTTGTCGGTCAGACTAATCAGACGGCAAAAGTCCGGTCAATCGAGGGGCAGGGACGGTCACCCGGCACGGAACACACTCACAGGGACCGCGAAAGCCACAACGACCAGCGAAATCCGGTCAATCGCCTGGCGTCCGGTCCCACCATATCTGCGTTAGGGTCACACATATCTGCACCACAGAAACATGTGCCTAGTGCGCGCATGGACGAGCCATGAGGTGAGGCCGCAATGGAGTGGGCTGTCAGGGGAGCGTGCCGCGGGAGCGCCGAGCAGATGTTCGCCGAGGGCGCCGCGCAGAACGGGGCGAAGAGCGTGTGCTACCGCTGCCCCGTGCGCATGGAGTGCCTGTCCTACGCGCTGGACCGGCGGATGGAGCACGGCGTGTGGGGCGGCATGACGGAACGCGAGCGCAGGGCCCTGCTGCGCCGCAACCCGACCGTGGTGTCGTGGCGGCAGGCCCTGGAGAGGGCGTACGCCGGACAGCAGCCCGCGGCGCGGGAGGAGACCGTGCGGGAGACAGCGGCACGGGAGGCGACTGTGCGGGAGGCAGCGGCACGGAAGCCCACCGTGCGGGACATCGCGTCCAGGCCGGACCGATCCGGCCCGGAGGCAGCGGCCTGAGCTCGACCGGACACCGCCGGTGTGGCCGGATCGTGCTCTTGCGCGGCATGAAGGGAGAACACGTATTCTCTCGATGTCGGAACGACCGTTCTTTCCTACCTGGTCCTTCTCCGTCTTCCTTCGTCTCCCCTGGTCGTTCTGCCTCTTCTCGCGCCCGCCGCCCGCCGTCCTACGGCCCTTCTCCGCCCCTTCTCCGCCGACCCGAGGGAATGAACATGTTCGACCGTCGCGCTCTCATCCGTACCGGTGGAGCAGCCGCCGCCGGTGCCTTCGGCATCGCCGCGCTCACCTCCGCCCAGCAGGCCGCCGCGGCCCCGCCGCTCCCCCACGACCACCCGGCCGGCCCGGTCGACCCCGCGGACCCGACCGCGGGTGTCACCCGCACCCTGCTCCAGCAGCACCCCTCACCCGCCCCGGGCTGGGCAGCCGTACAGACCCTCGTGCAGATCCCCCGGCACAAGCAGTCGGGCCGGCACAGCCACCCCGGTGTGGAGGTCGGCTACATCGTCCGCGGTGACGTACTGATGGAGTTCGACGACGCGCCCGCCCTGCGACTGCGCACCGGAGACCCGTTCTTCATCCCCTCGGGCGCCATCCACAACGCCCTCAACGTGGGAACCGTGACGACGATGATGCTCTCGACCTACGTCGTCGACGAGACGAAGCCGCTCGTGACCACCTACTGACCCGGCGGCCCCGCCGGCCGGGGGACCGTCCCCGCACCCGCTGCTCTGTACCCTGTGGCCATGACATCGGGCGCCACCGAGAAGCCCCGTCCCCGGGAGCGGCTGCTGAGCACCGCGGGCCGGCTGTTCTACACGCGCGGCATCCGCACCGTGGGCGTCGAGCAGCTGATCGCGGAGGCCGAGGTCACCAGGGCGACCTTCTACCGCCACTTCGCGGGCAAGGAGGGCCTGGTCCTCGCCTGTCTCCAGGAGCGGGACGCGCGGGTCAGGCACGCCGTGGCGGCCGTCCTCGCCGTGCACCGGGGCCGGGACGCCCTGCTGGGCATCATGGCCATGATCGGCGAGACCGTCGACGGGCCGGGCTTCCGCGGCTGCGGCTTCCTCAACGCGGCGGCGGAGTACCCGGATCCGGAACACCCCGTGCGCAGGTGTGTGGCGGAGCACAGGGAGTGGTTCCGGGGCGTCCTGCGCGATGTCGTGAGCGACGCCGGACATCCTGAGCCCGACCGGCCGGCACGGAGCCTGGTCCTGCTGAGGGACGGCGCCATGGCGGGCGGACACCTGGACCGGCAGCAGGACGCGGCGGCGACGCTGCGGCGGGCGGCACAGGAGCTGCTGGACGCCGGGTGACGCGCCGCGTCCCCGCCGCCCGCCGGTCGCCCGCCCACGGCGCGCGACCGGCGCTCCGCACCCGGGCGCCGCGCATCCGGCGCCGCTCAGCCGATGCAGCTCGGCCCGTGCCGCTCAGCCGCGTACGCCCGCCCGCGCCCGCAGCGGCTCGATCGCGGCGGCGAGGGCCGCTTCGAGGTAGTCGGTACGGCCGGTGGTCTGGAGCATCAGGACCCCGCCCTGCACGGCGGTGAGGACGACGCGGGCCCGCTCGGCCGCCGAGCCGTCCCCCGGGAGCATCGCCTCGACACCGCGCGACAGAGCCGCCTCCCAGGCCTCGAACAGACCCGTGACCACCGCGCGCGCCTCGGGCGAGGACTTCCCCAGCTCGGTCGTGAGGCTGCCCAGCGGACAGCGCTGCCCCAGCTCCGTGTAGTGCTCGAGCACGGCCCGGCTCCACTTCTGCCAGGCCTCCCAGCTCGACAGGTCGTCCAGGTACGGCTGCTGCGCCTGGAGCACCTCGTCCGCCTCGTGCTGCGCCACGGCCACGAGCATGTCGGCCCGGCCGTTCGGGAAGTAGTGGAACAGCTGGCTCTTGCTCGTGGACGTCGCCGCGCGCACGTCGTCGAGGGTCGTGTCCGCCGCGCCCTTCTCCCTGATCAGCAGTGCGGCGGCGACCACGATGCGCATCCGCGTCGCCGCGCCCTTGGCTGTCATTCCCTTGTTCATGCGCTCCATCATCCCACATCAGTGGACTTATCGGTCCACTAAGGAGGGAGGCGGCCCGGCTCACACGGGCGGGCGCCTGGCCGCGACCAGCACCGGGCCACCGGGAACCGTGGGGAAGGTGCGGATCTGCCCCAGCCCGGCGGACTCGACGGCCGCCGTCATCGCCGCGGTGTCGTAGGAGTTGCCGCCGTTGCGTACCGCGACCCACCGGCCGACGGACCGCAGCAGCGGTTCCCCGGAGGCCGGGTTGGTGCCCGCCACCAGCCAGCCGCCGGGCACCAGGGCTGCGGCGAGGCGGGGCAGCGCGGATGCGAGGGCCTGCTCGGACACGAACGGCGCGGGCAGCCAGACCAGTTCGTAGGCGTCCCGCTCCGCCAGCTCCGCGACGTCCTGCCGGCGCAGGGTGATCCGGTCCGCCACCGCCGCGGGCACCGCGGCCAGTTCCGCCCGGGCCAGGCCCAGCGCCCGGGCCAGTACGTCGATGCCGTCCACCCGGGCCTGCGGGAAGCGTTCGGCGAGGACGGTGGCGAGTGCCGCCACACCGGTGCCGACGTCGAGGATCCGGCCGCCCGGCGCGGCCAGCCGCTCCGGCAGCCCGGTGAGCCGCGGCACGACCTTGCCGGCCAGGGCCCGGCCGGTGGCGGCCGAGGCCCGGCCCTGGTTCAGCAGCACCTCGTCGCTCTGCGCGGCCCAGCCGCCGTGCGCCGAGCCGTCCAGGCCGCTCGGGCCGTCCGGGCCGGCCGCGGCGGACACCGCCTGGCGCAGCGCGCTCAGCCGCGCCTGGACCGCGCTGCGCGCCGTGGGCCCGTCGGCCGGCACCAGTGACGGGTGCACGGTGAACCCGGTGCCGTCCGGGCGCACCAGCCCCGCGCTCTCCAGGACGGCGGTGCGCTGCGGGTCGGCGGCGAGCACCTCCATGAGCGGGGTGTCCAGTGCGTCCCGCAGGGTACCGACGAAGGCGGCCATGGCCCAGGCGGCGGCCTCGAGAGCGGCGGCCGGACTGGAGCCGAGCCGCAGTACCGGATCGGGCACCGGGTCGGGAGAGACGGACACCTGCTCGGGAACCGAGGACACGGGAAACCTCCGTACGACATGGGGACACGTGGGTGTGGGGACACGTGTTTCACCACCACAGTACGGTGCGGCCTCGCGGAAACCTTCCGCACACACCGAGACATGCGTCACCACCTTGACAGGTGACTCGGGACGATGTCAGACTCCTGGCATCCGGACACGACGGAACCATCCGCCGCGGAACCCAGCGGAGGTCGAGGATGAACATCAAGATCACGGTGGACAGTGCGGCCGCGGCCCGTCAGGCGCGGTTCGGCAGGCTCCCCGAGCGCATCTCCTACGCCGACATGGTCGAGGAGAAGCAGGCGAGCCCGCGGAACACCCCGGACGGCGCCTACGACCCGGAGGTGCGCTTCAACTGCCTGGCCGCCGATCTAGGCCTGTAGGCCCCACCCGGCTCACGGCCGACGGCCCCGTCCGTGAGCCGGGCTCATCATCACCGGGTTTTTCTTGCCCCTGACGTGAACCCCGCCCGGTACCAGGTCCGTTGAGCCATATAGAGACCCCCCGCCGCCATGGTGATCAATTGGCTGGCCTGGCGGCGGGGTCACGGGATGGCCGCCTTCGCTCACTTCCCCCGAAGCGATGGCGGCCATCTCCAGGATCCTGCGCGCTCCGCCGTACACCTCTGTGTCGGAGCGCGACAGGTGCGGCCGGTGCCTGGGACTCCACACCGAGCCGCCGCGGTCGGCGGCCAACTGCCGGGCACGCCGACCGCACCCGGGCGCGGCACACGGCTCTGCGCGCGCCCGGACCCCGCTGCCCCGCTCCCTGCTTGCCATGCCTTCCGGAGCGGGGCAGCTCTCTGTTTCCCAGGAGGACATATGTCAGGAGGGCGCACAATGATCAGCAGACGCAGGCTCACCCGGATCCTGGCCACGGCAGCGTCCGGGGCGGGGATCGTACCGGCGGCCGGCCGTGCCGCCGCCGCACAGACCGCCACCGCGCAGACCGCCCCCGGCGCGCGGACCCCCGCCGACGCCGGGGCCGGAACACACACCTCGTCGGCGCTCGGCCCGGTACGGCATGTGCGTACGGACGTGCTGGACATCGCGTACCACGTCGCGGGTCCGGCCGGCGGCGCCCCGGTGATCCTCCTGCACGGCTGGCCGTTCAGCCCCGTCGGCTCCTACGCCGAGGTCGTCCCCGCGCTGGTCCGCCAGGGCCACCGCTGCTACGTGCCCTATCTGCGCGGCCACGGCGGGACCCGCTTCCTGCGCCGGGACACGTTCCGCTCCGGGCAGCAGGGCGCGCTCGGCGCGGACCTGGTGGCCTTCATGGACGCGCTGGGGGTCCGCCGGGCCGTCCTCGCCGGTTACGACTGGGGCGGGCGGGCCGCCGACGTCGCCGCGGCGCTGTGGCCGCGGCGCTGCGCCGGCCTGGTCTCCGTGAACAGCTACCTCGTCCAGGACATCGCCGCCGCGCAGACGCCGCTGGCCCCCTCCGTCGAGTCGGGGTACTGGTACTTCTTCTACTTCCTCACCGAGCGCGGCCGGGCCGGCCTGGAGCAGAACCGCAAGGAACTCGCCCGCGTGGTCTGGCACCGCAACTCCCCCGAGTGGCGGTTCACCGAGGCCGAACTCGACGAGGCCGCCACCTTGTGGACCAATCCCGACTACGTCGACATCGTGATCCACAGCTACCGCCACCGGCTCGGCGCGGCTCCCGGCGACCCCCGGTACGCGGACATCGAACGCAGACTGGCCGGTCTGCCGCCGGTCACGGTGCCGGCCGTCACCCTCGACGGCGCGGCGGACGGCGTCGTCCCGTGGACCGACGGCACCTCGTCCGCCGCCCACTTCACGGGTCCCCGCGTGCACCACGTGATCCAGGGCGCCGGCCACAACCTGCCCCAGGAGCGGCCCGACGCGTTCGCCTCCGCCGTCCTCGAAGTCTCCGCCCTGTGAGCGGCCCGGCGGAGGACGAGAAGGACGTGCGAGCGGGCCGGGACTTCCTCGACGAGGCGCGCGTCTCCTACGAGACACACCTGCGCACCTGTGCGCGCTGCGCGGAGGACGGCCGTACGTGCCGGGCCGCGGAGCTCCTCAAGCGGACCTACGACAACTTCTGGCGGGCGGCACGGCGTTCACGTGGTGCCGCCTTCCGCACCGCACCGGAAAATAACCAGTCAGACCGGTGACATCCCTTGCCTTTCCTTGCGTCACCTGTCAGAGTGGTGACGCAAGGAAAGGCCGCCGTACCCGGCACACCCGCCGCCCGTACGGCACACGAGGAGGACACCGACATGAGGACCAGCAACCCGATCTTCTCCCGCAGGGGTTTCCGCCGCGAGGGCGGCGGCCAGGACCCGGCAGCGCGGCAAGCGCGTCCGCAGCCGATCGCCGCCGCGGTCGGCACCGCGGCCGGCACACCCCCTGCCGACGAGTGGACGGGCAACCCGTACGCCGCCGGCGGTGACTTCTCCCCCGCCAAGGACACCTCCGCCGCCCACACCTCGATGGCACTGGACGACGTCGTGGTCCGCACGGCCGGGACGCTCGGCACCGTCGCCCTGGCGGCCGTGCTCTCCTGGGTCCTGCTCCCCGTCGACGAGGCCGGCATCGGCCGTTCCTACGGCATCGCCGCCGGCGCCGCGCTCGTCGCCTTCGTCCTGTCGCTCGTGCAGACCTTCAAGCGCAGGCCCGCCCCGGCGCTGATCCTCGGTTACGCGGCCTTCGAGGGTGTCTTCCTCGGGGTCATCTCCAGTGCCACGTCGACGTACATCTCCCCGGGTGTCGTCGTCCAGGCGGTGCTGGGCACCTTCGCGGTCTCGGCCGGTGTGCTGATCGCCTACCGGATGCGCTGGATCCGCGTCACCCGCCGCTTCTACGGCTTCGTCCTCGCGGCGGCCACCGGTTTCCTCCTGCTGATGGCGGCCGACCTGCTCTTCTCCGCCTTCGGCGCCGGGCACGGCCTCGGCTTCGACAGCGGTGCTCTCGGCGTGGTCTTCGGCATCGCCGGCATCCTGCTGGGCGCCGCCTTCCTGGCCCTGGACTTCAAGCAGATCGAGGACGCGGTCGCCTACGGTGCCCCGCGCGAGGAGTCGTGGCTGGCGGCCTTCGGACTCACGCTGACCCTGGTGTGGATCTACCTGGAGGCGCTGCGTGTCCTGTCCCTGCTCCAGGGCGACGACTGACCGCCCACGGCGGGCCCGCCCCGGCCCGCCCGCGGTGAACCTTCCCCGCCGCGCCCTCCGTGTTGCCGGTGAACCCACAGGAGTCCGGCACAAGGAGAGACGTATGACGACGCAGGCCCGGGAAGTCCCCCAAGCCGACGGCCGGGTGGTGCTCAGCCCCGAGTTCAAGGCGGACGCACCACGTCACTACGCACGGCTGCGGGCCCTGGGCCCCATCCACCCGGTGCGGTTCGCCCCGGGACTGGACGGCTGGCTGGTCGTCGGACACGACCTGGCCCGTACGGCCCTGACCCACCCGGCACTGCGCAAGGACGCCACACCGGCCGCCCCGATCCTGGAGGCGGCCGGTTTCGTCTTCCACCGGCCCCAGGTCGGCCTCGGCGCACAGATGCTGGAGTCCGATCCGCCCCGGCACACCCGGTTGCGCCGCCTCGTCTCCAGCGCCTTCACCCCGCGCCGTACCGCCGGACTCGCCCCGCGCGTCGAGCAGATCGCGAACGATCTGCTCGACGCGCTCTCGCCGTCCGGCGAGACGGACCTCGTGGAGGCGTTCACCGCTCCCCTGCCGGTCACGGTGATCGCCGAGCTGCTCGGCGTACCGCCGGAGCACCGCGAGGACTTCCGCCGCTGGTCCACCCTCGCGCTCCAGGTGACCGACCCTGGGCACCGTGCCGCGCTGGCGGGACTGCACACGCTGCTGCGCGGGCTCATCGAGGACAAGCGGAACGCTCCGGGGGACGACCTGCTCTCCGCCCTCGTCGCCGTCCGCGACGAGGACGACGGCCGGCTCTCCGAGGACGAACTCGTCGGCACCGCGATCCTGCTGGTCGTCGCCGGCCACGAGACCACCGTCAACCTCCTGGGCAACGCCCTGCTCTCCCTGCTGCGCCGGCCCGACCAGCTCGCGACGCTGCGCGAGCGCCCCGACCTCGTGCCGGGCGCGGTGGAGGAGTTCCTGCGCCACGACACCTCCGTGGAGCGTTCCTCGAACCGGTACGCGGCCGAGGACCTCGAACTCGGCGGTGTGCGCATCCCCCGGGGCGGCATCGTCGCGGTGGCCCTCGGCTCCGCCGGTCACGACATCCCCCTGCCCGACGGCGGTGATCCCGCGGTCCTCGACGTGACCCGGCCCGCCGCGCGGCACCTGTCGTTCGGCCACGGCATCCACCACTGCCTGGGCGCCCCGCTGGCCCGCCTGGAGGCGGCCATCGCCCTGCGCACGCTGCTGGCCCGCCTGCCCCGCCTGGAACTCGCCGTGCCCGCCGAGTCACTGGCCTGGATCCCGTCCGGGATGATGCGCGGCGTGCTGTCCCTGCCGGTGCGCTACCGCAAGGCCTGACCCGGGGCCGGACGATCCGGGTCCGGCCGCCGGAAGGACGGCCGGGAGGGCGAGCGCAGGACGGCCGGCAGGGAACGCAAGGGGAACGCCGGACGCCGAAGGGAACAGGGAAGAGAAGTCCGCGGGGAACGCCGGAACGCCTCGGCCCGCACCGTGCGTACGGTGCGGGCCGAGGCGTGTGAGTCGGGTGACGCCCCGTCAGGGGCTTGTCACCCGTACGGGGTCAGGCCGTCCGGGTCCGCAGCTGGCGGGCCTTCCAGGCCAGCAGCCCGGCCTGGGCGATGAAGAACACGCCGCCGCCCGTGGCGTAGACGGACAGCACGTCGAGCGAGGGGTTCTCGCCCGCGGCCTGGATGACGTAGAAGGCGCCGACCAGGACCGACAGGCCGCCCGCGATCAGCATCGGCCACTGCTTGCCCAGCTCGGGGCCGCGCCGCCGCAGGCCGACGATCACCTGGGCGACTCCGGAGACGACCGCCCAGGCGCCGAACGTGGCGAGCACCGCCGCCACTCCGCCGGCCCCCGCCACGCCCACCGCGACGGCGGCGAGGGTGCTGAGCACCCCGTTGAACGCCGTGACGTTGCGTTCCGATCCCGCCGGGAGGGCGCGGTGGTCGATCAGCGAGGACACCGCGTCGATCAGCGGGTAGACGACCAGCAGGGTGATCGCCGCCGCGCCGAGGGTGTCATGGGCCCCGGCGAAGGCCACGGCCCAGGCCACGGCCAGGACGCCACGGCCGAGGTACAGCTTCAGCAGGGAGGAGCGTTCGCCGTCCGTGGCGGTCGCCTGGGTGTTCGCGGTCATGAGGGGCCGGCCTTTCTGGGTGGCTTGTCGGGGAAGGTCAGGTCAGCGCCGGCCGGCGGGGACGCAGCGGAAGTTGCGGGCGTCCGCCGGGTCGCCGTGGCCCTTGTAGTGGGACACGAGGGGGTAGCGGCACAGGTCGCGGGTGAGCGTGACGCCGTCGGCGTTGGTGAGGGTGGCGGTGAGGGTCTTGGGCGCCTTGCCGTGCTCGACCCACTTGGTCAGGGCCGCCAGGTCGTCGACCTTGCCGTCCTTGAGGCCGCAGTGGGCCGTGCCCGGGGCGAGGAAGAGACGGTAGAAGTCGTCGACGCGGTGCGTGCCGCCGAGCTTGCGCTCGACGCGCTCGCGGTAGTCCACGGTGCCCTGGGTCGGGATGAAGGGGTCGGCCTGGCCGTGGTAGGTGAGGAGCTTGCCACCGGACTTGCGGAAGGCCGACAGGTCCGGGTCGTCCGTGCCGATGATCTTGTCGTACTCGGCCTGGGACTGCTTGAACAGCTGGGTGAACTGGCTGTACGTCAGCTTCGTGACGTCGAGACCGGGCTGCTTGGCCACCCAGGAGGCGGTCCAGGCGGCCGGGACCGGGAACGGGCCGGGGCCGGCGAGGCCCGAGAAGTCGGCGCCGACCGGCAGGCCGTACCAGAGCTTCTTGCCCGAGGCGGTCCGCGGGCCGTCCCAGATCTTGCGGACCACGGCCGCGTCCGCCGCCGTGATCGTCTCCTCCTCGCCCTTGCAGACGACCTTGGTGCCGATCAGGCGGCGCGGGTCGAAGTTGCAGTGCGCCGCGTCGGAGATCAGGCCGTCCTTGACGCCGTCGAGCTTGTCGCAGGCCTTGAGGGCGGCCTGGTTGAAGGCGTTGAACTCACAGTCGCTGGGGCGGTTCTTCTCCTGGTTGATCACGATCTGCGGCCACAGGGTGGCGACCTCGAACTCGTCCCAGTTGACGGCGGGCGCGTTGGCGAGGATGCCGTCGAAGTCCCCGGGGTGGCGCTGGGCCTCCATGTAGCCCTGGCGTCCGCCGGTGGAGCAGCCGTTGAAGTACGAGTAGGCGGGGGCCGCGCCGTAGAACCCGTCGATGACCTGCTTGGCGACGAGGGCGGCCTCGTGCTGGGAGCGGTCGGCGAAGTTCTTCAGCAGGCCGGTGTCGACCTGGCCCTTGCTGTTCAGCGCCCACCCGAAGTCGAGGACGTCACCGACACCCGCGTCGGTGGTGGCGGCGGCGTAGCCGTTCTTGACGGCGGCGGCGAGACCGGCACCGTTGTCACCGGCGGCGTAGGCGCTGCCGCCGAACGACTGGAGGCGGCCGTTCCAGCCTTTGAGCGGCAGCCACGTCTGGACCTTGGCGTGGTCGTCGTCGCCCGGGTGGGTGAGGGTGACCGTGACCTCGCAGAAGGCGGGGACGTCCGTGACCGTGCCCTGCAGGATCCCGGTCCCGGTGATGGTGCCGCCCGGTCGGCTGACCGCGGTCGCGGACTCCACCTCGGTCCCGGACGGGGCCTTTACGGAAACGGTCGAGCAGGTGGGCGAGGTGGAGGCGGGGCTCCCGGTGGCCGCCGAGGCGCCGGCCGGCAGGTACACCGCCGCCGCCAGCGGCACGCCGGCCGCGAGGACGGTCAGAAGTCGTCTCATGACGTTCCTATCGTGAAGTGTGTGGTGCCTGGCTGTGGGCACACATGTGCGGGCACAGCGGCAGGGCGCGAGACGGGCCGTGTTCGTCCGCCGCCTGGGACCCCCGCCCGTTCGGCTGGGAAGAGACTGACACGGAATTCGTCACCGGTCAAGATGGTGACGCATCACCCGGGGGGCGACACCGACCACTGTGCCCCCGTGGCGGCGGGGACACATCAGTCACATGACGGTCAGTCGCCGGACACCGGAGTCCGCACACGGGTGTGTCACCGAGGTGTGCCGGAGTCAGGTGTTGAGTCATTCGGCGGGCCGGCCGGACCCCTCCGGGCCGGTGGCCCGTCGCTCCTGCGCCTGCGGGATGTCCATCTCCAGCCACACGGTCTTGCCGCGCCCGTTCGGCGAGGTGTTCCAGGTGTCGGCCAGGGCGTCGACGAGGAACAGCCCGCGCCCGTGCTCCGCCCGCGCGCAGCCCTCCTCCGAGAGGGAGTAGAGCGCCGGGACGGGCGGATCGCTGGCGGAGTCGCGCACCTCCAGGCGGATCCGGTCCTCGTAGACCCGCAGCCGCACGTCGACGTCGCTGCCCGCGTGGACGAGCGCGTTGGTGACGATCTCGGAGGTGACGAGTTCGACGTCGTCGGACAGGTCCGCCAGGCCCCAGCCGCACAGGCGCTCGTGCACGAACGCCCGCGCCTGGCCGACACCGCGCAGGTCACGGCGCTGGATGGAGAGGTGTCCGGTGCGCGGCACCTGCCGGGTGTCCGGGCCCTCGTAGCGGGCCAGGAGCAGCGCCGCGTCGTCGCGCCGGCCGCCCGCTCCCGCGGCCCCGCCGAGCAGGCGGTCGGCCAGCCCCTCCAGATCGGTGCCGAAGGCGTCCCCGGCGGCGCCGAGCAGGGCGGCGGCCTCGTCCTGGCGGGGGTCGAACAGGCCGTCGGAGTAGAGCACCAGCACCGACCGGTGCGGGATCGTGTGTTCCCGCGCCCGGTAGGCGCCCGTGCCGGGGCCGGGCAGCCCGAGCGGTACGTTCGCCGGGGCGTCCAGCGTCCGCACCGTGCCGTCCGGCAGCCGCAGCAGCGGTGCGGGGTGGCCCGCCAGCGCCACCTCGGCCGTGCCGTCCTCCGGATCCAGGGCGACGACGCAGCAGGTGGCGAGGGTGTCGGTGCCGAGCCGGGCCAGCAGTCCCGAGGTCCGTTGCAGCAGGGCCGCGGGCCCGTGGCCCTCGGTGGCGTAGGCGGCCACGGCGCTGCGCAGCTGGCCCATCGCGGCGGCGCTCTCCATGGTGTGGCCCTCGACGTCGCCGATGACGAGCGCGACCCGGTCGTCGGGCATCCGGATCACGTCGTACCAGTCGCCGCCGACCTCGGCGGTGGCCGTGGCGGGCTGGTAGCGGGCCGTCGTGGTGAGGCCGGGGACCTCGGCGAGGGTGGGCGGCAGCAGCCGCTTCTGGATGCCCTCGGCGAGCGCGTGCCGCCTGGCGTTCAGTTCCACGCGCTCCACCGCCGAGCCGAGCAGCCCGGCCATCATGGTCAGCACGGCCCGCTCGGCGGGCGAGAAGGCCCGGGGCCCGGCGTAGGACAGGCAGCACAGGCCGACGACGTGCCGGCCGCCGGTGATCGGGACGTCCATGACGTGTCTGCTGCCGACGAGCGGGAGGTGCGCGGTGACGGGGCCGGCGCCGGACCGCGCCGGGCGGGGCGCCGCGGAGCCGGGGTCGTCGGCGAGCAGCAGCGCGTTGCCGCGCGCCGCGCGCGCGGCGGGGGTGCGGGTGTGCAGGCCGCAGCCGTGCAGTTCGCGGACGAGGCCGGCGGAGTCGCCGCTGTGCCCGATGACCCACAGGCGGCCTTCGGTCACGCAGGACAGCACCATGGCGCGGGCCTGGAAGGGCGACATGACGCAGAACCGCGCGGCCGCGGTGACGTGCTCCATCGTCGTCGCCCGGTTGAGCAGGTCGGCCAGCCGCTGCAACGGGTACATCAGACTGCGGCCCGCCGATCCGGGAACGCCCGGCGAGCCCCAGGGGCCGTCGGGGTCGGCGTCGGCGGAGGACTCGGCGCCCAGTACGGGGACGAGGACGGGCAGGTTCGCGGCCGTCACCGCGGTGCCCCGCCGGTGCAGCGCGGCGAGCGTGATGGCGAGCCGGCCGGCGATCCGTGCCAGTTCCGCGCGCCGCCCGGGTCCGTAGCCGTCGGTGCCCTCGGGGCGGAGCACGGTCAGGCTGCCGAAGCGCTGCCCGGCGGCGGCCAGCGGGGCCGCGGCGGCGAGGTAGGGGTAGGGGCAGACGGTCGTGCCGGGCCCGCGCTCGTGCGGTGCGTCCGGGTCGTCGAGGACCGCCACCTCGTCGCCGGCCAGGGCGCGGGCGGAGGCGTAGGGGGCGTCCAGCGTCATGCGTCCGGGCAGGGTGAACACGGAGGGCGGGCCGCCGCCGATCATGGCGATCCACAGTTCGGTGCGGTCGGGGCTGAGCAGGTAGACGGCGGCGGCGACCGCGTCCAGGCGCTGCGCGGCCTCCCGGACGGCGTGGTGCAGTGCCGCCGCCAGGTCGTCGCCCAGGGTCCCGGCGGCGCCGCCCTCGTGGTCGTCGTCGACTGCTCTGCTGCCGCTCACGGAGGTGTTTCCTGCTCCAGGGGAGGGGGACCGGGATGCCGTGTCAGCCGTCGTACGCGTCGGTCGCGGCGCTCGGCCGGGCGTCGCGTCCTCGCACGTTGGCGCCGTCGTGCGGGTGCTCACGTGTCTTTCCGGACACGGTACCCACGGGTTCCTCCTCCAGCCACTTGGCGTGGTGGCGTGTCGCCCAGGCGCGGTCCACGTAGCCGGTGCGCATGCCGAGCCTGGCCTCCGGGTCCTCATAGGCCTTGCGCAGGTGCCCGATGAGGACGAGGGCGATCGCCCAGGCCAGGACGTCGTGCACGAAGATCGCGCTGGTGCGGGAGATGAAGGGCAGCAGGCCCATGAACCACATGAGGAGGCCGGTGAACATCATCACCAGCACCGCGCCGGCGATCCAGCCCGCGTAGAGCTTCTGGCCCGCGTTGAACTTGCCGGCCGGCCGTGCTCCGGGCGCGCGCAGCCGGCGGCGGGCCGCGCGCAGCCACCGCCTGTCGTAGACCGCGAAACGGTTCAGCCGGCGCAGGTCGGCGCGGAAGGCGGGCGAGAACAGGCCGAGCAGGACGGGGGCGGGGAGCAGGATGCCCGACCATTCGTGGACGGTGACCATCAGGTGCCGTCGTCCGACGAGCTGGGCGAGCGGTCCGAAGTAGAGGCAGGCCGCGGTGACCAGGCACAGCAGCATCAGGTATCCGGTGGCCCGGTGGACCCACCGTTCGGCGGCGGTGAACCGCCTGACCCGGCCCGGCCGTTCAGGCCGCGTGCCGGTCGGCGCCGTCGAGCCATCCGTCGACCGCATAGCCACGCTCCTCCCAGAAGCCGGGGACGACCTTGTCGGTGACCGAGATGCCGGACAGCCACTTGGCCGACTTGTAGAAGTACATGGGGGCCACGTAGAGCCGGACCGGCCCGCCGTGTTCGTGGGTGATCGGCTTGTCCTGCATGGTGAGGGCGATCAGCACGTCGGAGCGGCGGGCCTGCTCCAGGGTGAGGCTCTCGGTGTAGGCGCCGTCGAAGCAGGTGAAGCGGACCGCCTGGCCGCTGCCGCGCACGCCGGCGTCGTCGAGGAGGTGCGAGAGCCTCACGCCCCCGAAGGGGGTGTCGTCCACCCGCCAGCCGTCCGTGCACAGCACGTCGCGCACGACGCGGGTCTGGGGCATCGCGCGCAGGTCGGCCAGCGTGTACGTCTTCGGCCGGTCGACCAGGCCGCCGATGGTCAGCTGGTAGTTCGTCTCGTCCTTGTGCGGGACCGAGCCGACGATGCTGTAGTAACGGAAGCCGCCCGGATTGGGCAGCAGTCCGGTCAGGCCGGTGGCGTCGACCTGGGAGGCCTTGGCGAGGAACCCCTCCCAGCCGCTCTGGAGGTAGGGCGCGGCGGCGAGTCCGGCGGCTCCCGCGCCGAGCATGCCGAGCAGCGCCCGGCGTCCCACCGGGGCCCCTTCGGCCGCCCTTTTCCCGGGCTGTTCCACTGCCATGGTCAGTGCTCCTTCGCGTCACGGTGAGGTCCCCCGCCGCCGCGGGTCGGCGCCGGCGGGCACGGCGGCACACCGATGTGTGCACATGTCCCGAACGGTTGAGAAACATGTTTCGTGCCCGTTCCGGGACCGGTACGACAGCACTGTACCACCTTCGTCACCCGTCTGACCGGTGACGAAGGTGCGCGGCCTGCCCATTTTTTGGACTTGCAGGTCCAAATTGGTGCTCCTACGGTGCGTACCACGACCGCTTCACCACACGTTTCTCTCCACCGAGAGGTGTCAATCCCATGCACGCGATCCACATCAAGGAACACGGCGGCCCCGAGGTCATGGAGTGGACCGAACTGCCCGACCCGGTTCCCGGTCCCGGCGAGGTACTGGTCCGGCTGGGTGTCGCCGGAGTCAACTTCATGGACACGGGCGCCCGCGGACAGGGCGCGCCCGGCTGGGCCGCGCCGCTCGTCCTCGGCGCCGAGGGCATGGGGTACGTGACCGCCCTGGGCGCGGGCGTCGAGGACCTGGCCGTCGGAGACCGCGTGGCCTGGTTCTACCACCGGGGCAGCTACGCCGAACTGCTCGCCGTCCCGGCGGCGTCGCTGGTCAAGGTGCCCGACGGCATCCCGGACGAGACGGCCGCCGCCGTCATGATGCAGGGCCTCACCGCCAACCACTTCAGCACCGAGACCTACGCCGTCAAGCCGGGAGACATCGCCGTGGTGCACGCGGCGGCGGGCGGCGTGGGCCTGCTCCTGACCCAGTTGATCAAGGCCCGCGGCGGCACCGTCATCGGCCTGGTCTCCCGCGAGGAGAAGGTCGCCGTCGCCGAGGAGGCGGGCGCCGACCACGTCCTGGTCTCCTCCGGCGGCGGCTTCGAGGACCGGATCATGGAACTGACCGGCGGCGAGGGCGCCCATGTCGTCTACGACGGCGGCGGCACCGAGACGTTCCACTCCTCCCAGCACTCCCTGCGCCGGCACGGGGTGCACGCCTACTACGGCCCCGTCATGGGCGTCCCCACGCTCCGGCCCACCGACATGCCGCGCAGCATCCTGCTGTCGTACCCGACGATGTTCGACCACGTGCCCACCCGGGAGGCGCTGGTCCGGCGTACCGGCGAGCTGTTCGACCTGATCCTGGCCGGGAAGCTCTCCGTCCGCATCGGCGGCCGCTACGCCCTGGCGGACGCGGCGCGGGCGCACCGGGACATCGAGTCGCGACGGACCACCGGCAAGCTGCTGCTCCTGCCCTGACCTGCCGCGACACCGGACGGCACACGTGTGCGGGCCGCACGCGCACGGGCGGCGGGAGCGGGAGACCGGCTCCCGCCGCCCGTCCTGTTAGACTGGAGAGGACCTTGATCCTTCGCTGAGGAGACCAGACATGGTGGTGGACGACGACATCTCCGGGTGATCACCCGGACCAGGCAGGCCACCGGCCGGTGCGTACGAGGCGCCGCCGAAGTGGTCTCTGTGTCGTTCCCTCATGCCATCCAGTCTTCCGTCGGGGCACACCTGTCTCGCGTGCGCCCCGTCCTCTCCTCACGAGGTCACCTTCATGTCCGACGCCTCCGTCGTCTGCTCGAACCTGTCCTTCGCCTGGCCCGACGACACGCCCGTCTTCCAGGACCTGTCCTTCACCGTCACCCCCGGCCGCACCGGCCTCGTCGCGCCCAACGGCACCGGCAAGTCCACCCTGCTCAAGCTGATCGCCGGTGAACTGCGGCCCGGCAGCGGGTCCGTGTCCGTCTCCGGCACCCTCGGCTACCTCCCGCAGTCCCTGCCGCTGACCGGTGATCTCACGGTCGCCGAGGTGCTGGGCGTCGCCGAGGTCATCCGGGCCATCGACGCCGTCGAGTCCGGCGACGTCGACGAGAAGCACTTCACCACCATCGGCGACGACTGGGACATCGAGGAGCGCACCCGCGCCCAGCTCGACCGCCTCGGCCTGGGCGCCCTCACCCTGGACCGCACTCTGAGCACGCTCAGCGGCGGCCAGGTCATCTCCCTCGGTCTCGCCGCGCAACTGCTCAAGCGGCCCGACGTGCTGCTGCTCGACGAGCCCACCAACAACCTCGACGCCGACGCCCGGCACAAGCTCTACGACGTGCTCGGGGACTTCACCGGCTGCCTCCTCCTGGTCAGCCACGACCGCGCCCTGCTCGACCGCATGGAGCGCATCGCCGAACTCGACCGCGGCGAACTGCGCCTGTACGGAGGCAACTTCACCGAGTACGAGGAGGCCGTCCGGGCCGAGCAGGAGGTCGCCGAGAAGAACGTCCGCAACGCCGAGCAGGAGCTGAAGCGGGAGAAGCGGGAGATGCAGCAGGCCCGCGAGCGCGCCGAACGCCGGCAGAGCAACGCCGCCCGCAACCTGAAGAACGCGGGCCTGCCCCGCATCTTCGCCGGCAACATGAAGCGCGGCGCGCAGGAGTCCGCGGGCCGGTCCGGGCAGGTGCACGCGGGACGCGTCAGCGAGGCCAAGGCCAGGCTGGACGAGGCCGGGCGCGCACTGCGCGAGGAGCAGCGCATCACGCTGGAGCTGCCCGACACCAACGTGCCCGCGGGACGCAACCTGTTCCTCGGCGAGGGGCTGCGCGTCCGGCTCGGTGACAAGGACGTGTTCACCGGGCCGGGTGTCGACCTGACCGTCCGGGGCCCCGAGCGCATCGCGCTGACCGGCCCCAACGGCGCCGGGAAGAGCACGCTGCTGCGGCTGCTGAACGGCGACCTGACACCGGACGGCGGCGAGATCAGGCGGGCCGACGGACGGATCGCCTACCTCTCGCAGCGCCTCGACCTGCTGGACCTGGACCGTACGGTCGCCGAGAACTTCGCCGACTACGCGCCGCAGCGCCCCGAGGCCGAGCGGATGAACCTGCTCGCCCGCTTCCTCTTCCGCGGCGCGCGCGCCCACCTGCCCGTCGGGGTGCTCTCCGGCGGCGAGCGGCTGCGCGCCACCCTGGCGTGTGTGCTGTGCGCGGAGCCGGCCCCGCACCTGCTGCTCCTGGACGAGCCGACGAACAACCTCGACCTGGTCAGCGCGGGCCAGCTGGAGAGCGCCCTCAACTCCTACCAGGGCGCCTTCGTGGTGGTCAGCCACGACGAGCGGTTCCTGCGGGAGATCGGTGTGAACCGCTGGCTGCGGCTGGCCGGCGGCGAGCTGAAGGAGACGGGAGCGCCCGAGGTGTGAGCCGCCGGTGTGCCGATCCGGCCCGTGTGAGGCGTACGCCGCCCCGCGGGCCGCGCACCGACCGCACCGGAGGGTGTCCCCATGTCTCAGCCCGCCCTGCTCGCCCATGACCTCGTCCGCACCCTCGGCGACCGCCGGGTGCTCGACGGTGTCTCCCTGACCGCCGCCCCCGGCCACCGCATCGGTCTGATCGGGGAGAACGGCGTCGGCAAGTCCACCCTGCTGCGTCTGCTGGCCGGGACGGACGAGCCCGACGCCGGCAGCGTCACCCGCCCGCCCGACCTTGGCTTCCTCCAGCAGGAGATGCCCTACGACCCCGGCACGACGATCTCCGGCGTCCTCGACGACGCCCTGCGCGAGGCCCGCGACGACCTCGCCGAGCTGGAACGGCTCACCGAACAGCTCGCGCGCACCGCGCAGGACGCGCCGGAGTACGCCGTTCTGCTCGACACGTACGGCGCCCGGCTCGAACAGGCCCAGGAGCGGGAGGCGTGGGACGCCGACCGGCGGGCCGCACTCGTCCTGGACGGCCTCGGCCTCGGCGGCTTCGGTCACGACCGGACCCTCGGGTCGCTGTCGGGCGGGCAGCGCGGACGGCTCGCGCTGGCCGCGCTGCTGATCCGGCGTCCCGCCGCGCTGCTGCTGGACGAGCCGACCAACCACCTCGACGACGAGGCCGCCGCCTTCGTCGAGGAACAGGTGCGCGGCCTGCCCGGTGTCGTCGTGGTGGCCAGCCACGACCGGGCCTTCCTGGACGCGGTGTGCACGGACCTGGTCGACCTCGACCCGGCCGTGGACGGGCCGGTCCGTTACGGCGGCAACTACAGCGCCTACCTGGCGCAGAAACGTGCCGAGCGGGAGCGCTGGGAGCGGCGCTGGGCACAGGAACAGGAGGAACTGGCGGCGCTCAGGGTCACGGCCCAGGTGACCGCGCGCCGGGTGGCCCCGGACCGGGGGCCGCGCGACAGCGAGAAGATGGGGTACGGCCACCGGGCCGGCCGGGTGCAGAGCCAGGTCTCCCGGCGGGTGCGCAACGCTGCCCGGCGGCTGGAGGAACTGGAGCGTTCGCAGGTCGGTGAGCCGCCCAGGCCGCTGCGGTTCGCCGGCACGGCGCTGGCGGCAGCGGCGGCCGAGGAGGAGGACGACGGGCCGCTGGTGTCACTGGACGGCGCAGGGGTGCCGGGACGGCTCGCGCCGGTGTGTGCCCAGGTGTCGGCGACCGACCGGCTGCTGGTCACCGGCGGCAACGGCGCGGGCAAGTCGACGCTGCTGGCCGTGCTCGCCGGGCACCTCGTGCCCGAGGGCGAGGTCCGGCGGCGCGCCGGGCTGACGGTGGGGCTGCTCGCCCAGGACACCGTCTTCGACCGGCCGGAGCGCACCGTCCGGGACACGTACGAGCAGACGCTGGGCGCCGAGCGGGCCGACGCGGTGCCGCTGTCCTCGCTGGGGCTGCTGCACGAGGCGGACCTGGACAAGCCGGTGGGCCGGCTCTCGGTGGGGCAGCGGCGGCGGCTCGCGCTGGCGCTGCTGGTGGCCCGGCCGCCGCGACTGCTGCTGCTGGACGAGCCCACCAACCACCTCTCGCCGCGCCTGTGCGACGAACTGGAGGCGGCGCTCGGCACCGGGCCGGGCGCGATCGTGCTGGCCAGCCATGACCGCTGGCTGCGCGAACGCTGGCAGGGCCGGGAGATCCGGCTGGGCTCCGCACGGGAAGGGCGGGTCGGCGCGGTACGGTGAACCCCGCACACAACTGAATACCGGCTGAACAGGTGACGACTCTTGCAGAGGCGGCGGTCACCTGTCAAAATGGTGACATGAATCTTGACCATGTCTTCGTGTGCGGCAATCCGGTCCTGGATTTCGCCGCTACACTGCGTGCCCGTCGTACGCTGCAGTTTGAAATGTTCGTGACACCCGATCGCCTGGACGCCTGGTTCCTGGAGTCCGGCGTCGTGGACGCCGTCACGCCCAGCGAGCAGGCCGACGTGGACCAGGCGACGGCCCTGCGCGAGGCCATCTACCACCTGGTCACCGCGCGCCGTCTCGGGGAGGAGTACGAGGCCGACGCCCTGGAGCTGGTGAACAGCACGGCGCGCACGCCGTCCGCGGTGCCGCAGCTCACCCCGGAGGGCCGGCGGACCGAGGCGACGCCGCAGGAGGTGCTGTCCACCCTCGCCCGCACGGCCGTCGAACTGCTGAGCGGCCCGGACGTGCCGCTCCTGAAGGAGTGCGGCAACCCCGAGTGCACCCGCGTCTACATCGACCGCTCGCGGGGCATGCGGCGCCAGTGGTGCGGCATGGAGTCCTGCGGCAACAAGATCAAGGCGGCCGCGTACCGCGCCCGCAAGAAGGGCGCGCCCGCGGCGGCCTGAGAGGCCGCACGGCCGCGTGGCGAGCGGGCCGGGCCGGCGCTCCCGGGCGGACGCCGTGCCGGTCCGCGCCCACACACGCCCGCCCGGCGGCCCCTCCCCGGTCAGACGTGTCGTGACAGGGGAGGGCGGTCGTCGCCGGTCCCTTCGGCGGGCAGGCCGCGGGCGAGGCTCTTTCCGTAAGTGTCCCCCCCCCCCCCCCCGAAGGCGGGCTCCTCACTCCCCGGCGCCCGCTCCCCCTCGTGCGGTGCGCCACGTGTGAGGGACTGCGGCACGTGTGGGGTACAGCGGTGCGCCGGAACTCCTCCGGACCGGCCTGGAGGCTGCCACGACAGCAGGTGCCGACCGACCGGGGCCGAGGCCGGGCCGATGAGGTCAAGGGGCGAGGCAGGAAAGGGAGTTGACGGGGGCAGGGGCCGGCCGCGGGAACGCGGCCGGCCCCTGCCGCACGAGGAGGATGCGGGACGTCAGGAGGCGGGGGGAAGCACCTGACGGCCACGGTACGTTCCGCAGTGCGGGCAGGCGATGTGCCCGGGGGTGGGCCGACCGCACGCGGGGTTGGCGCAGGCCACCAGGGCGGGCCTGGCGGCCTTCCAGTGGGCCCGCCGGTGACGGGTACGGGCGCGGGACTTCTTGTGCATCATGAGCGGTGTTCCGGTTCTGTGTGTGCTCTCCCGGGGCACGTCCGGGTGTACCGGGACCTGCGAGGCCGACGGGGCACCGGACGGGGTGCGGGGAGGCGGGGTTCGTCCAGGGTGGCTGCGGAACGGCGAACGCCTCGGTGCACTGCGACGGAACCCCAGGGCCGTCCGTCACATCTCCGCCTGCCCCGCGACGCCGGGCGGACGACAGGAATGTGACGACGTGGCCTGGCGGCGGGTCCACGGCATCCACGGCACATGTGCCGGGCCGGCTCGGTGTGCGAGGGCACGCCGAGCAGGTGAGAGGAGCCGACCTGCGCTCAACGGTCCTCTGCGAGGGAGACCCGGAGCAGTACGGTCGGCGATTCGCCGTGACTAGGCTCTGTCGACTTCGGTAAACACATCGGGGACATTAGCAAGCCGCACACTTGTCGGCAACCCGCATGGCCTGGCACGGAACACGTCACTCGGAGGCGGCCGGATGACGTAGAGTTCCGCGCCGCACACAGGCGCCGTTTCGCCAGTGACGAATGAGTGCTCCACCACTGACGGTCAAGTGACTGATGCCTCGACCGCCCGGCGCGGGGAAAGTGAAACGGCAGCCATTGGCACATACATCCGTCACACCCCGGTCGGTTGACAGCCGGCACCCACCAGTGGGACCGTTTCGTCACCGATTAAAGCGGTGACGACGAGCTGGCCGGTACGGCCGGGCGGACGAGGAAGGGCGAGGACGGCGACGGGATGAACGCGGCGGTGCGTTACTCGATTCTCGGGACGGTCCGCGCTGTGCGCGGGGAGGCGGAGCTGATGGTGGGCCCGCCCAAGCGGCTGGCGCTGCTGTCCCTGCTGCTGCTGCGCGCACCGGGTCCGCTCACGCTGAGCGAGGCCGTGGACGTCCTGTGGGAGGAGGATCCGCCGGCCAGCGCGGCCAATGTGGTGCACCGGCACATCGGTGCGCTGCGGCGGGTGCTGGAACCGGGGCTGTCCAGCCGGGCCGAGGCGGCACACCTGGTGCGCGCGGCGGACGGGTACCGGCTGCTGGTGGACGCCTCGACGTCGGACCTGCTGTGTTTCCGGGACCTGCGCGCCCAGGCGCGACGGGCGCTGCGGGAGGGGGATCCGGCAGGGGCGGCGCGATGCCTGGTGGAGGCGCTGCGATTGTGGCGGGGCCCGGTCGTGGCCGCCGGGACACCGGTGGCGGCGCACCCGGCGTTCGTGGCGGTGGGGCACGAGTTCGTGTCGGCGGTGAAGGAGGCCACGGACGTGGTGCTCGCCTCGGCCCCGGAGTGGGCGGAGGAGGTGCTGACCGTGCTGCGGGTGGCGGTGGACTGCCATCCCTTCGACGAGGCACTGCACTCACGGATCATCGGGGCGCTGGCGGCCACCGGCAGGCAGGCCGAGGCGCTGCGCCACTTCGAGGCGGTCCGCACGGTGCTGGCCGAGGAACTCGGTGTGGAACCCGGGCCCGTCCTGCGTGCCGCCCGGCAGCGGCTGCTGCGGCGCGACGGCGGTGCGGACACCCGCGGCGCGGACACCCGCGGGGGCGAGACCCGCGGGGGCGACATACGCGGTGGCGACATCCGCGGTGCCGGCCCGCGTGACCTGCCCCTTCCCGCACCGCGCGAACAGGCCGTGCGTGCCGCTCAACTCCCGGCCGACAGTGCGGTGTTCACCGGTCGGGAGACGGAACTGGCGCAACTGGACGAACTGCTCGGACCGGCCGGCGAGAACTGCCCGCCGGGCGCCGCGGCGGTCGTGTGCGGCATGGCCGGCATCGGGAAGACAACGTTGGCACTCCACTTCGCCCACCGACTGGCCGACCGCTTCCCCGACGGCCGGGTCCACCTCGACCTCCAGGGGCACCACCCCACCCGCGACCCCCTGGACACCCCGCAGGCCATGCGCGGCATCCTCGACGCCCTCGGCACCCCGCACGACCACCACACCAGCACCAGCGCGCTGACCGCCCTCTACCGCGCCACCCTGGCCGGACGCAGGCTCCTGCTCGTCCTGGACGACGCCCGCGACTGCGCACACATACGACCGCTGCTCCCCGCCACCCCCGGCACCCTGACGGTCATCACCAGCCGACGCCGCCTCGAAGGTCTCGCGGTCACCCACAACGCCCGCATCATCCCCGTGCACCCCATGAGCCCGGCCGAGAGCCTGCGCCTGCTGGCCCGGCGACTGGGCACCCACCGGACCCGTAGCGAACCCGACGCCGCCCACCGCATCGCCGGCCTGTGCGCGGGTCACCCCCTCGCGCTCACCCTCGCCGCCACCCGCGCCCAGACCAACCCGCACTTCCCGCTCACCGCGCTCGCCGCACACCTGGAAGCCCACGCCGGCACCCTCGCCGCCTTCACGGGACCGGACCCGCACACCGATCTGCGCCAGGCCCTCGACCGCACCCACCAGTTGCTCACCGCGGGTGCCGCCGCCCTCTTCCGCCTCCTGAGCCTGCACCCCGCGCCCGTCATCACCGTCGCCACGGCCGCCAGCCTGGCCGCGACCGACCCCGGCACCACCCACCAGCACCTCACGGAGCTGGCCGATCACCACCTCCTCGCCGAGACCGCCCTCGGGCACTACGCCCTGCACCCCCTGCTGCGCGCCCACGCCACCGAGCTGGCCCGCACCCGCGACACACCCGCGGAACGCTCCACGGCGCACACCAGGATCTGGCAGCACTACCTGCACACGGTGGAGGCGGCCGTGGCGCTGCTCGCCCCCGGGCACGGCCTCGCGGACCTGCCGCCGCCACTGCCCGGGGTGTGCCCGCAGCGGTTCTCCGGGCGTGCCGACGCGGCGGCCTGGACGGCCGCCGAACGCCCGGCACTGCTCGCGCTCGTACGGGACCCCGACCGAAGTCCCCGGGACGAGTCGCTGCGCAAGCAGCTCACCGACGCCCTCGGAGTCTCCTTACCCCCCGGTGCCCCCTGACACCCCGCCCGCGGCGGGCGCCCTCAGGCGGCCTCGGCCCGGGCCACGCTGCGCAGTTTGCGCAACGCGTTGTGCTGGCGGGACTTGACCGTTCCGGCCGGTACGCCGAGGAGGCCCGCCGTCTCCTGGATGGTCCGGTCACACAGGTATATGTGCACCAGGACGGCACGGTGCTCGGGCGACAGCCTGCGCAGCAGCGGTCTGGCGACCAATGTGTCGTGCACCGACTCCGTGCCGTCGGCGCCGGT
This sequence comes from Streptomyces sp. NRRL S-340, assembly GCF_000720185.1. Classification (GTDB taxonomy): domain Bacteria; phylum Actinomycetota; class Actinomycetes; order Streptomycetales; family Streptomycetaceae; genus Streptomyces. The sequence goes on along the minus strand of NZ_JOIY01000014.1, from coordinate 58,818 downwards.
TGTCGGATCGTTGTACGTTGCTCCGACCACTTCTCTGCGGGCGTGCGGCTTGCGCACCCAGTCGATGACCAGGTGCCGCGTCACGGTGAAGAGCCACCCCCTGATCGAGCCCTCCATCCCCAGCAGTCGGTCGATGTTCCGCCAGGCGCGGATGACGGCCTCCTGGACCACGTCCTCGGCGAGCCCGTGATCACCCAGCATCTTCTCCGCGTAGGAGACGAGTCCGTCGCGGTGTTCCGTCATAATGGCCCGGAGCAGGTCTGCTCGGTTTACAGCCGTGGGGGGCGTAGCCATAATTTTCTGAACCATCCTGGCTCTGTGTCATGCAGCGACCGGGGACCGGATCTGGTCCCCGCATACGCATATAAACAAGCCAAGGTGCCAGAAGACTGTCGCTTTTGTGACGCCTTCATGCCGTGCCATACGTATGACACGGCATCCGGGTCGGGGAGCGGAGCGCACAGGGGGAACGGCGCCGCCACACATGGCGTCCACCGCCCGCGCGGCGCACCGCCTCCCCTACCCGCGGCCGAAACACATCACACGGAATGAGTCGTATGTCACATGACTCGGAACCACCATCCGGAAACACCCCATACATGTGTGCAGCCCCGCTCCCGGGCTGCCGGGCGACCCGGTACGCCGCACGGGTTCTGTGCTCCCCGGAAGGAAGCTCATGACAGCTAGCGAACCGTCCCGGCCGGTTCGGGCGGTGCCCGCGAGCGTGCCGGTCGCCGCCGCCCCGGACGGCGCCGCACCGGCGGCGAAGAAGCGCGGCTCCGCGAAACGCGCCGGGGCCAGACGCCCCGAGGCGAACACCGCCGGGTCCGGCGGCGCCACCGGCCCGAAGGCCGGAGAGGCCGCACCGGACACCCCGGCGGCGGGCGAGGGTGCCGCTGCTCCCACGCCCGGCGCCGCCTCCTCGTCCGCTGCCGGGACGAATTCCGGCACGAAGTCGCCGGCCTCCGGCCGGGCTGCCGGCCAGGCCGGCTCCGGCGAGGGAGGCGACAAGAAGCGCGGCGGGGCGGACACCGGCCGTCCCGGGCCCGAGGCCGGGGCCGCGGCAGCCGCGGGCGGCACACCCGCCGGCTCCGCGTCGCCGGCCGGCACACGCGTGCGGCGCACCCCCCGCGCGGTCCTGCGCGGCACGCACCGCGGCGTCCTCACGGCGGCGGCGGTCGCGGGCGTCGTCCTGGTGGCCGGTGTGGTGGTGAGCCTGCGCGGCTCAGGCTCGACCGACACCACGGCCGCGCGGGACTCCGCCGCCTCGGTCCTGGCGCCCGACGCCGGGGACGGGCCTCGTGCGGACGTCCCCGGCGTCCTGCCGGTGCCCGACACGAGTCCGTCCGCCCACGCGTCCGGCGTCCCGGGCAGCTCCCCGCCGGGACAGGCCCGTCCGCAGTCCGTCACGGGTCCCGCCGGCTCGGGGAAGGGTTCCGGGCCCGGCGGTGGGGCCGTCGTGTCCGGCGGCGGCAAGGCCGGGAAGGGCGGGGGTTCCGGGCCCGCGGCGGGCGCGCCGGCCAAGGGCGGCGGGACCAAGTCCTCCCCGGCGGCCCACTCGTCCCAGCACACCTCGGGCTCCTCCGGGACCGCGGGGGGCACGAAGCCGGGCTCCTCGTCGGGGACTTCGTCCTCCTCGGGGTCCTCGTCCGGGTCCTCGTCCGCCTCTGTCTCCGGGGTCGGGATCTTCGGCCACGCGTCGGGCCGTTGCATCCATGTCGTGGGAGGCAGGGGCAAGGACGGTTCCCCGCTGGACATCCAGGACTGCTCGGGCGCGGCCTCGCAGAAGTGGACGTTCGCCGCCGACGGAACGGTACGGGCCTTCGGCCTGTGCATGGACGCGGCGGGCGCCTCGACCTCCGACGGCACGACCGTCCAGCTGGCCTGGTGCAACGGCGGCCCCGCGCAGCAGTTCCGCCTCAACGTGCGGCACGACCTCGTCAGCGTACTCGCGGACAAGTGCGTGGACGTGCGGGACAAGCAGACGGCGAACGGGTCCCGTCTGCAGCTGTGGTCGTGCGCCGGCACGTCCAACCAGAAGTGGTCCAAGCGGTGAGGGACCGGGCGTCCTGAACGACGCCGGGTCCGTGCGCCGTCCGGCGGCGCACGGACCCGGTGGGCGAGTCGGGGGACGGGATCAGCCCCGGCCGCCGTGGTGCGGGCCCGAGTACGGCGGGGGCACGTCGCCGTAGCCGGGAAGCCCGTCGCCGTAGGTGGGCAGCGGCTCGTTCAACGCGTCCTGGATGCGCCGCAACGCGTCCTCCTGGGCCTTCTTGAAGTCCTCGCCCGCGCCCCGGGTGAGAGCGGCGGCGGAGTGGATCGCGTTCGCCAGCGCGACGACGGCATCGCGGAGCTGGGTGTGCACCGGGATGTAGTTCACCGCGAACTCGTGCCCGTAGTGGTCGTTCCCCCAGGGCGGGTCCTGCGGATCGTAGGCCGTCTCCGTGGCGAAGGTGTCGGCCGCCTTGAGGGCCGCGCCTCCGATCTCGTCGGTGGCGTCGCCGCCGGCCAGCAGCCGGTTGGGTTCGACCTTCAGTTCGCTGTCAGCCACGGCTCTTGCCCTCGTCCCGGCGCGGCGAGAGCGCGTCCGCGAACGACTTCGGGTCCAGGAGCCGGTCCAGGTCGAGCCGGTCCAGGAAGCTGCCTCCCTGTTCGCCCGGTGCGGAGCCGCCCGCTGCCTGGAGGATGGCGGTGGCGCGGGCCGTCGCCTCGGACCGGGCCCTCGTCAGGGCCTCCAGCACGCTGGTGGCCAGGGCCTTGCCGGTCATCTCCTTGAACTTGTTGTTCGGGAACCGCAGCGCCGACGCCTCACCGCTGATCCCGACCGTCGCCTCCACCGAGCCGTCCTTGGAACGGGCCGTCACGGAGATCGTCTTCATCTCCTCCCTGGCCTTGAGCAGGGACTCGTGTTTCCTGGTGAACGCGGAGAGTGCGTCCTGCAGTTCGCTCCCCGTGGGCCTGTCCATGATCGCTCCTGTGTGTCTGTGCCGGCCGGTGCCATCGGCGGACGGCCGGCGGCGGGACCACACGTGTTCCCGACGTGTGATCCCGGTCTCCGGTCAGTGTCCGATGGAGGCGGGCAGCCCGCCGCCCTCGGTTCCCCACACGTCCTTGCCGTCCGAGGACCAGGACGTCCCGCTCTGCGTGGACATGCGGGACGCGCTCGGCATTCCGTACGGGGATTCCGTGGCCGGCCGCCGCGGGGCGAGCAGCTCCTCGGAGTCGCTCTCCTCTTCCTCCCAGTCCTCGGCCTCGTCCTGGGCGCCGGCCGGGGCGGGGCCGGGCATCCCGTGCTGGAAGACGGCGCCGTCCATGCTCTGGTCGTCGTACGTCTCACGGTTGCGCTCGCCGCCGCCGGAGCCGCCGCCGCCCTGCTGCTGGCCGCCCATGCGGTTCATGCCCGCCATCATCATCATCGGTGAGAGGAGGCCGAGCGCGTTCTGGCTGTCCGAGACGCCGGCACCGGCCGGGCCCCCCGCCGACGACCCGGCTCCCGCGGCGGCAGCGGCGCCGAGGCCCTCGCCCGCACCGGCGCCGAGTCCCGCCGAGGCCGCCGCGCCGGCCGGACTGGGCAGCGCCTGGAACTGGCCGTCGGAACTCGTGACCATGGCGCTGCCGTCGGTGAAGCGGGTGTGCGAGGTGCCGTCGGGCCGGTCGGTCACGACCGTGCCGTTGGGCAGGTGGGTCACCCGGTCCCCGGTCCCGATCGTCGGGAACCTGTAGGGGTCGGGCACCTTGATGTCCGAGTGGCCCGTCAGCGTGTTGCCGCCCTTGCCGGGGCCGGTGGGGTTCGTGGTGGTGACGGTCCCGTCCCGGTGCACCGTGGTGGTGCTGCCGTCCGGGTGACGGGTGATGATGTCGCCCTTGCTGTCGACGGTGGTGGTACTGCCGTCGGCGTTGGTGATGCTCTGGCCCGGCTTGATGTGGCTCGTGGTGGTGTGCCCCTGGGCGTCGGTCGTGGTCACGTCGCCGTTGGGGTGCACCGTCACGTGGGAGCCGTTGGCGCCGTTCGTGGTCAGGCTGCCGTCGGGGTTGAGGTGGGAGACCGTGCCGTCCGGAGAGGTGAGCTGGATCTGCCCGTCGGGCTTGACGATCTCCGAGGAGCCGTTGGTGAAGGTGGTGGTCTTTGTGCCGTCCCCCGCCGTCTGCGTCAGACTGCCGTCCGCGTTGCGGGTGATGCTGGTGCCGTCGGGGTTCTTCACCGACTCCCCGACACCGAGGTGGCTGGTGACGGTGTGCCCGTTCGGGTCCACGGTCTTCACCGCGCCGTCGGGTGTGACCGTGCGGACGGTGCCGTCCGGGAACTTCGTGGTGAGGCTGCCGTCGGCGTTGCGTGTCGTGGAAGTGCCGTCGGGGAATGTCGTCGTCACACCCGTGCCGGTACGCGTGGTGGTGCTGCCGTCGATGTTGCTGATCGGCAGACCGGTGCCGAGGCCGAGACCGAGACCGTTCGGGAACGGGTTTCCCGTGGGTGAGTTTCCGCCGAGGAGGTCGGACGCCCCGTTGGTGAACGCACCGCCACCGTCGGGCCCCTTCAGTCCGTTGAACAGGTCACCGCCACCGCCGGTCAGGTCGCCGCCACCACCGGTGAGGTCGCCGTGGCCACCGGTCAGCCCACTGTTGAAGTCGCCCAGGCCGGAGTTGAAGTTGTTGAACCCGTCGCTGATGCCGCCACCGAGATCACTCAACCCGGAGTTGAAATTGTTGAACCCGTCGTTGATCCCGCCACCGAGGTCACTCAGGCCGGTGTTGAAGTTGTCGAACCCGTCCTTGATCCCGCCACCGAGATCACTCAACCCGGAGTTGAAGTTGTCGAACCCGTCCTTGATCCCGCCACCGAGATCACTCAGCCCCGTGTTGAAGTTGTCGTTGAGCTTCTTGAAGCTCTCGTTGAGGTCGTTCCCGCTCTTCTCCTGGATCTCCTGGTTCACGTCGTTGGTCAGCGAGGTGTTGGACGTGTCCTCGAAGGCGAACGCCGTGTTCCAGTTGGGGTCCAGCTCGTGGTTGAGCATCTGCTGGAGAGAGGTGACGACCCGGTGCGCGGGCTCGTCCAGATTCATCTCGAGGTTCTTCGTCCACGCGTCCCGGGCCGATGCCGCCACATTGGCCCACGTACTCGTGTCCACGAAAGCCCCGTAATAGGAGCTCTCCGAGTAGTTGGCGGTGTCCACCGCGAATTTCTTGCCGTTCGTGGCGACGGTGTGGGCGTTGACCGTGTTGATCCACTGCGCCATGGACCGATAATGAATCTTGAGAACGTCTTTGGGGTCGGCCGGCAGACGGTATCCGATGACGCGGCTGTCCGGCCAGACCACGGGTACCTCACCCGCCTGCCCCCAGAGGAACTTGTAGTAGGCCTGGTAGAGTTCCCAGAACGCCTCGTAGACAGCACGTTCCGCCGCGATCAGCGAATTCGCGTGGAGCGTCGCCGGTTCGAAGGTCGGGTCCGACGCCGCCTTGTACCTCTGTGCCCCCTCGGGGAGCATGAGCTGCCGGGTGTAGTTCTCGTACTTCGCGTGCAGGCCGTCCAGCAGATGGTAGAAGGCCCCGGCGGCAGTCCCCTTCCACGCGGCCTGCTCGTCGCCGAGGTCCTTCTTCCACCTGTCCAGCGTGTCGGTGTGATCCTTGAAGAATCGCCCCGTCTTGTCGAACGCCTCCGCGAGCCTGACGAAGTTCAGCAGATCGACACCCTCGTCCGCGGTGGGAGCACCGGAGACGGACGGGTTCTCCTCGACGGAGGTGTGCCGGGACACCAGGTTCGTCAGGGCGCGCAGCGGGTTCGTCAAGTAGTCATGGACCGCGTCGTTGGCGACGTACTGGATCTCCACCTGCCACTTGGTGATCCCCGTCCCCTCCAGCTTGCCGAGCTTGAAGTTCTCGACGTGGAAGAACTCCAGGTGGTACCCGTCTTCCTTCTCCTCCTGGTGGAGCACGAGAGGATCCGACGGCTTGACGTCGCCGATCTTCTTGACGTCGACGTTCACCCAGACGGCATTGCTGTCACCGTTGCGTTGCTGGATGTCCTTGCGTTCGGGCATCCGCCAGCCGGTCATCTGGGTGATGGTGTGTTCCCAATTGTCCGTCGGCATGATGCCCCTACTCCGTCCAGACGGTCACGTGCTCAGTTCTTGGAGGTCGGCGGCGTCTGGCTCGCGTTGCTGTTGCCACCGCCCAGCGCCGCCTCGTAACCACCGAGGGCGGTCAGGAACTTCTGTGCGTCGACCTCGGTGAGATTGTGCTGCTGCGCCTTCCTCATCGTGGTGATGACGTCATCCAGCTTGAGGTGGAGTTCCCCGAAGGCCGTGACGTGCTTGTTGAGGACCTTGTCGACGGCGCCGGCGGCGTTCTTCATCCGCCCGGACAACGCCTGCATGCCGGTGCTCTCGTCCTGCTCCAGGAAGCCCAGGCGCATGACGGGGGTCCTGGTCGAGAGCTCGAAAAGACTGGGTGACTTGGTGTCCGAGAGCCGTATGTTCTTCAGTTCCTCCTGGAACTTCGCGACACCGCCGTCGATGAATGCTTGGAGAGCGGCGAAGTCAAGCCGCTCCAGATGGTAGTCGTCGGCTGCCACTCATGCCTCCCGGTGCCGATCGCACACTGCCGTCGGGTCAGATCGTGATGCTCTGGAAGCCGTCCCGGTTCGACGCCGAAGCGCGGGCGAGCGTCACCATGTTGTTGTTCAGCGTGGTGGTGTGGCGGTCCAGAAGCGCCTTGGCGTTCCTCTGGCAGCGCTCCCAGGTCCGGTTGACGTCGTCGTACGCGGCCTTGTCCTCACCGATCCAGCTTCGGGTGTACCCGGCCAGGTGTTCCTGAAGATTGTCGATGGTCCTGTTCATGATCGCCGCCTGCTCCTCCATCTGCTGCACGACGGACTGAACGGCAGGAAAATTCGCGTCGATTCCCATGGCTTGCCTTCTTCTCCCAGTGTGTCGTCACTCTTGTTCTTGCACCCACGCGGCTGCGGCACGGGCAACGGGGTCAGGCGTGTTCCGGCGCCAGCGTGTGGAACGAGTGCGTGGAGTAGTCGGACCCGTCGAGCGCGGACGTCCGCCCGGAGGCGTTGGTCTCCTCGATGTTGGCCGCAAGGGCCCTGCGGTCCGTCGCGCTGCTGTGCTCCACCACGGTGATGATCTTCTGGGTGGCGGCGTTGATCTGCTCGAACTCGCGGAGCCAGCCGTTGATGACCTGGAGGTACGCCTGGCCGTCCTCGCCGCCGTAACCGCTGGAGAGCTGCGCACGGAGCCCTTCCACGGCCTGGTGCACGCCGTCGAGCGTGCTCTTCGCCGTGGTCAGCTCCGAGTGGATACTGCTGTACGTCTCGTCCGACGACTTCTTACCTGCGTCCATCGGGACCGGGCTCATACCGTCTCCTCACCTCGAACGTACGGCTCGTCCGTCCGGTCCTTCGGCAGTGACACCGGACCACGAGCAGGGATGGGGGCGGGAGACGTCGTGGCGCCGACAGACCTCCCACCACATATCTAACACGAGATACATGCGGTTGGGGTTCACATCAACGGACCGTTTCTCAGGCGGATTTGCCGGCGGCCCGGCCGTCCCGGCCGCAGGTAGGTGTGCCGGTGACCGACACATGGCCGGTGGCGGCGCTCGCGGGGGAGAGATCGGGGCCGGTCGGAAGCATGTTCAGCAGCGCGGCGGGCAGGCCCTCGGCGGCGGTGAGGTCGTAGCCGAGGTCCTTGGCGGCGTCCGCGCTGGGCAGGCGGTACTTCACCCCGCTGTCGGTGACGAGGTAGGTCGCGGTGCCCGTGCCGCCGCCCGAGCTGGTCAGGGCACGCACCAGACCGCCCCCGCCGGGGGCCACGGCGATGCCGTCGACGGCGAGGCAGGCGGGCGCGGACGCCTTGAGCGGGGGCAGGGCCTGGTCGGTGAGCGAACGCACCGGCACCAGGGCGAGCGTCACCTGGAGTGCCTGGGTGCCCTGTGCGTCGAGGCCGACGCAGACGCCGGCGGAGTCGGGCACCGTCAGCAGGGCGGGGGGCCGCTGCGGCAGCCGGGCTCCGGACTGCCGTACGGCCTCGGCGGAGGCCGAGCCCGTGGCGGCGAGGGTGCCGCCCAGCGCCTGCGCGGAGAGCGCGACGGCCGCGGGGGCGCTCGCCGGGTACGCCTTCTCCTTGGTGCGGTGGTCGCCGAGCACCAGGGCCGCCTGCGTGGCGGTGAGGGGAACCAGACCGTCGCGGCCGAGCACGTAGTACCGCTGCGCGGAACCAGGTGTCTGGACGGTGAACACCTGGCCCACCCTGGTCGCGTGTCCGTCCAGATGCGGTCCGGCCGAGCCGAGACCGGCCAGCGCGGGCGCCGTGAGGTCGGCTCCGGCCGGGACGCCGTCCAGGAAGGCCGCCGAGACGGTGAGCGGGTCGGTGCCGCCGTAACCGAGCGCTGCCAGCGCGGACTTGCCCCCGGGGATGCGGAACCTGTTGTCCTGCCACAGCAGGTAGGGGTCCCCGTCCGGCCCCTTCACCAGCACACCCTGGTCGGAGCCCACCCCCACGCCGTCGTGCTCCGCGTCGACCGCAAGCACGGTCAGCGGCTTGTGCGCCCCGGACGCGGTGACCTCGGTCGCGGCACACACCTGCCAGGGATGCGCGTTGAGGGAGGCGGCGTCAGGCAGCGAGTCGGGGGCTCCGGGAATGCCGACCGGGTTGCCGTGACGGGCCTCGGCCAGGGACTGCGCGGACACCGAGACGGTCGACATGTCCGGGCCGAGCAGCAGGCGGGCGGAGGGGTAGTTGAGCACCGTGTGGAGCCGGCCGTCGTAGACGTAACGGGTGCCCGTCCCCTTCTCGACGATCAGCGACTTGCCGCTGCGCCAGGAGGTGTTGCCGCCCGGCTTGATGAAGCCGAACAGGAGGAAACCGGCCGCGAGGACGACGGCGACGACCATTCCGTAGGTCATGCCGCGGTTGGTCCGCCGGGCGGGCGGCTCGGCCAGGTCGGGGTCGGCGCGCAGCAAGCCGGAGGTCAGCCGGGACACCAGGAACTGGTGCGCCATGACCTGGTCGCGTCGGGACTGCATGGTGACACTCCTCGGAAGTTCAGCCGTTCAGGCCGCGCAGGCTTCGGTAGACGTCCAGGACCCACAGCGTCATCGGGAGCAGCGCGAGGGCCGCGGCGGAGTGGAGCAGGTCGCCGGCGCGGCCCCAGTAGGGCAGCAGCCGGCGCCCGGGAACCGTCCAGCACACGACTCCGGCGAGCGCGGCGGCGGCGAGCAGGGCGGCGGTGCCCAGGAGTTCACCGCGGGTGCCGTGGGCGCGGGCGAGCTCGACGGCGAGGAACACGCTTCCCGCACCGGCCGGCAGGACCAGGGCGATCCGCTGCCAGGAGGTTCCCAGGGTGCGCGCGTGCAGGGCGAGCAGGAGAGCCAGGAGCAGGGACGTGATCGTCTCCGGAAGGCCCGGCCGGGTCGCCATGGCCGCAAGGCAGGCCGCGCACACCAGGCCGACGGCACCGTACAGGCCGGTCATCCACTGGTCGACCGCGGCCGCTCCGGCGGCCACGTCCTCCTCCGTGCGCGGTTCGATGCCCTCCTGGAGCTGGTCGGGGTTGGTCGGCAGCGGTGGCAGGCGCAGCCCGGACAGGGAGAAGGACATCATCGGGATGAAGGCTCCGAAGAGCACGACGCCGACCGCGACGGCCGAGGCGGCCTGCGGGAAGGTCACGTCCAGCCCCAGCATGACGCCGCCGCCGAGGACCCCCGCCACGCAGACGACGCCGGCGGCGGCGAACACCACGGGGTACCCGGCCACCATTGCGGTGGCGAGCACCAGCCCGACCGCCCCGGCGGCGCCCGCCGCGACCAGGTGCGCGCCGACGGTGCGCGCCGCCCCGTCCCCGGGCCGTCCGGCGCCGGTCAGCAGCGCTCCGGCCACGGCGAGGAAGGCGGCGCCGGACAGGCCGAGCAGCACCCCGCCCGGGCGGTCGTCCAGGACGCGCGCCGCCGAACCGGCGCCGGACAGGGCCAGCAGGGCGGCACCCGCGGCGAGCACGGCCCGGTCGCCCGCCGCCCCGCCGGAGGTGGCCAGCAGGACCAGGCAGCCGAGCAGCGCCGCGCCCATCAGGGCCCGCAGCACCCAGCGGCTGACGTCGGGTGTCCAGGCGTGCGGGAGGCCCCGCACGGCGGCGGAGACGGCTTCGAGCAGGCTGTCGTAGCGGACCGGCGGAAGCTCCTGGCGCCGGGGGCGCAGCAACAGCGTCTCGCCCTCGCGCAGTTCGAGCGAGGCGGGTGTGCCTTCCAGGTCCAGGGGGCTGCCGCCGATGCGCTGGAGGGCCCAGCCGCCGTTCTCCAGGCCCTGTTCGGCCAGGTCCTCACCGGCGTGCGTGGCGATCACGGGCAGCAGGTCCGCGATGGGGACGTCGGCCGGTACGGCGAGGTCCAGGGTCTTCTCAGGGGCGCGCACCGTGAGACGGCACAACCCGTTCATCGAGCCTTCGCTCATGAGGGCAACAGCCTTCCGGGGGACATGCACGGCCATGACCGGACCGCGGGCGGGCCTGCCGCCGGGCATGGCGAGGTGGTCTGGGAAGCCGCTTCGTCCCGGCGCGGGCGCCAGCGGGCCGGGGCGGAGCGTGAGGCGGTCGAGGGCATGCCGGGTGCCTTCGCCAACAGTGCCTGACAGCAGATACTCTCATGGCCACAAACGTGTTTTCACCGTGAGTCTCCGGGACCGTGCCCGGCACCGGCGCGTGCCGCCGCGGCGACACGTGGCGCACACGCCGTTCCCAGCCGGGGCGGACCGGGTGCGGCGCTCTCGCGGTGAGCCCCGCCCAGGCCCCTCCCCCCTCAGCACCGGGGCCCCGGTTCTTCCGCCCCGTGCACACGTGAAGGAGAGACCCAGTTGAGCGTGGTTTTCTTCCGCAGGCCCGTCCGTCGGCGCGGCCCGGACCTGCCCGACGGCGAACTGGCTCTCCAGGAGCCACCGACCCTGTCGGAGGCCACACCCTCCTCGTCGGCCGGCCTGCTGACGTATCTGCCGATGGCGGGCATGTCCGTCGGCATGGTGCTGCTGTACACACGTATCGGCAGCGGCACCGGGCCGGTCATCTACCTCGTGGTCGGGCTGATGCTGCTGTCCATGATCACGATGCTGGTCGGGCAGCTGGTGAAGTCCGGTTCCGAACGCAAGCAGAAGATGCAGGGGGTGCGCCGCGACTACCTGCGCTACCTCGGCGGGATGCGGCGCAAGGCACGGGCGGCCGTGGCCGAGCAGCAGCGCGCCCTGGCCTGGAGGCACCCGGAGCCGGAGGAGCTGTGGTCGTTCGCCGCCACCACCCGGCTGTGGGAGCGCCGCGCCTCCGACGCCGACTTCGCGGAGGTGCGGCTGGCCGTCGGTGACCAGCGGCTCTCCCTCCAGCTGGTGAACAAGGCGACCAAGCCCGTGGAGGACCTCGACCCGCTGACCGCGCACGCGCTGCGGGCCTTCATCAACGCCTACTCGACCGTGCCCGAGCAGCCGATCGCGCTGTTCCTGCGCGCCTGGGCCCGCGTGCTCTTCCAGGGCGAGCGGGCGAAGGTGCTGGCTGCCGCGCGCGCCCTGGTGGGGCAGTTGGCGGTGGCCCACACCCCGCAGAACCTGATGATCGCGTTCTGTGTGGCTCCCGAGCACCGCCCGGACTGGGAGTGGGCCAAGTGGCTGCCGCACGCGCTGCACCCGGACGAGACGGACGGCGCGGGCCCGGCCCGGCTGATCACCTCGGCCTTCACCGAACTGGAGGACCTGCTCGGTGAGGAGTTCACCGAGCGCTCCGGTTTCGAGGCGGGTGCCTCGCCGACCGCCGACGAGCCCTACGTGGTCGTGGTGCTGGACGGCGGTCAGGTGCCCGAGGGGCATCGCGCGGCCCGGGCCGGTTTCCGCAACGCCGTCGTCGTGGACCTGGGCGGGGGGCTGCCCTGGCGGCCCGGTCGTACGGTGCTGCGGCTGCGTGTGGAGGAGGGCGAGCCGGCGGAGCCGGGGCAGCCGGCGTACGACGAGCTGAAGATCGTACGCACCGACCGGGACCGGAAGGAGACGACGATCCCGCTGGGCCGTGCGGACCGCCTCGGTCCGGCCGCGGCGCGGGCGCTGGCCGCCCAGCTCGCCCCGATGCGGACCGGGGCGACCGCCGAGGCCGCGCAGCCGCTGTCCACCGACATCCAGCTGACCGCCCTCCTGGGCATCCCGGACCTGCACCGGTTCTCCCCCGCCGAGTACTGGGAGCGGCGCGGCGGCCAGCGGCAGCGCCTTCGGGTGCCGATCGCGGTGGGCGCGGACGGGCGGCCGGTCGAGCTGGACCTCAAGGAGTCCGCCCAGGACGGCATGGGACCGCACGGCATGCTGATCGGCGCCACGGGTTCCGGCAAGAGCGAGTTGCTGCGCACCCTGGTGCTGGGACTGGCCCTGGCCCATTCGTCGGAGACGCTCAACTTCGTGCTCGTCGACTTCAAGGGCGGTGCGACCTTCCTCGGTTTCGACGAGCTGCCGCACACCTCCGCGGTGATCACCAACCTGGCGGACGAGGTGTCGCTGGTGGACCGCATGCAGGACGCCCTGCGCGGTGAGATCCAGCGCCGGCAGGAACTGCTGCGCAGCGCGGGCAACTTCACCTCGGTCCTCGACTACGAGAAGGCGCGCGCGGCCGGCACTCCGCTGGAGCCGCTGCCCAGTCTCCTGGTGGTCGTGGACGAGTTCAGCGAACTGCTCGCCGCGCACCGGGAGTTCATGGACCTGTTCGTGGCCATCGGCCGGCTGGGCCGCTCGCTGGGTGTGCACATGCTGCTGGCCTCGCAGCGGCTGGACGAGGGCCGGATGCACCAGCTGGAGGGCCATCTCTCCTACCGCATCGGTCTGCGCACGTTCTCGGCGATGGAGAGCCGGGGCGTGCTCGGGGTGCCCGACGCCTACGAGCTGCCGTCGCAGCCGGGCGCCGGATTCCTCAAGAGCGGTGTCGAGCCGCTGACCCGGTTCCGGGCCGCGTACGTCTCCGGGCCCTACCGGCAGAAGGTGGGCGCGCTGGCCCAGGAGAAGATCGCCGGTCAGGTGGTGCCGTGGACCGGGGACTGGGTGGGCGGACGCGACGACACCGCCGCCGAGGAACCCGCGGCCGCGACGACGGCCGGTGCGGACGAGGAGGAGGCGGACAGCCTGATGGCGGTGGCCCTCGACAGGCTCCGCGACTCCGGGCCGCCGGCGTACGAGGTGTGGCTGCCGCCGCTGGGCGAGCCGCCGACCCTGGACGCGCTGCTGCCGCCGCTGATCCCCGATCCGGAACTGGGTCTGACCACGGCCGACTGGGAGGGCCGCGGCAGGCTGCGGGTCCCCCTCGGCATCGTCGACAAGCCCTTCGAGCAGGTACGCGACCTGCTGACGGTGGACCTCGCCGGCGCGGGCGGCCACGTGGCCATCGCGGGCGGCCCGCAGAGCGGCAAGTCCACCCTCGTCCGCAGCCTGATCACCGCCCTGGCCCTCACCCACACCCCGCGCGAGGTCCAGTTCTACTGCCTCGACTTCGGCGGCGGCACCCTCTCCTCGCTGTCCGGCCTTCCGCACGTGGGCGGGGTCGTGGGCCGGCTGGAGACCGAACGGGTGGGCCGGACCCTGGCCGAGATGACCACGCTCCTCGCCCACCGGGAGCGGCTGTTCCTGGAGCACTCGATCGACTCCATGGCGACGCTGCGCCGCCGCCGCGCGGCCGGTGAGTTCCCCGAGGAACGGCACGGGGACGTGTTCCTGGTGATCGACGGCTGGCAGACGATGCGGCAGGAGTTCCAGGACCACACGCAGACGGTCGCCCAGCTCGCCACCAGCGGTCTGAACTACGGCATCCACGTGGTGACCGCCACCACCCGCTGGGCGGAACTGGCCACGGCCGTGCGCGACCAGTCGGGGACCAAGCTGGAACTGCGCATGGGTGACCCGCTGGACTCCACGATCGACATGCGGCGGGCCAGGACCGTGCCGACCGTGCCCGGCCGCGGTCTGACGGTCGACTCCAAGCTGCACTTCCTGACCACCCTGCCGCGCATCGACGGCATCGACGACGCGGCCAGTCTCAGCGACGGCGTCGCCGACCTGGTGGCGGCCGTGGCGGAGAGCTGGCAGGGCCCGTCCGCACCGCCGGTGCGCATGCTGCCCACCGAACTGGACGCGGCCCAGTTGCCGTCCGCGCCCGAGGGACGCCGCTTCCACATCGCGCTCGGTGTCGAGGAGACGCAGCTGGAACCGGCCTGGCACAACTTCGCCGAGACCCCGCACCTGGTGGCCTTCGGCGACAGCGAGTCGGGCAAGACCAACCTGCTGCGCCTGGTGGCGAAGGGGGTCGTCGAGCGGTTCACACCGGCCGAGGCCCGGATCCTGGTGGTCGACTTCCGCCGCGAACTCGTCGAGGCGGTGCCCAAGGAGTACCAGCTGGGCCACGCGGTGTCCGTCGACCAACTGGCCGAGTACGTGGACGGGGTGGGCCGGGCCCTGAAGACCCGCACTCCCGGGCCGGACATCTCACCGGCCCAGATGCGGCAGGCCGACTGGTGGGCGGGCCCCCGGCTGTTCGTCCTCGTCGACGACTACGACCTCGTCGCCAACCCGATGCGGCCGGTCTTCGAGCCCCTGCTGGAACACCTGCCGCTGGGGTACGAGGTGGGTCTGCACATGGTCGTCACCCGGGCCGCCGCGGGCGCGATGCGCGGCCTCAACGACCCGCTGGTCCGGCGCATGCTGGAGGTGAACACGCCCGGTCTGCTGATGTCGTGCCCGCCGAGCGAGGGATACCTCTTCAACAACATCAGGCCGAGGATCCTGCCGCCCGGCCGCGGCAGCTACGTCACGCGCCGCAGTGCGACGCAGATCCAGCTGGGACTGCTGCACGGGACGGAGGAGGACGGCATGGGGTAGGCCGAGGCCCCCTGAGCGGAACGGCGGCGGGGGGGACGACGGGGCCCGAGCGGGACCGGACGAGGTCCGGGAGCCGGACGCGTCCGGGCCCCTGCCCCGCTCTGTTCCGTACGGATCTCCGCGAGAGAGACCGCCCCGGCTCCGCGCGGGCCTGGACGGCTCCGCGCGGGCCTGGACGGCTCCGTGCGGGCCTGGACGGCTCCGTGCGGGCACTGGGGCGGCCCCGTGCGGGCCGGGGGCGGCGTCCGCTCAGGCCGGTCCGCGTCCTGCGGCACGCCGCGTCCTGCGGATCCGGGCCACGGCCATCGCGGCCACCGCCGCCGCCGTCACCAGCAGGCACCCCGCCGCGAGCACCCCCGCACGCCGTACGACACCGCTGCGGGGGGCCGGGGCCGGGAGGCGGACGGCCGTCTCGTCCGGTGCGGCGGCCGGTCCCCCCGAAGGAAGCACCATGCTGAGCGCCGCCGCGGGATCGAGGAGCGGCACCTGCGCGTGCGCGGCGGTCGCCGTCAGCCGGGCCGCCGTCTCCTCGGCGCTCAGGCCGGGCCGCTGGGCACGGACCAGGGCGGCGGTGCCGGCGACGAACGCGGCGGCGACCGACGGCCCGTTGGCGACGTAGGAGCCCTGACCGGACGGTCCGATGCCGGTGATGCCGTTGCCGGGGGCCGCGAGATCGGCGTGCCCGGGGACGGGAACCGCGCCCTGGGGCCGGCCGCCGTCGATGTCGGTGTCCACCACCGAGAGCACCCCGTCAGCGGCGGCCGGCCAGTATGCGGTGGGAGAAGGGCTCGCGCCCTGCCCGGAGCCGGGGGGCGCGGTGTCGGGTGCGGCGGGGGCGATGACGAGCACGTCGTGGGCCTTCGCCGCCGCGAGGGCCGGCTTCAGCGCGGCACCGGACCCGGGCAGCGCGGCCGACACCACGACGATCTTCGCCCCCGCCGCCACCACCGCCTCGATGCCCTCGGCGACCCGCGCCGCGCTCGCCGTGCCCTTCTGGTCGGTTCCTCGCGCGCCGATGATCCGGGCCAGGGGTGCCACACCGCTGAAACCGCCCCCGGGAGCGGGCGCCGCCGCGACGATCCCGGCGAGGAAGGTGCCGTGCCCCACGCAGTCCTGGGCGGCGTCCCCGGTGTCCTGCACCCGCCCGGCGAGCAGCGGCGCGTGGGCCGACACACCGGTGTCCACCACGCCCACCGCCACGCCGGCCCCCTGGCTGTAGCGCGCGGCCCGTGCCAGGCTCAGGCTCTGCTGTGCCCAGGGCACCGCGTTCACCTGGACCTTCGAGGGTCTGGTGCACGCGGTCGCGCCGGAGGTGAGCGCCGGCGGCATCAGGGGCAGCTTCGGCGGCCCGGCCGACGCGTCGGCGACGGCCGCACCGGAGTCAGGTGCCGCGGCCGCCGGTACGGGCGGGGTCAGGGCCAGCAGCCCGCCGAGGAGCGGCAGCACGGCGGCGGACCGCAGGGTGTGCCGGCGGACACGTCCGGGGGCGAGGTGGGATGAAGTGCTCTCGTCGTTCACAGGCTGAAACCCCTGAGCGTGGTGGACCGTTGGTTCCGGGTCGTGGGACATCCGTCGCCGGTCTCGGCGGCGACGGGTAAACTCTTGTCCAGCACAGCACATGTGGCGACGGGTCGGCACCGGACACCACATGTCACACCGGAGCGGACGGAACACCTCCGTGTTTCCCGCTCCGTCCCTCCGGCCTGGCGCGGCCGGTCAGCACCGTACCGGACTCACCCATGTGTCAAGAACACACGGGTTCCGGTGTGACCGTGACCCCACCGACGCGACCAAGAGCTGCGAGGACCGCATGACCGTCAGCCGTGCAGGGAGCAGGCGATGATCCGGCGCGGTGCCGGAAGGCGCGCCGGGCGTACCGGTGCCCGCGCCGCCGGGCCGCTGACGGTGACCACCGGCGGCGAACGGGTCCATCTCGTGCACCGGGGCGACCGCCCGCCCGCGCCGCTCAAGGACGTCGCCGACTGTCTGGGGCCCGCCGGGGAGGGGGAGGTCGCCGTCGTGGTCGGCTCGTCCCTGGGCGACGGCGGCGCGGACGCCCTGTGCGAACAGCTGGCACCGGCGCTGGAGAAGAGCCGTAAGGCCGACATACGTGTGCTGCGCCTGGTGATGTCCGCGGGTGCGGACGAGGCCGGCGGCCGGCCCTCGGTGGCCCGGCTCCTGTGCGAACGCTGGGGGTTCGACGTACTGGCCACGGCCGGGGCCGCCGTCGTCGTACCGGACGGTTCCCTGTTCTCGCCCGACCTGCCCGGTGCGCCCGGGGGCTGGTGGCACTTCTCCACCGGTGAGGTGCCCCGCCGGGTCGGCAGCCGGCTGCCGGTCCCCGACTGGGAGTCCGCCCTGGAACGGGTGGGGAGGGAAGCGGCCGGCGGACACGTCGTCGAACCGGTCCCGGCGGGCCTGCTGGTCCGCCCGGCCCAGGCCACCGCTCCCGTCGTGCACGCCCTGCCCTACGCCGTACCGCCCGACCCGGACCGGCCGCAGGTGCTGCTCGGCGCTCCGGACGTGCCCGCCGAAGCGCTGGCGGACGTGCTGGCCGCGCTGCCGGGACGGCTGCGCCGGTCGGTGCGGCTGCTGTCCCTCGACGGCCGGGACCTGATCGGCACCGGGCAGGCGGTGGCCGATCTGATCGGCGCCGACACGCAGGTGGCCCATGGCGTGCCGGTGATCACCGAGGGCGCCTCGCCCGGTGAGGCGTCCGTCTCCCTCCGCATGGTCGGCGCCGACGGGACGCCCTCCTGGCGTCCGTACGTGGAGGCCGTGGTCTGCCCGCCCATGGCGAACGGGGTCCGGCCGCCGGTCCGGGTGGCCGCCTGGCGCGCTCCGGCCGGGCTGCGCCGCGAGGGGGCGGAGCCGGACGCGCTGGTGCTCGACGGCCGCTGGAAGGCGGCGGTGACCCCGGCGGGCCTGTGGATCGGTCCGCGCAGCACCCGTCCGCCGCACGCCGCCGCGCACCGGCCGGTCGCGCCCGACGTCGTGGCCGTCGACCTCGGCGCGCCCCGGCGCGCGCTGGACGACTCCCTCTGGCCGCACCTCGACGGGATCCTCCGGGACATGGAGGCGGAGGAACGGGAACGTGCGGTGGTGCGGGTCCACGGTGTCCTCGGCGCCAACGGGATGGACCAGTTGCGCAGGCTGGCCGTGCGGCACGGCTTCTCGCTGCTGGCCCAGGATCCGTCGGCACGGACGGCGGAGGAGGCCGGTGCCGTGGAAGCAGCGGGGCCGGGGGCGGTGCCGGGGATGGAACCTGACGACGAGTCCGCGCGAGACGACGCGCCCGGGGCCGCAGGCCGTCCCGTCCCATCGCCCGAGTTGGAACGGGAGCCGGAACCGGTGCTTGAGCCGGTGTCTGACCCGGAGTCGGAGCCGGTGCCTGAACCGGAGCCGGTGCCTGAACCGGTGCTTGAGCCGGAGCCGTCCACGCCGGGGGTCCCGCTCGCGACCACGTCCGCCCCCACGCCGGGCGCGGTGGCCGCACCGAGCGCACCGGACCTGCCCGGTTCACCGGACACCCCCCACCGCCCGGCCGCACCGGACGCGCCTTCCGGACGGCCCGCGTACGCCACGGCGGGCACCGGCGCCACGGAGACCCCGGGCGAGGCGGCCCCTCCACGAGCCACGTCGGCGGCCGTGCCCGCGGTGCCCCCGCCCGTGCCGCGCGAGACGCCCTCCCCCGCTTCGACGAGGGAGACCTGGCTCCGGCCGCCGGCTCCGCAGGCCTCCTCCCCGCAGCACGGGCCCGCCCCCCGGCGGACCGCGCCGACGCCCCGCCCCCAGGAGCCGCCGCCGGACGCGCGGAGCGACCACGACAGGCTCCGGGCCTCCCTGGGTCCGTTCTGGGAGCGCCACACCAGGGCCGCCCTGCAGGCGATGACGCGGCTGCCCGGCATGCGCGCGCAGGACTCCGGTGACGTCGCGCTCACTCATCTGGCGGCCGTACACGTGTACTTGACCGCCGTGGACGAGTCGGAACTGGGCACGTCCGTGACCGACGGGGACGAGTCGACGCTGGCGTTGCTGCGCTGTGTGGAGTGGGGGCTGCGCAGACTTCCCTCCTACCGTGGTGCCGTGGTCAGCGCCGGCCCGCAGTTCACCGCCCGCCTGACGCCCGACCTGGTGGGGGCCCGTCTGGACGGCGAGTTCCCGGTCCGCGGTACGGCGGCCGAGGCCGCCGGTCCACCGCCGGCGACCGATCACGTGCTCATCTGGTCGGTGACGGGCCGCCGCGCCGGTGTCCTCCTGGACGAGGAGAGCAGGGAGGTCGTGTTCTCCCGCCACTCCGGCTTCCGGTTCCTCGGTGTCGCGCGGCGCGGTCCGGCCACGGTCGGCCTGCTGCGCGAACTGCCCCCGCACGACCGCTCGTCCGGCACGACGGAGCTGACCGCCTCCGACGTCGCCCTCCTCGAACGGCTGCGCGCCGCCATGGATCTGTCCGCCGGCACGGCCGCGCGCACACCGACGACCCGACCCGCGGCGGCGGGCACGGCGGTGCCGCCGCACACCGGCACCGCCTGAACCCGCCCCCCTCCTGCCCTCCCGGCCATCACGCCGGTGCTCCGGCACCGGCCCGCCCCGTACAAGGAGTCCCATGTCTCCCAGAACCCCGAGGACCGCAGCCACTCCGGCCGCCCCGGCCGACGCGGCCTCCGCCACCGCGCCGCGGATCCGGCGGGCCGCCGCACTGCCGATGCCCGACGGGGCCAGCATGAGCCCGTTCGCCCCGGCCGACCCGCTGGGCGCCGGCCAGGACGAGAAGACCGCGCGGGCGCTGGCCACGGCGCTGTCCGCGCCCCGGAGCCCGGAGCCGGCGCCGGAGGCGGACCCGGAGGCCTGGCGGCCTGGCGGCACGGGCGACGACGCCCGGCAGGCCGGCGCCGAGGCGGCCGGCGAGGCCGCGGCGTCCGCCCCGCCGTCGGGGCCCCGCCGGACACCGGGCACGGGTTTCGCCGCCCGGGTCACCGAACGGCCCTTCCTGGTGGCCGCCGCCGTCGCGGGCGCCGTCATCGCCGCCACGCCGTTCGTCGCCTCCCACGGCAAGGACCACATGCGCAACTACGAGGGCATGGGCGCCGGGGACCCGGTCGCCAAGCGCCAGGGCGGCACCCCGGACCGGCACACCGACGCCTACGCCGGCCAGATGCCGGTCGCGCAGTCCGACGGCGACGGTTCCGCCGGTGGTCTGCTGGACCCGGGGGCGGGCGCGTGGCACGCTCCGGCCGCCTCGTCGGGCGGCCGGACGGCGGCGAACTCCCCCGCCGCCGTGCCCCAGGCGCTCGCCGCGGACACCGCCGACCGGGCCGGGAACGTCCCGGCGGGAACGGGAACGGCATCGTCGAACACCCCGCCCGCAGTGGCGGCGGACGTCTCCTCCCCGGTCCGTTCCGCCGTGCCGCAGCACACCGCTACGGCCGCCGGGGCTCCCGGGAAGGGAGCGGCGCGGCAGACCGTACCGGCCGCGGCCCACCCGGACACGCCGGCCGGAACCGCGACCGCCAAAACCGCGGTCACCGGTGCCGGCACGGGCGCAGGCACCGCTGCCGCCAGGAAGCCGGACGGCACGACCACCGCCGCCTCCGCCGCGAACACCGCGGCGACGAAGACCGCGGCCGTGAAGAACGCCACCGCGAAGGCGGCGGCCGGCACGCCGGCGAAGGCCGGCTCCGAACCGGCGACGGCCACGGCCCGCGCGCGCGTGGCCGCGACAGCAACCGCGGCCGGTGCCACGGCCGCGTCCGCGGCCGAGCCCGCCGCGCCCCAGGCGCGCGCCGCCGCCTCCGCCTCCACGGCCACGCCCGCGGAGACTCCCCTCACCCCGCTCGAACCCACCACGACCGACCCTGACGCGCCCCACGACCACGCCACCGGTTCGAGCGCGGTCGCCACCACCCCCGACCACACCACCACCCCCGACACCGGCACCGACCCCGGCGCCCCGGCGCAGGGCGACGGCACCGCCGCCGACCCGAAGCCGGCCGCACACCCCGATCCCGAGCCCGCCCCTCGATGGGGCACCGAGGTCTTCAGCGGCACGCACGTCCTGCGCCCCGGGCAGAGCCTCGCCTCCAACCGGACGCACCTGACGATGCGTTCCGACGGCAACCTCGTCATCACGGACGAGAACGGCACGGTCCGCTGGTCCTCGCAGACCTCGGGCCAGGGCGACTACGCCGTCCTCCAGTCCGACGGCGACCTCGTCGTCCGTACGGCGGCGCAGCAGACCCGCTGGTCGTCCGGCTCGGGCGGCCACGACGGCGCCCGGCTCGTCCTCCAGAACGACGGCAACGTCACGATCCTCGCCACCGACGGCCGCGTTCTGTGGGCCGCCGGGACGCAGCACTGAGTACGGCCCGGCCGACCAGCCCGGCCGGGTACCCCACCCCGAAGAGGTAATCACCATGCAGAGCGCGCACCGCCGTGCCTGCGGCGCGGGTCCCGCCGCGCCGCCCGCCGGCGCCCCTGACCGGGCGTCCCGGCCGTCCGCACCCGACGGGAAGGAGCAGTCGTGGCCCGCCATCTGATCACCGTCGGCCGGGAGGGCGGCTGCGATCACGCGACGATCGGCGCGGCTCTGCTCAACGCCCGTCCGGGAGCGATCATCAGCGTCCGGCCGGGCAGTTACCAGGAGACCCTGGTCGTGCAGAACCGGGTGACGATCGTCGCCGACGGCCCGCGCGGCAGCGTCGAGATCGCCCCCGCCAAGGGGGCGGCGGTGACCCTCGCGGCGGACGCCGTGATGCTCACCGACCTGCTGCTGCGGGCCGGTGAGGGGGAGCTGCCGGTGATCGACGCGGTGCGCGGGCAGGTCGCCCTGGACGGCTGCGAGGTCCTGGGCGCGGGCTGGACGGCACTGCTCAGCCGGGGCAGCGGCTCCCTGGCGATGCGGTCGTGCCGGGTCACCAACCCCACCGGGGCGGGCATCGTGGAGGCCGGTTCGACGGGCAGTGTCATCGAGGACTGCCTCATCGAGAACCTCGGCACGTCGGCGGTCGTGGTCAGCGAGGAGGGCCGGGTGACCGTGCGCAACTGCCGCATGCGCGACGCCCGGGGCAACGGCGTGCTGGCCAACGGCCAGTCGCGCGGGGTCGTCGAGGACTGCGAGATCGCCACCACCGAGAAGCCGGGCATCGCGCTGGAGGGCGGCACGTCGCTGAGGGTGGTGCGGACCACGCTGCGGGACTGCACGCTCGGTGTGCACGTGTCGAGTTCGGTGCGCACCGAGCTGTCCCACGTGGCGGTGCACCGTTCGGGCGGCCACGGTTTCGTCGTCGCCGACCGTTCCGATCCGCAGCTGTCGTACTGCGAGACCTCCGCGACGCAGGGCAGCGGCGTGTACGTCACCGGGCGTTCCCGCGGCTACTTCGTGAACTGCGCCTTCGACGGGGCCGAAGCGGCGGCCGTGCACGTCGAGGAGTCCAGCACCCCGTCCTTCACCGGCGCCCGGGTCACCGGCAGCAAGGGCACCGGCCTGCTGCTGGAGGGGGAGTCCGCCGCCGAGTTCGACCAGTTGGACGTGGTGCGGGCGGGCGGCACCGGGGTGTCGGTGGCCTCGGGGGCGAACCCGCTGCTGCGCCGCGCCCGCGTCACCGAGGCGCGCGGGGCGGGCATCCAGGTCTCGGGGCAGGCCCGGGGCAGGTTCGAGGACTGCGAGGTCGGTGACTGCGCCGGGCACGCGCTGCGGATCGAGGGGGGCGGCAACCCGCACATGGGCAGTTCGGCGCTGCGCGGCGCGGGCGGCTCGGGTGTCTCGGTGGGCGCGGAGGGTCAGGGCACCCTGCGCGACTGCGAGATCTCCGGTTCCTCCGCGTCGGGCGCCGCGGTCGAGGCGAAGGGCGAGCTGCACCTGGTCAGGACCCGGGTGCTGGGGTCCGGCGGGCACGGTGCGCTGGTCGCGGCGGACGGCCGGGCGGTCCTCAAGGCGTGCGAGTTCAGCGGGAACACCGGCGACGGCGTCCGGATCGAGTCGGACGGCCCGGTGGAGGTGACCGACTGCACCGTGCGGTCCAACAGGGGTGCCGGAGTCAAACACGCCCGTCCCGGTGCGCATTTCACCCTGTCCGGTCTGACCAGCCTCGACAACAAGACGCCCGACGTGGGCACGGAACCGCCCGCCGAGGACACCCCGTCCACCGCGGGCGAGCCGGCCACCGGCAGCGGGCAGGAGAACCAGGAGCCGGAGAACGCGCTGGTCGCGGAGCTCAACGCGCTCATCGGCCTGGACAACGTCAAGGAACAGGTCAGCATGCTCGTCAGCCTGGGCAAGCTCGCCCAGCGGCGGGCCCGGCTCGGCATCCCGGCCCCGCCCATGAGCCGCCACCTGGTCTTCGCCGGTCCGCCCGGCACGGGCAAGACGACGGTGGCCCGGCTGTACGGCGGGATCCTGGCGAGCCTCGGGATGCTGTCCTCGGGCCACATCGTCGAGGTGTCCCGCGCCGACCTGGTCGCCCAGGTGATCGGCGGTACGGCGATCAAGACGACGGAGGTGTTCGAACGCGCCCAGGGCGGCGTGCTCTTCATCGACGAGGCGTACACCCTGCTGTCCGACAGCAAGGGTTCCTCCGTCGACTTCGGGCAGGAGGCCATCGACACCCTCGTCAAACTGATCGAGGACCACCGCGACGACACCGTGGTCATCGTCGCGGGCTACCCCAAGGAGATGACGGACTTCCTGGCCGCGAACCCGGGCATGGCCTCGCGGTTCACCCGGACCATCGAGTTCGAGAACTACTCGGTGGACGAACTGGTCACCATCACCGAGAACATGTGCGCCTCCCACCGGTACGTCCTGGATCCGCTGACCCGGGAGGCGCTCGGCATCCGCTTCTCCCGGATGCGGCGGGACGCGACGTTCGGCAACGGCCGGGCCGCCCGCCAGGTCTTCGAGGAGATGATCGACCGGCAGTCGCTGCGGCTGGCGACCCAGCAGGAGGCGAGCGAGGCCGATCTGATGCTCATGGTCCCCGAGGACGTGGGCGCCGACGAGGCCGAGGAGGTGCGCACGGAGGTCAGGAAGGGACCCGGTGAGTCGGACGCGCTGGCCCGGCTGCGCGCCATGACCGGTCTGGCGGCGGTCAAGCGGGAGGTCGGCGGGATCGTCGACCTGCTCACCGCCTACCGGCAGCGCGCGGCGGTGGGTCTGCCCACGCCCGCGATCAGCCACCACCTGGTGTTCTCCGGGCCGCCCGGCACGGGCAAGACCACGGTGGCCCGCCTGTACGCCGAGCTGCTGCGCTCCTTCGGCGTCCTCTCCAGCGGCCGGCTCGTCGAGGTGAGCCGCGCCGACCTGGTGGGGCGCTACATCGGACACACCGCGCAGCTCACCACGGAGAAGTTCGAGGAGGCCGTCGGGGGTGTGCTGTTCATCGACGAGGCGTACACGCTGACACCGGCCAACTCCCCGCAGGACTTCGGCCGGGAGGCCGTCGACACCCTGCTGAAGCTGATGGAGGACCGCCGGGACGAGGTCGTGGTGATCGTCGCGGGCTACCCGGAGGAGATGGAGGGCTTCCTGGCCTCCAACCCCGGCCTGGCGTCCCGCTTCTCCCGCCACGTCTCCTTCGAGGACTACTCCACCGACGAACTGCTGTCCATCATCGACGAACAGGCCACCGCGGCGGGCTACGTCTGCGCGCCCGCGACCCGCGAGGCGCTGCGCGCCCACCTGGACGCCCTGCCGCGCACCCGGTCCTTCGGCAACGCCCGCCTGGCCCGGCAGCTGATGGAGACCATGATGACCCGTCAGGCGGGCCGTCTCGCCTCCCTGTCCGCGCCGGACCTGGAGGCACTGACCACGCTGCTGCCCGAGGACCTGCCCGCGGGCACGCCCGGCACGGCGGACCGGACACCTGTCGAGCACGTCCGCTGACGGGGAGAAAGCAGAGATCCCGCCCGGCCCCCCGGCCCGAGCGGGATCTCTGCTTCCGGCTCAGCTGCGTGGCTGGGCTTCGATCACCAGGTAAGCGGCGGCGGCGCCGTCGGCCGTCGTCCCCCTGGCGAAGAGCTTCCAGCCGCTGCCCGTGGGGTCGACGTTGAATCCGTCGACGTAGAAGGAGCTGTTGCTGGTGTTGAACTTTCCGAAGACGCTGATGCCGGTCTGCCTGTGGCCACCGTAGTTCGTGATGTCGAAGGTCTGGCAGGTCCCCTGGGCGACCGTGGCGGTGGCCGTCGCCGACTGGTCCTGCTCAGCGGTGTTGAACACCAGGTAGGCCGCGTAGTTCCCCTGGGCGCACAGTTGCACGCGCCCCGCGCCGATCGAGGCGGTCGCCGCCTGCGCCGGACCGCTCGACAGCAGGGCACCGGAAGCCAGGGCCGCCGCTCCGACGAAGGTGGCGGCGGCACGCAGGGAAACGGATCTGACAGACAAGGAAATACACCTCTTGGGGTGAAGGGGCTGCCGGGCAGACACATGCTAGGGAACACATGATCGACAGACAAGGAGTCCGGTTCCCTGGCATGTGTCTTACTGTCGGCAGAACGGGCCGCCCCCTCAGACGCGGACTCCGACCGGCCCCGTGTTGTACCCCTCCGCCCGCAGCTCCCACCCGGACGACCGGCCCCGGGCGGCCCAGGACAGGGTGACCGTCCGCGCCTCCCCGGGCAGCAGCCACAGGTAGTTGTCGCCGTAGAGCGTGGGCAGCACCCGGTCCCCATGGGCGTCCAGGAGGGACAGCCGGACCATCGCGGCCACGGCGGACCCCTGGTTGCGGACGGTGGCCGTCGCCTCGCGCCGGTCGCCGTGGCGGGAGACGTGGGAGGCGGACACGGCGAGCTTGACCTGCTTCAGCCGGTTGAGCGCGCGCATCGCCTCCGGTGTGCGGTAGCGCCAGTAGGTGTTGCGCGACAGCGTCCCTCCCCCGGCGCTCCGCAGCGTGAGGCGCAGCAGGTGCAGGCCGGGCAGGTCGTCGGTGAAGGCAGCGGTGAAGGCCTGTGTGGTGGCGGCGGCCGGGACGTCGACACGTGTGCTGCGGGCCGGGCCGGTCCGGCGGCCGTCGAGGCCGTACGTCTCGGCCGTGACCGTGGCACCGCGCAGCGCCGCGCGGGTGTGGTTGACCGCGATGACCTCGCCCTTGACCGGGTCCGCCTGGACGTGCAGCGGCTCGCAGGCGGTGCGTGCCCCGTAGTAGGCGCCGTTGACGTCGAAGTCGTAGTCGTAGGTCTGCCATACGGTGCTGTGCCAGGCCGGGTGGGACATCCACAGCATCAGGCCGCTGGCGTCGTCCCACAGGTGGGCGTTCCAGGCCTCGAACATGGCGCGGAAGTTCTCGTAGTTGACGAACTGCGCCTTGGCCGTGAAGTCGTCCAGGTCGCGGGCGGTGTCCAGGCGTGCCTCGATGGCCGCCTTGTAGTTCTGCGGTGCCTGGTTCCCGTGCTCGCTCCAGTCGTGGTGGTACCAGGCGCCGCCGATGGGCCACTCCGGTTCGCCGCCGGTCATGCGGCGGGTGCTGGCGGCGGTGGAGACGACGGGCATGCCGATCTCTGTGTGGAAGCCGAAGTTCTTGCTGCCGTAGGTGGCCGGGTCGAAGTAGCGGGCGGGCTC
Source organism: Streptomyces sp. NRRL S-340 (assembly GCF_000720185.1). Classification (GTDB taxonomy): domain Bacteria; phylum Actinomycetota; class Actinomycetes; order Streptomycetales; family Streptomycetaceae; genus Streptomyces. The sequence continues at coordinate 32,385 of NZ_JOIY01000014.1, read as the reverse complement.
CACCCAGCCGTAGGGGCCGCCGCCGGTGGCGATGCCGCCGGCGGAGTTGTTCTGGTAGAGGATGCCGGGCGCCCCCTTCTCGACGGCCTCGCGCATGCCCTGGTCGATCGCGGCGGGCGGGTTGCCCTCGTTGGCACCGCACCACACGGCCACGCTCGGGTGGATGCGGTAGCGCAGGACGGTGTCGCGGGCGATGGCGTTGTAGGCGTCGTGGTCCGGCGGGTCCATCCCCCAGGCGTTGGGGAAGTCGTTCCACACCAGGATGCCGTGCGCGTCGCAGGCGGCGTAGAACTCCTCGCGGTTGCTGCTGCCGACCCAGTTGCGGATCATCGTGAAGTTCATGTCGCGGTGCATGCGCACCGCCGTGTCCATCCGCTCCGCGGGCATGCGGCGCAGCAGTTCGTCCCAGCCCCAGTTGCCGCCGCGCACCAGCACCCGCACCCCGTTGACGCTGATCTTCAGCGGTTCGGGTGTGTTGGAGACGGTGGTGACGTCGCTCCAGGTGTTCCCGTCGTCGGACACCTTGACGGTGTACGTCTTCGGGTACGCCTGCTCCCACAGGACCGCGACCCGGTCGAAGCGGCGGGCCGAGCCGAGGTCGACCTGGATCCACTGGTGGTCCTCGTAGGCGGAGGACCAGCGGGTGCCGGGGTTGCCGTCGGTGGCGTGCGCGGCCGGGTGGCCGTCCTCCTCGCTGGAGGCACTCGCCGTGCGGTGCAGGGCGAGGTCGGTGCCGGGCGCGGCGCTGTCGACGACGGCGAGCGACCACAGGGAGTTGCCCCAGCTGGTGTTGCGCAGCCCGCACTCCAGGCGCACGTACCGGGCGGTGCGCGGGGCGAAGTCGGTGACCCGCAGACTGGCGTCGCCGCTGTTGAAGGGCAGCGGCACCGCCGTGTTGTCCACGGACTTGGCGTCCGTCCAGTCGGTGCCGTCGTCGGAGACCTGCACGACGAACGTCCGCGCGTACGCCTGCTCCCACACCAGGTCGAGGCGGTCGAAGTCCTGGGACGCGCCGAGGTCGACGCGGATCCACTGGTCGTCCTGCCAGGCGGAGGCCCAGCGGGTGCCGGCGTCGCCGTCGGTGGCGTTGCCCGCGCCGTGGTCGTCCTGGTCCTGGCTGGAGGCGTCGGCGGGCGCGTGCAGGGCCAGGTCGGTGCCCGGCCGGGCACGGTCGTACACCGACAGCGCCCACAGCGAGCTGCCCCAGTCGGTCGCCCGGGTCAGACAGCGGATCCGTACGTACCGGGCGTGCTGCGCGCCGAGGTCGACGGACTGCGTGCAGGCGTCGGCGGAGGGGGTGAAGGGCAGCGGGGTGCGGTGCTCGTAGCCGAACTGGCGGATGCCGAAGCGGGTGGTGCGCCGGTCGCTGACGGTGCCGCCTGCCTCGGCGGTGAGGGTGAGGTCGTGCAGCGTGGGTTCGCCCAGGCCGTTGGGCCACCACAGGCGGGGGTTCCTGATCCGCAGGCGGGAGTAGGCGTCCGGCGCGAAGGTGACGTCGACGCTCCTGCCCGCGGGGACGGTGACCGTACGCGAGACACGTATGCCGTCGAAGGCGGCGGTGACGGTGGTGCTGTGGTCGGCGGTGTCGGCGTTGCGGACCGGGACGGTGACGGTCACTTCGGCGACCGAAAGGTCGGGCAGCTCCGGCAGCACGGTGTCCACGCGCGGGTCACCGATGACGAGGTGCCCGGTGGATCTGAGCCGCACGTGGTTCCAGATGCCCGCGCCGCGGTCCCGGACTGCGGGCATCCAGTCCCAGCCCGAGGAGGCCAGGTAGGTCGGCGAGTTGCGGTTCATCTGGTCGGCGCCGGCGTCCACCCAGGCCGAGCCGTCGGGGCCCTTGTCGCCGGGGCTGCCGGGGACCGGCATGGGGGTGATCTTCACCGCGAGCGCGTTGCGGCCCTCGGGGGTGAGGAGCGCGGTGACGTCGTGGGCGCAGCGGGCGAAGGGGAAGGTGACGGTGCCGGCCTGCCGTCCGTTGAGCCAGATGTCCGCCTGGTGGTTGACGCCGTCGAACTCCAGCCAGATGTGCCGTCCGGCGCCGGTGCGCAGGCCGCGCGGCAGCTCGAAGTCGCGCTTGTACCACCAGGAGTGGCGGGAAAGCGCCTCGGGGACGTGCAGGTTGTTCAGTCCGGCGACCGGGTCGGGCAGCTTGCCCTGGTCGACGAGGGAGCCGAGGACGGTGCCGGGCACGGTGGCGGGCAGCCAGCGGCTGGTGTCGACGCCGGTGGTGGACAGGTGGGCGCCGTCGCCGCCGGCCCGGTCGTCCAGGGTGAGGGTCCAGCCGGATTCCAGGGGCACGGTGCCGTCGGCGGCGACGGTGAGCGGCGGGGCGGGGGTGTGGTGGGTGCCCCAGTCGGTCCAGCCGGTGGCGTCGGGGCGCCTGCCGTGGACGGCGCCGTACACCTCGAAGCCGTTGACGCCCAGCGGGTTGGGGCTGGAACGCCTGCGGGCCGTCATGCGCACCCAGCGGGCGGTGACGGGCCTCGGCAACTGGATGTCGACCCGGCCGCCGGTGCCCGCGGTGGTCCGGTACACGCTCGTCCAGGACGCGCGGTCCCGGGAGGTCTCCACGACGAACTCCGTGGCGTAGCTCGACTGGATCTCCGTGCCGGTGGTGCCCTGGTGCGGGTTGCCGTCGCTCGGCGGGGTGAACACCGGGTCGCTCGCGTCGGCCTCGAAGGTCAGCCGGATCCAGTCGACCCGGCACTCCGCCTGGAGGTCGACCGAGATCCACTGCGGGTCGCCCGCCGCCGCACGCCAGCCGGTGCCGCGCACACCCTGTGCGCCGATGCCGTCCACCGCGAACTCGGCCGGGGCGGGCGCGTACGCCTGCGAGGAGACCTCGACCGGGCGGTACGCGGCGAGTTCACCGGAGGCGGGGGCGGCGGCGGAGGCGGCCGGCTGCCCGGCGCGCTCGGCGCCGGCCGCGGCGGCCGGGAACACCGTGCCGAGGCTGAACCCGGCCAGCAGTGTCGAGCCGGTGGCCACGACGGTGCGCCGGGAGGGGCGGTGCGATGGACTCGCCTGGTCGGCCATGTGAGTCGTCCAATCACAGGGTGGGCGGGTGGCACGAGCGGCCTGGCGCGGGGCTGCCCCGCCCGGGTCTGACAACGTTGCCATAGGTGTGGCCATAGGCTGTGGCGAGGCGGGGCATCTGTCAAGAGCTGGGACCGCGCGGCCGGTTCACCGGCGCTCGGGTCCGGCGCGCTCGTTGCCGGAGCGTACGGGTGCGAGCCGGTCGTGCGGCGGACTCTGAGCTGGCGGAACCGGGTGCACCGCCGACGTGCGGTCGGTCGGCTTCACGACCGCGACGGCATGTGCCGGACCAGGTCCGCCACCGGCCACACCGCAGCCCCGGCGGCGGCCCCGGTCCCGGCTGCCCGCCCCGGCCAGGCCCCGGCCGATGGCGGGACCGGACCGCCGCCGACGCGCCCGGGGGCCGCAGGGACCCGACGGACCGCAAGGACCCGTGGGACCGCAAGGACCCGTGGGACCGCAGGCACCAAAGGACCGAGGGACCGGAGGGACCCTGGCCCCGAAGGACCACCGGTTGGACCGAAGGGCCGCAAGGTCAAGCCTCCGAGAAACCGCAGGCACCCAGGGGCCGAGAAACCGCAGGCACCCCGGACCCGCGGGAATCGGGGGATCCGGCTGGGCGGCGCCGCGGGCACGCTCCGCGTCCCAGGGGAGACGTGTGGCCGCCGCCCGGACCACGGGCCGGCCGGGCATCCTCCACCGTGTCCCGGAGACACCCTGCCAGGTTTCTCCGGGTCAGGAAATATGTGTCTTCGACACCTCTCCGCCCCGCGAGGTGTGTCCGGGGTATAGGGTCCCTTGTCATCAGCGACTCGGTCCGGACGTTCGTCCGCGCACACTCCGCGCGCCGTCGGGACCTCCAGTCATCCTCGCACTCCGTCAGGACCGTCCTCGTGAACAACTTCCCCTCGCCGCCGCCGGTACCGCAGGACCGCCAGTTCGTCCTCGGGCAGCACCTGCGCATGTCCATCCTGACGTCCGCGGAGGAGACGGACGGCCGGCACGACCTCTCGGACATCGTCCTGCCCGCCGACGCGGGCACGCCGCTGCACCTGCACACGGGCTACGAGGAGCGGATCTGGGTCGTCGAGGGCAGTCTGACCGTGTGGGCCGGCCCTGACACGTTCACGCTGCGGTCCGGCGACTTCTACGCCATCCCGATGAACACCCCGCACACGATCAAGGCGGGCCCGGAGGGCGCGCGGTCCCTCAACATCACCTCCCCGGCCGCGTTCGCGGAACTCATCCGCCGCAGCGGGACCCCCGCACACCTGGCGACCTCCGAGACCGAATGGGACATGGGCCTGTTCCAGGCGGTCACCGAGGAACTCGGCGACATCATCCTCGGCCCGCCCGGGGCCGTCCCCGCGGACCTGGAGAAGAACCCGGCCGGCCACGCCGGTCCGGACCGCGCATGACACACCCCGCATGCGGTGCTCGCGCTCGCCGAGCCCACGTGCGGCACGACCCGTGCCCGCCGCGAGGACCGCGGCGGGCACACGCCCCGGCCGCCGGGCTGCACGACGGGCCCTGCCCACCTGCCGGATTCCCGCGGGGCGGGCCGCAGGGACCGCACGCGGATCCGCCGGCCCCACCGAGGAAGGGAAGACGTGCCGAAGGAACTGCGCGACGAGGACGTCGTGCACGTCGGTGACGAGGTCTACGCGGTCACCGGGAGCAACACCAACTGGGTGATCGTCAAGGAGGGGGACAGCTGCGTCCTGGTCGACTCCGGATATCCCGGCGACCACGACGCCGTGCTGACGTCGCTGGGCATGCTCGGACTGCGTCCGGAGGCGGTGGCCGCCGTGCTCGTCACGCACGCGCACAACGACCACATCGGGGCAGCCGAACGGCTCCGGGCAGCCCATGGCGTGCCCGTCCTGATGCACGAGGAAGAGGTGCCGCACGCCCGCCGGGACTTCCTGGACCAGGTGTCCATCGGCCAGGTGCTCGCACAGGCGTGGCGTCCGGGTGTGCTTCCGTGGGCGGTGCACGCGCTGCGGGCCGGCGGAACGGACCACGTCCCGGTGGCCGGGCCCCTGGCGTTTCCCGCGCCGGGGCGGCTGGACCTGCCCGGCTCCCCGGTTCCCGTGCACACTCCGGGGCACACCAAGGGTCACTGCGCCTACCACCTGCCCCGCAGCGGCATCCTGATCAGCGGCGACGCACTGGTGACCGCGCACCCGACGTCGAGGACCGCCGGACCCCAGCTGCTGCCCGACATGTTCCACACGGACCGCGCCGCGGCCCTTGCCGCCCTGACCGCACTCGAAGGTGTCGACGCGGATGCCGTCGTGCCCGGTCACGGCCCGGTGCACCACGGATCCGCCAAGGAAGCCGCAGGTCAGGCGTACGAGCGCGCGCGGCGCTGAACGGTCGTGCCCGGTACGGGGCACCGAGGGCGCGAGGCGGAGCAGGCTGGTTCCGGGACATCGTTCGGGGGAAAGTTTCTCCCGGAGGAGGTTTTCCGAATCACAGGCGAGTACACCGCAGCGGCAGCGGAACAGGGGCCGTTCCCCCGGGACGGCACACCGGTTCACACGGTCGACACGTCGTCCGCCCGGTTTCCGTGAGGCGCACTCCAGAGCACAGGTCCCCCGGCGTGGGTACCATGCGCAACATCATCCACATACGAAGGAGTGAACGGTTGTGACCAGCCAATCAGCCGCCACCCTCCGATCGCGGTACGTCGAGCAGGCCGCGTCGGACCTCGAGGAGAATCGCCGTCGGCAGCAGGAACTTGCCGAGAAGATCAAGATGTTGAAGCAGGAGGAAGGGCTCCTGGTCGACATCCTGACCCTCGCCGAGCGGTACGAGGCGACGTCGGACCCGTCCCGCCTGCCCGAGCAGGCCCAGGGGGAACCGGCCCTCACACCCGAGGAGTCCGGCAGCGGCCCCGCTCCCGCCGCGACGGGCGCACCGGCCCGCCGTACCGTCTCGCGCGGCGCCCCCGCCGCACGCACCGGCCGCACCGCCCCGAGGACTGCCGCGAAGGGGAAGTCGCGTCAGCCTCTGCTGGGGGATCTCCTGCGGGAGCTGCTCGGCCAGTACGAGGAACCGCGCCTCGCGAAGGAACTGCGCGACGAACTGCTGGAGAAGCACCCGGACCGCAACCCGACGCCGCAGGTGGTGCGCAACACCCTCGAAGCGCTCGTCGCCAAGGGCCGCATCCGGCGGCACAAGCAGCAGCGGTCGGTGATGTACTCCCTGGTCGAACCGGTGGAGCGGCAGGACGCGACCGCGGACGAGGCAGGCGCCTCGCGCGGCTGACCCCTCCGCCCACGCTCGTTCGGGCGTGTCCCGGCGCCGCTCCGCGCGCGCCGGGACACGCCCTTCGCCGTTCCTCCGGACACATGTCCACCGCCCCGTGGAACCGCCGCTCGCGGCGTGGCTCGATCCATGCGTGTCCCCGCCGTGAACTTTTCCGCGGCGAGAATCGTGTGAGGTGAAGAGGGTGCTTACCCTCCACGGCACAGGCGCTGTGGACGCGATCACGCGACGGCCTGTTCCGTCGGCTGATGTGTGCTTGCGGGTGGTTTTCGGTGGCTGTGGACCCGGTGGTCAATGGTCTGGTGATCGCGCTGTCGGGGATGTCGATCCCCGAGGGGTCCGCCGAGCGGGTGCGGGCGGAGATCGTGGTCCCGCACCTGGAACTCGTACGCTTCCTCACCGGTCTGGAGGGCGCCCTCGGGGACATCACCGGTGCCACGGTCAAGGGGGCGCAGGGTGAGGCGATGCAGGCGTACGCGCAGGCGGTCTCGCAGCTCACCTCGGGGAACGGCACCGATTATGTGAAGGGTCTGAAGGACACCGCGCTGCAGCTGGCGGACGCCGGCAACGAGTTCGCCTACCAGCTCGACTACACGAACATGATGATCGTGGAGCAGGTGGTGCTGTTCTTCGCGGAGCTGGCGCTGATCGCCGTCCTGGAGATCTTCAACCCGGTCCAGGCGGCGTTCGAGAAGCTGGCTCTGGACACGTTCTTCAGAGAGCTGTTCACGACGGAGCTGACGCAGTTCCTGGCCCGCACCGCGGCGCAGACCGCGTCGATCATGACGATGAACGTGGTGCTCGCCGCGGCTCTGGACGGCCTGACGCGGTGGGTGCTGGCGGCGCAGGGCAAGCACACCGCCCACGGGGACGAGTACCGCAACCAGTCGCTGAAGTTCGGCGCCATCCAGGGGGCGGTGTCCTCGCTGGTGCCGTTCGTGATGGGACCGATCGGCAAGGGCATCGGGAAGCTGCCCTTCTTCGGGCCGAAGGCGATCAAGAACATCCAGCAGATCATCGGGGAGAGCCTGCACGGTCCCGCCGCGACCCCGGCACGCACCGGTGGCAAGGCCGCAGTCTCCGGCGGGGAGAACGCCCTCACCGGCGGCGGGAAGGCGGCCCTGGGCGGGCAGAAGGCGGCCGTCGGCGGGGGGAAGGCGGCCCTGGGCGGGAAGCAGGCCCTCCTCGGTCCTGCGAAGTCCTTCGACGAGAAGGCGCTGCGCGACCTGTGGAACGATCCGCTCAACCGCGAGTTGGTGAGCGGGAACTGGTTCGGGCGCGAGATCGGGCGTCTGACGGTCCCGATGGCCGTGCGCCTGCAGAACGAGGTGGTGGGGCGGGCGGGGCGCCAGACGTTCCGCAACGCGGTGGGCGACCAGTTCGCGCGGGCCTTCGGCGAGCGGCTGGGCTGGCGCCAGGCGCGGGAGGCGGGCCGGGGGTGGGCGGACACCTTCATGGCGCACGCGGGACGCGGTCCCAAGGCGCTGGGCCGGGAGCTGGAGAGCACGCTGCACTGGATGCCGCCGGGTATGGGCGGCGTGCGCAACGCGCTCTCCCATGAACTGGCCGGGGCGCTGCCGTCGTCGTCCTGGATGAAGTTCGTCCGGGCCTTCCCGGAGGCCGGGCTGCAGGCCGGCGCGATGAACCTCGCCGAAGGCTTCTTCAACCTCGACGAGCAGGGCAAGTTCACCACCTCCTGGATGACCACCGCCGGAGGAGCGGGCGCCGCGTTCGGCAGCGCGGTCGGCCACATCGGCGCCACCAAGCTCGGCCACTGGATCAAGGGCCGCCTCGGCTTCGACCTCCCCCAGCACAAACCCTCCCTCGGAGACCTCGACCTCACACAGATCAACAAGACACCCGGACACGGGCCCGCCGGGGGCGGCGGCGACCTGCCCGGTGACGGCGGTTCCAGGCAGGCCGGCTCCAGCACGGCCCCGCCCTACCGGGCCGCCCCCGGCCCCGGCCAGAGCACACTCCCGGCGGGACACGTGCTGCCCACCACCGGCGGGAACACGGGGTCACCCATGTCCCCGGCCGCCCAGTTCCCCCGGTCGGGGCAGGTCCGCCTCGACATCCCCGAGCGGCTCACCGTCGGCCACACACCCGACCCGGTACGGGCGGGCGGCGACCAGTCCGCGTCCTCGTCCCCCGCCCCGCGCCTGGCCACCGAGTCCGGCGCCGCCCGCCCGCCGCTCGGGGCCGACCGGCGGGCCCGGCTGGAAGAGTCGCTGCACCGCTGGCAGGCGCCCGAGGAACTGACCCGGCACGACACCGACGACGCCGACCGGGCCCGCCTCCTCCTGGAACGCCCGGCGGCGGCCTTCGAGGCGGTGCAGCACCTGCGGAAGCTCGCCACCGAGGCGGGTATCGCGCCCGCCGAACAGCGCCGTCTCCTCGCCGGCGCCGACAGAGCCGTCGCCCGCCGCGACTGGCCCCAGGCCGCCACCCACCTCACCGCCTTCCGCGACCACATACGGACCACCCTGGACGCCGGCCCCGCCGTCCCCCGCACACCCGCGTCCGGCACACCCGCCCCGGTGTCCCCCGCGGGCACGGACACCACGGCGGCGTCCGGCCGCCCCATACGCACCCACAGCCAGGACAGCCAGGACAGCCAGGAACACGTACCGGCCACCCAGGAGGCTCCTTCCACGGAAGAGCGCGGCACCGCGCCGGACGCGACGTCCCACAGCACGACGTCCTCCGTCACGGACACGACGGCCAGCGTCCTCACCGGTGGCACGGCCCGCCCGGCCGAAGCGGGTGCCGTTCCGGCCGACGGGGGACCCGTCCCGGGAGAGGCAGAGACCGGCCCCGTCCGCACGGACGACACGTCCACCGGCCCGTCCGACGACGTCCGGCACCAGCCGGCCGGGAGCGGGTCCGGCCCCGCCCTGTTCCCGACCGTCTCCGAGGACCCCGCGACCGGTCCGCTCCCCGGCGCTGCGCAGTCCCAGGAGACACTGGTGCACGACGAGGCACCGGCTCCGCCCGCTCCGGCAGCCCTGGCCTCCCAGGAGACACTGGTGGACCCGGCGGCGGAGAACGGGCTGCCCCGGGGCCTCGAGTGGGCCGGAAGCGACTCGGCCGCCTCCGGTGCGAAGGTGTTCGACTTCCAGGCCCACGCCGGCGGCGACGAGGTGGCGGCCCGGCAGGCCGACGTACGGGCGGGCGCGCTCGCCGACCGGGCCGGGGACGGGTCGGACGGCGTGCGCCGCCAGGTGACGGCGGGCCTGGCGGAACTGGCCCGGCGCGCCGCTCCCGGCGGGGACCTGCACGAGCGCCCCGCGGACGTCGTGGACGCGGGCGGCGAGCTGCTGCGCGGGGCCCGCCGGGCGGAGCGCGAACGGCTCGATGGGCTGTGGCAGGAGTTCCGTACCGCGCGGGACGCCGATCTCCACGAGCAGCTGACCCGGCACGATCTGTTCGACGAGGCGGAGATCTTCGACGGGGACGCGCTGCGGGAGCAGACCCGCGGGGCGGTGGACTCCCTGCGCGGGACCCGGTTCGAGGAGTTCCTCGGCGCCCGGACGCTGCTGGGCGAGCAGCGGGAGGACAGCCGTGCCCAGGAGGCCGCGCACGAGGTGGCGGCCGTGCGGGTGGAGGAGTCGTTCCGCCGGCAACTGGCCGACGCCCACGCCAGGCTGCGGGTCCGGCTGGCCCAGCGGCTGGGCACCGACCCGCGCGACGTGGTGGTGACGGAGCACGAGTGGCGGACGGTCACCGAGGAGCTGCGCACGCACCTGGGCTGGCACGCCGTCCAGCTCGCCGAGACCGTGCGCTGGGCCGACGCCTTCCACGCGGACTTCCGCCGGGCCGTGGCCGACGCCGGTCCCGAGGGGGGCCGGGACGGGTCGGGCGCCCGGCACGACGGCGCCGACGCGGACGAGGGCCGCCTGTTCGTGGGCTCGGAACGGTTCTGGGAGGCGCTCGGGGAAGGCGAACCGCACACGGTCCCCCGGACGATGACCGAGCTGCGCGACCGCATGATGCTGCGCCACGTGCGCGCCCTCCAGGAGCACTTCGCCAGGGAACTGGACGCGATCACCGGCCGGGCGGTGGACAAGGCCGCCGGCTGGGACCCGGACGCGACGGACGGGCTGCACGTCAACGACACCGGCCGCGGCGGCGAACGCACCGAGCCGGACTGGCACGTCCTGGAGAACACCTACCACCGTCTGCTCGCCGACGTCCGGCCCGCCGTCTCCCGGCTGAACGTGCGGGCCCGATGGGCGCGCCAGGGACTGGAGACCTTCGACCGAAACCTGGAGGACTCCGCCCTCACCGGTGCGCGGGACCTGCCGGAGCGCACACGGCACCTGCTGCGCGACGAACTCGACCGGGACCTGCACACCCTCTTCGAGCGGGACGGCGAGGGGCCTTCGGCGTCCCCGGACGGTCCGGGCGACCGGATCGCCCGGCTCACGGCCTCGTACACCAGCCCCGAGGCCCTCCGCGAGCGCCTGGAGTACACCGCCTTCCGCCAGGCCCGCCTGGACGAACAGAACGCCGTCCTGACCGAAGCGCTCGCAGAGCATTTCGACGGGCTGCGCAACGGCCTGGAGCTCAGCGACGAGATGGAGCGGCGGCTGCGCCTCCAGTGGGAGCAGGCGGTCGACCAGGCCGTCGCCGACCACTGGTTCGGGCACCTGGGACACCGTGACTTCCGCGCCGCCGCCCTGCACCTGGCCGGCGCCCCGGCGTCCGGGGGCGCCCGCCCCCGGCGCGCGCCCGAGAACCGGCCCTGGCACGAGGCGGCCGCCTACCTCAACGCCACGCTGGTCTCCCGGATCCAGCACGAGCACGGGCTGACGGACGCCGCCGCCGACGCCGCCCGCGACTTCCACGCCCTCCTGTCCGGCCACCACCGCGACAACCCCGGTCACACCCTCGACGACGCCACCCGGGAACGGCTCGCCGACGACTTCCGCGAGAAGACCCTCACCGCCTACGACACCATCTGGGCCCAGGTCGACCACGACATCACCGCCTGGCTCACCCACGACAAGGACAACGAAGACACCTTCACCACCACCGTCGCCGCTCTGGACGCCGCCACCGCCGCAGCGGCCGCCGCCCCGCAGCCCGCGCCGCGCCCCGCTCCCGGCGACGGAGCCCCGGGCCCCCAGCCTGTCGAACAGCCCGCCCCCCGGCCCGTCGACGGCCTGATCACCGAATCCCCGGGACACGTGGGTCCGGGCACCTCACCGGACCCGGGCACCGCCGAGGACCAGGTCACCGCCCCGACGACGGCCACCGCCCCCTCCCCCTCCCCGGCACCCGAGCCCGCGCCGGAACGGGACACCGCCGGCGTGGTACCGGCTGACGAGGACACCGTCCGCGGACCGGTGGACGAACAGGAGGGCGTCCAGCTCCAGGAGCAGCTCCCGCGCCCCGCCGACGCCCAGGACACGGGCCACCGGACGGCTCCCCCGACCGCTGTTCCCTCCCGTTCCGCCCGGTCCTACGCGCCGCCGCCGGTACGTCGCGGGCCCTTCACCCCCGGCCCCCTCTTCGACGCGCGCCGCGTCCACACCGCCACCGGGCACGAGCGCACCGAGCTGGAGGTCCGCGTCGCGTTCACCGGCGACGCGGCCGGGACCCACGCCGCCACGGTGCTGGACCAGGCCCGCGCAGGTGTCGCACGGCGCTTCAACCACCGCCCGGACCAGCTCTATGTCGCGCTGCGTCAGGTCACCCCGGACGAGCGCCCGCACCTCACGCTCGACCTCACCGACACGAGTCACCCGCAGGACGGCGCGGGCATGCTCCTCCTCCAGGCGCCCCGGCCGTCCGCCTGGCCGGTGGACGCCACCCCCGCCGACTACGCCGACCTCATCGGCCGGCACACCCACCTGAACACGGCCGGCTTCGACCGGGACGTGCTCGCCCCCCTCCTCAGCCGGCCCTACACGGTCCACACCTACGTCACCGAGGGCGCGACCTCCCACGCGCACGTCCACCTCAAGGTCGCGCGCCCCAGGTACGACGCGCGCCTGGGCGACTGGGCCGCCGAACGCTGGGCCGCCCAGCACTGGTCCCGCCTCGACGACATCGAGACGGACATCAGCCGCGCCTTCTCCGCCTACCTCAACGGCGTCGGCGCGCTCGCGGGCCGGGTGCCCGTCGTCGTCACCACGGAACTCGTCGACGCGGAACACGTGCTCCCGGGCGAGCCCGTCTTCCACCTCACCGACATCGTGAGGGGCGCGCTCACCCCGGACCGCGGCCTCCTGCACGAGCTGCTGACGACGCTGGAAGGGTTCGACGCGGTGCACGACTCCGCCGGATCCGCCCCTGTCCGGCAGAGCAACGGCTCCGCCGCCGTCCAGCGCCCCACCGACGTACAGGTCTTCATGGCAGATGCCGAAGAGACCATGGAAACGGGGATCACGAACGTCCTGAACAGCTCGGATGTCACGAGGCACCTCAGCCCCGAGAACATCGAGACCCTGCGCACGGCTCTCGCGTCGCGAAGCCGTGGCGGCCAGGGAACGCCCTCGGCCGACGAGGCCGGTTCCGTGGAGTTCGGTTCCGCCTTCGGCACCGACTCACACGCCGGCCCGCAGGAGGCCACGACTCCTGTGACGCGGGCCCGCCGGGCACCCGCACCGTTCCACTGGGAAATGATCTCACCGCTGGAGACGGAGCCGCGGCCGGTGGACTCCGACCCGGCTCTCACGCCGCGACCGGCAGCTCCCGACCTGGTTCTCACGCCACCACCGGCGCAGGGCGGTTCCCGGCGGAACACCAGGGGTCTCAGCGTGGCCACCGGCAGCGGGTTCGGCACCGACTGGGACGGATGGAAGTCTCCGCAGGACGACGAATCCGAGGGTATGGGCGGCATCTCCGCAGAGAACATGACGCGATTCCGCCGGCTGAGCAGCGATCTGCAAATCGCCTTCGCCATCCGGGAGGTCAATGAGTTCGCCGACAGGCGCCTAAAGGAAGGCGCATTGCCCAAACCGCTCCAGATCAAGTCGAAGTCGATCTCTGCCTACGATCTCTTCCTGGAGTACGAGGAAATCGATACAACCACCGGTGAAACCGTCCGGTCGCGCTTCAATTCGAAACACCTCGGCCTCACCGGCTTCTATGACCCGGTACTCCCGGACCTCTCGCACCACTCTCCCGAACACCGGGATGCGATCAGCAAGCATCACGACAAACGCAAGCAGGAGTTCAGGCAGTTCCACGAGCACATGGAGGAGATCGCCGAGGATTTCCCCGTGATCGGCGGCATCGTCCACGGCTACGACAAGGACAGGACTCTCCGTCCCATCGCGAGCGACATCGATCTGCTCGACATCTACAAGCCGACTGGATCGCCGCTCACACCCGGAACATACCAGCATGTTCTGAGTGAGACCATGAACGCAGTTCCCGAGGTCCAGCACGGGGCGCACCGCCAGTGGGAGACAGACAATCCTAAAGAAATAGCGATCCGCGACAAGATCAACAGCCCAATCGAAAAGGGGAGAGAAAAGGTCATCGTCGTCTTTCCCCATCAGAAACCCGTCTACAAGAACCACTACACCCGCAAGAACTCCGTCACGTGGTTCTCCTCGGGTCTCTCCGCCTCACCGACGCAGGAGCACGCTGGCGCCGGAGAAGAAGCCGTGACACCGCGGCCGGGACACGACGCCGTAGCCCCCGTCCGCCACCGGGTGCTGGACGCCGACGGCCTGGCGACGGCGGCGCTCACCGCGATCCGGACCGTTCACGAGCAGCGGACACCGGCCGCGCCGGAGGGCGCCCCCGGATCGCAGTGGTCCTCCCAGTCCCCCTACGACATGTCCGTGCAGGAATGCCTGACGCTGCTGCACGAACTGAGGGCCCACCTCTTCCCGCGCGGAATCAGGCCGTCGGGCACCGTCGACGACTCGGTGCTCGGCGTCCGCCCCCAGGAGAGCCCCCTGGCGCTCGGCCCGGGGTGGCAGGCGGTCGACTCCTGGCAGTCGGTGTCGGCCAGGGTCGGTCTCGAACCGGGCACCACCGCGTTCGTCCTGAACCGGCACCTGGCCGGCGTGGGGCACGCCTGGGCCGCCTACGCGCTGGCGCCCGAGAACCCGGGAAGCGCCCCCCGTGTCGTCTGGGTCGACCTGACGGCACCGCAGCGCATCCTCTCGGAGGGCCTGCCGCCGTGGACCCCGGTGGAGGCGCGCGCGCTCTTCGTCGACCCTTCGGGCCAGGTGCTGCCGCCCCGCCGGGAGTCCGGCTCGGCCTCCCTCGCGGAGGCGCTGACCGACCCCGCGCTCAGCCATCAGTACGGGGCTGTCGGAACGGAGGTCGAAGACCAGCACCCCCTCCTGGTCGCCCCCGGGGTCCATCTTCACGGCGACACCAAACTGGCGGAGTACGTCGGCCCCCCGACGTCTCCCGAGGGACCCGGTGTGGTCATCGCAGTGGACTACAGCTACTTCTTCAGAGCCGGAGACGGTCGGCTCTACTCTTCTGAAGCGGAGGCCTTGCGTGCCACACCGGGCTTCCGGCCGGAATCGGTGACGACCCCGATCCTGGAAATCATACTGCCGCCCTTGGCCGCAATTCCGGGTGATCACGGAAGGATGACCATAGATGACGGCTTGAGAATGAACAGATGGGTCCGCTCGCTGCTCGGGCGGGCCGACGCGGAGAACAGGCCGATACCCCTACGGCAACTGCTGAACCACCCGGACTGGCGTCTCCACCCGGATGCCGCTTCCGTCTCCGTACTCCCGTCGACCGACGGGGCCCATCACCCCGCATACACCCAGCTCACCGTCGGTCTTCCCGCAGAAGGCATGATCTCGACTCTCGAGTTGGCCGCGGAAGAATACAACCTCCTTTCCCAGAACGCTTACGCCTTCCGCTCCGCCAAGGAATTCGCCGATGAGGTCGCCGGACACTATGCGCAACATCTCGGGCTGAGCCGCCGCGCAGCGAGCGAGGAACTGCCCTTCCTCTCAGGCCTTCCAGGAATGGACGGTCTCCGCGGCCACCTGTGGCTCCTGTCCAGTCACGTCACTGCCAGCCCCCTGCAGTCGCGTTTCTTCAAGAACGACCTGATCAAGAACCTTCTCCCCGCAGCACTGCGCACACCAGTGAACGAAGTCCTGAAATCACTCGACCTGACCGCCCAGGTCTTCTTGTGGCAGAACTTTGACTTGCTGCGCACCAGATTCGAGGAACACCTCCAGGCCACCATCGCCGAGTACCGACGCGTTTATTCAGGCAATTTCTCGGACGACACACAGGACATCCTCAACCAGTACTTGGACTGGGGATCCACGCATGAAGACTACTTCCGAACCGGAATACTGGGAGCGCCCTCCAGAGGAGGACCCGTCACCCAGTTCGGCTCGGTGGGGATGCATGATCGCGCCCTGGACGACAACAACGGAAACATCCGCTTCCCCCTGGTCCTCCTGGAACTCCGGCACCTGAAGCATCCGGACCACCTCCTCGACAACGACCAGATGGCCCACGTCGTCAACCGGATGGCAGACGTATCCCGACAGTCATACAGGCAGGTCGAACAGAATCAGTACGCCCCGCTCACGGTGCAACAGGCCGAGCACATCCTTCGCCATCCCCTCGTGAGCTCCCTGGTCACCGTGGCCAGAGCGATCAACAAACTCCACCCGTATCCGGACCACCCGATCCAGCCGTTGATCTCGAACGTCGAGTGGAACGAACTCGCGGGACTCACCGCCAGGTATGTCGCCCAGGGCGGAGGACTGTCCTCGTCGGTGCCGCGCCGGCTGCAGCAGCTGCACGAACGCGTCCGTTCCCTCCTCGACCGGCCCCGGCCGTCCGCCACCCCCGTTCCGCCCGAGGTGCGGGCGGGTCTTCAGCAGGCGCTCCCCCTGATCGCTCAGGCATGGACCGCCGCGCATCATCATTCCCGCGCGAGGCAGAGCACCGTCACCGTCATGGCCTCGCGCATCGACCAGGGCCCGCAGAGGGAGGTACTCGAACGGGAACTGAGGCGAGAGGACATCTCCCCCGGGGAACGGGACCGGATCCAACAGGTTCTCGACACTCATGGACGGCCGTCGGGAGATTCCGACCAGAAGGCACCTGACCAGCCCGAGAAGCAGGAGCACCAGAGCGGAACCAAGAAAAAGAAGAAGGGCAAGGCCAAGAACGCGAACTCATCGGCCCCGGCTGCCGCGACCCAGTCCGCCGCCGCACCGGCCCAGCCCGCACGGCCGGCCGAGAGCGAGATCCCCAGCACCACTCTGGCCGAGATCCAGGAGGCGTTCAGGGTATTCACGAACGTTCCGGTCGCTTTCCGGAACGAGATGGAGAGAGCGGCTCTCGACATCGTCCGGAAGCAAGCGAAGCCCGACAGCGTCGAATTCACCCACCTGTTGTCGATGATCGCCCATATCATCAACCACGCCAGCAGGAACCAAGGCACCGGATTCCGGCCCGAGGTTTTTCTCGAATCCCCTCCCATCATGTACTCGCTCGCTCGCCGCGGGCGGTTCCTGTGGCCGATCCTGAGCACCGAGCCCGCGCTCGTTCGCGTACTGGAGAACGCTCCCAACGTGCTGGACGCCCTGGAGCGGGTGCCGGCGGACTGGCATGCCGCCCAGGAGAACGGCTATCGCGACCTCGTGCGCGTCCTCCTGCGCGATGACGTGACATCAAGGCTCGAGTCCGACCCCACGATCCGCGAGTTCGCTTTCCCCACCATCACTCACCCTCCTCGGCTGCTGGCACGTACGGGCGGAAATATCGACGTCCTTTCCGCCCTCGTTCAGGTCGCCAACCACATCAGCGTGATGGCCCATCTGGTCAACGACTCCAGGGAATTCACCGATGTGCTGATGAGCCTGGACGATCCCGTCGAACGCATCTGGCAGCTGCACCAGGTGACGGCCGTTCCGGCAGCGCTGCACTCGGTGGTGGCACGCTTCCCCGAGAGGGCGACCCCCGAACTCTTCCGCGCGGTCCTCGCCGGAATCGACGGCCAGTACGTCGACGAGAAACTCGCGCACCATCCGCGTCAGCTCGTTCTGGCGTTGTCGGACATCAGGATTCTCAGGACCGTCATGAGGGACCCTTCAGCTCTCACCCAGCTGAAGAACCTCGATCCTGACTCGCGTCTGACAGACGTGCTCGAAGATCTTCCGGACCTCGCGCTGCGGCTGCTTTCCGACCCCAGCCGTATCACGGTGGCGGCGCGCAACCCGCAGGTGGCCGTCGCGCTGTCACACGATCCGCACCGCTACGACGACGTCGCCGACGAAGACCTGCCGGCCCGGCTCGCCGCCACCGTCGCCCCTGCTCTGGAACCGGCGAAGGCCGCACTGACCAAGGTACTCAGGGAGAACTCCGGGCAGTCGCGCTCCGCCGCTCTGCGACCGCTGATGACAGCGGTGCAGCAGCTCCAGCCCGACCCGGCCGATCCCACTCCGCTGTGGCCTCACCACCTGCGCCGCATCCTCAACCGCCCGCTGGGCGATCTCAGACTGCCCGCGGACGGCTCCCAGGCCGCTTTCGCCCTCAAGAACGCCGCCCGCAACGAAATGGCGGCCCACGCGTTCCGCGGCACCCATCTTTACGCGTTCCAGCACCACATGATCGCCCTGGAGACGAACAGGACGCGCACGGCCGCCTACAACAGCCCCGCCGCCAGCTACTGGATCTCCATCAGTTCGAACTTCCTCGAGCGCGTGGCGCTGATCGACGAGAATCCCTGGTGGGCCGCGGCTGCCCGCTTCACCCCCACCATCGCCATCCCCATGCCCGCCGATTTCTCAAGGCTTCTGACCGCCGGGGACTCAGGGCTGATCCGGCTGCTGTACCGCCACCCGAACATCTGGCCCAGCATCGTGGACCGATTCGCCGATTACGTGAGAAACATAGCTTCGGCACCCGACATGCTGAAACAGCTGGCTCCTTCCTTCGGCAAGATCCCGGCGGAGCACTGGGACAGACTCCTGACCAGCGGGCGAATGTACGTCCTGATGGCGGAGCGGCAGGACAGCGCGCTGACCGAAGCCCTTCTGACCTTCCCCGAGGCGCTGCGCGAGGCCATCGCCCGCCCCGGGTTCACCACGGCATGGGACCTTGGCACCACCGACGCGGAGTCACTCGCGCAGGCCGCCCTCGCAGACCCTTCACGACGCGGCGACCTGCTGTCCGCGATAGAGGCGAGCGGTCCCGCGCACCTGACGACCGAGGGATTCCCGCTCACCCTAGAACGCAGCGAACATGTCCGGCTTCTCACGGCCGGCCTGTCCGCGCGAACGCCCGCAGAAGAACTCGTACCCCAGCTTCCACCAGACAGCACCACTGACACCACAGAGGTACGGAGCAACTACTCCGCTGTGCTGGCGGACGAGAACATGCGAAACGCGGCCATCGCCAACCCCGGCGTGGCCGAGGCACTGCTTTTCCACTCGGAAATACGGGAACTCATCTCCGTCCGTCCGTCGCTTCTGGGCCGGATCCAGGGGAACCCGGCCCTCCTGCCGCATCTGCTGAAGTTCTCCGGTCTCCCCCATCTTCTGGCTCAGCAGGACGTCGTCTTCGCCGAATTCACAAAAGATTCGTCGGTATGGTCCACCTACCAGCGGAGCCGGATCGACTTCCTCACCAAGAACCCCGACTACGCCTCGGTGGAAAGAGGGGAACTGAGCCGGAACGAGAACGGCCTCCTGCGTGAATTCGTCAAGCACAGTCCCGCCGCGACGAAGGCCATGCTCAAGTGGCCCCGTGAGATCCTGGCGCTCTCCGAGGCCCCGGAGACCATCGCGGCGCTGGAGGAGGCCGGAGAGCCGGTCGTACAGGCCATCATGGCCACGCCGGGACGTCTGGCGGCCGTGACCGAGATGAGCTACCTGGTGGGCTCCCTGAGCGACCTGCCGGAACTCGTCACGGCCCTCGGGACGCGCGTGGACGTGGCGGCCGACGAGACGGGGTTCACCCACCTGGTCGGCAACCGGGCCCTGACGAGCCGGCTCACGGCACACCCCGAACTCATCAGCCGCGTCCTGGACCCGGACGTACTGCCGACGGCCCAGGCAGCCCCCGCCCTGGTGGACGTGCTCGCCCGCACCCCGCAGGAGTCGCGCGAGGCGCTGCTCGCCTCCCGCGTCCTCCCCCTCATCAGCCGGTACCCGGCCCTGGCCGAGGAACTGGCCCGCGGGGACGACCTGCGCGGCGCGCTGATCGACCAGCCGCGCCTGGTGCGGCTGCTGGAGCGGAACGAAGACGTACTGAACGCGGTCCGCACCACGCCGGAACTCGCCCGGGCGTTCCACGCCAACCGCGCCCTGGTCGAGGTCGCGCAGGAGGAACCCGCCCTGTGGTCGCTGGTGCAGCGGCACCCCGCACTGGGCGGACTGCTGACCCGGCAGGTCCGCCGGGAACTGCTGCGCCGCCCGGTGCTCACGGAACGTGTCCTCGGCATGGAACGGATGGGCGAGGAGGAGGCCCGCTCCCTGGCGCCGCTGCTGCGGCGGTCGGCCCTGGCGCACCTGCTGGCGGAGCAGGACGAGCGCGCCGCCCTGTTCGCCCACCGCTTCCTGCGGGAACCCGCCTGGCAGACGCGCGCCCACACCGACCCGGGTTTCGCCTCCGACGTGCGGAACCTGATGCGCTCCGGCGCCGAGTTCGACGAGGTACTGGCCGGCACCGATCCCGCGCGGCTGATCACCGCGCTGGACCGGCCCACGAGCGTCCCGCCGGCCGCGGCCGCAGCGGAACCGGTCACCGGTCCCACGCCACCGCAGGCCCAGGAGCCCCAGCCCGTCCCGGCGGAGCGCAACGCCCCTGCCGACGCCCCCCGGCCCCCGCGTCCGCAGGACCGGCCCGAGCCGATCGAGCACTCCGAAGAGCTGGCCGAGGCCCTGTCCGGTCCCCAGGGCAAGGCCGTCGCCGAACGCCTGGCGCACGATCCCTCACTGCTTCCGCTGCTGCGGTCCGGCGCGCTGGACTGGCGGACGGTCGCAGAAGGCGGTTCCACCGCGCACAGTGCCCGCGCCTACTTCGAACACCACCTTCCCGCGGCCGACGCACACCTGCTCGACCACGAGATCCCGGCGCTCCAGCGGATGCTGGGACCGGCCGCCTTCCAGCAGCACTTCCGCAGCTTCGTCTCGCAGCTCGACATGGTCCTCGACCCCGGGGTCTACGACGAGGTGATCCGGGAGGTCGAGGGCGCGGCCAGGCACGGCTGGCGCGAGGTGGTCCGCGGCCGGCTGGCGGCATGGGACGAGGCACACGGCGAACGGGCCCGCCGCTTCGCCTCGTTCCGCCCGCACCTGCCCGCCACCTGGAGCATGAGCGACCGGGTGCACCTCACGGACACGGTGCAGAAGATCGGCTTCACCGAGCTCGAACTCGGCGTGGTCAGGAGGCTGGCCGACCGCAGCGGCATCCGGGAACGCGGGGCCCCGGCGGTCAACAGGCCCCTGCACGCGCACCTGAACGGCGGCAGCGGCGGCGTCGCGTTCTTCTACGCGCTGGCCCCCGACGGGCTCGTGGACACCGTCGTGTACGCGAAGAGCACGGACCGGGGCGGCGCGAGCGGCAACGACTACCGGTGGAACGGGGCGGGCGACCTGATCGCCGGACCGCCGAAGCTGGAGCACATCGCCAACAACCCCCACCTGCTGCGCTCCGAAGACCTCGTGCGCCAGGTACGGCAGAACACCCTGGAACAGCCGGGACCGTCCTCGTCATGGGCGCCCGCTCTCACCTCACCCACGGCCGTCGAGACGGCCGTCGTGGACCGGGCGCACCGGCTCGCCTCCGCCACCGCCGGGTACCTCACGGCGCTCGACGCCCTGGCCGCCTCCGGCTCGTCGGCCCGGTCCCCCGAGTCCCTGCGCGAGCCGGCGGCCGCGCTCGTGTCCGCCGCCCGGACGCTGCGCGATCTCGGCGCCGACGTCACCGCCGGCCGCGGCGCGGGCGCGTCCAGCGTCCCGGCGCCGGTGCGGTCCCTGCACGAGGAACTGCACCCGGCGGGAACGGCCTCCGACGCGGACCTGGCACGGCCCGGATCCGATGCGGCATGGCATCTGGACGTCCTCGTGACGGCGTGGACGGCGGGCGAGGAACGAGCCGCCCGCGCCGTCGCCGAGGTCCTGGCCGCGCCCGTTCCCCATGACACGGACCGGCCCGCCACGGGCTGGACGGCCCCCAAGGCGCCCACGGACCAGACGGCCGGGGCGGCGGGCGAGACCGGCTACGCGCAGCGCGTGCACCAGTTGCTGGGCGGGCGCCCGGTGGACGCGCCGGCCCTCCTGCGCCTGCTGCAACGCCGCTCCTCCACACCGGAGTTCTTCAGCGCGCTGACCCTGTCCCGGGCTTTCCACCACGTCACCCGCGGCGGTGGGCTGGAAGCCACCGTCGACCACGCCGTGCAGACGGGCCGCCTGTCCCTGGGCAACGCGCTGGAGGCGAAGCGCCTGATCGGTCTGATCGACGGTGTCAGCTTCGCGGACCCGATCCCCCACCTGGCGCCGAGGGAAAACCAGCCGGACCACCAGACGGAGTCGGTGCAGCACTTCGTCAGCCGGCTCGTCGACGCCTATCAGTCCAACGACGCCGGGGCCGCCCTCGCCCATCTGAAGTCCCTCGACCGGGACATGCGCAAGATCTGGGCCGTCCAGAACGCCTGGCGGGCCCGCATCGGGAGCCGGCACCTGCCCGTTGGCCCGGAAGACCTGAACCTGGCCGTGACACAGCGCTGGCCCGGTCTGGCCCCGGCCCTGTCGCACGCACTGGGCAGCGTCGACGACTCACCGGTGCCCATGAGCCAGGTGACCTCCTGGTACCAGCGGCTGTCCGCAGTGAGATTCGATCACCCCGACCACGGTTCGGTGCCCGTCACCGCGGGGCACCCGGAAGGCGGCTGCTTCCTGCGCGCCCACCTGTGGGCGCTTCAGCTGATGCGCTGGGGCACCCTGCCTTCGAAGGTGATGGCGGCGCGCGCCGGCGACCCCGGTCTCTTCACCCGAAGCCACACGGCCCGCGGCGCCACCCATGGGCGTCCCGTGACCGTGGAGTGGGACAATCACGTCGCTCCTGTCGTCAACGCGGTCGGCGCGGACGGCCGTACCGTGCCCATGGTGCTGGACCCGGCCCTGGACCGAGGACCGCTCACCGTGGCCCAGTGGGCGCAAGCCATCGGTCTGCCCTCGACGTACTCCTTCTTCCAGGGAACCCTGGAGCGGGTCCAGGACGACCTGACAGCCGACTACCAGCACCATCGTGCGGGCTGGACCACCGGCGACTGGGAGCTGCCCCTCCGCCCCGTCCTGCTGCTCACCGAGGGGCACGCGTACAGCTTCCCGCACCCCACGGAGACCCAGCCGCGCTCCTGGCAGGAGACGGACGCACTGGTGCGCGAGAGAGACGACCAGCTGCACCGCCACTACGTGCGCGCGGTGCGACGCGCCCTGGCCCGTGACCTGTGGGATCACCTGGGAGGCCTCGGTTCCCGCTACTCGCGCAGGGAACTGCTCGGCCGGCTCAACGGGCTGGTGGCCCGCTACGCGGCCGATCCGGCGTTCGCCACCGCGGCACCGAGGTTCCTCGAAGGCCACACCGAACTCGCGCGCGCCGTCCACCACTACCTCACCCCCGACTACTACGGCAGCTTCGCCCGGCTGTTCCCCGAGGCCGAGTCGGATTTCGAGGACGTGGACCTCTCGTCCGACGACTCCGACGACGGTTCGGACAGCGGCAGTTCGATGAGTCACCAGCCGGTGGCGGGCCCGTCGGGCGGGTGGCACGCTCCCCGGGCCTGGCCGGCGCAGGACCACACGACCGGTGGACCGCACGAGGAATCTCCCGGCACCGCTCACGACGACACGGCCGCCGGTGGCCCCGAACCGGTGCAGCGTGTGGGCTCCGGTGCCTACGCCGCGTACGAGGAACTGCGGAACACGGCCCGCCCCTCCCTGGTGGACACGCCCAGGTTCGACCCACGGACCGAGGGGCGCACCGGGGACGGCACCCTGGCGGGCGCGCAGTGGGACACCCGGTTCGAGCTGCGCCGTTTCCAGTTCGCGTCGGGGGCCTGGATGCGGGACGTGACCATCCGGCTGCATCTGCGGCCGGCCGAGGGCGTGACGACGGACGAGACACGGCTGCTGGCCGGCGGCGCCGTCAGGGTCATCGAGCAGCACGTCAACGAGCGCGCCCTGAACGACCCGGACTTCCGCCTGCCGAACGGGGACCTGCTGCGGCTGAACCTCGAATTCGTACGCAACCCGACAGCCGCGCACCATGTGGTGAACGTACGTCCTGGTACCGGGCCCACTTCCACCACCGACTGGTACCTGGAATCCTCTCCCGCCGAGCACGTGCACGAGGCTCTGCACTTCGCCGGACTGGGCGACCATTACGAGGATCCCGGCCACGCCTTCCGTAACACCTCCGCGTCGTCCGCCGTGCACCACGACGGGTCGATCATGTCGTCAAGTCCGGACGGGCGGCCTCTGATCTCCCCAACGGACCTGGCAGATCTCCAGGCCGTCATGGACTCGGGCCCGGTCGTCCGCTCCCTCCCGCACCCGCTGGCGCCGTTCGCGCCGGACGTTCGGGCACCGCACGACAGCACGGAGGACGCACCTCGCGCCCCCCGCGCGGACCTCGCCGCCCTCCTCGTCGACGTCTCGGACCGCCCGAACGCCGCCACCGCGCCGCCGCACCGGCTCGTCGCCCAGGCGCTGCGCGAGCGGACCGACGGGCGGCCGGCCCGGGAGGGCACGAACGGCACCGTCCTGACCCTCGACACCCGGCGGCTGGAGCAGAACGCCCTGCGGCACATCGCGGGCTGGGCGGAGCGCACCCTGCGCTCGGATCTGGAGCAGACCAGCACCGAACCCGACGCGCCGATCCTCGAACAGCTCGCCGCCTACGAGGACCTGCGGACCGCGCGCGGACCGCTCTCCGGTGACCCCGGGGAACTGCTCGCCACGGTCCTCGGCGACCTCGGCGTAGTCCGCTCGCGCATCGACGCGGACGGCGCGCTGCCACCGCTGCGGCCCCCGGTCCTGCGCATGCCCCGCGACCTCGCCTCGGCGGAGCACCTCCTGCACCGGCTCGCCGGTGACCTGGGCACCCACCTGCGCCTGGACGTCCGCCTCCCCGACGGCGCGTGGCACACCCGCTGGGCCGGCCCCGACGGGCGCGTCCACGCCTTCGACCCGCTCGACGAGCGGGCACCCGGCGCCGCGGGCCTCTCCGCCCAGCAGGCGCAGGACGCGGGCCTGCTGTCCCCCGCCCGACGGGCCCTGGTGGACGAGCTGGGCCTCGACGAGCGGGACCTGGCCACGGTCTACCGGACCTCCTGGCAGGCGGGCCGCACCTTCGACGAGGCCGTCGGGCTGGAGACCGCGAGCCGCCACGAGCGGCTGGCGGCCCTCGACCGGCGCCTGCCCGCCCTGCTGTCCCGGGCGCGGGAGGCCCTGGCGGCCGGCGCCGCCGGGGAGGCGCCGCACGAGCCCGGCGGTACGACCGGGGAGGGCACCGCCACGCCGGAGACCATGCCGCGCCATCCGCTGGCGGAACTGCTCACCGTGGTGCGTACGCAGTCACCGCCGGAGCGCGAGGCTCTCGTCTCCCTCGTGGACACCGCGGCGGATCTCCTGCCACCGTCCCCGGCACGGCCGGACTCCGCCGCGGCCGCGCCGGGCAACTGGCCGGCGATCAAGCGGCTGATGGACGAGTCGTCCTTCGTCCGCCACGGGTTCGAGGCACGGGCGGAGGCGATCCGGCTGCCCGGCGCCGACCGCGCTGCGTGGGAGCAGGCGGCCGGGTTCTCGGACCCGGACCACGTCCTGGTCTTCACACCCGACGCGCGCCCGGACACTCCCGGCGTGCCCGTCGACCAGCTGGCGACGTTCCTCGCCGTCGAAGCCCAGGGCAAGACGCCGGTGCTGATGGGCCCGGACGGCGACGTCCTGGCCGCCCGCCTGACCCACCACCTGGGACGGCCGGTGATCGGCAGCCGCTTCGGCGTGACGGCGGACCCGGCCCGGGGCACCCTGTCGGAGCGGCCCGACCCGGACGGCATCCGCGAGGGCACCGGCCTGCGCGTGTACACCCCGCAGGAGACGCGGGGCGACGACCTTCCCCTCGACCTCGGTGTCGACCACCAGATACGGATCGCGCCGTGGCAGGCCGAGGACGGCTCCCCGCTGCGCGAAGGCGGCCCCGCGCGGCGGAACCTGGTGCTCGGTGACGCGGTCGACGCGCCGCCCGCGGTGCGCTCCACCGGTGTCCCCCGGTCGCAACTGCCGCACGTGGCACAGGTCGTGCGACAGCTCCGGGACCTCGTGGAGGGGCAGGGCCTCACGGTCGAGGAGTCGGTGTGGACGCTCCTGCCGCACCGGCTGCTGAGCAACTACCGCTACCTGCTGCCCGCCCCGGGCGAGACGCCGGCCCCGGACGCCGGCTGGCGCAGCGGTCTCGTGGTCCCGCTCGGCCCGGCCGAGGCGCTGATCACCCTCAACCCGACCGCCCCGCGCGCGGTCCTCGACCCCGCGGGGTCCTACGACCGCCCGCTGACGCAGAGCACCGGCACCGACGCGCCCGGCGAGGCACGGCCGGAACGGCCGGAACCTCTGGCACGGCCGGAACCGGTGGGCCGCCCGGAGCAGCCGGCCCGACTGGCGCGCCCCCCGCGGCTGGAGACCATCCCGGAGGAGGGCGACGGGGGCACCGCCGGAGCGGCGCACGGCACACCCGCTCAGGACGGCCAGGAAACAAGGCTGCAGGA
The DNA here is from genome assembly GCF_000720185.1 of Streptomyces sp. NRRL S-340. Taxonomy (GTDB): domain Bacteria; phylum Actinomycetota; class Actinomycetes; order Streptomycetales; family Streptomycetaceae; genus Streptomyces. Next base: position 6,338 of record NZ_JOIY01000014.1, on the reverse strand, counting down.
GCGTCTGTTCGGTCCCCGGACGGACTCCTCCAGCCGCTTCCGCGCCAACCAGAGCATCAAGGGCACGTACTTCACCGGCGCGCACGCGCAGACGCACTCGGGCAACACCAGCGCCACCCGCCTCGGCGCGTCCGTGACGTACAACGTCGGTCTCCTCCCGATGGGACCGAACGGCCTCTACGGCGGTCTGCGGCTCACCGGCACGGCGAACGCGTCCTCGCGTTCCACCACGCACATCGCGGACGCCGAGGGCGGCCACGTCGAGGTGAGCGACGCCGAGTCCCAGCTGCTCGCCTACGAGGCCGAGTGGTCGGTGAAGCTCCGTACCGACCCGGCGCGGCAGTGGGCGGACACGCCGCCCGCCCGGATCCGGACCACCGGTGACGAACGCCTGATGCTGTACGTGCCCGAGCACTACCTCCAGGACGCCGGGTCCCATGTCACCGCCACGGGCGAGAACGTCCTGCCGGACCGGCTGCCCCAGTTCCACTACGCCTCGGGCCTGACCGGGCTGCCCACACTGCTGGACACCGTCGCCGGTGAACTGGAGAGGCAGGGCATCGGCCTGCCGCTGGGCTCGACGGCGCGCAACGAGCTGATCCAGAAGCTGTGGAACCTCGACGCCCACCTGGACGAGGCCGTCAACAAGGCCAACGGCTACAGCTTCGAGATCAAGGCCGACGGCCGTACCGTGCTCGTCGAACTGCGCTCCCGACGCCTGCCCGGTGCCGTGCCGGTGGGCGCGACGACGGACAAGGCCCCCGTGGAGAACGTCCGCACCGCCATCGACGGCGGGGGCGGCAGCCACACCCTGTCGCAGACCTCGGGTGTGACCCCGCTGGTCGCCGGGGCCAACGTCGGCGTCACGGACGACGTGACGGCGCTCAGCATCAGCGCCGAGGTCGGCTTCAGCGGGTCGACCTCCGACACCCTCAGCTCCGGCCGCAACGGCCTGTGGGTGCTCGTCCCCCGCTTCATCGGCTACACGGCCGCGTACGAGGTGGGGTTCCAGCACACCGTACGGGTGACGCCCCGGGGCATGGACTCGGTGGAGTCCGGTCCCGTGCGCGGCCGGGGCCTGGTGCGCATGCCGGAGCACGAGGCGTTCCGGCACGGGTTCCCGGTGGTGGCCGAGGCCCTCAAGCCCGAGCACGCCGCCAGGGTCGAGGAACCGCCGGAAACGGACGGCGGACCGCTCGTGCGGACCGTCCCCTACGCCGACGAGGCCCTGCGCCGCACCGGCCGCCGCGAGGGCGACCCGCTCGAACGCCCGCTGCCCTCCTACATCAAGCAGGGCAAGGGCATCGGCATGGGGCTGGTCTCCGTCGACACCGGCACCGTCGAGTCGATCCGGAACGGGCTGCGCGAGGAACTCGTGCGGCAGGGCTTCCTGCCGTCCGATCCCGCCGCGGCGCTCTCCCGGTCGCACTGGTACTCGGACCACACCGAGCTGGAGAGCCTGCTGGACAACGTCAAGCTGTTCGAGAAGCTGGTCTCCGACCGCGGTCTGGACTCGCACTACGACCAGATCCACCAGAGCGGCCTCAGCTTCACGCTGTTCAGGAAGACCCGCCACTTCACCTCGGACGCGGCGCGGGTCACGATCAAGGCCACCCGGTCCCCGGGCGACGCCGACACGTACAAGGGGTCGACGGACAACTACGCCGCCGTCAACCTGGGCATGGGCATGGGCACCGCCGGGCAGGGCGCCGGCGGCAGCAGGCGGGTCTCCCTGTCCTTCCGGGTCAGGACCGCGCACGACCAGCTCAAGGGGGGCGCCCTCGGCATCGACCTGTTCCGCCAGGTCGGCGCCTCGCAGGAGGTCAGTTACCTGCACAACCGGCCCGAACTGCTGGAGTACCGGGGGCTCCTGCACGAGCACGAGCTGTACAGCGACTACACGGTGACCGTGGAGTACGAGCACAGCGGTGTGCGGGGCACGGTGCGCCCGGGGGCCCGCGACCCCGAGCCGATCACCCTGCCCCGTCAGCGCGCGCTCACCCAGCTGCTGCCGCTCGGCGACGACAGCGACCCCGGCCTGCACCGCTCGGACCACACCTCGCCGGACGTGCTCAAGCACGGTGTCGTCTTCTTCCTGGACGCCAGCGGCCTGCACGAGGCGGCCACCGGCATCCTCGGCGGCCTGACGGGACCGCACGGCAACGCCGACCAGGAGCTGAGGTCGTTCACCAGCACCATCCTGGTGCGCGCCTTCGCCAAGGAGATCTTCAACCGCCAGTACAGCAGCGACCAGTTCTTCGACAGCGGCCTGCTGCGGGACACCTTCGCCGGGGTCGACATCTCCGGTGAAATGGGTGTCTCGCGGTTCGCGGGGGCCACGGACCACCCGTTCGTGCTGGGCATCATCCAACTGGCGATGGGCCAGGTCCGGTCGGCCGACACCGCCTCCCGCGGGCTGGCCGTCCCGGCGGTCTCCGTCACCGCCGGCGGCCCGCTGGACCCGGCCGCCCACGATCCCGGATCGCTCCAGGGCGGTATCGACATCAGTCACTCGCGGCAGCACAACGTGCGCGAGCAGGGCGGACGGACCGGCGCGAAGGAATTCATCCAGCTCGACTTCAACCACGCCTACGCCTTCCTCACGACCGCGGACTTCGCCGTGCGCACCCGCTGGGAGGAGCACGGCAAGCTGCTTCCGTCCGCGCACGCGTCGGCGCAGGAGTCGGTCGGCGGCAGGACGATGCTCTTCCTGCTGTCCGAGCCGGAGGCGCTCGACCTGTACGGCCAGGGCGAACTGCCCCTGCCCGACCGGCAGCTCGCCGACGCGCTCCACCGCTGGGAGCGGGAGGAGCTGCGGCTGCGCGGCGACACCCTGGCTGCGGTGCTCACCCGGTGGGCCGAGGACACCCCGGAACTGCCTGCCGAGCTGTCGGACCGAATGGGAGCGTCCAGGGAGGAACTGGCGGCGGTCCTCGCGGACCTGCACCGCGACGGGGCGCTCATCATCCGCGACGACGCCGTCCGGGAGGCGTTCGGCCGGCGGTTCGGCATCGACCTGGCCGAAGCCCGCGACCCGTACGCGGACCTCGTCTTCCCCGAGTACCTGACCCGTGAGGACCCCAGTGGCCGCGCGCTCGGGCACAGCGGGGTGCGCGACCTGGTCCATGACGACGGCCGGACCACGTACGACATCGTGCGGGCACACGTGGAGCAGGTCGCCCCGGGCCTCTTCTCCGACGCGGAGGTGTGGGTCGGGGACGGCCGGCGGATCGGCCGGATGCAGGGCGGGGTGAACACCTTGCAGGCCCTCCTCGCCAAGGGCCGCGACCTGTCGTTCATGGACGACCTGCTGCACCGCGAGGGCTGGAAGCTGTACTTCGTCAACCCGGAGAGGGGGAAGTGGGGCTGGCTCCTCGCCGACGTCGTCGAGGTCAATCTGAAGTCCCTCCTGACGTCGGCGCCCCGCGTGGTCGACTTCATTCCCGGCACCGGTCTGGAGAACTACAGCCACAACTACGTCGAGACCTGGAGCGGCGTCTCGCACGACCGCGGGATGTCGGCCAACCTGGCGCGGCTGGGCGGCGGCGAGAGCCACAGCTCCCACGGCGCCCGGCTGGGCGTCGGGGCGGGACTGCACCACGGGGTCACCCGCGCCGAGTCGGCGGTCGCCGAACAGACCGTGTACGACTGGACCGGTCACTACCGGGTGCAGGTCGACGAGTCGATGACCGTGCGGGTGCGGCGCCTGGCCATGGCCCGCCGGCCGCTGAACAACTTCGCGCAGGCGGTGCTCCACCACGACGACGCCGTGGGTGCCGAGGGAACCAGCGAGACCGTCCCGGGCGTCCTGGAGCTCCAGATCCCCCGCGGACTGGCCGAGCACAAGCCCCTCTCCGGCCCGCAGCCGCGACCGGACCTGCGCCCCCTGCCCGAACTGCCCAACGACGCGTACATCAGCAGCGCCATGGTGGACGACGCGCTGCCCGCGATGCGCGAGCTGCTCGTGCGGATGTTCGGCAAGAACGCCGACGGCCTGACCACCCGCAGCGCGCTGCCCGTCAGCCAGCTCTTCAGCCGTACCCAGATGGGCAACCACCTGCGGGACGCGGTGGCGGGCAAGCGGGACCTGCTCGACGAGAACCTGTTCGTGCCGGGCGACTCCCGCAGGCGGGCCCGCGTCTGGCTCACCGGCGACCTCTTCGACCTCCAGGTGATCGGCCCCGTCCAGAACACCGGTACCGGCCGCTACAGCAAGCACCAGAGCGGCACCTCCCACAGCGCCTCCCAGGACCACCCGCGCCTCACGGAGGCACTGAGCGACTCGGGCTCCGACACCCTGCACGTGGGCGAGAACCACGTGAACACCGTGTCCCCCGGAGCGGACACCGAGCAGTCCAGGACCACCGGTGCCTCCGGGTCCGCGACGGGCACCGAGAACTACCGCCGCGAGGAGCACATCAAGCAGCAGGGCCCCGTCCAGCTCGTCCGGCTCCGCTTCCGCGGGCAGCTTCAGGCCGAACGCTTCAACCGCCACCTGTTCCGCGCGGACACCGCGAAGGGCGAGTACCGCAGCCGGACGTTCACCGGGGACGTGTACGCCGAGGTGTTCGAGAGCGAAGTGGCCGAGCTGCAACGCCGGTTCGCCGCCTCCGAACACCTCGCCGACTCGGCCCTCACCCCGTGGCGGGACCTGCGGGGCGCCGAGAGGTTCGCACCGGAGGACGTCAGCGGGCACGACCTCACCGAGCTGATCACGGAGGCGGCCCGGCTGCCGTACGCCACCCCCGGCCGCCTGCACGAACTGATCGCGGACTCCGTACGGCAGACCGAGGGCGGCACACCGCGGCACCTGGTCCTCACCTTCGACGAGGACACGCTGCACCGGCGCGCGCTGGCCGAGACCTACCGCTGGGCCGTGCGGACCCTCACCCCGCTGGTCAGGGAGGCCCGGTCCACCGACCCGACGTTCGAGGAACCGCGGTTCCTCCGCCGCTACCGGGACTACCTGGCGGCCAGCCCCTCCGAGCTGGCCCCGCCGGCCGGCGAGTCCTTCACGGAGACCGTCACCGCCATCATCCACCGGGTCAACGAGGCACGCGAGCAGATCAGCGGCGACACGGGACTCGGTCCGGCGCAACTGCCCGCCGTGCTGGGCTCGGTGGCGCTGGACCACCACCAGTTGATCCGGGGTGTCGCCCAGGAACTGGGCACGCACCTGCGGGCCGACCTCACGCTTCAGGACGGCGAGGGCGGAACCCGCCGGGTGACCCGCTGGGTGGAACCCTCCGGCCGGATCCACGCCTTCGACCCGCTCACCCCGGCGGTCGCCGGCCCCGGCGGACTGACCTCTGAACAGGCCGAGGACGCCGGCCTGATCACGCCGCAGGAGCGCGCGGCGGCGGACCTCCTGGGCCTGGACGACCAGGAGTGGGGCGCGCTCTACGAGACCTCCACGAGAACCGGCGCGGACTTGGCCGGCCTCCTGCGCGAGGAGATCGACAGCCGCCACTCGGTGCTCGCCTCCACCGACCCGAGGCTCCCGGAGGCCCTGGACACGCTCGGCCGCACACCGGAAGAAGAGCACTCCGCGGACAGCGCGGAAGCCCTGGCGGTCCTCCGCGACCTGGCCCGCGGCCTGCCCTTCTCGCGCTCGCGGCGGGCTGAGGCTGCCCAGTTCGTACTGGACCGGCTGCCGGGGCAACGACTTCCCGGCGGTGATGGCTTGCCGGTACCGCCCGCCGAAGGAGCGACACTCCCGAGGCGGACACCGGATGCCGGGCACGACGAGCTCCCTCGGACGACGGCCGATCGCGAGGCGCACGAGGGCTCCGCAGACGTGCTTGGCACGCCGGAACCGGCCGAGGAGGTGCTCAGCCTCGCGGAGCGCACAGCCCAGGCCCTGATGACCGGCCTCCAGCAGACATCCGAGCCCTCCCCTGCGGACGGTGATGTGTCTGCCGTGAGCGATGCCCCTCGCACACCGGCACCGATCGGATTCCCTGAAGTTCCCCCGGAGCGCGTCGAGCGCTCCTCAGCCGAGCCGGAGGGCGGAACGCCGCCGCCCATGGCGGTCGCCGAGCAAGCCTCCGGGCCGGGCGTCGCAGGCAGGGGCAGCGACGCCCCGTCCGACGACACCCGTCAGAGCGACGGAGCGCGAGCCGAGAGTGTCTTCGCGCTTCTCACCCAGTCCGGCGCGGAAACAGAGGCCTCAGTACCGGAACACGCGCCAAGTGACCGCTTCGCCATCACCAACTCCGGGCGCCACGACTCTCCATTGGGCATGCCCGGTGCCGGTAGCAGCGGCATCGGTGTCTTCACCGGGCCGTCCGCCGCATCCAGTGGTCATCCCACCACGGTCCAGCCCTACGCTCAGCCCA
>NZ_JOIY01000013.1 GCF_000720185.1 Streptomyces sp. NRRL S-340 | reverse complement strand
ACGCCCGGTACGAGGACGACCCTCCGCCTTGCGATCACACGCACCAGGCACCGCGGGGCCCGCCCTTCGGGCGGACGGCGCCACTTTCGAAACACGCCCCAGTCCCGCCCGACCCACCGCACCTCCACCGCTCGGCCCCACCTCCACCGGTGCACCCCGCGCCCTGACCGGTCCGCCCCGACCGATCCGCCCTCCGGCTGTGCGGAACTGACGGGCGACCCTTGACGCAGCCGTGGAAGCGGAGCGGCATTTCCGCCGGACCTGCGAAGGAAATTTCACTGGACGAACCGCGGCGGCACGTCCCGTCCACCCGTCCGGCCCGTCCGCACACGCCGCGCGGCGCGTGGCCGGGCTGGTGCGCGACGCCGTGGCCAGGGGTGCGAAGGTCCTGGTCGGCGGTGGGGAGTTGGAGGGTGCGGTGCACCCGGCCACCGTGCTCACGCGCGTGCCCGAGGACGCCGAGGTGTACCGGACGGAGGTGTTCGGCGGCCCGGTGGGCGTCGTCGGGACGTATGCGGACGACGCCGACGCCGTCGCCCTGGCCAACGACACCGAGAAGGGGCTGACCTGAGGCATCATCACCGAGAACGCCACCCACGGGCTCAACGTCGCCCGCCGGGTCCGTACCGGCATTGTGCACGTCAACGACCAGTCCGTCGCCGACGAACCCCAGGCGCCCTTCGGCGGGGTGAAGGCCTCCGGGTACGGGCGTATCGGCGGCCGGTGGGGCATCGAGGCCTTCTCGAACACCCGCTGGGTGACCCTCGCCACCCAGCAGGCGCACTACCGCTTCTGACGGTCCGGCGTCAGGCGCAGGCCCAGGCCTGCATCCCCTGGAGGGCGGCGAGCCGTCTGGCCACCGCGATCTGTTCCCGGCGGGAGGCCAGGTCGGCCCGGGGCGCGTACTGCAGTCCGCCGGCCGCGATCCAGCTGGACTGGGCGAACTGGAGTCCGCCGTAGTAGCCGTTGCCGGTGTTCGCCTGCCAGTTCCCCCCGGACTCGCACGCGGCGATGGCGTCCCAGTCGGCGGTGAAGGCGCCGGCCGGCGCCGCCGTGGCCGTGGGGCCGCCCGCCAGCGCGGCGGTCGTCGCCGCGACCAGCAGTGCCCCGCGCAGGGTGAGACGACGAGGATGACGAACGGCGGCCCGGTCACATCGGACGGGGGCCCTGTCGATGTTCTGCTGCCAGATCATGTGCAGACTGTTACATCAGATAAGCAGAAAGTATTGCAGCGCCACGCCGGGGCGAGCCGGGGTCCCCTTCACCGCCCCGCGCCCACGGCCCCGATGGAGCACTCCCGCGCCCGCGTTCCGGGTGGACTTCCGTGCCCGCGGTCCGGATGGAGCACACGGCCGGCCGGGGCGGACGAAACGCCGTCACGGTCCTTCCCGGCGGTCGGCGAACCGGACACCATGCCATGTCATGGACATTTTGCTCGTGGCGAGCGCGTTCAACAGCCTGACCCAACGCGTCTACGCCGAACTCACCGACCACGGACACCGCGTGGACGCCGTCCTCGCCTCGCACGGCCCCGACGCGGTCCGCGCCGCGGTGACGCGCGCCCGCCCCGACCTGATCATCGCGCCGATGCTGAAGACGGCGCTGCCCGAAGACCTGTGGCGCGAGCACACCTGCCTCATCGTGCACCCCGGACCCGAGGGGGACCGCGGCCCGTCCTCCCTGGACTGGGCCATCGCCGAACAGGCACCGCACTGGGGCGTCACGGTGCTGCGGGCCGAGGCCGCCATGGACGCCGGCGACATCTGGGCATCGGTGCCGTTCAGGACGGAGCAGGTGGGCAAGAGCGACCTGTACCGCAACGAGGCCTCCGACGCGGCGGCGGCCGCCGTCCTGCTGGCCGTACGCCGCTTCGAGGAGGGCTCCTTCAAACCGCGGCCGCAGAGCGACCCGGAGGTGCGCGTGGTGTGGCGCGACGCCCTGCGCCAGACCCGGCGGCGCATCGACTGGGCCGCGGACAGCACCGCCACCGTGCTGCGCAAGCTCCGCGGCGCCGACTCCCAGCCCGGCGTGCTCGACGAGATCCTCGGCCGTGAGGTCTTCCTGCACGGCGGCCACCCCGAGGACCGGCTGCGCGGACGTCCCGGCGACCTGCTCGCCACCCGCGCCGGGGCGGTGTGTCGGGCCACCTCGGACGGCGCCGTGTGGATCCCGGAACTCAGGCCCCGCAAGAACTCCGGCGACCCCGCCCCCTTCAAACGCCCGGCCGCCTCGGTGCTCGGCCCCGACGCACCGGGGGAGGAACCCGTCCCGCTCGAACTGCCCGCCGGCCGGCGCACCTGGACCGACATCCGCTACCGGCAGCACGGCGACACCGGCTTCCTGGCCTTCTCCTTCCCCGGCGGGGCCATGAGCACCGACCACTGCCGCCGGCTGCTCGCCGCCTACCGGCACGCCCTCACCCGCCCCACGTCCGTGCTGGTCCTCGGCGGGGCCCGCGACTTCTTCTCCAACGGCATCCACCTGAACGTCATCGAGGCGGCCCCCGACCCGGCCGCCGAGTCCTGGACCAACCTCAACGCCATGAACGACCTGGTCGAGGCGGTGCTGCGCACCACCGACCGGCTGGTGGTCGCCGCGCTCGGCGGCAACGCCGCCGCCGGCGGCGTCATGCTCGCGCTCGCCGCCGACGAGGTGTGGTGCCGCACCGGCACCGTCCTGAACCCGCACTACCGGCGGATGGGCCTGTACGGCTCGGAGTACTGGACGTACAGCCTGCCGCGCCGGGCCGGCGAGCGGGCCGCCGAACGGCTCACCACCGAAGCCCTGCCGGTCAGCGCCGCCACCGCGCACCGGCTGGGCCTGGTGGACCGTCTGGTCCCCGCCCCGGCCGCCGAGTTCGCCGCGGAGGTGGACCGCCTCGCGGCCGAACTGTCGCGTGCCCCCGGACTCGGCCGGCGGATCGAGGCCAAGGCGGCCGCGCGCGCACGCGACGAGGCGGCTCGGCCGCTCGCGGACCACCGCAGCGCCGAACTCGCCCGCATGCACGCCATCTTCTTCGACCCCCGGGCCGACTACCACGCGCTGCGCTCGGCGTTCGTCCGCAAGGTGCCCTCCGGCACCGCGCGCCCCCTGGCCCCCGCCGCCGACCCGCTCACCGCGAGCCCCCGGTGACGGCGCCGCCCCCGGTCCGGCTGCTGGTCGCGGGCGTCGGCAACATCTTCCTCGCCGACGACGCCTTCGGCCCCGAGGTGCTGAAGGCCCTGGCGGCCCGACCGCTGCCCGCCGGCGTACGGGCACGGGACTTCGGCATCCGCGGCCTGGACCTCGCCTACGAACTCCTGGACGGCTACGCCACCGCCGTCCTCGTCGACGCCGCCCCGCGCGGGCACCGGCCCGGCACCCTCTCCCTCGTCGAAGCCGACCTGCCCGACCCGGCCGCCGTCCCGCCCGAGGCCCACGGCATGGACCCGGCCAGGGTGCTGGCCCTGGCCGCCCGCCTGGGCGACGGGCCGCTTCCCCGCGTCCTCGTGCTCGCCTGCGAACCCGCGGTCCGGCCCACCGGCGACGAGGACGTCATGCCCGGACTGAGCGACCCGGTGCGCCGGGCGGTCGGCCACGCGGTGGACGCCCTGCACACCCTCGTCCCCGCCCTGCTCGCGGACCCCGCCGCCCCCGCCGGAGCCCTCCCGTTGAGCCGCCCGGACCAATCCGGGGTCCCGCGCACGGCCGCGCTGCCGTACCGCGCGGCCGACGGCGTCCACGATCGGTCAGGCGCCGCTCGTCCCGCACGAGCGGCCCCCTCCTGAACCGACCGCGAGGAGAAGTGTCATGTGCCGGTCCGTCGACGTCGAGCAGGCCGTCCTCGCCAAGAACGACCGTCTGGCCCGGGACCTGCGCGAAGACCTCGCCCGGCGGAGCGTGGGCGTCGTGAACCTGCTGTCCAGTCCCGGCAGCGGCAAGACCGAACTCCTCGGACGGGTGCTGGCCCGCGCCGTCGCCCTGGACATCCCGGTGGCCGCGCTGACCGCGGACCTGGCGACCGAGAACGACGCCCGCCGCCTCGCCCGTTCCGGCGCGCCCGTGCGCCAGGTGCTGACCGACGGCCTGTGCCACCTCGAAGCCCGCCAGCTGCGCACCCGGCTGGCGGGCTGGCTGCCCGCGGACACCGCGCTGCTGTTCGTCGAGAACGTCGGCAACCTCGTCTGCCCGGCCTCCTACGACCTCGGGGAGACCCTGCGGATCGTGCTGATGGCGGTGACCGAGGGCGAGGACAAGCCACTGAAGTACCCCACCGCCTTCGGCTCCGCCCACCTCGTCGTCCTCACCAAGACGGACCTGGCCGAGCCGGCCGGCTTCGACGAGGGGGCCTTCCGCGCCCACGTGCAGCGGGTCAACCCCGGGGTGGAGATCGTCCGCACCTGCGCACGCACCGGCGACGGCGTCGACACCGTCCTGGAACGCGCGCTCGCCGTCCGCCACGAGGCCCCGCCGCACCACCCGCCCCTCGCCCCGCGCCCCCACAGCCACGACCACGGACCGCACGAGCACGCTCCCGCCCCCGCCGCCGGGCACGCCCGCCCCCACCCGGCGACCACCCCCGCCCCGTGACCGCACCCGCCACCGGCGCCGTACGCCGGCGCCTCACCGTGCGCGGCACGGTCCAGGGCGTCGGCTTCCGGCCCTACGTGCACCGCCTCGCCGCCGACCTGGCCCTGACCGGATTCGTGAGCAACACCGCGGACGGCGTGCTGATCGAGGTCGAGGGACCGGCGGACGGCGTCACCCGGTTCTGCGACCGGCTGGCCGCACAGCCGCCGCCGCTGGCCGCCGTGACCGGCATCGGACACGAGGACCTCCCCGCCACCGGCGCCGCCCGCCCCTTCACCATCCGTCCCACCGAGCAGCGCGCGGGCCGCACCCAGCTCCCGCCCGACACCGCGACCTGCGCCGACTGCCTGCGGGAGCTGGCCGACCCGGCCGACCGCCGGCACCGGCACCCGTTCATCACCTGCACCCACTGCGGCCCCCGCTTCACCGTCGCCACCGCGATGCCCTACGACCGCGCGGCCACCACCATGGCCGGCTTCCCGCTGTGCCCGGCCTGCGCGCGGGAGTACGCCGACCCCGCCGACCGGCGCTTCCACGCCCAGCCCGTCGCCTGCCCCGGCTGCGGGCCCCGGCTGACCCTGGTGCCCGCCGACGGCAGCGGCCCGCGCCCGGCCCGGGACGCCGAGGCCCTGGCGGGCGCGCGGGCGCTGCTCGCCGCCGGACGGATCGTCGCCGTCAAGGGCGTCGGCGGCTACCACCTGGCCTGCGACGCCACCGACGCGCACGCCGTCGCCACCCTGCGCGCCCGCAAGGAACGCGGCGGCAAGGCGTTCGCCGTGATGTGCGCGGACCTGGCCACCGCCGAGCGGATCGCCGCCCCCAACGACCGCGAACGAGCGGCCCTGACCGGCCCGCGCCGCCCCATCGTCCTGCTGCGCCGGTGCGCGCGCCCCGGCGGCCCTTGCCTCGCCGAGGCGGTGTGCCCCGGCAGCCCGCACATCGGCGTGATGCTGCCCTACACCCCCGTGCACTCCCTGCTGTTCGGTCTGCCGGGCGACCCGCCCGGCCCCCGCGTGCTGGTCATGACCAGCGGGAACCGCTCCGGCGAACCCATCGTCACGGACGACGGGGAGGCCCTGACACGGCTGGCCGGACTGGCCGACGCCTGGCTCACCCACGACCGGCCCGTCGCCTCCCCGTGCGACGACTCGCTGCTGCGGGTCCGCCCCGACGGCACCGAGCAGGTGCTCCGCCGCTCCCGCGGCTACGTTCCCCGCCCGCTGCGGCTCCCCCTGCCCGTGCGCCCCACGCTCGCGGTCGGCGGCGACCTGAAGAACGCCCTGTGCGTCGGCGACGGCGAGCAGGCCTGGTTCGGCCCGCACATCGGCGACATGGGCGACCTGACCACCCTGCACGCCGCCCGGCGGGCCGAGCGGCACCTGCTGAACCTCACCGGCGTGGCGCCCGCGCTCGTCGCCGCCGACCGGCATCCCGGCTACCACTCGGCCCGCTGGGCCCGGCACCGTGCGGCCCGGCTGCGCGCGGGTGGACCGGTGTTCGTCCAGCACCACCACGCGCACATCGCCTCCGCGATGGCCGAACACGGCCTGGACGGGACGACACCCGTGATCGGCGTGGCCTTCGACGGCACCGGCTACGGCGACGACGGCACCGTCTGGGGCGGCGAGTTCCTGCTCGCCGACTACGCGGGCCACCGCCGCTTCGCCCACCTGGCCCCCGCACCGCTGCCCGGCGGCGACGCGGGCGTGGCCAACCCGTGCCGCCTGGCACTGGCCCGGCTGTGGGCCGCGGGACTGCCCTGGGAGCCCGGCCTGCCCAGCGTCACCGCCTGCACGGACGTGGAACGCGCCGTGCTGCTCAGGCAGTTGGAACGCGGCCTGGCCTGTGTGCCCACCTCCAGCATGGGACGCCTCTTCGACGCCGTCTCGTCCCTGGCGGGCATCTGCCACCGGGCGGCGTACGAGGCGCAGGCCGCCCTGGAACTGGAGGCGGCGGCCACCGAGGCCCGGGAGACGGAGACCGCCGCGTACCCCTTCGGGCTGACCGCGGGAGCGGGCCCCGTGGGCTGCGATCCGGCACCGATGCTGGAGGCCCTCCTCGCCGACCGGCGGCGCGGCACCCCGGCGCCGGTGCTCGCCGCACGTTTCCACCGGGGGGTGGCGCGGGCCGTCGCCCGGATCTGCCGGCGCGCCCGCCGGGCCACCGGCCTGACCACCGTCGTCCTCAGCGGCGGCGTCTTCGCCAACGGGCTGCTGGAGGAGGAGTGCACCGTGCTGCTGGCCGGCGACGGTTTCACCGTCCTGCGGCACGGCGAGGTCCCCCCGAACGACGGCGGCCTGGCGCTCGGCCAGCTCATGGTCGCCGGGCGGCTCACCGACAGCGACGAGACGGAGTGACCCATGTGCTTGGCAGTGCCCGGAAAGGTCGTGTCCATCGACCACCGTGCCGACCCGCTCACCGGACTGGTCGACTTCGGCGGGGTGAGCAAACAGGTGTGTCTGGAGTACCTGCCCGATCTGCGGGTGGGGGAGTACGTGATCGTCCACGTCGGGTTCGCCCTGCAACGGCTGGACGAGGCGTCGGCCCGCGCGTCGCTGGAACTGTTCGAACAACTGGGTCTGCTGGAGGAGGAGTTCGGCGACGCCTGGGAGCAGGCGGCGCAGCAGGCCGGCCGTGCGGCCCCGCCCGCCTGGGCGGCCCCGGCGGCGCGCGACGAGAGCGGGAGCGAGGCCCGATGAAGTACATCGACGAGTTCAACGACCCGGCCCTGGCCCGGCGGCTGCTGGACGAGATCCGGGCGACGGTCACCCGGCCCTGGGCGCTGATGGAGGTATGCGGCGGCCAGACCCACTCCATCATCCGGCACGGCATCGACCAACTGCTGCCCGAGGAGGTGGAGTTGATCCACGGGCCGGGCTGTCCGGTGTGCGTGACCCCGCTGGAGGTCATCGACAAGGCACTGGACATCGCCGCCCGCCCCGAGGTGATCTTCTGCTCCTTCGGGGACATGCTGAGGGTGCCGGGCACCGACCGTGACCTGTTCCGCGTCAAGGGCGAGGGCGGTGACGTCCGGGTGGTGTACTCGCCGCTCGACGCGCTCCGGCTGGCCCGGCGGCACCCGGACCGGCAGGTGGTGTTCTTCGCCATCGGCTTCGAGACGACCGCGCCCGCCAACGCCATGGCGGTGCACCAGGCCCGCCGTCTCGGCCTGGACAACTTCAGCCTGCTCGTCTCCCACGTCCGGGTCCCCCCGGCCATCGACGCGATCATGACGGCCCCGGCCTGCCGGGTGCAGGGCTTCCTCGCCGCCGGGCACGTGTGCAGCGTCATGGGCACCGACGAGTATCCGGAGCTGGCCGAACGGCACCGGGTCCCCATCGTCGTCACCGGCTTCGAACCCCTCGACATCCTGGAGGGCATCCGCCGCACCGTGCGCCAACTGGAGTGCGGCGAGCACCGGGTGGACAATGCCTACCCGCGCGCGGTGCGCGAGAGCGGCAACCCGGCCGCCCTGCGGATGCTCCAGGAGGTCTTCGAGGTCGCCGACCGCTCCTGGCGCGGCATCGGCCGCATCCCCGCCAGCGGCTGGCGGCTGTCCGAGGCCTACCGCGCCTACGACGCCGAGCACCGTTTCGACGTCACCGGCATCCGCACCGAGGAGCCCGCCGTGTGCCGCGCGGGCGAGGTCCTGCAAGGCCTGATCAAGCCGACCGAGTGCGCCGCGTTCGGGACCGCCTGCACCCCGCGCACCCCGCTGGGCGCCACCATGGTCTCCAGCGAGGGCGCCTGCGCGGCCTACTACCTGTACCGCCGGATGAACGGCCCCACCCCCCAGGGATCGTCCGCCCCGCAGGAGGAGTTGAACACCGTTGGCTGACCTCGCGAGCCCGGACGCGGCCGTCGACCCCGCGAACTGGACCTGCCCCGCCCCGCTGCGCGACCAGCCGGTCGTGGTCATGGGCCACGGCGGGGGCGGCGCCCTGTCCGCGGAACTCGTCCAGGACGTCTTCGCCCCGGCGTACGGCAACCCCGTGCTCGCCGCCATGGGGGACTCCGCGGTCCTCCACCTCGGCGGTGCGCGGCTGGCCTTCTCCACCGACTCCTACGTGGTGCGCCCGCTGTTCTTCCCCGGCGGGAGCCTCGGCGACCTGGCCGTCAACGGCACCGTCAACGACCTGGCGATGAGCGGCGCCCGGCCCACCTACCTGTCCGCGGCGTTCGTCCTGGAGGAGGGTGTCGCACTGGGCGTCGTCGACCGGATCGCCCGCGCCATGGGCGCGGCGGCCGAGGCGGCGGGGGTCACCGTGGCCACCGGCGACACCAAGGTGGTGGAGGCCGGGCACGGCGACGGCGTGTACGTCACCACCGCCGGTGTCGGGCTCGTCCCCGAGGGCGTGGACATCCGGCCGCAGCGCGCCAGGCCGGGCGACGCGGTCCTGGTCAGCGGCCCGATCGGCCTGCACGGCGTGGCGATCATGAGCGTCCGGGAGGGCCTGGAGTTCGGCGTCGAGATCGCCAGCGACACCGCGCCCCTGGCGGACCTGGTCTCCACCATGCTCGCCGTCACCCCGGACCTGCACGTACTGCGCGACCCGACCCGCGGCGGCCTCGCCGCCTCCCTCAACGAGATCGCCCGCGCCTCCGGCACCGGGGTGCGGCTCCACGAGCGGTCCCTGCCCGTCCCCGAGGCGGTAGCCAACGCCTGCGGATTCCTGGGCCTGGACCCGCTGTACGTGGCCAACGAGGGCAGGCTCGTCGCCTTCGTGCCGGCCGCCGAGGCCGAGGCCCCCCCGGGGCCCCGCCCCCCGGGCGGCCCCCCGCGCCGTCAGCGACCGGCCGACCCGTCAAGTGGCCGCCCGCGGCGCCGTCTCGATCGCCGTGATGGCCAGTTCCCGTCCGCTGCGCAGGTCCCGCGAGGGCCGATCGCAGCGCGGACACCAGAAGAACGGCGGGACGCCCACCGCGAACTCGGCCGCGCACGGACCGCAGTACGCCCGCGCGGGCACCTGCTCGACGACGAGCCGGGCGCCGGACAGCGCGGTGCCCGCCCGCACCACCTCGAACGCGAAGTCCAGCGCGTCGGGCACGACTCCGGACAGCTCACCCACCCGCACGGTCACCGCCGAGACGGTGTCCGCGCCCTCGGCCAGGGCGAGTTCCCCGGCCCGCTCCACGAGCGCGGCGGCGATCGACACCTCGTGCACCGTCACCTCCGGGAGGCCGGGCGGGCCAGGGCGTCCAGCGGGACGAACGCGGGAGCCGCCCGCCGCCCGGACGGTTCCGGCAGCCGTTCCACCCCCGCCAGTTCCGGGGCGGCGGCCAGCACCGCCTCACGGACCGCCTCCCAGAGACCGGAGGCCGCGGCGCCGCATCCCGCACCGCACCCGCCGCCGCCCTCGCTCACCCGCACCTGGGCCACCCGCCCCTTGAGTCCCGCCCACTCCACGTCACCGCCGCGCTCGCGCGCGGCCGGCCGCAGCCGTTCCACGGCGCGCGCGGCCCGGCGCTCGGCGGGCTCGGGGTGGATGCCGTGCAGCACCAGCAGATGCCCCACCAGCTCGTCCTCGGCCACAGCGGGCCGTCCGTCCGGCTCACCGCCCGCGTGTTCGAGCAGCCGGGCCAGCGCCTCGCCGTAGACCTCGCTCAGCAGCCGCACCGCCTCCAGCGCGCGCCGCACCGTCGGGCCCGGTGCGGCCTCCAGCTCGGCGAGCAGCCCGTCGATGCGGGCCAGCCGTGCCTCGGCGTCGGCGTCCGTGAGCCGGGCCGCGGGGGACTGCCCCGCCGCCTCAGCCATGGGAGGCGCCGTAGGTGGGGCTGTGCAGGGTGGTGAGCGTCCTGCCGTTGCCGGTGTACATGTGGACGCCGCACGGCAGGCAGGGGTCGAAGCTGCGGACGGTGCGCATGATGTCCACGCCCTTGAAGTCGTCGGGGCCGTTCTCCTCGAATACCGGCTGTCCCTGGACGGCGTCCTCGTAGGGGCCCGGTGTGCCGTAGTGGTCGCGGGGGCTGGCGTTCCACGGGGTGGGCGGGTACGGGTGGTAGTTGGCGATCTTCCGGTCCTTGATGACGAGATGGTGGGAGAGGACTCCGCGGACCGCCTCGTGGAAACCGCAGCCGATCGCCTCGTCGGGCACCTCGAAGTTCTCGAAGACCTTCGTCTCACCGGCGCGCACCAGCGCCATCGCCTCGTCGAGGAACTGCAGGGCCATGGCGGCGGCGTAGGCGATGAAGTAAGGACGGGCCCGGTCGCGTTCGAGGGTGTTGGACCACTTGGGGATGTGCCATTCGAGCGTCGACTCCGGCAGGGTGTCGCCCCGGGGCAGGGTGATGCGGACGCTGTGGCCGGTGGCCTTGACGTAGGGGGTGTCGACGAGGCCGTTGAGGGCGGTGGACCACAGCCGGGCCAGCGGGCCGCCACCGGTGTCCAGGGCCAGGTGGTCGCCGCTGCTCCGGTCGTACCAGCGGGGGCTCATGACCCAGCTGTAGTTGCCGTCGAAGTCGCGCTTCTGCGGGACGGGGACGGTGGTCTGGTTCCACGGATGGCGCATGTCGACCGGGTTGCCCAGCGGGTCGTGGGTGACGAAGGGCGCCTCGCCGGTCCAGTCCTCGTAGTAGGAGGAGCCCAGCAGGATCCGCAGGCCGAGGTTGATGTCGACGAGGTCGTTGGTCACCAGCCGGCCGTCGACGATGATGCCGGGGGTGACGTACATCGCCCGGCCCCAGGTGTTCATGTTCTCGTAGCGGTAGTCGCACACGCCGGGGTTCTGGAAGGCGCCCCAGCAGCCGAGCAGGACGCGCCTGCGGCCGACCTCCTCGTAGCCGGGCAGCGCCTCGTAGAAGAAGTCGAAGACGTCGTCGTTCATGGCGACGGCCTGTTTGACGAAGTCGACGACGTGCAGGAGCCGGGAGAGGTAGTCGGTGAAGGCGGTGGGGGAGGGCACGGTGCCGACACCGCCCGGGTAGAGGGTGGAGGGGTGCACGTGCCGGCCCTCCATCAGGCAGAACATCTCCCGCGTCACCCGGGAGACCTTCAGCGCCTGCTTGTACACCTCGCCCTCGAACGGGTTGAAGGCGCGCATGATGTCGGCGATGGTGCGCATGCCGTGGATGTCGCCGCGGGGCGCCTGGGTGCGTTCCGCGCGGGCCAGGACCGACGGGTTGGTGGCCTTGACCATGGCCTCGCAGAAGTCCACGAAGACCAGGTTGTCCTGGAAGATCGTGTGGTCGAACATGTACTCGGCCGCTTCGCCGAGGTTGGTGATGTGCTCGGCCAGCGGCGGCGGTTTGACGCCGTACGCCATCTGCTGGGCGTAGTTGGAGCACGTGGTGTGGTTGTCGCCGCAGATGCCGCAGATGCGGGAGGTGATGAACCCGGCGTCCCGCGGGTCCTTGCCCTTCATGAACACCGAGTACCCGCGGAACAGCGACGAGGTGGAACGGCAGTCCACCACTTCCCTGTTCGCGAAGTCGATCTTGGTGTAGATGCCCAGGTTGCCGATGATCCGGGTGATCGGGTCCCAGGACATGTCCACGATCTGAGCGGGTCTGCGCCCCGCCCCGTGCGCCTCGGTCGCCGTCATGTCAGTGAACCTCGTTCCTCGTCGTCCGCGAGCCGCGGCTCGACCTCGTCGGGGCGGAAGTAGTGGAAGCGGCCGTACCAGGTGTGCAGTTCGGCGGCGGGGTCGTCGTCCACGGTGACGGCGAGGTGCACGCTGCCGTCCACGTCGTGGAAGAGGGCGGCGACGCGGGCGGCGCGTCCCGCGAGGAACATGTCCTGCGCGTCGGCGCCCCGGCGCGGGCGGAGCCGCACCCGGCTGCCGGCGCCCACCCGCACCCCGTCGACCAGCACGGTGTCCGTCGACGGCGACAGACCGTCGTCGCCGCCCTCATGCCACCACACGGGCCGCCCGGCACCGGGCCGCCGGACGCCGTCGGCGGCCTCCGGCCCACCGGGCGTGCCACCCGGTGCGGGCTCCTGCGGTGCGGGCTCCTGCGGTGGTGCGGCCGTGACCGCACGCTCCCCGGCGGGGGCCAGGGAGCGGATGGCGCCATGGAGACGGGAGAAGACCTCCGGGGGCATGGTGTCGACCCGGTCGAGGATGTCCGCCGCACGCGGGTCCGTGGCGCGCGCCTCGGCCTTCTCCGCGTCCGTCAGCAGCATCGTGCGCAGGGTGAGGATCTCGTCGATCTCCGCGGCGTCGTGCAGGTCACCCGGACTCTCGGGCGCCACCCGCGGCCGGTCGGGGAGGATGACGGGGGCGGAGAGCATCATCTCCCCGACGCCCTCGGGGCGGTCGCCGGCCGGCTCGGCGCCGCCGAGGACGGGGAAGGTGAACGCGTTGCGGCAGCCGCCCGCCAGGTCCGCCAGCTCCGCGGGCGGGTCGGTCAGCGACACGAACTCCACCCCCGTACCGCCGATGAGCGTGTGGGTGGCGACGAGCGCGCGGCGCAGCACCTCCTCCCGCGGCGCCTTCGGGTCCGGGTCCGCTCCGGTGTTCTCGGTGCGCACCCGGAGCCGGACCAGACCGGGCCCGGCCCGCCGCGCCGTGACCGTGGTGCGGGCCCGCACCTCCTCGCACCGGCGCACCACCCGGCCGGCCCGCCCGGGCAGCGGCTCGGTCTCCGTACCGGCCGGCGCGCCCACCGGGGCGGTGAACCCGTCGCCGCCGAGCAGGCCGGCCGGCGCGACGGTGAGGTCCCTCTCGCGCGGCACCGCCTCGTCGAAGGTCAGGTGCACCGCGCCGTCGTCCGTGCGCAGCGAGGCGACCGGGCGGTGCCGGCCGTCCGCCCCCGCCGCCTCCACCTGCTTGTGCCGCACCTGGAGGTAGCGCACGCGCACCCGCAGGACGGCGTCCGGCCGCCGGATGCGCACCAGGCACTCCGTCTGCTGGTACCAGGAGTCGGCGGAGCCGGACGGTCCGGCCGTCACGGGCCCGTCGCGTTCCGCCCGGCCGCGGGGCAGCAGCACCCCGAACTGCCAGCGGACCCGGTTCTTGGGGGAGGAGCGGCGGTAGGGGTAGAGCAGGTAGCCCTCGTACAGGACGGCGTCGGCCACCGCGCTCAGCCGCGCGAAACCGCACCCGTCGTCGGGGCCGGAGCCCGGGGCATCACCGGCGGCGCCGGTGCGGGCAGCGCCGTCCTCGGCCACGGCATCGGGCATCCGGCCTCCTGGGGTCGTGTGTGCCGCATCTCTTCCACCGCCCGCGCCCCCTCACCCGGTGTCCGCCCCTGCGGCTCACCGCGTTGCGCCGTCCGGCGGAACCCGCCCGTCGCCGGCCACCGGGACACGGCAGACTGCCGGGGCGACGAGGAGCCCGACGACCACCACCCGCGGACGGTGCCATGCAGACCTTCCTGCCCTACCCCGTCTTCGCCGAGTCGGCGCGGGTGCTCGACCGCCGCAGACTGGGCAAGCAGCGGGTCGAGGCGCTGCAGGTGCTGCGCGGACTGACCGTCCCCGGCTACGGCTGGCGCCGGCATCCGGCGGTGCGCATGTGGGCCGGCTACGAGGAAGCCCTGGTGCGCTACGGACTGGACGTCTGCCGCGTGTGGCGCGAGTACGGCCACCAGGACAGCTGCGCCGCCACCCTCGTCGCCGACCTCGCCGCCCACCGCCCGGGCCTGCCGGTGCGCGAACAGCCGGAGCTGGCCGCGGCCGGTGAGCTGCCGCCCTGGCTGGGCGACGAGGCCCTGCACCGCAGCCACCGCTCGGCCCTGGTGCGCAAGGACCCGGACCACTACGCGGACCTGTTCCCGGGGGTGCCGGACGACCTGCCGTACGTGTGGCCGGCCTCGGACCGGGAGGCCGCCCCGTAGCCCTCCCGCATGGAACGCCCTGGCCAGGGCACTTGGAACGGGCGGCGTACGCGGCAGCGGAGCTGCGGCCGACCGTGTGGGAGAGCGCATGGGAGTGCTGGCCCGGGTGGACTCCTACCAGCGACGGCACCGCTGGGCGGGGCTGCCGCTGGCCGTGGTCTACAAGTTCTACGACGACCAGGCGGCCTACCTGGCCGCCCTGCTGACGTACTACGGCTTCCTCGCGCTCTTCCCGCTGCTGCTCTTCCTCGTCGCGGTGCTCAGCGCCGTCCTCAGCAGCAGCCCCCACCTGCAGCACGCGGTACTGAACTCGGCCCTCAGCGAGTTCCCCGTGATCGGGGACCAGATCGCCCACAACATCCACTCGTTCCAGGGCAACGTGCTCGCCGTCGCGGTGGGCGTCGTCGGCAGCGCCTACGGGGCGCTGAACGTCGCCCAGGCCGCGCAGCACGCGCTGAACAAGATCTTCGCCGTGCCCCGGCACACCCGGCCCGACCCGTTCCGCTCACGTGTGAAGGGCCTGAAGTTCCTGTCGCTGCTCGCGCTCGGCCTGTGTGTCACGACCGCCCTGTCCACCGCCGCGGAGTGGGCGGCGGGCCTGTTCGGCGCCCGGCTGGCCGTCGGGGTCCGGGTGGCCGCCGACGCGCTGTCCGTCCTTGTGTACGCCGCGCTGCTCGTCGCCAGCTACCGGCTGCTGACCCGGCGCAGGCTGCCCGTGCGCGTGCTGAGCGGTCCGGCGCTGGGCGCCGGGTGCGCCTGGCAGGGGCTGCTGTGGGTCGGCACCTACTACGTCGGCCACGTGCTGCGGGGCGCCACGGCGACGTACGGCCTGTTCGGCATCGTGCTCGGCCTGCTCGCCTGGATCTACCTGGGCTCGCTGGTCTACGTCCTGACGGCCGAGGTCGGCGCCGTGCGGTGCATGCGGCTGTGGCCCCGCAGCCTGCTCAGCCCGTTCACCGACCGCGTCCACCTCAGCGCGGGCGACCAGCGGGCCTACCGGTCCTACGCGACGACCGAGTCCTTCAAGGGGTTCGAGAAGATCACCGTCCACTTCGACCCGCCCCCGCACGCCCGCGCCGACGACGACCCGGGGCCGGGCGATCACGACCCGGGCTGCTCCTCCTGAGCCGGGCCGCGGCCCGCTCTCGGCGCCGCGGGCACCCGCACCGCGAGCAGGGCCACGTCGTCGTCGTACGTGTCCTGCCGGGTGATCAGCGCGTCGCACAGCGCGTGCAGCGGGGCGGTGGCGAGGGCGGCCGCCCGTGCGGCCAGCTGCCGCAGACCGGCGTCGATGTCCTGGCCGCGGCGTTCGATCAGACCGTCGGTGAACAGCAGCAGGGTGCTCGCCCAGGGCAGGGCCAGGCTGTGGTCGGGGCGCGGCAGCGCGGGATCGACACCGACCGGGATGCCGTGCTGCTCGGGGGCCAGCACGTCCACGGTGCCGCCGGCGGTGACCAGCAGGGGCGGCGGATGCCCGGCGTTGGTCCAGCGCACCGTGTAGCCGGCGCCCGGCTCGTGCTCGATGCGGGCCGCGACCAGCGTGGCCGCCGTCGGCTCGCCGTACATGGCCAGGGCCCGGTCGAGCCTGTCGACGACCAGGCTGGGCGGTCCGCAGCGGTCGAAGGCCAGGGCACGCAGCATGTTGCGGATCTGCCCCATCAGCGGCGCCGCCTCCACGTCGTGACCGGTGACGTCGCCGATGACGACGAACACCGCGCCGTCCGGCAGCAGCGTGGCGTCGTACCAGTCCCCGCCGAGCCGGGGCAGTTCGGAGGCCGGTTCGTAGCGCGCCTCGACACGCAGCGGCGCGAGATCGGGCAGGACGGGCAGCATCCGGCGCTGGAACTGTTCGGTGGCCCCCTTGAGGCGTTCGTACAGCCGGGCGTTCTCGATGCTGACGCCCGCGGCGCTGGCCAGCGCGGTCAGCAGCGCCTCGTCGTCGTCGCGGAACGGCGTCCCGTCCTCCTTGTCGGCGAGGTACAGGTTGCCGTACACCGTGCCGCGCACCGTCAGGGGCACGCCCAGGAGGGTGCGCATCACCGGGTGGCCCTCGGGGAAACCGACCGAGCGGGGGTCGGCCGCCACGTCGTCCACGCGCAGCGGCCTGCGGTCCGCGATCAGGCTGCCCAGCAGCCCGTGGCTCTGCGGGAGCCCGGACTCGGCCTTGAGCCGCTCGGCGTCCACGCCCGCGGTGATCAGGTCGACGAAGTCGCCGTCTTCGCCGAGCACCCCGAGGGCCCCGTAGCGGGCGGCGACGAGGTCCGTGCCCGCGTCCACGATGTGCTGGAGCAGGGCCCTGGTGTCCATGTCCGCGCTCATGGCCACCACCGCGTCCAGCAGCCGGCGCAGCCTGCGCTGTCCGAGGGCCAGCCGGCGCACCTGCGCGCTCAGCTCCTCGAAGGACCCCGGGCCGGCCCGGCGGCCGATCTCCTCCAGCGCGGCGGCCACCTGCCCGGCGGCCTCGTCCGCGGGGTCCGGCAGCCATGGATCGTCGGACATGCCAGGCACCTCCCGCCAAGGACCGGAGCCCCTTTCGTCCCCCCTCGGCGCCCCGCACGATCACCTTACGCCGCCGCCCGGAAGGCGGCTTTTCCTATGATTCGCGCGATTGGCCGCTTGTCGCCGCGCCGGTCACGATCAAGACTGGCGAGGGCCGGATCCCGACCCGCGCGGGCCGCGTCCGGCCGGGTCCCGACGGGAGAGAGGCGAGAGTGTGAGCACCGACCGCCCGGGGGAGGCCCTCGAACGTCTGATGCGCTCGGCGCAGTACTTCTTCCCCGGCGAGCAGTCGCCCGACCGGCGGGTCCTCTACCGCGACGGGGGCCGCGCGGCCGACGAGTTCTACCGGGAGCGGTGGCGGCACGACCGGGAGGTGCGCTCCACCCACGGCGTGAACTGCACGGGTTCCTGCTCGTGGCGGGTGTTCGTCAAGGACGGCATCATCACCTGGGAGACACAGGCCACCGACTACCCCTCGGTGGGCCCCGACTCGCCCGAGTACGAGCCGCGCGGCTGCCCGCGCGGCGCCTCCTTCTCCTGGTACACCTACTCGCCCACCCGCATCCGCTACCCGTACGTGCGCGGCCCGCTCCTGGACCTGTGGCGGCAGGCCCGCGCCCGCACCGCCGACCCGGTCGCCGCCTGGGAGTGGCTCACCTCCGATCCCGGGCGCTGCGCGGCGTACAAACGGGCCCGCGGCAAGGGCGGCTTCGTGCGCTGCACCTGGCAGGAGGCCGTCGAACTGGTCGCGGCGGCGCAGGTGCACACCGTCAAGCGGTACGGCCCGGACCGCATCGTGGGCTTCTCGCCGATCCCGGCCATGTCGATGGCCTCCTACGCGGCGGGCAGCCGCTACCTGTCGATGATCGGCGGGACCATCTCCTCCTTCTACGACTGGTACGCCGACCTGCCCATGGCCTCGCCGCAGGTGTTCGGCGACCAGACCGACGTACCGGAGTCCGGCGACTGGTGGAACGCCGGGTACCTGATCGTGTGGGGCACCAACCTGCCGATCACCCGCACACCGGACGCGCACTTCATGACCGAGGCGCGCTACCGGGGACAGAAGGTCGTCGTGGTCTCGCCCGACTACGGCGACCACACCAAGTTCGCCGACGACTGGCTCGCCGCCGCCCCCGGCACCGACGGCGCGCTCGCCATGGCCATGGGCCACGTCGTCCTCACCGAGTTCTACCGCGACCGGCAGGTGCCCCGCTTCACCGAGTACGCCAAGACCTACACCGACCTGCCGTTCCTGGTCCGGCTGCGGGAGCGCGACGGGGCGCCCGGCGCCCACGTCCCCGACAAGTTCCTCACCGCCGCGGACCTGCCCGGGGCGGGCGGGGAGGAGGCGGCCGCGTTCAAGACCGTCCTCCTGGACGCCCGCACCGGCGAGCCGGTCGTGCCGAACGGGTCACTGGGCTTCCGCTGGACCGACCCCGAGGACGGCCCCCGCTGGAACCTGCGGCTCGACGGCACCGACCCGCTGCTGTCCCTGCACGGCAGGCCCGGCGGCGAGGCGGTGGCGGTGGACCTGCCGCGCTTCGACGCCGGGCCGGGCGAGTCCGGGGGAGTGCTGCGGCGCGGCGTGCCCGCGACCCGGATCGGCGGCCACCTGGTCACCACCGTCTTCGACCTCGTCATGGCGCAGTACGCGGTGGCCCGCGAGGGCCTGCCCGGCCAGTGGCCCACCGGGTACGACGACGCGAGCGTGCCCTGCACCCCCGCCTGGCAGGAGGCCGTCACCTCGGTGCCCGCGGCGGCGGCGGCGCGGGTCGCCCGGGAGTTCGCCCGCAACGCCGAGCGCACCGGCGGCCGGTCCATGATCGCGATGGGCGCGGGCGCCAACCACTGGTTCCACTCCGACCAGATCTACCGGTCCTTCCTCTCCCTGGTGATGCTGACCGGCTGCCAGGGCGTCAACGGCGGCGGCTGGGCGCACTACGTCGGCCAGGAGAAGGTCCGCCCGCTCACCGGCTGGTTCCACCTCGCCTTCGGGCTGGACTGGCAGCGGCCCACCCGGCACATGGTGGGCACCCCGCTGTTCTGGCTGGCCACCGACCAGTGGCGCTACGAGGCCTTCTCCGCGGACGTGCTCACCAGCCCGCTCGGGCCGGGCCGGCTCGCGGGCCGGACGCTGCCGGACTGCAACGCGCTCGCCGCCCGGCTGGGCTGGATGCCCTCCCACCCGGCGTTCGACCGCAACCCGCTCGACCTGTGCGACGAGGCCGAGCGGGCCGGCAAGGAGGTCGCCGACCACATCGTCGACGAACTGACGGCAGGCCGGCTGCGGTTCGCCGCCGAGGACCCGGACGACCCGGCCAACTTCCCCCGGGTCCTGCTCATCTGGCGCGCGAACCTGTTCGCGTCGTCGATGAAGGGCCACGAGTACATGCTGCGCCACCTGCTCGGCACCGACGACGCGGTGACCGCCCCCGAGACGCCGCCCCGTCTGCGCCCCAAGGACGTCACCTGGCGCGAACAGGCGCCGGTCGGCAAGCTCGACCTGTCCGTGGCCGTCGACTTCCGGATGACCAGCACCTGCCTGTTCTCCGACGTCGTCCTGCCCGCGGCCACCTGGTACGAGAAGTACGACCTGTCCTCCACCGACATGCACCCCTTCGTGCACGCCTTCAACCCGGCGATCGCACCGCCCTGGCAGACCCGCAGCGACTTCGACGTCTTCCACACCCTCGCCGCCGAGTTCTCCCGCCTGGCCGCCACCCACCTCGGCGTGCGCCGGGACGTCATCGCGGCCCCGCTCGCCCACGACACCCCGGACGAACTGGCCCAGCCGCACGGCCGGGTGCGCGACTGGAGGGCCGGCGAGTGCGCGCCCGTGCCCGGCCGCACCATGCCCAAGCTGACCGTCGTCGAACGCGACTACACCAAGGTCGCCGAGAAGATGGCCGCCGTGGGGCCGCTCATCGACACCCTCGGCACCTCCACCAAGGGCCTCACCTGGAGACCCGAGCAGGAGATCGCCTACCTGCGCGCCCGCAACGGCACGGTCCGCGGCGGCGTCGCCGACGGGCGGCCCTCCATCGCCCGCGACGACCAGTTCTGCGAGGCCGTCCTGGCACTGTCCGGCACCACCAACGGACGGGTGGCCGTGCAGTCGCTGCGCGCGCTGGAGGAACGCACCGGCGTCCCCCTCGCCGACCTGGCCGAGGAACGCTCCGGCGACCGCATCACCTTCGAGGACACCCGCGTCCAGCCGCGCGCGGTCATCACCTCCGCGGAGTGGTCGGGCACCGAGTCCGGCGGGCGCCGCTACTCGCCCTTCACCGTCAACGTCGAACGGCTCAAACCCTGGCACACCCTCACCGGCCGCCAGCACTTCTTCCTCGACCACGACTGGATGGCCGAGTTCGGCGAACAACTGCCCGTGTACCGGCCGCCGTTGAACATGCTCGCCCATGTCGGCGACCCCCGCCGGGACGTGCGGGGACACCCCGAACTCGTGGTGCGCTACCTCACCCCGCACTCGAAGTGGTCCATCCACTCCGAGTTCCAGGAGAACCTGCACATGCTCACGCTGTTCCGAGGCGGCCCGGTGATCTGGATGAGCCCGCCGGACGCGGAGCGGATCGGCGCCGCCGACAACGACTGGATCGAGGCGTACAACCGCAACGGCGTGGTCGCCTGCCGCGCCGTGGTCACCCACCGCATGCCCGAGGGCACCGTGTTCATGTACCACACCATGGACCGCCACCTGAACGTGCCGCGCACCGAGACCTCGGGGCTGCACGGCGGCGGCGACAACTCCCTCACCCGCCTGCTGATCAAACCCACCCATCTGATCGGCGGCTACGCCCAGTTCAGCTACGGCTTCAACTACATCGGTCCCACCGGGAACCAGCGGGACGAGATCACCGTGATCCGCCGACGCGCCCAGGAGGTCGACTTCCGATGAAGGTGATGGCCCAGGTGGCGATGGTGATGAACCTCGACAAGTGCATCGGCTGCCACACCTGCTCGGTGACCTGCAAGCAGACCTGGACCAACCGGCCGGGCTCCGAGTACATCTGGTTCAACAACGTCGAGACCAAGCCCGGCGCCGGCTACCCGCGCCGCTACGAGGACCAGGAGAAGTGGAAGGGCGGCTGGACCCTGAACCGCCGTGGCCGGCTGACCCTCAGGTCCGGCGGCCGGGTGCGCAAGCTGCTCAGCCTCTTCTACAACCCCGAACTGCCCTCGCTCGACGACTTCTACGAGCCGTGGACGTACGACTACCGGAGCCTGACCACCGCGCCGCTGTCCGACAGCTTCACCAGCGCCCGTCCCAAGTCCCAGCTCACCGGCCGGGACATGCGGCCCGTGCACGGCCCGAACTGGGACGACGACCTCGCCGGCGCGGGTGAGTACGCCGCCGCCGACCCGAACCTGGAAGGGCTCGCCGAACGGGTGCGGATGGAGTTCGAGCACACGTTCATGTTCTACCTGCCGCGCATCTGCGAACACTGCCTCAACCCGTCCTGCGTCGCCTCCTGCCCGTCGGGCGCGATGTACAAGCGCGAGGAGGACGGCATCGTCCTCGTCGACCAGGACCGCTGCCGCGGCTGGCGGTTCTGCGTCTCCGGCTGCCCCTACAAGAAGGTCTACTTCAACCACCGCACCGGCAAGGCCGAGAAGTGCACCTTCTGCTACCCGCGCATCGAGGCCGGGCAGCCCACCGTGTGCTCCGAGACCTGCGTCGGCCGGCTGCGCCACCTGGGAGTGATGCTCTACGACGCCGACGCCGTCCTCGACGCCGCCTCCGTCAAGGACGACAAGGACCTCTACGAGGCCCAGCTGTCGGTCTTCCTCGACCCGCACGAGCCGTGGGTGCGGGAGGCCGCCGAACGCGACGGCGTCGCCCGCGACTGGATCCAGGCCGCCCGGCGCTCACCGGTGTACGCCCTGATCAAACGGCACCGGGTGGCGCTGCCGCTGCATCCGGAGTACCGCACCCTGCCGATGGTGTGGTACGTCCCCCCGCTCTCCCCGGTCGCCGACGCCGTGCACGCCACCGGCTACCACGACGACGACCCCGACCGGATCTTCGCCGCCATCGAGGCGCTGCGCATCCCCGTCGAGTACCTCGCGAACCTCTTCACCGCCGGGGACACCGCCGTCGTCGAGGAGGTGCTGCGCAGACTCACCACCATGCGCGCCCACATGCGGGCCAGGCAGCTGGGCGACCCCGCCCCGCGCGAACTGCTCGACCGCGTGGGTGCGAGCGCCGACGACATCGAGGACCTGTACCGGCTGCTCGCCGTCGCCAAGTACGAGGAGCGCTACGTCGTCCCCAAGGCGCACGCCGAGGGATCGGGCGCGCTGATGGCCCAGCACTGCTCCCTGGACCGCCCGGGCGGCGGGAGCGACCCGGGGGCGCGCGAGGACGACCCGCTCGGTCCGGTGCCGCCGCCTCCGCTGCCCGGTCTCACGGCACCGGGCGGCGGCAGCCAGTTCCACGACAGCGACGGACAGGTGCGCTTCAACCTCCTCGGCTGGAACGGCGACGGCCCGGCACCAGGACTCTTCGGCGCCCCGGGTGACGCCTCGTGAGCCCGCGCCTCGCCCCGCGCCGCACCCCGCACCGGGCCGCCGACACCCCGGTCGTGCACCGCGTCGCCGCCGTCCTGCTGCGCTACCCGGACCCCGCCGCGCTCGCCTGCCTCGACGACGTCGCCGAGGCCCTGCCCGCCGTCACCGACGCCACCGACCGGGCCCGGCTGGCCGCCGTCGCGGCGCACCTGCGCACCCTGACACCGACCGAGGCCGCCCAGCGCTACGTCGCCACCTTCGACCACAGCCGCCGCCGCTCCCTGCACCTGACCTACCACCGGCACGGCGACACCCGCGCGCGGGGCATGGCGCTGCTCGCCCTCAAGCACACCTACCGGCAGGCCGGCCAGGAGCCCCCCGAGGACGAACTGCCGGACTTCCTGCCGCTCGTGCTGGAGTTCGCCGCGCTCGCCCCCGAGCCGGGACACCGCGTCCTCGTGCAGTGCCGGGCCGGGCTCGAACTGCTCCGCCGGGCGCTCGCCGAACGGCGCGACCCGTACACGCCCGTCCTGGAGACGGTGTGCGGACGACTGCCCCGGCCGGGCCGCCGCGAGCGGGAGACCTGGCAGCGGCTGGCCGCCGACGGGCCGCCCGCGGAACAGGTCGGACTCGATCCCTTCGCCCCGCCCGAGTACATGGCCGGCGCCTCCGCCCCCGCGCCGCACCCGGTGCCCGTGCCCCCGTCCGTCCCCGCCCCGACCGGAGAGAGCCGATGAACTCCTGGGACCTGTGGTGGTGGGTCATCCTTCCCTACCTCGCGCTCGTCACCTTCGTCGTCGGCCACGTGTGGCGCTGGCGCTACGACCAGTTCGGCTGGACCAGCCGCTCCACGCAGCTCCAGGAGCGGCGCCTGCTCAAGTGGGGCGGACCGCTCTTCCACTACGGCACGTTCGCGGCCATCGCCGGACACGTCCTCGGCATCCTCGTGCCGGAGTCCTTCACCCGGTGGCTCGGCATCCCGGAGCACACCTACCGCTGGTTCTCCACCATCGGCGGCACCGTCGCCGCGCTCGCGGTGATCGCCGGGGTCGCGCTCCTGGCCTTCCGCCGCACCACCGTGCCCCGGGTGCGCGCCGCCACCAGCCCGGTCGACTGGCTGGCGCTGGTCCTGCTGGCGATCGTGATCGTGCTGGGCATCATCCCGACGATGGGCGTCAACCTCTTCGGCGCGGGCTACGACTACCGGCAGAGCGTGGCGCTGTGGTTCCGCGGCCTGTTCGCCGGGAACCCCGACGTCGCGGCCATCTCGCACGCGCCGCTGATCTACCAGGTCCACGCGACCGCCGCCTGGGCCATCCTCGCGGTGTGGCCCTTCACCCGGCTCGTGCACGCCTGGAGCGTCCCGCTGTGGTACTTGTGGCGTCCGTACGTCCTCTACCGGCGGCGGGTGCCCGCCCACCCCGCCGAGCCGGGCACCAGCGGCCGCCGCTGGCGCCGTATCGGGGTCCGCTACTGAGGCGCGACTGCCGCGGCCCGGTGCGGCGGCCCCGTCCGCCTTGTCCGCATCCACCGTCCCGCTGAGGAGCGAGCCATGCAGAAGATCTCCCTCGACGCCCGCGCCCGTGAGCACCTGGAACGGGCGGAGGCCTCCTCCAACGGCCGCAGCGCGGAGACCGTCTACGGCGGCCACGAGCACGTGCTGCGCCAGACCCTCATCACCCTGCGCGCCGGAACCGCCCTGACCGAGCACGAGAACCCCGGCGAGGCGACCGTGCTGGTGCTGCGCGGGCGGGTCCGGCTGCGCAGCGGCGACGCCTCCTGGGACGGCATGGCCGGGGACCTGCTCATCGTGCCCGGGGCACGGCACAGTCTGGAGGCCATCGAGGACGCGGCGGCGCTGCTGACGGTCGCCAAACGGCCCTGATACGCACGGCGGCGGCCGGCCGCGGCGGGAGAAGACCCGTGCCGCGGCCGGCCGTGGCCGCTTTCAGGGCGTCAGCAGGCGCCCTCGTCCTGCCACGGTCCCCACTGGGAGGCCCCGGGCGTCTCGTTCTGCGTCCACCACTTGGCCTTCCAGTTGTGCCGGCCGTAGGAGACCTCGCTGCCTCCGGTGTACGCGGTGCCCGCGTCCCAGGCCGTCCGGCAGCCGGTGCCCGGCGGCGGCGTGGTGGGCGGCGGTGTGGTGGGAGGCGTGGTGGGCGGGGTGGCCCCGGCGAACTTCACCGAGTACTTGGCGAAGTCCCAGGAGTTCTGCGGCACGCTGGAACAGGTGCCGGACGTCCGGCCGCCGTTGTCGGGCGGCGAGCACTGCCGGTCGCGGTTGAGCGACCAGAAGGTGAAGCGGTCCATGTTGTGCGCGGTGGCGAAGTCCAGCACGGTCTGGAAGTCGCTCTGCGGGAACATCTCGCCCGTGTCGCTGCGGCCGTTCATGCCGGAGAAGCCCTCGTGGGCGTAGGCGGTCGCCTCGTTCCAGCCGAACGTGGACTGGAGCACCTGGTTGAACTTGGTCAGGGCGGCGGTCTGCGAGGCCGCGCCGTTGAAGCCGCCGTCGAAGGGCATGATGGAGAAGTTGTTCGGGGTGAACCCCTGGGACTTGGCCTCCAGCAGCATCTGCTTGCCGAACCAGCCGGTGCCGTCCGCCGTCCCGGCGGTGGTGACGGAGACGTACAGTCCCGGGTTGTTCTGCTGGAGGATCTTCGCCGCGCCGATCTCGTTCCTGATGGCGGCCGTGTTCTCGTACTCCGGCTCCTCCAGGTCGAAGTCGATGGCGTGCAGCCCGTACTTGGTGACGACCTGCTGGTACGCCGCGGCCGTGGCCGCCGGGTCCGAGCAGGCCTGCCCGAGCTTGGTGCCGCCGTAGCCGCCGATGGAGACGGAGACGTCGCCGCCCTTGGCGCGGATGGAGTCGATCACCGACTTGACGGCGGTGTCCGAGGAGACCGGGGCCTTGCCGTCCCAGGTGGGGGAGCAGCCGCCGCCGTCGGGGGCGAGGACGAAGGCGAGCTGGAACGCCTTCAGGCCGGTGGCGTCCATGATGGCGCCCGCGGCCGGCGGATCGTTGTCCAGCGGCATGAGGTACGGGGCCGCGGCGTACCAGCGGTTGCTCAGCGCGTCCTGCGCGCTCGGTGCGCCCGAGGCGTTGCCCGCGACGAGGGCGGTGGTGCCGAGGGCGGCGAGCCCGACGGCGGCGGTCGCGCCCAGACATGCGCGAAGACGTCTCACTGCGTGCCTCCAGGGGAGGGGAGGTGGTGGGGAAGCGGCCCCAGCTTCCTGACGCTGTTGCGAGCACGTCAATGGATTGGTCTGGACCAGACGATTCTTTGGACTGGACCATAAGATTCCTTTACCCGGGTCCGGCGCTGGCCGGCCGCTCCGGGGGAACCCGCCCGAGCTGTGACAGTGCACCGCATCGGCCTGGTCGTGCACGGCGGACGGCCCGAGGCCGTCGCCGCCCAGCGGACCGTGCACGCCTGGTGCGAGGAGCGCGCCGTACGCTGCACCGACATCGACGTGTGGCACGACGGCGGCCGGCGCAGCGCCGGCGAGGAGGTGGAGGCCGCGGGCGACCCCGACCTCATCGTCACCCTGGGCGGCGACGGCACCTTCCTGCGCGGCGCACGGCTCGCCGCCGAACACGACGCCCTGGTCCTGGGCGTCGACCTCGGCCGGGTCGGCTTCCTCACCGAGGTGCCCGCCGCGTTCGTGCGCTCCGCGCTGGACGCCGTGGTCGACGGCCGGCTGACCGTCGAGAACCGCATGCTGCTCACCCTGCGCGCCTCCCGCCGCCTGGAGGTGCCCGCGGGCATCGAGGAGCTGATGCGCTACGGCCGCCGCCCGCTGCTCCCGCCGCCCCGGGTGCGCACCGACTGCGAGGCCGGCGACGACTGGGGCATCGCCCTGAACGTCACCGCGCTCAACGACATCGTCGTGGAGAAACTCGCCCGGGACCGGCAGGTGTCCGTCGGCGTCTACATCGCCGGCCGGCTCCTGGCGTCGTACTCCGCCGACGCCCTGCTCGTCGCCACCCCGACCGGGTCGACCGCCTACAGCTTCGCCGCCGGCGGTCCCGTCGTCTCACCGCGCGCGGACGCCCTCGTCTTCACCCCGGTCGCCCCGCACATGGTGTTCGACCGCTCGGTCGTGGCCGCGCCGGACGAACCCGTCGCGCTGCGCGTACTGGAGCGGTCCGGCCAGGCCGCCGTCAGCATCGACGGGCAGCTGCGGGGGGTGCTCGACCCGGGGGACTGGATCGGCGTCTACGCCGCGCCGCACCGGCTGCGGGCCGTACGCCTGGGCCCCATGGACTTCTACGGCCGGCTGCGCGAGCGCATGAACCTCACCGACGCCCCGGCGGCCGTGGCCGACGGCACCCCCGCGCCGCTGTGGCCCGTGACGACCCCGCCGCCCGGCGACCTCACCCACCTCGCACTGCCCCCCGCGCCCGGCGCCCCCTGCCCCCCGTCCGGACCCCGCGGGGACGCAGCACCCGCGCGTGAGCGCGACGGGCGCGAGCAGCCGTAGCGGGCCGGCCCCGGGCGCACACGGCCAGGGCTCCGGCCCGGCCCGGGCCGCGGGACGCGCCCCGGCCGGCCCGCGCCGCGAGAGGCACCCGGTTGGCCCGGGCCGCAGGGGGCACTCGGTCGGCCGACCGCAGCACAGCCGATCCCGGAGGCACGCGTGGCCGTACGTCACCGTCTGATCAGGACCAGTCCCCGGACCGTGTGGGCCCTCCTCGCCGACGGCACCCGCTACGCCGAGTGGGTCGTGGGCACCGAGCGCTCGCAGCCGGTGCGCGGACGGTGGCCGCAGCTCGGCTCCGCCCTGGAGTACCAGGTCCGCCTCGGACCGCTGCGCCTGACCAACCAGACCATCGTGCGCAACTGCGAAGAGGGCGCGCTCCTCGAACTCGAGGCCCACGCGGGCTTCCTGGGCACCGCGCGCATCGCCATCGAACTGCGCCCCTGGGGCGAGCACTGTCTGGTGATCGTGGACGAACACCCCCTCCAGGGCGCGGGCGGTCTGGTGCACAACGTGGGCGTCGAGTCGTTGATCCAGATCCGTCACCGCGCCATGCTCGCCCGCCTGGCCAAGGTGTGCGAGGCCGACGGCGCGCACGAGGCGCGGCGGCCGGACGCGCGGCACGCCGCCGGTCCGTCCGGGCCGGTGCCGGGAGGCGGCCATGCCTGACGCCGTGGTGATCGGGGCCGGCCCCAACGGCCTGGTGGCCGCGAACCTGCTGGCCGACGCGGGCTGGAGCGTGGAGGTCCTGGAGGAGCAGCCCGAGCCCGGCGGGGCCGTACGGCACGACCGGGGCGTCGATCCCGACTTCGTCAACGACCTCTTCAGCTCCTTCTACCCGCTGGCCGCCGCCTCGCCCGTGCTGGCCCGGCTCCGGCTCCAGGACCACGGCCTGCGCTGGAGCCACGCCCCGCACGTACTGGCCCACCCCCTCACGGACGGCCGGTGCGCCGTCCTGGACCGGAGCATCGACACCACCGCGGCCTCCCTCGACGCGTTCGCCGACGGCGACGGGGACGCCTGGCGGGGCCTGCACGAGATCTGGCGGCGGCTGGGACCCGACCTGATGGACGCCCTGTTCGCGCCGTTCCCGCCGGTCAGGGCAGGGGCCCGGCTGGCCGCCCGGCTGCGCGGCGCGGGCGGACTGCGACTGGCCCGCACCATGCTGCTGCCGGTACGCCGGATGGGGGAGGAGGAGTTCCGCGGCGAGGGCGGCCGGCTGCTCCTGGCCGGCAACGCGCTGCACGCGGACCTCGCCCCGGAGTCCGCCGGCAGCGGCGGGTTCGGCTGGCTGATGTCCATGCTCGGGCAGAGCAACGGCTTCCCCGTCCCGGTCGGCGGGGCCGGCGCCCTGACACAGGCCCTGACCCGGCGGCTGCGCGCGCACGGCGGCACCCTGCGCTGCGGCGAGCGGGTCGACCACGTCGTGGTGCGCGGCGCACGCGCCGTCGCCGTACGCACCGCGGGCGGTGCCACCGTGCCCGCCCACCGCGCCGTGCTCGCCGACGTGTCCGTGCCCGCCCTGTACGGCGGGCTCGTCGATCCCCGGCACCTGCCCGCGCAGCTCCTCGCCGACCTGCGGCGCTTCCAGTGGGACTTCGCCACCTTCAAGGTGGACTGGGCCCTGGACGGGCCGGTGCCCTGGCGGACCGGGCAGGCCGCGGGGGCGGGCACCGTCCATCTGGCCGACGGACTCGACGAACTCACCCGGTTCGCCGCCCAGATCGCCATGCGCCAGGTCCCCGACCGGCCGTTCGCGCTGTTCGGCCAGATGACGACCGCGGATCCCACCCGCTCACCGCGCGGCACCGAGTCCGCCTGGGCGTACACGCACGTCCCCCGGGAGATCACCGGGGACGCGGCGGACGAGGGCCTGACGGGCACCTGGGACACCCGGGAGCAGGATATCATGGCCGACCGGATGGAACGGCAGGTCGAACGGTTCGCGCCCGGCTTCCGCGCGAAGGTCCGCGCCCGCCGGATCCTCGCCCCGCCCACGCTCCAGGCGCTCGACAGCAACCTCGACACCGGTTCCATCAACGGCGGCACCACCGCCCTCCACCAGCAGCTCGTGTTCCGCCCGGTCCCCGGTACGGGGCGCCCCGAGACACCCGTGGCAGGTCTCTACCTCGCCTCCGCCGGGGCCCATCCCGGCGGCGGCGTCCACGGCGCGCCGGGCGCCAACGCGGCCCGCGCCGCCCTGCGCCGCCGGCTGCCGCCGGGACTGTCCCGGGCCCAGCGGGCGCTTGCGCGCCGGGACCGGGCGGGCCACCGCCCGGCACCGGACGCCGGCTGACCGCCCGGTGGCCACCGGCCTCAGGCTGCGGGGAGGCGGCGGGACCGGGCAGCTCAGGACGGGCGTCCCGCGGCTCGGGTCCGGCCGGGCCGCATGGGCCGCAGCTCAGGAGGGGCGGGCGCCGGACAGGCGTCCCGCGGGCCGGGCGGGTCAGGAACGGGAGTCGCCGGGCAGGCGGTACGCGGCGAGCGCGGCGATGTCGTCGTCGAGGTTTCCTCCGCTGTAGGCGAGCAGGTCCTCGTGCAGGCGGTCGAGGAGTTCCCGGGGCGCGAGGCCCACCCAGGGGCCGACCCGCTCGGCGAGCGGGTAGAAGGCCCCGCCGGGACCGCGGGTCTCGGTGACGCCGTCGGTGTAGAGCAGCAACTGGTCGCCGGGTCCGAACGGCTCCACGTCCTGGTGGTAGCCGTCGCCGGTCAGCACCCCCAGGTTGATGGGCGGGGACGGGTCGGTCGCGTGCAGTTCGGCCACCCCGCCCTCCT
This sequence comes from Streptomyces sp. NRRL S-340, assembly GCF_000720185.1. GTDB lineage: Bacteria > Actinomycetota > Actinomycetes > Streptomycetales > Streptomycetaceae > Streptomyces. The sequence goes on along the minus strand of NZ_JOIY01000013.1, from coordinate 129,588 downwards.
TGATGATCAGCGGGGGCGGATGACCGCAGTTGACGATGCGGATGACCGGCTCGTGGTCGGGGATCTCCGCGAACACCGCGGTGACGAAGCGTTCCGCCGCCTCACCGCCGGGCAACTGCGCGGCGTGGCGGCTCATGCTCCGCTCCATGCGGCGGGCGACGCCGGTCAGGTCCGGCTCGTCGTGGGCGGCCTCACGGAAGGCGCCCAGCATGGTCGCCGCCGTCTCGACGGCCACCAGCCCCTTGCCGCGGACGTCGCCCACCAGCAGCCTGACCCCGAACGCCGTCGGCACCACCTCGTACAGGTCGCCGCCGATGCGTGCCTCCGCCGCCGCGGACAGGTAGAGGGTCTCCACGGCGACCTGGCCGAGCCGGCGGGGGACCGGGCGCAATAACACCCGCTGCGCGGTCTCCGCCACCGTGCGCACCGTGGCCAGCGTGCGTTCACGGCGGGTGCGGTGCACCGCGAGGATCGCCCCCAGCACACCGACCAGGGACGTACAGACGTAGTTGGCGACGTAATGGCGGTCCCACAGGTAGCCCACGAACCGGCCGGCGCAGCAGGGGGTGCCCGCCAGCACGCCTTCGAACACGATGGCGAAGACGGTGACGACGGCCACCGCCCAGGGCCCGTAGGCGTAGGCCGCGACGAGCGGCAGCGCGATGAGCAGGAAACTCACCGGCCAGTCCACCGGGGTGACCGGTTCGATGGCCAGGACGACCGCGAGGTACCCGGCCGGCAGCCAGCGCAGCCAGGGCGGCGGCGCGGGCAGGCGGGGCTGCTCGGCCCCCGCGCGGGCCGCGCGGGAGACGCCGTGGCCGCCGCGGAGAAGCCGTCTCACCGTCCGCTCCCGCACGGCCCGGCCGCCGTGCGGCAGCCCGCGCGAGGACGGGACCCGCACACGGAGGCGCGCGCGAGCGTGTGGGCCGCCCGGGGGCGGCGGTCCTCGCGCCATGACTCAGGCGGCCTGTTCACAGGAACTCCCGACGGGCTCGACCGGACCACCAGCGTGCCGGGCGGCCGCGCCCCGTCCGGCCCATTGCTCCGGGCAAGGGCATGTCCGCGGCACGGGCCGGGGTGCGGACGGAGGCTGCGGCACGCGCCGGGGTGCGGACGGCGGCCGCCCGGGCGGGACGGCCGGCCGGGTGCCGCGACCGGCGCCGGGCCACGGGGCGCCCTCACTCTTCCGTGCCGGCCGCGACGGCCGTCGACCGCAGCGCGTGGTCGAGGAAGCGCCGCGACACCGGCGGCAGGGTGCGGCCGGTGAGCCGGGCGATGCCGATGTCACGGGCGCCGTGCACATCGGTGATCTCCAGGTACCGGATGGGGAAGTCCGGTGTCGCCGCCGCGTCCGGCGACGACGGGATCAGGGACACGCCGAGGCCGGCCGCGACCAGCCCGCGCAGGGTGTGCACCTCCTCGCCCTCGAAGCCGACCCGCGGGGCGAAACCCGCCTGACGGCACAGGGACTCGGTGACGCTGCGCAGTCCATAGCCCGGTTTGAGCAGGATGAAGGGCTCCCCGGCGACCTCGGCCAGCCGGACCCGGCCGCGCCGGGCGAGGCGGTGCCCGGTGGGTACGGCGAGCCAGAGCGGCTCGACCAGCAGCCGCCGCCAGGCGATCAGCGGGTGTTCCGGGTCCCCGCTGGTGATCACCAGGTCCGCGGTGCCGGCCAGGAGGTGCTGCACCAGGCCGTTCTCCTCGTGCTGGTGCAGTTCGAAACGGACCTGCGGGAGCGCCTCGCGGAACCCGGTGACGAGCCGGGGCACCAGCCAGGTGCCCAGCGTGTGCAGGAAGGCCAGCGACACCACGCCCGCCTCCGGGTCGACGGCCTCGGCCACCGCCCGCCGTCCGCGGTCGCAGGCGTCCAGGGCGGTGTCGACGTACTCCTTGAACACGCGCCCGGCCGGGGTCGGCCGCAGTACCCGGCCGACCCGCTGGAGCAGTTCCGCGCCCACCTCGTCCTCCAGCCGGTGCAGTGCCCGCGACAGGGCGGGCTGGGTGACACGGGCGTCGGCGGCGGCCTCCGTCACCGTGAGGCCCTCGGCCACCGCCTGGAACGCGCGCAGCACCTGGAGATCCATTGTGCTCATCCTCCCATCGCACCCGCCGCCGTGCAGCGAGGAGCACGCAGCGTGGAGGCGGCCGTCGCCGAGCCGAGGCTGCGCGCGCTGACGGCGTCGCAGAGCCGTTCCGCCTCGGTCACGGCGTCCTCCAGACCGGGAAGGCCGGCCGGGGCGGCCGGCCCGCGGCCGGGCCGTCCCGGCTCGAGCCGGGCGTGGGCGAGCGCCCGCCGGGCCTCGGCGAGTCCGTGGTAGGCGCCGCGGCGCAGGGCGTGCCGCTGGGCGGGCGCGGCGCCGGGGGCCAGATCGGCGTACCGGCGGGCGGCGGCCAGGGCGGCCTCGGTCCGGGCGAGGGCACGGCCCCGCGCGGAGTCCGGCCACAGCGCGAAGTGCGCGACGAGGACGACGGCCGCGGCCAGGGCGGTGTCGAGGATGCGGGCCGAGTACAGCGCCCGGTGGTCGCCGAGCAGGTCGACCAGGACGAAGACCACGGCGGTCAGAGCGGTCGTGGCGAGCGCGTAGTGGTGGCGTACTCCGACGGCCATGAGCGCGCCGAAGGCGGCCACGGCGCCGATGAGGGCGTAGGTGCCGGTCGTCAGCAGCGTGACCGCGCCGATGGCGGCCACCCCGGCGACCGTTCCCGCGCAGCGGTGCAGCGCCCGGCGCAGCACGGGTCCGAAGTCGGGCTTGTACACGAAGGCCACCGTCATCGGCAGCCAGTACCCGCGCGGACCGTGCAGCAGACCCGCGCACAGCTGGGCGACGAGCACGCAGCCGGTGAGCAGCACGGCGTAGCGCACCTGGGCCGCCCGGCCGTGCCAGGGCTGCGCCGGGAGCCGTGCCGCCGTCCCCTCCGCACGGGCAGGCGGCACGGTCTGCGCGCACAGGCCGGCGAGCGCCCGCAGTCCCGGCGAGTGCGGCCCGCCGTCCGGCCCGCACGCCTGGACGGTGACCGGGACCGCGGCGGTGTGCGGGGCGGGTGCGGGGACCGAGTCCGGTTCGCGGGGCGCCGTCCTCCCGGTCGGCGGCAGCAGCCGGGCGGCCGTCGCCGGCGGCACCCGTACGGCCCAGAGCGGCAGCGCACGCCCCTCCCAGACCAGGGCCGAGGCCACCTCGCCGAGCCGCACCGCCGTGTCGAAGGCGGTGCGCAGCGCGCTCAGCTCCGTACCGGGACGGACGCGGCCGGTCAGGTGGCGGCCCATCACGCGGTGGGCGTCGTCGAGGGCCGAGGTCAGCCGCCTGCGCGCGGCTTCGGCCCCGGGGGAGCCCGCCGCCGCCAGTGCCTCGGCGGCGGCCCCGTACACGGCGCGGACGGTCGCCCGCTCGATGGCGTGCCGCCGCCACAGCCAGGGTGCCGTGGACAGGACGACCACGAGGCCGACCCCGGCGAGCAGGGCGAGCGGGGCCTGCCACCAGGGGCCGGGCACCGGGATGCCGCCGCCCACGGTCGCACCGAGCAGGAGGTGCAGCCCGGCCACGGAGGCGAGCGGCCCGCGGAGGCTGACGGAGCCCGCGAGCAGGGCCACGGCGGCCAGGCAGACGGTGACGGCGCCCGGCCGGCCGCTGCGCAGCGCGAGTTCACCGGCGAGCAGGCCGAGGGCGGCGGCAGCGCCCGTGCAGGCCAGCCGCCGGACCCGCAGCCGGTAGGGGTCCGCGCCGTCCTGGCTCACTCCCCACAGCGCACCGATGCCCGCGAGCACCGCGGGCACCACGTGCCCGGTGGTCACTCCGACGAGCAGCGGCAGGGCGAGCGCGACGGCTCCTCGCGCCGCCGCCGCGACGGGCAGCGGGGTGAGCGGGACGCGGCGCGACGCCTTCATGGACCGATCGACTCCTTGTGCGCTGTGGGGATGTCTCGTCCCCCCAGGGTCGATCACGGGGGACACATGCGTCCAATGCCTGAAGATTCTGGAAATCATGCGTCCGGCTCATGAGAGGGAGGTCCTGAAGAGAGCCGGCGCGTGGGGTGGCGCGGGCAGCAATGTCAGGTAACCTGACATTGCTGGCCGAGGGCGGCCGGCCCGTCCGGAAGGCAGGTGCCGCATGACCATCGAGTACGCCACGAAGTACCGGACCCGCTCCCTCATCCCGCCCGAGCCGGGCAAGCCGTATGTCATCGAGAAGGGCATGGGCGACCGGGCCCAGCTGTTCGGGGATCTGGTCACGGTGTACGCGGGCGGCGAGCAGACGGAGAACACGTTCAACTTCTTCACCTGCGAGGGGCCGAAGGGAGACATCATCCCGGCCCACTCGCACCCCGGCACCTACGAGGTCTTCTTCGTCACCCAGGGGGCGGTCCGGCTGTTCGTCGAGGACCTGGAGGGCGAACAGCAGGAGAGGCTGCTCACCTCCGGCGACTTCGGTTTCGTCCCCAAGAACTGCCCGCACGCCTACCGCATGGAGCGGCACCACACCCAGATCGTCGGCGTCGCCGCCGGGCCGGGCGGGACCTTCGAGCGATTCTTCGAGAACCTGGGCACGCCGACCGACGGGCTCACGCTCCCCGCCCGGCCGTTCGTCCCCGCGCCGGAGAAGTTCGCCACCGTGCCCCAGCAGTACGACGTGACCTTCCTGCCCGACCACGAGTGGCGCACCGGGAGCTGACCGCCGTGCCCTACGTCGAGGCCCTGCTGGCCGGGGTCCTGGTCGGGGCGGCGTACACGGCGGTCCGGGTGAAGTCGCCGGCGCCGCCCCCGGCCGCCCTGTGCGGACTGCTCGGCATGCTGGTGGGGCAGGCCCTCCTGGCGGCCCTGTGAACACCCCGGACCGGCCGCCGGCACCGTCCCGCCCGCCCGGATCCGCCGAGTCACCGGCACCACCGCGCCCGCCGGCATCGGCCGGCTCACCCGCACCGGCGTCGGAGCCCGGGCGGCCGGGTGGCCGGGCCCGCGCCTTCCCGCGCGCCGCCGCGCTCTCCTTCGGTGCGGGACTGCTGATGGGCGCCCTCTACTGGGCGCTGGGTGTCACCTCGCCCGCACCGCCCCTGCTCGGCCTGACCGGACTGTCCGGCATCGTCCTGGGCGAGCGGGCCACCTCCGCGGCCCGCACCCGGCTGCGCGACCGGCGCGCCACGCCGCCTCCGGTCTCCAGCGCCCACCGTCCTCCGGCCGCACCGGAACGGCACCCCATGAGAACCGTCCCCGAGGAACACGAGGACCGCATCCGATGAGGAGTGACCTCCTTGCACTCTGACCGCCCCGGCACACCCGCCGAACACCCCCGCACGCCCACGGGCCGCCCCGGCACACCCGCCGAGCATCCCGGCACCCCGCCCCTGAGCCCGCCGGGGGCCGCCGCCGGCCGTCCCGGGCTCGTCGACGTCCACGCCCATTTCGTCACCGACTCCTACATCCGCCGGGCACGGGCGGCCGGTCACGAACGGCCCGACGGGATGCCCGCCTGGCCCCACTGGTCGGCCGCCGCCCACCTGGAGCTGATGGACCGCGCCGGCATCGACACCGCCGTGCTGTCCGTCTCCTCGCCGGGCGTCTTCTTCGGCGACCCTGCGGCCTCCCGCGCACTGGCCCGCGAGGTCAACGAGGACGGAGCCGGGATCGTCCGCGACCACCCGGGCCGCTTCGGCCTGTTCGCCTCCCTGCCGCTGCCCGACACCGACGGCGCCCTCGCCGAGATCGCGTACGCCTTCGACGTACTGGACGCGGACGGAGTGGTCCTGGAGACCAACACCCACGGCGTCTACCTCGGCGATCCGCGCCTGGAGCCGGTCTTCGCGGAACTGGGCCGGCGCCGGGCCGTGGTCTTCCTCCACCCCACCTCGCCGGTCTGCTGGGAACGGTCCGCGCTCGGCCGCCCCCGCCCCATGGTGGAGTTCGTCTTCGACACCGCCCGCACCGTCACCGACCTGCTCTTCGCGGGCACCCTGGAACGCCATCCCGATCTCCGGGTCGTCGTCCCGCACTGCGGCGGCGCGCTGCCCGTCCTGGCCGACCGCATCAACGGGTTCATGCGGCTGTTCACGGCCGGGGACGAAGCACCGCCGGACGCCGTCGCGCAACTGCGCCGCCTCTACTACGACCTGGCGGGCCCCGCCTTCCCCCGGCAGGCGCGGTCCCTGCTGGCCCTCGCCGACCCCGGCCGGCTGCTCTACGGCAGCGACTACTGCTGGACCCCGGCCGCCGCCGCCGAGGCCCACGCCGCGTCCTTCGACACCGAGCCCGGCCCCGTGGACGGCACCACCTGGCGGAGCCTGACCACGTCCAACGCGCGGACCCTGCTGCCGCGCCTGGCCCGCTGACCCAGGAGCACCACGCCCCATGCCCCGTCCCGGACACCCCGCCACGCCCCCGTCCCCCGGCCCGGCCCGCCCGGTCGCGCCCGCCGGCCCGCCGTCCCGGCCGCCCTCCGCCGGCCGGGCCGCCTTCCCGCCGGAACTGCTCGCACCGCCGGACCCGGCCCGCCTGCCGCTGCCCGTGGCCGCCCGCCCCAACCCGGGGGTACGGCTGCTGCGCGGCGCCGTCTACGGCGTGCCCGACGGCAGCCGCCCGCTGGAGGCGGACCTGTGGCTGCCCGAAGCGGCCGCCGATCCCGTACCCGTCGTCGTCTTCGTGCACGGCGGCGCCTGGCGCACGGGTCTGCGCGACGACCTCGGGCCCCGGTTCCGGCACTGGTCGCCCGGCCCGTTCGCCCGGCTCGTCCAGGCCGGGTTCGCCGTGGTCTGCCCCGACTACCGGCTCAGCGGCGAGGCCGTCCACCCCGCACAACGGGACGACCTGCACGCCCTCCTCGGCTGGCTGCACGGCCGGGCCGCCGAACTCGGCGTGGACACCGGCCGCACGGTGCTGTGGGGCGAGTCCGCCGGCGGCCACCTCGCCGCACTGGCCGCCCTCACCGCGCCCCGAAACACCGCTACCGTCCGCGGCTGCGCCGTCTGGTACGCGCCCTCCGACCTCACCCGCATCTTCGAGGACCGGGCACAGGGCCACGGCGGACCGTCCGACCCCACCACCTTCGAGGCCCTGCTGATCGGCGCGGCGCCCGCCGCCGCACCCGCGCGGGCCCGGGACGCCGGCCCCGTCGCCCATGTCACCCCGGGCGCACCGCCGTTCCTCGTGCTGCACGGCACCGACGACACCATCGTGCCCCGGGCCCAGGGCGAACGGCTCACGGCCGCCCTGCGCCAGGCGGGCGTACCGGTGGACTTCCGGCCGGTGCCGGGCGCCGATCACCTGTGGGCGGGCCTCGACGACGCCGGGGTGGAGCGGTGCTTCACCACCACGCTCGACTTCGCCGCGCGGTGCGTACGCTGAACCCATGAGTCATCGCGGTGCCAACCTGCCCCAGCTGTTCTCCGAGGCCAGACGCTGGTTCGAGGACGCGCTCCTGGCGAGCCTGGAGGCCGCGGGGGAGCAGCCGGTCACGACGGCCCAGGCGTCCGTCTTCGCGATGCTCGACGCCGAGGGCACCACGGTGTCCGAACTCGCCCGCCGCATGGGCGTGACCCGGCAGACGGCGCACCAGGCGGCGCACGGACTCATCGGCATGGGACTGCTCGAACAGGTCCCCGACCCGTGGTCCGCGCGCCGCCGGCTGATCCGCAGGACGGCCGAGGGACAGCGCGTGCACGAACGGGCCCAGGCCACCATCGACGTCGTCGAGTCGGTGCTCGCCGAACGCATCGGCGCCGCGGTGGTGCGCTCACTGCGGCAGGGACTGACCGCGGACTGGGGCGAACCCCCGCTGGTGGCGGCACCCTGACCGGCCGTCCTGAGCCCTCCCGGCCGGGCCGCCGGCGGCCGAACTCCCTATTAGCGGCCTGTGAGTCGGCCGTACACCTTCACTCCGCCGACATGCGGGACGAGAGGCACGGGGGGAGCCGGCATGTCCGGGGACGTTCCGGGCGCGGCCGACGCGTTCGTGGTACCACCGCGTTCGTGGTACCACCGATGCCGCCGGGGCCACCGGCCGCACCGCCCGCCGAGCCGCCCGCCGTGCGCGCGCTGGCCGTGGCGCTGCTCAACCTCACCGGCCTCGGCCTGGGCTACGTGCTGCTGCGCCGCCGGATGCCGGCGGTGGTGTGCTGGGCCGCGACCGCGTTCCTGCTCGCGGTGGCGCTCCCGGCCGACCCCGACGGGGTGCCGTCCGCCGTGCTCGTCGGCTACGCCGTGTTCCTCGGGATCGCGGCCGCGCACGGCGCGGCCGCGGGCCTGCGCACACGGCTGTCCCGGCCCGGCCGTCCGCCCCTGGCGGCGGTCCTGGGCCTGGTGCTGCCGGCCGTGCCGGCCGGGGCCGGAATGCTGTACGACAGGGCACGCGACGAGGCCACCGAGCAGCTGCTCCTGGACCGCCTCCAGCGGGCCGACGACCTCGTCCGGGCCCGCGCGGACCAGTCGTTCGGCACCGCGCAGCCCGGCTTCCGCGAGGCGCTGGGCGTCTACGCCGGTCTCGGCCGCGACCACCCCGGTTCGCGCGCGGCCCGTCGCCTGCCGGACCGGATGGCGGCCTACTACCGCACGGTCGGCGCGTCCTACGAGCAGCGCAGGTACTGCGAGGCCGTCGAACCTCTGAAGTACCTGCGGACGGTCCCCGGCCGCATGCCGAAGCAGACCCTGGGCGCCCTCGCCACCTGGCCGGACGCGCGGCTGGCCGACGCGCTGTACGCCTGCGGCTCCAACGAGCTGACGGGCGGCCAGGACGGCTGGACCCGGCATTTCGGTGAACTGCTCACCGCCTTCTCAGGCTCCGAGCCGGCCGCCGAGGCCGAGCCGGCCGTCAGGGCTGTGGCAGCTGCTCCGCGTACAGCTTCGGTGCCACCCTGCCCCTCGGCGGGTTCCACCCGTGCAGCGACAGCGGCAAGGACTACCCGCAGCGCACCGTCTCCCTGCCGCCCGGGACGACGTACTTCCTGCACAAGCCGCGGGGCAGCAGTGCCTCGTCCCCCGGCTCGGACACGGCCGAGCTGCGGTCCGGGTACATCTACACCGAGTGCGCCTGCACCAAGCGGGGGTTCGGCGCGGGGCAGTGACCCTCGGCTCTCGGACACGCGGAGCGGCCGCACGCGGTGGTGCGGACGCCCTGGGGGCGGGTGCGGTGCGGCCGGGTGCGCCGGGACGGCCCGCTGCGGCCGGAGGCGGCCCGGCCGGCGCGGCGCCGGTCCGCCGGTCCGTCACCTTCGTGCCGGGGTGTCCCTCTTCCGTGGGAGCCGGGCGGGACACGCCGGCGCGGCGATCACCGCGTCTGCCAGCCTCCCTGTGCCGGGCGCAACGGCCCGGCCGACAGCAGGAGGTGGCGTTTGTCCGGTCATGTCGGGCGTATCGGCGGGCGGCAGGTGGTGGCCGTACTGGCACTGGGAGGCGGCCTGCTGCTCGGGCCGGTCCTGCCGTCCCAGGCGAGCGGGGGGAGCGCCGCCGGGGCGGGTGACGCGGGGGCCGCGCCCGCTCCCCAGGGAGCCGCGCCCGGCGTCCCGGCCGCCGCCCACGACCTGACGCCGGTACTGCCGCCCGCGCTCGGCAGGCCGGGCGGGCCCGCCGGACGGACCGTCAGGGGCGCAGGATGAGACGCACCGGGTCGCCCTCCTTCTTCTCCAGCATCTCGACCGCGCGCGCGGCCTCGGCCAGCGGGAGCACGCCGCTGACGGACGCGGAGAAGTCCAGCCGGCCGCCCTGGACCAGGCGCAGCAGCTGCGGAAGGGCCACCGGCATGTCGGACCCGTAGTGGCCGAGGATCCGCTGCTGCAGGTAGCTGAAGCGGGTGCCGTCGCCGACGGTGAGCGGCTTGTCGGTCAGGCCGACCAGGACGAGCCGTCCCTGGGGAGCCAGTACGGACAGGGCCTGCTCGCGCACGGCGGGCACACCGGCGAAGTCGAAGGCCGCCGCGACGCCCGCCCCGCCGGTGGCCGTACGGATCCGGGCGCGCAGTTCGGGGTCGGCCGCGTCCAGCGCGAGGTCGGCCCCGGCGGCCAGGGCCCGCTCCCTGGCGACGGGGCTGGGGTCGACCGCGACGACCGGGTACGCGCCCACGGCGCGCAGCAACTGCACCGCGTGCACCCCGAGTCCGCCCACGCCCCACACGCCGACCGCTTCGGCCGGGCGCACCGCACCGGTGGCGGTGATCGCCCCCCACGGCGTGGACACGGCGTCGGGGATGATCGCGCCCTGCTCGAAGGGGATGGTGCCGGGCAGCGGCGTCAGCGCGTCGGCCGAGGACAGCGCGTACTCGGCCCAGCCGCCGTCGTAGTCCACCCCCCGGGTGTAGGTGACGCCGTCGCGCGTCTCCCCGGCGTGGAGCACGACCCGCTCGCCGGTCGTCCACCGGGTCACCCCCGCTCCCGTCCCCGCGATCGTGCCCGCCACCTCGTGGCCCAGGGTCACGGTGTCGCCCCGCAGGAGCAGCGGGCTGAGCGTGCCGTCGATCAGGTGCACGTCGGACAGGCACACCCCGGCCGCCTCCACCTTCACCAGTACCTCGCCCGGACCGGGCTGGGGGCGGGGCACCTCCTCGACCCGCAGGGTGCGGCTCGGCACGTGCAGGCGGGCGGCGAGCATCCGGTCCATGGGCGGTGACCTCCTCGGTACGGGCGACCGGCACTCTTGTCACAGGCCGCCTTGCTTTGCACCGTACGGCGCCGTCACGTCCAACGCAAGACGACTTGCGTTGGGCGTAGCATGGGGGCATGACCTCGCACGCCTCCCCGGAAGGACCCGCCGCCGAGCCCCTGCGGCGCCGCGGCGAACCCATGCGGCAGGCCGTGCTCGCCGCCGCCGTGGACCTGCTGTCGCGCCACGGACTGGCGGGCGCGACCGTCGCCGCCGTCGCCCGCGCGGCAGGGGTGCACGAGACATCGGTCTACCGGCGCTGGAAGACCCGCGAGAACCTGATCCTCGACGCCCTCACCACCGAACTGGACAGCGCGCTGCCGGTCCCCGACACCGGCGGGGTGCGCGCGGACCTGGAGGGCTTCTTCACCGCACTGGCCGGGCTGCTGTCCACCGCGCAGGGGCAGGCACTGCTGCGGCTGAGCGTCGAGCACGACGACACGCTCGACGACCGCCGCGGCCCCTACTGGAGCGAACGCCTGGAACGCGCCGCCGTCATGGTCCGGCGCGGCGTCGAGAGGGGAGAGCTGGCCGCCGGGACCGACCCGGGCCTGCTCGTCGAGGCCGTCAGCGGGCCGCTGTTCACCCGTGTGCTGCTCAGCGGCGCCCCGCTGGACGCCGCGTACGTGGGCCGGCTGGTCGCCCTCGCCCTGGACGGCGCGCGGCCCCGGCCGCGGTCGGCCCCGGGGCGCCGGCCGGCGGCGTCCGCGCGTCCGGGTGAACCGGGGCGAGCCCCGTGAGGCGGCGCGGGCGGACCTCGGCTACGGTTGAGGCGAGCAGGCCGCCGGAACGCGCGACTCCCGGTGCCCGGCCGTGCGTTGGTGGTCCAAGGAAAGACACCCCGCTTCCCGCGGGGAGATGCAGGTGCAAGGCCTGCCCAACGCTCTTGGGCGAAGGCCCCCGTCCCCGTGGACGGGGGCCTTCGCCGTGCTTCAGGAAAGCGTGCCGGTGCGGGCCTCGCGCCACAGGTCCACGCCGCCGTCGGTGGCGTACTCGTCGATCTCCGCCAGCTCCTCGTCGCTGAAGTCCATGTTCTCCAGCGCGGCCACGTTCTGCTCCAGCTGGTCGACCCGCGAGGCGCCGATGACCAGGGAGGTGACACGCTCGTCGCGCAGCGCCCAGGCGAGCGCCATCTGGGCGAGGCTCTGCCCGCGGCGCGCCGCGAGGCCGTTCAGGGCGCGCAGCCGGCGCAGCATGTCCTCCGACAGCCACGCCGCGTCGAAGGACGTGCCCCGCGCGGCCCGCGAGTCCTCGGGCACGCCGTCGAGGTAGCGCCCGGTCAGCAGCCCCTGGGCCAGGGCGGTGAAGCCGATGACCCCGAAGCCCTCCTCCCGGGCGGCGTCCAGCAGGCCCTCCGTCTCGATCCAGCGGTTCACCATGCTGTACGACGGCTGGTGGATGAGGAGCGGGGTGCCCAGCTCGCGCAGGATCGCGGCGGCCTGCCGGGTGCGCTCGGCGTCGTAGGAGGAGATGCCCACGTACAGGGCCTTGCCCTGGCGGACGGCGGTGTCCAGGGCGCCCATCGTCTCCTCCAGCGGCGTGCTCGCGTCCAGCCGGTGGGAGTAGAAGATGTCGACGTACTCCAGGCCCGTCCGCTTCAGCGACTGGTCCAGCGAGGCGAGCAGGTACTTGCGGGAGCCGCCGCCCTGCCCGTAGGGGCCCGGCCACATGTCCCAGCCGGCCTTGGTGGAGACCACCAGCTCGTCCCGGTAGGGCGCGAGGTCCTGCCGCATCAGGCGGCCGAAGTTGGTCTCGGCCGAACCGTAGGGCAGCCCGTAGTTGTTCGCCAGGTCGTGGTGGGTGATGCCGAGGTCGAAGGCGCGCAGGGCGATCTCGCGCTGCGTCTCGAACGGCCGGTCGTCGCCGAAGTTGTGCCAGTAGCCGAGGGACAGGACGGGCAGGTCGAGCCCCGAGCGCCCGGTGCGCCGGTAGCGCATCGTGCCGTTGTAGCGCTCGGGGTCCGCGACATGGGTCATCGGGTGTTTCTCCGGGTGGTGCGGTGACGGACGTCCCGCCGGGACCGGCGGGACGCCCCCACCCTACGAGCCCAGCCGGACCGGCAGCTCGAACAGGTCGTTCTGGGTCACCACCGGCTTGTTGCGCAGCTCGGACGCCGGCACCGCCAGCTCCAGGCGCGGGAAACGGGCGTACAGCGCGGGCAGCGCGACACCGGCCTCCAGGCGGGAGAGCGCCGCGCCCGGGCAGACGTGCGGGCCGTGCCCGAAGGAGATGTGGCGCGCCCCGGACTCGCGGGTGATGTCGAAGTCGCCGGCGCTCGGCCCGTGCGCCCGCTCGTCGCGGCCTATCGCGCCGTAGGAGACGATCAGCGCGTCCCCGGCGGGGATCACCTTGTCGCCGACCGGCACGTCCTCGGTCGCGAACCGGATCAGGACGTGCGAGGTGGGCGTCGAGTAGCGCAGGGTCTCCTCGATCACCGCCGGCCAGTCGGCCCGGCCGGACAGCACGAGCGCCCGCTGCGCGGGATGCGTGGAGAGGTTGACCACCGCGTTGACGATGAGCGAGATGGTCGTCTCGTGACCGGCCGCCACCATCAGCTGGAGGGTGGAGACGATCTCCTCGTCGGTGAGGCGGTCGCCGTCCTCGGACGCCAGGACCAGGGCGCTGGTGAGGTCGTCGCCCGGCGCCGCACGCTTGGCGGCCACCGTCTCGCCCATCAGGCGCGCCAGTTCGGTCAGCGTGGCGACGACCTCCTCGGGCGGGGTCTGCGTGGAGAAGAACTTCTCGAAGAGCACCTTCAGCCGGGGCAGCAGGGCCGTCTCGATGCCCATCAGGTCGGCGACGACGTACATCGGCAGCGGGTAGGCGAAGGCAGCCTTCAGGTCGACCGTCCCGCCGTCCGCGGGCAGTTCGTCGAGCAGGTCCTGCGTGAGCTTCCCGATGCGCTCGCGCATCCGCTCCACCCGGCGCGGGGTGAGCGCCTGCGCCACCAGGGTGCGCAGCCGGCGGTGCTCGGCGCCGTCCACGGTGAGCATCGAACGGCCCGGGTTGGCCAGGCCGATCAGCGGCCAGTCGGCGGGGATTTCCCCCCGCCGCCAGGCGCCCCACACCTCGATGTCCTTCACCAGACGCGGGTCGGTGAGCAGGGCCCTGGCCTCGGCATGGCGGGTGACGGCCCACACCGGGACACCGCCGGGGAGTTCGACGGCGGCCAGCGGACCCGCGGCGCGCAGCCGGGCGCTCTCCCCGTCCAGGTCGGTGACGAAGGGGTCGAGGACGATGCGCGTGCTGTCGGTGCCTGTCGTTTCTTCGGTGCCGGTCGTCATCGTGACGTGCCTCCCAGGGCAGGGGTCGGAGTGAACCGCACGGGCAGCTCGGTCAGCCCCCGCAGCCAGGGCGAGGGACGACGGGTGAGGGATGCGGCGGGCACCGTCAGGTCGATGTCCGGCAGCCGGTCCAGCACCACCTCGATGCCCGTCCGCGCGATCACCTCGGCGACCTCCTGCGCGGGGAACGGGCAGCGGTGCTCGCCGTGGCCGAAGGAGAAGTGGGCGTTGTTGCCGCCGGTGAGCTCCGAACCGTGGGTGCGCACCTGGGGATCGGAGTTGGCGCCCTGCAGGCCGAGCAGCAGCAGGTCGCCGGCGCGGACCCGGCGCCCGCCGAGCTGGGTGTCGCGGGTCGCCCAGCGCCCGGCCACGTTCTGCGTGGGCGTGTCCTCCCACAGCACCTCGTTCATCGCCTCGGCGACGCTGTTGCGCCCGCCGAACAGGGAGGCGGCGAACCGCTCGTCGGTCAGCATCAGACGCAGCGAGTTGCCGATCCAGTCGGCGGTCGGCTGGTGACCGGCCGCCATCATCACCATCAGGTCCTGCGCGACCTCCTCCTCGCTGAACCCGCCGGTGTCGGCGAGCATCCGCGAGGCCACGTCGTCGGCGGGCCGCTGACGACGCTCGGCGAGCAGGGCGGCCATGGAACGGGCCAGGTGCGTCTGGCCCGCGATCGCCCGCTCCCGCCCGTCGATCATGTCGTTCAGCGCGGTGACCAGGGCCGGGCCCTCCTCGTCGGAGAACCCGTAGAGGCGGGCCAGGACCCGCACGGGCAGCAGCATCGCGTAGTCGGCGATCAGGTCGGCGGCGCCCTCGGTGCACACCGCGTCGATCAGCTCGTCGGCGAACCGCTCGCAGTGGCGCCGCAGTTCGGACGGCTCGACGGCCTCCAGCGCGTTGCTGATCATCGCGGCGCGCTCGCGGTGGCGTTCACCGACCGTGTAGAGGATCGAGGGCTGCTTGCGGCCGATCATGGGCAGCAGCGGCCAGTCGGCGGGGATGTTCTCCCACTGGTTCCACAGGCCGGAGTCCCGGCTGAACAGCACCGGATCGCCGGTCACCTGGTGCAGTTCGCGGTAGCCCAGCACCAGCCAGGCCGGGACGTCCCCGTCGAGCAGCACCGGTGTCACCGCGCCGTGGTCGCGCCGCATCTCCCGGTACAGGACGGCGGGTTCGGTCTGGAACCGGGGGCCGCTGAGCGGGACGGCGTCGGGGGTCGTCACACGAACTCCTGTCGGGGCAGGGCCGCCGGCCCGGCGGCCTGTCCGGCGTAGTGGTCCTTGAGGTGCTGCACGAGGGTGATCAGCACCTGCTTGCTGGACTCCCGGGAGCGGGCGTCGCAGTCCACCAGCGGCACCCGCGGGTCCAGGTCGAGCGCCTCGCGGATCTCGGCGTGCGGGTGGGCGGGCCCGCCGAAGTCGTTGCAGGCCACGATGAACGGCGTGCCGTGGTGCTCCAGCCGGTCGATGGCGTACCAGGAGTCCCCGATCCGGCGGGTGTCGACGAGCACCACCGCCCCCAGCGTCCCGGAGAACAGGCGGTCCCACAGGAACCAGAACCGCTCCTGACCGGGCGCGCCGAACAGGTACAGCACGTTGTGCGCGTCCAGGGTGATGCGGCCGAAGTCGAAGGCGACGGTCGTGGCGGTCTTGCCGCGCACACCGCTGACGTCGTCGATCGCCTCGCCCGCCTGCGTCATGGTCTCCTCGGTGTTGAGGGGACGTATCTCGCTGACCGAGCGGACCAGGGTGGTCTTGCCGACGCCGAAACCGCCCACGACCACGATCTTCAGACCGTTGTCGGCGGAGGCACCCAACGGGGTGCGGGCGTCAGAGGTTGCGGAGTCCAACGAGCACCTGCTCCAGGATGTCGGGGTCGTAGACGGCGGCCTTGCGCGGGTGGCGGGCACTGACGCGGCCCGCGGCCAGCAGGTCGCACAGCAGCACCTTGGTGATGCTCACGGGCAGCCGCAGTTCGGCGGCGATCTCCACCACGGCCGTGGGGGACTCGGCCAGCCGCAGGATCGCGGCGTGCTCCGACTGCATCCCCGGCGCCGGCTGCGACTCCGCCACGACCAGCGTGACCAGGTCGAAGGGGTTGTCGGGGCCGGAGCTGGTGCGCCCGCCGGTGATGGTGTACAGGCGGTCCGGGGCGTCGTCCCTGCCGGGCCTGCTCATGACGTGCGGGGCTGGGCGGTCAGGTACTCGCCGAGCTGCTCCACCAGCTCGCTCATGTTGTGCCCGACGAGTCCGGCGTCGGCGTCCTCGGTGGTGACGACCGCGAGATGAGCGCCCTCACCGGCCTCCACGATGAACAGCACACCGCCGTAGAACTCGGTCATCGCCGAGCGCACGCCCCCGCTGCCGTCCCCGAACTCGGCGGACGCGCCGTGGGAGAGCGACTGGATGCCGGCGGCGATCGCCGCGAGCTGGTCGGCCTGGTCGACCGTCAGCTCGGGAGTGCGGCACAGCTTCAGCCCGTCGCGGGACAGCACGAGCGCGTGCCGCGCGCCCGGGGTCCGCTCCAACAGGCCCTCCAGGAGCCAGGTGAGCTGGTCGTCGGCGGTGGTCTGGCCGGTCATGAAGTGAGGTCGCCTTCCGGGTGCGCGGTGGGGTGGGACGGGGAGTCGGCCGGTGCGGCCGGGGCGGCGGCGTCGCCCTGGGCGGACGACGGCCCGGTGGTCGGGTCGGGCGGCGTGGCGGCGGACGCCGCGCCGGTGTTCGGGCGCACGGCCTGCCGGAAGCTGCTGAAGCGGGCGACGCGGGCCTTGGCGTCGTCGCCGGCGGGCGCGGGCCGCGGGGCGGGGGCGCGGGAGGCCGAACGGGCCCGCTCGGCCTCGGCCAGGGTGCGGCCCCTGCGCCGCTTGGGCAGCCCCGCGACGGGCCGCTCGGCCGTCTCGCCGTCCGTGCCGTCGGGCACGCTCTCGTGCACGGGCGCGGGGCCGCCGGAATCGGCGGCGGGCGCGGCGGCCCGGGTTCCGGCGGGCAGCGCCCGCGGGCCGTCCTGGACGGTGTCCCGAGCGCCGTCCCGGGTGTCCTGCGCCGGGGGACCCGCGGGGCGCGCGGAGGAGGCGACGGGGCTGGTGAGAATCTCCTGGGGGACGAGCATCAGCACGCCCGTGCCGCCCCGCGCGGACGGCCGGAAGGACACCTTGAGGCCGTACTTGCGGGCCAGGCGGCCCACGACGGCGAGCCCGAGCCGGGTGCCGGTGAGGCCGCCCAGCTCCGAGACGTCGCCCGAGACGGCCTGCTCGGCACGGCGCAGCTGGATCTCGCCCATCACCAGGCCGCTGTCCTCCACGGACAGGATGACCCCGGCGGGCACCTCCTCGACGTAGACGTGCACCTCGGACGTCGGCGGGGAGAAGTTGGCGGCGTTGTCGAGGAGTTCGGCGAGCGCGTGCATCACGCCCTCGGCGGCGTGCCCCGCGACCGCGGTCTCGCTCGTCGCGTGGACCCGCACCCGGCGGTAGGCGCTGATGCGGCCCAGCGCGCCGCGCAGGATCGACTCCATCGCGATGGGCCGCGCCCAGCGGCGCCCCGAACGGGCACCGGTGAGCACGGCGACCGAGTCGGCGAGACGGCCGGCCTGCGCCGTACGGTGATCCAGGTGGAGCAGGTCGGCGAGGACCTCCTCGTCCGAGTGGCGCTCCTCCATGGCCCGCAGGTCGGCGAGCATGGCGGTGGTCAGTGCCTGCATGCGGCCGGCCGCGTTGGAGGTCGCGGAGATCGCCGCGTCCCGGGCCCGGCCGGCGCGTTCCAGCTCGCCGCTCAGCCGCGCGTTCTCCTGCCGGAGGCGGTCCGCCTCCCGGGCGGCGGCGTCTTCGAGCCGGGCCCGCTCGTGTGCGAAGGACTGCGCGAACTCGGCACGCTGGCGGGCGAGTTCGTCGACGAGGTGCTGCCGTTCCCGCTGCGCCTCCTCCACCACCCGGTAGCGCTCCTGGGCCAGGCGCTCGACGTCCTGGGTCGCCGTGTGCAGCCGGCGCCGGGCGATCCGCGCGCTCTGCGTCGCGCGTACGGCCAGGAACACGGCGACCACCAGGACGACGGCCGCCGCGCCCGCCCCCCAGGCGAGCGGGGTGCGTACCGAGGCGGGTGCCGCCGAGACCGCTCCCGCGACCGCGGCGACGGACACGACGGCGGTGAGCGCGGGAAGGGGGAGGAGCTTGCGGACGGTGGGTCGCTCGCCGTGAGGCGTGGGCGCGGTCATCAATCGGGTCCTCGGGCGGCCGCCGCTCGGTCGAGAGCGGCCCTCGGTCGGGTCCTTGGGCAGGGCCTGGCGGGTGGCAGGTGACACGTGCGGTCAACTGTCGGTCACTATACGAGCTTTGGTGATCATATTGGAAAGGCCCGGTGCGATTGCCCGCACGAGCGGGCAGTTCTGCCTGACCGGGAGACCGCCCGGCGGGGCCACCGCGCCCGGTCCCTTCCCCTCCGCCCGGCTCCGGTGCGTCACGGCTGCAGGCTCCGGCCGGGGAAGACGCCCGTGCCCGCTCGGGCGGACGCCCGCTCCGGCCCGTGAGAGCGCCCGCTGGGCTACCGGGGCGCCGGTTCCGGTCCGCCGGGCTCAGGCCCGTACGGGCCGGGGGGCACGGGCTCCGGTCCGCCGGGCTCGGTCCGTACGGCGGCGGCGCCGTCCGGGAGGGCGCCGCGCAGCGCGCGGGCGACGCGCGAGCCGGCGGGCGAGGGCGGCACCCGGCGGACCGCCACCAGGGCGACGTCGTCCCCGAGGCGCCCGCCGGTGTGCGCGAGCAGATCGCGCCGGAGGTGGTCGAGCAGCACGCCGGGGGCGCAGCCGGCCCACCGCGAGGCGTGCTCCGCCAGCGGGTAGAAGACGCCGTGGCGGTCGCGCGCCTCGACGACGCCGTCGGTGTACAGCAGCAGGGTGTCGCCGGGACCGAAGGGCAGTTCGTCGACGGTGGAGCCGCCGGCGTCGGTCAGCCCGACCCCGAGCGGAGGAGCGGGATCAAGGTCCGCGACGCCGACGCGTCCCTCGTCGCTCCCGAGCAGCAGCGGCGCCACATGGCCGCAACTGGTCATCCGCACGACCGGTTCGTCGTCGGGAACCTCCAGCAGCAGCGCGGTCACGAAGCGTTCCCCGGACTCCTCCTCCGGTTCGAAGTCGGCGAGATACCGGATGACGCTGCGCTCCAGGGACGCGGCGAGCGACGGCAGCGCGGTGAGGTGGTGGGCGGCCTCGCGGAACGCTCCGAGCACCAGGGCCGCCTCCCCGACCGCGGGCAGGCCCTTGCCGCGCACGTCACCGATGAGCAGCCGGGCGCCCCGCCCGGTCCGGGCGGCGGCGTACAGATCGCCCCCGATCGACGCCTCGTCCTCCGCGGCCAGGTACAGGCAGGCCAGTTCCAAGGACCCCAGCCGGTCCGGGAGCGGCCACAGCAGGACGTGCTGCGCGGCCTCGGCGACCGAACGGACCTGCGCCAGTTCGCGGCGGCGCCGGTCGCGGACCACGGACAGCGCCACGATCAGCACGGACAGCACCGCCAGCGAGATCACCTGCACGATCACGTTCCGCGACAGGAGCGCGTGGGAGTGCCAGCCGATGAACGCCTGCGCCGCCACCGACAGCGCCCCCACGCACCCCGTCGTCCGCGGGCCCTCGGCCCACGCGGTGACCGCGGGAGCGATCACCAGGAGCGGCCCGAGGTGGATGTCGGTGGGGGTCACGATGTCGGACACCGTGATGAGGACGACGAGCACGGCCGCGACGAGCAGCAGCGCATGACCCGACTGCCGCCGCCGCCCGCGACCGCTGGAGCCTTGTTGCCCGGCACTCACGCCTCCACACTGCACCGCGGCGACACGCCCGCGCACCTCGGGAAACGGGCGGGTACCGGTTTTC
Source organism: Streptomyces sp. NRRL S-340 (assembly GCF_000720185.1). Classification (GTDB taxonomy): domain Bacteria; phylum Actinomycetota; class Actinomycetes; order Streptomycetales; family Streptomycetaceae; genus Streptomyces. The sequence goes on along the minus strand of NZ_JOIY01000013.1, from coordinate 109,830 downwards.
CCGGCCGTCTGCCAGGGTGGTGGCCGTCGTCCGGCATGATGCGGTCCCGGACGCGATCACGCGGGGTTGACCTGGGGAGGACCGGAATGCGGGTGCCCGGCTCGGGCGTACGACGGCTCAGGCCGCTGGCCGCGATCGGGGTGGCCCCGGCGGCGGCACTGCTGCTGGCACTGGTGCTCGGGGCCGCCGGGGTGCTGGCGTTCACGCGGACCTCCGGCCGCACGGGCGCCGCGGCCGGCACGGTGCCGCACACCGCCGTCGAGGTGTCGGCCGGCGGCTGCGGACGGGGCTGGGACGAGCCGGCGCCCGGCCTGCGCGTCTTCGACCTCCACAACGTCTCCGACCGGGCCGTCGAGGTCTACCTGGAGGATCCGGGAAGCCACGCCGTGTATGGGGAGGTCGAGGGCATCGGCCCGGGCACCACCCGGCCCCTGACCGTCCGCGTCGGCAAGGGCGCGTACGCGTTCCGGTGCGTGCCCGAGGACGCCGACGCGGTGACCGGCCCGACGGTCCGGATCGGCCGCGGGGCCCGCGGCCCGGCCGCGGCGGCGGTCACCCAGCACGACCTGATCCCCCCGGCGATCGACTACCAGAAGTGGGTGGCGGGCGGCCTGGACGAAGCGGTGCGGCTGACCGGCCGCCTGCGGGAGGCGATCGACGCCGGCGACCTCGGCCTGGCCCGTACGGCCTGGCTGCCCGCGCACCTGCAGTACGAGCGGCTCGGAGCGGCCTACGACGCCTTCGGCGACGCCGACGCCCGGATCAACGGCACCGACGCCGGACTGCCCGGCGGCGTCCACGACCCGTCCTTCACCGGCTTCCACCGGATTGAGTACGGGCTGTGGCACGGCGAGAGCGCGCGGAGCCTGCGAGCCCCGGCGGCGGCCCTGGTACGGGCGCTCACCGCGCTGCGCGACACCTGGTCCCAGGCCCGCATGGACCCCGCCCAGCTCGGCCTGCGGGCGCACGAGATCCTCGAGAACACCGTCCAGTTCGAGCTGACCGGCCGCACCGACTACGGCAGCGGCACCAGCCTCGCCACCGCCCGCGCCAACCTCGACGGCACCCGCGCCGTCCTGTCCCGGCTGCGCCCGCTGCTCGCCACCCGCTACGCCGGTCTGCCGGAGCTGGACCGCGTGACGGAACGCGCCCGGACCCTGCTCGACGGCCTGCGGAACGGGGAGCGGTGGACGCCTCTGGACCGGCTGAGCCGCACGCAGCGGGAGCGGACCGACGCCGTGCTGGGCGACCTGGTGGAGCGGCTGGCCTCCGTGGCCACGCTCTGCGACCCCCGGAGGACGTCGTGAGCCCGGCCGGACACACGGGACGCGAGCAGGTGTCACGGCGGCGGGCGGAGCAGGTGCGGGGACGGGAACGGAGCGAGGAGGCACGGGTGTCCGAGAAGCGGGGCCAGGGCGAGCGGGACAGGGACGGGAGGGCCGCACCGGTTCCCGAGCCGGCCGGCCGCCGCCCCGAGGTGCCGGACGGGCCGGCGGCGCCCCGGGGCGGCGTGGCCCGGCGCCGGTTCCTGCGGGGAGCGGCGCTGGCCGGCGCCGGACTCGCCTCCGGGGGCGCGGCGGCGTCCGGCACCGGCGCGGACCTCGCCGCGGGCCCGGCCGGGCCCGCGCTGCCCGCCGTCGCCCCCTTCCACGGCCCGCACCAGCAGTCGGTGCTCGCCGCCCCCCGCCGCACCACCGTCTTCGTGGCCTTCGACGTCACCGCCGCCGACCGCGGGGAGCTGACCGACCTCCTGCGCACCCTGACCGACCGCGCCCGCTTCCTGGCCTTCGGCGGTACGCCCGAGCCGGCCGGCATCACCGGGCCGCCCGCCGACTCCGGGATCCTGGGCGGCCGGCTGCCCTCCGGTGCGCTGGGCGTGACCGTCGGCGTCGGTGCCGCGCTCTTCGACGACCGTTTCGGCCTGAGCGCCCTGCGCCCCCGCCGGCTCACGGCCATGCCGTCCTTCCCCGACGACGACCTCAGACCCGACTGGTGCCACGGCGACCTCAGTCTGCACCTGCACGCCGACGACCCGGACACCGTCCTGCACGCGCTGCGTGACATCGCCCGGCACACGCGAGGCGGCCTCCAGGTGCGCTGGCGGCTGGACGGCTTCTCCTCACCGCCCCGCCCGGCCGGCACCCCGCGCAACCTGATGGGCTTCAAGGACGGCACGGCCAACCCGGACGCGGGTGACGCCCGGGAGATGGACCGCCTGGTGTGGGTGGGCAGGGGCGGTGGTGAACCGGCCTGGGCGACCGGAGGCAGTTACCAGGTGGTCCGGCTGATCCGGATGCTGGTGGAGTTCTGGGACCGGGTCTCCCTCACCGAGCAGGAGCGCATGTTCGGCCGGGTCCGGGAGTCCGGCGCGCCCCTGGACGGCGACTTCGAGCACGACGTCCCGCACTACGCCGACGACCCCAAGGGCGACGTCATCCCGCTGGACGCCCACATCCGCCGCGCCAACCCGCGCACCGCCGCCACCGACGACCAGCGCATCCTGCGCCGGGCCTACAACTACGACCGGGGCATGGACACCAACGGCAACCTCGACATGGGCCTGCTCTTCTGCTGCTACCAGCAGGATCCGGCCCGCCAGTTCGAGACCGTGCAAAAGCGCCTGGAGGGCGAGCCGCTCACCGACTACGTCAAGCCGTTCGGCGGCGGGTACTTCTTCGCCCTGCCCGGCGTCCGCGATGCACAGGACTGGTACGGACGCGCACTCCTGAGCTGATCCCTGATCGATTAGGCGTGATTTGCTCCCCCGTTCGGTCAATACACGGTCAAGAATTGACTCGGATTGCCTGTCCCGGTGTTCATCCGGGCGTCATCATGGCCCCTCCGCCGGGCCGGCGGCGCGTCCCGGCCCGTAGACCGCAGCACGATCCTGCCCGGAAGGTGGACCCACATGGCCAGCAGGGGAAGACGAGCAACGACGCGGAGGCTGGGGGCGCTGGCCGGCGCCGCGGCGCTCACCGTCCTGGGCGCGGCCGCCCCCGGCTGGGCCGCCGTGCCCGCCGGACACGGCGGGCACGGCGCGACCGCGACCCCCATCGAGCACGTCGTCGTCCTCTTCGACGAGAACATCTCCTTCGACCACTACTTCGCCACCTACCCGAAGGCCGCCAACACCGACGGCACGAAGTTCACCGCGTCGAAGAAGACCCCGAAGGACATCGACACCCTGGCGCACGCCGGGCTGCTGGAGAACAACCCCAACCAGTACGCCCCCAAGCGGCTCACCCCGCAGCAGGCCGTCACCTGCGACCAGAACCACTCCTACGGGCCCGAGCAGTACGCCTACAACGGCGGCAGGGCCGACCAGTTCGTGCAGAACACCGAGGTCGGCAAGTGCAGCGGCGGCCTGTTCGGCGAGCCGGGCCTGGTCATGGACTACTACGACGGCAACACCGTCACCGCCATGTGGAACTACGCCCAGCACTACGCCCTGAGCGACCGCTCCTTCGGCTCGAACTACGGCCCCTCCACTCCCGGCGCCATCAACCTGGCCTCCGGCCAGACGCACGGCATCATCTCCGTCGACCCGGCCTCCGGCACCGAGAACCCGAAGCAGACCTCCACGCCCGACCCGTACACCGTCAAGTCGCCCGACGCGAACGGCGTCGGCACGATGATCAACGACCCGGACCCCGCCTTCGACGACTGCGCCGGCAAGAACCACACCAGCCGCAACGCGCTCGCGGTGATGAAGGGCCGCAACATCGGCGACCTGCTCAACCGCAAGCACGTCAGCTGGGGCTGGTTCCAGGGCGGCTTCCGGCCCTCCACCGCGTGGAGCGGCGAGCAGGGCGAGTACGCCAGGTGCGAGACGGCGCACGCCAACGTCGGCGGCGCCCAGGTCGTCGACTACAGCCCGCACCACAACCCGTTCGCGTACTACAAGTCGACGGCCAACCCGCACCACCTGCCGCCCAGGGACGTCGCCGAGATCGGCCACGACGGGCGCGCCAACCACAACTACGACCTGACCGACCTCTTCGCCGCGCTGAAGGCGGGCAGGCTCCCGGCCGTCAGCTTCGTCAAGGCCCCCTCCTACCAGGACGGCCACGCCGGGTACTCGGACCCGATCGACGAACAGCACTTCCTGGTCGACCAGATCAACGCCGTCCAGAGTTCGCCGCAGTGGAGGTCCACCGCGATCGTCATCGCCTACGACGACTCCGACGGCTGGTACGACCACGCCTACGCGCAGGTGCGCAACGGCTCGACGGACACCTCGGTCGGCTCCAACGGCAAGGCCACCGACAGCCCCGCCTGCCAGGCCGGCCCCAAGGCGGCCGGCGGCTACCAGGACCGGTGCGGCCCCGGCACGCGCCAGCCGCTGCTGGTCATCTCCCCGTACAGCAAGGTCAACAAGGTCGACCACACCCAGACCGACCAGGCGTCGATCATCCGCTTCATCGAGGACAACTGGCACACCGGGCGCATCGGCGACCACTCCTTCGACGCGACCGCGGGCCCGCTGACCGGCATGTTCGACTTCCGTCACCCCAACCGCAAGCAGGTGCTGCTGAACCGCGACGGCTCGGTCAGGTCGGTCGGACCGATCCGCTCCGTGGCGCCCGTGAAAACGTCCGTCACCCCCGGCCCGGCCTTCGAGAGCACGGCCGCGACCACCGGCACCGGCCCCTCCTCCAGGGCGCTCGCGGTGGGCGTCGGCGCGGGCGCGCTGCTGGCGGCCGGTGCCACGGGCACGTACCTCACCTGGCGCCGCAGGAGCCGCGGCGCCCTGTGACCCGGGCGCGCTTCCCGCACGGGCCGGGCCGCCCCGTCGCCGACGGGGCGGCCCGGCCCGGCGTGGTCCGCGTGCGTGCGGGGACCGGTCAGGGCTGTACGGGCAGCGTGAGGCAGTTGGACGGCGCCGGCCTGCCGGACAGGCGGTCGGTGAGCCAGGAGACCGCGGTGCCCTGGTCGGCGAGCAGCGGCCCGAAGTGGTTGAGCAGGGGGCTGACGACGTCCGGCAGGACGACCGGCGCGTAGCTGACGTCGGCGCCCTTGCGGCACCAGTCGACGGCGAGCTGCCGTGCCTGGCCGTGCGGCACGAGGTCGTCGCTGACGCCGGTGGCCACCCGCACCGGTCCGGCCGGCTTCAGTCTGCCGATGCGCTGGGTGTCGAGGAAGGCCCTGAGCGTGGGATCGGCGCCGATGATGGCGCTCAGGGACTGCCCGTCGGTGGTCCACTTGGTGCTCTTGGCGTAGCCGTAGTGCAGGATCGCGTCGCCCACGCACATGGTGGACAGATCGGCCAGGGCGGCCTTCCCGGCGGCGTTGAGGTGGGCGTCGGCGATCGGGCGCAGCTCCGGGTCGGTCTGCAGGAAGCCGTTGAGCGACCAGCCGAGGGCGCCGGCCAGTTCGCTGCCGTCGATGCCCTCGGTGACCTCGGTCAGGTCGGCGGGCGGTGCGCCGGCGTAGGTGCCGGCGAGCGGGACGTCGGGGGCGTAGGAAGGCTGCAGTTCGGCGGCGGCCGCGGTGGCTCCGCCGCCCTGGCTGTAACCGAAGAGCCCCACGCGTGAGGCGGCGGTGACCGACGCTCCCTGGACGGTGCGTGCGGCGCGGGCGGCGTCGAGGACGGCGTGGGCGCCGTCGACGCGGTTGACGTAGGTGTGCAGCCGGTCCGTGGCGCCCAGGCCCACGTAGTCGGTGACGACGACCGCGGTGCCCTGGGCGAGCAGCCGGTAGACGGACAGGTCCTCGTAGCCGACCGACACGGTCTGTCCGTTGAGGGACAGCGGGTGTTCCAGGCCGAGCGAGGCCGCGCACTGGTCGCCCTGGCCCATGGTGCCCGGCGCGACGACGACCAGCGGGCGCGGTCCGGCGCCCGTCCAGCGTGCCGTGGGCTCGATGTAGGCGCCGGTGACGGCGACGGGCGCGCCGTTCGCGTCGGTCGACTTGTACATCAGGCGGGTGGCCCGGCCCGGCAGCGGACCGTGCAGGCTGGGCAGGCTCAGCGCGAGCGGGAGCGGTTCGCTGCGGACGAGGGTGCCGTCGGCGGCGGGCAGCTGGGCGGGCGGGTCGTAGAACTCGGGGATCGTGACGCCGCGGGAGACCACGGGAGCGGAGCCGGTGGCCGCGGCGGCCGGAAGCGCCTGGACGCCGAGGCACGAGGCGGCGGCGAGGGCCACGGCGAGCAGCCGTCTGGACGCGGGCATGGGGAACCTCCTGGGGGTGCGGCCGGGCACGCGGGCGGAGAGCAGTGAACGCGACCGTACCCACCTGCTGTTACCGCCGGTAGCAGGCAGCAGGTTACGGTTCAGTAATGTGACTCGGCGTCCAATGGCGTCCCGTCGGCGGTCACCGCGCGTCAGCCGGTGCCGCGAAGGCCCCCGCCGCCCCCGCCCGCAGAGCCCCGCTCCTCACCAGGCCATCTGGTCCAGCAGCACGGACGCGTCCGGCTGCCGGGCGCCGCCGAGGCTCTGCTCCGCCCAGATCACCTTGCCGTTCGCCACGTAGCGCGTGCCCCACCGGTCCGCGAACTGCGAGACCAGGAACAGGCCCCGGCCCCCTTCGTCGGTCGTGGCCGCGCGGCGCAGCCGCGGAGAGGTGTTGCTGCCGTCCGACACCTCGCAGACCAGGGTGGAGCCCAGCAGGATCCTGACCCGCACCGGGGGAGCGCCGTAGCGGATCGCGTTGGTGAGCAGTTCACTGAGGATCAGCTCGGTGGCGAAGGCGGACTCCTCCAGCTCCCACTCGGACAGCCGCCGGCTCACCTGGGTCCGCACCCGGGAGACCGCGCTGACGTCGAACGGCACGTCCCACACCGCGACCCGGGACGGGTCGAGCAGCCGGGTACGGGCCACCAGCAGGGCCACGTCGTCGCTCGGGTGCTCCGGCAGCATCGTCTCCATCAGGGCCCGGCAGGTGTCCTCCGGTGTCTGGTCCGGGTGGGCGACCGCCGCGGCGAGCATCGCCAGTCCCTCGTCGATGTCGCGCCGCCGGTCCTCGACCAGGCCGTCGGTGAACAGGACGAGGCGGCTGCCCTCGGGCAGGACCAGCTCGCCCGTCTCGAACGGGTGGCCTCCCACGCCCAGGGGCGGCGACAGCGGCAGGTCGGGGAAGACCACCCGGCCCACGGGGTCCACCACGGCCGGCGTGACGTGACCGGCGCGCGAGAAGGTGCAGTGCCCGCCCACCGGGTCGTAGATGACGTAGAGGCAGGTGGCGCCGGTGACCAGGGCCCCCTCGCCGTCCGTCGCCTCCGCGGGGGTGTCGAGCCGGGCCACCATCTCGTCGAGGTGGCCGAGCAGTTCGTCCGGAGGCAGGTCCAGCGAGGAGAAGTTGAGCACCGCCGTCCGCAGCCGCCCCATGGTCACCGCCGCGTGCAGCCCGTGGCCCACCACGTCGCCGACCACGAGCGCCGTCCGGAACCCCGGCAGGGGTATGACGTCGAACCAGTCGCCGCCCACCCCCGACTGCGCCGGGCGGTAGCGCCAGGCCACCTCCAGCGCGTCCTGCTCCGGCAGGTCCCGGGGCAGCAGACTGCGCTGCAGCGTGACGGCCATCGCGTGCTCGCGCGAGTACCTGCGGGCGTTGTCGATCGCCACCGCCGCCCGGGCCCCCAGCTCCTCCGCGACGGCGACGTCCTCCTCCTCGAACCGCGGCGAGCCGGCGCCCCGCCAGAAGTTGACCATGCCCAGCACCACCCCGCGTGCCCTGAGCGGCACGGCGATCAGTGAGTGGATGCCCGCGGCCAGCACCTGGCGGGCGCCCTGCGGGTCCTGGGCCCGCCAGTCCTCGGCGGCCCGCAGGTCCGGCACCCGTACGGCCTTGCCCCGCCGCAGCGCCGCCACCATCGGCGTGTCGGCCACCACGAACCGGATCAGATCGCCCACCGGCTGCAGGGGGTTGCGCGATCCGCGCAGCGCCGTGCGGCGCATCCGGTGCATGGCACCGGTGGGCTCCTCGCCGTGCAGTACGGCCTCCAGGAGTTCCACGGTGACCACGTCCGCCAGCCGGTCCACCGCCACCTGGGCCAGTTCGTCCGCGGTGCGCCGCACGTCCAGCGTCGTGCCGATGCGCACCCCCGCCTCGTACAGCAGGGTCAGGCGCTCCCGCGCCACCTCCGCGCGCCCCGAGAGAGCCCGCAGTTCCGTGGTGTCGCGGAAACTGGCCACCAGGCCCGGTGCGTCCGCGTACGGCGCGGTCCGCCGGGTGTTGACGGCGAGGAGCCGGTCGCCGGCCGGGCACACCTCGTCGGAGACGATCTCGCCCGCCACCAGCACCCGGGTCAGCTCCGGGGCGAGCCCCAGCTGTGTCACGTGCCGCTGGTCGGCGTCCGCCGGCAGGTCCAGCAGGCGGCGCGCCTCGTCGTTGGCCAGCAGGAGCCGGCCGTCGGCGCCGACGATGAGCACGCCCTCGCGCACCGCGTGCAGCACCGCGTCGTGGTGCTCGTACATCCGGGTCATCTCGGCCGGCCCGAGACCGTGCGTCTGCCGGCGCAGCCGTCTGCTGACCAGGGCGGTGCCCGCCGTGGCGAGCGCGAGGGCCAGCGCGGCCGAGCCCAGCACCATGGGCACCTGCTGGTCCAGCAGGTGCCCCAGGTTCACGACCTGGATGCCGGCCGTGACCACACCCACCACCCGGCGGCTCGCGTCCATCACCGGCACCACGGCGCGCACGGCGTCGGCCGGCTTGCCGTGGAAGGTGTCGGTGAAGGTCTCCCCGGCGATGGCGCGGCTGACGTCGGTGGCCTTGGTGCCGATGAGGCGCGGCTGTGTGTCGGCGAGCCGCACCCCGTGGACGTCGATCACGGAGATGAAGTCGATGCCGGCGCCGGCCTGCGCCTGCATGACCGGGGTCTGCAGCAGCTTGGCCGGGTCCGGGGCCTTGAACGCGAGGGCGGTGCCGGGGGCGTGCGCGAAGGCCTCGGCCGCGGCCAGGGAACGCTTGCGGGCGTCGTTCTCGCCGTCGTAGCGCCCCTGCAGGACCAGGGCGGCGGCCGCCGCCGCGACCAGCACCAGGACCACGATGACCTGGAGCAGCAGCACCTGTCCGGCCAGGGTGCCGGGCCCCCAGGGCGCCGGCGGGCGCCGCCCGGGGGAGCGGCGCGGTCCCGGACGGCGGGAGGGATCAGCGGACCGCCGGCCGCCCTGCGGCGCTGCCGCCTTCGACCGGGACCGGCGGGAACGTCCGATCATGCTCCCAGTTCTAGCACTGCGCTCGCCCGCCGGGCGACCGGTATGTCGGTTTCGCTCGGGTTCCGGTGTCCCGCCCGACCGGGAATGCGGCCGGTGCCCGCGCTGTTGACGCACCCGGCTGGCATGTCTGGATCAATCCGGGGATGCGGCCGAAAGGAGGAACACATGGCACGCACCACCGTGCGCCCCGTCGTCCGGCTGAAGTCGACCGCCGGAACCGGCGTCACCTACGTCACCCGCAAGAACCGCCTCAACGACCCCGACCGGCTCGTCCTGCGCAAGTACGACCCGGTGGCCGCCCGGCACGTCCTGTTCCGCGAAGAACGCTGAACGGACCGGCCGCGGCAGGCGCGGCCCGCCGCGGCCCGCGGGTGACCGGACCGCTCCGGCGGCGCGGTCACCCGCCCGGGCGGGACAGCTGCTGCTCCGCCCAGATCGTCTTGCCGCAGCCCGAGTAACGGGTGCCCCAGCGCTGGGCGACCTGGGCGACCAGGAACAGACCGCGCCCGCCCTCGTCCGTGCTCCGCGCCCGCTTCAGATGCGGCGAGGTGCTGGCGCCGTCGGAGATCTCGCAGATCAGCGTCCGCTCGTGGATCAGGCGCAGGCCGATCGGACCGCAGGCGTGCCGGATGGCGTTCGTGAGCAGCTCACTGACGATCAGCTCGGTGCTGAAGGCCGCCTCGCCCAGGCCCCAGCGGGCCAGTTGCCCGGCCACGTCGCCGCGCGCCACACCCACCGCGGCCGGGTCGGGGGGCACCTCCCAGTAGGCCACCCGGTCGGAGCTGAGCACATGGGTCCGGGCGATCAGGAACGCCACGTCGTCGCGCGGGCGGTCCGGCAGCAGCGTGCGGACCATGATGTCGCAGATCTCCTCCAGCGGCCGGTCCGGATGGGCCAGCGTGAAGCACAGCCGTTCCATGCCGACGTCGACGTCCCGGTCCGACGCCTCGATCAGGCCGTCCGTGTAGAGGGCGATGACACTGCCCTCCTCCACCGGCACCTCGGCGTACTCGAACGGCAGCCCGCCCAGCCCGAGCGGCGGCCCCGCCGGGATGTCCGGGAACTCGACCGGTTCGTTCAGGTGCGCGATCGCCGGACTGGGGTGGCCGGCCCGGGCCACGGTGATCTTGCGGGCGATGGGGTCGTACACGGCGTACACACAGGTCGCCCCGACCACCGGAGGGCCCTCGTCGGCGGCCTCCGCCTCGTCGGACAGCCGCACGACGAGGTCGTCGAGGCGCGCCAGCAGTTCGTCGGGGGCCAGGTCCAGATCGGCCAGCGTCTGGACGGCGGCCCGCAGCCGGCCCATGCTGGCCGCGGCGTGCAGCCCGTGGCCGACCACGTCGCCCACCACCAGCGCCACCCTGGCACCGGAGAGCGGGATCACGTCGTACCAGTCACCGCCCACGCCCGACTCCGCGTCGGCGGGCAGATACCGGTGGGCCACCTCGACGGCGCTGTGCGCGGGCAGGGAGGGCGGCAGCAGGCTGGTCTGGAGGGTGAGCGCCGCCCGGTGCTCCTGGGCGTAGCGCCGCGCGTTGTCCACGCACACGGCGGCCCGCGCCACCAGCTCCGTCACCAGGAGCACGTCGTCCTCGTCGAAGGGGTCGGGGTTCTTCCACCGCATCAGCGTGACGACGCCCATGGTCACGCCGCGCGCCCGCAGCGGCACGACCAGGTGGGTGTGCACGCCGAGCCGGATCAGCCGGTGCCAGCGCGCGGGGTCGTCGGCGACCCAGGGCGTCGTGAGGCCGACGGCGGTCACCCGCACGGGTTCGCCGGTGGCCAGGCACCGCCGCTGGGGCGAGCCGGCCGGGTACCGGGTGGGGTCGCCCACCCCGACGACGCGGTCCGGCTCGTCCTCCTGGACCGACCGGTGGGCCGACCGGCGCAGTGTGGCCGCACCGCGCTCCGGCCACGCGGCCGGCATCTGCCGCGCCCGGACGACGTCCAGGAGGTCCACGGTGACGAAGTCGGCGACCTGCGGGACGACGACCTCCGTCAGTTCCCGTACGGTCCGGTCGAGGTCCAGTGTGGTCCCGATGTGCTCACCGGCGGCGTTGAGCAGCGCGAGCCGCTGGCGCGAGGGGTCCTGGCCGGTGAGGTCCAGCGCGGCGTAACAGATGCCGAGGGTCCGGCCGGAGGCGTCCTTCAGCGGGAAGAAGGCACGCAGCCGGGCGCGGCCCGGCTGCGGCGGGTCCGGCGCGCCGGAACGGGACGGTACGGGCTCCAGGGTGACGCGGAAGCGGCCGGAGAGCAGGGCCTGCCGGGCCTGCCGGCTCACCACCGGTGACGCCCTGGCCGCGCGGGGGCGCAGGCGCTCGCCGGGGGCGGCACCGTGGCCGTCCGCGGGGCCGGTGGGCGGGGGAGCCGGGCGCGTGCGGGCGGCGTCGGCGGGGGCTGTGTCCGCGGGGGCCGGGCCCGTGGGAGCCGTGCCGGCCGGGGCCGGGCTCGTGCGGACGGTGCCCGGGGAGGCCGTGGTCGCCGGAGCCGGGTCTGCGGAGGTGGTGCTGGTGCTTGCGCTCGGGGGGTCTTCGCGTGCGGGGGCCGCGCCCCCGGGGACCGGGGCCGCGCGAGCCGGGTCCGCGAGGGCCGCGTTCGCGGGGCCTGCGTCCGGGGAGGCCGTGGTCGCTGGAGCCGGGTCTGCGGGGGCCGCATCCGGGGGGAGCGTCTCCGTGGGGGCCGGGCCCGTGGAGGGGGCGGGGACGGGGGCCGCCTTCGCCGGGCGTCGCCCGGGCCGGCCCGGCGGGCACTCCTCCATGGCGGCCAGCGCGGCGTTGACCCACCGGTACCGCATCCCCGCGTCCAGGACCGCGACGCCGAACGGCGACTGCTCCAGCAGCCCGCGCGCCACCGTGGCGTACAGCTCCCGCCGGCGCAGGTCCACCGCGTCCCACCCGGCGACGAGCCACTCGGGCGCCCCGGTCGCGGCGGTCAGCGGGGACACCCGGACGGCCAGCCGGACGGTGTGGCCGTCCCCGTGGCGCAGGGGCACGACGCCCTGCCAGCCCCGGCGGACCCGGCGCAGCCCGGACACCACCGCGGCGGGGTCGCCCCGCGCGAACAGGCCCCCCACGGACCGCCCCAGCACCTCGGCGGCCGGACGGCCGAGCAGTTCCTGGGCGCCGCGGCTCCAGCGGACGATCAGCCCTCCGGCGTCGACGACCGCCACGGCCGTGGACGTGATGTCGAGCGGATCGCGCGGAAAGGCACTGTTCGCACCGCTGACGCCCATGCTGTCATCCCCATCCACGGGCAGGACCCCACGGGCACATTTTCGCATCGGGCGCCTTGTCGCGCCGCCCGGGACGACCGCGCCGGAGCGCCCGCTACCGCGGCCGGCCCAGCGCGGCCAGCGCGTCGTCCGTCAGCCGGTACACCGTCCACTCGTCCTGCGGGCGGGCGCCCAGGGACTCGTAGAAGTCGATCGACGGGCGGTTCCAGTTCAGGACCGACCACTCCAGGCGCTCGTAGCCGCGCGCGACGCAGATGCGGGCCAGTTCGGTCAGCAGGGCCTTGCCGTGGCCGCCGCCGCGGGCCTGCGGCCGTACGTACAGGTCCTCCAGGTAGATGCCGTGCACGCCGCGCCAGGTGGAGAAGTTGAGGAACCACAGCGCGAAGCCCACGATCTCGCCGTCCGCGTCCTCGGCGACGTGCGCGTAGGCCGCGGGGCGGTCCCCGAACAGTGCCTCGGCGAGCTGCTCCGGCGTGGCCCGCGCCTCGTCGAGCGCCTTCTCGTACTCGGCCAGATCGCGGATCAGGGCGTGGATGACGGGCACGTCGGCGAGGGTCGCGGCACGGATCATGGCCGCAGTCTCACACACCGCCCGCGCCGCGCACCGGGCGGGTGCCCGCCGTCGGCACCGGGACGGCCCGGCACCTCCCGCAGATGTGCGAGGAGGTGCCGGGCCGCCCGGCGCAGCGGGCGCGCCGGTCAGAGGGCGGGCGCCGGGTAGGTCGGGTACTCGACCCCGGAGACGTGCTGGACGACCCGGATGACCTGGCAGGAGTAGCCGAACTCGTTGTCGTACCAGAGGTAGAGGATGGCGTTGTCGCCCTCGACCTTGGTGGCGCCCGCGTCCAGGATCGAGGCGTGGCGCGAGCCGATGAAGTCGCTGGAGACAGCGTCGGGCGCGCTGATGAAGTCGATCTGCCGCCTGAGCGGCGAGGTGAGGGAGACCTCGCGGAGGTGGTCGAGGACCTCCGCGCGGCTGGTCTCGCGCCGCAGCCGCAGGTTGAGGATCGCGATGGAGACGTCCGGCACCGGCACCCGGATCGAACTGCCGGTGATCCGCGCCTTCAGGTCGGGCAGCGCCTTGGCCACGGCGGAGGCGGCACCGGTCTCGGTGATGACCATGTTGAGCGGCGCACTGCGGCCGCGCCGCTCGGACCGGTGGTAGTTGTCCAGCAGGTTCTGGTCGTTGGTGAAGGAGTGGACGGTCTCCACGTGACCGCTCTCCACGCCGAACTCGTCGTCCATCGCCTTCAGCGGCGGGACGATGGCGTTCGTCGTGCACGAGGCGCAGGACAGGATCCGCTCGTCCGGCTTGAGGGTGTCGTGGTTGACGCCGTGCACGATGTTGGGGACGTCGCCCTTGCCCGGCGCCGTCAGGACGACCTTCTCGATCCCGGGACGCAGGTGCTTCGACAGGCCCGCGCGGTCGCGCCACTTGCCCGTGTTGTCGATGAGGATGGCGTCCTTGATGCCGTACGCCGTGTAGTCCACCGACGAGGGGTCGTCGGCGTAGATCACCTTGATGGCGTTGCCGTTGGCGAGGATCGTGCTGTTCGCCTCGTCGACCGTGATGGTGCCCTGGAACTGACCGTGGATGGAGTCGCGGCGCAGCAGCGAGGCACGCTTGACGATGTCCTGCTCACCGCCGCCGCGGACGACGATCGCGCGCAGCCTGAGCCCGTTGCCCGAGCCCGCCTTCTCGATGAGCAGCCGGGCGACCAGGCGGCCGATGCGGCCGAAGCCGTAGAGGACGACGTCGCGTCCCTCGCGGCGCTCGGCCTTGCCCGCGCCGGTCGCGCCCGCGACCGCCTCGGCCGTGAACTCGGCCACGGACAGGCCCCGGTCGTCGGCCTTGTACGTCGCCGCCAGCATGCCGATGTCGATCTGCGAGGGGCCGAGGTCCAACGCGGTGAGGGCCTCGAGGAAGGGCAGCGTCTCGGTGACCGACAGCTCCTCGCCGGCGATCTGCCGGGCGAACCGATGGGTCTTGAGGATGCTCACCACCGACTTGTTCACCAGGGAGCGGCTGTGCAGCAGGACGTTCACGTCCCGCTCCCGGTGCAGCTTCCCGATCATCGGGATCATCGACTCCGCGATCTCCTCGCGGTGCTTCCAGTTGGTGAACGAGTCGTCGTTGACAGTCACAGGTTTCTCTTTCGAGCTAGGCAGCGCTCATATGCTAACCCGACGGAGATCCGGCCCTTCAGGGGGTGTCCGGCGGCGTCCGTGAGGTCCGCGACCGGGCGGCAGGGCGCGGCGGGAGGGGCCGGGCCCGCGCGGGGGAGGCGGGGTTTGGCACTGCTGTTCGCCGTGGGTTAGAAAACGTCAGCGGCCGATCGAGGCTGCCGATCAAGGCTGTCCGATCAAGGCTGGGGAGGGTCCGTGACACGGCCAGAGCTGCCCGAGGCATATCTGAGGGGCTACACCCGGATCCTGGCCGACGTGTGCGCCACCGGCCGCCGCCTCACCCGCGACGAACTGGCGCTGCTGCGCGCCCAGGGCGAGCGGGCGGCCGAGGCCGGGCACGGCCTGCGCCGGCTCGTCCACCGGCACCTGGCCGAGACCCGCACGGTCTCCGCCGCCTTGCAGACCGCCGGCGTGGACCGGGTCCTGGCCGCCGTCGAACAGGCCATGGACGCCTTCGCCGAGGGCCACGAACGCGCCCAGAGACTCGCCATGCGCCAGGAGGAAGCGGCGCGCCGCGAGTTCATCGACGACCTGCTTTACGGCCGCAGCGACCTCGGCCGGCTCGCGGAACGCGCCGAACGCTACGGACTGCTCTTCTCCCGCGCCCACGCGGTCGCGGTCGCCCAGGGCACCGAGCCCGTCGACGACACGCACCCGGCCACCCGGCACGTGGAGACCTCGCTGCTCGCCCGGTTCGGTGAACGCCGGGTGCTGCTCACCACCAAGGACGGCCGGCTCGTCTGCGTCGCCCCGGGCGACCAGGACGACGTGCTGGCGTTCTTCGCCAAGCACGCCTACGCGGCCACGGACGGCGGCAGGGTCGCCATCGGCCGTCCGCACCCCGGCGCCGGGGGAGTGGTCCACTCCTACGAGGAGGCCCTCAACGCCCTCGACCTCGCCCACCGCCTCGAACTCCGGGAACCGGTGCTGCGGGCGGCGGACCTCCTCGTCTACCCCGTCCTCACCCGCGACCGGCAGGCCATGGCCGACCTCGTCCGCGACACGCTCGGCCCGCTCCGCGCCGCCCGCGGCGGTGCCCAGCCCCTGCTGGACACGCTCACCGCGTACTTCGACGCGGGCTGTACGGCCGCCGAGGCGGCGCGCCGCCTCAGCCTCAGCGTCCGGGCCTTCACCTACCGGCTGGAACGCATCCGCAAACTGACCGGCGCCGACCCTGCCGACCCCGTGCACCGCTACACCTTGCAGACCGCGGTGATCGGCGCCCGCCTCCTCGGCTGGCCGGAACACGAGGTGTGAGGCGGCCGGCGCGCGCCGGTGATCGGCGGTGGAGGCGCGGCGCGCTGGTACGGACGGTGCGCTCCGGCGCGGGCTGGCGGGCACGGTGCGGGTGCGGCGCGGGCCGGTACGGGCGGTGCGGGCGGCACCCGCCGGTACCGGCGGTCCGGGAGGAGGGGTGCGCCGGTCCGGGCGGGCGGGTGCGAGGCGCTTCGCGGGTGCTGACGGCGGCTCAGGCGCAGGGAGCGCGCGGGCCTCGCCAGGCGTGGCGGGTCGGCGCGGTTCGGGCGCGGGGACGTACCTGCGGCTCACGCACCGGGATCGGGGGCCTCGGGCCCGGGCGTCGGATCCGGGCCGGACGCCGGATCGGTGCCGGCCGATGGACCGGTGCCCCGGGGCGCCGTCGTGGAGCGCCGGTCGTCGGCGTCCTTCTCCAGCGCCTCGGCGGCCGCGTGGGCGGCGGCGTTCACCCGGTTGCGGGCCGCCAGCGCCAGAGCGGCGGCGCCGGACCCGTAGACGCAGGCGAGCAGGGCCGCGGCCCTGCCCCGCGGCATGACCGCCGCCAGGCTCCGCAGCACGGCCTCGTGCGCCGACCACAGCGCCAGCAGCCCGCACAGCCCGGAACCGGCGGCCAGCGCACCGCCCGCCCCGAACGCGCGCAGACCGGCCATGAGATCGTCCCGTACGGCCCTGACCTCGTCCCGCGCCAGTTCCGCGGCGTCCTGGCCGAGCCGGGCCGCAGCGTCACCCATCCGGCCCGCGCCCGCGGCGCCCTCACCCGGTGTTCCCATGTCCGCGTCTCCTGTCCGTCCGAGGCCCGCGCCCCCTCACGCGTCTCCTGCCCTCCTGGCCGAGGTGTCCGGGTGCCACCGCACAGGGCGGGGAAACACCCGGGTCACCGGGCCGTGCCGCCGGGGCGGGCGGCGGCGCGTGCCGCGCGCACGGGACCGCCCGCGCAGAACGCGCGGTCAGCGGCGACCTGTGTGAGCCTGGGGCAGGGACGGACCGTCCCGCGTGCTCCGGACGGCGTCCGCCCAGGCCCCCGAGCCCGCCCGCCCCGCCGCGGATCGCCGCCCCGGACGAGGAAAGATGCGATGGACGCGATCGAGCTGCTGCAGCACGACCACCGGATGGTCGAGCAACTGTTCCGCGACTACCACGCCGCGGCCTCCCCGGCCCAGCGCAGGGGCGTGATCGAGCTGACGGTCCGCGAACTGTCCAAGCACGCCGCGCTCGAGGAGATGATGGTCTACCCGCTGGCCAGGAAGGCGCTGCCCGACGGCGCGCGCCGGGCCGACGAGCACCTGGGCGAGGACATGGCCGTCAAGAAGCTGCTGCTGGCCCTGGACAGACTGCCCGCCGAGGCCCCGCGCGAGAGCGACCTGATGGCCCGGCTCGGGCGGGAGGCCGAGGCACACGTACGAGCGCAGGAGACGGACCTGATGCCCGCACTGCGCGAACACGTCGCCCAGCGCGATCTGGACGAACTGGGCCGGCTGCTCGACCAGGCCAAGCGGGGCGCCCCGACCCGGCCGCACCCGCACGCGCCCGACCGGCCCCCGGCCCTGACGGCGGTGGCTCCGGTGGCCGCCGCCTACGACCGGCTCCGTGACCGTCTCCAGGGGAGGCCGAGCACATGACTGCCCAGAGCGGCACCACCCGCACAGGACAGACACCCGAAGGCGCCGGTGAACGGCACGGCTTCGACGAGATCCACATCCTCTGGATCTCCGAGGGCATGAGCTGCGACGGCGACACCGTCTCCATGACGGCGTCGGGTCAGCCCGCGATCGAGGACATCGTGCTAGGACTCGTCCCCGGACTGCCCAAGGTGCACCTGTACAACAAGGTGCTCTCGCCGAGCCTGGGCGGCGAGGACTTCCTCGCCCCCTTCCGCGCCGCCGCCCGGGGCGAACTGACCCCGTTCGTCCTCGTCATCGAGGGCTCGGTCCCCAACCAGAACATCATCGAGGGCGACGGCTACTGGACCTCGTTCGGCAACGACCCGGAGACCGGCGAACCGCTCACCCTCAACTGGTGGATCGACCGGCTCGCGCCCCGGGCCTGGGCCGTCGTCGCGGCCGGCACCTGCGCGACGTACGGCGGCATCCACGCGATGGCCGGCAACCCGACCGGTGCCATGGGCCTCGCGGACTACCTCGGCTGGGACTTCAGGTCGCAGGGCGCCCTGCCCATCGTGAACGTCCCCGGCTGCCCGATCCAGCCCGAGAACTTCATGGAGACCCTGACCTGGGTGCTCCAGCACGCCGCGGGTTCCGCGCCGCCCCCGCCGCTCGACCACATGCTGCGCCCGCAGTGGCTGTTCGGGAAGACGGTGCACGAGGGCTGCGACCGGGCCGCCTACTACGAGCAGGCCGACTTCGCCAAGGACTACAACTCGCCCAAGTGCCAGGTGAAGGTGGGCTGTTGGGGACCGGTGGTCAACTGCAACGTGCCCAAGCGCGGCTGGATGGGCGGCGTGGGCGGCTGCCCCAACGTCGGCGGCATCTGCATCGGCTGCACGATGCCCGGGTTCCCCGACGCCTTCATGCCCTTCATGGACGAACCCACGGGCGGCAGCCTGTCCGCCGTCCTCATCAGGCCGTACGGCGCGTTCATCCGGCGGATGCGCGGCATCACCAGCATGGCCGTCAACAAGGAACCGAGATGGCGGCACAACGAAGACCGCCTGACCAGCGGCTACGACCCCTACTGGCGTGCGTGAGCACGGAACGGGAGCCCAGGACATGACCGGTGCGCTGGCGCGCCTGATCCGCGGTGCCGCCGACGCGCGCGCGGAAACCGCCGAACGCTGCGACCTGTGCGGCGAGCCGGTGGCCGACGACCACCGGCACCTGCTCGACACGGGCGGGGGCGGCGGCGAGGACCTGCTGTGCGCCTGCCGGGCCTGCTCGCTGCTCTTCGTCGACGACGGGGCGGCCGGCGGGCGGTACCGGCCGGTTCCGACCCGGCGCCTGCGGCTGCCCCCGGTGGACACCGCGGCGCTCGGGGCACCGGTCGGTCTGGCGTTCTTCGTGGTGGGCCGGGACGGCACCCCCGCCGGGCACTGGCCCAGCCCCGCCGGCGCCACCCGGTGGGAGGCCGATCCCGGCGCCTGGCGGCGGCTGGCGGATGGCTGTCCGGCGCTGGCGGCGCTGGAACCCGGCGTCGAGGCCCTGCTCGTCCACACGGCGCGCGGCGCCCGGCACCACTGGATCGTGCCCGTCGACGACTGCTTCCGCCTCGTCGCCGTGGTACGCCGAGAATGGCGCGGCCTGTCCGGGGGCGACCGGGTGTGGGGCGCCGTCGACGACTTCTTCGCGCAGCTGACCGAGCGACCGTGAGGAGCGGACCATGGGCAGGATCAGAGTCGGCAGGCCCGATGTGCGGCCCGACACCCCCGGCCACGTCGCCGGGCTGCACGAGGGCAACAAGGGCCCTTACGCCCGCCAGCCGGGCCACCACGAGGACGGAACGTCCGACGCCCGCCGCTCCACCGGCATCCACTGGAAGAAGCACAACGCGATCCTGAAGATCATGCCCAACATCTCGCCCGGATGACCGCGGGGCGCGCGGGAAGCGCGAGGCGGGCGGGACCGGAAGGGCCGGGCGAAGCAGGGAAGGAGCCCCGATGACAGGCAGGCAGGTACTGGCGGCGGAGGCGGGTGTGCTCGGCGCACTCGTGCTGGCGCTGCTGGCCCGGGAGATGCCCGGGATCGTCCGCGAGGTGCGGATCTGGCGGATGGTCGGTCTCCGCCCGGGCTGCCGGCATCCGCGCTGACCCCTGTCGGCGGGCGGTGTGCTCTCAGAGCTGCGGACGAAAGTGGGTTCCGGTCGGCGGGCGGTGTGCGGTGCGTGCGGTCGCAAGGCGCCGGAACATCCTTGTGGCGGAGCTGCCAGGGTCTTCCGGCAACGCGGCGAGGGCGCGTGCCGGGCGCCGCCCGCCGGGGCCCATGTCTGTTCGCAGCTCTTATAGACTCGCCGCCGTGGGGGAGCGGCCCGAACCGGTCAGGCACCGCCCGCCGCCCACGGGCTGGCAGCGGGCCGTCGCCCGTCTGCCCCTGCGCCTGTACCGGGCGGGACTGGGCCCGTTGTCCGGGCAGCGGATGCTTCTTCTGCACCACACGGGGCGGACGTCGGGCCTGGACCGCACCGTGGTCCTCGAAGTGGTCACGAGGGACCCGGCAGGCGGAAGCTGGACCATCGTGTCCGGCTTCGGGCCCGAGGCGGACTGGTACCAGAACCTGCGCCGACGGCCGGAGACGTGGATCCAGGTCGGCAACCGCCGCCACCGTGTCACCGCGCGCTTCCTGCCGCCGCAGGAGGGCGGCGACCTCATGGTGCGCTACGCCCCCCGGCACCCCCGCCTGGCCCGCCGCCTGTGCGCGTTCATGGGCTTCCGCGTGGACGGCAGTGAGGCCGGCTACCGCCGGGTGGGCGAGTCGATCCCCTTCGTCCGTCTGGAAGCGGTCCCCGGTCCCGGAGCAACGAGGCCGTTCGGGTGAACCGCGCGTGCGGGCCGCCGCCGCCGCGCTTAGCGTCGGAACCGCACGGATCCCACGGCTCAGCCCCGCCCCGTCCCGTTTCGCCGGCACGGCGCGGGGCGGGCACCGCCGGGCGCCGTGGCGTGACGCGACCCCGCGGAGGAGACGGACATGGGCCGAGGCCCCAGGCGCACCGACGCCGACGCCGGCATAACCACCGGGACCGGCACGGGAACCGGCACAGGGACCGGTGCCGGGACCGGCACTGACACCGGGACCGGCGGCGGTGCCGCCGAGACCCGCACGATCGCGGACGCCGACGCCCCCGAGGACACCCGCGAGGGCACCGGCACGGACGCGGCCACCGGCGAGGCGGGCACGGACGCGCCCGCC
The DNA here is from genome assembly GCF_000720185.1 of Streptomyces sp. NRRL S-340. Taxonomy (GTDB): domain Bacteria; phylum Actinomycetota; class Actinomycetes; order Streptomycetales; family Streptomycetaceae; genus Streptomyces. The sequence continues at coordinate 89,140 of NZ_JOIY01000013.1, read as the reverse complement.
GGCACCCGCACGGACGCCCCCAGGGACGCCGGCCCCGACGCGCCCACCGGCGGCGCGGGCACGGCGGCGCCCGCCGGCACGGACGGAGAGACCCGGCCGGCGGCCGGGGACCTCCCGTGGCCCCCGAACGTCCGGGACGCGCGGATGCGCATGGACACCGCCGAACCCTGGACGCTGATGGTGTCGAGCTTCCTGCTCTCCGTCGGACTGGTCCTGTGCGCGGCCGTCACAATGCCCCCGGTGTGGATCCTGTTGCGGTTGCTGGGCCAGGACCCCTGGCCGCCCGCGAGTTGGCTGGCGGTGTGCGCCGTCGGCACCGTCGTGCTGGTCACCGCCTTCACGACGCTGTGCACCTTCCTCTACAACGTGGTGGCGCGCTGCGCGGGCGGCGTCGAGGTGACCCTGGACGAGGAACTGCGGGAGACAAACCGGCTCGCGCCCGCCGCCGGGCGCGCCCCGGGGGCGTACGGAAGCGCGCACCCTCTCGAATGAGCAGTGTGCGAGGGCGAGTTCTCCGACGCGCTCGCTCGTTCAGGTGACCGGTGATCATCTCCGCTCGGGGGACTCCGGCGGTGCCCTATCCAGGACGTATGCATGAACTCCGCACCGCAGCCAGCCAACCCCCGTTGTCCCGGCGGCGGTTCACGACCGCAGCCGGGACGGCCGCCGGCGCCGGCGCCCTCGGCCTGGGCGCCGCCGAACCCGCCACCGCGGCACCTCCCGCCCAATCCGCCGCACCGGCCGCCCCGGCCGTCCCGGGGCAAGCCCCCTCGGCGCCCCGCTCCACCGCCGACTGGGACACCTGCCTCGCCGTCGCCCGCGCACTGCTCGTCGTCGACGCCCACGACAAGCCCCTCGTACCGGGGTACGAGAAGATCCTCGGCTCCGGCCTGCCCCGCACCGGCGCCGAAGCGGCCAAGAAGATCCTGGTCGTGGGCGCCGGACCGGCCGGGCTCGTCGCCGCCTGGCTGCTCAAGCGCGCCGGACACCACGTGACGTTGCTGGAGGCCAACGGCAACCGCGTCGGCGGGCGCATCAAGACCTTCCGCACCGGAGGCCATGAGCACGCCGCGCAGCCGTTCGCCGATCCGCGGCAGTACGCGGAGGCCGGCGCGATGCGCATCCCCGGCAGTCACCCCCTGGTGATGCACCTGATCGACCGGCTCGGCCTGAAGAAGCGCCCGTTCCACCTCGTCGACGTCGACGCCTCCGGCAAGCCGGTCAACCACGCCTGGCTGCACGTCAACGGCATCCGTGTGCGCCGCTCCGACTACGCGAGGTCCCCGCGCCGCATCAACCAGTCCTTCGGCGTGCCCCGCAGGTACTGGGACACGCCCTCCTCGAAGATCCTCGCCGGCGCCCTCGACCCCGTACGCGACGAGTTCAGCACGGTCGGACCGGACGGCAGACGGGTCGACAAACCCATGCCCGAGCGGGTCCAGGGCTGGGCGAGGGTCGTGCAGCGCTACGGCGACTGGTCGATGTACCGGTTCCTGACCGAGCAGGCCGGCTTCGACGAGCACACCATCGATCTGATCGGCACCCTGGAGAACCTGACCTCACGGCTGCCGCTGTCCTTCATCCACAGCTTCATCAGCCAGTCCCTGATCAGCCCCGACACCGCCTTCTGGGAGCTGACCGGCGGCACGGCGACGCTCCCGGACGCGCTGCTGCGCCAGGTGTCCGACGTGCTGCGCCGCGACCGGCGCGCGACCCGCATCGAGTACTGGGACGCCGGCCGGCAGCGGGAGTCCGGTGCCGACGACACCCCGCACGTACGCCGGGACGGCCCCCACGTGTGGATCGACACCGTCTCGGAAGGCCGCGACGGCAAGGTCGTGCGCGAGCAGTTCACCGGCGACCTGGCCGTCGTCACCGTGCCGTTCTCCGGGCTGCGGCAGGTGCAGATCAGCCCCCTGATGTCGTACGGCAAACGCCGTGCCGTCGCCGAACTGCACTACGACAGCGCGACCAAGGTGCTCCTGGAGTTCAGCCGCCGCTGGTGGGAGATGACCGAGGCCGACTGGAAGCGCGAACTCGACGCCGTCCGCCCGGGACTCCACGACGCCTACCGGCGCGGGAAGGCCCCCGCCGACGGCAGCCTGCTCGGGGCGCACCCCTCGGTGCCGCGCGGCCACATCAGCCCGGCGCAGCGCGCCCACTACGCCGCCACCCGCTGGGCCGGCCGCGACCAGCCGGAGGCCGCGCACATCACCGGCGGCGGGTCCGTCTCCGACAACTCCAACCGCTTCATGATCAACCCCTCGCACCCGGTGCCGGGCAGCAAGGGCGGAGTCGTCCTGGCCTCCTACAGCTGGGCCGACGACGCCTCCCGCTGGGACTCCTTCGAGGACGAGGCCCGCTACCCCTACGCCCTGCGCGGACTGCAGCAGGTGTACGGGCAGCGGATCGAGGTGTTCTACACCGGGGCCGGCCGCACCCAGAGCTGGCTGCGCGACCCGTACGCGTACGGCGAGGCGTCCGTACTGCTGCCCGGCCAGCACACCGAACTGCTCGGACACATCCGCGCCCCCGAGGGACCGCTGCACTTCGCCGGGGACCACACCTCGGTGAAGCCGTCCTGGATCGAGGGCGCCGTCGAGTCCGGGGTACGCGCCGCACTGGAGGCCCATCTGGCCTAGACCCTGCGGTCACGTTCCCGCCCGCCCCGCGACGCCTGGCACGCCCTCTCGCCGCACCGGACGAAAGCCTGGGTACGCCCAGTACGTGGACTTCCGTCCGGCACGCCGGCAGCACGCACCGGACGCCGCGGGGCCGCCCTGCGGGCGACGGCGGGAAGGCGACGACAGGACCTGGGGCCCGCCGGAACGGAACACCCCAGGTGGGCTGTCCGGACGGCCCGCCTGGTCCCGTCAGGGGTGGAGTCCTGTTTGAACCCGCCTCCATCCGTGCACCCCTCAGACATGGAGGACCGCGACCGGCCGGAGCAGGGGCCCGCCTGCTCCGTCGACCTCTCCCATCGCGTACGGGCCCACCGCCCCGTCGGCAAGGGCCCCGAGGCGGTCGTCGTCGACCCCGACCGGCGGCGTGTCCACGTGGCGTGCTCCCGCAGCAACGCGGTCGTCGCCCTGGAGCTGGACGGGGACCGGGCCGGCCCCGTGTGGCGGGCCGAGGTCGGACGGGAGCCGATCCCGATCGTCCTGGACCGGCCGAGCGGGCGGATCTTCTCGGCGGACGCGCGCTCCGACACGGTGACCGTGCTCGACGCCGCGACCGGCGCCCGCCTCGCCCAGCTCCCGGTCGGCGCCTATCCCGCCGGACTCGGACACCATCCGGGGCTGCGCCGGGTCTACTCCGGCGACACCGCCGACGGCACGGTCACCGCGATCGACGCCGACCGCCTGGAAGTGGTCGGGACCGTGCCCGCGGAACTCGGCGCGGGCAGCATCGCCGTCGACACCGAGCGGGACCGGGGCTACTGCGCCAACTTCATGGCGGGCTCCCTGACCGTCTTCGACGCGGCCTCGCTGCGGCCGCTGGAGCGGATCGCCGTGCGCGAGGGCCCCTGCAAGGCGGTGGCCCACCCGGCCGCCGGACACCTCTACGTGGCCAGCTCCCTGCACGGCACGGTCACCCGGATCTCGCTCGGCACCGGCGCGGTCCTCGACGAGATGACTGTGGAGCGGGCACCCGTCGGCATGTGCGTGGACGCGGCGCGTGAGCGGCTCTACGTCTGCAACCGGGGCGCGGGCACGGTGAGCGTCCTGAACACCGCGACCGGCCGTGAGACGCACCGCATCACCGTGGGCAACGCCCCCGGCGACTGCGCCCTGGACCCGGTCTCCGGCGCCCTGCTGGTGTCCAACGCGGGCAGCGGCACCCTCAGCTTCGTGGACCGCCCCTGGCTGCCCGGTCCCGTACAGCCCGCGGTGCACCCGCTGGTGGGCCGGCCGCTGCCCGCGTTCGAACTGCCCGACCTGCGCGGCGGCCGGATCCGGACGTCTCGGGAGTGGGCCGAACGCAAGTATGTGATCAACTTCTTCGCCAGCTGGTGAGGCCCGTGCAACGCGGAGGCGCCGGTCCTGGAGGAGCTGCGCCGCCGTACGGCCCGGTCCGGGCTGGACGTCGTCATGATCAATGTCTGGGAGAACACCGATCCCCGGCAGGAGGCCGCGAACTTCGCCGCCGTCTGGGACATCGGTGCCACGGTGCTCCTGGACGGCACGGGTGAGTACGCGGCGCGCCTGGGGATCCGCGGGGTGCCCACGAACGTGCTCGTCGACGGCCGCGGTGTGGTCCGCGCGGTCGGCGGCACCACCCCCGCCGAACTGCACGCCGCGGTCGAGGCCCTGCTGACGCAGGAGTGAATGCGCCATGCGCGGCCGGGCGGCCGGGCATGGCCTGACGGCCGGGCTGCCGGGCGGGGTGTGACGGCCGGCAGCCGCGCCGCGGTGGCCTGTCGGCCGCGCGGCTGTTGCACGGCGGGGCGGCGCAAGCTCGCCCGGGGGCCGGGGAGTCAGGGGCCGGGGAGCGGGCGGGGCCGTGGCGTCCGGGTCAGGACCGCTGGGAGGCGGACCGCTCGGCGTCGGGGCCGGACCCGTCCCGCTCGTCCGGTGTGGTGTCCCAGCCGCCGTCGGTGGCCGTGGCGCGGGCCAGCCCCACGCTGCCCGCTCCGATGAGGGCGACCCCGATCGCCTCGGGCACCACCCGCACCCCGAGCCCGATGTACTCCTGGAACAGCACCCAGCCCAGCGCCACGCTGGTCAGCGCGTCGCCGAGGGTGAGCGCGGGCTGGGACGCGGTCAGGCTCCCGGCGCGGAACGCGCTCTGCAGCAGCAGGAAACTGAGCGCGCCGACCACGAGGGTCGCGTACGGGGGCCACTGCGTCAGGACGGCGCCCACGCCCTGCCCGAGCCGCCCCATGACCTCCTTGAGCAGCGCCGCCGTCGCGGCGAACGACACCGCGGACGCCAGCCCCAGCAGAGCCGCCCGCGCGGCACCCCGCACCAGCCGTGAGACGGCCACCACGGCGGCCACCACGCCGAGCACCACCGCGCCCACCAGGAGCCACAGGTGCGGCTCGGCGGTGGTCCGGCCCTCGGAGGGCGAGGCCGCGCCGAGGAAGAGGGAGAGCCCCACGGCGAGCGCGGCGAACGCCAGCCAGGTCCGCCGGTCGGGCGGGCGGCGGAAGACGACGCTGCCGACGGCCAGCGTGAACAGCAGTTCGCTGGCCAGCAGCGGCTGGACGAGTGACAGACTGCCGACGGCCAGTGCCGCCGCCTGCAGCACGGTGGACAGCGCCAGCAGCCCCGCACCGGCGAGCCAGTGCGGCCGCCGCAGCACCCGCACGAGCCAGCGCACCGCCTGCCGCAGCCCCGAACCGCTCGCGGACTCGTCCGTCGCGGCCCGCCGCTGCAGCACCGAGGCCGAGGCGTTGGACAGCGCCGCGAACAGGGCCAGCACGATCGTCAGAGCGCTCACCGGCACTCGCCCGGCTCCGTCGGCCGCCCGTCGGCCGGGCGGTGCCCCGGCGCGCGCCGGGGCGGACCGGCGCGGCCGGTCCGTGCGGCGCCGCCCGGGCACGGCAGAGGCAGGAAGCGGGACCGGGCAGGGGCGTAGGACACGGCGACCGACCTCGGCTGCGACGGGAACACCGGGGCGGCGCAGCCGGGCTGCGGGCGCCCCGCGGTTCGGACGGGCTGGGCGGACACGGAGTATCCCGGCGCTCGCGTCACCAAACGTGTCCGCTGCCCGGCGCGCCTCACCTCCGGTGCCGCGTCCAGTGGTGCTCGCAGAACCAGCGGCCGAACATCGCGCCGCCGTAGACGACGAAACCGACCCCGGTCAGCCATGACTCGACGACGAGGACGATGCCGACGGTGCCGTAGCTGATCGCGTTGTCGACGATGAGCGGGGTGAAGACCAGGTAGGAGAAGACGCGCAGACCGCCCAGTCCGATCATGGTGGCCACGGCGCCCGGCAGCAGCGTCCGCCAGCGGAGCTGGCCGCCCAGCAGGAAGTGCTGGCCCCACCAGAAGAACAGCGCCCCCGTGGTCGCGGACACCGCGATCCGTGGCAGCCCGTGGAACTGGTGCCCGTTGAGCACCTCCTGGTACAGGTACGCGGTCAGTACCCCCAGCCAGGTGACCTGCCGCCACACCCGGTGCCACGGTCCCGGCGGCAGGCCCCAGATCCGTTCGTAGCCGTTCTGGACGCTGCCCGCGAAGGAGACGCCGAACACGGCGAGCAGGATGCCGCCCCAGACGCTCGTGGTGCCGATCACCTTGACCGGCGGGGTGATGATGTCGGTGAGCACGCGGGCGGAGCGGCCGGACAGCCCCATGCCGTCGACCAGCCACGAGGCGAAGCCGCCCTCGCCCAGCGGATCGGCGGCGGCCACGACGATGAGCAGGGGCGCCAGGGTGACGAGGGAGAGGGTGGCGAACCCCATGGCCCGGTGCATCAGCTCGAGGTCGCGGCCGCGCCGGACCAGGGCGTAGGCGCCGAGCCGGTGCTCCAGGCCGAGCACCGCCTGCCGGACCCGCGGCACGTGGCGCTTCACGACCGCCACTCTGCACGCGCGCACGCCCGGCCGCAACGCGCGGTCGGCCGGCCGGCGGCGCCCGCACCGGTCACCGCGTCGCTAACCGCGCCCCTGGGGGTGTTCCCGGACCACCTGCGGAGGTCTGGGATGTTCGTCGGCCGTGCCGGCGGCGAGCGCGGTCGTCAGGGCCAGCAGCGTCATGACGACGGCGGCGAGCAGGTACACGTGCCGCCGGCCCGGGGCTCTCGGCCGCGGGGCGGTGATCTGCTCGAACGTCTCGAGCTTCGACGCCAGGAGCGGGTCCTGTGCCACCAACTGTTTCTCTATCCGCGCGAGTTCGCGATCGACGTTCACGGGCGGACTCCTTCGGATCCGGCACTGCGGCGGGATACGGCGGTGACCTCCGGCGTACCGCGCGGCCACCCACCCGGCGGAGCGCGAAGAGACGACCCGGCCCCCCTGGGGGAGAGGCACTGCGGTCCGTAGCTCCGCAGTACCCCTCCCGGAGCCCACCGACGCGCGGATCGGCCACCGTCCTTCCGCCTCGGGCCGCCGGGCCCCCGCCCGGCGGGGCGCCGCCCGCGGCGCCCCCACGCGACGGCCCTCCCGCACACGGCCCTCTCGCACACGGCCCGCCGGGCGCGGGCCGTGCCGTCCCGGTCCCGTCCCGTCCCGTCAGGCGAGGCGTCTCATCGGCGTCCGCGGCGGGTGGTCAGGTCGCGGAGGCGGTCCCAGGGGCCCCACACCTGGGCGGTGAGCTTGACCAGGGGGGCCGAGTCCGGGGTGGTGGAGCGGGGGCGGGTGGGGGCGGACGCCGCGGTGGCCCGGGCCTTGTCCCCGAGGTCCCGCAGCGCCTCGGCGGGGCACAGGGCCTGCAGGCGGGGGAAGAGCAGCTGCTCCTGCCCGACGATGTGCTCCGTCGCCCGGGCGACCACCGCGAGCAGCAGCCGCCCGGACTCCTCGCCGCCCGGCTCCGCGGCCTCCAGGGACACCAGCAGCTCCTCCAGCTCCTGGTGCGCGGCCAGCTCGCGCTCCGCCCACCGGTCACCGTCCGGCAGGTACCGGCGCACCGCCGGGTACAGATGGGCCTTCTCCACGACCGAGTGGCGGACCAGCTCCGCACAGACCTGCTCCACCAGGGCCGACCGCTCGCCGGTGTCCGGGCGGACGGACCGGATGCGGTCGAAGAGGTCCTGGATCCGCTGGTGGTCCCGCGTCAGCTCGTCGACGATGCCGCTGCGACTGTCCACTCCTGCTCCTCGCTGAGCCGCCGGGCCGCGCGGCGCCCCGCCGGGAAACGGTGCGTGGCGACCGGGCCCGCGGGGTCCGCCGTGTGGCAATGGGGGTGTTCCCGGCACGCCTGCGCGACGCGTCCGGACCGCACACCCAAGATTGAAGCACCTGGCAGCCGGGCGTTCCGGGCCCGCCGCGCCACCGGGGCCGCCCGGCGGACGCCGGAGACCCACGTGACACGTAACGACGCGTAAAGGAGCGTGATGCGGGCGTGCTGATGCGGCGGCGCAGGGAACGGGTGGAGGCGAGGGCGCGGCAGGCCGCGTTCCAGGCGTACGTCGTCGCGGACCGCAGGGCACCGGTCTCGGAACTGGCCGGGCAGGTGCTGCGCAAGGCCTTCCCCGACCACTGGAGCTTCCTGCTGGGCGAGATCGCGCTGTACGGCTTCGCCGTGCTGGTGCTCACCGGGAGCTTCCTGACGCTCTTCTTCGATCCCAGCCTGGCCGAGGTGCCCTACCACGGGCAGTACGCCCCGCTGCGGGGCGTACTGGTCTCCAAGGCGTACGAGACGACCCTCGACCTGAGTTTCGGGGTGCGCGGCGGACTCCTGATGCGCCAGATGCACCACTGGGCCGCGCTGGTCTTCGTGTCGGCCATCGGGGTTCACATGCTGAGGATCTTCTTCACGGGCGCCTTCCGCAGACCCCGGGAGATCAACTGGTTCGTGGGCGTGACCCTGTTCCTGCTGTCCCTCCTGGAGGGCTTCTGCGGCTACTCCCTCCCGGACGACCTGCTGTCCGGCACGGGCCTGCGCACCGCCAACTCCATCGTGCAGTCGATCCCGGTGGTCGGCACCTACCTCGCGTTCTTCGCCTGGGGCGGCCCGTTCCCGGGGCAGGCGATCATCAGGCGGCTGTACATCGTGCACGTCCTGTTCGTGCCCGGTCTGCTGATCGCCCTGATCACCCTGCACCTGTTCATGGTCGTGTACCTGAAACACACCCAGTGGTCGGAGCCGGGCAAGACCAACCGCAACGTGGTCGGGCAGCCCATGTTCCCGTCCTTCATCGGCAAGTCGGCCGGCCTGTCGCTGATGGTCTTCGGCGTGCTCGCCGTCATGGGGGGCATCGCGCAGATCAACCCGATCTGGAACTTCGGCCCCTACATCCCCGACCAGGTGTCCACCGACGCCCAGCCGGACTGGTACGTAGGGTTCCTGGAGGGGGCGCTGCGGCTGATGCCCGGCGTGGAGTGGAACGTCGCCGGGCACACCTTCATGTGGAACGTCCTGCTGCCCGCGGTGGTGCTCCCGGCCCTGCTGTTCCTCGTGCTCTACAGCTATCCGTTCTTCGAACGCTGGATCACCGCCGACCTGGTGGAGCACCACCTGTGCGACCGTCCGCGTGACCGGCCCGTGCGCACCGCACTCGGCGTCGCCGCGGTCGTCTGGTACGCCGTCCTGCTGCTGGCCGGGGGCAACGACGTGCTCGCGGTCACCTTCAGGATCTCCGTCAACGGGCTCACCTGGATCTTCCGGGTGGCGTTCTTCCTGGCGCCCGTCCTCGCCTACCTGATCACCAGGCGGGTCTGCCTGGCGCTGCAGCGGCACGAACGGCACCTGCTCCAGGAGGGCGAGGAGACGGGTGTGGTGTACCAGGACCTGCCCGGCGGCATGTCGGAGCGCCACGAGGGCATCGACCCGCGGCACCGCTACAAGCTCCTGGTCAGGGAGATCCCGCTGCCGCTGAATCACCCGGGGCCCGGAGCCCCGCTGCGCCACCGCCTGCAGGCCTCGCTCAGCGCCTGGTACTACGGCGAGCGCGTGGACATGCCGACCACGGCGGAGGAACGCCTCCAGATCGGCGGGCGTACGGCCGATCCGGTGGCGGGCGGCGCCGGTTCCTCCCGCGAGTGACAGCGCGCCGTGCCCGTACGGGGTGTGCGGGCACGGCGCGCTTCCTTGTGTCAGCGGTGGGTTGGTGGTGTGTCAACGCTGGTGGGTACGGCCCCGGCGTGCCACGCCGATCGTCAGTCCCATGGCCGCCAGACCCAGCGCGGCGGTCACCGCACCGACCCAGCAGTTGTTCCAGATGATGCCCGCCCGCGCGCCGTGTGTGAGGGTGACCACCCACGGGGAGATGAACAGCCACACGCCGAGCGGCACGAGCGCCCACGCCAGCCGGAACATGCGTTCCGGGGCCAGCGCCAGGCCGAGCCCGATCACGCCGATGGTGATGCCGACGATCAGGTTGTTGACGGTGATGGCGGGCTGGATCGCGAAGTGCACGACCCACGGTGAGATCGCGGCGTAGAGGCCGGCCAGGACGACCAGGCCTTCTATGGCGATCGCCGGGGCGCTCGATGCGGTGCGCTCGAGCCGTTCCCGCATCTCCGCCATCTCGGGATGCGAGCCCATCATCTCCGGATGGGCGCCCACGTCACTGGAGCGATGTGGATACGACATTTCTGTCGTCTCCTCTCCAAAAGGGGGTTCCTTTGCCTTATGCAAGGGTTCCCCCGTCGGAGTGACTTATGCACCTTTTATCCCGAATTCTCGCGCGAGCAGGATGACGGCACCTTCACCGCGCGGCCAGGGAGGTCAGCCGTCCTGACGCCCCACATAGGCGAGCACCATGCCGATCAGCCCCACCGCGAGGACACCGATGCCGATCATGAAGAGCCAGAACCCGTAGATGATGCCGAGGGCGCAGATGGTGACCGCCGCCGCGGTGATGACCGGGTGCCCGCTGTGCGGCGGGAAGAAGTCGACCCGGCCGCTGCGCTCGTGGATCTCACCCGTCGGCCGGTCCTCGGGACGTTCGCCCTTGCGCCGGTGGTTGACGAGGCAGAAGAAGGCGATCACGGACGCCATGAAGCAGGACACCGTCAGGGCGGCGATGCCCGCCGGCTCCCGCGCGAACCAGATGTAGGCCACGTCGGTGAGCAGGAAGAACACGGCCACGCCGGCGAAGAGGTAGGTCTCGGATTTCATTCGCTCTGCGTCCCCAGGGTGTCGGGTGTGGGCTCCACGGTGCCGTGCCCGGACGCCGGCAACTCGCGCAGCATGTCCGGATGGTGCAGGTCGAAGGCGGGGGAGTCGGACCGGATGCGGGGCAGCGCGGTGAAGTTGTGCCGGGGCGGGGGACAGGACGTCGCCCACTCCAGCGAGCGGCCGAACCCCCACGGGTCGTCCACCTCCACCCGCGTGCCGTCCCGGCTCGTCCTCCACACGTTGTACAGGAAGGGCAGCGTGGACAGGCCGATCAGGAACGCGCCGATCGAGGACACGGTGTTCAGCGCCGTGAACCCGTCGGCCGCGAGGTAGTCGGCGTAGCGCCGGGGCATGCCCATCTCGCCGAGCCAGTGCTGGACGAGGAAGGTCGTCTGGAAGCCGACGAACAGCGTCCAGAAGTGGATCCTGCCGAGCCGCTCGTCCAGCAGCGTGCCGGTGATCTTGGGCCACCAGAAGTAGAGCCCGCCGAACGTCGCGAAGACGATCGTCCCGAAGAGCACGTAGTGCAGGTGGGCCACGATGAAGTAGCTGTCGGTGAGGTGGAAGTCCAGCGGCGGGGAGGCGATGAGGACACCGCTGAGCCCGCCGAGCAGGAAGGTGACCATGAACCCCATCGACCACAGCATCGGCGTCTCGAAGGAGAGACTGCCCTTCCACATGGTGCCGATCCAGTTGAAGAACTTCACCCCCGTGGGAATGGCGATCAGGAACGACAGCAGGGAGAAGAACGGCAGCAGCACCCCGCCGGTGGCGAACATGTGGTGGGCCCACACCGTGGCCGACAGCATGGTGATCGCGATCGTCGCCCCCACCATGCCGACGTATCCGAAGACCGGTTTGCGGCTGAAGACCGGGATGATCTCCGTGACCACGCCGAAGAACGGCAGCGCCACGATGTAGACCTCCGGGTGGCCGAAGAACCAGAACAGGTGCTGCCACAGCAGGGAACCGCCGTTGGCGGGATCGTAGATGTGCGCGCCGAACTTGCGGTCCGCCTCCAGCGCCAGCAGCAGCGCCGTGAACACCGGGAAGGCCAGCAGCGCCAGGATCGAGGTGAACAGCACGTTCCAGGTGAAGATCGGCATCCGGAACATCGTCATGCCCGGCGCCCGCAGGCACAGGATCGTGGCGATGAAGTTGACGGCGCCGAGCGTGGTGCTCAGACCCGCGATCGCCAGGCCCAGGGCCCACAGGTCACCGCCGTGCCCCGGGCTGTGCTCGGCGCTGTTGAGCGGGGCGTAGGCGAACCAGCCGAACGGGGCCGCGCCCTCGTCGACCAGGAAACCGGACAGCACCGTGAGCCCGCCGAACAGGAAGAACCAGTAGGTCAGCGCGTTGAGCCGGGGGAAGGCGACATCGGGGGCACCGATCTGCAGCGGCATGATCGCGTTGGAGAACCCGGCGAACGTCGGGGTGGCGAACAGCAGCATCATGATCGTGCCGTGCATGGTGAACAGCTGGTTGTACTGGTTCTCGTCCAGGAACTGCAGTCCCGGACGCGCCAGCTCGGCCCGCATCAGCATCGCCATGATGCCCGCGGCCAGGAAGAAGCCGAACGCGGTGACCAGGTACAGGTTGCCGATCTTCTTGTGGTCGGTCGTGGTCAGGTAGTCCCGGATCCGTTCACCGGTACTGGGCCGGGCCGGACGCGGGCTCCTGCGCGACGCCCCCACGCCGGGATGTGTGTGTGACATGAACGCCCTCCACGCGCCTCACGGGGTCCGGTCGGCCGGGCCGTCGAGGGGACGGGCGGCCCCCGGTCCCGAACGCGGCACCGGCTTGGTGTGGATGTACAGCTCCCGCCGGTCGCCGACCGGGACCCCGGGCGGGAGCGGCAACTGGTAGCGGACGCGGCGGCGGTGGTCGGCGAGCTGGCGCTGCGGGTTGTACACGCGGTTGAACTTCCACAGCATCCGGGCGAAGTTGGTCTGGCCGTGCGCCAGCCGGCCGGCCAGGATCCGGGCCGCGCCGAACGCGGTGCGCAGCCCCAGGTGCTTGCGGTTGATGACGGACTGGGTGCGCACCAGCTCCTCGTAGAAGCGGGGCAGCGGCAGGGTGGTGGGGACCACGGCGTGCTGGATGTCGAACAGGCGGTAGTCCCGGGTGGTGAGCCGCCGGGCCTCGGTGTGCCAGATCTCCGTGCCCGGGTAGGGGGTCATCACCGTCAGGTGCACGATCTCCGGGACCGACAGGGCGAACTCGCGCACCAGACGGAAACGCTCCTCGTCCCAGGCCGGGTCGACGATGAGGTTGATGGCCACGTTGATGCCGAGCCGCCGCGCGGTCCGCAGCGCCCGCAAGTTGTCGTCGGGGTCGATGCGCTTGCGGAACAGGTCCAGGCCCTCGGCGTCGAGGGCCTCCATGCCCAGAAACATGTACCGCAGGCCCAGCCGTGTCCAGCGCTCGAACACCTCGGTGTTGCGCAGCAGCACGTCGGCGCGGGTCTCCAGGTAGTACTGCTTGCGGACCCGGCGGCGTTCCAGCTCGGCGGCGATGGCGTCACCGTGCTCGGGCCGGATGAAGGCGACGTCGTCGACGATGAACACGTTCGGCTCGGCGATGGAGGCCAGTTCGTCCGCGGCGGCGCGCGGGCTCGCCTTGCGGTAACTGCGGCCGTAGAAGGTCCACGCGGAGCAGAAGGAGCAGTCCCAGGGGCAGCCGCGGGTGAACTCGACCGACGCGCAGGGGTCCAGTTCGCCGATGAAGTAGCGGCGGCGGTGGCGCATCAGGTCCCGGGCCGGGCGCGGTTCGTCGATGCCGTGCATCATGAGCGGCGCCGGGCCGTGCCCCGCGGTGGTGACGATGCCGGGGACCTCCTGGAGGCCGCCGTCGCGCACCGCCCGCAGCAGCGGCGCCATGGCCGGTTCCCCCTCGCCCCGCACGACGGCGTCGACGGCGCCGCCCGCCTGGCGCAGCACGTCGTCGGCGACGAAGGAGACGCTGTGCCCGCCGAAGAAGACGAAACACTCCGGCAGCGCCTGCTTGACGGCGCCCGCCAGGCCGATGGCCTCCGGGATGTTCGCCAGGTAGTTCAGCCCGAAGCCGACCGCCTGCGGCCGGAAGGAGAGCACGACGCGGCGCAGGTCCCGGTGGCGCAGCACCTGGAGGTCGACCACCCGCACCTCGTGCCCGGCGTCACGGGCCGCGGCGGCCACCCGCTCCAGACCGAGCGGCTCCAGCCGGAGGAAGATCTCCGAGTACATCAGGGCACTGGGATGGACGAGCAGGACACGCATGGATCACCTCGGGTTCCGCGGCGGGAGCGGGGGAGTGACCGCCCGCCGGTGGGCGTAAACAGGCGTCAGCCGGGTGGTGCAACGCCCCGTGCGCGCGGGCGCCCGCGCCCCGGCGCGACACCTGACCGGCCCGGGCCGCCCGAGGGTGCCGGCGCCGGGCCTCACCTGTCCGGGCGCCCGCCCGGGGGTGCCGGCGCCGCGTCTCACCTCGTGGGGCGTGCGCCCGACCGTGCCGGCGCCGGGCCTCACCGCTCCGCCAGACGGTCCCGCAGCCGCGCGCAGCTCTGCGCGATCAGCCGGGACACGTGCATCTGGGACAGGCCCACCGCCTGGGCCACCTGCTGCTGCGTCAGCGACTCCAGGAAGTACAGGCACAGCACCCGGCGTTCCCGGGCCGGCAGGGCGCGCAGCACATCCCGCAGCGCCACCCGGTCGGTGACCCGGTCCAGTGCGGGATCCTCGGCGCCGAGCGTCTCGGCCAGCGGCCCGGCGCGGCCGAACCCGCGCTCCTCGTCCAGCGACGCCGGGCGCCGGGCGCCCTCCACCTGGAGCGCCAGCCGGACGTCCTCCCCGGCCATCCCGGTCGCCCGGGCCAGCTCCGCCGCGCTGCCGCCGTCGCCGTGCCCCGAACGGCGCAGCGTCTCCTGGGCCGCCCTCAACCGCCGGTGCTTGTCCTGCAGGGCCCGGGGGACCCGCAGGTCCCACGCGCAGTCGCGCAGATGGCGCCGCACCTCGCCGTCCACGGTCGGCACCGCGTACGACAGGAAGGCGTGCCCCCGCCGGGGGTCGAACCGGTCCACCGCCTTGACCAGGCCCATGCAGGCGACCTGGTAGAGGTCCTCCTCGCCCTCGGCGTGCGTGCTGTGCCGGCGTGCGATCCTGCGCGCCATCGGCAGGAACGCGCGGATGGCCTGCTCACGCAGGGCCGCACGCTGCGGTCCGGGCGGGCAGGAGGCCATCCGGTACACCAGTTCCTGGTCCTCGGACGTGCCGGAGCGCCGGGAGGGCAGGGTGCGGCGGGCACCGCGTCCCGGGACGCTGGTAGAGGTCTGCACGGCGGGTTTCCCATCGGTGGACGGCTGCGCCCGGCGTCCAGGACGGGTCGGGGCAGGCGCACGAGTGCTTCATTGGGACCCGCTGCGCGAGTCGTCCATGCAGGACTTCCCCCGCCTGCCGCGCAGGTTCCGCCCCAGGAGTGATCCACCGGTGTGTCGGCCGGCCCGTTCCACCGCGTCCCCCCGGGGGCCGCCGAGGTGACCGGCACCGCCGTGCCGTTTACGCACCCGGCTCCCGGGTCACACGCAGGACGGCAGTGCCGTCGTCGAAGGAGTCAGCCATGGAGTGTGCGCGGATCGACGCCGTCGACGTCCACGCCTTCGAACTGCCCACCGACGGGCCCGGCGGCACCGAGCAGGACGGCACCCTGGAGTGGGACTCCACCACCATGGTGCTCGTCCGGGTGCACGCGGGCGGCCGGACCGGCCTCGGTTACACCTACGGGGACGTGTCGGTCGCCGCCTTCCTGTCCGGCACCCTCGCCCCGCTGCTGACGGGCCGGGACCCCTCCTCGCCGCCGGCCCTGCGGGAGCTGATGGGCCGGCGGATCCGCAACGCGGGCCGTCCCGGCGTGGGCGCCATGGCGGTCTCCGCCGCCGACATCGCCCTGTGGGACCTCAAGGCACGGCTGCTGGAACTGCCCCTGGTCCACCTCCTGCCCGCCTACCACGACCGGGTCCCGGTCTACGGCAGCGGCGGCTTCACCAACTATCCCCCGCAGCGCCTCGCCGACCAGCTCGCAGGCTGGGTCGAGCAGGGCATCCCCCGGGTCAAGCTCAAGACCTCCCGCGACCCCGAGAGCGACCCGCGGCGGCTGGCCGCGGTGCGCCGGGCGATCGGGGAGGGCCCCGAACTGTTCACCGACGCCAACGGCGCGCTGGGCCGCAAGGAGGCCCTGTACTGGGCCCGCCGGTTCCACGAGGAGTGGGACGTACGGTGGTTCGAGGAGCCGGTCAGCTCCGCGGACATCGAGGGGCTGCGGAGCCTGCGGGAGCACGGGCCGGCACGACTGGAGATCACTGCCGGGGAGTACGCGTACACCAGCCGCGACTTCGTCAACCTCGTCGAGGGGGGCGCGGTGGACTGCCTCCAGGCGGACGTCACCCGCTGCGGCGGCGTCACCGCGGTCCTGGAGACCGGCGGACTCGCCGCGGCCCGGGACCTCGACCTCTCCGCGCACTGCGCCCCCGCCGTCTCCGCCCACGCCTTCTGCGCCGTGCGGCGGCTGCGGCACCTGGAGTACTTCCACGACCATGTCCGCTTCGAGCACCTGGTGTTCGACGGCACCCTCTCACCGGACGGCGGTGCCCTGCGGCCGGACACGACCAGGCCCGGTCTCGGCCTGGACGTCAAATGGGCCGACGCCGAACCGCACCGGGTGTACGGAACGCGACCCGCCCCGGCCTGACCGCCCCGGCCTCACGGCGGCGCCCCCAACTCGCTTACGGGCAGGGGAGACAGTGTGCGAGACTGCGGTGATCGACCTCCCGCCTGATCCACTCGCACGACGGAGTCCGCCATGGCGACCGGAACCCCCGACCTGCCGTCCCCGCAGATAGACACCAGCAAGGCCCACCCGGCCCGGGTGTACGACTGGCTGCTCGGCGGCAAGGACAACTACCCCGTCGACGAGGCGGTCGGCCGCAAGCTGCCTCCCGAGGCCCACGACGCCGCCCGGCAGAACCGCGCCTTCATGAACCGCGCCGCGGCCTGGCTCGCCTCACGCGGCCTGGACCAGTTCCTCGACGTCGGCACGGGCATCCCGACGGAGCCGAACCTGCACCAGATCGTGCAGCGCGCCGTCCCGACCGCCAAGATCGTGTACACCGACAACGATCCGATCGTGCTGCGGCACGCCGAAGCGCTGCTGGTCAGCCACCCCGAGGGGGTCACCGACTACATCGAGGCCGATGTGCGCCGCCCGGCCCAGATCCTCGAACACGCTCGCGAGATACTGGACTTCGAGCGTCCCGTCGTCCTCTCGCTGATCGCGCTGATGCACTTCATCCCCGACGACGAGGTGGCCCACGGCATCGTCCGCGAGCTGCGCGCCGCCCTCCCCCCGGGCAGCTACCTCGTCCTGTCGCACGCCGCCTCGGACCTCTATCCGGAACTGGCGGAGCAGGTCACCGCCGAGTACGCCAAGGGCGGCATCCGCCTCGGCTTCCGCACCCGCGCGGGGGTATCGCACTTCTTCGACGGCCTGGAACTCGTCGAGCCGGGCCTGGTGACGGCCACCGAGTGGTTCAAGCAGTCCCCGGCGCCGCGGCCGGAGGGCAGCGGCATCTACGCCGGCGTCGCCCGCGTCCCCTGACAGGGCGCCGCCGCCCCGGCCGTCAACGGTGATGAACGTCCTCAGAGGGTGAGAGCGGGTCAGCGCGGCGGCTGGTCGGTGCCGGTACCCCGGTCCTGGTCGCCGAGCTGCTCCCGGAGCCTGTCCTGAGCCGTGTCCACCTGGCCTCGGTACTTGCCCTGGGTGCGTTCGTCGATGTAGTCACCGCCCTTGTCGATCCCCTTGCCGGTCTGCTCCTCGTGCCCCTTGAGCAGCCCCTTGAGCTTGTCCATCATGCTCATCGCGTACTCCTTCACGGCGTGGTTCCCTTCCAGCATGGCCCGCCCGTCCGGGGCACGCATCCGCAGGCGGAGCGGGGGCGCGGGCCGGAGCGGGGGCGGCCGAGGCCCCCGGCGGGACCGGGGGCGCCGCGCCGGCAGGGCCTGTCAGCGCACCCGCTCCTGCCGGTACGGCACCAGGCGCACCGGTCCGAGGAGTCCGTAAGCCTGGCGGGCGGCGGCGGCGAACACGGCGGGCCGGGCGACCCGCAGCCGGTTCAGCAAAGGCGTGGCGACCTCGATCTCCAGCGTGTTGCGGCCGGGGCGCAGCCACGGACCGAGGTCGAGCACCGGGTGCAGCCGGTCCACCGGGTCCAGCGCCCTGCCGTTGACGGCGACCCGGCAGGTGTCGCTCACCTGCCCCAGTTCCAGCAGTGCGCCCGTGCCCTCGTCCCAGGAGCCGGGCAGGGACACCGTGGTGCGGTAGCGGCCGACGCCGGTCACGTCGGCGAGTTCCGGGATCAGGGACCAGGGCAGGAGTTCGTCCAGGGCCAGCCGGTGCCGGGTGACGGCGGTGTCCGTCGCGCGGGCCCCGGGCCGCCAGTCCTCCACCTCCAGCTCCCACCGGTCGGGCGTGACCGCAGCGGGCACCGAGGCGAACCGCGTGAGGACCGTACGTCCCTGGGAGAGCCGGGTGGTGCGGGTGCCCGCGGTGCCCGACCGGACGACCAGGCCGTCCCCGGTGAACAGCGCCCCGTCGGCGTCGGTGGCCACCACGTGCGGCCGGTCGCCGTGCCGGTCCCCGAACGCCCCCGGCCGGGCCAGGGAGACGATCAGCGTCTCGCCGGGCTCCAGGGCGACCCGCAGCGTGACCCCGTCGCCGTCCTCCGTGTACCGGGCCAGGCGGACCGCCTTCCCGCTCCACGCGTCCAGCACGTAGGGCACGGTCCCGCGGCCCCGGGTGCGGCGCAGCGTCACCTCGTGGTCGACGCGGGCGACGGGCGGCTTGACGGTCTCGGCGTGCTTGCCGTTGCACAGGTAGTAGAAGTCCGCCTCGTCGGTGGCCCGGTGGGCGTTCAGGAGCGTGGACGGCAGGGCGTGGCGTACGTCGGGCCGTACCCCGAGGCCGGCGAGGGCGTCGCCGACGAGGGCCTTGTCGGCGACCCGCCGAACGTGAGGCAGGGCGAACAGCCGGGCCATCACGTCCCGCAGCGCGGCCGTCTCCCCGGGCGCGGGCACCCCCGGTGTGAGCGCTTGGTCGAAGGCGCCGAGCACCACGGTCGGCAGGCCCGCCTCGGCGAACTCCAGCAGCTTGCGCGCGTGGGCGAGGGCCAGCGTGGGGGAGGAGCCGTAGAAGAAGTCGCCCTCCAGGAACAGGGCCTTGTAGGCGGGACCGTCCGGGGCGAGCCGGCCGTCCCGCACCGTCGCGTTCGGCAGGTCGAGCAGCGGTCCGCTCAGGAACTGGTGCGTCCAGCCCAGCGGCACCCCGGTCGAGGTGAACCAGGACGCGCCGATCCCGGTGGCGGAGTAGCCGGTCTGCCGGAACACGGCCACGTCCGCCCGGGCGGTGCCCGCGCGGAGCACGCGGTGCACGCGCCCCAGGTAACCGGCGACGTCCTCGGCGTGCCGCCACGTGGGCTGGCGCGGTCCCCACGACTCGCCGTAGCCGGGGGTGCCGTTGTAGGGGCTGAACGCGGCGAAACCGGGCCAGGCGGTGCCCGGCGCGGTGGCGTAGGAGAAGCCGTGCAGGACCGTCTGGTTGACGCCCGCCGCGTACGCCCCGCCCATGGTGCGCAGGATCCGGTCCCAGGTGGTGCTGTACGCCGTCCCGGCGTAGGCGCCCGCCTCACAGGACAGCACCTGGTGCCCGGCCATGTCCCGGCCGCCGGCCAGGCAGCGGTGATCGTCCAGGTTCTTGAAGCCGAGCGACTCGCCCTCGGGGATGTCGAGCAGCGCTGCGGAGGCGATGGCGTCGGTCTGCAGACCGTAGGGCTGCGCGCGCAGCGACATGCCGAGGCCGTGCGCCCAGTCGCGCAGCGCGCTCACGTGGTGCCGGTTGAACAGGACCGAGACGGTCTCCCAGAAGTCGTGCCGGATCTGCCGGGTCAGTTCCTCCTCGAAGGCGAAGACCTGGTTGCTCCTGTCCAGCACGATCGCCGGGAGGTACGGCAGGAGCGGCCGGCCGGTGTGCTCCTCGAAGGCCTCGGGCAGGCCGGGCGTCCACTGCAGGCCGTCGGTCTCCAGTTCGATGGAGTCCTCGAAGAAGGCCCCGCCCGCCGCCTTGAGCAACTGCCGGACGGCGGGCGTGAGCAGGTCGCGTTCCCAGTAGCCGGTGATCGCGGCGGTGCCGGCCGGACTGAAGTGGTCGACGACGTACGCGGCGGGGGAGGAGTGCGGTCCCGACTCCGGCTGCCCGCCGGAGCCGCGCTGCCAGTACGAGAGCACCACCCAGTCGCCGTCGGCGGGCGCCGTCCAGGTGAGGGTGCCGTCGCTGACCAGAGCGGTCAGGTCGGTCACGGAGCCGGCGTCCAGACCCGTCTCCTTGCGGGTGGAGTTGGCCGGGTTCACCCGGGCCGCCTGCACGGCGAGCAGCCGCTGCCGGGTGACGGAGGACGCGGGCGCGCGGACCGGCGCCGGGACCGGGCCGTCGAAGGTCGCCCCGGCGGCGAGGCCGGCGCGTCCGTGGGCCAGTTCCTTGGCGGCGGCCTCGTCGTCGGGCCGGACCCCGGGGACGGCGGTGGGCCAGCTCGGGCCCAGGGTGATGTCGATGGTCAGCCCGCGGCGCGCGGCCCGGCGCAGCGCCGCCTCCACCCCGTCGCGCCAGGGCCGGCTGCCCCAGCCGTGGCGGGCGGTGTCCAGGACGGACTTGTCGCTGATGCTGTGGTGGACGGCGGCGATCTCGGCCCCGCCGAAACCGGCGTCGGCCATCTGGTCGATCTCGCGGGCGACCTCGTCGGGGTCGATCAGCCCGTCCGGCCACCACCAGCGGAACCTGGGGCGTACCGCCCGGGCCGGACGGGCGAACCAGTCGGCGTCCAGCCGTTCGTGTGCGGCGGGGCCGGTGAAGGTGCCCTGCGCCGTGGCCGTTCCCGCGGTGGCCGCCGCCGAGGGGCCCTGGCCGAGCGCGGACAGCGCCCCCGCGCCCAGCCCCGCCGCCAGAACCGTGCGCCGCGCCGTCCCGCCGCGCCGCGATGTGGATTCGTGCATGACTTCCGTCCCCAGCCGTGCGATCGTGGTTGAATCGTTTCAATCACGCTGGACGCGGGAACGCTAAAGCCGCGGCGGTGCCGCAGTCAAGATCCATGACAAGGGGTGGAACCGGGCGGGAGGCGGCGCGGCTACCCGCCCGTCGAAGCCGTGGGCAGCCGCAACAGGGCGGTGATCACCTTGCCGGTGTCACGGTCGGTGACGGTCAGGCTGCCGCTGAGCGCGCCGACGATCTCCAGCCCGTGGCCACCCACGCGCCGCCCGTCGCGCGGGCGGGGCCGGGGCGGCTGGGGCGAGGTGTCCCACACGCTGATCCTGACCAGTCCGCTCTCCGGTTGCGCTTCCAGGCGCAGCCCGCAGGGGCCGGGGGCATGCCGTACTGCGTTGGTGATCAGCTCACTGACCACCAGTTGCGCGTCCTGTGCCACGCGGTCGGGGACGTGAGTGCGGCCGGTGACACGGACTCGGTCCAGGAACCTGCCGACGGCTGCCCGTGCCTCCGCGGCGGTGATCGCCCCACTGTCCCAGCGGGCGTCCCAGCGCAGCACGGCGTGCGTGTTCCTGTCCCGGTCCGGCTCATCCGACGCCTTCTGCCTAAGCGGGATGGCCATACGGTTGCCTCAAACTGTCACATTGTGTTACTGCTCTTCCGCCTCTCCGGTTACCCCGCCCCGCACGGAATAGACAGGTTCGTTCGGCGAACCGGTGCGGGACGGGGTGTCGTGTGTGCGTGCCGGAAGGGCGGGTGACGCTGGGGCGACCTCCGGGTCGGTCACCAGTAGTGGCGGTGACCGGCCACCGCGTGCCCCATGGAGCCCAGCACCCACAGCACCGCGCCGATGACGGCCAGGATGATGCCGATGGTCCACAGGATCGAGATGCCGGTGACGAAACCGACGATGAGCAGAATGACGCCGAGGAGGATCATGGCCGCCTCCTGAAGGGGGTAGTACTTCCTCCACTGTGCACCCAAAAAGCGGCAAGTGGGTATGAACATACGGAAAACTGACCAACTGGCGTCAGTCGGTCATGAGGGGATCTTTCCGGTCTTCTCGCTCATTCAGGGTTTCCTTCCAGTGGAGGTGCGTCGGTGCGTACAGGACTGCTGCGTTCGGTCGGAGCGGCGACGGCCGTGTACGGAGCCGTGGCGGCGTACCGGCCGAACTGGCTGGCCCGTCCGGTGGGTCTGGTCGACCCGGACGGGACCACCCGGCCGCACACGGCCATGGCCCTGCGCCCGCTGGCGTGGCGCGACGCCGCGAGCGGACTGGCCATGCTGCTCGCCCCCGGCGGCCCGGCCCTGGTCACCGCGACCGCCGTGCGCATCGCCTCCGACCTGGGGGACGCCGTGCTGTTCGGCACGGGGGTCACCGGGCGCGTACGCCGGGCGGGCACGGTCGTGACCGCGCTGGGCTGGGCCGCCCTCACGGCGGCGGCCCTGGCCGCGAGCCGGGACGTCGGGGCGGCGGACGGGGGCGCCATGGCGGCCGAGCGGGGCCGGATGGCGGCC
Organism: Streptomyces sp. NRRL S-340; assembly: GCF_000720185.1. Classification (GTDB taxonomy): domain Bacteria; phylum Actinomycetota; class Actinomycetes; order Streptomycetales; family Streptomycetaceae; genus Streptomyces. The sequence goes on along the minus strand of NZ_JOIY01000013.1, from coordinate 66,830 downwards.
CGCCGCGACGGGGTGGCCGGCGTCCACGGGGGCTGAACCGCTGGTCGCGAGGGGTGCGGTCGCCGTTCGGAGGGGGGCGGGCGCCGAACCGGCCGGCACGAGCACGGCTGGGCGGCCCTGCCACGCGGGCGGCCCTGCCCAGTCGCCCGCGTGGCAGCCCGCCCGCCTGGCCGTGCCGCAGCGCCGGCCCGGGCTGTCCCGGGACCCGTACTTGCTGGGCCCGCTGCGCCGGCGGCCGGGGCGCGCCGGGACCCGCGCACGTTCGACCGGCTGAGGCGGCGGCCCGGTGCGCCGGTCCCGCGCCTGTGCGCGCTGGTGTGTGTTCGGGCGCGTCCGCTCGGCCGCGGGGCAGCGGGCGCCGTGGCGTTCCGTCGCCCGGCCGCAGCGCGCCTCGCTGCGGGCGCACCTGACCGGGCCTCACGCGGCGCCCGCCCACCTGCGGCGGTCATCCTCTGACGGTCGGCGGCTGGTCGGCCTCAACGGGCGGCGGGGTCCCGCCTTGCCGGGGGGCCAATACCGGCGGCCGGGCGATCCACCCGCCCCAGGCACACTTCTGGCGCCGGGCGGTCCGGTCGGGCGCACGCCCGGCGGCTCAAGCCGTCCGGCGGATTGAGCACGTCGGCGGACGGAGGCGCGCCCCGCGCTTGAGGCACGCCCGGGTGTGGACACGTCGGTGGGCCGGGCGCGCCCGGCGAATTGAGTGTGTCCGCGGTCCGAGTGCGTCGGTGGACCGAGGTGTGCCCCGCGCTTGGGGCGCGCCCGGGTCTGGGCGCGCCGGTGGTCCGGGAGCGTCGGCGGTCCGGGCGCGCCCGGCGGGTGGGACGCGCCCGACGGCCTGTGAGCCCCGAGCAGATGGGACGCGCCCGGTTGTCCGGACGGCCCCGGCCGTCCGGGCGGCCCCGACGCGGGGGCGTCGGCCGGTCGGGTGGGTTCAGCGCACCGGGAAGCCGAAGGAGTAGCCCTGCTGCTTGAGCCAGGGCAGGATCTCGCGCAGGGCGTCCACGGTCTGGGTGCGGTCGCCGCCCGCGTCGTGGAAGAGGACGGTCGGCCCGTTGTGGATCTCCTGCTTGACGGTGGCGACGATGGCCGCGGTGCCGGGCCGCTCGAAGTCCTTGGTGTCCACGTTCCAGCCCAGCGGCCGCATCCCGCGGGACGCGGCGAGCTGACGGCTGTACGGGGTGAACGCCCCGCCAGGCGCCCGGTAGTACATCGGCCGGACGCCGCCGGACGCCTCCGTGATCATCTTCTCGGCGTCGAGGATCTGCTGCGACTGGTAGGCCTGCGACTTGTGGTCCATGGCGGTGTCGTGGGACACCGTGTGGTCGCACAGCCGGTGCCCGGCGGCCAGCACCGCCTTCACCATGTCGGGATGCGCCTTGGCCTGCGTGCCCACCATGCAGAACGTGGCCTTCACCCCGTTCTCCCGCAGCACCTCGAGCACCTTCGGCGTCCAGGTGGGGTCCGGCCCGTCGTCGATCGTGATGTTGACGCCCCGGGCCCCCTTGTCCGAGGAGTGCGCGATGGTCACGTCCACCTTCGCGGCGGAGCCCTGCGCGCCGGCTCCCGCCGCGGACGCGCTCGCCGACGCGTCCCCGTGTGCCTTGCCCCCTCCGGAGGGGTCGGCCTGCGCGGTCCACACCGAGGTCGCGGCGGCCACCGCAGTCACCCCGAGCGCCGCTGCCAGGACCCGTCCGTGCCAACCCCGTCCGCCGCCATGCCGCACCATGTCCCGCCCCGCTTCTCGCAGTCTTCCGTGTTGTCGTGCACTCCTGATGACGACGAAACCGCCGCGCGGGATCCCGCTGTTACGGATCACTGACAATTCCGCGGACGACGTGCGACAGTCCGACGCCGGCGAAAGCGTCCTGACGGCCCGTCGGGCGCATCCGCACACTCGTGAGCGCGACGAGTGGCCCGGTTCACATGGCGTGCCGGGAACGTGACCGACACCATGGTCCTCGTCACCGGCAGGCCGAAGGGATCCAGGATGTTCCGCAAGGTACTGGTCGCCAACCGCGGCGAGATCGCCATTCGCGCGTTCCGCGCCGGATATGAGCTGGGCGCGCGCACCGTCGCCGTCTTCCCCCACGAGGACCGCAACTCGCTGCACCGGCTGAAGGCCGACGAGGCGTACGAGATCGGTGAACCCGGGCACCCGGTGCGGGCCTACCTCTCCGTCGAGGAGATCGTCGCCGCGGCGCTCCGGGCCGGCGCCGACGCCGTCTACCCGGGCTACGGGTTCCTCTCCGAGAACCCGGAACTGGCGCGTGCCTGCGAGCGGGCCGGGATCACCTTCGTCGGCCCGGACGCCGGCACCCTGGAACTGACCGGGAACAAGGCCCGCGCCGTGGCCGCCGCGCGCGCCGCCGGCGTGCCGGTGCTCGGCTCCTGCGCCCCCTCCACCGACGTCGACGAACTGGTCCGGGCCGCCGGGGACATCGGTTTCCCCGTGTTCGTCAAGGCCGTCGCGGGCGGCGGCGGACGCGGGATGCGACGGGTCGAGGACCCGGCCGCGCTGCGCGAGTCCATCGAGGCCGCCTCCCGCGAGGCGGCCTCGGCGTTCGGGGACGCGACCGTCTTCCTGGAGAAGGCCGTCGTGGAACCCCGCCACATCGAGGTGCAGATCCTCGCCGACGGCACGGGGGAGGTCATCCACCTCTTCGAACGCGACTGTTCGCTCCAGCGCCGCCACCAGAAGGTCATCGAACTCGCCCCCGCGCCGAACCTGGATCCGGCGCTGCGCGAGCGGATCTGCGCCGACGCGGTCCGCTTCGCCCGCGAGATCGGCTACCGCAACGCGGGCACGGTGGAGTTCCTGCTCGACCGCGACGGCAACCACGTCTTCATCGAGATGAACCCGCGCATCCAGGTGGAGCACACCGTGACCGAGGAGGTCACCGACGTCGACCTGGTCCAGGCACAACTGCGCATCGCCGCCGGCGAGACCCTGGCCGACCTCGGACTGTCCCAGGACACCGTACGGCTGCGCGGCGCGGCCCTGCAGTGCCGTATCACCACCGAGGACCCGGCCAACGGCTTCCGCCCCGACACCGGCCGCATCAGCGCCTACCGCTCACCGGGCGGCTCGGGCATCCGCCTGGACGGCGGAACCACCCACGCGGGTACGGAGATCAGCGCCCACTTCGACTCCATGCTCGTCAAACTCACCTGCCGGGGAAGGGATTTCAAGGCCGCGGTCGGCCGGGCCCGGCGCGCGGTCGCGGAGTTCCGCATCCGCGGCGTCGCCACCAACATCCCCTTCCTGCAGGCCGTCCTGGACGACCCCGACTTCCAGGCAGGGCGGGTCACCACGTCGTTCATCGAGCAGCGCCCGCACCTGCTCACCGCCCGCTCCTCCGCCGACCGCGGCACCAAGCTCCTCACCTACCTCGCCGACGTCACCGTCAACAAGCCGCACGGGGAGCGGCCCGAGACCGTCGACCCGGTCACCAAACTCCCGCCGCTGCCCCCCGGCGAGCCGCCCGCCGGCTCCCGGCAGCGGCTGGTCGAACTCGGTCCGGAGGGATTCGCCCGGCACCTGCGCGAGTCGCCCCTGCTCGGCGTCACCGACACCACCTTCCGCGACGCCCACCAGTCCCTGCTCGCCACGCGGGTGCGCACCAAGGACCTCCTGGCCGTCGCCCCCGTCGTCGCCCGCACCCTGCCCGGTCTGCTCTCCCTGGAGTGCTGGGGCGGCGCCACCTACGACGTCGCGCTGCGCTTCCTCGCCGAGGACCCCTGGGAGCGTCTGGCCGCCCTGCGCGAGGCGGTGCCCAACATCTGCCTGCAGATGCTGCTGCGCGGCCGGAACACCGTCGGGTACACGCCGTACCCGACGGAGGTGACCGACGCCTTCGTGCAGGAGGCCGCGGCCACCGGCGTCGACATCTTCCGCATCTTCGACGCCCTCAACGACGTGGGACAGATGCGGCCGGCCATCGACGCCGTACGCGAGACGGGCACGGCCGTCGCCGAGGTCGCCCTGTGCTACACCGCCGACCTCTCCGACCCCGCCGAGCGCCTGTACACCCTTGACTACTACCTGCGCCTGGCCGAGCAGATCGTCGAGGCGGGCGCGCACGTCCTGGCCGTCAAGGACATGGCCGGACTGCTGCGGGCGCCCGCCGCGGCCACACTGGTCTCGGCGCTGCGCCGCGAGTTCGGCCTCCCGGTCCACCTGCACACCCACGACACCGCGGGCGGTCAGCTCGCCACCTACCTCGCCGCGGTCGGGGCCGGTGCCGACGCGGTGGACGGGGCGGTCGCCTCGATGGCGGGCACCACATCCCAGCCTTCGCTGTCGGCGCTCGTCGCCGCCACCGACCACTCCGAGCACCCCACCGGCCTGGACCTGAAGGCCGTCGGGGACCTGGAGCCGTACTGGGAGAGCGTCCGCAGGATCTACGCCCCCTTCGAGGCGGGTCTGGCCTCGCCGACCGGCCGGGTCTACCACCACGAGATCCCCGGCGGGCAGCTCTCCAACCTGCGCACCCAGGCCGTGGCCCTCGGCCTCGGCGACCGCTTCGAGGACATCGAGGCGATGTACGCCGCCGCCGACCGGATCCTGGGCCGCCTGGTGAAGGTCACCCCTTCCTCCAAGGTGGTCGGTGACCTCGCCCTGCACCTGGTGGGCGCGGGAGTCGCACCGGAGGACTTCGAGCAGACCCCCGACCGGTTCGACATCCCCGACTCCGTCGTCGGCTTCCTGCGCGGCGAGCTGGGCACTCCGCCCGGCGGCTGGCCGGAGCCCTTCCGCACCAAGGCGCTCAAGGGCCGCGCCGAGGCCAGGCCCGTCGCGGAGCTGAGCGCCGAGGACCGCGAGGGCCTGGACAAGTCCCGGCGCTCCACCCTGAACCGGCTGCTGTTCCCCGGCCCGACCCGCGACTTCGAGCAGCACCGCCAGGCCTACGGCGACACGAGCGTGCTCGACAGCAAGGACTTCTTCTACGGTCTGCGCCCGGCGAAGGAGTACGCCGTCGACCTCGAACCCGGGGTACGGCTGCTGATCGAGCTGCAGGCCGTCGGCGAGGCCGACGAACGGGGCATGCGCACCGTGATGTCCTCCCTCAACGGCCAGCTGCGCCCCATCCAGGTGCGGGACACCGCCGCCGCCTCCGACGTCCCGGTCACGGAGAAGGCGGACCGGGGCGACCCCGGCCACGTCGCGGCCCCCTTCGCCGGTGTGGTGACCCTGGCGGTCGCCGAGGGCGAGGAGGTGGCGGCCGGGGCGACCGTCGCGACGATCGAGGCCATGAAGATGGAGGCGGCCATCACGGCCCCGAGGTCCGGCCGGGTGGGCCGGCTGGCCATCAACCGCATCCAGCAGGTGGAAGGCGGCGATCTGCTGATCGAGGTCGTCTGACCCGGCACGGACCGCTCCCGGCCCGCGAAGGGGGCGGGAGATGCGCCGGACGGAGCCGGGGGACCGGGGGCCGAAGACCGGCGACCGGCGCTCCGACCCCGTTCCCCGGCCCGCCCGCGTTCCCCGGCGCCGCCCCCGTTCCCCGGCCCCGGCCTCCGTCCCTCTGCCTTCGGTCCGCCGGGGCCGAGGGCGGTGGGGGCGGGCCGCGGGGCGGCTCACCCGTCCGTGGTGTCCGTCCGGCCCAGCCAGGACCGGGCGGCGGCGGTGAGCGCCGTGACGCCCGTCCGCAGCGTCGGCCCGACGACCGGGGCGAACAGCGGAGAGTGGTTGGAGGGCAGGGCACGGGCCACCCGGGAGAACTCCTCGAAGGTGCGGGCCGCGGCGAAGTCCGCCGGGTCGGCACCGCCCAGCAGCCAGTAGACGCACGGGGCCCCGGCGGCCTTGGCCAGCATGCCGACGTCCTCGCTGCCGGTCGCGGGCCCGGGGTCCACCACCCGTGCCCCGCCCAGGGCTTCGGCGAGCGACCGCCGCGTCCGCTCGGACGCCTCCGGGTCGTTGACGACCGCCGGGAACGACTCGGTGACGGTGATCTCCGGATCGCGGGGTGCGCCGGAGGCGGCGGCCTCGGCCCGCACGATCCGCTCCACGGCCCGCAGCACGGACGTCCGCACCGCCGGCTCGAAGGTGCGTACCGTCAGCAAGAGTTCCGCGCGGTCCGCGATGACGTTGGGCTTGTTCCCGGCGTGCAGGGCGCCCACGGTGACCACCGCCGTGGAGGTGCCGGCGACCTCGCGGGCGACGATGCCCTGCAGGCGCAGGACCGTCGCGGCGGCCATGAGGACCGGGTCGACGCACGCCTCGGGCCGAGAACCGTGCCCCCCGCTGCCGTGCAGGACCACGCGCAGGGAGTCGGAGGCGGCGAACGCCGGGCCGCCGTGCAGCCCGACGTGTCCCGCGGGCAGCGGCGCGACGTGCTGGCCGAGCACGACGTCGGGGCGGGCGAACCGCTCGAAGAGACCGTCGTCGATCATCGCACCGGCGCCCCGGCCGACCTCCTCCGCGGGCTGGAACACCAGCAGCAGTGTGCCCCGCCATGCGGAGCGGTCCGCCGCGAGCCGCGCCGCGGCGCCCAGCAGACAGCTGACGTGCATGTCGTGGCCGCAGGCGTGCATCAGGGGCACCGCGTCGCCGTCGCCGTCGGCCGCCCGCGCGGTGCTCGCGTAGGGCAGGCCGGTCCGCTCCTCCACCGGCAGCGCGTCCATGTCGGCGCGCAGCGCCACCGTGGGCCCGGCGCCGTTGCGCAGGAGGCCGACGACGCCCGTGCCGCCGACGCCGCTGGTGGTCTCGTACCCGGCGGCCCGCAGCCGCTCCGCTACGATCTGCGCGGTGCGGTGCTCGCAGAAGGCGAGTTCGGGGTGCGCGTGGAGGTCGCGGTAGAGACCGGCGAGATCCCGGTAGTCGGGGACCTCGTGGACGTCGGGACGCGGGGACGCACTGCTGGGCATCGTGCCACCTTCCGGTGCTCGCGGCCGGCGCCGCCGCCGGGACGTACCGCTCGGTCACAAGATAGCCAGCGCCTGATCCCGCCGGTCACGGGCCGTCGAATTGCGGTGCCCGCGGGGGCGGGGACGATGGACGGGGGGCCTGAGAGCGGCGAAAGGTGTCGGGCATGCCCGTGTGCAGCACGCGAGACGGTGTCGAGATCTTCTACAAGGACTGGGGCCGCGGACGGCCCGTGGTGTTCATCCACGGCTGGCCGCTGAACGGCGACGCCTGGTACGACCAGCTCAAGGCGGTCGCCGATGCCGGGTACCGGGCCGTCGCCCACGACCGCCGCGGCCACGGCCGCTCCACCCCGGTCTACGACGGCTACGACTTCGACACGTTCGCCGACGACCTCGACGACCTGCTCACCCACCTCGACCTGCGCGACGTCACGCTGGTCGCGCACTCCATGGGCGGCGGTGAACTCGCCCGGTACATCGGCCGGCACGGCACCGGACGGGTGCGCTCGGCCGTGCTCCTGTCCGCCATCACACCGCTGATGCTGCAGGGCCCCGACAACCCCGAGGGTGTCCCGCAGAGCGTCTTCGACGACATCAAGGCGGGCATTCTCAAGGAGCGTTCACAGTTCTGGAAGGACACCGCCGAAGGCTTCTTCTCCGCGAACCGCCCGGGCAGCAAGGCCACCCAGGGCAACCGGGACGCCTTCTGGTACATGGCCATGGCCCAGACCATCGAGGGCGCGGTCGCCTGTGTCGACGCCTTCGGCACCACGCCCTTCCACGAGGACCTGAAGAAGTTCGACGTGCCCACCCTGGTCGTGCACGGCGACGACGACCAGATCGTGCCCCTCGACGCCACCGGGCGCAAGGCGGCGCAGCTCGTCCCCGGCGCCGAACTGAAGATCTACGAGGGCGGCAGCCACGGCATCGCCATGGTCGACGGGGACAAGCAGCGCTTCAACCAGGACCTGCTCGACTTCCTCCGGCGCTGAGACCGGGCGCTGAGAAGCGGGCCGGTCCGTGCCCCTCACGGCAGGATCCGCAGCGCGGCCACCCGGGGCCACGGCTGCCCGGGGTCCTCGTAGCGCACGGCCGGCGCGACGCCGCCGCCGGTGCGGCCCGCGTCCCGCGAGGGCGCCGGCCGGGTGCGGTCCCAGGTCCGGGCGCGGTCGGCGGCGACCGGCGTCGGCACACAGACCAGCACGGCGTCCGCCTCGCCGAGGGAGTCGGGCCGCGCGGTGAGCGCGAAGGCGTCGTCGCGTTCGGCGCACGCCAGTGCCGCGTGCCGGGCGGGCAGGACGTCCACGCGTCCGGCGTGGATGCCGGCGAGCCGTTCCTCGCTGCGGTCGACGCCGGTGATCCGGGCGCCTGCCTCCCACAGGCCGAGCGCCAGGGGCAGCCCGACGTGGCCGAGCCCGACCACGGCGACGGTGACCCCGCTCAGCGGCGGCCCGCCGGATGCGGCCGGCGGACGCTGCAGCCAGCGCGGGGCAGGGGGCCGCGGCGCCGTCCGGAGCAGGGGCCGCCGGGCCGGGCCGGTCGGGAAGGGGATGGCCGATTCGTCAAGATGTGCCGCGATCGGCACACCGTGATACATGACGATCTTCGCTCCGGGATGCCGACGCCATCACGCCCGCTCCCGTCGGCTTCACCCCGCCGGCGGCGCGGCGGCCGTCCTCACGGGTTCCTGGTCCGCCGGGCCGCCATCACCGCGTACACCAGGACGCCCGCGAACAGGAACAGCACCCCCTGGTACACGGCCGCGTAGCCCGCGCCCGCCACCAGCCACATCGAGAAGGCCGCCGCGACCGCCGCCACAACGGAGTCCCGCACCAGGCGCGCCCGGTCCACCAGGTGGCGGCGCCCGCCGACCAGGTGGAAGATCTGCGCGGCGGTGGCCAGCAGGTAGGGCACGGTCGCGGTGAACGTGGTGACCAGGACGAGGACCTGGAACACCTTGGCCGAACCCGAGGTGTAGTTGTAGACGGTGAGCAGGGAGGCGAGGACGACGGTGACGCCGACGCCGACGGTCGGCACCCCGCGCCGCCGCCGCGCGAAGGCAGCGGGGAACAGGCCGTCCTGCGCGGCGGCGTACGGTGTCTGGGCGCTCAGCAGCGTCCAGCCGTTGAGGCAGCCGGTCATCGACACCAGCGCGGCGAGCGCGACGGCCCAGCCGCCCCAGGCGCCGCCGAACATGGCGTTCACGGCGTCCGAGAAGGGCGCGGAGGAAGCGACCAGCCGGCTGTGCGCGACCGTGCCGAAGACGGACAGCGTGCCCAGCAGATAGACGAGGGCCGCGCCCGCGGTACCGATGACGGTGGCCCGTCCGACGTTGCGCCGCGGGTTCCTCACCTCGCCCGCGCTGACGGCGGCGGACTCCACACCGAGGTAGGAGAAGAGCAGGATCGCCGCAGAGGCGGAGACGGCGCCGACCGCGCTGGTGCCGCTCGCGTTGAACGGGCCCAGGTTGTGCGGGTCGAAGAAGAACAGCCCGCCGACCGCGACCAGCAGCAGTGGCACGAACTTCAGCACCGTCGAGACGACCTGCACGGCGCCCACGTACCGGGTGCCCGCGAAGTTGGCGAGCGCGGGCAGCCACTGGATGGTGAGCGCGGCCAGGCAGGCGCTCCACCGGTGGCCGTTCACCGGGATCAGCACGTCGAGGTAGCCGACGGCGGCCACGGCGAGCGCGGCGTTCGACACCCAGGTGGTGATCCAGTACGCCCAGGCGGCCAGGAAGCCGGCGAAGTCACCGAAGGCCTCGCGGGCGTAGACGTAGGGGCCGCCGGTGCGCGGATCGCGCTGGGCGAGCCGTCCGAAGACCAGCGCGAGCGCGATGGCGCCGACGGTCAGGACGCCGAAGGCGACCAGGCTGACCGTGCCGAAGGGGGCGACGGACGCCGGGAGCAGGAAGATGCCGCCGCCGATGATGTTGCCCATGACCAGGGCGGTGGCGACGGGCAGCCCGAAGCGGCGGGCGTGCCTGCCGGCGGCGGGGTCCGGTACGCCGGCGGGGGTGTTCCCGGCCGGGAGGGCGGCCGTGGGGTTCTGCCCAGGGGCCGTGGCCGGCTGCGGGGCGGTCCCGGGGACGTGCATGGGGTGGTGCGCCTCTCGTCGAACAGCGCCCGGGATCGCCGGGCACGGCCCCATGGTCGGGCAGGGCCGGGCCTTCCTCCAAATCACACGCTTTTGTCCGGTATGAGCCCGCCTGTCGCCGGAAAAAGTGCACCCCGGCGCACTCCGGGGCGGGAATCGTACGGGAGGGCTGACAGGGGCGCTCACGAATGAAGTGCGGGCCGCCACCGGGAGGTGCGCGGAGGCGCGGCGCGGCACCCGGCGTGTGCCCGCAGGCGCGGACCGCCTCCGGGGGCGCGGCGCCCCAGGAAGTGCGGGCGGCCTTCCGGGGCGCGCTCGGCGGGGAAGTACGGGCCGCCCCCGGGAGGTGCGTCCGCAGACGCGGGCCGCCTCCGGGCCCTCGGAAGGGCGGGTCGCCCGCTGGGGTGCGCTCAGGAGGGCGGGGCGCCCGTTGGGGTGCCCTCAGGAGGGCGGGCCGGGCGCGCTCGGCGAGAGGAGTGGTGGTGGTATGACCTAGCGTGGTCGCCATGTCCGAACTGCCGCACGGTGAGCACGGTCGTCCGCCCACACCGGGAGAGCGCTGGGCCGCCTTCCGGAAGTCCCCCTTCCTGCCCGCGACCGTCCTCGCGCTGATCCTCGCCGCCGCGGCCGGGCTCTTCGCCGGCTCCTACACGTACGCCATGGCCAACCCCACCCCCCACACCATCCCCACCGCGGTCGTCGGCGCCTACGACCAGCCGAAGGGCCGGCGCTTCATCACCGGCATGGAGGAGGCGCTCGCCGCCTCGCTGAAGCTGCGCCCCTACGGCAGCCTGCCCGCGGCCCGGACGGCCGTGGACGACCAGAAGGTGTTCGCCGTGCTGGAGGTCCCCACCGGCGGCGGGCCCGTCGTCCTCGACGTGTCCGGCGCCTCGGGCGCGACCGTCGCCCAGGTCCTGGAGGAGTCGGCGCAGCAGGTGGGCCGGGCCACCGGCATCCCCGTGACCGTCCGCGATCTCAACCCGCTCCAGCACGGCGACCCGCGCGGTCTCGCGATCTTCTACATCTCGCTCGCCGCCGTGATCATCGGCTTCGTCGGCGCCATCCAGCTCAGTGTCCACGCCCGGGCACTGAACCCGCTGGAGCGCATCGCCTTCACCGTGGGCTACGCCCTGCTCGGCGGCTTCGTGATCGCGGCGGTGGTGGACTGGATGCTCGGCGCCCTGAATCTGCCGTTCGTCGAGTCCTGGCTGATCCTGGCGCTGACCATGTTCGCCTCCGGCATGGTCTTCACCATGTTCAACACCCTCTTCGGGCGCTGGGCCATGCTGCCGACGTGGGGCCTGATGGTGCTGCTGGGCAACCCCTCCTCGGGCGGCGCGGTCTCCTGGCCCCTCCTGCCCTCGCCCCTCGGCCAGATCGGCCGCTGGCTGCCTCCCGGCGCCTCGGTGAACGCCCAGCACACCGCCGTCTACTTCGCCGGGCACCAGCACGCTTTCCCCTTCCTCGTCCTCGCGGCCTGGGCCGTCGTCTCCTGCGCCGTCTTCTGGGGCTGGCGTCACCGCCACCCCGGCGGCCGCCAGGCACACCCGGCGCACGCGGCCGGCTGACGGACCGGGCTCCGGCGCACGCGGCAGGCCGGCGGGCGGGCGGCTCCGGTGCGCCGTTTACCTGACGGGTCATCGACCCCGTTCCGCCCCGGTGCGACGATCGTGGCCGTACACAGCACAGCCCGCAGGGCCGACCGACCGGAGGACGTCATGACCGCCTACGCCATCGCCCACCTGCGCGACGCCGCCCCGCACCCGGAGATCGCCGAGTACATCGAGCGGATCACCGCCACCTTCGCGCCGTACGGCGGCCGCTTCCTGGTGCACGCCACGCAGCACGAGGTGAAGGAGGGCGCCTGGCCCGGTCACGTCGTCGTCATCGGGTTCCCCGGGATCGGCGAGGCCAGGGCCTGGTGGGACTCGCCCGCCTACCAGGAGATCGCGCCCCTGCGCTCCCGCCACATCGAGGGCGACATCATCCTGGTCCCGGGCGTCCCCGAGGACTACGACCCGGCCGGCACCGTGCAGGCGATGCGCGAGGCCCTGCCCGCCGGGGGACCGGAGCGGAGCTAGCCGGACGGCGCCGGCCCGGCCGCGGGGTGTCACCGGGCGGGGTGCGCGACCCGTTCCGGGACCCCGGCCGCCGGTGCGGCCGTGCCCGGGAAGGACGGGGAAGCCGCGGCCCCCGGAGCTGCGAACAGGACGGGCGCCCGGCTCGCGACGCCCGGCCCGCACGCTCGCGGTGTCGCCGGAAGGCCCTGGCAGCTCCGCTACAAGGACCTTCCGGCGCCTTGCGCTCGCACGCACCGGACACCGCCCGCTGACCGGAACCCCCTGTTCGCAGCTCCAGGAGCTGCGTCCGCGCGGCTCAGCCACTCGCGGTACGCCGGAGCCTGGAAGGCCGCCTCCCAGTACGCCTCCTCCAGCTCGGCGTAACTGCCCTCCAGTTCCTCCTCCGCGCGGGCCACGAGCAGCAGCCGCACCCCGATCGGGTCTCCCTGGAGCGGCCGGATGGCGAGGTCCGCGCGGGGCAGCGCGGTCGGCTGGCTGACCGTCACCACCTCCCCGGTGGCGGCCAGCGAGTAGGCGGTGAGGTAGTCCCCGTGCAGCACGTCGGGCTGCAGCCCCGCCGCGCGCAGCACCCGGCACACGGCGTCCCACTCGCCGTCGACCGTCGAGTCGACCATCCAGCGGTCCGCCGCGAGATCGCACAGCCGCACCTCACGCCGCGCCGCCGCCGGATGGTCGGCGGCCAGGCAGACGAACTGCGGCTCGCGCTCCACCAGCACCCGCACGCGCAGACCGGGCGGCACGCGCAGCGGACTGCCCTCGACCTCGTGCACGAACGCCGTGTCGAGCCGGCCCGAGGCGACCATGCCCAGCAGGGCGTTCGCGGAGACGTCCATCTGCAGCGTCGGTTCGGTCCGGGGCGTACGGGCACGCAGCCGCCGCAGCCAGCCGGGCAGAGCGCGGCTCGCCGTGGCGCCGATGCGCAGGCGGCAACCCCCGACCGCGCGGGCGGCGGCCGCGCGGGTCTCGGTGACCAGCGCGCTCAGTTCGGTGACGAGGGGCCGGGCCCGGCTCAGGACCGCGTGACCCAGCGGTGTGGGCCGGCAGCCGGTGCGCGCGCGGACGAAGAGCTGACCGCCGAGCTCGTCCTCGATGCGGCGCAGCTGGGTGCTCAACGAGGGCTGTGCCATGCCGAGTTCGCGCGCCGCTCTGTGCAGACTGCCGGTGTCGGCGATGGCGCAGAGCACGCGCAGGTGCCTCACCTCGAGCTCCATGAGGGGGAGCGTAGGGCGGTGCGGCCGGACCGCACCAGATGTTCAAACCCCTACGGAACCGTACGAGTCGGCCCCCGATAGCTCCGCGCTATCCCCGGTTGCCATCATCCCGCGGGCGTTGGCCTGCCCGAGACTCGTGCGCAACCGATCGTTCACCCCACATCGAACGAGTAGGAGCCCCCCATCATGTCGCGTTCCACGACCGCCAAGTCCGCGAAGTCCTCCAGGAGACTCGTGGCCCTCGCGCTCGGACTCGGCCTGGCGTCCGCCGCGCTGGGCACCGCGATGCCGGCGAGTGCGGCCCCGGACACCGGGTCGGCCGCCTCCGCCACCACCGCCGTCGCCCGGTACACGGGCTCCGCCGGGCACGCCGCCGACAACCAGGCGTTCTTCGACGCCGTGCTGAAGTCGGTCGCCGAGAAGCAGGCCGCCCACCCGAACCTCAAGTCGGTGACCGTCTACTACAACGCCTCCCAGGCGCCGAGCTTCCGCTCGCAGATATCGAGCGCCGCCTCCATCTGGAACAGCTCCGTCTCGAACGTGAAGCTGGCGGCGACCTCGGGCCAGGGCGACTTCGCCTACTACGAGGGCAACGACCCGTCGAACGGGTCCTACGCCTCCACCGACGGCCACGGCAGCGGCTACATCTTCCTGGACTACTCGCAGAACCAGCAGTACGACTCGATCCGTGTCGTCGCGCACGAGACCGGGCACGTGCTCGGCCTGCCGGACCACTACAGCGGCCCGTGCAGCGAGTTGATGTCGGGCGGCGGCCCCGGCCCGTCCTGCACCAACCGCTACCCGAACTCCACCGAACGCGCCCGGGTGAACCAGCTGTGGGCGAACGGCCTGGCCAAGGCGCTGGAGAAGGCCGTCAGCGCGCGCTGACGCCCCGGCGGCGGCCAACCCCGCACGACCCGCGCGGACCGTGGCCCGGCCACGGTCCGCGCGGGCGTGTTGCGGCCACCACTCCTCCCGCGCGCGGTTGCGGCGGTACTGTCGCACCGTGCGGGCCCGCGGACGGTGCGGGCGGGCGCGGCGCACGGCCCGCAGCGGGGCGGCGCCGAGGGCGGGGCACGCACCCGCACCGCACGGCACGCCGCACGACCAGGCACGAGGGGGAGAGACCGCATGAACAGTCCTGCCGGCCGAAGCGGCCAGGGCACCGGGCCGCGCGACCGCACGGGTCAGGCCGAGGCCTTCGACTCCATCGGCGAGCGCTACGACGCGGCCTTCCCGCACAAGGACGGCCAGATCGAGGCGACGGACTGGCTCGTGGCGTCCCTGCCCGCCGGGGCCCGGGTCCTGGACCTGGGGTGCGGCACGGGTGTGCCGACCGCCCGGCGGCTGGCTCAGGCGGGCCTGGACGTCGTGGGCGTCGACCTGTCGGCCAGGATGGTCGCGCTGGCCCGTGCGCAGGTGCCCGGGGCGCGGTTCCATCAGGGCGACCTCGCGGACGTGCGGCCCCACGGCCCCCTCGACCTGGGCCGGTTCGAGGCGGTCGCGGCCTTCTTCTCCCTGCTCATGCTGCCCCGGGCGGAGATCCCGGGCGTGCTGTCCTCGGTCCGTGAACTGCTCGTGCCCCAGGGCCTGTTCGCGCTCTCGATGGTGGAGGCCGACGCGGACGACCTGCCCGTCGCGTTCCTCGGCAGCACGATCCGCGTCTCCGGTCATCCGCGGGGCGAACTGCGCGCGGTGGTGGAGCGGGCCGGCTTCGAAGTCGTGGAGGAGTCCTCGCGCTCGTACGCGCCCAGCGCCCCGGACCCTGCCGACGGCCCGGGAGCACCGCCCGAGGTGCAGCTCTTCCTGCGCTGCCGGCGGCTCGGTTGAGGCACCGGCCGCCGGTTCATCCCGACGTCGGGCGAAGGACCAGGCACACGAATCCGAAGCAGTCCCGGTAGACGCGCAGCCATTCCTCGCGGTGGGTGTCCGCGACCGCGAGGGCCTCGGCGCTGCCGGGGTCGGCGGGGTGGTCCAGCGCCCACGCGGCCAGCGAACCGGTCCACGCCCACTCGTAGGCGTCCAGCTCCCCGCGCGAGCTGATGTGCCCGCGGACGGGTGTCCAGCCCTCGGCCGTGACGGTGTCCATGACGGCCGGGAGTCCGCCGAGGTCCCCGAGCATCTCCACGGCCTCGGGGGAGGGCGCCCGCTCCCAGAAGCCGTCCCCGATCAGGAGCCGTCCGCCCGGCGCCAGATGGCGGCGCGCCGCCTCCAGGGTGGCGCGCAGCCCGCCGAAGGCGTGCGTGGCCCCCACGCTGAGCACCACGTCGAAGGCGTGCGCGGCGGTGAAGCCGGCCGCGTCCTCGTGGTGGAGCACCAGGCGGTCTTGCACACCGAGGGCGTGTGCGGCCTCCCGGGCGCGGGCCAGGGCGTCGCCGGAGACGTCCACCCCCTCGGCGCGCAGCCGGGGGTGCGCGGCGAGCGCGCGCAGCAGCCACTCGGCCCCGCCGCAGCCCAGGTCGAGCACCCGCGCGTCCTCGCGGGGCAGGACGCGGTCCAGCAGCAGGCGTACGGAGTCGTCGTCGAGCGGGGCGGCGATCGGATGGCCGGCGTGGGCGAGCAGCGAGATCTGAGCACGGTTCACCGGCCGAGCGTGACACGGGCCGCAGACCCGACGCATCCGCTTTTCCGGCGGCGGGCGGGCAGCGCACCGGCCGGGATGGACTTTCCCGGACGAAGGGGAGCAGGGCGGACCCGCCGTGGAACGCACCGGGCGTCCCAGGCACACTTTGGGTGTCGCACTCCCCCGACCAGAGGATGATCAACGGATGATTACGCTGACGAAGGAAGACGGCCCGGCGGACCTGGACGGTGTCACGCATCTGTCCATCGGAGTGTCCTGGGACCCCACGGCGGGCGCCAGCGGCGGCGTGATGGGCATGCTGCGCCGCAAGACGGGCACGGACCTGGACCTGATCGCCATCGCGATGCAGGGCGGGGACCCGGTGCGGCTGGCGGGTCTCGACTCCCTCGACCCCATGGGCAACGGGTCCCTGGTGCACAGCGGCGACAACCAGACCGGCCGGGGCGACGGCGACGACGAGACGGTGACCGTGGAGTTCGCCCGGATCCCGCAGCAGATCACCTCGATCGTCTTCGTGGCCGCCGCCTTCAAGAAGGGCAGCAGCTTCCAGAAGGCGCGCAACATCAGCTTCAAGGTGTACGACGCGACGGGCGGCAGCTCCCAGCAGGTCGCCGACATCTGGCCCAGCCTGCTCACCCAGGACAACGGCTGCGCCGTGGCCAAGGCGGTGCGCGTGGGCGGCTCGTGGAAGCTCGAGGTCATCAACGTGACCGGCAAGATCAAGCAGGGCGACGAGCACGCCCTGATGCGCTTCGCCGTGAGCAAGTGACCCCGGGGCCGGGACGCGGGCGCCCCGGCCGCCGGATCAGCACCGCCGGGCGCGGTGGAGATCGCGGATCAGGGCGATCTCGGCCCCGTGGTGCAGCACTTCCTGGTTGACCCACCACACGATGTCGATGAACGGCTCCTCGGGATCACTGCCGTGCGGGTAGGTGCAGTACCCCACGGTGCCGAGCGCGTCGTCGTCCACGCCCAGCAGTGCCCGCCGCCAGGCCGCGGCCGCGGCGTCGAAGGCCGCCACCGCCTCCGAGGCGCTCGCGGGGACCGGATGGACGTCCCGGTTCAGGGTGTGCGAGCCCGCCGTGTGATCGGCGCGCAGCGCCAGCATCTCGCCGAGGTGGCTCAGCCGCCAGGCGATGGTGGTGAACGGCGGCGGCCACGGGTGCGGGTACGGCGCGGCGTCGCGCCCCCACGCGCCGGCGCCGGCCAGCAGCGTGGCCCGCGGTCCGGGCCCGTCCGACCGCCGGCGCACCGACCAGCAGGCGGGCACCGGTTCCCAGAAGTACTCCTCGTCGGTCATGGGCGACACCTCGGTCCCCGTCCCGTCACCGCTGTCCACGACGGGACCCGCCAGCCGGGCGCTCAGACGCTCGCGCGCGAAGTCGAACTGTGCCAGCAGGGGGACGAGGCGGGGCGGGACCACGGGACACTCCTTGGGGGGGCGGGCCGCCCTCCGGCGAGGCGGCCGGCCCGCCACACTGTCACAGGCGGCCCGGGCGCGGCACTCGCTTTTCCACCGGCCCCGAGGACGGACCGGTGCGCCACCGGGACGGGCGCGCCGCCGGGCCGGTGTCCCGCGGTGCGCGGGCGGCCCCGCCGGTGACGGGGCCGCGCGAGCGGTCAGTTCAGCGCGGGAGGACCGGCCTGGGCGTCCGTGCCCCACGCCGAGGGCGTGCCGCCCACGGTGAACGCCAGCGACCGCATGTGCCGCAGGTCGTCCGTCGTGAGGTACGTGCGGCCGTACGCGGAGCCGTCGACACGCGCCGACTGGATGTAGTGCCGGGCGTCCGAGGTGCCCGGCGCCGTGACGGTCAGCGAACCGTGCGGGTAGTAACGCCGGTCGAGGGTCAGGTCCACCCGCTCGAAGACCGGGGTGGACAGGCCCCAGGTGTCATAGCCGGGCTGTACCGGGAAGACCCCGATCGACGAGAGCACGTTCCAGGCGGACATGGTGCCCAGGTCGTCGTTCCCGGTCATCCCGGTCGGGGTGTCCGTGAACAGGGTCAGGGCGGCGTGCACCACGTCGGTCGTCTTCCAGGGCTGCCCGGTCGACAGGTACGTGTAGGGCGCGATGAGGTCGGGCTCGTTCTGCGGGTTGTACTTGTCCGCGTTGTAGTAGTCGTACGGACCGTTCACCCACACCTCGCGGGCGGTCCCGGCCGGGTCCTTCACGAGCTGGTCGTAGGCGAAGAAGGAGTCCAGCCGGTCGTTGGCCGCCTGCTTGCCGCCGATCAGGCCGATCATGCCGGGCAGGTCCTGCGGCACCATCCACTGGTACTGCCACGCCGTGCCCTCGTGGAACCCTTCGCTCTGGGCCGGGTCGGCCGGTCCGGCGAAGGCGCCGGAGGCGTCGCGGGCACGGAAGAAGCCGGTCGAGGCGTCGAAGATCTTCCGGTAGTTCTGCGCCCGCGCGGCATAGCGCGCCGCGTCCGCGTCATGGCCGAGACCGCGGGCCATCTCGGCGAGCATGGCGTCCGACAGGGCGTACTCCAGTGTCGCGGACGGCCCGTGGTCGTAGTCGGAGTCGCCGGGCTTGGCGTGCGGGCGGCCCTTGACGTACGGCGCGAAGCCGTCGGCCAGGTACTCCTTGTTGGCCTCGCGGCCCACGGCCGGGGAGCCGGCGGGCGGGACGCCGTCGGCGTTCTTCTTCAGGGCCCGGTAGGCGCGGTCCTCGTAGCCCTTGAGGAGGCCCTGCTGGTAGGCGTTGGTCAGGAACGGGGTGACCGGGTCGCCGGTCATGATGTTCGTCTCGACCGTGCCGTAGCCCCACTTGGGCAGCCAGCCGCTCTCCTCGTCGATGTGGATGACGGAGATCGCCATGTCGCGCGCCTCACGCGGCGCGAGCAGTGACAGCAGCTGTGACTGGGTGCGGTAGGTGTCCCACAGCGACCAGTTCTGGTAGTAGGTGAAGCCCCGCGCGCGGTGCACGCGCTGGTCCCAGCCGGTGTAGCGCCCGTCGACGTCGCTGCCGACGTTGGGCGCGAGGAACGACCGGTACAGGGACGAGTAGAAGGTGCGGCGGAGCGTGTCGCCGCCGCCCCGCACCCGGACGTCGTCCAGCCGGTCCTCCCACGCGCGCTGCGCGGCCTCGCGCACCTTGTCGAAGGAACGGCCGCCCTCGGCGCGGAGGTTGAGGGCGGCTCCGCGCGCGTCGACGTAGGACAGGGCCGTCGTCGCCTCGACGGTACGGTCCTTCGTCGTGTCGAAGCGGACGTAGGCGCCGTCCTGCCCGGTCCGGGACCCGGCGGTCACGGTGGAGCCGTTCCAGGTGCCGTACGAGGTGAAGGGCCGGTCGAAGCGGGTGATCGTGTACACGGTGTACGGCTTGGTGTCCTGGCAGAAGCCGCTGCCCGTGATGGCGGTGCGCACGGTCCGGTTGTCGAGCACCTCGACCTTGGTGGAGAGCGTCCGGTGCAGCGACTGGCCCGCGTCGAGCAGGACGTTGGCCTTGTCGGTGGCCGGGAAGGTGTAGCGCTGCACGCCCGTGCGGGCGGTCGCGCTCAGCTCGGCGTCGATGCCGTTCTTCAGCCCGACCTTGTAGTAGCCGGGGCTCGCCTTCTCGGTGTCGTGGCTGAACTCCGCCTGGTACTTGGCGTAGTCGGTCTCGGTGACGTCCCCGGTGGTCGGCAGTACCGGCAGGTCGCCGCCGAGGCCGCACCCCACCCCGGAGAGGTGGACGAGCGAGAAGCCCCGGATGTGGTTCTGGGAGTGGTCGTAGCCGGTGTTGTGCCCGGTGTCCGGGGAGAACTGCACCATCCCGAACGGCACCGCCGCGCCCGGGTAGGTGTTTCCCTCGTTCTCGGTGCCGATGAACGGATTGACGAGATCGGTGAGCGGCGTGCTGCGGACGTCGGCGGCCTGGGCCGCCGGCGCGGCCAGGGCGGCGCCGAGGAGCGCCGCCGCCGTCACGGCCGTTCCCGCGCCGCGTATGCGCTGGATCCATCTCATGGGCGTCAGCCCCTCTCCGCGAGCAATCGGACAACGTTGTCAGAAGCGGCGCTCATTCTTCGTCCTGTACGTGTACTCGTCAAGAGTGGGTGCAGGCGTCACGGGCGGAGGCGGGCGTCGGGACCGGCCGCGTGGGCAAGGGCGGGGCCGGGACGGGACGGGGCGGACCCGTCGCGGCCCCGCCCCACCGGCCTTCGGGTGGGGCGGGTTGACGCCGCGTCGGCGGGCTGCGCGGGCCGACCGCCGGCCTGTCGGCAGGGCGCTGCCGCACGGGCACGCGAGCCGCACGGGCAGCGTGCGCCGCTAGGTCCGGCGGTCCGGGCCGCCGCTCGGCTGCCGCCTTCGCTCGCGCCCCGGCTCCGTCAGGCGGAACGCAGGGCGTCCTCGCGGCGGACGGCGTGTGCGAAGGGCAGTCCGGCCGTGTAGCGGGCCAGTTCGTCGGCGGCGGCAGCCGCCATGCGGTGCAGTTCGCCGCCGAGGGAGCCGGCGACGTGCGGGGTGAGGACGACGTTGGGCAGGTCGTACAAGGGCGAGTCGGCGGGCAGGACTTCGGGGACGGTGACGTCCAGGACCGCGTTGAGCCGGCCGGTGCGCAGCTCGGCGAGGAGCGCGTCCTGGTCGACGAGGGAACCGCGGGAGGTGTTCACCAAGGTGGCGTCGTCGCGGAACAGGGCGAGTCGGCGGCGGTCGATGAGGTGCCGGGTGGCGGGCAGTTCGGGGGCGTGCACCGTGACCACGTCGCTCGCTGCGCACAGCTCGTCCAGCTCCACCGCGCGGGCGCCGAGCGCGGCGGCCTCGGCGGCACCGACGTAGGGATCGTGCAGCAGCAGGTCGAGGTCGTGGGGGCCGAGCAGTTCCAGGACGCGGCGGCCGATGCGGGAGGCGCCGACGACGCCCACCGTGCGCCGGTAGTTGCCCGCCCCGGCGTAGGCCGCCTGCCAGTCGTGGTCGGCGCGCCGGGTGCGGTAGTCGTCCCGGATGCGCAGCAGCTGCTTGTTGGCGAGCAGTACGGCGGCCACGGTGTACTCGGCGACCGGCAGCGCGTTGGCCCAGGCGGCCGAGGTCACCTGGATCCCGCGCCGCCAGCAGGCCTCGGTGATGTGGTGCTTGACCGAACCGGCGGCGTGGATGACGGCACGCAGCGCGGGTGCCCGGTCCAGGACGGCCTGGTCCAGCGGCGGGCAGCCCCAGCTGCTGACGATGACCTCCGTCTCGCCCAGCGCGGCGGCGGCCCGCCCGGCCGTGAAGTCGTCGACGACGAGGCCGGGGTCGAGGTCGGCGAGCGTGGTGAGCCGGGCCAGGGTGGCCGGGTCGATCAGCCGGGGGGCGAGATCGGTGTGCATGGCCAGCAGGGTGCGCGGGCGCCGGTGCTCCGAGGGGGCCGGGGCCGGCTGTGCGGCGGGTGCGGTCGGGGGGTTGGACACTCGGGTCTCCGGTACGTGTGCGGCAGGGGCGGACGTCACTTGACGCTGCCTGCGGTGAGGCCGGCCTTCCAGTGGCGCTGCAGGGCGACGAAGGCGATGACCAGCGGGACGATGCCGAGCAGGGAGCCGGTGACGACCAGCGGGTAGTACTCGGGGAAGGCGTGGGACTGCGTGTTCCAGCTGTACAGGCCGAGGCTGACGGGGAAGAGCCGGTTGTCGGAGAGCATCACCAGGGGCAGGAAGAAGTTGTTCCAGATGGCGGTGAACTGGAACAGGAAGACCGTGACGAAGCCGGGCATCACCATGCGCAGACCGACCGACCAGAACGTCCGCAGCTCCCCGGCGCCGTCGATGCGGGCCGCCTCCAGTACCTCGCCCGGCACGTATCCGGCGCAGAAGACACGGGCCAGGTAGACCCCGAAGGGGTTGACGAGACTGGGGACGAAGACGGCCCAGAAGGTGTTGACGACGCCCAGCTCGGAAGCCAGCAGGTACATCGGCAGGGCCAGCGCGGTCGTCGGCACCAGCACGCCGAGCAGCACCAGGCCGAAGAGCTTCTCCTTGCCGGGGAAGGCGTAGACGTGGAAGGCGTATCCCGCGCACACGCACACCAGCGCGCACAGCACGGCGCCGATCCCGGCGTACAGCAGGGAGTTGAGGTACCAGCGGAAGTAGATGCCGTCCCCGGCGGTGGCCAGGGCGTGCAGGTTGGCGCCGAGGTGCCAGGTGGAGGGGGACAGGGAACGGCCGCCGAGCAGGTCGCCGGTGTTCTTGGCGGCGGCGGTCAGCAGCCAGCCGAGCGGCAGCAGGGTGTACGCGGTGGCCAGCACCAGGGCGCCGTTGACGGCGGTCCTGGACAGGGACCAGGGGCGGCCGCGCCCGCGGGCGGCACCGGACCGTGCGGTGGCGGTGGTCATACGGCGGCCTCCGTGGCGTGCTGGGACCGGGCCCGCCCGCCCCGGCCTCGGGTGGCGCGGGTGACGACGAAGGAGAGCGCGGCGGCGGCCAGGGCGAGCAGGACGGAGGACGCGGCGGCCAGGCCGTAGTCGTGCCGCTCGAAGGCCGCGGTGTAGGCGTACATGTTGGGGGACCAGGTGGAGACGACGCTGGGTGTGGTGCCGTGCAGGATCATCGGCTCGGTGAACAGTTGCAGCGAGCCGATGACGGTGAACAGGCCGACCACCGTGAGCGAGGAGCGGATCAGGGGGACCTTGATGCTGAGCGCGGTGCGCAGCGGCCCGGCGCCGTCGACCACCGCGGCCTCCAGCACCTCGCGCGGGATCGCCTGCAGCGCGGCGAAGAAGATCACCATGTTGTAGCCGGTCCACTCCCACACCGCCATGTTGACGACGGCCGGCAGGGGGTGGCCCAGCAGATCGCTCTGGCCGCCGAAGGAGTTCAGGGCGCCGATGACCGGGCTGATGCCCGGGGTGTACAGGTACACCCAGACCAGTGCGGCGATGGTGCCGGGCACCGCGTGCGGCAGGAACAGCGCGAGCTGGAAGAAGCGGCGGGCCCGCACCAGCGCGGAGTCCAGCAGCAGGGCGAGGACCAGGGCCAGCGCCATCATCAGCGGGATGTACAGCAGGCAGTACTGGAGCAGGTTGGCGAAGCCGCCGCGGAAGGCGCCGTCGCCCAGGGCCCGGGTGTAGTTGCCGAGCCCGGTGAAGACGGTCTCGCCGCCGCCGAAGCCGAGACCGGAGCGGTGCTCCGCGTACAGGCTCAGGTAGACGGCGTAGCCGATCGGCACCAGGGTGGCGGCGGTGAAGAGCACGAAGAACGGGGCGAGCAGTACGGCGGGTGCTCCGTACCGCCGCCGCCGGACGGCAGCGGTACGGGAGGGTGCGGCGGCGACCGCGCGGGCGGCCGTGGGAGCGGTGGGCGTCATCGGGCGGAGACCTTCAGACCACGGGTCCTCATCTCGGCGACGGTGTCCTTCTGCGCGGTGGCGAGCGCCTGGGCGATGGTGCCGGAGCCGGAGGAGAGCTTGCCGAAGGAGTCCTTGAGGGAGTTGTTGGTGACGCCCATCGCCGGTCCCCAGGTCCACTTCTGCCCGATGGACCGCGCGGCGCTCTTGTAGACGGCGTAGATGTCCTGGCCGCCGTAGAAGGCGGTGGAGAAGGCCTTCGCGGCGACCGGGACCAGCTCGGGGTCGGCCGGGTAGGCCGAGGACTCGCCGGAGGAGATCCGGGCCTGGATGCCCTGCGCGGTCGTGGTGGCCCAGGTGGCGAACTCCACGGCCGCCTTCGCCTTCTTGCTGTCCTTGGAGACGGCGAAGGTGCTGCCGCCGAGCATGCCGCTGGCCGGAGCGCCGTTCCAGGAGGGCAGCGGGGCCACGGCCCACTTGCCGGACTGGTCCTGGGGCAGGGTGCCCTTCAGCACGCCGCCGCCCCAGGAGGCGCCGAGGTAGCCGGCGGTCTGCCCCTTCTGGAGCGAGGCCGTCCACTGCTGGCTGAACGAGGGCTGCACCCGGACCAGGTCGTCGTCGATCATCTTCTGCCAGTAGGCGGCGACCTTCTGGGTGTCCGCCCCGTCGAGACCCACCTGCCAGGTGTCGCCCGAGGTGCCGAACCAGGGGGCGCCGGCCTGCCACGCCATCGCCTCGAAGGTGGTCGGGTCGTCGGGGAAGAAGGTGGCGATGCGGCTGCCCGGCTCCGCCTTCTTCAGCTTCTGGGCGGCAGAGCGGAACTCGTCCCAGGTCGTGGGTGCCTTGATGCCGGCCTTGGCGAACAGGTCCTTGCGGTAGTAGAAGGCCTGCGGCGCGGCGTCCAGCGGGAGCGCGTACGTGGCACCGCCGAGCGTGGTCAGCTGCACCGCCTGCGGCAGGTACTTGGCCTTCAGGTCGGAGCCGACGTACTGACTGATGTCCTGGACCGCGCCCTGGCTGACGAAGTCGGGGAGCTGCGGGTACTCGACGTTGAAGACGTCGGGCGCGTTGCCGGCCTTGACCGCGTTGGACAGCTTGGCGTAGCCGCCGGCCGCGCCGGAGGGGATCTCCTCGTAGGTGACGTGGACGTCCTTGTGGGAGGCGTTGAAGGCGTCCACCACCTGCTTGGTCCCCTTGGCCCAGCCCCAGAAGGTGATGTCGGCGGGCTTGCCCGCACCGGCCGACGGCCCGTCGTCACTCCCGCCGCAGGCGGCGAGGAGGGTGGCGGACAGGGCGGCGGCGGTGAGGGCGGCGGCGGCGCGGAGGGCTCTGCGACTGCGGGCAGGGGCAGCGGACATGGCTCGGCTCCTGGGAACGAGACGGGTGGAAGGTACCCGGTGGGAACCGGCGGCGACGAGGCCTGCCGGACTCCGTGGCCGTCGGGCCCGGGTAGGCACATCTTGAGAACACATCCGATCGAAGTCAATACCTTCCGATCGAACGATCAGAGCTGATCAGTGGCATCGCGGTCGCATACGGGCTCATTCCTCGCTTTCCCGGATGTCGCCACCCCACCATCCGATCATTCGATCGCCCGCATTGACGATCGATCGGACGCCTCCTAGATTCGGCATCCCCGAGCCAGGAGCCCTCGCCATGCCGCACCCGCCCTTCCCGCCCGAGGACCGCGCACTGAGCCCGTACACCGGGTGGACCCGTGCCCACTGGGAGGCGGTGGCGGACCGGCTGCTCGGCGCGGCGCTGCGGCACGCCGGCCCGGAGCACGCCCTGATCGCGCTGCCGGGCCCGCGCCCGAGCCGGTCCGGTCCGCGCTCGGACGCGCTGGAGGGCTACGCCCGTACGTTCCTGCTGGCCGCGTTCCGCGTCGCGGGGGCCGGCGGCGGGGACCCGCTGGGACTGCTCGACCGGTACGCCGAAGGCCTCACCGCGGGCACCCGCCGCCCCACGGCCGACCGGGAACTGACCGGACGCGACCCGGTGAGCTGGCCGGCGGTCACCGACCGGGGGCAGGCCATGGTGGAGGCGGCCTCGGTGGCACTCGCCCTGCGCCTGACCCGCCCGTGGCTGTGGGACCGCCTCCCCGGGCCGGAACGCGCCCGCGCGGCCGACTGGCTCGCCGGCGCCCTGCGCCACACGCCCGTCGACAACAACTGGTGGCTCTTCCAGGTCACCGTCGGCGGATTCCTCGCCGAGGCGGGCCACCACACGGAAGCCGCGGAACGCGCCGTGGAACGGGGCCTGGCCCGCATCGAACGGTGGTACCTGGGCGACGGCTGGTACACCGACGGCCGCCCGCGCGCCATCGACCACTACAACGGCTGGGCCTTCCACCTCTATCCGGTGCTGCACGCCCACCTGTCGGGCGCCACGGACCTGCTCGACCGCTTCGGCACACGGCTCGCGGCCCACCTGCGCGGGTACGCGCACACCTTCGGCGCCGACGGGGCCCCGCTGCACCAGGGCCGCTCCCTCGTCTACCGGTTCGCCTCGGCCGCCGCGCTGTGGGCCGGAGCCCTGACGGACCACAGCCCGCTGACCCCCGGCACCACCCGGCGCCTCGCCTCCGGCGCCCTGCGTCACTTCCTCGACCGGGGCGCCACGGACGAGGACGGCCTCCTCACGCTCGGCTGGCACGGCCCCTGCCCGCCGCTGGTGCAGTCCTACTCGGGGCCCGCCTCGCCGTACTGGGCGAGCAAGGGCTTCCTCGGCCTGCTGCTGCCGGCCGGCCACCCGGTGTGGACCGCGGCCGAGGAACCCGCCCCGGCAGAGCGGGCCGACACCGTCCTCGCGCTGCCCGCGCCGGGCTGGCTGGTCCAGTCCACCGCCGCCGACGGGCTCGTACGCGTGCACAACCACGGCAGTGACGACCAGCCGGCCGGCGAAGTGCTGCCGGACGATCCGCTGTACGCCCGCCTGGCGTACTCCACCGCCACCGGTCCCGTCTTCGAGGGCACCGCCGACAACCACTTCGCGCTGCTGGCCGGCGACGAGGCGAGCGAACGGGGCCCGATCCGCCCGCTCGGCGCCGGCTCCGGCTGGGCGGCCTCCAGCCACCGGCCCCGCGTCGGCGGCGCCGAACTGCCCGGCGTCACCGTCACCTCCCTCGTCCTCGTGGCCGGCGACCTGGAGGTGCACGCACACCTGGTCCGCGGCGCCGCCACCGGGACCGGGGTCCGGCACACCGGGTGGGCCGTGGCCGGGCACGCGGTGGGGACCACGTCCGACGGCGGGCGGGCGCGGGCCCGGGCCGAGCGCCGGGCAGGGGGCGCGCTGCTGTCCGAGGCCGTCGTGCTGCACGGCTTCCACACCGCCCGGGCACGGCCCCTGCCCGCCGGAACCGCCTTCGGGCCGTCGGCGGCGGTGCCGGTGCTCACCGGCACGGTCACGGGGGAGCGGTGCCTGTTCGTCTCGGCGATGCGGCTGACGGGCACGGACGCCGCCGCGCCGCCCGCCGTGCGGATCACCGCCGAGGCCGTGCCGCAGGGGCACCGGCTGCTCGTCCGACTGCCCGGCGGCGACCGCGAGGTGCTGTTCCACGCCGACGCGGTGACCGTCACCCCGGCCCGGCCCGGGGCCGGCCAGGGGTGACGGCAGGGGTGACGGCCAGGGTCAGGACCGGTGTCCGGCGGTCACAGCCCGGGTCCGTTGTAGGCGCCGCGGTCGGGCTTGGCCGTGGCCGAGACCGGGGCTCCCCAGTAGTCGAGGCCGCCGTTGTCCGCGACGACACCGCCGTTGCGCAGCGCGGGCGAGGTGGCCTCGAGACGGTAGCCGTCGGCCGAGGCGAGGGTGTCGCCGCCGGTGCCGGGGGCGACGAAGCCCGGGTCGCCCACGATGCCGTTGGCGGTCGGCCGCGGCACACCCTGGAAGACGTTCCACTGCCAGGAGACGCCGGGCCCGGTGGGCAGCCGGGAGTCCGCGCCGCCCACCCAGATGTTGTTCTCCAGCAGGCTGTCGGCGGGCACGGAGACGTCGAGCTTCCTGCCCGGGCAGTAGACGACGTTGTTGTAGAAGCGCAGCGCCGAACGGCCGCCCCCGGCGCCCACCATGCGGCAGTCGTTCTGGGAGACGTTGTAGCGGACCACCTCGGTCGCCCCGCCCACGGTGCCGCAGCCGTCGCAGTCCAGGAAGAGCCCGCCGGCGTTGTCGCGGCTGAAGTTGTACTGCACCGTGCAGTGGCCCGTGTTGCCCCAGTCGCAGTCGAACGCCTCGCTGTCGTAGGCCGACATGACGCTGCCGTACACGACGTTCTTCTGGATCGTCGCGTCGTGGTCGCCGAGCACCCAGATCCCGGCGAAGTTGCCGCCGGTCCACGGGTAGGCGCCGGTACCGAGACCGGCCGCCGTGTTGTACTCGATCAGCGGTGACTCGGCGTAGGAGACGATGATGCCGTCGCCGCCGACCGCGCTGACCGTGTTGTGGTCGACGAGGACGTTCTGGCCGAGGCGGGTGTTGACCGAGCCGACGCGGACCTTGATGCCGCCGCCGCCGCAGTTGCCGACCCGGGTGTCGTGGACGTGGACGTCGCTGAGCAGCGACCCGGTGCCGGACGCGCCCGTGCGGATGCACGCGGACAGCGAGAACGCCGTCGCGTGGGAGGCCTTGTCCGTCTCACCCGCCACCTTGTCGACGATCAGTCCGTCCACGTCGAACCCGGAGTGCGTGCGGCCGTCCGTGGACTCGATGAGCAGCCCCTGCCGCTGCGCGGGAGTGCCGGCCGGATCGGTCAGTTCGAGTGCTTTGATGCTCCAGTGGTCCTGGTTGGTCAGGTGGAGGGCGTTCTCCGCCCCGTCCGCGTCGATGACCGGGGCGGGGCCGGTGCCGTAGGGGGTGATGGTGACGGGTGCCTGCGCGGTGCCGCTGCCCCGCGGCGCGAGCGTGCCGTGGCACGTCGTGCCCGACGCGACGGCCAGGGTGTCCCCGGGCCCGAAGGTGAGGGCGTTGACGGAGGCCAGGGAGTTGTACGGAGCGTCCTGCGTGCCGGTGCCGTCGGCGGCCCGCGAGCAGTCCAGGTGCACGACGGTGCCGGTGGCGGCGGAGGCCCGGGCGGGCGCCGGGGTGGCGGGGGACGCGGTGGCGGGGGAGGCGATGAGGGCGCTGGCGGCGGCCAGGGTGGCCGCGACGAGGC
Organism: Streptomyces sp. NRRL S-340; assembly: GCF_000720185.1. Lineage (GTDB taxonomy): Bacteria > Actinomycetota > Actinomycetes > Streptomycetales > Streptomycetaceae > Streptomyces. The sequence continues at coordinate 38,606 of NZ_JOIY01000013.1, read as the reverse complement.
CCGTGCCCAGGGATCTGATGCTCATGGAGAGGCTCCTCCTGCGCTGGTCGGGGCCCAGAAGCTAGGAGCACGACATGACCGCGTCAATACAAATGAACCAGGTGATCGATTTTCGATCAGAAACCGATCTAATGAATGATCCTCTTGTCTCTGCTTGAGCAGTAGATCACTCGGAGATCGAATGATATTCTCCGAGGGACGTCGGACCGATGAGAAAGGGACCGCCATGTCGATCGCGGCGGACGAGCGCCGGACGCGGATCCTGGAGATCGTGCGCAAGCTCGGCACGGTCCGGGTGACGGATCTCGCGGCCCGTCTGGACCTGCCGGCGGTCACCGTGCGCCGCGATGTCGCCGCCCTCGCCGACGGCGGCCTGCTGCGCCGTGCGCACGGCTCGGTGTCGGTGCCCGAGGAGCGCTTCGGTGTGCCGGTCGACGGTCGCACCCTGGGCCTGGTCGTGCCCGCGGTGAGCCACACGGTCAGTCAGTACTTCGACGAAGTGATCGCCGGAGCGCGTGCCGCCGCCGCCGACGCCGGGGCCCATCTCGTGCTCGGCATCTCCTCCTACGACTCCTACGACCCCCGCGCGGACCGCGCCCAGGCGGAGCAACTGCTCAGGTCGGGCGCCGAAGGGCTCATGCTCACGCCCAACTGGACGTCCACGGACAACCCCCAGGACTGGCGCTGGCTCCACGAACTGCCCGTGCCCACCGTGCTGGTGGAACGCCGGGCCGCCGCCGGGACGCCCGCCGCGGAACTCGACTCGGTCAGCTCCGACCACCACCACGGAGTGCTGCTCGCCCTGCGCCACCTGGCCGCGCTGGGTCATGGGACGGTCGTCCTCGCCGCCCGCCGCGACACCTGGACCGCGATGAAGGTGCGCAGCGGCTACGCCGAGGCCTGCGAGTCGCTGGAGCTGACACCGCAGCCGGTGATCGACATCGACGACCCCGCCACCGCTCCCGAACTGGTGAGCCGGAAGCTCGCCGAGGGGGCGGAGAAGGGGGTGCGGGCCGCGCTCGTGCACAACGATCAGGACGCCATCCAGCTCCCGGCGCTGCTGCGGGCGCGGGGTCTGTCCGTCCCCGAGGACCTGGCGCTGATCAGCTACGACGACGTCTTCGCGGCCCTCGGCGCGCCGCCGCTGACCGCCGTGGCCCCGCCCAAGAGGGCCGTCGGCGCCGCGGCCGTCGACCTCCTCCTGCGGCGGCTGCGCCACGGGGCGTCCCTCCCGGTCCACCGGGTGGAACTGCTTCCCGAGCTGAAGGTGCGCGCGTCCTGCGGGGGCGACTGACCCCCGGCCGGCCGGCGTGACCACCTGGGCGACACTCGCCGGAGCGGCGGCGCACGTCGCCCCCTTCGGGAAGCACCTCGGCGCGGCCACCGGCCCCCGGCGAGGACAGGGCGGCGGTCACCGGCCTGGTGCGCCGGATCCCGGACGGTGACGAGCGGGACCCGGTGCCCACCCACGAGCTGTCCGCCCTGGCCGCCCGGCAGCCCGCGTTCCGTGAGCTGACCCGAGCTGACCCGTGCCCGGATGCAGGCCGGCCGGGGTCCTGGAGCGGCACTTCGACGATCCCGTGACGGCCTGCCAGCTCGACGCCCTCATCGAAGGCCTGTCCGTCCACCGGGCGCTGGACACCGCACCGCACGACCGGGCGCCGGCCGCGGACACGGTCGCCCGGACCGCCGCGTCCGCCTCCACTCCCCGGGCCGCCTCCCGGCCCGCCGAGGCTGCCGCTCCGGGCCGGGCCGGACCGCCCGCCGAGGCGCCGTCCAGGCCGTTGCCGACCGGGGGCGAGTAGACGGCCCCCCGGCCACCGGACCGATCTGCCTGCGGACTATCCGATCTGCCTGCGGACTATTGGCAATCCATTCATCAGCCCATAGTCTGCATAGCCATATGCAGTCGGTCCGAGCGCTCGCCCGGCCAAGCGACATCGTCCAGCGCCTACCAGGACGGAGCAGTACATGGCCCAGGCAATTGTGGAACGACGATCCATCGACGTCGTCCCGGACGAGGAGCGCCACGGCACGGCGTTCTCGCAGTTCACCCTCTGGCTGGGGGCCAACCTCCAGATCACCACCGTGGTCACCGGCGGCCTCGCCGTGGTCCTCGGCGGTGACGTCGTCTGGTCGCTGGCCGGCCTGCTGGCGGGCAACCTGCTCGGCGGCGGGGTGATGGCCCTGCACTCGGCCCAGGGGCCCCGGCTCGGACTGCCGCAGATGATCTCCTCCCGGGCCCAGTTCGGGGTGCGCGGCGCGGTCGTACCGCTGGTGCTGGTCGTCGTGATGTACGTCGGCTTCTTCGCCAGCGGGTCGGTCCTCGCCGGTCAGGCCGTCGGCAAGCTGACCCGTCTCGGCCCGGTCCCCGGCATCATCCTCTTCGCGCTGGTCACCGCCGTCATGGCGACCGTCGGCTACCGCGTCATCCATGCGCTGGGCCGGGTGGCCAGCGTCGTGTGCGCGCTGAGCTTCCTCTACCTGGGCGGCAGGCTCCTGAGCAGGATCGACCTCGGGCACGTCGCGCACCAGCACCACTTCACCCTGCCGATGTTCCTGCTCGCCATGTCCCTGTCGGCGTCCTGGCAGCTGGCTTTCGGCCCCTACGTGGCGGACTACTCGCGCTATCTGCCGCGGACGACCTCGCCCCGGGCGACCTTCGGCTGGACGCTCGCCGGGACCGTGCTCGGCGCCCAGTGGTCGATGGCCTTCGGCGTCGTGGTGGCCGCGACGGCGGGCACGGCCTTCCTCGACGACCAGGTCGGTTATGTCGTGAGCCTGGGCGGCGCGGGTCTGATCGCCTCCTTCCTGTACTTCGTCATCGCGCTGGGCAAGCTCACCGTCAACGTGCTCAACACCTACGGCGGCTTCATGTCGATCGTGACCAGCGTGAGCGGATTCCGCGGCCGGCGGGTCCTGTCGCAGCGCGGCCGTACGGCCTACATCGCGGCCATCATGGTCGCGGGCACGGCCGTCGCGCTCGCCGGACGCAACTCCTTCCTGGACTCCTTCGCCGACTTCCTGCTCTTCCTGCTGACGTTCTTCACCCCGTGGTCGGCGATCAACCTGGTGGACTACTACCTCATCTCCAAGGAACGCTACGACCTGCCCGCCCTGTCCGACCCCCACGGCCGCTACGGCGGCTGGCGCTGGGAGGCCCTGCTCGTCTACGGCATCGGACTGGCCGCCCAGTTCCCCTTCCTGTCCACGAGCTTCTACACCGGTCCCCTCGTCGGCCCGCTGGGCGGCGCGGACATCTCCTGGATCGTCGGCCTGGTCGTCCCGGCCGTGCTCTACCGGTTCCTCGGCGCGCGGCGGAACCGCCCGGAGCCCGCTCCCGGTGCCGGCGGCCCGGCGGAGGCGTCCGGTGCGGCCGGCGGTACGCGCCGCCCGCTCGCGCCCACCGACCCGGCGGCCGCCGCCCCCGCCGCGCCGCAGGGGGAGTGACCGGTTCCACCGGGCGGCCCGGCCGGACCGCCCGGCCGCGCGGACCGCGCGGCCGAGGCCCCCTGCGACGGGGCCGCTCCGGACCGGGCGCCGCGCACCGGGCCCGCCCCGGCGCGGGTCACCGGCGAGGCGCGGACGGCAGCACCTGGAGGGTGCCGCCGACCGCACGCTCGCCCGTCGTGTCCGAGGGACTGGTGACCAGGACACCGCCGACGGCCATGGCGGTGGAGCCGCCGCCGTCGAGGGCGAGCGCGTCCACGGCGCCGAGCGAACGCATGAACGAAGCCGCTTCCTGCAGGGTGAAGCCCTCGCTGCCGCCGCCGGTCCGGCGGCCGTCCACCGTCGCCAGGATCAGCCGGCCCCGGGCGTCGACCCCGGCCATGGTGCGCGGCTGGCGGGCGTTCGCCCAGGCGTAGCCGAACGACAGGTCCCGGGGGTCCACGACCCCCTCCGTCGCCGCGTCGATGTCCGTACGGCCGCGGCGGACCAGAGTGGGGGCCGCGCTGACGACGCTGTCACCGCGCTCCAGCCGCACCGGCCGGCCGGCGGTGTCGCGGACGTCCGCGCGGACATCGATCCGTTCGCCCCGGTGCGCGTGAGCGGTCAGCCAGCCGGCGGCCGGGCCGATTCCCTGGACGACCGTTCCGTGCGCCGGGACCGAGCCGCCCCGGGCCCCGGCCGACACCACGCGGCCCGCCGCGTCCAGCACGGCCTGGGCGCCGGGCCCGGTGGGCAGCGGAGCGCCGAACTCGTCCGTGAACAGCACCAGTTCGTCGGAGATGTGGCAGGTCACGTCCTGCCAGGGCCGCTCGCTGGGTGTCACCCCCGGCCGCCCGCAGTCGCGGACGAGCCCGGGTGTCCGGTTGATGCCCTGGACGTCGTGGTGGCGCGCACCCGCGGACACGGTGACGGCCGTCGTCAGGTCCGCCACCCGCGCCCGCTTCCCCCCGCCCTCGACGATCAGCGCCGCCCGGGAACCGGCGGCCATGGACTGCAGGACACCGTCGTCCGCGCTGAGGCCCGACTGCGTCCCCTGGACGCCGTCGGCGTCGGAGGTGACGAAGAACCCCCCGTTGACCCCCACCAGGGAGCCCAGTCTCGCGGCGACCGACGAGGTGGTCGCGCGCTGGGCGACGTTGCCGTCGTGGGTGCCCCGGACGGTGCCCGTGAACCTGCGCGGGTCGACGACGGCGACGTGCACGTTCTGCCGGTCGGCGGGCTGGTCGGCGTCGTAGCCCGTCCAGTCGACGGCGGTGTGGAAGCCCGCGGCCGTGACCGTCCGCGCGACGGTGCGCGCGGCGGCCTCGGTGGCGTACGTGCCGATCCTGACGCGCATGCCCATGACGCCGTGCGGGGTGTCGGAGTACATGGGCCAGTACACCTTCTCCACCCGCGGCGGGTGGCCGGCCGCCCGCAGGCGCGCGGCGGTGTCGTCGGCCCAGTACCGCGTGCCCACCGGCGCCCAGGTCGCTGCGCCGCTGAGGCGGCCGGTGGCCGGCGCCTGGACCGTGACCGTCCACACCGGCTCGGCGCCGGCGTTCCCGAGGGCGGCGCTGCGCACCTCGACGCCCGGTGCGAGTGCGGTGGCCGTCCACCTGACCGCGGACGCGGCCGGGCCGGTGGCGGCGGTGCCGGGCACCGCGGCCCGGGCCGTTCCCCACAGCCCGCCCGACGTGACGACGGCGAGCGCCGCGCCGGTGCTCAGCAGGGCTCGCACCCGCGCGGCGGACCTGTGCTGGAGACCCATGACGTCCTCCCTCTCCGATGGCTGTGCCGGCCGGGACGGCCGCGGCCGCCCGGGCCGTGTCGCCGCCTGTTCCGACGATGAGAACCGCCGGGCGCAGCAACCGCTGCTCCCGGCGGTGACGGAGCGGGGAACACTCGGCGAACAGCTGTACGGCGAGCACGGCGCCCCGCCCGGCACCGGGCGCGCCCGCGGGCCACTCAGGCCGGGCCGGACCCCGGGGCGGTCCGCCCCGCGACGGACCCGACAGCGGCCCGTCCCGGGGCGGACTCCGAGCGTCGCAGACAGTAAGAGATCTGTCACCGTATGTGCGTACGGCATCACCGCCGCGGGCGGCGGACGGCGCGCCGGGCGGACCGCGACGGGCGCGCCGGACGGTGCGTGAAGAGCGCACATCGGGGCAGCCGACCCACCACGGAGGTTGCCGATCTTCAGCAGAATGCCAATACATTACAAACACCGGAAAACGGACGAACAGCGAGTGAACGGGCAAGGTGGCGTGGTCATGGATGTGACACCCGACGGACAGGCCGGACCCTCCAGCGGGGAGCGCCTCCGGGAGACCGTCGCGCACCTGCCCCAGCAGGTCCGCGACGAGCTGACCCGCAGACTGAGGCGCAGCCGGCGTGCGCTGCGCAAGGAGGACGTGCAGGTCGTCGAGCCGCCCCTGCTCAGGCGCGCGGTCGGGGCCTCCGCCCTCGGCAACTGCATGGAGTGGTTCGACTTCGGCGTCTACAGCTACCTCGCCGCCACCATCGGGAAGGTCTTCTTCCCCGGCGCCTCACCCGGCGCGCAGGTGATCTCCTCCTTCGCGACCTTCGCCGCCGCCTTCGTGGTACGGCCGCTGGGCGGCCTCTTCTTCGGGCCCCTCGGAGACCGCCTCGGACGGCAGAAGGTCCTCGCCACCACCATGATCATGATGGCGGCCGGCACGTTCGCCATCGGCCTGATCCCCAGTTACGGCACGATCGGCATCGCCGCGCCCGTGCTCCTGCTGCTCGCCCGTATGGTCCAGGGCTTCTCCACCGGCGGTGAGTACGGCGGAGCCACCACCTTCGTGGCCGAGTACTCGCCCGACCGCCGCCGCGGCTTCCTCTCCAGCTGGCTCGACTTCGGCACCTTCGTCGGGTACGCCCTGGGCTCCGCCCTGGTCACCGCTTTGAACTTCCTGCTCAGCGACGGCCAGATGCTCTCGTGGGGCTGGCGGATCCCCTTCCTCATCGCCGGCCCGCTCGGCGTCATCGGCCTGTACATGCGCCTCAGACTGGAGGAGTCGCCCGCCTTCCAGCAGCAGCTCGACGAGCACGAGAAGAGCCTCGCGCAGAAGTCGGCGGGCAGCGAGTTCAGGACCATCGTCAAGAAGCACTGGGCGGCCCTGCTCATCTGCATGGGCATCGTGCTGCTCTACAACGTCACCAACTACATGGTGACCGGGTACCTGCCCACCTACCAGACGGAGACCCTCCACCGCTCCAGCAGCTCGGCCGACCTCCTGGTCCTGCTGGGCATGGTGTGGATCGTGCTGCTGATCACCTTCATCGGCCGCCTCAGCGACCACGTCGGCAGGCGCCCGGTCTACGCCGTCGCCGCCGCCGCGATGATCGTCCTCGCCGTCCCCGCCTTCCTGCTGCTCAGGATGGACGGCACCTGGCCGCCGATCGCGGGCGTCCTGATCCTGTCCACCCTCCTGGCCTGCTTCGCCGCCCCCAGCGCCGCCACCCTGCCCGCGCTCTTCCCCACCGCCGTCCGCTACGCGGCCATGGGCATCGGCTTCAACTTCGCCGTCGCCGCGTTCGGCGGCACCACCCCGCTGGTCACCGCGGCCCTGGTCAACGCCACCGGCGACGACCTGATGCCCGCCTACTACCTGATGCTGGCCGGCGTCATCGGCCTGGTGACCGTCAAGTTCCTGCCCGAGAGCGCGCAGGTGCCGCTGCACGGTTCGCAGCCGATGGTGGGCTCCGAGGAGGAGCAGCGCGAACTGCTCTCCACCTCCGAGGAGCTGTACCGCGCCACCCGCGGGACGCGGTAGGGGCGGGAGAGGCGGGGGAGGCCACGGCCGGCGGACGGAAGCACCGGACCGCTTCCCGCCCCCCTTTTCCTTACCGTCATTTGATAGGACACCTATATAGGAGCGTGATACGAAAGAAGGGTGGACCAGTCGCACTCCGCACCCGGCGCGCAGGACACCGCACGGGCCCTGGCCGACCTGGCCTCGGCGGTGATCAGGGCACTGACGGACCGGCGCGGGCTGAGTCTGACCGCCGCCGCCACCCTGGCCCGGCTCGAACGCGACGGTCCGGCCCGGCTGACCGCACTGGCCGCCGCCGAGGGCGTCACCCAGCCCTCCATGACGCAGCTGGTGCAGCGGCTGCAGTCGCAGGACCTCGTGGCGCGGGCCGACGACCCCGGCGACGGACGGGTCAGCCTGGTCACCCTCACCGGCACCGGCCGTGCCGTCCTCGCCGAGCGCAGGCAGGCCCGCGACGCCCGGCTGGCCGAGCTGCTCACCGCCCTGCCCGCCGAGGAACAGCAGGCGCTGGGCGCGGCGATGCGGACCGCCCTGCCGCTCGTACGGCGGATGCTCGGGGAACGCGAGCAGCCCACGCCTCCCGGACACCGGCCCGCCGGGAGCACACGATGACCACCGTCCAGCAGCGCGGCCCCAGGTCGTGGACCGGCGTGGACCACCCCGGCTACAAGTGGGTGGCGCTGACCAACACCACCGTCGGCATGCTGCTCGCCACCATCAACAGCTCGATCGTGCTGATCTCGCTGCCCGGCATCTTCACCGGCATCCGCCTCGACCCGCTCGAACCCGCCAACGTCAGCTACCTGCTGTGGATGCTGATGGGCTACATGCTCGTCACCGCCGTCCTGGTGGTCGCCCTGGGGCGGCTCGGCGACATGAAGGGACGGGTGCGGATCTACAACGCCGGGTTCCTCGTCTTCACGCTCACCTCGGTGGTCCTCTCGCTCGACCCCTTCCACGGTGGCGGCGGGGCGCTGTGGCTGATCGGCTGGCGCATCGTGCAGGCGGTCGGCGGCTCGATGCTGATGGCCAACTCCGCCGCCATCCTCACCGACGCCTTCCCGGCACGGCAGCGCGGCATGGCCCTGGGCGTCAACATGGTGGCCGGCATCGCGGGCTCGTTCCTCGGCCTGGTCCTGGGCGGCGTGCTCGTCACCTGGAACTGGCGCTCGGTGTTCTGGGTCAACGTGCCCATCGGCCTGATCGGCACCGTATGGGCGTACAAGTCGCTGCACGAGACCGGTGTGCGCAGGCCGGGACGGATGGACTGGTGGGGGAACGTCACCTTCGCCGCCGGGCTGACGGTGCTGCTCGCCGCGATCACCTACGGGATCCAGCCCTACGGCGGTCACACCATGGGCTGGACCAACCCGTGGGTCCTGGCCGGGCTGACCGGCGGGGTGGCGCTGCTCGGCGTCTTCTGTCTCGTCGAGACCAAGGTGCCCGAGCCGATGTTCCCGCTCGGCCTGTTCCGCAACGCCGCCTTCGCGGGCGGCAACGCGGCCACCCTGCTGGGCGCGATCGCCCGCGGCGGACTGCAGTTCATGCTCATCATCTGGCTCCAGGGCATCTGGCTGCCCCTGCACGGCTACGACTACGCCGACACCCCGCTGTGGGCCGGTGTCTACATGCTGCCGCTGACCATCGGCTTCCTGCTCGCCGGGCCGGTGTCCGGTGCGCTGTCCGACCGGTTCGGGGCCCGGCTGTTCGCCGCGTCCGGGTTCGTGGTGATGGCGGCGTCGTTCGCCGGACTGCTCGTCCTGCCCAGCGACTTCGGCTACTGGGTCTTCGCCGGACTGATCCTCCTCAACGGCCTCGGCGGGGGCCTGTTCGCCGCCCCCAACACCTCCGTCATCATGTCCAGCGTGCCCGCCGACGCGCGGGGCGCCGCCTCCGGCATGCGGGCCACCTTCCAGAACGCCGGCATGGTGCTGTCCATGGGTGTCTTCTTCTCGCTCATGGTCGCCGGGCTCTCCGGAACCCTTCCGCACTCGCTGGCCTCGGGCCTGACCGGCCAGGGCGTCCCGGCGGGCGCCGCCCACACGGTCGCCGAACTGCCCCCGGTCGGCGTCCTGTTCGCCGCGTTCCTCGGCTACAACCCCATCCAGCACCTGCTCGGACCGGACATCCTCGGCCACCTCTCCCCGTCCGCCGCCGCGCACCTCACCGGCCGCGAGTACTTCCCGCACCTGATCGCGCAGCCGTTCCACCACGGCCTCGTCGTCGTCTTCTCGCTCGCCATCGCCATGTCCCTGGCCGCCGCGGCGGCCTCGCTGGTCCGCGGCCGCGCGGGCACCCCGGCACCGGCCGCGCCCGTCGCCGGGACCGCCGCCGTGCCGCGTCCGGTGGGTCCCGGCTCGGTGCCCGGCACCCGGCCCGCGCCGCGGGAGCGCGTACGAGAGGCCGCCGACGGCCCGTCCGCCGGGGCCGCCGTCCTGCACGGCACGGTCCGCGACCCGGACTCCGGCCGGCCCCTCGCCGGCGCCCGTGTCACCGTGCTCGGCGCGGCGGGCGAACCGGTGGACTCGGCGACGACCGCACCGGACGGCACGTACACGGTCACCGGCCTCGCCCCGGGCGCCTACACCGTCGCCACCGCCGGCGGCCCGCCCCTGTCCGCCGAGGTCGTCGTCGGCGACGGCGCCACGACCGTCCGCGCCGACCTCGGCCCCGGCCGGCGGCCGGGCTGACCCCGCCGGTGCCACGCCCGGACCGGCGCGAGGGCAGCGGCCCGGCCCGGTGAGGGGCTACATTCGGTGGGTTACGGGGGCCGTGAGGAGGGGGCTGTGTCCATGAGCACGAGCATCGTCGATCTCGCCGCGCTCGGTGAGCCGTTCACCCGGGATCCGTACCCGGTGTACGCCCGGTTACGGGCGCAGGGCCCGGTGCACCGCATCCGGATGCCCGAAGGGGGGAGCGGAGGCCTGGCTGGTCGTCGGGTACGAGGCCGGGCGCGCCGCGCTCGCCGATCCCCGGCTCACCAAGGACTGGGCGAAGGCGTCGCCCGCGCTGCCGCTGGGGCCGGTCTCCTCCGGGCCCCACATGCTCAGCTCCGACCCGCCGGACCACACCCGGCTGCGCAGGCTGGTCGCCCGCGAGTTCACCGCACGCCGGGTGGAGGAACTCGCCCCGCGCGTCCAGAAGACCACCGACGCGCTCCTGGACCGGATGCTCGCCGCCCCCGACGGGCGGGCCGACCTCGTCGAGGCCCTGTCCTTCCCGCTGCCCATCTCCGTCATCTGCGAACTCCTCGGCGTCCCCGACCTGGACCGCGCGTCCTTCCGGGCCTGGTCGAACGACGCGATCGGCGCCAGTGACGTCACGGAGCGCAAGGCCGCGGCGGCCGCGATGGCCCGGTACATGCGGGAGCTGGTGAGCGGCAAGCGGCAGCGGCCGGGCGAGGACCTGCTGAGCGCGCTGATCCAGGCCGAGGACGACGACGGCGACCGCCTCTCCCACGAGGAACTCGTCGGCATGGCCTGGCTGCTGCTCGTCGCCGGCCACGAGACCACCGTCAACCTCATCTCCAACGGCGTCCTCGCCCTGCTCACCCACCCCGCTCAACTGGCCGCCCTGCGCGCCGACCCCGGCCTGATCGACGCCGCCGTCGAGGAGATGCTCCGCTACGACGGCCCGCTGGAGACCCCCACCTACCGCTTCACCACGGAACCCGTGACGATCGGCGGCACCGTCGTGCCCGGCGGCGGTGAACTCGTCCTCGTCGCCATCGCCGACGCCAACCGGGACCCGGCGCGCTTCGCCGGACCCGAGCGCTTCGACATCTTCCGCGACGCCCGCGGCCATGTGGCGTTCGGCCACGGCATCCATCACTGCCTGGGCGCGCCGCTGGCCCGCCTGGAGGCGCGCATCGCCGTGCGGACGCTGCTGGAACGCTGCCCCGGCCTGGCCCTCGACATCCACCCGGCGGCGATCACCTGGCGCCCCGGGCTGATGATCCGCGGCCCGCGCAGTCTGCCGGTGCGGTTCACCCGGTGACGCGGGGGCGCGGCGGCGCCCCGGTCCGCCGGCGGGGCGCCGCCGCCCCGCCGGCACACCCTCCCGCCGCCGTACCCCCGGCCGTCCCGCCGCCGTACCCCTCCGCACCCCTTGACGTGTCAGGTTCAGACCTTTAGGTTCCCGGGTCACCGGCAGTGCATGTACACGTTCGATGTTCAGCCGGTTGAACAGTTCGGTCCGGCACCTTCCCCCCACCGGCAGGAACCCCCATGACCTCGTCCCAGCGCTCCCGGATCGTCGCCGCCGCGACGGTCGTGGCACTCACCGGCACCCTGGCCGTCCTCGGCGCGGGCGGCGCGAACGCCGCCGACCCGAAGGTCGCACCGGGCGGCAACTTCGACCTGTCGACCTGGCAGCTCCAGGAACCGGTCGGCTCACCCGGGTCCCCGACCACCATCCCCTCCGCACGGCTCCAGGGCCCCGACGGCTACCAGGACGCGTACTTCTACACCGACACCCGCGACGGCGCGATGACCTTCTGGGCACCCGAGAAGGGCGTCACCACGCCGAACTCCCACTACGCCCGCTCCGAACTGCGGGAGATGAACCGCGACGGCAGCGCCGCCGACTGGCCGCTCAGCGGCACCCACCGGCTGAACGCCACGCTCCGCGTGGTCTCCGTGACCTCCAACGTGTGCGTGGGACAGATCCACCTGGGCACCGGCGGCTCCTCCACCAAGCCGCTGGTGGAGCTGTACTACCGGGCCGGCGGTGACATCGTCCTCGGCACCGAGAACTCACCCGACGGCGGCCAGACGCTGCACACCGTCGGGCACGTCTCCACCGGCAAGACGTGGCGGTACACCATCGCCGTCTCCGGCGGCGACACCATCGACCTGACCGTCGACGGCAGCACCACCCACTACGCCATCCCCTCCTCGTTCCGGCCGTACAAGCAGTACTTCAAGGCCGGTTCGTACAACCAGTCCTCCTCCGACAGCACCACGAAGGGGGCCCGGGTCGCCTTCTACGGCCTCACGGTCAGCCACAGCCGGTCGTGACGGACCACGCGCGCGGTGCCGGGCGGCCGCCGGGGCGCGGGCCGGCCGCTCAGCTCCGGGCGCGGGCCGCTCGTGCCCACTGCCGCACGAGCGGGACGCAGGACTCGGCGAAACGGTCGTAGTCGGCGGGGGTGTTGTAGACGTGGGCCGACAGCCGCAGGTACCCCACCCCGCCGAAGCTGGTGAAGGCGGCCTCCGCGCCCAGTTCGGCGGTGGCCCGGTCGCGCAGGGCGTCCGCGGCGATGCGGCTGGTGCCCAGGCCCTCGGGCAGGCGGACCAGGCGCATGCCGGGCACGGGCATGCCGACGTCGGTTGCCTCCGCCGTGCCCGGGGATCCGGCGAACGCGGCGGCGATCACGCGGGCGCCGTAGTCCGCCAGTGCGTCCATGTAGCGGCGGGCCGCCCCCCAGCCCCAGGTGTCCGCGACGAAGTCGAGGGCCGCCGGGGCGGCGAGCGGGCCGGTGGCGTCCAGGGTGCCCTGCTGGTCGAACCGGTCGGGGAACGGCTCGGCCGCGGCCCAGGAGTCGATCAGCGGGTACAGGTGCTCGCGCAGCGGCCCGCGCGCGACCAGCGCCGCCGTGCCGCGCGGTGCGCAGCCCCACTTGTGGAGATTGCCGACCCAGGCGTCGCAGACCAGCCCGTCGAGCGGGGCGGCCAGCAGGCCGGGCGCGTGCGCGCCGTCCACCAGCAGTGTGACGCCGCGCCGGGCCAGCTCCGCACCCACCCGTTCCACCGGCAGCGCGCGGGCCGTCGCGGAGGTGATCTGGTCCAGGACCACCAGCGCGACGTCGTCGTCCACCTCGGCCATCACGGCCTGGTGGGCCTGGTCCGCGTCGGCGGCCAGCGGCACCCGTGCCGTGCGGACCCGGCGGCCCCAGCGGCGGGCGAGGCGCTCGGCCCCCATGGTGACCGCGCCGTAGCCGTGGTCGGTGACGACGACGTCGCCGCCGGGGCACGCGGCCAGGGCGGCGTAGACGACGCTGGCGCCGGCGCTGGCGTTCGGCACCAGCGCGAGGTCCGTGGCCTCGGTCCCCAGATGGCGGGCGACGGCGCCCCGGGTCTCGGCGATCCGGGCGGGCAGCCGCGGGAACCAGACGACCGGCGCGCGCTCCATCTCGGCCCGCAGCTCGTTCTGCCGGTGCTGGGCGACCAGCGGAACGGCGCCGAACGACCCGTGGTTGAGGTGCAGCAGGCCGGGATCGAGGGACCAGGCCGCGGCGGCGGGCCGGCCGTCGTCCAGGAGCAGCGGACGGGGCGCGGTGACGACCTCGGTCTCGGTCACGGGACTCCAGCTTCCTCGGTGCCTGCCGCGGCGGACGAGGGTGCGCGGCGGCGCACCGCCTGTCATGGCTTGATCGGAACCCTCACACCCTACGCGCCGCTCCGGCGCCGCCCCGCCGGCAGCCCGTATGCCGCCAACCGGAATGCGTCCGAAAGCAATATTGCAGCGCCCTGCAAGATTGCTTACGGTTCCGATATGAACGAAATGTGATGCTCACAGCGCGCGGACAGCCCGTTGCGGATGGTTCCCCCACGAGAGGCGGCACCTCATGACCATCAGCGATCCCCAGGCGTTCCCGTTCCACGAGACCGACGAACTGCTCATCGAGCCGGAGTTCGAAGAGCTTCGCGCGAACCAGCCGATGTGCCCGGTGCGCCTGGCCCACGGCGAGCCCGCCTGGCTGGTGACCAGGTACGAGGACGTGAAGACCGTGCTCGGCGACTCGCGGTTCAGCCGCGCCGAGGCGGCCGCCCGCGACGAGCCCAGGACGCGGTACCACCGTGGTCTGAGCGGCAACATCCTGGCGTTCGACCCGCCCGAGCACACCCGGCTCAGGCGCGTGGTCGCCAAGGCGTTCACCGCCCGCCGCGTCGAGCAGCTGCGGATGCGGGCCCAGGACATCGCCGACGGTCTCGTCGACGCGATGACGGTCCGGGGCGCGCCCGCCGACCTGGTGGCCGACTTCGCCCTGCCGCTGCCCGTCACGGTCATCTGCGAACTGCTGGGCGTGCCCCTGGAGGACCGGACACGGTTCCGCCTGTGGTCCGACGCCCTCCTCTCGACCACCCGCTTCCGCCCCGAGGAGGTCGAACGCTACGCCGACGAGCTCTCCGCCTACATGGCGTCACTGGTCGCCGAGCGGCGCAAGGAACCCCGGGACGACCTGCTGGGAGTGATGGTGGCTGCACGGGACGAGGAGGACCGCCTCTCCGAAGACGAACTGGTCGCCATGGGCGTCAGCGTCCTGGTCGCGGGCCATGAGACCACCGCCAGCCAGATCCCCAACTTCGTGTACACGCTGTTCGAGCACCCCGGCGAGCTGTCCCGGCTCCGCGCCGACCTGGACCTGGTGCCCCAGGCCGTCGAGGAACTCATGCGGTTCGTGCCCCTGGGCAGCGGCGGGGTCGCGCGCTACGCGCTGGAGGACGTCGAGCTTAGCGGCGGGGTGGTGCGCGCCGGCGAACCGGTCGTCGCCTCGAACGCGTCGGCCAACCGCGACACCGCCGTCTACACCTGCCCCGAGAAACTCGACCTGACCCGCCAGGAGGCCTCGCACGTCGGGTTCGGCCACGGACCGCACCACTGCCTGGGGGCCCAACTGGCCCGGATGGAACTCCAGGTGGCCCTGCGCACGCTGCTGGAGCGCCTGCCCGGCCTGCGCCTGGCCGGCACCGCCGAGGACCTCGTGTGGAAGGCGGGGGCCGGGGTGAAGGGGCTGCAGAAGATGCTGGTGACCTGGGACGCGGCGTGACCGGCCGGGACCAGGACCCCACCCGGCGCGCTCCCGGCGGGGTCCCGGGCCAGGGCGAGGAAGCCTGGCGCGTACAGGTCGACGAGAAGGCGTGCATGGCCACCGGCATCTGCGCGGGCGTCGCACCCGGGCGGTTCCAGGTCCGTGACGGCGCCTCGCACCCGACGTCGCCGACCACCGAGCCCGCACCGGAGGTGGTCGACGCGGCGGAGTCCTGTCCCATGGAGGCCATCCTGGTGACGCACCGCGACACCGGCGTCCGTATCGCGCCCGAGGAGTAGGCGGGTACGGCGGGCGCGGCGGTGCCGGGCCCCTGCCTCGGGGCGGGCGGCCCGGCGTGCCCGCGGCCCGTCAGGTGACCGATGGCCGCTGAGGTGACTGGCGGAGCGTCAGACGGCCGATGAGGTGGTCGCTGGTCCGTGAGCGCGGCGGGTGGTGGGTGAGGTGGTCGCTGGTCCGCGCGCCGCAGAGGGTGGCCGGTGAGGTGGCGGGCGGCCGGTGAAGTGGGGCGGGTGGTCAGGGAGGCGGTCGCCGACCGGTGAGGCGGCGGGTGTTTTCCTGCGGCCGGGGTCGTCCCTGAGCCTGCCTGCGGCCCTGCGGCTCGTGCACCCGCTGCCGGCCTTGCGGCTCGTGCACCCGCTGCCGCCCGTGCGGCCGCCGGAGGTCCCGCTCCGGCCGTCCGGCTCGCCGCTCCGACTACGCTACGGCCATGACGGGCGAGACGAGGGCGTCCCACCGGGAGCGCAGCAAGGCCAGACGCCGGGAGGCCATCAGGCGTGCGGGAATGCGCCTGTTCGCCGAGCAGGGCTACGAGGGGACGACCATCGCCGACATCGCCGAGGCGGCCGACGTCGCGCCCCGCACGGTCTCCCTGTACTTCCCCTCCAAGCACGACATCGCCCTGTCCGTGCCCGACGAGATCGCGGCCCGGCTCACCGCCGTCTTCAGGGACCGGCCCGACTCCGGGTTCCTCGATGTCGTCGACACCTGGCTCAGGGGCGAGGCCGACGCCCTGGACCCGGAGGTCGTGGCGCTGCTCACCGCGATGTACGAGGCCAACCCGGCCCTGCGGGCCCACGGCAGCAGCCAGATCACCGAGGCCGTCCGCATCACCGGGCCCGCCCTGGCCGCCGCCACCGGACTGCCCGGCGACCATCCGGTGAACGCAGTCGTCGGAGCCGCCGTCGGCGCCGCGCTGAGCCAGTACTTCGCCACCATCCTGCAGAACGAGGACGCGGCCGGAACACACCGGCTGTTCATGGACTGTCTGCACGCCCTGGTCGACGCGGCCCGTCGCGGCGCCCCCGGCGTCTGACGCGCGGAGCGCGGGCCGGCCCGCTGGCTCTCCGCCGAGCAGCCTTGTGAGGCAAGGGCCTTGTGATGGTCTGCCGTTGGTCCTTGTCCCTCCGCGCCCGTGCGGGCCGTGGGCCTTCGAGGTCCTGTCCGTCGCCGCGGCCGCCTGCCGCACTCCGTGTCGTCCGCCCCGCGCCGGCACCCCGGCCCGGGGCGCGGTGTTCCGCGGGCACTCGCCGCGACCGCCGTCGCGGCCTGGGAGACCGGCGCCTGCGGGCACCGGCACGGCATCACGGCTGCGCCCCTGCCCCTGCGGTGAAGCGCTGCCTTGGCCCCTTCCGGGAGGCCGCCGGTGCCCTGCCCGGAGCCGGGAGGCCGTCTGCCCCGCCCGGCAGGCAGACGGCCCGCCGGGCAGGGCGGCCGTGTGTCAGGAAGCCGGGCCGGCCGGCGGCTCGCCGGTGACCGCGGCCTCGTACAGCGCGCGGACGGCGGTGCCGAAGTAGGCGCTGTAGGACACCTGCGAGGTGTTGCCGCCGGTGTGGTAGCCGCCGATCACCCCGATCACCGCCCAGCCGCCGGGCCACGGCACCAGCATCGGCCCGCCGCTCGTCCCGCCGACGAACGCGTCGCAGGCGATCCGCGGGAACGTGCCCGGTTCGGCCGGGTCGTCACTGGCCCACGCCGTCGTCCAGCTCCAGCACTCCAGCGGCTCGGCGGCCCCCGCCGGGTAGCCGATCATCCGCACGGGCGCGTGGAGGTAGCCGGTCCCGGTGAGCAGCCGCACCGCGCCGACCGCGTCCTGCAGCAGCGTCCCGTTCTCGTCGGGCTCCGTGACGGCGAGGGCGACGTCGTACTCGGCCCCGGCGTGCGCGCCCAGGTCGTAGTACCGCTGCGGCACGTAGACCCCGTCGGCGCGGACCGGGAAGATCCCGAAGGGCTTGAGCCCGTCGTGGTACTGCGGCACGAAGCCCAGGTGCCGCTTCGCGGACGCGCCGGCGTAACTCTTCAGGCAGTGCCCGGCGCTGAGCACCAGCGACCGGCCGGGGCTGCGCACCACCGAGCCGCTGCAGGTGCGGCCGGTGCCGGTGGCGTCGGTCCAGAAGAAGGTGCCGGCCTGCGGTATGCCGGTGAAACTCCTGCTGGGCGGGATGTACTCGCCGGGCCGGGGCCCGTCCACCGCCGCTGATGCGGCGACGGCGGCCGGAGCGGACTCGGTGCCCTTGGCGGGGTCGCCGGGCAGGGCGGCGGCCATTCTGGCCGGGGTCCAGTAGGCGTCGAGCCGGGCCGCGGCGGGGTCGGGGCCGGCCGGATCGCCGCCGGCGAAGGCCGCCGGGGCGAGTCCGGCACAGAGCAGCAGAGCCGACGCGCACGCGGCGGCGTAGCGGACCATCCTTGTACTGCGCACCATCAGTTCCCCTCGGAGCGGACACAAGTGACGGTTCACCCTACGGTCCGGCCGTACGTCCGTCCGCCCTTGCGTGCCGACGCTTCCTGACGGTCCGTCGCGGCCCCGTTCCGCGCCTGCTCGCCCATCCGTGGAGGACGTGCTCACTCACCTGTGGAGGACGTGCTCACCCACCCGTGCCGGACGTGCTCTCCGACGCGCGTCCGCCCTGCCTCACCGACCCATGACGTACTTCACCGTCGGCCCGGCGGTCCAGCCGCCGTCCACCGCCAGCTCGGCGCCCGTGACGTACGAGGCGGCGTCGGAAAGCAGGTACACGACGGCGCCCGCGATCTCGTGCGGTTCACCGACCCGGCCCATGGGCGTGTTCGGGTACCTGCCCTCGCCCTGCTCGATGCCGGCGGAGGCGGTCATCGGCGTGCAGGTCATGCCCGGGTGCACCGAGTTCACCCGGATCCGGGCCGTGCCCAGTTCCACCGCACCGATCTTCGTCAGCCCCCGCACGCCCCACTTCGAGGCGCCGTACCCGGCGGTCAGGGCGAGCCCCGTCAGCCCTGCCGCCGACGAGACGTTGACGATGGAACCGCCGCCGCACTCCTTCATCGCGGGGATCACGGTCCGCATGCCGATGAAGACACCCGTGAGGTTGATGTCGAGCACCCTGCGGAAGTGCTCGACCGACTCGGACTGCAGCAGCTGCCCGGTCGAGACGCCGGCGTTGTTGACGAGTCCGTGCAGGCCGCCGAACTCCGCGACGGCGAAGTCGGCGACCTGTCGCCAGTCCTGTTCGCAGGTGACGTCGTGGCGCAGGAAGCGGGCGTGCGGGCCGAGGCCGGCGGCGGTGGCCTCGCCCTCGCTCTCCAGGACGTCGGTGATCACCACGTCGGCTCCGGCGGCCACCGCCTGCCGGGCCGCCTCGGCGCCCAGGCCGCGGGCTCCGCCGGTGACGACGACGGTCTTTCCGGTGAGGTCGTTCATGTCGTGCTCCTCTAGATGCGGCCCGCGCGGGCACGCGCCCGCGCGGGCGGCCGGCGGCCTGTCAGTAGTGGGTGCCGCCGTCGACGCGGACCTCGGTGCCGGTGATGAACCGTCCGTCCTCGCAGGCGAGCATCGCGACCACGGACGCCACCGTCTCCGGGCCGGCGAAGCCCTCGCCGAGGGCCGGTTCCAGCTTCACGAAGAGGCTCATGTCGGCGTCCTCGGGCAGCCCCGGGCCCGCGCTCTGCCCGCTGGCGCCGCTGCCGTCGGTCATGCCGGAGGAGATGGAGCCGGGCTGCACGGCCGTGAACCGGATGCCGCGCCCCGCGTACTCGGCGGCCAGCGCGTGCGTCATCGACTGGATGCCGCCCTTGCTCGCCGCGTACGCGGCCATGTAGGGGTGGGCGAACACCGCCGAGGTCGAGCTGAAGTTGACGACCGCCGCGTCCCGGCCCTCCAGCAGGGCCGGTATGCACTCGCGGATCACCAGGAAGGTGCCGACGAGGTTGACCTGCAGGACGCGGGTGAAGGCCTCCAGGCTCGTCTCGTGGGTGTGCGAGGAGCGCAGGATCCCGGCCGCGTTGACCAGTACGTCCAGACCCCCGAGCGCGGCGAGGGCCGTGGCGACGCCGTCGCGCACCGACGCCTCGTCCGCGATGTCGACGACGGCCGTGGTGAGCCGGTCCGCGTCGGTGCCCGCCTTCGCGGCGGTGTCCAGCAGGCCCCGCTCGCTGACGTCGGCGGCCACGACGGTGCCGCCCTCCGCGAGGACGCGCAGCACGGTGGCCTGGCCGATGCCCGAGCCGCCGCCGGTGATCAGCGCGCGGCGGCCTTCATAGCGGTTCATGTGTGTCTCCAACCCGGTCCCGCCGGTCACCGGCGGGACCTTGCGGCGCCGGCCCTCTTGCCCGCCGGCGCTCCCGATGCCGACACGGTACGCCCGAGTGGCACGTTTTGCCACCTCGTCCTGACGTGTCGGCCCGCGGCGGTGGGGCGTAGGCTTCTGCGGGTGAGCACCAAGCCGTCCGTGACCCTGACCGAACGCCGCAAGGCCGCCACCCAGCTCGACATCGCCCACGCCGCGGCGGAACTCTTCGCCACGCGTGGCCCCGACGGCACCACGGCCGAGGAGATCGCCCTGCGCGCGGGGGTCGCGCTGCGCACCTTCTACCGGTACTTCCGCTCCAAGCAGGACGCCGTGAGCCCGCTGCTCGCCGACGGCGCCGACCGCTGGCGGGCCCTGCTGGAGGCGGCCGAACCCGGAACACCGCTCCAGCGGGCGCTGGAGGACGCGGTCGGGCAGGCGCTCGCCACGCCCGACGAGGAAGCCGAGCGGGCGCTGCTGCGCACCCGGGGGCTGCTGCGCGCGGCGGCGGACGATCCCGCGCTGCGGGCTGTCTGGTACCGCGTGAACCAGGAGTCGGAGGAGCGGCTCGTCCCCGTGCTGGCCCGGCTCGCGGGGCCGCGGGCACAGCCGCTGGAGGTGCGGCTGGCGGCGGCCGCGGCCACCGACGCGATCCGGATCGCGCTGGAGACCTGGGCGGCCACCGACGCCGGGACGCAGGGCCCCGACTCACCCGTGGGCCTGGCCACGCGCTGTCTGCGCGGGCTCGTCGGCGGCATGGAGCCCTGGGGACGGGAGGCCGCGGCGGAACCCCGGTAGCCCTG
Source organism: Streptomyces sp. NRRL S-340 (assembly GCF_000720185.1). Classification (GTDB taxonomy): domain Bacteria; phylum Actinomycetota; class Actinomycetes; order Streptomycetales; family Streptomycetaceae; genus Streptomyces. The sequence goes on along the minus strand of NZ_JOIY01000013.1, from coordinate 18,265 downwards.
TCCGCCTGCCCCCGGAGCCGGACCCGGCAGGCCGTCCCGCCGGGCCGCGGGGCGGGACGGCGGTAGGCCCGCCCGCCGGGCCGCGGGGCGGGACGGCGGTAGGCCCGCCCGTCGGGCCGCGGGGCGGGACGGCGGTAGGCCCGCCCGCCGGGCCGGGCTCCGGGCGCGGGACATCGCCGTCCGCGGAACCCTCGTCGCCGTCCGCAAAAAACCCTCGGCCCCGCCGGAATGGATCCGGCGGGGCCGAGGGGACGTACGCCCGGGCGGGGCGGCGGGGCGGCCGTCAGCCGGCCACCGGTGCGGCCTGCTTCGGCTCGCTGTACACGCTCTCCACCTCGTCGACCGGGGAGGCCGACGCGCTGTCGTACTTCGCGTGGTCGAGGATCTTCTCGCGGGCGGCGACGATGACCGGGATGAGGGCCTGGCCCGCCACGTTGGTGGCGGTGCGCATCATGTCCAGGATCGGGTCGATCGCGAGCAGCAGACCCACGCCCTCCATCGGCAGGCCGAGGGTGGACAGGGTGAGCGTCAGCATGACCGTCGCTCCGGTCAGACCGGCGGTGGCCGCCGAGCCGATCACCGAGACGAACGCGATGAGCAGGTACTCCTTGACGCCCATGTGCACGTGGAAGATCTGCGCCACGAAGATCGCGGAGATCGCCGGGTAGATCGCCGCGCAGCCGTCCATCTTGGTCGTCGCGCCGAACGGCACGGCGAAGGAGGCGTAGTCCTTGGGGACGCCGAGGCGGATCGCCGACTGCTGGGTGACCGGCATGGTGCCGACCGAGGAGCGGGAGACGAACGCCAGCTGGATGGCCGGCCAGGCCCCCTTGAAGAACTGCAGCGGGTTCAGCTTGCCGACGGTGGCGAGCAGCAGCGGGTACACACCGAACAGCACCAGGGCGCAGCCGACGTAGATGTCCACGGTGAACGTGGCGTAGTTGCCCAGCAGGTTCCAGCCGTACTGCACGATGGCACGGCCGATCAGGCCCGCGGAGCCGATCGGGGCGAGCAGGATCACCCACCACAGGGCCTTCTGCAGCAGCTCCAGGATGGACTCGGACAGGGTCAGGATCGGCTGGGCCTTCGGGCCGATCTTGAGGATCGCGACACCGGCGACGACCGCCATGAAGACGATCTGCAGCACGTTCAGCTCCGTGAACGGCGTCACGACGTCGGTCGGGACGATGCCCGTCAGGAAGTCGAGCCAGCTTCCGGCGTGCTCCGGCTTGGCGCCGTCGGCCGCGGTCAGGTCCGAGCCGGAACCGGGGTTGGAGACCAGGCCGATCACCAGGCCGATCACCACCGCGATCAGCGAGGTGATCATGAACCAGAGCAGGGTGCGGCCGGCCAGGCGGGCCGCGTTGTTGACCTTCCGCAGGTTGGTGATCGACACCATGATCGCGAAGAAGACCAGCGGTGCCACCGCCAGCTTCAGCAGCTGGACGAAGATGCCGCCCACCTTGTCGAGGGTGGTGGCGAGCCAGGACACGTCGTAGGTGCGGGCGACGAAACCGAGGACCAGGCCGACGACGAGGCCGATCAGGACCTGGGCCCAGAAGGGGACGGGTATCCGGAAGCCGGACTTCGCGGGCTTCGGATCAGCGGTGTTCGCGGACACGGACACACTCCAGTAGGAACGCGTGGGGGCGGGACGAGCGGGACGTACGTACAGGAAGCAGCGACCGTGAAGAAGTGTCAACGGCGCCGCCGCACCGGGGAGTTCGCGATCAGGCGCGACAAGCCGCGGACATGCAGCGGCAGAGATCGACGTGCAGGCGCGCCACGAGCCGTACGCCCGTGACGGCGCGGCGGACGCCTGTGGAGGCGTCGGCGCGGTGCGCGGCTGCTGTCTTCATGACAGGAACGTTAACACTTGAACTTTGAGAACCTCAAAGCGAGCCTTTGGTCAACGCTGACCATGGCCGGCGCCCGCCCCCGGGGTCAGCGCCGCAGGGCCTCGAACGCGTCGCGCGCGCCGGTCCCGATCGCGAGGTCGATGTCCGGTGCCTGGCCGGCCCTGCGGTCGGAGCGGGTGAGGGCGGCGATCGCCACCCGGTGGCCGGAGTCGGCCTCCACCACTCCGATCTCGTGCCGCAGGTGCAGGAACGTGCCGGTCTTGCCGCTCACCCGGAGGGCGTCGGCGCGAAGCTCGCTCGCCAGCCGGTGCGTGAAGACCTGCGCCCCCATCAGCCGGCGCAGCTCCGCGGTGGCGGAAGGCCGGGAGATCTCGTCCCGCCAGACCCGTTGCAGCAGTTCCACGAGCGCGGCGGCGCTACCGGCGTTGGCGCGGGCCGGATCCAGTGTCTCGATGGTGTGCCGCCCCGAGCGGTCGTCGCGCACGGCCAGCTCCAGTGCGAGGGAGAAGTCCCTCCCCGCGGCCCCGGCGGCGCACTCGTACATGCGGTTCATGCGGTGGCGCACCCGCAGGTCCCCGCAGCCCCAGGAACGCAGGCGGGCGTCGGCCTCGGCCGCCGGGACCAGACCGAAGAGCGCGTCCGCGGCGGCGTTGTCGCTGACCGTGAGCATCATGTGCAGCAGGTCGCCGACGGCCACGGTGGCCGGGTGCCGGAACGCCGCCAGCCCGGTGGGCCCGACACTGCTGGTGGCCGGGTCGAGCGTCACCCCGAGCCCGGCGTCGAGGTCGCCGGCCGCGATCCGGTCCAGCACCACCAGGGCGAGCGGCACTTTGACGACCGAGGCGAGCGGCAGCGGCACGTCGGCGTCGAACCCGAGCTGCTCACCGGTGTCGATGTCGCGGGCCAGGAACGAGCCGCGCACACCGATGGCCGCCCAGTCCGCGGCGATCGCCTCGGCGACGTCGAGGAGCGCGCCCTCACCGACGAGGTGCGCGGGCCGGCGCGGCCGGTGCTCGGGCGGATGCGGCGGGCCGGCGCTCATCCGCGGGCCGCCAGCCGTGCCGCCGCGTCCTCGTCCGCCCCCGGGGGCGGGCCCGCCGGGGGCGGCGCCGTCCCGGCACCGACCCCGGCGGCCAGCAGGGACACCAGCCAACGGGGCACACCGCCCGTCCCCGGCTGCCGGTGGCTCGCCCGGGGGGCGTAGCCGCGGTGCAGGGACGTGTCGTGCAGCGGCGCCCAGGCGACCCCGTGCCGCCGCGCGAACGGTTCGGTGCACAGCAGCCGCACCCGTCCGGCCAGGGTCTCGGCGAGCGCGGTCGCCACCGGTCCGGCCGGGCGCAGCAGGCCCTCGGGCAGCCCCGCGCGCGCGACGGCCCGGGCGAGCCGGTCCGCCGCGAAGGGCACCTGGTCCTCCGCCGTGGTGAGCAGGGCGAGCGCCGTCGGCCGACCGCCCGCCGCGTCCCGGCTCCGCCGGGGCCGCAGGTCCTCCAGGTGGACCGCACGGGGACGGGGACCGGGCGGGGCGCCCCGCGGCGAGTCCGCCGCGGGCGCGGAACCCACACCGAGCGGCACTCGCAGCGGGGCGTCCTCCGGCGGGACGCGCACCAGTGCGTAGGCCAGGGACCCGTCGGCCAGGCCGGCCTCCCGCGGCTCGGGGCCCAGTTCCCGTACACCGAGCGTGACGCCGTGCTCGGCGCCCGCGCGGATCACGCGGGCCAGCGCCGCCGGGCCGCAGTCCGGGGGCACCGCGACGACACGCACCGCCGAACGCCGGGCCGACCGGGCGACCTGCCGCAGCCGTTCGGCCCGGTCGAGCACGTCCTGCGCGTACGGCAGCAGCAGTACGCCGAACTCGGTGGTCGTCACCTGGCGGCGCGAGCGGTCGAACAGGAGGCCGCCGAAGTGTTCCTCGAGCGTCTTGACGCGGCGGCTGAGGAGGGGCTGGGCGATCCCGAGCCGGTCGGCGGCGCGGGAGAAGCTCGCCTCGTCGACGGTCGCGACGTAGGCCTCCAGGTGAGCGAGCAGGTCCATGCCGCTTTCATAGCAATAAGTTATGTGATCTTCAATGTTCACTCTTGGACATGAGAGGTCTCCTGCTGTTTCGCTGTTCCCCGTCGGCGGCCCGGACGGCCGGCGGCACAACGACGCGACAGTGAACGGACGACGGGAGACCCCTCGCATGACGAGTGACAGCCCTCTGCGGCGGCGCGGCCTGTTCAAGGCCGGCCTCGCCCTCTCCACCGCCGTGCTCGCCCCCGCCGTGACGGCCGCACGGGCGACGGCCGCACCGGCCGCGACCGGTGCGCCCCTCGCGAGCGGAGCGCGCGCGGCCGTGGACGAACTGCGCGCGCTGGAGGAGCGGTACGCCGCCCGGCTCGGCCTGTACGCCCGCAACGCACGCACCGGACAGACGCTCTCCCACCGGGCGGGGGAGCGGTTCGCGATGTGCTCGACGTTCAAGGCGTTCGCCGCCGCGGCCGTCCTGCGCGACCACGACCGCTGCGCGCCGCTCGACAAGGTCGTGCACTACCCCCCGGCGGACGTCCTGGACAATTCCCCGATCACCAAGGACCACGTCGACAGCGGCATGACCGTGGGCGAGCTGTGCGCGGCGGCGATCCAGTACAGCGACAACACGGCGGGCAACCTGCTGCTGCGCGAGCTGGGCGGACCGGCGGGCCTCACCCGCTTCTTCCGGTCCCTCGGCGACCGGGTCGGCCGCCTCGACCGCTGGGAGCCCGACCTGAACACCGCCGTACCGGGCGATCCGCGGGACACGACCACGCCCGAGGCGATCGCCACCAGCCTGGAGCGGGTGACCCTGGGGCGGGCGCTGACGGGCGGCGACCGCGAGCAGCTCGTCACCTGGCTGAAGGGCAACACCACCAGCGCCGAACGCTTCCGCAGGGGTCTGCCGAAGGGCTGGGTCGTCGGCGACAAGACGGGCACCGGGGACTACGCCTCCGCCAACGACATCGGGGTCGCCTGGACGACCCGCGGGACCCCCGTCGTGCTGGCGGTGCTCACCTCGAAGCCGGCGAAGGACGCCGCCGTGGACAACGCCCTCGTCGCCGAGGCGGCCGGCCTCGTCGCACGCACCCTCGCCCCGGGCGAGTGACGACCGGCACACCGCACTGGCCCCGCGTCCGCGTCCTCTGACCAGTGTCAGAGAACGGACGCGGGACAGATCGGACAGGTACTGCGCACACCACTGGTTCGAGAAGCGGAGCACGCCGTCGCCGGCCGGGGAGGCCGGCACGCGCTGACGAGCGGCTCGGCGGCCGGCGCGGTGACGGGCGCGGCGGCCGGCGCGGTGACGGGCTCGGCGGCCGGGACCGGACGGTCAGGCGGGCGCGAGGAACGGCAGCAGCAGGTCCAGCAGGGCCGAGGGGCGGTCGAGCGGGATGAGGTGGCCGCAGTCCTCCAGGACGTGCCCGGTCAGCCGGTCGGCATGGGGCCGAAGCTGCTGTTCGAGCGCGCGGCCCACCGGGTCGGCGCCGATGGTGAGGGCGGGGACCGCCAGCCGGCCGGCGGCCACGGCCGCGCGGATCTGCCGGTCGCTGTCCGGCAGCGCCCGGTAGGGGCCCAGCGCCCCGCGCAGCGCCCCCGGACGGGCGTACGCGGCGACGATCGCGTCGCGCACCTCCTGCCGCACGCCGCGCCCGAGGGTGCCGCGATCGAGGAACCAGTCCACGTACGACGCCTCGTTCCCGGCCAGAACGGACTCCGCGAGGCCCGGTTCGCGGTGGAAACCGAACCACCAGGGCGGCCCGCCGGCCAGGAAGTCCCCGGCGCCGGGCAGGCTGCCCAGCAGCGACTCCATCAGCACCACCCGCCGCACGAGGCCGGGCCGCCGCATGGCGAGCAGGAAGGCGGGGGGAGTGCCGGCGTCGATGCCGACCACCGCGGCGGAGGTCACACCGAGGGCCGCCAGCAGACCCTCGGCGTCGGTCGCCAGGGTGCCCGCGTCGTATCCGTCCGCCGGACGGTCGCTGTCCCCGAATCCGCGCAGGTCGGGGGCGATCACGCGGTGGCGGACGGCCAGCGGCCCGAGGACGTCGGTCCACAGCCGCCAGGTGTGCGGGAAGCCGTGCAGCAGCAGGACGGCCGGGCCCCGGCCGGCCAGCGCCACGTTCAGCCCGACGCCGCCCACCGTGACCCGGCGCAGTTCGACGTCGACCGCGGCGCCCGTGGCGTCGGCCGGTCCCGTCGTGTCCGTCGTGCCCATGTGCGCTCCCTTGAGTAACCGATGGTGACAAGGAAACCGTAGGAAACTAATCTGGACCGGCCAAGACCGCACTTCTGCATCAGGTGGTGAGTTCCAGGTGACTTCCCAGGTCACGGACGTCCCCGCCCCCGCCCCGGGGCGCGGTGACCTGTTCGACCCGCAGTGCCCGACGCGCGGGCTGCTCGACCGCATCGGGACGAAGTGGACGTCGATGGCCGTCAAGGTGCTGGCGCGGGAGCACCCCGGCGAGGTGCGCTTCAGTGAGCTGCAGCGCCGGATGCCGGGTGTCTCGCACAAGATGCTGTCGGTCACCCTGCGGAACCTGACGCGCGACGGTCTGGCCGTACGCCGGGTCGAGCCGTCCGTCCCGCCCGCCGTGCACTACCGGCTCACACCGCTCGGACTCTCCCTGGAGAGCGTGCTCGCCGCGGTCCGGACCTGGGCCGAGGAACACATGGCCGAGGTGGACCGGGCGAACCGGGCGAGCCTTCGGGAAGAGGACGGGTGAGGCGGGCGGTGGGGCGGGCCGGTCAGCCGGCCGGCATCACCGTCCGGAACTCCCAGTGCCCCGACCCCACGTGGTACACCGCCTCCCCGGCGGCCGGGCGCGGCGGCCGGGCGCCCGCCGGGGCGTCGGCCTGCCGCCCGGCGGCGGAGGGGACGTGGATCTCGGCGGTGCTGCCGGCCGGGACGTCCACGCTCAGGCGGAACCGGTCGCCGTCGCGCTGCCAGGCGGTGCGTGCGAGACCGTACGGAGTGCGGTACGAACCCGTCGCCGAGGTCATGCCGCCCTCGACGGCGGGGTCCACCAGGAGTTCGGAGTAGCCCACCGAGCGGGCGGTCTGGTCGATGCCCGCGACACGGGTGGTGAACCAGGAGTCGATCGCGCCGAGCATGAAGTGGTTCTGCGACTGGCCGGGACCGCCGTCCCAGGACTCGCCGAGCGTCGTGTTTCCGGCCAGGACCTGGTAGCCGTAACCCGGACTCGTGGTCCGCGTGGCGATCCGGTGGACGACGTCGTCGCGGCCCGCCGCCGACAGCACGCGCAACGCGGCCGGCAGGGAGATCTCACCGAGCAGCAGATGATCGCCGGCGGCCTCGACGGACGCCGTGAAGTGACCGAGGAGACGGTCCCGTTCACCCGCCGGATAGGCGCCCATGTCCAGGGCGAGGGCCTCGGCGCCCTGGCCGCCGCCGCCGAACGTGCCCGTCGCCGTCGAGTAGTACTTCTCCGACAGGGCCCGGACGCTCGCGTCGGCCTTGGCCCGGTACGCGTCGGCCGACGCCGTGTCGCCGAGCAGTGCGGCGATCCGGGCGAGCGTGTCCGCGACCCGCCAGTAGCCGTAGGTGCCGGCCACCGCGCGCGGGAAGGTGCGGTCGGGTGTGAACCAGTCGCCCAGACCGTAGTCCAGGACGCCGTCGGAGACCTGGCCCTCCAGGAAGGCCGCGTACCGCTTCATCCGCGGGTAGTAGGTGCGCAGCGTGTCCCGGTCGCCGTAGGTCGTGTACAGCTGCCAGGGCACCAGCACGAAGGCGCCGCCCCAGTTGGCGTCGTTGCGGTAGGCGCCGGGCAGGCTGGTGTACTCGGGAACGGTGCTCGGGATCAGCCCGTCCTCGGTCTGCGCGTCGGCCATGTCCCGCACGATCTTGCGGAGCTGGGCCTGCATGTCGAAGTTGCCCGCGAGCGCCGGGAACACCAGCTGGTCCTGCTCCAGCCAGCCGAGCTTCTCCCGGCTGGGGCAGTCGGTCAGGACGCTCATCATGTTGCCCTCGATCGACCGGCGGATCAGCGAGTGGATCGAGTCGATCAGCGGGTCGGAGGTGGTGACCTCACCGGCGGAGGCGTTGTCGGTGCGCAGCACCATGCCGCGTACGGTGACCTTCGCACCCGCGGGCACACCCTTGAGTTCCAGGTAGCGGAAGCCGTGGTAGCCGAACTCCGGGTGCCAGGTGGCCGTGCGGGCGGAGCCGGTGGTGTAGCTGTCCCACAGGGGTGCGCCCACGTTGCTGACGGACTGGAAGGCGTGGCCGTCCTTCAGGCTCTCGGCCGGGTAGACACGTATCTCCGTCCCGGTGGGAGCGGCGACGGTGATCTCGGGCCAGCCGGCGATGTTGCGGCCCACGTCGAAGACGCGGCTGCCGGCGGCGCCGGCGACCTCCTTGCCGGTGAGTGTCTCCACCACCCGGATCGGCTCGGTCTCCCGGGCGCTGAGCACGGCCGGGTCCCGCGCGGTGCCGGGCGCGGCCGCGGTGACGGCCCGCCGCCACCCCGAGCGGTCGCCGTCCGGCCGGTCCCAGTGCGCGATCTCGCGGCGCGCGTCGTGGTCCTCGCCGCCGTACCAGTTGGACGAGGTGGTCGGACCCAGCGCCGTGCGCCAGTCGTCGCCGCTGGTGACGGTGCGGACGCTGCCGTCGGCGAGCGTCACCTCCAGCCGGGCGATGAGCTCGGGGTCGCTGATGCGGCCGTACAGCTTGCGGTAGCGGTCGGCGGTGCTGACCACATCGGCCATGCCGTTGCCGAGCGCCACACCGAGGGTGTTGGCGCCGGCGCGCAGCCGGCCGGTGACGTCGTAGGTGGCGTACTGGACGCGCCGCGTGTAGTCGGTGTTGGCCGGTTCGAGCACGGCGTCGCCCACGGGCTTCCCGTTCAGCGTGGCGTCGTGGACACCGAGCCCGGCGATGTAGAGGCGGGCGCTGCGCACCGCGCGCGGCAGCGTGAAGTCGCGGGCGAGCAGGGGAAGTCCGGAGGGCAGGTACGGCCTCGGCGGCTGCCGGCCGCTCACCCGGGTCAGGGCGGTGAAGGGTCCGTCGGCGGTGTCCGCGGCGGACAGCGCGTACTCCGTGGGGAAGTTCGGGACGCGGCCGTCGTCGGTGAGGACGTCGGCCCGCGGGTAGAGGGCGACCTGGTCGAAGGCCTTGGCCGTCTTCAGGTCGAGGGTGAGGGTGACGGGTCGGTCGGAGACATCGGCGGAGGTGTGGGCGGCGCTGGAGTATCCGGCCGCGGTCTGCAGGGCGCTGTTCGCCAGCCCGTCGACGGCCAGCGCGGGCTCCCAGGTCTTGCGGACCGTGTTGCTCTCCGACGCGGTCACCGCCGCGCCCCGGGCCAGGCCCGTCGCCGAGGTCACGGAGTCGCGGACGTCGATCTCACCCAGTTGCAGCCGCCAGGCGCGGGCGGGGAACGCCTCCGCGAGGGGCAGGCCCAGCCGGGTCACGTCCAGACGGACGTAACGGGACGTGGTGCGGGGCACCTTGACGACGACGGGCTCGATCTCGCGTCGGCTCAGCTGCCAGTCGGGGTGCGTGATCCACTGGGCACCCCAGTCCGACGCCCGGGTCAGACCGGTCTCGAACACCGCCGGAACACTCCACCCGGAGGCGTGGCGCCCGCCCCGCGACCAGAGCCTGACGCGCCAGTACACGCGGGTGCGGGAGCCGAGGGCGCGGCCGTCGTACGTCGTCTCCGGCACGGACGAGACCACCTTGCCCGAGTCCCACAGGTCGGGCCGGCCCGAGTTCAGGCGCTGCTGCGACGTGGCGGCCTGGACGCGGTAGGCGCCCTGCAGCGCGTTCGCGGCCCGTGCGGTGAGCCGCCAGCTGAGGTCGGGCGTGGTGTCGTCGATGCCGAGCGCCTGGCCGAGGTGCTGGGTGCGCAGGGCGGCCGGCGTGACGGGCGGGCCGGGTTCGGCCGTGGCCTGCGCGGCGCCGGTCAGCACGGTGGCGAACGCGGTGAGGGCGGCGGGCAGGGCGAGGGCCCGGCGGCGGCTCGCGCGGGGGCGGCGTCTGAGCATGGCGCTCCTTCGGACGTGCGGGCAGGTGTACGGGGACCGGACCGGGTACGGCGGTACGTCAGACACGGGTGAGGTCGGTGGTGACGCGACGGCGGAAGCGGAGCGTGACCGGGCCGAGCAGGCCCGACGGCAGCGGTTTGTTCCGCTCGTTGGACAGGGTGTTGGCGACGCGGACCGCCAGCCGGTTGCGGCCCGGCACGAGCCGGTCGGTGACGTCGGCGGCGAACGGCGCCCACAGCAGCGGTTCCAGCGCGGTGCCGTTGACGCTCACGGACGCCACGTCACGTACGTCACCGAGGTCGAGCAGGACACGCCGTCCGTCCAGGAGCTGCCGGGCGACGTCGACGGTGGTGGTGTAGGTGCCGCTGCCGGAGAAGAGCGGGTCGTACGCCGTCCAGCTGCCCAGCGGCCCGGTGACCGGGCCGGCGCCCTCCCGCTCCAGGGCCAGCGTCCACTCGTCCGTGACGGGAAGCGGAGCGAGCGGGTCGTCCACCCGGACCGTCCCCGCGTAGGTGTGCGTCCCGTCGGTGCCGGTGAGGCGGTGGACGCCGGGTGCCGCGGCCTCCACCGTGACCCGCAGGGCACGGCCCGCCCGCCGCACGGCGACGACGGGCAGCGGCGAACCCGTCAGGCGGGGTACGGGCGATCCCGCAGGGCGGACCACGACGATCCGGGTCTCGTAAGGGGCCAGGGAGAGCGGCAGGCGCACGCCCCGCTGCGAAGTGCGGTACACCGGTGCGGGGCCGGTCTCACCCGTGCGCGGGTCCCACAGCTCGGGAACGCCGGTCACGGGGAGCGCGGCGGTGGTCTCGACGGCGGTGCCGCTCTCGTTGTTCAGCAGGAACGCCGTGTCCGTGCCGCGGGTCACGCGCAGCACGCGTACCGCGTCGCAGGCGGGTTCGAGCACGGCGGCGGCGACGCCCGCCTCGTGCACGGCGGCCCGCAGCCCCGAGACGTCCGCCACCCGCACCGCGCGCCCGCCGCCCGGCCGGCGGCAGCCCGGCACCGCGTCACCGAAGAGGCCGGTCAGCTCACGGGCGAGGGAACGGTCGTTGCCGTCCGCGTCGTCGGCGGACAGCTCACCGACCGCGACGACGGTGCCTCCCGCGCGCACGAACGCGCCGAGCGTGCGCACGCACGCCACGTCGAGCGTCGGGGTCACCGGCAGCACCACCACGTCGTACCGGGCGGCCCCCACGGCCAGCCGCCCGCCCCGCACCCGGCCCTGGCTCAGCAGCTCCTCGTCACCGGCGAGCGCGCCCTCGTGCAGGAGGTCGAAGTCGACCTGCGCGCGTTCCAGGGCGTAGGCGGCGCCGGAGAGGGCGCCGTCGGCCTCGCCCTGCCGGTCGGTGCCGGTCCACTGCTCGGCGGCCCGCTGCGGCTGGAGCAGGGCGGTACGCGCCCCGGAGGTGCCGCGGCCCATCTCCATGACCCGGCCGATCCACTCCGCCAGCGGCCGCATCGCCCACCACCACGGCGCCCTCGGGCCGAACGGCGGCGGGAAGTACACCCGGGTCTCGTCGGTCCACAGGGCGTGCAGCACCGCGAGGTTGACGCCACGGGCGGCCTGCGCGCCGACGGCCGCGTGCACGAACGAGGGCGTCACCTGCCAGCCCATGTTGCCGAACATCTCCATCAGGGCCCGCTCCCGGCCCTGCTGGTGCGCGGCCGACACCGGGTTGCGGGGGATCATCGTCTGCTGTCCGGCGACGTACTCGGCGGTGATGATGTCGCCGCCGGGCACGTGCGCCCACTGGTTGACCTTGTGCAGGTCGCCGGTGGAGGGGATCCGCTTGGCCGGTGCCGTCTCGTCGTACAGCGGATTGGTGATCAGGGCGACGCCGCGCTCCTCGCACCAGCGGGCCTGGCGCCGGAAGTAGCGGGCGAACCGGTTGGACACGGCCTGCCAGTAGTGCCCCCGGGCGATCCGGCCGCGCCGCCCCAGGTCGTCGAAGGCGGCGGCGTACGCCACTCCCGGGGTGACCCCGGTCTCGCGCAGCGCCCGGTCCAGGGCGGGCGACCACGGCAGGCGCTTGAAGTGCGCCTCGGCGGAGGCGAAGAACGGCTCGTCGTCCCAGAAGCCCGGGATCACCGTGCCGAAGTAGCGCCCGAAGCGGCGGTGGTACTCGCCGGGGACGATGTCCAGGAACAGCTCCACCGGCTCGTCGTCGAGGAGGTCGGCGTAACTGCGGCTGTAGCCTTGCGTGTCGTCGACGAGCGGCACACCGCCGAACAGGTCGACCTGCCAGCGGCCCGCCGGGACCTGCCACGTGCCGCCGTCCGTGAGCCGGGCCGTCAGGTCGACGACGTCGGCGGCGTCGGCGGAACCGGCGGGCCGGGCCGCGGCGGCCGAGGCGGGCGCGGCGAGGCCGGCCCGCTCGGGGAAGTCGCCCGCCGCGTCCGGGGAGTCGAAGGACGACGTGTAGAGGGTGGTGCCGTCGGCCGCCGTGACGGTCAGGCTGTCCCACAGGCCGCGCTCGCCGCCGGCCGCGCGCACCCCCGCACCGCCCGAGGCGTACCGGTCGTCGGTGACGGTGCCCTTGTCGCGGCCGTCCAGGGTGACCGACAGGGTGGCACCGCGGACGGTGACGGCCACCGTGTGGAACTTGGTCCTGTTGAAGCCGTCGGTACGGGTGCTGCGCAGCAGCTCCACCGGTTCGGCGCCGCGGGCCAGGCGCAGCACGGTGACGACGCCGCTCTGGTCGAAGCCGACCGCGTACCCGTCGAGGCCGTCCGCGGAGGCCCGGACGACGAGTGCGGCGGCGGTGCGGTCGGCCTTCGCGCTGCCGGTGACGGTGCAGTCCGTCCAGCCGTCACCGCCGCGCAGCACGGCGGCGCCGTCCAGCACCCCGGCGTCGGCGACGAGCCGGCCCGCCTCCACCCCCACACCGGTGCTGCGGCGCAGATCGAGCACGGCGGGGCCCTCGACCACGGCGGTGGACCGCCACAGCGCCTTCAGCCGCAGGTCGGGCCGGGGCTCGTAGGTGCGTGAGCCCACCGTGCCGCCCTTGACGATGTACTCGCCCGCCCGGCCGCTCGGGAAGTGGTCGTCGTTGAACAGCCACACCCGCATGCCCGTGCGTTCCGCGGTGCGCAGCACGTGCCCGACGATGTCGAACCAGCCCTCGGTGAAGAACGCGGGTTCCATCTCGGCGTTGTCGAAGGAGAAGAGCACGACCTCGTACATGCCCTTGTCCCGCAGGTCGGCGAGCTGGCGGTCCACCAGATCGGGGGTGACCGGGCCGTTCCAGTACCAGTAGACGGTGGGCCGGCTGTCCCTGGCGGGGTCGGCGAAGCCGTGCTCGGTGTACCGGGCCGCGGCGGCGGTGCGCTCGGGCGCCGCGCCGTCGGGAGCGGCGGAGGCGGGGGCGGGCAGGCCCGTCGCGAGGACGGTCCCGGTGGCACCGGCCGCCACGACGAACGTCCTTCTGGACAGGGGGTTTTGGGGGAGCGGAGCGGACATGCGAGGCCCTTCTGCGAGGTGCGGCGCAGCACGTGCGTAAGCGGGAGAGGGAAGGAGGTGCGCGGAGGAGGCCGGGGCGGGGGAATGTGCGCCGGCTTGGAGTTGCGAACAAAAGGGGCGCCCGGCTCGTGACGCCCGGCACGCACGCTCGCGGCGTTGCCGGAAGGCCCTGGTAGCTCCGCTGCAAGGACCTTCCGGCGCCTTGCGATCGCACGCACCGGACGCCGCGAGCTGACCGGACTCCCCTTTTGTTCGCAACTCTTAGCCGGCGGCCTGCCGGGCCACCTCCGTCGCGCTCAGCGCGCGGTTGTGCAGGCGGAAGTCACGCACCGCTCCGTGCAGGTACGGGTGGGTGCTGTTCTGCGAGCGGCCCAGGTAGTTGCGCGTGGTGGCGCCGAGCAGCAGCGGTCCGGACACCATGGCGGTGTTGCGCCCGGCCTCGGTGCCGTCCACGTAGAGGACCCCGGTGCCGCGCCCCAGGGTCAGGGCCACATGGGTCCAGCGGCCGACGGGCAGCGGTCCGGCGGCGTCGACGACGTCCTCGCCGTCCATGCCGGCGATCTTCAGCGCGGCACGGGCGCGTCCGGCGCCGGTGGCCGCGGCGAGGAACAGGTACGTCTCCTTGTGGAAGCCGAGGTCGAAGACGCGGGCGGAGGCCGCGAGGCTGTCGAGCCGCACCCGCACACCGACCGTCAGTTCCTCCAGGCCGCTCAACAGCCCTGCGGGCAGCGCGAGATGACCGTCCTTGCCGTCCAGCGACACCGAGGTCACGCCGTCCTCGCGCAGCCAGGCGGCACCGCCGCTCAGCGTGGCGTCGGGGAAGGAACGGGTGGCGTCGGCGGCCGAGGCACCGCTGCCCTCCGCCAGCGGGAAGCGGGCTGCGTCCCGTGCGCGGGACGGGCGCGGACTGACGGCCCAGTAGACGTTGTAACGCTGGTGCTGCACCTCGTGGAACGGCCGCAGGGCGACCGTGCGGCCCCCGGCGGTGGCGGTGAACCGGGTGGAGCTGCCGGGAACGGCGCGCAGGGTCGACGGCAGGACGGTGGGAATCGTGGCGAGCGGTGTGTCCCCGTACTCGCCGGCCAGCACGAGCGGGCCGAGGGACAACGAGGCCACCTGCGGATTGTCGGGGGCGGGCCGCCAGACCGGTGTGCGCGGCAGGGCCAGCTCCACGGTGTCACCGGCACGCCACAGGCGTTCCACCGAGACATAGGTGCCCGGCCGCAGGCGCGTGCGCACCTCGCGGCGGTTGACCTTGAGCACGGCGGCCCGGCCGGTGTCGGCCACCCAGGACGGCACGCGGATCTTCAGCGCGAGGCGCGCCCTGCCTTGCGTGACGGTCAGCCGGGTCCGGTCGCCCGCCGGTTCCACAGCGTCCTGACGAAGCGTCAGTCCTTGCTGTTCCCAGCGGACTTCGGAAGGAATGAACAGGTTGACGTAGAGCGCGGGCCGGGTGCGGGGATCGCGGGTGCGGAAGTAGATGCTGTCGGCGAACTTGGTGTGCGTCTCGAGCCCCGTGCCGTGGTCGCACGAGAAGTTGTCGTAGTCGCCGCTGTAACTTCCCGGCGCTGCGCCGAGGCCGCCCTTGGGCTGCCGCTCGGATCCCGCCCACAGCCCCGTGTAGTACGTGACGAACCCGTGCGCGGAGTCGGGGTCCTGCTCGCCGAGCATCTGGTTGACCAGGGTCAGCTCGTAGTGGTCCATGTACTCGGCGCGCTCCGGGCGGTGCAGGAAGAGCTGCCGGCCCAGCTTCAGCATGTTGTAGCTGTTGCAGTTCTCGCAGGTCACCTCGGACAGCCGGCCGGCGATCTCGCCGGGCGGGCCGAAGAGTTCCCGGTCGGAGTTGCCGCCGACGGTGTACGAGTGGTGGCGTGCGACGGCCGTCCAGAAGGTGTCGGCGACGGTCAGGTACCGCGCGTCACCGGTCGCCTCGTAGGCCGGCACGGCACCGACCACCTTGGCGATCTCGGTGTTGGCGTGCCGGCCGGCGAGTTCGTCGCGTCCGGCGGCCAGCGGCGCGTAGAGGTCCTCGTGGTCGAACCGCCGGGCCGTGCGCAGATGGGCGGGGTCGCCGGTCTCCTGGTGGAGCCGGGTCAGTACGTCGTTCATGCCGCCGAACTCGACCTTCAGCACCGTCTGCATGTGCTCCCGGGACAGCGGCGCGGTCCGCGCGTCCACCCAGGCCGCCTTCTCCAGCAGGACCGTCAGCGCCTCCCGGTTCCCGCTGAGGCGGTACTGGTCGAGCAGCCCCGCCATGATCTTGTGCAGCGTGTAGTAGGGCGCCCAGGGCCTGCCGCCGGCCTCCAACTGGTCGAAGACGGACTCGGGGAAGGCGGACAGGTAACCGCGGTGGTGACCGGCGGCGGGCGCGGCCCGCTGGCACTCGGCGAGGGCCGAGACCAGGGCGCGGCCCTTGCGGGCGTACGCGTCGTCCCCGGTACCGGCGTGCGCCTGGGCCAGCGCGCTGAGCAGGTGACCGGTGGTGTGCCCGCGCAGTTGCACGTCGGGGGCCTCCCAGCCGCCGCAGGGCTCGGCGGCCGAGGGCAGCTCGACGGTGCGCCGGAAGGTGTGCAGGAGCCGGTCGGTGTCGAGGAAGAGCAGGTACGCACAGGTGCGGCGCATGTTGGCCAGGAACGGGCTCTCCAGCAGGCGCACTTCGGACAGGCCGAAAGGGGCGAGGACCGGTGCGTGCGCGGGGCGGGCGGGCGCGGTCCGCGCCGCGGACGCCGCGGTCGCGGGGGCGGCGGCCGTCCCGGGCGGGGGTGCGGGCACGGCGTGGGTGGTGGGGGAGGGAAGGGCGGTGACGGCCGCCGCGGCCGAGGCCGTGCGCACCACCTGACGGCGGGACGGACCGGACGGGACGCGCTGTGCAGGCAACGTTCCGTGCTCCCTTCGAAGGATCGGCGAGGACTCGGGCGGACAGGTTCCGCCGCCCGAGTGGGAGAGAGGATTGAATCGTTTAACTTCGTCGCGGGAGACGGTAGGTCTGGCTAAGTGGAGCGTCAAGGCTTCCAGCAAAGGGAAATTGACCAGGAATTGAATCGTTCAATGAAACGGGGCGGCGACGATCGCGCCGAGTGACCGGGGCCCGTCGGAGCGGCCGGGCCGGTGCGGGGCGGGCGAGCCCTGCCGGTGCCGGGCGGGGGCCCGCTGCCGGTACCGGACGTAACCGCTGTCGCCGGGCGGGCCGCCGTCCTTGCCGGGCCGGCCGCTGTGGCCGTCCGCGCTTGCCGGGCCGCCGTCCGTGCCGGGCGGGCCGCCGCTGCCGGTGGGGGGCGGGGCGTGGCCCGGGTCAGTCCACCGGCCAGGTGTGCACCGGCGCGTTGAGGTGCATGTAGTCGATGTACAGCTGCGTCATCCGGCGCAGCGACTCGTGGCGGCCGGCGCGGCCGGCGGCGTCGAGGTGGTGGAACATCTCCTTCTGCCAGACCGCGCCGTTGCGGCCGGTGACACACCGCTGCTCGATGATGCCGAGCAGCGGCTCGCGCCAGGCCTCGTCCATCCCGGAGAGTTCCAGTCCCTTGTGCGCCATCGGCAGCAGCCGGCGCAAAACCAGTTCGGGCACGGGGACCTCGCCGGTGCCCGGCCAGTACAGCCGGCTCTCGATGCCGTGCCGCGCGGCCGTGTGGAGGTTCTCCTGCGCGGCCGAGAAGGACATCCGCGACCAGACCGGCCGGTCCTCCTCCACCAGAGCCCGGGTGATCCCGTAGTAGAACGCCCCGTTGGCGAGGGTGTCGGCGACGGTCGGGCCCGCGGGCAGCACACGGTTCTCCACCCGCAGGTGCGGCTTGTCCTGGGCGACGGCGTAGACCGGGCGGTTCCAGCGGTAGATGGTGCCGTTGTGCAGGGTCAGCTCGGCCAGTTCGGGGATGTCGCCGCGGTCCAGCGTCTCGGCGGGATCCTGCTCGTCGCACAGCGGCAGCAGGGCCGGGAAGTAGCGCACGTTCTCCTCGAAGAGGTCGAAGACGCTGTTGATCCACCGCTCGCCGAACCAGACCCGCGGCCGTACCCCCTGCACCTTGATCTCCTGCGGCCGGGTGTCGGTGGCCTGCTCGAACAGCGGGATCCGTGTCTCGTGCCACAGCTCCCTGCCGAACAGGAACGGCGAGTTGGCCGCCAGCGCCACCTGGACCCCCGCGACCGCCTGCGCCGCGTTCCAGTAACCGGCGAACTCCTCCGGGGACACCTGGAGATGGAACTGCGTGCTGGTGCAGGCGGCCTCGGGAGTGATCGTGTCCGCGTAGGTGCGCAACCGGTCGACGCCGTCCACCTCGATGTGCAGGTCCTCGCCCCGGGCCGCGAAGACCTGGTCGTTGAGCAGCCGGTAGCGCGGGTTCTCCGACAGTGCCGCCTGGCCCACGTCCTCCTGCCGCAGGGTGGGAAGGATGCCGATCATGATCAGATGCGCGCCGACCGACCTGGCGCGCCGGTCCGCGTGGTTCAGCGCGGCCCGGATCTCGGTCTCCCAGGCGTCGGGGCCGCCCGCCGTCAGCGCCCGGGGCGGGATGTTGGTCTCGAGGTTGAACCGGCCCAGCTCGGTGGACCACGCCGGATCCGCGATCGCCTCCAGCACGTCGACGTTGCGCATCGTCGGCTCGGCCCGGTCGTCGACGAGATTCAGCTCGATCTCCAGCCCCACCTGGGGACGCTCGGACTCGAACCGCGACTCCCGCAGCATCTGCGCGAACGCGTCGAGACAGTCCTGCATCTTGATCCGGTACCGGCGGCGGTCCTCGCGGGTGAAGACCATTGCCGGGACGTCCCGTCCCATCGGCGCTCCCCGGTCGACTCGGCCCCTCCTCGGACACCTGTCCCCCCAGCGTCGCACCACCGGCCCGCTCCGACCACGCGGGCCGTGGGGAGGCGGGGAGGCGGGGAGGCTGGACGGCGGGGGAGAGACGGAGACGGAGAGGCGGGAGGCGGGGAG
>NZ_JOIY01000012.1 GCF_000720185.1 Streptomyces sp. NRRL S-340 | reverse complement strand
GGGGGGGGGAGGGGGCGGTGGGTCGGAGCCGCGGGGAGGAGGCGGAGTCCGGGGGCCGGGCCGGGGGCCGGGAGGCGCCGGCGGTACGGCGGTGTGCGGCGCACGCGTCCGCCGGGGGGAACCGGCTCGTCGGCCGCCACGGTGGCGGGACCGTGGGAGATTCCGGCGGATCCGGCGTTCGGCCCGGGCCCCGGCGCGGTACCCGCAAGGGCGGTGCACCGGGTTGCGGGCGGTGTGCCGTGACCGGTGCGGGGCAGAGGCGAGGAGGCAGGCGGTGGCCGACACCGAGGACGGGACGCCCGACGGCAAGCCCGCCTTCGCTCGCGGTGCCTTCCGCGGCCCGGGCGGAATCCTGAGCAGGACCGGTGCCTCACGGCGCGCCGAGCGCGCTGCCGTGCGCTTACGGATCGCTGACGTCCGTCACCGCACGGTCTCCGGAGCGGCGGTACCGGTGCCAGACTCGCTGGTGTGAAACGCGTACTCGTCGTGGACGACGACCCGACCGTGTCCGAGGTCGTCGCCGGGTATCTGAACCGGGCGGGCTTCGCGGTCGACGTGGCCGCCGACGGTCCGGCCGCCGTGGCACGGGCCGCCGCCCGGCCGCCCGACCTGGTGGTCCTGGACCTCATGCTGCCCGGCATGGACGGACTGGAGGTCTGCCGCCGGCTGCGCCGCGACGGCCCGCTGCCCGTGATCATGCTGACCGCGCGAGGCGAGGAGGAGGACCGGATCCTCGGCCTGGAGGTCGGCGCGGACGACTACGTCACCAAACCCTTCAGCCCGCGCGAGCTGGTCCTGCGCGTGACGTCCGTGCTGCGCCGCGCCGCAGCGAGCGGGGGCGCGGCGGCCGGGGGCGGCGCGGCCGGGGGCCGGCTGAGCGCGGGCCCGCTCGTCCTCGACCGCCCCGCCCGGCGCGCCACCCGTGACGGATCCGAACTGCCGCTGACCGCGAGGGAGTTCGACCTGCTGGAATACTTCCTTCGGCACCCCGGCCGGGCCACGGGCCGGGAGGAACTCATGCGTGAGGTGTGGGGCTGGGAGTTCGGCGACCTGTCGACCGTCACCGTGCACGTACGGCGGCTGCGGGAGAAGATCGAGGACGACCCGGCGCGCCCCCGGCTGATCAGCACGGTGTGGGGCGTGGGCTACCGCTTCGACCCTCCGGCGCCGCCGGGACCGGGCGGGAGCGGGGCGCGTGATGGCCGGTGACATGCTCCTCATCGCCCTGTACGCGGCGATCGGCGCGGCGGCCGCCGGACTGGCCGGCGCGGTGGCGCTCAGGCTGCTGCGCCACCGGTCGGTCGCGCTGTCGCTGGCGGTGGTCGCGGCCGTCACCGTGACGGCGATGTTCGCGGGCACCCTGCTGGTGTCGTCGGCGATGCTCCTGTCCGACCACGACCTGTGGGTCGTCACCGTCGTGTGCGCCATGGCGGCGGTCGTCTCGCTGGCGGTGGCGCTCGTCCTGGGCCGTGGCGTCGTCAAGGGCAGCCGGGCCCTCGCGCGGGCCGCCCGCGCCATCGGCGACGACGGCGGATTCACCCCGCCCGCCGAGCCGCCCGTCGCCGAACTCGCCGAACTCAGCCGTGAGTTGTCCGCGACGAGCGCCAGGCTGGCCGCCTCGCGGGAGCGGGAGCGCGCCCTGGAGGCCTCGCGGCGCGAGCTGGTCGCCTGGATCTCCCACGACCTGCGCACCCCGCTGGCCGGTCTGCAGGCGATGACCGAGGCGCTGGAGGACGGCCTGGCCGACGACCCGCGGGTCTACCACGCCCGGATCCGCGCGGAGGTCGAGCGCATGAGCGACATGGTGGGTGACCTGTTCGAACTCTCCCGCATCCAGGCCGGCGTCCTCACCCTGGACCGGACCCGGATGTCGGTGTACGACCTCGTCGGCGACGCCATCGCGGGTGCGGGCGCGCTGGCCAGGGAGCACGGGGTACGGCTGGTGGGGGAGGGCGTGGAGCCGGTGCCGGTGGAGGTCGACGGCCGTGAGATGTCCCGCGTCCTGGCCAACCTGCTCGTCAACGCCATCCGGCGCACGCCCGCGGACGGGGCCGTCGCCGTCGCGGCCCACAGGGAGGCGGACGACGTCGTCGTGTCGGTGACCGACGGCTGCGGGGGCATCGCCCCCGAGGACCTTCCGCGCGTGTTCGAGACCGGTTGGCGGGGCAGTGACGCCCGGACCCCGCCGGCCGGAGCGGGTCTGGGGCTGGCCATCGTCCGCGGCATCGTGGAGGCCCACCGGGGCCGGGCCACGGTACGCAATGTGCCCGGCGGCTGCCGTTTCGAGGTCCGCCTGCCGGCGGCCGGCTGAGAGCCGCGAACAAACGGGGTCCGATCAGCTCGCGGGTCCGGCGCGTGCGGGCGCAAGGTCGTCGGAAGGTCCTTGCGGCGGAGTCACCGGGGCCTTCCGGCAACACCGCGAGCGTGCGGGCCGGGCACCCGTTTCGTTCGCAGCTCTGAGCCGGGGCCCCTCGTGGCGGGGTCAGCGCCGCGTTCTGAGGGGTGTCCCCGCGGCGGGACCGTGGGGCCCTCCCGACCGTCCCGTCCCCGTCCCCGTCCGGTCCTCCCTGACCGTCCCCGTCCCCCTCCGGTCCTCCCTGCCCCCCGTCCTCCCCGGCCCTCTCCGGTCCTCCCCGGTACGTCACGCGGTGCGATCCGCGGGCTCAGGCGGGCCGGTAGCGCTCCGCGAGACGGGGGCTCTGCGCGCCGAACGCCGCGAGCTGGGCCTCGGACACGGCGCGCAGCAGCCGGTCGTCCTCGACACCGGGGGCGCAGACCACCTCGCCCAGTTCGAGACCGCGCAGACCGGCGGTGACCACGTCCTCGGCCGACATCCGGGCAACGGCGCTGAGGTCGAGGCCCTGACGCTCGTGGAACTCCGTCGCCACCACGCCGGGGCACAGGACCTGCACGCGGACCCCGGTCCCGCTCAGCTCGGCGTGCAGCACCTGGGACATGGTGACGAGGTGGGCGAGTGTCCCGGCGTAGACCGCGCGGCGCGGCATCTGCTCCGCCGGGGCGGGCCCGCTGAACGCGATCATGCCGGCCACGTTCACGATCGCGCCGGCGCCGCGGGCGAGCATCCCGGGGACCGCGGCACGCGTCAGCAGCGTCGGAGCGACCACCTTGACGTGCAGCAGCTCGCGCGCCTTTTCGGCGGGGAGGTCCGCGAAGGGCATGTAGTGCGCCACCCCGGCGTTGTTGACCAGCATCGACAGCGGTTCGCCGGCGCACAGGGCGGCGACCGCCTCCACACCGTCGCCGGTGGACAGGTCGGCCACCACGGGACGGACCCGGCCGCCGGGGAAGCCGGCGGCCAGTTCCGCCAACCGGTCGGCGCGCCGGCCGACGGCGATCACGTCGTGCCCGTCGCCCGCGAGACGCCGGGCGAATGCCCTGCCGATGCCGGAGGTGGCTCCGGTGACGAGTGCCAGCTTGCTCATGACGGCTCCTGTACGGGTGGGTGAGGCCGGAGGCCTCGACGGCTTTCACCGCCCTACCCTGCGCGCGGGCGCCGCGGCCTGCCAGTGTCCCCGTGGTCCTGGTCGTGGCGGGACCAGGATCACGGGGACCGTCCGCCGCCTCCCGGCGACGTGACACGGTGGGCCGACGGGGGCCGACGCGCCTCGGCGGGCCGGCCGCCCCGCCCCGGAGCCCGCGCCCGCGCCCGGCACCGGTCACCGCCCGCCGGGGGCCGCGGCCGCCCCCCGGCGGCACACCGCCGACCGCCTCACCTTCCGACCGCGTGCCCGCCGGTCACCGCTGCGGGCGCCGACGGGGACTCACGCCCCCCGGTGCACGATGTGGCCGCCGGTCACCGTGAGGCGTACCGGGGCCTCGGCGACCTCGTCGGCCGGCGCTTCGACGGGGTCGGCACCCAGGGCGGTCAGGTCGGCCCGGAACCCCCGCCTGATGCGCCCGGCGACGGCACTCTCACCGGCGGCGACGGCCGCGTGGGTGGTGCAGCCCTCCAGTGCCTGGGCACCGGTGAGCCCCGCCCGCTCGGAGGCCGCTCCCCGGGGCGCCCGTGCGGTGGCCAGGACGGCGCGGACGTCATGGTGGGCGACGGGCCAGTCCGAGCCGAGGGCGACGACCGCGCCGGCGTCCCGCAGGTCCCGCAGCCGCCAGGCCCGCCGGGCGCGTGCCTCGCCCAGGCGCACGGACCACTCGTCGGACCGGTCGGCCCGGGTGTAAGCCGTGTGCGGCGGCTGCATCGAGGCGATGACCCCGGTCCGGGCGAACCTGCCGACGATGTCGTCCGGGACGGACTCGATGTGCTCCACCCGGTGCGTGAGGCGGGCGCCCTCGCCCAGCGCCGCCACGGTGTCGAGGACGTGCCGCACGGCCGCGTCCCCGATCGTGTGGGTCGCCGTGCGTACTCCCGCGCGGTCCAGGAAGCGCACGGCCTCGCTGTAGGCGGCCGGGTCCGGCCAGAACGCCTCGGTGCCCTGCCCGTGGCAGTCGGGGTGTTCGAGCCAGGCCGTGCCGCCCTCGACGGTGCCGTCCATGAAGAACTTCACCCCGCCGATCTCCCAGTGCCTGCCGCCGAGCCCCTGCAGCGCGACCAGTTCCTCCAGGTCCTCCTTCGCCGCCCCGGGCATGCACCACGGGGCGAAGCGCAGCCGCAGGGGGAGGACGGTGTCCTCGGCGACGGAGCCAACGAGGTCCGGGTCGCCGATGTCCATGACGTGGGCACCGGTGAGCCCGGTGGCCGCCATGGCGGACAGCAGCTCCGTCAGCCGGGCGCGCCGCGCGGCCCGCGACGGCCGCGGCATGACCGCGGTGACCAGGTCCATCGCGGCGTGTTCGACGAGGTGCCCGGTCAGGCGCCCGTCGGGGTCCGTCGCGAGGTGCGCCCGCTGCGCGAACGCGCGCGGCCCGGTGATCCCCGCCGCCTTCAGCGCCGCTCCGGTCGCCAGGGCCGAGTGCGCGTCGTACAGGCGCAGGAAGGCGGGCGCCCCCTCCAGCACGTCCTCGATCAGGGCCCGGTCCACGGACCGCCCGCCGAACACGTTGTGGTCCAGGCCGAAGCCGACGACCCACCCGTCGATCCGGTCCGCCGCGGCGAGCGCCGACCGCAGCCCGTCCAGGTCGCGCACGGCGGACAGGTCCACGCCCGTGGTCATCTCCAGGCCCATCACGGGGTGGCTGTGACAGTCCACCAGGCCGGGCACGAGATGGGCGCCGGCCAGGTCCACGACCTCGGTGCCGGGTCCCCGCCAGTGCCGTACGTCGTCCTCGTCGCCGACGGCGGCGATCAGGCCGTCGCGTACGGCCACGGCGGTGGCGTGCGGGCGTTCAGCGTCGAGGGTGCGGACTCGGGCACCGGTGAGGACGAGGTCGGCTGAGGGCATGCGGAGGGCTCCTGGTCTGGTCGGCGGGACACTGGTCGGGGAGAAACGGGTTGGAAGGGGGGTCGGCCGTAACCCCGGCCGGGAGCGAGGTGGTTGACGCCCCGGGTCCGGCCAGGGGGTGGCTCGGAGGACCGCCCGGGGGGCCGCTCAGAGGGTGGCGGGCGCGGGGGCGCCGGCCGGTTCCGCGGCCGGTTCCGCGGCGAACCGTTCGTAGACGGCGGGCCGGTTGCGGCGCAGCCACCGGGCGAGCGGGAGGCCGGCGAGGAAGACGAGCGGGACGACGGCCGCCAGGACGGTGTTCACCGTCGTGGAGGCACCGGTGAACAGGTCGAGGTGCGCGACGACCAGCACGATGGCGGTGGCCAGGAGCACGGCGGCGGTCACGGGCGCGACCACCGTGCGCAGGACGCCCTCGCGGTGCCTCACCCGCCGGAAGTACAGCGGAACGGCCAGCGCGGCCAGCAGTTGCAGCACCAGCAGACCGAGCATGCCGGGCGTGTTCACCCACAGCAGCAACTGCTGGTACGGGTCCGCGCCGGCGGCCGCGAAGACGAGGACGACGGCGGCGCCCAGCACGGTCTGGACGGCCCCGGTGACGTACGGGGAGCGGTGGCGCGGATGGACGCGGGCCAGTGCCCTGGGCAGGACGCCTTCCTCGGCGAGGGCGAGCCCGTAGCGGTTGATGGCGTTGTGGAAGGCGAGCAGGGAAGCCAGGACGCTGGTCACGATGAGCACGTGCATGGCGTCGGCGGCCCAGCCGCCCACGTACGTCGTGATCGCGGAGAAGAACAGTCCGGCGGGGTCGCCGCCCGCGGCCCGCACGACCTGGGCGTCGCCGAAGGCCTGGATCGCGATCCAGACGACGAACGCGTAGAACAGGCCGAGGAATCCGACGGCGAGGTAGGTGGCGCGCGGGACCGTGCGCGCGGGGTCGCGGGCCTCGCGGCGGTAGATGACGGTCGACTCGAAGCCGGTGAACGCCGCGAACGCGAAGGCCAGCACCGCGGCCATGCCCGGCACCAGTACGTGGCCCGGGGCGAAGGAGGCCGCCGACAGTCCGTGCGCCCCGCCCCTGGCCAGTACGCCGACGGCGAGGAGGACCAGGATGCCGGTCTCGGCGGTGAGCAGGACGCCGAGGAGCCTGGCGCCGAAGTCGATGGACCGGTAGCCGCCGTAGCCGATGACCAGCAGGCCCGCGAGGGAGACCGGCAGCCAGGGGACGTGGCCGCCGGCCAGCGCGTGCACGGTGTCCTGCGTGGCGGTGCCGAGGAGCCCGTACACGCCGATCTCCATGCCGTTGTAGCCGAGCAGGGCCAGCAGCGCGGCGCCGATGCCGACGCGGCGGCCGAGCCCGCGGGTGATGTACGCGTAGAAGGCGCCCGCGCCCCGGACGTGACGGCTCATGGTGGTGAAGCCGACGGCGAAGACGGCCAGGGTGATCCCGGCGAGGAGATAGCCGACCGGGGCGCCGATCCCGCCGAGCATGATGGCGAGCGGAGCGACCCCGGCCATGACCGTGAGCGGTGCGGCGGCGGACACCACGAAGAAGGCGATGTCGGTGGTGCCGAGCGACCCCGGGCGCAGGGTCGGGGCCGGGGGAGCGGCGCTCTCGGAGGGGCGGGGGCTGGGGGTGGTGACGGGCATGGGGAAAGAGCCCTTCTGGCGGCGGGCGCGGAGGGATGACGGCGGACGGCAGGCGTGCGGGATCTCCGGAGCCGTAAATCTAAAGGCTTTCGGTTTCCGCAATGTAACCTTCCGTTCGTACGGATGGGAAGACCCTCGAAGGGGGAAGCACGCCATGGGGCGCCCGCGCACGGCTCTGCTCGACCAGGAGCGCATCACCGCGACCGCACTCGGACTCCTCGACGAGCAGGGCGAGTTCAGCGTCCCGCAGATCGCCCGGCGCCTCGGGGTGCAGACCGGCTCCGTGTACCACCATGTCGACGGCCGGGACGGGATCGTGGAGCTGGTGCGCGAGCGGATCGCCGAGGCCATCGACACCGCGACCCTCGACGCGCGGCCCTGGGACGCCGCCCTCGCGGGCTGGGCCCGCTCCTACCGCGCCGCCTTCGCCGCGCACCCGAGGGCCATCCCCCTGCTCATGGCCAACCCGGTGCGCGCCCCCCGGGTACTGGCCCAGTACGAACGGGCCGTCGCCCTCCTGCTCGAAGCGGGCTTCGCCGCCGCCGACGTCATGCGGGTCATCACCGCCCTGGAGAACGTCGTCCTCGGGTCCGCGCTCGACCTCGCCGCACCGGAGGCCATGTGGGAGATCGCCGACGCCTCCGCCACCCCGCGTCTGGCCGAGGCACTGGGCGCGGTCCGCGGCAGCCGCACCGACCAGGCCTTCGAACTCGCCCTGGAGGGCCTGCTCGCCACGGCACGGCGCGTACGGGAGGGCTGAGGCGCGCACCGCGGGGGCGAGAACACCCGCCCGCGCGCGGGTGCGCTGCGGACCCTCACTCGTCGGGAGCGGTGCCCTCCTGTTCCCGCACGGCCCGCCGGTGCCTCCCGGGCGCCCGCGGCGGCGGACCGGGGGCACGGTGCGTGGCCCGGAGCAGCAGGAGGGTCGTGTCGTCGGCTCCCGGGCGGTGGTCCCGCAGCAGGGCATCGGCGATCTCGTCGAGCGGTGCGCCCGGCGTCCCGGCGGCGGCGAGACGGTCGGCCAGCGTGGCCAGCGCCCGGTCGGGATCGGTGCCGGGCAGCTCCGTGAGCCCGTCCGTGTACAGGGCGAGGACGGCTCCTTCGGGCAGGCACAGCCGCACGTGCGGGTAGGCGGCCCGCGGGTCGATGCCGAGCAGGAGACCGCCCGGCAGGTCCAGGGCCTCGACCCGGCCGTCCGGATGGCGCAGCAGCGGGTGGGGATGCCCGGCCCGCGCGAGGAGGACGCGGTGGCGGCGCGGGTCCAGGCGCAAGTACACCGCGCTGGCCAGCAGTTCGGTGTCGAGCGCGGTGAGCAGCCGGTTGGTGAGGGCCAGGACCCGGCGGGGATCGGCGCCGCTCGCCGCGTGGGCGCGCACCGCCGTGCGGATCTGGCCCATCAGCGCGGCGGCCGGCCCGTTGTGCCCCTGGATGTCGCCGATGACGGCGGCGGCCCGGTGGTGGCCGAGGGCGATGAGGTCGTAGAAGTCGCCGCCCACGGACATGCCCTCGGCCGCCGGCAGATAGCGGACCGCGGTCTCCAGGCCGTGGATCCGCGGCAGCCGGCGGGGCAGGAGGGCGTCCTGCAGGTCGCGGGCGAGGCCGCTGGCGTCGTCGTAGCGGCGGGCCCGTGCCAGCGCCTGGGCGATGAGACCGGCCAGGGCGGTGAGCGTGGCGCGCTCCTCGGGCAGGAAGCGGCGGGGCCGGTCGTACGCCAGGACACAGGCGCCGACGTCCCGGTCGGCAGCGAGCAGCGGCAGCACCGCCCAGGCGCAACCGTGGCCGAGCGCCGCGTGCCGCGGATAGAGCCGGGCCATCTCGTGGCGGCTCTCCAGGAAGAGCGGCGCGCCCGTGGCCAGGGCCCGGGTGCCAGGGGTCTCGGCGCCCGCGGGCGGCCGGTCGATGCGCCCCAGGACGTCGGACGGGTAGCCGTGCGCGCCGATCACGCGCAGCCGTCCGTCCCCCTCCAGGGCCAGGAGGACCGCGCGGGCGGCGCCGAAGACGGGCAGCATCTCCTCGGCGACCAGACGCACCACGTCCCGTACGCCCGTCGCGTTGGCCAGGGCGCCCACCAGGTGCAGCACGTGGTAGACGCCGTCCAGGCGCGCGGGCGCCGGGGTCCCGCCCGGGCGGTGGATCGGCACCGCCGCGTGGGGCGGGCCGGCCGGACGGGGGTCGGGGCCGGCGTCGGTGATGCGCACCGTGATGCCGGAGGCGTCCGGGTAGAGCTGGAAGCACAGCCAGCGGTCCGGCGGGCACAGCACCGTGAACGCGGTCGGCTGCCGGCTCATCGCCGCCGCGCGGTACCGCTCCTCGTACACCGGATGATCCAGCCACGGCAGTGCCCGCCACAGCACCCGGCCCACCAGGTCGTCCCGGGACGCGTCCAGCAGGGCGGCGGCGGCCGGAGTGGCGAGCAGGACGCGGCCGTCGACGCCCAGCACGCACACCCCTTCCGGCAGGCGCGCCAGCGCCGAGCCCTCCAGGAGCCCGCCCGTGGCGGGCGCGGGGCCGGGCAGCACCAGGGGCTCCGACGCCGGACGGACCGGAAGCCCGGTGCCCGCGGCGTGCGCGAGGACCCGGCCGAGCGCCGAGGCGGCCGCCTCCAGCCGGTCACGCTCCGTGCGCTCGAGCCGCTGCGGGCGGGATCCGGCCCAGTTCACGAAGAGCGTGCCGTGCACCGCGCCGGCGGCCGAGACGGGCAGGCAGGCGAACGCGAGGCGGTACGGCAGGAGCAGCGCCGTCCGCGGATAGCGGCGGGCCATCTCCTGGGCGTCGGCCACCCACACCAGCTTCCGCTCGCGGGCCGCCTCGGCCGCCCCGACCGGCGCGTCCAGGCGGATCCGGCGCCAGGGCCCGGCGAACTGCGGGGGCAGCCCGGTGTACACGGACAGCACCAGGGCGTCCCCGGCCGGATCGAGCAGGTACACCCCGCCGCCGTACGCGCCGAGTCCCGACACCACGCCGGACAGGCACACGCCCAGCTCCTGGAGCCCCTGCCGGGCTGCTGCGGCGGCGGAGCCCTTGCCGTCAGGGACACCGTTCGAGGCGGAGTCGTCGCACATAGGCACCACCACCCTGCGGCCGCCGCGGGGCCGGACATCCGGCCGTGGCCGGTCGCCGGACCGGGGCCCGGCTCCCACCCCTCCACTATTCCACGCGAACGGGCGCCCGGTACGAGGGTGAGTGCCCGGCACTCCGCCGCTCTCTTAGAGCTGCGGCCCCTGGAGTACGCATCTGACGCCGCGAGAGCCGCCCTCCGGGCGGACGAGGGGCATGCGAGGGGCATGCGAGGGGCGTGCGACGACAGCACTAGGCTGACGGCATGGAAGCGATCCTGGTCAGCACGTGTCTGCGCGGGGTGCCCTGCCGGTTCGACGGGCGTCACAAGGCGTCGGCCGCGGCCGAGGAGGCGGTGGCCGGCCGCCACGTCGTCTCCTTCTGCCCGGGGGTCGCGGGCGGACTCGCGACACCGCGGCGGCCGGCGGAGCTGGTGGGCGGCGACGGACACGCCGTGCTCGACGGCACGGCGCGGGTGGTGGAGGACACCGGACGGGACGTGACGGAGCAGTTCGTGGCCGGTGCCCGGCGCGCCCTCGCGGCGGCCCGGCACGCCGGCTGCACCGAGGCACTCCTGATGCCGCGCAGCCCGTCGTGCGGACGCGGCACGGTGTACGACGGCTCGTTCGCCGGGGAACCGGTGCCGGGAGACGGCGTCACGGCGGCCCTGCTGGAGCGCAACGGCATCACCGTACGGCCCGCCCCCGGAGTGTGACTCCACCGCCCGGGCGGGACCCCGCCCCGGGATGTGACTGCGCTGCCGGTGGAGCAGGCCGCCGACGGGAAAGGCCTGGTCGCAAAGGCCTGCCCGTGAACAACGCCTGGCCCGGAGCATGACCGCTCTTTCGGCTTTCAGCCGTCCTTCCCCGGAGGCCGAGGGAGCCATGGACGCCCCGGTTCGCGGCCGGCCGCGCGGTCCGCTTCCTGGCCCGGTGCCTCGCCGCGGGGGCCCGGGAGGTGCGGGGGCGCGGCGTCCGGCCCCCGATCCGGGCGACCGTTCTCCCCGCCCCTGCGCCTGACGGCGGCCCGTACCGGCCGTGGCCGGTACGGGCCGCCCGGTCAGCGGCGCCCGGAGAGGACGCTCAGCACACCGTCGTGAAGGTGGGGACCTGGGCCGCGGCCCGGGGGATGCACGGGGTGTCCTCCTCGGCGGCGGTCTCCTGGGGCATGCGCTGCAGCTCGTCGAGGTTGTCGGTCATGTCCGATCTCCTTTCGTGAGGGTCCCGGACTCCCCGGTCGGGAGCGGGACGTCACACGGTCCGCGCCCTGGTGCGCGTACCGCGGTCGAAGGGGCCGCCGCGAGGGTGTCGGGCAGCCAGGCGCGCGGGCCGCCGCGCAGGAGCCGCAGCAGGAAGCCGAGGACGCCGCCCAGACCGGTGTGGTGGCCGGTGCTCACCCCGCGCAGGGTGTCGTCGGCGGGCAGCAGCAGCCCGTCACGCAGGGCCGTGCGGCTCAGGACCGCCTCCACGGCCTGGTGCGCGCGCCGGCGGTGGCGGCTCTCACCCGTGGCGTCCGCGAGGTCCAGCAGCAGTTCCGCGTTGCCCGAGACGCCGTGGCAGGCGGCGGGCGGCAGCATCCAGCGGTCGGCGTGCACGGCCTCGGCCGCGCCGCGCGCCGCCCGCAGGTGACGGGGGTCGCCGGTGACCTGCCACAGCCGCAGCAGGAAAGTGCCCACGCCGGAGGAACCGCTGCACCAGTTGGTCAGGGCCACGGTGTCGTCGGGACCCGCCGTCCAGCGCAGCGCGCCCCGGTCCTCGACGGCGGCCTCGGCCAAGGCGTCACCCGCCCGTACGGCGGTGGCCAGGTACCGGGCGTCGCCGACGGCCCGGAACGCTTCGAGGAGGAACGTGCCGATGCCGGCCGCACCGTGCGCGAACCCGTGGTGGACCACCGGCCGGGCCGCCGGGCCGTCCTCCGAGAGCACCGTCCAGCGCGGACCCGTCCGGTCGTCCGCGGCGGCGGCGAGGATCCCGTCGGCGCAGCGCGCCGTCCGCTCCCGGAAGCGCTCGTCCCCGGTGCGCGCGAGGAAGTGCGCCTGGGCCAGTCCGGCGCCGGCGGTTCCGTGGACGACGTCCGGGACCGGCCCGGTGACCGGAACGCGCAGTGCCATGTCCCGGGCGGCGGCCACGACGGAGTCGTCCGCGAGCAGCAGTCCCGCGTCCAGCAGGGCCCACGCGGTACCGGACCGTCCGAAGTGCAGTCCGGGCAGCAGCCGGGGCTCGCGCGCGGCGCGCTCCAGCGTCCAGGCGGCCACGGTGCCCACCGTCTCGCGCAGCCGCGCGTCCCGCGGGTGGGTGCGCGCGGCCCGGGTCAGCACCCCGAGCAGCCCGGCCGAGCCGTAGTAGACGTTGCAGGGGTCGGTGGTGGCCGCGAACCCTTCGGCGGGCCACAGCCGTTCGGGGTCGTCCGGACGCAGGGTGTCCAGGAGGTGGTGCAGGCCGTCGCGGAGCAGGCGCTCCGCGTCCGCGCCGGGCGCGGCGGCCGGTCCGTGCGGGGCGCGCACGGAGCGGGGGGCGCCGGGGGCCGGACCGTCGGCGAGGAAGGACCTCACGCGTTCCAGGGACCAGCGGCGCCGCGGGTCGTCGTGCAGCAGGCCGAGGACGAGCGGCGCGAGACGGCGTACGACGGGGCTGTGCGGTGCCAGAGCGGCGAGCCGGCCCTCCAGACGGCGCCACGCGGGCCGTTCGGCCGGCCGGTCGGGCGCGAGCAGCGGCTCCGTGCCCGTCACGACGAGGAAGAGCACGGCGCCCAGCGAGTAGAGGTCGGCCGAGGGGTCGGGCAGGGCACGGCGGCCGGGGCCCGGGTTCAGCTGTTCCGGGGCGCCGTAGCCCGTCGTGCCGCCGCCGGGGGCCGGAACACCGGCGCAGGCGGCCAGTTCCAGGTCGATGAGACGGAGTCCGCCGTCCGGAGCCACGAAAACGTTGTCAGGAGTCAGATCGCGGAGCACCACACCGCTCGCGTGCACGCGGGAGAGCAGGTCCGTCAGCCGCCGGGCCACGTCCAGCACCGTCCGCTGCGCCGGTGCCCCGCCGCGCGCGCGGGCCCGGAGGTTCCAGAGCCGGAGCGGAACGCCGTCCAACTGCTCCTGCACCAGGAAGACATGGCCGTCCTCGGTGAGGAAGGAGACCTTCTCGGGGGTCAGGCCGAGCGGTGCGAGCCGGTCGAGCATCTCCCCTTCGTTGCGCAGCAGATCGCGTACGTCGGTGCCCAGCGCGGTGGCGTCGATGTGCGCCCTGCCCTGCTTGACGACGACACGGCGGCCCGTGTGCCGGTCCGTCGCCCGGAAGACACCGCCCTTGGTGCTGAGCCGCAGGGCGGCGTGCACGACGAAGCGGTCGCCGATGACCACGGGCCGGGCCGGCCGGTCCTCCCGCGCCGCGGAGGCGGGCCGCTCCTCGTCCGCGGCCGCGGGGGGCGCCTCGAAGGGGTCGGCCACCCCGGCCGGCGGTGTGTACCACGGCTCGCGCACGTCGGGCACCCGCCTGCCTTCGGCATCCACGAGGGTCGGCCGGTAGACACCGTTGTCACCGAGGACCAGGACCGGCCGGAACCCTCCGTACCGGTAGTGCACCAGGCTGCCCGGACGGAAGGGCCGGTCCGACAGGATCCGCGGACCCGGCAGCCCGGCCGTCACGTCGTGCAACTCGGCCGCTACGGCCCGAAGGCGCTCCGTGTCCCGCGGATAGACCGTGATGAATTTCCCCGCGGAAGCCCGGTCGTATTGCCGGGAAACCAATTCACGCACGCGATCCGCGGAAGCCGCAACCTTGAAATCCAGTCCGTTCCGGAGAAGGACCGGTGCGACTTTTTCCAGAATTTCCGCGGCGGCCACCGGAGTGGCCGAGACATGGATTTTCCAGCCCTGGCCGGGAAGGTCCCCGCCGGCCGGCGACACCCGGCACCACAGCTGATCACGGGTGATGCGCCAAGGGTGACCAGCCCGATCGCGCTCCCGCAGCAGAGGCGTGAGGACCGCCACGGGGTCGAAGGCCCGAGTCGTGCCGTCGGCCCGCGCCAGGTCTCCCGTGACCTGGTCCATGCTTCCCGACGTCACCCTGCGGCCTCCGAGATCGTCGTTTCCAGTTCGTCACGCACTGCTGCGATCATCACCCTCCGGCGGTGCGCCAAAACCATATGGTCATGTAAAGAAACGGCAAATCAAGAAGCGGTGAAGGGTCTTGTCTTGGAAACGGACGATGGCATCGCAATTGCCCATTTTGGTGGAGCGGCTGCCGTATTGCCGTGTCGTCCCGGGAACGGGGACCGCTCCCTTGCGGCGGATGGGCCCGTGGAGATCGTCCTCCCCGTTCTCTTCGCGCTGCGCGCCGCGGTCGGCAACGCGACCGCGACAGTCCTGCGGCGCCGGGCCGCGCCGGCCGTGCCCCGGCCGCCGGGGTTCCGGCACCCCCGCCGGTGGCGCGCAGGCGGCCGGGGGCGGCCACGGCCTGGAGAAGGCACCGGCGGTATGCCGAAGTCCGCGCCGGACGGGGAAGGATGACCGGGACGTCCGACGAACCCCCACAACTCACGGAGGACACCGAGATGGCGCTGACCCGGGAAGAACGCGAGAGCTTCCTCGCCGAGCCGCACGTGGCCGCGCTGGCGGTCGACGGAGAGGCGGGCAGGGGCCCGCTGACCGTCCCCATCTGGTACCAGTACGAGCCGGGCGGCCTGGTGTGGATCATGACCGGGCTCGACTCCCGCAAGAACAGGCTGATCCGCGCGGCCGGCCGGTTCTCGCTCATGATCGACCGGGAGGAGCCCACCGTCCGGTACGTGTCGGTGGAGGGCCCGGTCACCGGCACCTCGCCCGCCACGGTCGAGCAGCTCAGGGAGATGGCGGCCAGGTACCTGCCGGCCGGGAAGGTCGACGCCTACGTCGATTTCGCCTGGAAGAACCACGGGGAGCAGGTCGTCGTCCGCATGCGGCCGGAACACTGGGTCTCCTCCGACCTGGGAACGGTGTGACCCGTCGGGGACGGGCGTAAGATCGTGCGGCCCGGACGGGGTACTACGCTGACGGCATGACGCACTTTGATGTCCTCGTCCTCGGCGCAGGCCCCGGTGGATACGTCGCCGCCATCCGCGCGGCCCAGCTCGGCAAGTCGGTCGCGGTGGTCGAAGAGAAGTACTGGGGCGGTGTCTGCCTGAACGTGGGGTGCATCCCCTCCAAGGCCCTGCTCAGGAACGCCGAGATCGCCCACATCCTCACCCAGGAGAAGAAGACCTTCGGCATCACCGGTGACGCCACCATGGACTTCGGTGTCACCCACCGGCGCAGCCGCTCCGTGGCGGAGGCCAGCGCCAAGGGTGTGCACTACCTGATGAAGAAGAACAAGATCACCGAGATCGACGGCTGGGGCACCCTCACCGGCCCGAAGTCGGTGGACGTCAGGGGTGCCGACGGCACCATGACGTCGTACAGCTGCGACAACCTGATCATCGCCACCGGCGCGCAGGTCAGGATGCTGCCCGGTATGAGCCGCAGCGCCAACGTCGTCACCTACGAGGAGCAGATCCTGGACGAGGATCTGCCGCGCTCCGTCATCATCGGCGGCTCCGGCGCGATCGGTGTCGAGTTCGCCTACGTGCTGCGGAACTTCGGTGTCGAGGTGACCATCGTCGAGTTCCTCGACCGCATGGTGCCCACCGAGGACGCCGACGTCTCCAAGGAACTGCTGCGGCACTACCGCAAGCTGGGCGTCGACGTGCTGCTCTCCACCAAGGTGGACTCGGTCGAGGACACCGGTTCGGGCGTCCGGGTCACCGTCAGCCCCGCCGGCGGCGGCGAGGCGCGCGTCCTGGAGGCCGACCGGATGCTCGCCGCGTTCGGCTTCGCGCCCCGGGTCGAGGGCTACGGCCTCGAGGCGGCCGGCGTCCAGCTCACCGAGCGCGGCGCCATCGCGGTCGACGCCCGCGGCCGCACCAACGTCGAGGGCGTCTACGCCATCGGTGACGTGACCGGCAAGCTCATGCTGGCCCACACCGCCGAGGCCATGGGCGTCGTGGCCGCCGAGACCATCGCCGGTGCCGAGACGCAGGAGATCGACTTCGCGATGATCCCGCGGGCGACCTTCTGCCAGCCGCAGATCGCATCGTTCGGCTACTCCGAGGCGCAGGCCCGGGAGCTGGGCTACGACGTCAAGGTGGCGCAGTTCCCCTTCTCCGCCAACGGCAAGGCCCGCGGCATGGGAGAGGGTGTCGGCTTCGTCAAGATCGTGGCGGACGCCCGGCACAACGAGATCGTGGGCGCCCACATGATCGGCCCCGAAGTGACCGAACTGCTGCCCGCGCTGACGCTGGCCCAGATGTGGGACCTCACCGCCGACGAGGTCGCCCGCAACATCTTCGCCCATCCGACGCTGTCGGAGGCCATGAAGGAGGCCGTCGAAGGCATCGCGGGCCACATGATCAACCTCTGACCCGGGCGGGTCACGTGCCCCCGCCGCCCTGCGCCGGGCGGGGGCGTCCGCGGCCCGGTCCCCGCACACCGCGGGACCGGGCCGTGCGCGGCGAGGCCGGGCCGTTCGCCGCGCACGCCGGGCCGGCCCGGCCCGGCGGGCGTCCGGCGCCGTCAGCGGCCGCCCAGCAGTTCCAGCGTGTCGATCACACGGTTGGAGAACCCCCACTCGTTGTCGTACCAGGCGACCACCTTGACGTGCCGGCCGTCGACCCGGGTCAGCGCCGAGTCGAAGACCGAGGAGGCCGGGTTGCCCGTGATGTCGGACGACACGAGCGGATCCTCCGAGTACTCCAGGATCCCGGCGAGCGGCCCCTGCGCGGCGGCCCGGTACGCCGCCAGCACGTCGTCACGGGTCACCTCACGGGTGACGGTGGTGTTGAGTTCCACGATCGAGCCCACCGGCACGGGCACCCGGATCGAGTCGCCCGACAGCTTCCCGTCCAGGCCCGGCAGCACCAGCCCGATCGCCTTGGCGGCGCCGGTCGTGGTCGGCACGATGTTGACGGCGGCGGCGCGGGCCCGGCGGGCGTCGCGGTGCGGGCCGTCCTGCAGGTTCTGCTCCTGGGTGTAGGCGTGCACCGTCGTCATGAACCCGTGCTCGATCCCGGCGAGTTCGTCGAGCACCGAGGCCAGCGGCGCGAGCGCGTTGGTCGTGCAGGAGGCGTTCGAGACGACCGTGTGCAGCTCCGGGTCGTACGCGCCGGTGTTCACCCCGTACGCCAGCGTGACGTCGGCGCCGTCCGACGGCGCGCTGACGAGGACCTTGCGCGCACCGGCGTCGAGGTGGGCACGGGCCGCCCCGGCCGAGGTGAACCGGCCGGTCGCCTCCAACGCGACGTCGACGCCCAGCTCCGCCCACGGCAGCCGGCCCGGCTCCCGCTCGGCCAGCACCCTGATGCGGCGCCCGTCGACGACGAGGGTGTCCCCGTCCACGGTCACCGGGCGGCCGAGCCGGCCGGCCGTCGTGTCGTAGGCGAGCAGGCGCGCCAGCGTGGCGGGCTCCGTGAGGTCGTTGACGGCGACGACCTCCAGGGCGCTGTCGCGCTCCAGCAGCGCACGCAGCACGTTGCGTCCGATGCGGCCGAATCCGTTGATGGCGATACGCGTCATGAGTGACATCCCTTCCGTTCGCCACCAGCTTCGCCAGTGGCGGCCGGCCCGGACAGCGGCGTGAGCGCCACGGTTCGCAAGGATCGTGCCACACGCCGGTGCTACTCGCCCCGGGCGAAGGTGCGCCGGTACTCGCTCGGCGTGGTGCCGAGGACGCGCTGGAAGTGCAGCCGCAGGTTCGCGCCGGTGCCCAGGCCGACGTCGGCGGCGATCTGCTCGACACTCAGTTCCGAACGCTCCAGCAGTTCACGGGCCACGTCGATGCGGGCACGCATGACCCACTGCATCGGTGTGTACCCCGTGTCCTCGGCGAACCGCCGCGAGAACGTGCGCGGCGACACCGCCGCGTGCCGGGCGAGCGCCTCCAGGGAGAGCGGTTCGCCCAGCCGGTGCAGCGCCCACTCGCGGGTGGCGGCGAACCGCTCACCCAGCGGCTCGGGCACGCTGCGCGGCACGTACTGCGCCTGGCCACCACTGCGGTAGGGCGCCGCGACCAGCCGTCGCGCCGCGTGGTTGGAGGCGGCCACCCCGAGGTCGCCGCGCAGCATGTGCAGGCACAGGTCGATGCCGGAGGCGGCACCGGCCGACGTCAGCACACCGCCCTCGTCGACGAACAGCACGTTCTCGTCCACCCGGACGAGCGGGTGTTTCGCCGCGAGCGCCCGCGTGTAGTGCCAGTGCGTCGTGGCCCGTCTGCCGTCGAGCAGACCCGTCGCGGCGAGCGCGAAGGCACCGGTGGAGATGGCGGCCAGCCGCGTGCCGTGCCGGTGCGCGGCGACCAGCGCGTCGACGACCGCCGCGGGCGGGTCGTCGCGGTCCGGGAAACGGTAGCCGGGGATGAACACGACGTCGGCCCACACCAGGGCCTCCAGGCCGTGCGCGACGTGGTACGACAGACCGTCGCCGCCGGTGACCAGCCCGGGGACGGCGCCGCACACACGTACCTCGTACGGCATGCTCGCGCGGGTGGTGAACACCTGAGCCGGGATACCGACGTCGAGGGGTTTCGCACCGTCGAGCACGAGGACGGCGACGCGTCGCAGACGAGAGGGTGACACGCGAGCAGGGTACGGGGCCGGTCCGCGCGGCGATTCCGGCACCCCCGCCGCGTCGCCCGCCGCCACCCCGGCCGGGGCCGCCGGGTCCGTCGGCAGCCTGGTGGGGTGCCGGGCCGGGCGCCGGCGGGGCGCCCGTCGGCGCTGCTCCGACGCGCCCGTGAACTTGTGTGCACCGCAAGCCGGTTGGCACGTATCTTGTGCGGCGGACGCTTCATGCTCGACTGCTCGACCTCTCACGGCACACGGACGGACGGTATCCATGACCCACCCCGCGAACACTCCCGGGCCGGCGGCGCACCCGAAGATCGACACCTCGGTGCCGCACTCGGCCCGGATCTGGAACTACTGGCTGGGCGGCAAGGACAACTACCCCGTCGACGAGGAGGCCGGCGACGCCTACACCGCCGTCTTCCCCGGCATCGTCACCATCGCGCGCAGCAGCCGCGCCTTCCTGCGCCGCAACATCACCCACCTGGTCGCCGAGGCGGGCATCCGGCAGTTCCTCGACGTCGGGACGGGCCTGCCGACGGCCGACAACACGCACGAGGTCGCGCAGCGGCTCGCCCCCGAGGCCCGGATCGTCTACGTCGACAACGACCCGATGATCCTGGCGCACGCCCGTGCCCTGCTGTACTCCACGCCCGAGGGGGCGACCGCCTACATCGACTCCGACGTGCTGGACACGGACCGGATCCTCACGGCCGCCGCCGCGACCCTCGACCTCTCCCGGCCCACCGCCCTGATCCTCAGCAACATCCTGGGCCACGTCCCCGACTACGACCGGGCGCGCTCCCTCGTCACCCGGCTGATGGACGCGCTCCCCTCCGGCAGCTACCTCTCCGTCAACGACGGCTCCCGGGGTACCGACCCGGTCTTCGAGCAGGCCCAGGACGCCTACAACGAGAGCGGCGCCGCCCCCTACATCCTGCGGACCGTCGACCAGATCACGGCGTTCTTCGACGGCCTGGACCTCGTGGAACCCGGGGTCGTGCCGGTGAACCGGTGGCGGCCGGACCCCTCCGACCCGGCCCCGGAGCCCATCGGGGAGCACGGCGGCCTCGCCCGCAAACCGTGACCCGGTCACCGGCGCGGCACGGGGCCGCCAGGGTGACCCCGTAGGGATCGTCAGGTGACCCGGTCTCACCTCGGCGCGGACACCCCCGCGGTTCCCCCGCGTGGACGCGCCGAGGGGGCGTCAGTAGTCCGAATGCGGCGCTCCGATGGTGCGGACCGCGCATCCCGCTGACAGTGATCACGTCGCACCTGCGATCCCGAAGAGCGGGCATCGTGCCCGTTCTCGCAGTCGCGACGGAAGGATCACCATGCGTATCTCCCGTACTCTGTTCGTCTCGGCGGCGATCGCCTCCGCCGTCGCGTTCTCCGCTCCCGCCGCCGGCGCCCTGGGCGTGACCGTCCAGGCGCCCGCGCAGACGGCCACCGTCGTCCACGGTGACGACTCCGACGACAACGGCAGCGACAACGACCGTTCGTCGAAGGGCAACGACGACCGCGGTGGCGACCGTGGCGGTGACCGCGGTGGTGACCGTGGCGGTGACCGTGGCGGCGACCGCGGTGGGGACCGTGGCGGCGACCGTGGCGGTGACCGCGGTGACAAGCCGCACGGCGGTGTCCACGCCGGTGGCGGTGCGCTGGCGCTGCGCACCACCGGTGACGACTCCGACGACAACGGCAGCGACAACGACCGTTCGTCGAAGGGCAACGACGACCGCGGTGGCGACCGTGGCGGTGACCGTGGCGGTGACCGCGGTGGCGACCGCGGTGGTGACCGTGGCGGCGACCGCGGTGGTGACCGCGGTGACAAGCCGCACGGCGGTGTCCACGCCGGTGGCGGCGGCCTGGCCCAGTCCTCGAACACCATGGGCCTGGGAGCCGCTCTCGTGCTCGGCGGCGTCGGGGCCGGTGCCTACATGCTGCGGCGCCGCAAGGCGTCGGGCACTCCCGTGGCCTGAACAGATTCTGTTCACCGTCGGTGCGCTGCCGCGGCCTGCGTCCCTCCCCGTGAGGAACGCGCGGGCCGCGGCGGCGGCGCCCCACCCCGCCACGCGGGGCCCGCACCACCTTCTTGACGAAAGGCACCGTCCATGGCTTTCCAGCGTCCGCCTCAGACGGAACAGTCCGGGACCGGGACCGCACCTCGTCGCGGCCGGCTGCGCCTGCTGTGGCCGGTGGCGGCGGTCGGGTTCGGACTGGTGCTCATCCACCAATCGCTGGGCACCGCGCCGGTGACCAGCGCCCGGCAGCCGGACCGCCCGACCACGGTCGCCACCCGGGCGGCCGGGACCCCACAGGCCACGCCGTCCACCGGGTCCGACGACGGAGCGCTGCCCCGGTCCGCCCCCACACGGATCTCCATCCCGGCGATCTCCGTGGACGCGCCGTTCACCAAGCTGTCCCTGGACTCCACCGGGCACCTGACCCCGCCGCCGGCCGACGACACCAACCTCGTCGGATGGTTCCAGGGCGGAGCCTCACCCGGCGAGCGCGGAACGTCGGTCGTGGTCGGCCACGTCGACACCACGACCGGCCCGGCGGTCTTCGTCGGCCTCGACGCCCTCAAGGCCGGCGAACACGTGGAGATCACCCGCGAGGACGGCATCGTCGCCCGGTTCCAGATCGACGCGGTGGACACCTTCAGCAAGGCGGACTTCCCCGACGACGAGGTGTACGCCGACACGCCGACGCCCGAACTGCGGCTGATCACCTGCGGCGGCACGTTCAACCGCACCAGCAAGGACTACGAGTCCAACGTGGTCGTCTTCGCCCACCTCGAATCCAGCTCCCGTTCCTGAGAGGCGACCGGGGCGGAGGAGTGGGGCGGAGGAGTCAGGAGCGCGGCCGGGGGACGAGGAGGTCGGCGACGACGGGGCGGTGGTCCGAGGCCGTGGTGACGGCCTCACGCACCCCGGCGACCGCGATCCGCGGGGAGACCGCCACGACGTCGATGCGCCGGTCCGGTGCGGCCGCCGGATAGGTCATGCCGCCGTGCGGGGCGGCATCGGCCAGCGGTCCCCACAGTTTCGCCAGTTCAGGCGCACCGGGTTCGGCGTTGAAGTCCCCGACGAGGACCTTCGGGCCGGCGTCCGCCGCCAGCACGGCCAGCATGTCGTCGACCTGGGCGCGCCGCACCGACGGATCGGCGCGGTAGTCCAGGTGGGTCGTGTACACGTGCACGAGGGCGCCCCGGACCCGTACCGTCACCTCCGCGAAGCCCGGCGCGGGCTCGGGCACCGGGTCCGGCGACTGGGTGGACAGCCTCGTGATCTCGTGGTTCTCGGCGCTCACCACGGGGTAGCGGCTCAGCACCGCGACACCGAACCGGCGCCGCTGGGTCCGCGGCGGCTCGGCGGGCAGGTCGTAGACCGGTGCGAAGAACACCCGCATGTGCAGCGTCCGGGCCAGGTCCCGGGCCTCGTCGCGGAACTCGCTGCGGGCACCCCAGCGCACGTCGACCTCCTGGAGGCCGACCACGTCCGCGTTCAGGTCACGGACGGCCCGCGCGGTCCGGCCGAGGTCGAAGACGTTGTCCTCGCCCGCCCCGGCGTGGATGTTGTACGTGGCCACCCGCAACGGCACGGGCACAGCCGCCGGCCGCGCCGCCGCGTCCCCGGGGGACGCGGCGGCGAGGGTGACGGCGGCGCCGAGCGCGACGGCGGTCACGACGCGGCGGACGAACGAGCGGTGGGTGCGTGTCACACGAGCCTCCGGATGAGAGTGTGATGCGGCCTTCGCTGGAGGAGTGGAGCGTACTAGGTCCTGTCGTCACCTTCCCGTCGTCCGCCCGCAGGGCGGCCCTCGCGGCGTCACGTGCGTGCTCTCGGCGTGCCGGGCCCTGACCCTCGTACGGGCCGTACCTGCCGATCGGCAGGTACGGCCGGTGAACTCCCCGCTTCCGTCGCTCAGTTGCCTGCACCTCGTGCAAGACGAACCACCGGATCAGGCCTGCCGTGAAGCCGGACCCCGCAGATCGCCTGCGGCCGGAAGGGCGGCCTTGCCGGCCGGTCGGCCGAAACTGGACAGTCCCCACAGCTCGGCGATCAGGCCGTGCCGGACTCGGAAGATCTCCATCATGGCGGGTGCGGGATCCGCTCCGCCCGGCACGGAGTCCGAAAGTCCGCGCAGCACGGAACGGACGGCGACCCGGTCGTGGTCCACGAGCATGTCCTCGACGACGACCTGAATACCGGGATGGGCTGCGAACATCCTGGACCAGGCGTCTGCGACGGCCCCGACACCGGTCGTTCTCAGCGGATGGCTCACGAAGTCCGGTGCGAGGATCGTTCGCAGGCCGGCCAGGTCCCGGCCGTTGAACGCCTCGTACATGCGCAGGCCGACGGCCCTTGCTTCCTGCACGTCGTCCGTCATCGGCCCGGTCCCAGCCCGTGGTCGAACCAGATCCGACGCGTTCCGTCAGCATCGACGGCCATTCCTCCCGCGCCGATCCCGGCCGGCTCTCCCGTGCCGCTCGCGGGCACGACGCCGAAGAACTCCCGCGCCCCATCGCTGCCGGACGTCACCGCCGAGTGCACGAAGTTGGCCGAGTGCACGAAGTTGACGGCGGTCCGGCCGCCGCACGACGAGCCTTCGAACGACTCCATGGCTCCACACGTGTCCACCGGGGTCGCCTGGTCGAACGCAGCGGTGAACAGTGTCGCCGCGCGGCCGGTCACGCCGCCCTCGAAGTGCTTCTCCATCGTTGCGACACCCACCGGAAGCCCGGTGGACACAGCCGGGTCCGGTCTCAGCTCGGTCGTAACGAACGCTTCGACCGTGAACGTTCCTGTAGTTCTCATGGGCGTGACCGTATCGGCGCGGTCTGACACCGCTCTCCTTCCCGGCGGCGGGAGTCGAACCGCCTGGCCCGCAGCACGGGCGGCCGGGCCCGGGGACCTGCCGTCTCACCCACCGCGGCCCACTGGTGATCCCGACTCGACACGCGCCCTGGTTTCCGTACCCACGGCGATGAAGACTCCGTCAGCCGTCAGCCGTCAGCCGTCAGCCGTCAGCCGTCAGCCGTCAGCCGTCAGCCGCGCCCCTTGCGCGTGACCTGTCGCCCCGTCACCCTGTCATGTCGTCACCCCGCCGGGGCCTTCGCTCCTACGGCTTGTCCGGCGGAAAGTCAACGGTTGACTTGGCCGAAACGCGCTGCCATGTTGGCAAGCGCTTTCTAGTGGGCTTTCCCCAGGTCATCCGCTCAGCACCCGGCCCCGCCGGGAGCCTTCACGTCGAGGGG
This sequence comes from Streptomyces sp. NRRL S-340, assembly GCF_000720185.1. Classification (GTDB taxonomy): domain Bacteria; phylum Actinomycetota; class Actinomycetes; order Streptomycetales; family Streptomycetaceae; genus Streptomyces. The sequence goes on along the minus strand of NZ_JOIY01000012.1, from coordinate 131,917 downwards.
GACGTATGAAGGAAGCAGCCGCAGCCCCCGAGGTCGCCGGACCCGGATCCGGGACCGGCGCCGTCCCGGGGTCCGGCGACCTGCGCCCGGTCTTCTCCGGGCGGCACACCCATCTGTGGGCCTTCCTGCTCGCCGGCTGGCTGATCAGCTATGCCGACCGCACGGTCACCGGACCGGTCGTCTCCTGGATGATCGACAACAAGGCCGGGTTCATCGGGGACGCGGCGCATCCCGCCACCCTCGGCGGCCTGATCGGCTCGATGTTCTTCACCGGCTACATGCTCACCCAGTACGCGGGCGGCCGGCTCGGCGACCGCTACGGCCACCGCGAGATGCTGGTGGTGTCCCTGTTGTGGGCCGGACTGATGACCCTGGTGTCCGGACTCGCGGGCGGACTCGTCGCCTTCGTCGTGGCCCGGGTCCTCACCGGCCTGGGGGAGGGGGTCTTCTACTCCAACGACCGGGTGCTCGTGATCGCCCACACCCCGCTGGCCCGGCGCACGGCCGGCCTCGGCATCGTGCTGTCCGGGCTGTCGATCGGACTGACCGTCGGCGTCCTGGCCACCCCGCACCTGATCGACTGGGGCGGATCGCTGGGCCTGGGCGGCCGTGCCTGGAGCATGCCGCTGTACGTGTTCGGTGTCGTCTCGCTGCTGATCGCCGCCGCCACCTGGATCTTCTTCCGGGGGCGCGGGGACCGGCCGCTGCGGCTCGGGCCCCCCACGCTGCGGCTGCTCGGCTACTCCGTGCCCACGGCCGTGGTGATCGTGGCGCTCTTCCTGTGTGCCGACGCCTTCGGCTGGCCCGACTGGCTGACGGCGGCGGGCTCCGGTGTGCTGTTCGCGGGGATGCTCGCGGTCGTCGTGCGCGGCATCGTGCGCGAGGGGCGCTCGGCGGCGCTGCTGAACCGCACTGTGTGGCTGGTCTGCGTCGCGTTCGTCGCGGTGATGTGGAACCTGTGGTTCTTCTCCTTCTGGTCGGTGCAGATCGTCAAGGAGAGCGCGCACAGCAGCCTGGGCGCGGCGGCCCTGACCGCCGCCTTCAACGCCGGCGCCGGCATCATCGGCTTCCCGGTCGGCGGCTGGATCGCCGACCGCCGCGTGCGTGCGGGCAAGGGCCGCAAGCCGCTCGCCGTCGCCTGCGCGGCCGTCCACACGGTGCTGGCGACGGCCTTCGGGCTCAGCCTGCTGGACGGCAGGCCCTCCCTGCTGCTGCTCGGCCTGATCCTCTTCTTCTCCGGCCTCTTCTTCAACGCGCTCCAGCCCATCGTGCACAGCCTCCTGGGCGATCTGGCGGACGCGGAGGACCGCGGCGCGCTGTTCGGGCTCTTCAACCTGGTCGCGGAGGCCGGTGCGGTGGCCAGCCCGGTGATCAGCGGAGTCCTGCGCGACGCCACCGGGAGCTGGGCGCCGGGTGTGTTCACCGCGGCCGGGGTGATGGCGGTGTCCGTGGTGCTGTACGCGATGGTCAAGGAACGCGTGCCCGGCGCCGTGTGACGGGCCGTCGAAGGGTTCCCGCGCCGGCGGCACCCCCCGGACCCGGTGCCGCCACGACCCGCCTTTCGGGCGTGGCGGCACGGGCCCTGGTGGCCGAGGGCGGCACCGCCGTGACCCCGCCGCCCGCATTTCCCGGGCCCCCGGCACACGGCCACGTGCGACCCGGCCACCCGTGGGCCGGGGCGGAGGCCCTCGCCGCGCACACGGCGCTCGTGCTGCCGTGCCGCCGCCCCGCCCCGGTGGACCGGGGCGGCGGTGCCGGGAGGGGGGATACCGGGCGGCGCCGGTGGGCCGGGGCGCATCCCGCTGTCACGCGTGGGGCCCGACGTACGCTCGCGCACTTCTGTTGATGATATGAAGAAGTCTTTTCAGGCTTTGTCGTCGCCGCGGCACGGACATCACCACGGTGGATTTCCGCCGCTTGCGAGGTGAAGCCGCATGGTGCAGGTCGAGCGTTTACTGGCCGACTGCCTGGACGACGCACGCACCCAGCCGATGGGCGCGGTCCCGCTGGACGCCGACGGCGCCGGTTACGCTGCCGCTCGCCGGACCTTCCTGGCGGCAGGGCTGCACGCGCTGCGCGAGCATGCGCCCGACGCCGGATGGGTCCAGCTCAACGTCCGGGCCGAGCCGGCCGGCTGGCCCCGCCTGTACGCCCGCCTCGCCGGGACGGCCCGGGAGGTGCTCGGCACCGGCGCGGCCCGCGGCTTCTTCTTCATGCACAAGCCGCCGGGACTGCGCATCCGCTTCCACGCGGCGGAACCGGCCCGCGCCCCGCAGTTGCGCGCCACCCTGGTCCGCCGGCTCGCCCCCGCGGCCGACGGATCCTGGGCGCAGCCGGTCGCCGACGTGTACGAGCCGGAGACGTACCTCTTCGGCGGTCCCCGCTCCATGGCCCACGTGCACGAGCTGTTCACCGCGGACTCCCTGGCCTGGCTGGACGTGCACACCGCCGTCGCCGGCGCGCCGGCCCCCGCCGACTGGCGGGTGTCCCTGCCGCTGCTGGGCGCGGTCTTCGACGGCCTCGGCGTGGTGGGCTGGGAACACCGCGGAGTCTGGCAGGCCGTGCGGGACGAGACCGGCCGCCGGCTGCCCGGCGGACTGCGCGACCCGGCCCGCCGGCGCGCCGCCGACGGCATCCGCGCGTACTGGGAGCAGGAGCCCGGCGCCCGTCTCGCGGCGCTGCCCGAGGACTGGCAGGACGTGCTCGGTCCGCACACGCACGACGTGCGGCGGGCCGCCGAGCGCTGGCGCACCCACTACTTCGCGTCCGGCGACGCCTCGGTCGGCCCGCGCCGGGCCGCCGCACACCACGTGATCTTCCACTGGAACCGCGGCCGGCTCTCCACGGCACGGCAGTGCCTGCTCACGGAGGCGCTCGCCGCCGACGGCCACGAGGAGGCGTACTGAACATGGGCCAGCCCCCCGCGTACCCGCCCGGGACGACCGGCACGGCCGGACAGGCGCTCGGCAACACCGCGCTGCTGCGCATCGCGGGGATGCCCTGCGACGCCTGGACGGCGGCCGGCGCGCCCGGCCTGTTCGACAGCGTGGTGCGGCACGCCGACGCCACCGGGCACCTCGCCGAACAGGGCCGCCTGCTGGCCGACCGGCTGGGCGAGGAGGTCGTACCGCACCCGGCGCTCAGGGCCGCCGACCGAGGCGCCGTGCTCGCCCTGCGGCGACGACTGCACTCCGGCCTCCCGCCGCGCGCGGCCGACCACGCCGCTTTGCTGCGGTCGCCCGCCGTCCCCGCCGGCCTCGCCGCCCAGGTCCACCACCTGCTGCGCCGGTACGAGCAGGCCGAGGAGACCCGGGCGGGACTGGAGCACGCGATCACAGCCGAACAGGAACGCCTGGCCGCCCAGGCCTGGCAGACCGCCTGCGCGAACCCGTTCCTGCGGGCCTTCCTCGACAGCGCCGCGCCCGGACTCGCCGACGACGTCCGCAGGCGGCTCGCCGAGGGCCAGTCCTGGTCCGGCAGGCAACTGCGCAAGCGCACCGCCTACCTGTGGCGGGCCGTGGGCCGGGCCGCGGCGAAGACCACACCGCGCGGCTGGGCCGGCCAGATCGCCGCGCTCCCGGTCGCCCCCGGGGACGACGGCAGCCCCCTGCTGCTGGAGCCCGGCGGCAGCCTCGGCGCGCTCGCCGCCGTCGCCGTGGAGAACGTGCACCTGGTCCGCACCCGCGCGACACCGCCCGAACTGCGCACCGCCGGCCCCGGCCTCCTGCTGACCCCGGCACCCCTGCACTTCACCGAACCCCCCGGCTCCGCGCCCGGCAACACCCCCGGCCAGGTGCGCTGTTACGTGGTCGACCCCCGCGAACCCGGACGGCTGCGGCAGATCGTGCTGCGCCGCACCCGCGCCCTCGAAGGCGTCCTCGCCCTCCTCGCCGACGGGCCCCGCCCGCTCGGCGAACTCGAAGCGGCGCTGGCGCACGCGGCGGCACCACCCGGTGGGCCGCCCCTGGCCTCCGCCGACGTGCTGCGCGGCTTCCTCCAGCACCTGCTCGCCCTCGGCGTCCTGCAGATCTGCCGGGCGCCCCGGCAGCACCGCGTCGACTGGATCCCGCCCGGCGCCGTCACCCCCGACCGCGCCCTTCCCCGGGCACCCGGCACCGAGGACGACGGCCACTGGTTCCTCGACTCCTACCGCCGCCCCGCCGCCCCCGCCCGTGTTCCGGGCCGGGCCGCCGCCCGGGTGCTGCGCGGCCTGCGGACCGCGGCCCGCATCGCCGCCCTGTGCGCCGCCGACAGCGCCCCGGACCTGCCCGCCCAGCGCCCGGAGCCGGCCGGCCTCACCGAACAGCCCCGCCCGGTCAGCGAGTTCCTCGCCGACCGGCTGCCCGCCGAATCCCCGCAGCCCCCGCCCCGCCGGCCCACCGGATGGGTGCCGGCCCGCGACCGCACCGGCGCCTACGCCCGCCTGCTGCACCACCTGGACACCGCCGCCCGCGCCGGCGCCACGCAGGTCGACGTGGACGACGACCTGCTGGACGACCTGGGCGCGCCCCCGCCCGAAGCCGCCCTGCCCTGCTGGCCCATCGACTGCCTGCTGCGCCCCCTCGGCCCGTGCGAGGGGCGGGGACCGGTCGCCGTCCTGGAGACGGCCTCGGCCGCGGGCGTCCTCGACGCCCGGTTCGCCGACGGGCTGCGCACGCTGTACGGCGGCTACGGCAACAGCGACGCCTACCGCGACTTCCTCGCCACCGTCGAACGCCGCACCGGGGTCAGGTTCGTCGACCTGCTCGTACCGCCGCTGAACGAACGCTCCGCGAACGCCGTACGCCGGCCCGTCACCACCCGCTGGTGGACCGGCGACCCGGACCCCACCCCGTACTACGGACCGGACACCCGGCACGCCCGCTACCTCCCGCTGGACCGCATCAGCCTGCGCCGCAGCGGCCGGCGCATCATCGCCGAGGCCGACGGGCGGCGCATCGTCCCCGTCTACCACGCCACCCGGTCACCCGCGCCGCCCTACGACACGCTGGTGCGCCTCCTGCTCGCCGCGAGCCACCCCGCCGCCTCCTACCTGCTCCGCCTCGACGCCCTCGACGCGGCCCTGCCCGACCGGCCCGTACTGCCGCGGCTGACCGCCGGCGGCGACCTCGTCCTCGCCCCGGCCACCTGGCGCGTCGAGCGCTCCCGGCTGTGGCAGCCCGGCGACGACACGCTCGGCAAGGTCCGCACCCTCGCGCTGCTGCGCCGCGCCGCGGGACTGCCCCGCCACGCGTTCGTCCGCACCGCCCCGGGCGGCAAACCGGTGCCCGTGGACCTCGCCTCGCTGACGGCCCTCCACCTCATCGAGCGGCTGTGCGCCCAGCAGGCGGGCACCACCCTGCTCGTGGAGGAGATGCTCCCGGGCCCGCGGGAGCTGCTGCTGCGCGACCCGGTGCACGGCGGGTCGGCCGTCGCCGCCCAGGTACTGCTCCGCCTGCCGCACGACCGCGGCGCCGCCCACCTCGCCGAGGCCGCCGCCGACGCACTGGTCCGCGGCGAGCGGCAAGACGTCCCCGGCCCGCCCGCCAGGCGGTCCGCCGGGGCGGCCATCACCCGATGAGAGAGAAAAGGGGAAGTCCCATGCCCAACACCGAACTCACCGAACTCGACGCCCTCATCAGCGACCTCGACGAGCGGATCAGCGACAGCGACCTGCCGTCGGCGTCCGCCAGCACCGCCGGGTGCAGCGGCCTGTGCACGATCATCGTCTGTGCCACGGTCGTGATCTGCGCCTGACCACCCCCCACAGGAGCCGCCCGTCCCGGCGGGCGGCTCCGCCCCGGCCGATCCGAGGAGCCCGATGGCGCCCGAAACCGCCTCACCGGCCACCGCCCGGGACGAGGTCCACGCCCTTGCCGCCCGTTACCTCAAGGACTGGACCGCGGCGCCCCGCCCGGCCCGGCACCCCGGCGACCCCGGAATCCCCGTACTGGCACACCTGGTCGCGGACCGCGACACCGCCCGTGCCGCCGTGGCCGTCTGGGCCCGCGCCGCCGGACGCGGCCCGGCCCACCCCGCCCTGCACGACGGCGGCCTCGCCGGAACCCTCGTCGGCCTGCGCCTGGGCGAACGCCTCCATCCGGCGCTCCGGCCCGTCGGCGACCGCCTCGCCGCCCCCCTGAGCCGACGCCTGCCGAAGTACCGCACGCACGCCGTCGCCTTCCCCGACTACGACCTGATCTCCGGCCCCGCCGGCACCCTGCTCGCCCTGTGCACGGGCACCCCCGACCCCGAGGCACTGCGCCCCCTCGCCGCCCACCTCGCCCTCCTGTGCGACGAGCCGGAACTGCCCCGGCTGCGCACCGGCCAGTACGCGCGGCATCCGTACCTGTCCTGGGTGCAGGGGCGCATCAACACCGGCATGGGCCACGGCGTCGCCGGTGTCGTCACCGCGCTCACCGCGGCCCTGCGCCGCCTCGGACCGGACCCGGCGCTCACCACGGCGCTCACCCACGCCACCGGCTGGCTCGTCCGCCAGGCCTACGACGACGACCGCGGCATCCGCACCTGGCCCGGCGCGGGACTCGACGCCCCGCCGCCCGCGACGGCGCAACCGCGGCAGGCCTGGTGCTACGGCGCCGCCGGGATCGCCTGGGCGCTGTGGGACGCGGGCGACGCCCTCGGTGACAGGGCGACCGCCGACTGGGCCGCCACCGCGTTCCGCGGGTTCGCCGAGCACTACGACGAGAGCTTCCACCTCTTCGGCGACACCCCGGCCGACCGCCTCGGACTGTGCCACGGCGCCGCGGGCGTCCTGTGCGTCGCCGACGCCCTGCACCGCCACGCCCGGCTGCCGGCCGCCGCCGCGCTCGTGCGACGCCTCGTCCACCACCTGACCGGCAGGCTCCCCGCGCACCCGGCCGCCGAGTGGACCACGGACCTGCTGAACGGCCTGCCCGGCGTGCTGAGCGCGCTCCTGACGGCCACGGCGGCGGCCCCGCGCACCTGGCTGCCCTGCCTGGGCCTGCGCTGAGCCCGCCCCACAGGCCGGCCGCCCCCCACAGGCCGCCCGCGCCCCGTAGGCTGAGCCGCACCGAACCGGCCGCGAACGAGACGGAGTTGCCGTGACCCTGCGGATGAGACCGACCGCCGTCACCCTGGACTGCCCCGACCCGCTCGCCCTGGCGGCGTTCTACCAGCGGGCCACCGGGTACGCCCTCCACCCGCGCTCCGACGCCGACTTCGCGGGCCTCACCGGTGAGGACGGTCTCAGTCTCGGCTTCCAGCGGGCCGAGGACCACCGGGCGCCGTCCTGGCCCGGCCAGGACGTCCCCCAGCAGATCCACCTCGACTTCGAGGTCGCGGACCTGGAGGAGGCCGAGGCCCGGCTGCTCGAACTGGGCGCGGGCAGGCCGCAGGAGCAGCCCGGTGGCGACAAGTGGCGCGTCCTCACCGACCCGGCGGGTCATCCCTTCTGCCTGATCGCACGCTGACGCGCCGCCCCGCGGTCACGGGCGGCGGCTGCGCCAGGTACGCGGACGGAGCGCGGCCCAGCAGACCGCGGAAGGCCGTCGTGAACGCGGCGGGATTCTCGTAGCCGAGCGAGACGGCGACCCGCGTCACCGGCGTGCCCGCCGCCAGCGCGTGCACCGACCGCAGGATGCACGCCCGCTGCCGCCACTGGGCGAAACCGAGCCCCGTGCCGCGCCGGAAGAGACGCCCCAGGGTGCGCTCGCTGACGTTCAGGGCCGCCGCCCAGCGGGCGGGCGGGTCATGGATGTCGGGAGCCCGTAGGAACGCCTCGCACAACCGCCGCAGCCCCGGATCGGCGGGCAGCGGCACGTCGAGGGGGAGCGGTGCCAGGGTGCGCAGCTCGTGCAGGATCAGCTCGATCACCGTCGCGTCCCGCCCGTGCTCGGCATAGCGCGGCTCCATGTCGACGGCATCGAGGATCAGCGCCCGCAGCAGCGCGGAGACCTCCACCACGCGGCAGCGGTCCGGGAACCACGGCGCGGCGCCGGGCTCGATGTACAGGCTGCGCGTGCTGACGCCCGTCATGGTGACCTGGTGCCGCACCCGCGGCGGGACGAGGACCGCGCGGGCCGTGGGCACCGTCCACGAGCCGTCCGCCGTCTCGACCTCCATGACGCCGGTGGCCGCGTAGAGCACCTGGGCGCGCCGGTGCTCGTGGAAGGGCAGCAGATGGTCGTGCGGGTAGTCGGTGCCGATGGCGAGCACCGCGCGGTCCAGGCCGTCCACCTCGTCGACGGAGATGTTGCGCACCGCACGAGCCTACTCCCGGCTGTCGTCTGCGCGTAAGAAACTGGCGAACGGTCGAATGCCCGCCACCCGTCCCGGTCCGTAGCGTCGTCACCGTGCTCACCACCTCCTCGTTCCTCACCCTCCTGCTCTTCGGCTGCCTGACCGGTGTCACGACCGTGCTCTTCGGCTTCGGCGGAGGATTCGTCACCGTGCCCGTCGTCTACGGCTTCCTGGGCGCGACCGCGCACGGCGACGGCGCCATGCACGTGGCCGTCGCGACCTCGACCGTCGTCATGCTCGTGAACGCCGCGTGGGCCACCGTGGCCCAGCACCGGGCCGGCCGGCTGCGCCGGGAGTACCTGTGGCCGCTGGCCGGGTACGTCCTGCTCGGCGCGGCACTCGGCTCGCTCGTCGCCACCCGGATCAGCGACACCCTGCTCAACGTGCTGTTCGCCGTGTACCTGCTGGTCACGATCGCCGACAGCGTGCTGCGCAAGGGGTTCCTCGCGGTCACCGGCGACGGCGCACCGCGCCCGCTCGGCCGGCTCACGACGACGCTCGGTGGCGCCGGCATCGGCACGGTCGCCGCCAGCCTCGGCGTCGGCGGCAGCGTCATGACGGTTCCGCTGCTGCGCCGCCGCGGGCTGCCCATGGCCACCGCCACCGCGCTGGCCAACCCGCTCAGTGTCCCCGTCGCCCTCGCGGGAAGCGTCGTCTACGCCCTGGCCCCCGCAGCCCAGGCGCACACCGGCCGCCTCGGCTACGTCGACCTCGGCGCGGGAGCCGCGCTGCTGTGCGGCTCCCTGCCGGCCATCGCGGTCGTGAAGCGGCTGGGCGGCCGGGTCCCCGACCGGCTCCACTCCGCCGCCTACGTGGCCCTGCTGGTCCTCGTCCTGATCGTCATGCTCGTCACCCGGCCGGGGACATGACGGTGCCAGGGCATGACGGACCCGGCCCCGTTCGCCGGGGCCCGGTCCGTCGCGCTCGCCACCGCCTGAGCGGGCGGGGCGGGCACGCGCGGGCGCACCGGACACCGGACGCGGACGCACCGGACGCACGGGGGCGCGTGGCCGGGCTCCCCTCTCAGCCGGCCGCCCCCGCCCGCCCGCGAGTCCACGGCCGGGCCCGTCGTCCGGGCGTCGCGCGTGCGGCATCCGTCAGTGGCCGAGCGTGGCGCGCAGCGAGGGCTGGAGCAGGTCCGCGTGGGCGCGGACCATGTCGTCGCACAGGTCCCAGATGCGTTCCACGGGCAGCGCCGCGGCCGTCGCGGGGTCGGTCATCGCCGCCTGCCGGATCGAACGGGGATCGTCCTCCAGGGCCGCCCGCACCACGAGGTCGTTCATGCTCAGGTAGGTGCGGTTGAGCGCCGCGCACTGGGCGGGCAGCGCACCGACCCGGGTGGGCTGCACGCCCAGCGCGTCCACGAGGCAGGGGACCTCCACGGTCCCCGAGGCCGGCAGGTTGTCTATCAGCCCGTGGTTGGGCACGTTGCCGTAGACCGTGCGGGGCGTGCCCGTGGTGATGCTGTGGATGATCTGCGGGGCGTACTCCATGGTGCCCTCGACGGCGAGCGGGGCGCCCTGCGCGAGGGCGTCGCGGGTGTGCTCGTAGGCCGCGATGTTCTCGTCGACGATGTCCAGGTAGGCCCCGACCGGCAGGCGCAGGCGCTCCACCTCCTCGGCGTGGTGCAGGTACCAGGGGACGTACTCGGAGGAGTGCTCGCTCGTCTCGGTGGGGTAGTAGCCGAGACGCCGGTACATGTCGACGCGTACCCGGCGCCGCAGCTGGGGGTCGTCCGCGATCAGGGCGTCGAGCCGGGGGTACAGGTCGCTCCCCTGGTGCTCCAGGCTCAGGATCCAGGCCTGGTGGTTGACGCCGGCGGCCCGGTAGACGACCTCCTCCTGCGGGACGCCGAGGAGTTCGGCCAGGTCGTGGACGGTCCAGAACACGGAGTGGCACAGTCCCACCACGCGGGTCAGCCCGGTCGCACGGGTGAGGTACTGGACGTTCATCGCCATGGGGTTGGTGTAGTTGAGCAGCCAGGCGTCGGGGCACACCTCGGCGATGTCCTCGCCGAGCGACCTGAGCAGCGGGAAGGTGCGCAGCGCCCGGAAGATGCCCCCGATGCCGAGGGTGTCGCCGATCGTCTGGCGCAGTCCGTAGCGCGCGGGGATCTCGAAGTCGGTCCGGGTCGCGGCGCGCATGCCGACCTGCACGATGTTGATGACGAAGTCGGCGTCTTGAAGGGCCGCCCGCCGCTCGGCATGGGCGGTGACCCGCACCCGCGAGCCACCGGAGCCGGCCCGCTGGTCGGCGATGTACCGGGCGGCGCCGTGCGCGGTGGCGAGCCGCTCGGCGTCGATGTCGTGCAGGGCGATGTGCGCGCCCTGGAGTTCGGGGAAGGCCAGCAGGTCGGCCAGCAGGCCCTGGGTGAAGACGACGCTGCCCGCGCCGATGAAGGCGATCTTCGGGGAGCCGGAGGACAGGGAGGTCGTGGCGGCCGGGGAGGTGTGGGTGGTCATCACAGGTGCTTTCCGTTGCGGGTGACGGCGGCCGCGGCCTCGTCCCAGGTGGGCTGGGCCGGTGTTCCGCCGTGGGCCCGGGTGGACAGGGCGCCGCAGGCCGCGGCGATCTCGAGGGCGTGCGGGGTGGACAGGCCGCGCAGGCGGGCGGCGACGAAACCGGCGTCGAAACTGTCACCGGCTCCGACGGTGTCCAGCGGCCGGACGGGGACGGCGGGGGTGCGCAGCAGCGTCCGGCCGTCGTGCGCGAGGGCGCCCCGGGCGCCGTCCTTGACGACCACGTGCGGGCCGAGCGCTGCCAGCGCGGCGGCCGCGGCCTCCGGGGCGGCGTCCTGGGGAGCGCCGACGGCGGCGGCCGCGAGGGCGGTGGCCTCCCGCGCGTTGGGCAACAGGTGGTCGGTGACGGCGAGCACCTCCGCCAGGGCGCCGGGCGCCCACGCGTCGGCCGGGTCGTCGTTGGTGTCGAGGGAGGTGGTGGCGCCGTGCGCGCGGGCGGTGGCGAACAGGGCGGGCAGGGCGGCGGCGAGCCGCGGCAGCAGGAAGTAGGAAGCGGCGTGGACGTGGCGGCTGCCGGTGAGCAGGGCCTCGGGCACGTCGTCGGGCCCGGTGGCCGGGAGCGTGCCCGGGGAGGTGAGGATCGCCCGGTCGCCGTCGGGGCGGGTCAGCACGACGGTGAGTGGCGTGGCCAGGGCGGGGTCGACGCGCAGGGCCGAGGTGTCGACGCCCCGCTCCTCCAGCGCCGCCCGCACGAACCGTCCGGCGTCGTCGTCGCCGACGCGTCCGGCGAAGGCCACCTTCAGCCCGAGCCGGGCGGCCCCGCACGCCATGATCGACGCGGAGCCGCCGAGGGTGAGCGTCCCGCTGTCGACGAGCCGTTCGCGCTGCCCGAAGGCGAGGGGCGCCTCCAGCGGTCCGACGACGATGTCGGGGTTGGCGTCTCCCAGGACGAGGAGGTCGTAGGCGTGCTGCATGCGGTCTTCCTTGAGGTGCGGACCCTGACGGGCCCGGGTGCGGACCCTGACGGGCGGACGGCGGTGGGGCGGCTGACGGGGGAGGCGGCCGGGAGGCCGGTCACCCCTTGAGGCCGCTCGACGTGATCGACTGGATGAAGGACTTCTGCGCGAGCAGGAAGGCGAGCAGCACGGGCAGCACGGTGATCACGTTGCCCGCCATGACCGCGGACCACTTGGTGTGGTGCTGCCCCTGGAACGTGGTCAGGCCCAGCTGGAGGGTGTACTGGGTGTCGTGGTTGATGGCGATCAGCGGCCAGCTCAGGTCGTTCCACGTGGTGAGGAAGGTCAGCACCGCCACCGTGCTCAGCGCCGGCCGCGACAGCGGCAGCACGATCTGCCACAGCACCCGCAGCCGGGAGCAGCCGTCCAGCCAGGCCGCCTCCTCCAGTTCCCTGGGCAGCGACAGGAAGAACTGGCGCAGCAGGAACACGGCGAACGGGGTGACCAGGGAGGGCACGATCAGCGCGCCGAGCGTGTCGATGAGCCCGAGCCGCTTCATCACCAGGAACGTCGGGATCATCGTCAGCTGGAACGGGATCGCCATGGTGGCCAGCATCAGCCCCAGCAGCAGCCGGGAGCCCGCGAACCGCATCCGGGCGAACGCGTAACCCGCCAGGGCGCCGAGGACCAGGTTGGACACCACCGCGGCCAGTGACACCAGCAGCGAGTTGGCGAACCAGCGCGGGAACATGGCGTTGCCCAGGACGTAGCGGTAGCCGCCCAGATCGATGCGGGAGGGCCACAGGGCGGGCGGGAACCGGTTGATCTGCGCGTCGCTCATGACGGAGCTGAGCAGCAGCCAGATCAGCGGGACCGCGAACACCAGGGCGAGCGGGGCCAGCAGAAGGTGCCAGGGGCTGAACGGCAGCCTCTTGCGGGGCCGTCCGGGCGCGGCCGCCGGGCGGTCCGGGGACGCCGGGGCGGGAGCCGAGGGGAACGCGGACGGGGCGGGGGACGTGGCCGTCATCGTGCGGCTCCTTCCAGGCCGGCGGAACCGGCGCGGCCGGTGCGGCCGTGGTGGGCTCGGGCCCGGCGCCGTACGGCCCGGGCGGTCCGCGGGACGGCGGCGAGCAGGATCAGGGCGAGGGCCAGGGCGTAGGCCGCCGCCGCACCGTAACCGGCGGTGAAGTTCTTGAAGGCCTGCTCCCAGATGAAGTAGACGATCACCGTGGTCGAGCCGAGCGGGCCGCCCTTGGTCGTCACGTACACCAGGTCGAAGACCTGCAGGGCGTTGATGGTCTGCCACAGCAGGAGGAAGACCAGCACCGGGGCGAGGGCCGGGAGCGTCACGTGGCGCAGCACGTGGCGGCGGCCGGCGCCGTCCAGCCGGGCCGCCTCCACCAGTGAGGGCGGTACGTCCTGGAGGGCGGCCAGCAGCACCACCACGCAGAAGCCGGTGCCGCTCCACAGCGAGATCGCCACGAGCGCGAGCAGCGCCTGGCCGGGGTCGGTGAGGAAGCCCTGCGGGGATATCCCGACCTTGTGCAGCACGGAGTTGGCGGCGCCGAACTCGGGGTCGAGGATGAAGGAGAACAGCACTCCCTGGGCCGTCGCCGAGACGACGAACGGCACGAAGAAGAGGGTGCGGTACAGGGCGACCAGCCGCAGCCGCTGGTTGAGCGCCAGGGCCAGGAACAGCCCGAGGCCGATGCTCAACGGCACGTACAGCGCCGTGTAGAGCAGGGTGTTGCGCACCGCCTGGCTGAAGTGCGGGTCCTGCCCGAGCGCCCGGTAGTTGGCCAGGCCGACCCAGCGGCTGGGCGTGACCAGGTCGTCGGCCTGGAAGGACAGCAGCAGCGACCACGCCACCGGTACGACGCTCAGGCCCAGGATCACCAGTACCGCGGGGGAGACGAACGCCCAGGCGGCGGCGGACTCCCGGCCGGCACGGCGGCGCACGGACCCGGAGCGCGGCGGGGCGTCCGCGCCGGTGCCGTGTCCGTCGTCGTCGCCGGGGGCGTGGCGGCCGGTGCGGGTCTTCCGGCCGGGGCCGCGGTCCGCGAGGGTGAGGGGTGAGGGCAGGCGGGGCATGGTGGTCCTCTCAACGCGGGATGAGCAGGGCGGCGTTGGCCTCGTGCGCGCAGTCGCGCAGTGCCTTGGCGGGGGTGCTCCGGCCGATGAGCACCGAGGCGATCGCCTGGCCGAGGGCCTGCGAGATCTGCGGGTACGCCGGGTGGACGGGCCGCACCCGGGCCGAGGTCAGTGCCTCGGTGAACACCGCGAGGCCCTCGGTCCGCGCCTCCTGCGCGTGCCACGCGGGCAGCGCCTGCGTGCTGCGGCTCAGGGGGAGACTGCCGGCCTGCACGTCCCAGCGGACGTCCTGGGCGGGCTGGGACAGCCAGGTCACGAAGGTGCGCGCGGCACGGACCCGGGCCGGGCCGTTGTCGAACACGGTCCAGGTGTCGGGGCCCGAGATGGTCACCGGGCGGCCGCTGTAGCTGGGCAGCGGCACCACATGGTGGTCGATGCCGGCCTGGCGGATGTCCGGCAGCTGCCACGGTCCGGTGACGACCATGCCCATGCGGCCCGACGCGAAGACCTGGTACATCTGCTCGCTGCCCGGCTTCGGATCGACGTAGACACTCCTGTCCCCGGCCAGGGCCGCCACCGTCTGGAGGGCCTTGACGCCGCTCTCCTCGAACCCGATGCGCCGTCCGTCCGGGCCGATGACGTCGCCGCCCAGGTCCCACACCATCGGCCACAGCCGCCACACGGTGTCCTCGTCGCCGACGCCGGGCCAGCCGGTGCCGAACACCCCGCGCCGCCGGTCGGTGAGCCTGGCCGCCGTGGCCACGAACTGCTCCCAGGTCCAGCCGGGCCGGGGCAGCGGCAGGCCGGCGTCACGGAAGAGCTTCTTGTTGCAGACGACGGCCAGGGAGTCGAGCAGGGCGGGCGAGGCGCGGACGTGGCCGTTGAGCGTGACCGCGGCGCGGGCGGGCGCCCAGAAGTCGTTCCAGGGCGTCGGTCCCGAACGCACGGTGTCGCTCAGGTCCACCACCGAGGGGCTGCGGGCGACGCTGGCCAGGTCGGAACCGAAGACGTAGGCGACGTCGGGGAAGGAACCGGCCGCGAGCGCGGCGGTGATCTTCTGCAGCATCGCGTCGGCGAGGACCCCGCCGCCCGGGTCCACCCGGATACCGGGGTGGGTGCGGTTGAACTCCGCCACCAGCTTCTCGATCGCCGCGCGGCCCGTGTCCGTCTGGCCGTGCCAGAGTTCGACGGTGACCCGGCCGTCGGCGCCGACGCCGTCGTCCGTGGCCGCGCCGCACCCGGGCAGCGCCGCCGTCGCGGCGGCACCGAGGGCCAGGGCGCTGCCCCGGCGCAGGATCGTACGGCGCGGAAGTCCGGTGCCGGACGGGCGGTGTGCTGCGGCCATGTGAGCCCCCAGGAGGACGCGTGACGCGGGATGCCACGCGGACGGACGGTCCGGCGCGGCGGGCCGGTTGCCGGACGGGACGGTGTGCGGTGGGAGGGGTGCCGCCGCGCGGGGCGGACGGCACGGGAGGGTGCCGCCGGATGCGCGGGGTGCGCCTGCCGCGGTGGGCGGGGTGCGCCGGAGCGCGCTTCTCGCGCGGCGGGGAGCCCCGGCGGGGGAGCGGCTCACCAGGGGGGCGGCTCACGGGCGGGGCGCCTCGGAAACGGGCGACCCGGAGCGGGGCGGAAGCCGGAGGGGTGCCCGGTGCGCCGGAAACGGGACCGGACGCACCGGGCGGGCCGTGCGGGCGGCGCGTCAGCAGGTCTTGCGGACGTAACCGCTGTCGCCGGGAGCCGTCACGTTCACGTCGCGCAGCACGACGCTGAGGCGGTCACCGTAGGCGGCGCACACCTTCTTGAGGTTCTTCTCCTGGTACTCGATGACGATGACGTGGTCACCGAACCCGTCGACGTAGTCGCCGCACTCGTCCCACTCGCCGCACTCCTCGGCGACGGCGAAGTCGAGCCCGGTGTCAGCGCGGTCGGTGGAGAACTGGGACGTGTTCTTCTGGGCGATCGCCAGGCCCTTGTCGTGCGCGTGGGCCGACAGCAGCCGGATGAACGCCTTCGCGTTGGCCTCGCTGATCAGCTTCGTCCGGTCGAAGGTGTCCAGGTTGTCCGGCTCGACGGCCTTGAAGCCCTTGCTCGCACACGTGTCGATCCAGGAGTTCACCTTCGCCGCGATCCGCTGCCGCTTGGCGTCGGTGCGGATGTCGAGCATGGCCTCCCCCCAGTTGTCGTCGTACACGACCTTGCCGTTCGCGTCCCGCAGCAGCAGGTCGCCCCACTGGCTCTCGGCGCCGGGCTGGGCCTGGAAGGCGTTGACGTAGCAGATGTTGTAGAGACCGGCCGCCGGGGCGGCCGTGTAGTCGCGGGTGACGACCTTCACCCCGGACGGCGGCGGATAGGCCTTGCCGATCTGGTAGTCGAAGGCGGCGTGTGCCGGAGGAAGGGTCACCGTGGCCGCGGAGGTGGCCGCGGGGGTGGCCGTGGAGGTGGCCGCACTCGCCGAAGCGCAGGCGGACAGCGGACAGATGACCGCCGCCGCGGCGGCCACCGCCACGGTGGCACGCCCGTGCGGCCGGGCACGATCGAAGAGGGACATCTTTGAGCTCCAGAAGATGCGAGGGTACGTCCCCGCCTCGGACCCCGCGTCCGTGCGGACGGATCCTGGCGACTTTGTCCGGACTTACGGTGTGCGCACCGTGCTACCGGCTGGGCGTACCTCTGACGCCGGGTGCTCAGCTCTGGCGTTGGAAGGAGTAAAGCGAGCAACTTTCGCCATGTCAACAGATCGAAGATGCGCATCTTGTTCATATGGGCAAGGGTGCTCGGCCGGTCGCTTTCCCTCGGGGCGGCCGGTCACGCCTCCCCGTCGCACGGCCCTCGTGCCGCCCCTGTCCGGTCTATGCTCATCGCATGCTGAAAACTGAGCGTCATGCGCGAATACTTGAGCATGTCTCCGCGCGTGGTGCCATCGACGTCACCGAGTTGTCCCGGTTGCTGAACGTCTCCGGAGCCACCATCCGGCGCGATCTGCAGCACTTGAGCCGGCTGAACCTGCTGCGCCGGACGCACGGCGGGGCCGTCCAGGGCAGCGCGGGGCCCGAACTCCCGGTCCAGCACCGCACCGAGCGCAGCCGGCCGCAGAAGCAGGCCATCGCGCGGGCCGCGGCCCGGCTCGTGCCCCGCGGCGCGGTCGTCGGGATGACCGGGGGGACCACCGTCACCGAGATCGCGCGCGTCCTGGCCGCCCGGGGCGCCGTCACCATCGTGACCAACGCCGTGAACATCGCCGCCGAGACGGTCCCGCACCACGACGTCACGCTCGTCGTCGTCGGCGGCTACGCCCGCACCGAGAGCTACGAACTCGTGGGCCCCATCGCGGAGAAGACGCTCGCCGACCACCACACCGACATCACGTTCCTCGGCGTGGACGGCATCAGCGCCGAGCACGGCTGCACGACCCACGACCAGCTCGAGGCGGCGACGGACCGGGCCTTCGCCGCCAGCAGCGACAGGACCGTCGTCGTCGCCGACCACTCGAAGATCGGCCGGGCCACCTTCGCCCGGATCTGCTCCCTGAAGGACGTCGACCACCTCGTCACCGACCAGGCCGCACCCGCCGACGCGCTCGCCGCGATCACCGGCGCCGGCGTCGCGGTGACCGTGGTGTGACACAGCCCGGAGACGGAGGACGGGAGAGGGGAGACGGGAACGGGCGGAGCGCGGGGCGCGGGACGGGGCAACGGCGCCTGGGGGCAGGCGCTTTCGGTGCCTCGGACCAGGGGTAGGCGCACCGCGCAGGGGGCAGGAAGTCCGGGGGGCGGACAACCGACGGTGCCCTGCCGGAGGGCCGCACGGACCACAGCGGGAGGGCTGGACCATGACAGCGGAACAGGCCGCGGGGAGCGCGGTGCGGGCGGTGGTCGTCTACGACGGGCGGCTGCTGCTGGTGGAGGAAGAGGGCCGGGACGGCTGGGGGCTGCCCTCGGGCGTCCCGGAGCCGGCCGAGACACCGCAGGCGACCGCGGCGCGCCTCGTCTACGAGTCCACCGGGTACCTGGTCGACGGTTCGGCGACGCTCGGTGCGCCGGGCGGAAGCGGGGGGACGGAGCCGGCCGCGGTGGTGTGCCAGCTGCTGAGCGAGGACCCCTCCTCCGGGGCGCGGCTCGCACCGGAGCGGATCCGCTGGGCACCCATGGACGAGCCGCTCCCGGCGGACCTTCCCGGTGCCGTACGGGACTACCTGGCGGGCCACACACCCGTCTGAGGGTCGGGCGCCGCGGCGAGGAACCGCTGCCGGTCGACGATCGCCCGGTCGATCTCCCCGGTGGCGACGAGTTCCCCGGCGCCGTCGACGGCCCGCACGAGGAAGGTGAGCCGACGGCCCACGGCGGCGGCGGGCGCCTCCGCCACGACCTCCACGCGGCCGCCCACGCGGGTGGCGCGCAGGTGCTGGACGCGGATCGCCGTGCCCACCGTCGTCTGGCCGGCCGCGGTGAACGGCGCGGCGGCCCGTACGGTCGCCGCCTCCAGCCAGGCGATCAGCCGGGGGGTTGCCAGCACGGGCACGTCACCACTGCCCACCGACGTCGCCGTGTCGGCGTCGGTCACCTCATGTCGCATGCGACCACGCTAACCGCATCGCCTCCCGTGCGCTCACCGGTGTCCCGCCGCCCGCCGCCCGCCGCCCGCGCGGCCACGGGCCCGCCGCCCGCCCTCGGTCGGGGCCGGAAGCGTCGGCACGTACGAACCGCCGACCGACGGCCCCGTCAACTGGTGCCACCGCTCGCCCGACGCCGCCGTCCACCGCACCGGCATCCCCGCGGACCTCACCTTCGACGTCGCCTGCTCCGGCGCCTTCACCGGCAACATCAGGGCCGGCGGCACGGAGCAGTACGCCGACGAACTCGTCCAGAGCGACAGCCTGGCCGTCAAGGCGCGCAACACCCGCGTCAAGATGGTCCTCCTGGTGGCCGGTGCCAACGACGACCTCCGGTTCGGCCCCGTCATGACCGACTGCGTCGAACGCTCCCTGCTCTCCCGGGGACCCTGTGCGGCCAAGTACGCACCGGGCTGGCAGGCCAGGGTCGACGCCCTGGTCCCCAAGGTCGAGCAGACCGTCCGGGACCTGAATTCGGTGATGCGCGAGGCCGGTTACGCCGACGGCGACTGCAAGCTGGTCGTCATGAGCTGCCCGGGCCCCATCGGACCGGACTTCCGGGACAACCCGGGATTCGCGGGCAAGCTCGCCTGCGGCGGCCTCGACTACGACTCCGACACCGCCTGGGGCCGTGACGTCGCGTCCCCGCCTTCGAACGCGGCATTCGCAAGGCCGCCGCCGGCACCGGCGCGTTCTGCCTCGACAACTCGCGCCTCTTCCACGGGCACGAGGTGTGCACCGAGGACACCTGGGCCCGCGGACTCTTCATCGACCTCTCCAAGCCCGGGCTCCCGGACGAGAACTCCGTCCGGCAGTCCTTCCATCCCAACGCCCGCGGCCACGCCGCCTTCGCCGAGTGCCTCACCCGGTTCTACGACTCCGGGCCGCGCGAGGCGTCCTGCGCCGACACCGCCTCCTCGGGCGGCCGGCCCGTGCGCGCCGCCCACGGCCCACGCGCCGGCGGGCGCCGCGCGCACGCCACCGTCGCTGGCCACCGCGTCGGTCCGCTGGGCCGTCCGGGCGGCCCGGGCCCCGGCGCTCACCCGTCCGGCGGGCGGAAGGCGGACGCAGACACCGGGGCGGGATCTCGTGGGGCACACTGGGTGCATGGGCGATCTCAATGCCCGGGGGGCGTCCGCCCGACGGTTCCCCCCGGAGCCGGAGAGCGTGCCGCAGGCCCGGCGGTTCGTACGAGCCGCTCTCGACCATGTCGCCGCGGACCTGGTGGAGACCGCTCAGCTCCTGGTCAGTGAACTGGTGACCAACGCGGTGCTGCACGCCCGCACACCGGTCGAGGTGACCGCCTGCGCCGAGGGCGGCACGGTGCGGGTGCGGGTGAGCGACCGGCGGCCGGACCGCGGACTCGTACCGCACGAGTGTTCCCCTTACGCCGGCACCGGACAGGGCCTGGCCCTGGCCGGGCTGCTGGCCTCCCGATGCGGCGTCGACATGGGCGAGGAGCACAAGAGCGTCTGGTTCGAGCTGCGCCCCGGCGGCGGCCCGCCGCGGCCGGCCGGCTGGGAAGTCACCGCGCCGCCCTGCCGCGCCGGAGCCACCGTGACGCTGATCGACGTGCCCGAGGCCCTGTACTCGGCCTCCCAGCAGCACCGCAACACCCTGCTGCGCGAGGCCACCCTGGCCGCGGCCGCCGGAACCGGCCTGGTGGGCGTGACGGCGCACGACCTCGCCGTCGCCCACGACACCAGCAACCTGATCAGCGCCTGCGTCACCGCCGCGCTGCGCGAGCAGCCCGCCGAGGCCGGGTTCCGCTCGCTGCGCCTGGGCATGCCGCCGGACGCCGGGCCGGCCGTGCGGACCCTGTGGGAGGTGCTGGACGTGGCCGAGGACGCGGCCCGTGAGGAGTGCCTGCTGACCCTGCCGGCACTGCCCCGCAACCGCGTCTTCCACCACTGGCTGTTCGACCAGATCGCCGGCCAGCTCGACGGTGAGAACCCGATGGCGTGGAGCGTGGTGCCGCGGGAGCCGGGGGCCGGCCTGTCCGAACTGGTGCCCTGGGACGCCGGCCAGGTCAGCGCCGCGCGCGTGCCGACCATCGCCGCGGACGAGAGGAACGTGATCATCGCCGCGAACACCGCCGCGGCGGACCTGTTCGGCCGGCACCCGGACGACCTCCTCGGACAGCCGCTGACCATGCTGATGCCGGAACACCTGCGCAGGCGCCACACCGGATCGTTCACGTCCCTGCTGCTCACCGGGCAGCCCCGGATCCTGGGCCGTTCCGTGCCGCTGCCCGCCCTGCACCGCGACGGCCGGCTGATCCCCATCCGCCTGTTCATCCAGACCCAGGAGACCGCCGACGGCCGTACCGTCTTCGTCGCCCAGCTCACCCCCAGGGCGGCCGCGTCCGTCGCACCGGCCAGTCCGCTCGGCCGCCCCCGCTCCGCGCCGTGGCCCCGGGAACCGGGCGGGCCCCTGGAGCCGGCCGCCCACGAGGGCGCGCGTGCGGCGGGCGGCGGCCCGGCGGGCGTCTCGGCGCTGGAGCGGCTCGCCCTCATGGCCGACACCGGTGCGGCGCTCAGCGGCGCTCCCGACCTCGACGCGGGCCTGCAACGGGTGGCCGGCATCCTCACCCGGCGGCTGGCCGACTGGTGCGCGGTCGACCTGTTCACCGAGAACGCGGAGGTGGAACGCGTCTGCGTCGTCCACCGGGCCCCGGGCGAGGCGTCACCCGAGCAGCACGAGGGACCGCTCCCGCCGGTCTCCGCGAGCGCCCGCGGTCCGCTCGCCCGTGCCCTGCGCGGCGCGGGCCCCCTGCTGCTGACCGAGCCGCCCCCGTCGGACCAGGCCGGGAGCCCCCTGGACGCCCACTACCTGCAACTGCTGCGCCAACTGGGCGCCGACAGCGTCGTCGTCGCCCCGCTGCGGGCACGCCGGGAGGTCATCGGTGCCCTCACCGTGGCCCGCGGCGGGCGTCGCAGGCCGTTCACCCGAGCGGACCTGCCCCTGGTCGACGACCTCGTCCGCACTCTCGCTCTGGGGGTCGACAACGCCCGCCTCCACCAGGAGACACGCAACATCGCCGAGCGTCTCCAGCGCTCACTGCTGCCCGTGCTGCCGCAGGTGCCGAACCTGCGGCTGGCCGCCCGCTACGCGGCCTCCTCCACCACCGCGCAGGTCGGCGGCGACTGGTACGACAGCTTCGTCCTGCCCGGCGGCGACACGGCCGTGGTCATCGGTGACGTCGCCGGCCACAACCTCGACGCGGCCATCGCCATGAGCCAGCTGCGCAGCATGCTCCGCGGCATCGCCGTGGGCCGCGAGGAGCCCCCGGAGACGGTCCTGCGCCGCCTGGACGCGGCGAACCACAGTTTCTACCGGGAGGCCACCGCCACCTGCGTCTACGGGCTGATCAGGAGCTTCGGGGAGGGCCGGTGGGAACTGGTGCACTCCTCGGCCGGGCACCTGCCCCCGCTGCTGACCGTGCCGGGCGGCCCCAACCGGTTCCTGGAGGACGGCTCGGGCCTGATGCTCGGCGTGGACCCCGGCCTGCCCCGTACCCGGGCGTCGGACGAGATCCCGGCCGACGCGACGGTGCTGCTGTACACCGACGGCCTCGTCGAACGCCGCGGCGAACCCCTGGACCACGCCCTGGACCGGCTGAGCCGGCACGCCGCGGCCCTGGCCCGCGAACCCCTCGACGTGTTCTGCGACGAACTCCTGATCAGACTGGGCGCCGACGGCGAGGACGACATCGCCGTCCTCGCCGTCCGGCCCACGCCCCTGCCCTGAGGGCTGCGTACGCGCCGGTGCCTCGGCCGTCACGCCGCCGAGCGGGAACCGGCCGGGCGGCGCCGCAGCGCCGGAACCGTGAGCGACGGCGGAGCCCACACGCCGTCCGGCTGGTACACGTCGGTCCCGGGCGGCACGATCTCGTCGATGCGGTCGAGCACCGCGTCGTCGAGCACCACGGAGCGGCCCTTGAGGGTGGCGCGCAGCTGCTCCGGCGTGCGCGGGCCGATGATCACCGACGTGACCGCCGGATGCGCGAGCGGGAAGGCGATGGCCAGCTCCGGCAGCGAACAGCCCGCTTCCCCGGCCACGGCCACCAGCCGCTCGACGGCCTCGAGCTTCGCCGTGGTCGTCGGCACCGACGGGTCGAAGCGGTCCGGGTGCAGGGCCGGGCGCCCGCTGCTCAGATCGGCGGCCCGGTCCTTGCGGTAGCGGCCGGTCAGGAACCCCGAGGCGAGCGGGCTCCAGGTCAGCACCCCCATGCCGAGGCGTTCGGTCACCGGGAGCACGTGCCGCTCGACCCCCCGGGCCAGCAGCGAGTAGGGCGGCTGCTCCGTGCGGAACCGCTGGAGACCGCGTCGGTCGGCCACGTGGTGGGCCTCGACGATCTGGTCCGCCGGGAACGTGGAGCAGCCGAACGCCCGTATCTTGCCCTGGTGCACGAGATCGGTGAGGACGGAGAGCGTCTCCTCGACGTCGGTCCGGTGGTCGGGCCGGTGCACCTGGTACAGGTCGATCCAGTCCGTGCCCAGCCGGCGCAGGCTGTCCTCGACCGCGCGCACGATCCAGCGCCGTGAGTTGCCGCCCCGGTTGGGGCCCTCCCCCATGGGGAAGTGCACCTTGGTGGCGAGCACCACGTCGTCGCGCCGGCCCTTCAGCGCCTTGCCGACGATCGTCTCCGACTCCCCGGCCGAGTACATGTCGGCGGTGTCGACGAAGTTGATCCCCTCGTCCAGCGCGGTGTGGATGATCCGGGCGCACTCGTCGTGGTCGGGGTTGCCGATGGACCCGAACATCATGGTGCCGAGGCAGTAGGGGCTGACCTCGATGCCGGTACCGCCCAGGACGCGGTGGCGCATGCGCTTCTCCTCTTGGGTGTCGTCCGCTGGTGGGCGTGACCCTACGAGTTGGAGCCCACTTCAGGGCAAGAGCCCTGCCGTGCGGCCGTCCTGCGGCCGCCGCGCGCCAAGCGGCGCCCGCCGGAGGGGAGTTCCTCCGGCGGGCGCCGCGTCGGGGGCTCCGGTTCAGCGGACGTCGTAGGCCCGGGTCACCGTCTGGGTGACCGAGTTGCCGTTCGTGTCCGTCAGGCGGGTCCTCAAGGTGACCTGCCGGCCCGAGGCGCCGGCGTGGTCCACGGTCGCGCTCCAGACGCCGTCGTGCTCGGCCGTCGCCGCCTCGGTCCAGGTGGCGCCGCCGTCGTAGGAGTAGGAGAGCCCGGCGGCGCGCAGCCCTTGAGGGTGGTAGCCGGCGTGGCCGGTGACGCCCAGGGTGATGCGCTGCCCGTCCCGCGCGGCCAGCGTCTTCATGCCGTCCTCGGGCAGTCCGTACCGCGGGAAGAGGACCGGCAGCCCCCGCGAGTACACGTTCTCCTCCAGCCGGGAGCGGAACGACCACGTGGTCTCGGTCGCCACGGACCGCTTCCAGACCTGCGCGGGCTGCCCGAACTTCATGGTCCTCAGGGTCAGTTCGTACGCGGAGTCGGCCGCCGGGACGGTGAAGGACCCGAAGGGGTAGGAACTGGTGCCGGCCTCCTCGCCGTCGATGCGCAGCGTCATGGACCCGAGGTCGCCGAAGGACCCCTGGACGCCGCTGTGGTCGCTGTCCCCCCAGAAGGCCGGCATGATGCCCATCCGGTTGCCCTGCCGCTCGGCGGCGAGCTGTTCCGCGCCGGAGGCGTCCCGCGGCGTGGCCGGGGCCAGGACACCGCCGTACCAGCTCTCGGTGAGCTGCCGGCCCGCCTGGTAGGTGCGGACGGCGCTGGTCATGCTCTCGCCCCAGGGGAAGCTGCTGGAGACGCTCTGCGAGAAGCCGGTGCCGCCCGCGGAGTAGTACTCGGTGCGCTCGCCGGGCACCGTGACCGGGTCGGCCGAGCCGAGCACGATGTCGGTGTCCGGACGGTGCGCGACGACGGTGGACAGGTAGTCGCCCGCCGCACCCATGGCGTGCAGGACGGACCGGGTACGGCCGAGGCGGGCGTCGCGCACGCGGTACGTGCGGTCGGAGGCGACGGGGCCGCTCTCCGGGAAGGCGAGGTTGTAGACGTAGGGGCTGACCGCGGTGGCCCGCCAGTGCAGGACGACGGGGCCCGAGGCCAGCCGCTGCCGGAGGTCCTCCGCCTCCTTGGCGGGGAGCCCGAGCACCGGCAGGGGGCCGCCGGTGTAGCCGACCGAGGGGTACCAGCGGCCCGCGGCGTCGTGGTGGGTGAGGAGGGCGACTGCTCCGGCGGCCGCGGCGACCCGCGCCTGCTCCAGCACGGAGGTGGTGCCGTCCGGGATCCGGACCAGGGCGATCTTCCCCTTGACCTGCGCCGCGGCCAGCTCGGCGGCGGTGCCCGCGCCCGCGTCCACCACGTCCGCCCGGCCGGTGCCGTCGAGGTTCACGGAGCCGGTGGAGGCCGTGACGGGGTGCAGGGCCGGCCCGTCGGCGATGCCGAAGTCCGTGATCTGCGGGGCGTAGCGGCGCCAGTAGCTGCCGAACTCGAAGCCGCCGTCGTGGGCGCGGCCCCGCACGTCCGCGTAGTAGTCCCCGGTGCCGCGGCCACCGCTCATGCTGCCCGCGTGCAGCCAGGTGCCGCCCCAGGTCCGGGCGAAGGCCAGCGTGGCGCCGCGGTCCTCGGCGGGCCGGTCGGTGCGCACGGAAAGGCGGTGCGCCCGGCGCGCGTCGAGGACGACGGTGGTGTCCTTGGTGATCTCCAGCTGCGGGCGGCCCTCGTACGTCACCGAGCCGGCCGCCGGGCCGTCGCTGTCGGGGGTGACGATGAAGGAGGACAGGAAGTAGCTGCCGGGACGTATCCGGTACGTCTGCTCGGCGGCGCCCTCGTTGAAGCGGCGCTCGCCGGAGGCGTCGTCGGTGCCGACGAGGTCCAGGGACGAGGAGCCGGCGGCGGGGTGGCCGCCGCGGTCGACGAGCCGGACGCGGAGGCTGACCGTCCGCGGCTGGACGTAGAGCGAGAACGGCGTGGACACGGTGACCTTGCCCGAGGTGGCGGTCACGCGGCCGGTGACGTCGCCGTACTGGCTCGCCTTCAGCGGGGCCGCCGGGTCCAGCCGGAGCGGCACCCCGACGGTCGCGCCCGCCGGTACGGTGACGGACCTGCTGCCCAGCCGGGCGACGGCCGAGCGGACGGCGCTGCCGTCGTTGCCGGTGACGTGCTCCACGCCGAGGCGGAGCGTGACCGGCCGGTCGGTGGTGTTGGTGTAGGGCACCTCGACGGTGGTGCGGTCCGCCTCCGTCTGCGGCCAGTCGAAGCTGCCGCCCTGCACGGCGGGCGCACCGAGCACCGTCTCGTCGACCGCGGCCTTCACGTCGAGCCGGCCGCCGCCGGTCTCGCGCACGTCCCCGGGGACGGTGCTGTCCGCGGAGGACACCAGCGCGGCCTTGACCTGCTGCGCGGTCCAGCCGGGGTGGCGCTGGCGCACGACGGCGGCGGCGCCGGCGACGTGCGGGGTCGCCATGGAGGTGCCGCTCATCTCCCGGTACGCGTACAGGCCGCGGCCGCCGGCGGAGGCGGCCAGGATGCCGACGCCGGGCGCGGCGATCTCCGGCTTGAGGGTGTGCGAGCCGTAGGCCGGGCCGCGGCTGGAGAACGACGCGGTCGCGTCGTTCCCGTCGACGGCGCCGACGGTCAGCACACTCGGCGCGCAGCCGGGCGAGGAGACCGAATCGAGGGACGGTCCGGTGTTCCCGGCCGCGATGACGAACAGCGTGTTCCTGTTGCCGCGGGCCAGTTCCTCGGTGGCGGTGGCCATCGGGTCGGAGCAGTCGGTGCGGGCCGGGTTGCCCAGGCTCATGGAGACGACGTCGGCGTGCCGGGCGACGGCCCATTCCATGCCGGCGATGATCCACGACGTGTCGCCGGAACCGGAGTCGTCGAGGACCTTGCCGATCAGGAGGTCGGTGCCCGGCGCGACACCGCGCTGCTTACCGCCACTGGCCGCGCCGGTGCCGCCGACGGTGGAGGCGGTGTGGGTGCCGTGTCCCTGCCGGTCGTCCGTGTCGGGTGAGTCGGTGAAGTTCTCCGTGGCGCTGATACGGCCCTGTAGGTCGGGGTGTGCGGCGTCGACGCCGGTGTCGAGCACGGCGACCTTGGTGCCCTTGCCGTCGTACCCGGCGGCCCAGGCCTGCGGCGCGCGCACCTGCCGCGTCGACGTGTCCAGGGCGGCCTGCACCTTGCTGTCCAGCCACAGCTTCTTCAGGCCCCGGGCCGCCCGTGAGCGCGGTGCGAAGACGTCCGCCCAGAAGGCGGTGGCGTCCTTCTTGCCGGCCTTGAGGGCGACGCCGTCGATGGACTCCAGGACGAGTCCGCGCCGGGCCCCGCGCGGTGTGGCGGGGGCGTCGCGGGTCACGCCGGCGGCCTTGTCGTAGACGGCGATGAGCGGCAGCACCCCGGAGTGCGCGTCGTCGTAGCCCTGCCGCACCAGTCCGGTCACGTTGAACAGTTCCTGGTCCACGCGGTCGGCGGCGAGGGCGGCGGTGGCGCTCTCCGGGTAGACGTAGAGGTCCTTGCCCACCTGCCGGGTCTGCAGGAGCGGGGTGCTGCCGTCCTCGGCGGGCAGCGCGACCGCGGAGCTGTGTCCGGACGGATCCTCGGTGACCAGGACCCGGTCGCCGGTGACGAGCGTGACGACCGTGCCGCGCGCGGTCCGCGCCGCGGCCGCGGACGTGCCGATGACCGGTCTCTCGTGTGCGGTGGTGTCCCGGGGCGGTGCGGCCATCGAGGGCACGGCCGCGGTGACGGCCAGGACCGTGGCCGTCGTGACCCCCAGGACTGTTCGCGATATCGAGCGCATCGCTCTCCCGAATCTGTGCGCCGGCACGTGCGTACCGGTGTCACGTCTGCGCGATCCGCCCGTGCGGGCATGCGTGAACAGCCGGATCGCGGAAGGTGGTTGGTGCTGCGGTGGGCACCACCCTGGCAGACGGACCGCTGGGGGGAGAGGGCGGGACGAGGCGGTTTTGCGCTGTGGCCGTTTCCCGCCACCGGGCCGTGCGGCGGCGCGGGGGCGGGCTCGGGGACGGGACCGGCCGGCCTCGTGGAACAGATCACCGCCGTCGCGTGTTCACGACGTGTCGCGATCGCACCGGCCCCGGTGCGATCGCGACGGTGCCACCCGGAAGCACACCTGCGGCCACACCCGAAGACACTTCCGGAGAAACACCCGAAGAGCACTCAGAAACACGTACAGACAAGGAAGTCAGCTCATGTTCCACCGCGTTCTCGTCGCCGTCGATCCGAGCCCCGCCCGTCACGCCACGGTCCGGCTGGCCGGTGACGTGGCCCGGCTGACCGGCGCCAAGGTCCGGGTGCTGCACGTCGCCCCCACCGCGGCCACGCTCGCCGCCGTCGTCCCCCTGGAGAACGACGCGGAGGCCAAGACCGTCGTCGACGAGGCCGTCACCACGCTGCGGGACTCGGGCGTCGACGCCGAGGGCGCCGTCGCGGGCGGTCTGACCACGCAGATCGCCACCGCCATCTCCGCCGCCGCCGAGGAGTTCCAGGCCGACCTCCTGGTCCTCGGCCACCACCACCGCAGCGCTCTGGAGGCGTTCATCAGCCCGCGTGTCAGCGACGCCGTCGCCCACGCCAGCCGGATCGCCGTCCTCCTGGCCCCCGAGGACGACACCGCGACCGGGCGGAAGTGACCCGGGAGGGCACCGCGGCCCCCGAGAGCTGACCCCCCGGGGCGGCACCCACCCTCTCGGCCCCGCACATGACGGAACAGCGCTCCGGAGGACTCAGAGCTGCGAACAAAACGGGCGCCCGGCTCGGACTCCCGTTTCGTTCGCAGGTCTTACGGAGCGCTGTTCCGCTGTGCCGACGGTCCGCTGCCCGGACTTCGGCCGCTCCGGGAAGCTGGTCGGGGGTCAGGGCTCCAGCGCTCGCGGACGGCCGGTCGGGGTCAGGGCTCCGGCTGCTCCTCGTCGGGATCGGTCGACCAGCGGGACAGGAGTTCCTCGAAGGCGTCCATGCCCAGCAGAAGCAGCATCATCGCGATCGGAGTGCACAGCGCTACCACAACCATGGAGCCTCCCGAGGGGAGCACCGGCGGACTCTTCACCCGGCCCCGCGAGCCGCACGCGGCGAGGCACTTCTCAGTGTGGGGCCGAATGGGCTAAAGCGCACTTCGTTACCGCTGTGACTGCTGGGGCTGTGGCCGGGGCGGCAGCCGAGCGCCCGTGCCGCGTCCCGGGCGTCCCGGCCATGGTGCCCGTCCTCCCGCGCCGTCGAGTGGCGCGGCGCCACCGGCGGTGGTAGCGCCGTTCCCACCTCCGGCGCACCGCCCCGACCGCGTCGGGCGTGTCCTTCAGCGCCGTCGCCGTGCGCGCAGCGGCGCGTAGACGAGCAGGGCCGTCACGAAGCCCACCGGGTAGGCGAGATCGGCGCCGTGCAGGGCCTGGGCGGCCGGTCCGGTGTACAGGCCGGTGTTCATGAAGGGCACGGACACGGCGAAGGCCACGACGAACGCGGTGAGCGCCGGCCACCAGGACTGCGGGCGGGCCGTCTCGTGCGACAGCTCGACCGGGCGGCCGCCGCGGGCCCGGGCACGGGCCGCCCAGTCGACGACGACGATCGCGACGAACGCGGGGATCCAGTACCCGACGAACAGCAGGACGTTCTGGAAGCGGGCCGTGGTGTCGGCCGCGTGCATCCACAGCACCAGGGGGAAGCCGAGCAGGGCGGCGAGGGCGGCGGCGAGCGGCCGGGGCAGGCGCACGCCCATGGTCTGCAGGGCCAGCGACCCGCTGTAGTCGTTCATGGCGTTGCTGCACAGGGCCGCGAGCGCGATCGAGAGGAGTCCGAAGGCGCCGAGCGGACCCCCGCCGAGCAGTGTGTCCACGCCGTGGGCGGTCTGGTCGGTGAACTCGGCGGCGCCCCACAGGCCGAGCGCCTGCACCGCCACGAAGGACAGGCCGATGCCGAGCAGGGTGCACCAGAACATGCGCGGACGGGACGCCGAGCGGGGCAGATATCGGCTGAAGTCACTGGCGTAGGGGGCCCAGGACAGGGCCAGACTCAGTGCGATCGTGCAGGTCAGGACGAACGCGCCGGCCCTGTCGGCGCCGTGTGCGGTGCCGGCCGTGGCCGCCGGGTGGGCGTGGTCCAGGAGCTTGACCGCGAGGACGGTGAAGGCCGCGGCGAGTGCGAACGTCATCACCGTCTGCAGCCGGTGGATCGCCTCGTAGCCGAGCACGCCCAGGGCGCCCTGGCCGGCCATCATCACCAGGACGCCGGCCCAGAACGGCCAGCCGCACAACTGGGCCAGCGCCTCCCCGCCGAACAGGCCGATCAGCGCGTCCCAGGCGATGGACGACAGCCATTGCAGCGCGGCCGGCACGGTGACGGCCCCGCCGAAGGCCAGGCGGGCCAGCGGCATCTGCGCCGCGCCGGTGCGGTTTCCCCAGGTGCCCAGGTAGGCGGTGGGCACCGCGCCGAGCAGGGTGCCGAGCACCACGGCGGCGAGGGCGGTGGCGGCGTCCAGTCCGAGCGCGATGCCGACGGTGCCGGTGAACACGCCGGTCATGGTCAGGTTGGGGGCGAACCAGACGGTGAACAGCCGTCCCGGGCCGCCGTAGCGGCTGTCCTCGGGCACCGGCGTGATGCCGCGTGCCTCCATCCGCAGATCACCGGGGGCCGTCGGCATCCGTCCGTCGAAGACGTGCCGCGGGCCGGCGACGGCCGGCTCGGTGCGGGCATGCGGCCATGACATGTGACATCCCTCCGCCAGTCCTAACTGGTTCAGGTTCGACGGGTGTGATCTCAGCCCCCTGCGGGGGCACCCCGTGTCCAGGTACGGCCGCCAGGATAGCCCGGCCCGCCGTCAGGCCTCGCCGGGGTCCGGCACGTCGAGCGCCAGCACGGCGAAGGTGGCCAGCCAGTGGTCGGTGGTGAAGTCGCCGCGTTCCACGGCGGGCAGGCCCGCGGCGAGGTGCGCGTCGGCCGCCTCGGCCAGGCGGCCGCGGACCGGGCCGGCCGGCAGCGCCCCGGCGATCGACCGCAGCGCGGCGGCCCTGCTCAGGGCGAGGCCCAGCAGGTGACCGATCTGCGGATCGGCGTGGTCGGAGACGACGGGCACGTCCAGGAGCGGGCAGGGCGCGCCGGAGCGCAGCGCGGGCAGGAAACGGTCGAGCCACTGCGCGAACCGCTCCCCGTCGAGCACCCGGCGCATCGCGTCGGCCTCGCTCAGCGCGGGCGACAGGAAGTCCTGGCCCGAGGGCTCCCAGTGGGCGGGAGCGTCGTGGTCGTCGGCGAACCAGGCCAGCAGGCGTTCGCGCACGGCCTCGGTGGTCGTGGCGGACAGTTCCCCGGCGTCCAGGAGGAGGCCGAGGCTGAAGGCGCTGTTGGGGTGGTTGCCGTGGCGCACCGGATAGGTGGCCTTCGGCAGCCAGTCGGCCAGCAGCCGGTCGACGGCGGCGACGGCCGGTGCCAGCGCCTCGCTCCAGCGTGCGCCGGCGGCGCCCCCGTACGCCCGGCACTCGGCGGCGAGCGCGACCAGCCACGCCCAGCCGTAGGGCCGCTCGAAGGAAGGCCGCTCCAGGAGGTAGGCGGCTTCGACGGCGAGCGCGTCCGGGGTGAGGTGCCGGTCCAGCACCTCGGTGAACGGCGCCGTCCCGGCGAGCGCGGGCGTCGCGCCGTGGCGGCGCAGCATGCGCACGAGCAGCCAATGCATGTGCACCGAGGAGTGCCAGTCGTAGGCGCCGTAGAAGGCCGGGTGGAGGGTGCTGGGCCGCACGTCCTGTCCGGCCGAGGTGACCAGGTGGGCGGGGAAGTTGGGGTATTCGCGGGTGATGTTGGCGAGGGCGAGCCGGGCGAAGGGCGCCGCGTAGGAGGTGAGCGGCATCAGTGGGTGGTCCCCTCGGCGGTCTTCAGGTCCTGGCCCGCCGGGGTGGTGGCGGCGGCGACCAGCAGGGCGCGCAGTCCGCGGGCGACGGTGGCGGGCTCCAGGGCCGGGGCGGTGCCGTCGGTGACCTGCTCCGGCGCCCAGGGCACGTGCACGAAACCGCCGCGGACGTGCGGGAACTCGGTGGCGATCAGGTGGCCGAGGCCGTAGGCGACATGGTTGCAGACGAAGGTCCCGGCGGTGTGGGACACGGCGGCCGGGACCCCGGCCGCGCGCACGGCGGCGACGCAGGCCTTGACGGGCAGCGAGGAGAAGTAGGCGGCGGGGCCGCCGGGCACGACCGGTTCGTCCACCGGCTGCGCGCCGTCGTTGTCGGGGATGCGGGCGTCGTCGAGGTTGATGCCGACGCGTTCGACGGTGACACCGGGACGGCCGCCCGCCTGGCCCAGACAGAGGACCAGGTCGGGGGCGCAGGCGCGGACGGCGTCCCGCAGCGCGCCGAGGGAGGTGGCGAAGACGCAGGGGAGTTCGGCGGCGGTGACCGTGAGCCCGGCGGGCGGCTCGGCGGCCAGGAGGGAGGCCGCCTGCCAGGAGGGGTTCACTGTCTCGCCGCCGAAGGGGGCGAAGCCGGTGACGAGCACACGGGTCATGGGACTTCCTTCACGGGGACGGCGGTGGGACGGACGGGACACGGGCGGGCCGGCGGGCGCGGTGCCGGCCGGGCGGCTCAGAAGGCGAAGACCGCCATGATCACGGTGCAGCAGACCAGGAGCGGCAGTGCCGTCGGGATCTGCGCCTTGATCGGCCCGTACTGGTCCTTCAGTTCGAGCAGGGTGGCCGGGACGATGTTGAAGTTGGCGGCCATCGGCGTGCACAGCGTGCCGGCGAAACCGGCCAGCATGCCGATGGCGAGGACGGCGGCCTCGTTGCCGTGCATCTGCTCGATCAGGACGGGCCAGCCGATCGCCGCGGTCATCACGGGGAAGGCGGCGAACGCGTTGCCCATGATCACCGTGAACAGGAACATGCCGACGCAGTACGCGATCACCGCGAGGTACTTCGAGTTGTCCGGCAGCACGTCGTCGACGATCTTGCCGACCTGGGTGCCGACCCCGGCGAGCGCGAAGATCGACCCGAGGACGGCGAGGAGCTGGGGCAGCAGCAGCGCGGAGCCCATCGCCTCCAGCATGGAGCGGCCGGAGTGCAGCGGCACGGAGAGCTTCTTCTCACCCGTGACGAGCATGCCGACGACGAGGGCGACGACGCATCCGACGCCGAGCCCGATCAGCGTGGCCTTGCCCGTCTCGAACAGCCCGGAGTCGTCGAGCACGGAGGCGCACACGATCGCGACCAGCGGGATGGTCAGGGCCGGGACGAAGATCCGGCTGCCCAGCCGGGCGGCGGAGGCCTCGCGCTGCTCGGCGGTGGTGGTCACCGGGACGCCCTTGCCGAGGAAGTTGAACCCGGCGAGCACGATCAGCACGAGGACCGCCACGCCGAGCGGTTCGGCGGGCAGGGTCCAGCCGCCGCCCTGCGCCTCACCGTTGGCGACGCCGGTGCCGTAGGGGAAGGTGAGGCCGAGCAGCCCCCAGAACGCCGCGGACGTCCACCGCTTCGGGTTGCTGCGGTCGGCCGCCATCTGCACGGCCATGACGACGAAGACGAGGCCCACCAGCCAGTAGAGCCATTCGACCTTGATCACTTGGCGGTTCCCTTCGGCAGCGGCAGGTCGTGCTCCGCGGCGGCGAGCGCCATCTCGCGCTCCAGTTGCCGGTCCAGGAGCAGCAGACGGGCGCCGTGGATGAGGAAGGCGCAGACGGCGAGCGGGATCGCCCACAGCGCCAGCTGGGTCGGTTCGAGTTCCTGGTGGTACGTCGAGTTCACGAAACCGGTGATCAGGAGGATCGAGCCGATCGCGATGAAGCAGTCCTCGCCGAAGAAGACACCCACGGTGTCCGCCGAGGCCGCGTAGGAGCGCACCTTCTCGCGCAGGCGCTCGGGCAGCGCCGCGCCCGTGGTCCGTTCGGCCGCCGCCTCGGCCATGGGCGCGACGAGCGGCCGCACGGTCTGCGCGGGACCGCCGATGCTGTTGAGGCCGAAGGCCGCCGTGACCTGCCGGACCAGCAGGTAGACGGTGAGGAAGCGGCCGGCACTGAGACTGCCGAGACGGCCTATGAGGTTGCGGGCCTGCTCACGCAGGCCGTAGCGCTCCAGGAGGCCGATCACGGGGAGCACGATGGCGAAGACGGTGACCGAGCGGCTGTCGGCGAAGGACCGGCCGAAGGCCGCGAGGACCTCCAGCGGGTTCATCCTGCCGAGCAGTCCGGTGACGATCCCGGCGACGCCCACGACCAGGACGGGATTGCGGCGTGTGACGAATCCGAGGATCACCACGACCACACCGAGGAGAACGATCATGCGCGGCCTTCTTCAGGCGTTGGGGACAGGGCGCCCCGCGGGGGCGGAGCCGGGCTTCCGGTTCCAGGGGGATGCACGGACCCTAGGCGATCGTTGAACGATCGAACAAGGGGTGAATTCACGTCGCCGCCTCCCGGCGACCACGGCACCCCTTGTCGGATCGTTCAACAATCGTCTACTTTCGAGGCGTGATCGATCTCAACGCGGACCTCGGTGAAGGCTTCGGACGCTGGACCCTCACCGACGACGACGCCCTCCTGTCGGTCGTCACCAGCGCCAACGTCGCCTGCGGATTCCACGCCGGCGACCCCTCGGTGATGCGCCGCGTCTGCGACCTCGCCGCCGAGCGCGGCGTACGGATCGGGGCCCAGGTCTCCTACCGTGACCTGGCCGGGTTCGGACGGCGCGCCATGGACGTGCCCGGCGAGGAACTGGCGGCCGAGACGGCGTACCAGATCGGGGCGCTGCGCGTCTTCGCCCAGGCGGCGGGCGCCGACGTGGCCTACGTCAAACCGCACGGCGCGCTCTACAACCGTACCGTCCACGATGCGGAACAGGCCGCCGCCGTCGTGGCCGGGGTGACCCTCGCGGGCGGCGGCCTGCCCGTGCTCGGCCTGCCCGGCTCGCGCCTGCTCGCCGCGGCGGCGGAGGCGGGTCTCACCCCCGTGCCCGAGGCCTTCGCCGACCGCGCCTACACCCCCGAGGGCACCCTCGTACCGCGCCGCCGGGAGAACGCCGTCGTCACCGACGAGGACACCGTGGTGCGCCGCGCGGTCGCCTTCGCGGTGGACGGCGCCGTCCGGGCCGTGGACGGCACCACCGTCACGGTCGCCGCCCGCTCCCTGTGCGTGCACGGCGACACCCCGGGCGCCGCCCTCATCGCGGCCCGGGTCCGCGCAGCGCTGGAGAGCGCGGGCGTCGAGGTCGGGGCCTTCGCATGACCGGCGAGCGGCCCCTGACCGTACGCACCGCCGGCCGGCACGCCCTGCTCGTCGACCTGCCCGACGCCGAGCGCACCGCCGCCTTCCACGCCGAACTCCTGCGCCGCCGCGCGGCCGGAACCCTGCCGCCGGTCGAGGAGATCGTGCCCGGCGCGCGGACCGTCCTCCTGGACGGCGTGTCCGACCCCGCGGCGCTGGCCCGCCGCCTCGCCCGCTGGGACGTCCCCGCGCGGGCCGCCGGGACCGGGGGAGTGGCCGAGATACCCGTCCGCTACGACGGTCCGGACCTGGCCGACGTGGCCGCCCTGTGGGGGATCCGCCCCCAGGAGGTGGCCGCCCGGCACTCCTCGTACACCTACCGCGTCGCCTTCTGCGGATTCGCGCCCGGGTTCGGCTACCTCACCGGGCTGCCCGGACCCCTGCACGTGCCGCGCCGCGACACCCCCCGCACCCGGGTACCGGCCGGTGCGGTCGGCCTCGCGGGTCCTTACACCGCCGTGTACCCGCGCGCCACCCCCGGCGGCTGGCAGCTGATCGGCACGATGGCCGACCCCGGCCGGCTGTGGGACCTCACCCGGGACGAACCGGCGCTCCTCACACCCGGCACCCGGGTGCGGTTCGTCGCCGAGGACGAGACGGCATGAGTCCCGAGATCACCGTCGTACGCCCCGGCGCCCTCACCACGGTCCAGGACGCGGGCCGGCCCGGCCACGCCCACCTGGGCGTCCCGCGCTCCGGGGCGCTGGACGCGCCCGCCCTGCGCCTCGCCAACCGCCTGCTCGGCAACGACCCCGACGCCGCCGCCCTGGAGACCACGGTGACCGGCTGCGCCCTGCGCCCCGGCCGGGCCGTCACCGTCGTGGTCGGCGGCGCGCCCTGCCCCGTGACGGTCGACGGCCGCCCGGCCGCCTGGGGCACGCCGGTGCACGTGCCCGCGGGCGCGGTCCTCGACGCCGGAACCGTGACGGCGGGACTGCGCTCGTACGTGGCCGTCGCCGGCGGTGTCGCCGTCGCACCGGTCCTCGGCAGCCGCTCGACCGACCTGCTCTCCGGGCTCGGCCCGGAGCCCCTGCGCGCGGGAGACGTCCTCCCCCTGGGCGCCCCCGCCGGGCGGACGGCGCTGCCCGGCGCCGCACCCTGGCCGGCCCCGCCCGGCGAACTCGTCCTGCCCCTGCGCCCGGGGCCCCGCGCCGACTGGTTCACCGCCGCCGCGCTGCGCACCCTCTTCTCGGCGACGTACCGCGTCTCCCCGCACAGCAACCGCGTCGGTCTGCGCACCGAGGGGCCCCCGCTGGAACGGGCGAGGCCCGGTGAACTGCCCAGCGAGGGCATGGTGCTCGGCGCGGTGCAGGTCCCTCCGGACGGACGCCCGGTCGTCTTCCTGAACGACCATCCGACGACCGGCGGCTACCCGGTGATCGGGGTCGTCGCGGAACCGGGCCTGGCATCGGCCGCCCAGGCCCCTGCGGGGACACCGGTGCGGTTCACGCCGGGGTGAGGGACCGCGCCCCGGCCCGGCGTGGAGACCCGGCGCGGGGGACGTCGGCGGGTGCGTACCGCACGTCCGCTCCCGGCGGCCGAGGCGGCCGTGCCCGGGTTCCGTGCCGGCACAAGCGGTCGCGCAGCGACGACAGCGGTCGCGCACCGACGGCAGAGGTGCCGTGCCGTCGCCGGCGGACCGGTGGCGGCAGGGAGGCGGATCCGGGGCGGGCAGAAAGGCCGGATCCGGCGAGGCCGATCCGGGGCCGGTGAGAGGGGCCCGGGCTCCGTCGGGCGGGGCGGGCCGGGGCGGGGGCCGGCGCACCGCAAGACCGAGTCGGCGGATGCGCAATTCCGCGCATCCCCCCGCCGCCGTGCCCGCACTAGCGTGACGGGATGCCGTACCACTACCGCGTCACCGCGCGCTCGCAGGCGAAGCCCGAGACCGTCTACACCCTGCTCCTCCTCGGGGTGACCTGGCCCGCCTGGTCACCGATCGACTCGGTCGAGATCGAGGGCGGCGGCGACCCCGCCGAGCGCCAGGACGTCGGCGACACCCGTATCTTCCGCACCGGCCGGGCCGTCTCCCGCGAACGCGTCACCGAGCTGGTCACCGACCGCCGGTTCGTCTACGAGAACGAGGGCGGGCCGTTCCGGTCCTACCGGGGCTCCGTCGAACTCGCCGAGGCACCGCACGGCGGAACCGACATCACCTGGGCCGCCGACTTCGAGCCGAAGCTGCCCGGCACCGGGCGGCTCTGGGAGTGGTACCTGACCCGCTACATGCGGCGGATGGCCGAAGGCCTGGCGGCCTACGCAGGCACGGCCGCCGACCACGGCACGGCCGGCTGAAGCACCCGCCGGGACCGGCCGCCGCGGGGCCGCCCTCCGGCCCCGCGGCGAGCCCGCCCCCAGGCGGCCCCGGGCCCGTCCCGCCCGGCGGCACCGACCGCCCGCCGCACGCGCCACGCGCGGCTCAGGTCCGGACGGGGACGGCCGCCACGAAGCGGCGCACCGCGTCCGCGACCGCCCCGGGAGCCTCCAGCGGCAGCAGGTGCCCGGCGCCCGGGACGACGGTCATGCTCGCGTGCGGCACGAAGGGCAGCAGACACTCGCGCAGCACGCTGGGCGGCTCCACCGCGTCGTGCTCTCCGGCCAGCACCGCCACGGGAACCTCGATGTCCCGCGCCTGAGCGGTGATGTCCTGCGCGATCCCGCGCAGCGGCCACTCCGTGCGGGCGTCGTCCGGGGCGGCGAGACTGTCCCGTACGACCGCGTCCCGTGTGTCCTGCGGGAGCGTGACCGAGGTCAGGACGTGGTCCAGGGCGTGGCCGACGGACTCCGGTGAGTCGTAGGCGTGGGACAGGCCCTGCCGGTACTCCTCCGTCACGGCGGCGGCCGGCGACGGGGGAGCGGGCGCCACCAGCACCAGACCGGCCAGCCCCGACGGCCGCCGTGCGGCAGCCAGTTGAGCGACCTTCCCGCCCATCGAGTGACCGACGAGGACGAAGGGACCTGCGACGCATTCCCCGGCCACCCGGATCAGGTCGTCGGCGAGCCGGTCGAGGTGGTACGGGCCCGGCAGCGCACGCGACGTGCCCCAGCCGCGCTGGTCGAAGCGGACCGTCGTCTGCTCCCGCGGCAGGCGCCGCACCACCTCGTCCCAGGTGCCCGCCGAGCCGCCCCAGTAGTGCGTGAACACCAGCGCGACCGCACTGCCGCCGCCCCCGGTCCGCACCCGCAGGGAGCCGCCCGCCACGGTCACCGTCCTTGTAGTATTCGACACCTTCACGTCCTCTTTCCGCTGTCGCGGCGGACGGGCCCCGTCCGGAACCGACCCGAACGGCGCGTCCCGCCTGCCTCGCTCACGAGGACGACGCTATGCCGGTGCGCCCGCGCGCCTTGCGGGAAAGAGAACGAGTGCTTGTGGAAAACGGACAGCCTGCTGTGCGGCAGCTGCGCTACCTCCCCGCCGTCGGGGCCGCCTACGGGGTCGAGGTCCTCAGTTTCGAGTCCCTGCGAAGGACGGACACCGCAAGGCGCCGCACCCAGCTGCAGCGCCCCGACTTCCACGTCCTCGCCCTGATCACCCGGGGCAGCGGCAGCCACGAGGCGGACTTCGAGCGCCATGAGCTGGGCGAGGGCAGTGTCGTGTGGATCAGACCCGGTGCGGTGCACCGCTGGAGCGACGTCGAGGGCGTGGACGGTCCCCTGATCCTGTTCCAGCCGGGTTTCCTGCCCGACCCCGGCCTCGAAACGGCCGACGCCGCCGCGCCCGTGTGCCGACGCCTGTCACCGCAGGCCTTCGCACTGGCGGAGCTGGCCGCCGAGCACCTCGGCCGCGAACACCGCGCGGCGGTGCGGTCGCCGCGCCTGGCCTCCCCGGCGCTGCTCGGGCACCTGCTGGCCGCGCTGGTCCTGCGCGTCCGTGCCCTGCCCAGTGAGCCCTCTCCCCGCGACGCGGCCGGCCGCGCGGCCCGCCCGGCGGCCGGCGGCCGGGCGCCGGCGGTCTTCCGCGCCTACCGCACCGCCGTCGAGGAGCACTTCGCGCACTGGCACCGAGTCGCCGACTACGCCCGGGCGTTGGGCTACGACGTACGGACCCTGACCCGGGCGACCCGGGCCGCCACCGGAACCGGTGCCAAGGCGTTCCTCGACCAGCGCATCCTGCTGGAGGCGAAGCGGCTGCTCGCCCACACCGGCCTGCCGGCCGGCGCCTGCGCACACCGCCTCGGATT
The DNA here is from genome assembly GCF_000720185.1 of Streptomyces sp. NRRL S-340. Taxonomy (GTDB): domain Bacteria; phylum Actinomycetota; class Actinomycetes; order Streptomycetales; family Streptomycetaceae; genus Streptomyces. The sequence continues at coordinate 93,155 of NZ_JOIY01000012.1, read as the reverse complement.
CGCCGACACCGGAAACTTCACCACCTTCTTCCGGCGCCAGACCGGCCTGGCCCCCACGGCCTGGACCGCCGCCCTCTCCGCGGGTCCGGACCACGGCGCCGCTCCGTCCGGGCCCTGAGGGGCCACGTCGGCCCCGCGTATGCCCCGCCCGGCGTGGAAATAACCCGCGTTCCGCGGGCGTGCGCGGAGGAAGCCAGGGCATCCGGTGGCCAGGAGGTTGATGACGATGGTTCCCCTGCTGCTGGTTCTTCTTCTCGCCCTGGTCCTCTTCGGTGCGGGCTTCGCTCTGAAGGCGCTGTGGTGGATCGCGGTGATCGTACTGGTGCTGTGGCTGCTGGGCTTCGTGGTCAGGCCCGCCGGCAGCGGCGGCCGCAGGGGCCGCTGGTACCGGTGGTAGACCTGGCACGGACGCGCGGACGGGTGGGGCCCGGCCGGTGACGGCCGGGCCCCTGCGCGTCTGCGTGCGGTGGCGGCGCCGGATTCGCGCCCTGGCTCAGCGGACCGTCACCTGGAAGACGGCCGAAGCCGCCGTGCCGCTGACGATGCGCAGGTCGTTCTTGCCCTTGAGCCCCAGCTTGACGCCGAGCGAGTAGGAGCCGGTGCGCGAGGTGTTCACGGACGCGGGAAGGCTGACCCACTTGCCGTGCTGCTTCTGCTGGAGGGTCACCTTGCTGCCGGGCTTGAGACCGGTGGTCCGGCCCGTGACCCGGAAGAGCTGCCAGGCACGCACCGAGGTCACCGACGGCTTGGCGGTGATGCCGGCCTTGGCGGGCGCGGCCTGCTGCGTGACGGCGCCGCGGGCCGCGGTGTGCGCCGCCGGAGTGGCCGCCATCGCGGTGCCCGCGAGAGCGAGGGAGGCCGCGCCGATGACACCGACGACGGCCGTACGCAGAGAACCCCGTTTCGAGACCATCACTGATCTGCCCCTTTCTGGGCGACAAGAGTCTTTCGCGCCGAAGGGCACCTACGTGCCGATTGGCGCAGTCACTAGAGATGAGGGCGCGGCGCGGGCGGGCGTTCATCGGCGCTTTGTCCCTGTCTTGTAACAGCGGAGCCGGTGTCCGGGGGAGAGGGGAAGTCCCTGCGTCGCGGAGCAGGCCGAAGACTCCGGCAGGCTGCCGCGGAGGCCCTCTTGACGGTGTGTCAACCCGGTCCTACGGTGGCGCATCGTCGTCATTGCATCGATGCAAAGCGGTGGGGCTCGGCGCACAGCGCGACCCGGCGTGCGGACGGGCCTGCCAGAAGGAGCCTCTGATGCCCAGGCAACTGATGCACACGCAACGCCGCGGAACCCCGTACCCACCTCTCGCCCTGCGCCTGCTCGGCGTCCTCGCCGTGCTCGGCCTGATCCTCGCCGGTACGTGCGCCCTGCGCCCCGCCGCCGCCCGGGCGGCCCAGCGCACCGCGGCGGCGGGCACGTTCCGCAACCCGCTCAACACCGGCCCCGACCCGTTCATGACCTACTGGAGGGGCAACTACTACCTCACCACCACCCAGGGCGGCAGCATCCGCATGTGGCGCTCGCCGTCCCTGAGCACGCTGCTCACCACCGCTCCCGTGACCGTCTGGACCGACACCGACGGCTCCCGCGACCGGGACATCTGGGCACCGGAGTTCTACCGCTTCGGCGACCGCTGGTACCTCTACTACACCGCCGACGACGGCACCGACGACCACCACCGGATCTACGTCGCGCAGTCCGACGGCGACGACCCGGCGGGCCCCTACCACTTCAAGGCGAAGCTCGTACCGCCCAACCACGCCTCCGACTTCGCCATCGACCCCGGCATCCTCCAGCACGACGGCCGTCTCTACCTCGCCTACAGCGGCATCAACCAGTACCAGCACAACGGCATCAACATCGCGCCGCTGTCGAACCCGTACACCGTCTCCGGCGACGCCGTGGCCATCGACGCCGCCGGCGGCTGCCCGGAGGTCCGGGAGGGCCCGGAGTTCCTGTACCGCAACGGACGCACCTGGATGACCTACTCCACCTGCGACACCGGCAAGCCCGACTACCAGGTGTGGATGATGTCCCTGCCGTCCGGCTCCGACCCGCTCGTCCCCGGCAACTGGAGGCAGCACCAGGGGCCGGTCTTCTCCCGCGCCGACGGCCACGGCGTGTTCGGGCCCGGCCACCACGCCTTCTTCCGCTCGCCCGACGGCACCCAGGACTGGATCGTCTACCACGCCAAGACCACCTCGGCCTACACCTACGGCGACCGCACCACGCGGGCGCAGCGCATCGGCTGGAACGCCGACGGCAGCCCCGCCCTCGGCGTCCCGCTCGCGACGGGGGCCACCCAGGACCTGCCCTCCGGGGACCCCGGCCCCGGCGCGTACTGGATCAACGACGACGGCCGCTCCGACGGCGCCGGGACCGTCACCTACACCGGTTCCTGGAATTCCGGCACCGGCTGCGCCGTCCAGTGCTTCTGGGGCGACGACCACTGGAGCGCGACCGCCGGGAACACCGCCACGTTCACTTTCACCGGCATCCGCATCGCCCTGCTGTCCGTCCGTGACACCGGCAACGGCTACGCGGCCCTCAGCGTCGACGGCGGACCCGAGCAGCGCATCGACTACTACGGCGCGATCCGCACCGGCGAGACGCTCCAGTTCCTCAGCCCGGCCCTGCCCTACGGCAGGCACACCCTGCGGGTGCGGGTGACGGGCGAGCACGACGGGCAGTCCCAGGCGTCGTACGTCAGCGTCGACCGGGCGGAGGTCTACGTGAACTGACACGGGCGGCCCCCCGGTCCCGGCGGAACACCGGGTCCCGGAGGGCCGCCGCGCAGCGCCCGGAATCGTCACGTCACCCTGCGCCCGCCCGCGGTGCGACGCACGGGAAGCCCTCGCGGCACCCCGCGCGGGGCGGGCGGCACGCACCGGACGGCCTGCCGCGACCGACGGACACCGATGCCGGTCGCGGCGGGCCGCGGTCGGAGTGCTACGCCCGGCCGGCCGGCGGGTAACCGGTGGGCGGATCCGCCACGGTGCCGTAGACCCGCATCTCGGCGGCCGCCGCGAACGGCTGTCCGTTGAGGGCGTTCAGCGCGGTGAAGCGCACGTAGGAGGCGCGCACCGAGGGGAACGAGATCCGCTGCATCTCCGGCGAGTCGACGAGCGAGCCCCCGGCCACGGTCGTCCACGTGCTTCCGTCGTCGGAGACGGCCACCTCGTACCCTGCCACGCGGCCGTTCTGCCCACCGCTCTGCCGGTCGAGGTAGCCGAGACCGTTCACGTCGGACGGACCGCCCAGCCGCAGCGTCACCCAGTGCGGGTAGGGCGCCTCGGACCCGGTGTAGTCGGTGTGCCAGATGGTGCCCGGATCGCCGTCGAGCACGTTGGAGACCGGTCCCTCCGCCGCTCCCGAGGAGAGGTTCTCCGAGTCGGCGGCGGCCCGCATCGAGCCGGGGGAGAGGACCGGCACGCTCGCCACCGCGGCCCTGGCCGGCGCCGACACCGTCTTCGCGGCCCCGGAGCCCGTGTAGGAGGCTGTCACCTTCCACGTCGCCGACGTGCCCGCTGCGCCGGCCGGCGGGGTCAGGAGCCAGGTCGTACTGACCGTCGCGCCGGGCCGCACACGCCCGAAGGCGTTGCCGTCACGGTCCTTGACCGCCGCCGTCCAGCCGGCGGGCAGCCCCTCGAGACGCACGAGGACGTCCGTGGCGTCGGTCTCCTCGTTGTCGGTGAACGTCGTGACGTACTCGCCCGGCACACCCGGGCTCAGGTCGGTGCCGGCGGGCGTGGTCACACTCGCGCAGGCGGCGCCGCCGCCGACCGCGCCGAGATCGGTCACCCGGAAGTCGTCGAGCACCATGTCCGTGCCGGCCGCGCCGCCGAGCTTGCGCAGGCCGACCCAGGTGTCGCCGCAGCCCGCCACGATCTCCTTCGAGTACGTCGTGGTGTCCAGGGCCGGGGCGAGCGCGTCGCGGGTGATGTCCCGGGAGACGGCCTTGCCGTCCCCGACCCGGTCGGCGCCCGTCACCCAGGCCCACTGTCCGTCCACGTTGCTCTGGTACTCGAAGGAGACCGCGTACTTGTGCCCGGCCACGAACGGCACCGTCGCGGGGACGGTGCGGTACACCAGTCCGGTGTTCTCCTCGTGCGCCTTGAGCGAGTGGCCGCCGTCGATGACGTCGTCCACCGCCTGCCCCCTGAGGGCACCGGAGTCGTAGGGCGAGTAGGTGTTCTTCCAGCTCTTCTGGCTGTACGGCGCGTGCAGGCGGCTCACACTGGTGCGCGGGTCGGTGACGCCTCCCGCGTCGCCCTTCACGAACGGCCCCCAGCCCGGCTGGTTGCCCTCGAAGTCGTCACGGGCGATCACGCCGCCGCCCGGCGCCGGTGCCGAGGTGTCGGCCATGAGCCGGACGTCGTCCACCGTGACCGCCGCGTCCCCGGCCCCCGCGCCCGCCGACACGGTGACCTGACCGCCGGCCGGGGCGGTGAAGGCGACGGACGCGCGCTGCGCGTAGGTGCCCTGCTTGGCGTCGGCGGCCACCGTGTTGCGCAGCGGGGTGGTGTCGAAACCGTTGCGGGCCCGCACCCCGTGCCCCCGCACACCGAGGGTGACGGCGCGGCGCTGCCCGGCGGCGACCTCGACGTCGGCGCTCAGTGTGTACCGCCTGCCGGGGGTGAGGCCCTTGACCCGCTGGGAGATGCCGGACGCCCCGGCGCCCAGGCGCACCACGTTGTCGCCGGTGCCGGTCCGGGCGAGGGCCGCCGCGCCCCGGGGGCTCCAGGCGTCGAGGTCCCCGGCGTTGAAGCCGGGGTCGGCCAGGGCGGTGCCCTCACCGTAGTGGGCCGAGCGGTGCGGAGCCCGGTCACCGTCCGGTGCGAGGACGTAAGGCCTGTCCTTGTCGCCGGTGACCGTCACCTTCCCGTCCTCGGCCCGCACCCGGCCCGCCTTCACGCGGCCCTGGTCGGTGAGCCGGTACAGGGTGAAGGAGCGGGTGGCGGCGAACTGCTTCGTCAGCGTGAAGGTGTGGGTGCCGCCCGACCCGCTGTAGTAGTACATCTTGTCGGCCCGGCTCGGGGAGGAGGTGCCGTTCCCGTCCTCCGCCTCGCCCCAGGGCAGCAGATAGGTGTCCCCGTCGAGCACGACCGCGCCGTCCATCGACACCTGGCGCCGCCCGTCGTCGAGCGCGACCCGCACGCCGCCGGTGAGGGTGGCGGACTTCCCGGGGTCCCAGTCAGTGATCTGGTAGTGCTGGAGGAACTTGGTGGGCAGGTTGTCGGTCCAGATGTTGCGGTAGAAGGCCTGGAAGTCGTCGTGGCCGGTCCAGCCCTCGAACTCCTTGATGCTGCTGCCGCCGAGCAGCGGATCGACGTTCCACACGTCACGGTCGGAGTTGGCGATGAACCGCACGATGCGGGAGTTGATGCCCTTGTTGGTGGCGCCGCCGTAGTTCTTGTCGTTGGCCCAGTGCGACCACACCGAGCTGCCCTCGAACTTGTAGGACCACTCGGTGGCGACCTCGAAGCCCATCTTCCGCAGTTGCGCGGCCAGTCCGTCGGCCAGCCACCCGCTGGAGTAGTAGGCGTCGATGTAGACGGTCCTGATGCCCGGCGCCTCCTTGCGCAGTTGCGCGAACCGGTCGAGGATCGCGCCGCTGCCCAGGTCGGTGCGCTGGTCGATGTGGTACGACTGGTTCAGCCAGTCCCAGCCGTCGGCCTGGCCCTTGACCAGCGCCTCGGTGAAGTGCCGGGCCTGCGGGTAGGCCTCGGTGGCGTTCACGTGCACCGCGAAGTCGGAGTTGTAGCCGGCACCGGCCGCGGTGAGCTTGTTCAGATCGGTGAGGCCGCCCGCCCGGACGTTGTAGTTGCCGCCGTAGTCGGGGTGGGCCGAGTCGTGGCCCTCGTCGGCGTAGCCCTTCTCCAGCACCCACTGGCCGAGGTCGTCCGTGGCCATCGAGATCCGCTTGACGTTGTCGAGCGTCTTCAGGAACGGATTGGTCGCCTGGCCGGCGAAGTTGAACGGGATGTGCTGCACGACCCGCTCGGGCACCCGGTCCGCGCCGAGCGGGCGGGTCATGCGGGCACGGTAGGCGATGGCGCCGTCCTGCCAGTTGGCCGTCCCGTCGCCGTTGGCGTCCCCGGAGAGCACGACGGTGGCCCGGGGCAGCGCGTACGTCCGTACCCGCCGGTCGGTGGCGCCCCGGGGAGCGTACGTGTACGAACCGACGGACAGCTCGGCCCGGCGGGCGCCGTTGCCGGCGTCCACGATCCGGGACTGCAGACGGGTGTTCCAGTTGTCGTTGTTGTCCTGCGCGGAGTCGTCGGTCGCGTTGGTGATGACGCCGGCGGCCAGAGCGCCGTCGCTCACGAAGCCGTACGGCGTTCCGACGGCGGCCTTGTCGGGGGCCGTCGCCGCGGTGATCGGGAGGAACTGGTCGGCGGTGGTGGTCGAGTCCGCGGAGATCCGCGTCCGGGCCAGTGCCGCACGCGCGGCCGAGGAGTCGACCGAGACGAGTGACTGGTCGGGGATCGCCAGCTGGTCGACGGCCGACGCGGCGGCGCCCTCGATGCTCTTCACCGCGAAGACGACCGTCCGCCGGTCGGTCACCGTGATCGTCGAGGTGATGGTCAGGTCCGGCAGGTCGGCGAACGTGGAGGTGTAGACGGCCTGGCTGCCGTGCGCCTTCATGGTCGTGGTGGCGGTGTGCGCCTTGCCGTTGACGGTGAAGGTGTCCAGGGCGCGTGCCTGGCCGCCGAGCGTCCTGCCGTCCATCGTGTACGAGATGACCTGGGGGAACTCCTCGGCCACCCGCACCGTCAGGCCCGGGCCCGTGAGTTCGACCGGTGTCGCGGGGGTGTCCGGGGGAGCGGGCGCGGCCGTGGCCGGGACCGCGGCCTGGCCGGCCCGGGCCGGCAGGGCGCCGGCCGAGAGCGTGCCGAGGACGATGAGCGCGGCGGCCGTCGCGGCGCCGGGTCTCGGGCGCCCGCGGCGCCGCGGACGTCGGGAGTGGTGCAGGGGCATGGGATCCACCTGGGGGCTTCCTCGTGGCTCTGAACGGGAGAGTGAGGAAGACAGTAAGGGAAAGTTATCGATAACAATAGGCTCGTGACCTGTTCCCCCGTACGTAATGCTTCCGTGTGACAGCGGTTGGGTGGCGATGTCGCTGCCGGGCTCACTTCTTGGCATCGATAACAGAAGCCGTCGAAGTCGCCGTGCGGCGCTGCCGAGGCGACACTCGTGCGGTCACCGTGCCGACGGCCCCGGGCGGCCCGGTCGGCAGGGCGGCCAGGACATCGGTACACCTCTCCTCGGGGGTGCGCCCGCCGCGGGCGGGGCACTGCCGCAACGGCTCCCTGCCGCTGTCGGCGTCCCGGCGGCGGGCCAACGAGGCCGTCGGTGGACAGCACCAGCCGGCTGCCCTGGGGCACGTCGACTCCACCGCCTCGAACGGCAGACCCCCGGCACCGAGCGGAACCCGCCGGTGACCGCCCGCGGCTCGGTGGTGTCCCGCAGGGTGGTGACCAGGCCCGGCGGACCGCCCGCGGCACCGGTGGACCGCACATTGGCGGCAGGACCGTGCGACGCGCAGTCGTAAAGCCGCACGGGCCGGGTACTCGCGGACCGTGCCGGGCGGGCGGGCCGTGGGTCCCCCGCGGTCGATCGGGCGGAACCTGGTCAGCGAGAGCTGATCAGCAGGACCTGATCGGCGGAAAGTGACCGGCAGGAAGTGACCAGCAGAGCCTGGTCCGCAGAAAGTGATCAGCAACCGGAGGCGCACGGATATGAGCACGGTCAAGGAAACGGTGGAAGTCGACGTCCCCGTCCACACCGCGTACAACCAGTGGACGCAGTTCGAGTCCTTCCCGCACTTCATGGACGGGGTGGAGGAGATCCGGCAGCTGGACGACCGCCACAACCACTGGGTCACGAAGGTGTCCGGCGTCACGCGCGAGTTCGACACCGAGATCGTCGACCAGCTCCCGGACGAGCGCATCACCTGGCGCACCACCAGCGGGGACACCCACCAGCGCGGCTCGGTCCGCTTCGAGCGGGTCGACGACTCGCACACGCGCGTCGAGCTGGTGATGGACATCGAGCCCAGCGGCATGGCGGAGAAGGCCGGCGACCTGCTGGGTGTGATGGACCGGCGCGTCAAGGGGGACATGAAGCGGTTCAAGAAGTACATCGAGGAACGCGGCGGCGAGAGCGGGGCCTGGCGCGGACGGATCACCCCGGGTGACACCGGCGGCACGCCCCTCTGACGCGTCGGGACGCCGACGGGACCCCTCCGTGACCCGCACGGGACCTCCCGTCGGCATCCCCCCTCGGCCTCACCGCGGACGTCACGACGAGCACTGTCGTGAGGCTCTTGCGGCCTGCTGACCTGTCGTCACCTTCCCGTCGTCGCCCGCAGGGCGGCCCCGCGGCGTCCGGTGCGTGCTCCCGGCATGCCGGGCGGAAGTCCGCGTACTGGGCGTACCCGGGCTTTCACCCGGAGCGGCGAGGGGCGTGCAAGGTGTCGCGGGGCGGGCGGGAATGTGCCGACAGGGACTAGGCCTTCCGGGCCAGCCCGGCGGCGATGAGCCGTTCCCAGACGGTGAGTTCCGGCTCGCCGCCGGGCCCTGCGGGGCCGTCCGTGGTGCCGGGCCGCCACAGGGAGGCCGGGACGATCCCGGGCTCCAGGATCTCCAGGCCGTCCAGCAGGGAGGCGATCTCCGCGTCCGTGCGCCACCGGCCGCGGCCGAACGTCTGCTGCAGCACCCTCTCGGCCTCCGCGGTCTCCGCGTTGTGACCGGACCGGAAGTGACTGACGAAGAAGTAGCTCCCCGCGGGTACCTGGTCGCGCCAGTAACGGACGATCCCCGCGGGGTCCTCGTCGTCGTTGACGTGGTGGAGGATCGCGCTGAACATGACGGCGACGGGGCGGTCGAAGTCGATCAGCTCCAGTGTGTCCGGGTGGGTGCGGATGACCTCGGGATCGCGTACGTCGGCCGCGACGACCCGGGTCCGCTCGTTCTCCTGGAGCAGCGCACGGCCGTGGACCAGCACCTGCGGGTCTATGTCGACGTAGACGACCCGGGCGTCCTCGGCGTGCCGCTGCGCGACCTGGTGGACGTTGTCGGCGGTCGGAAGGCCGCTGCCCAGGTCGATGAACTGCCGTACCCCGGTGGACGTCGAGATCTCCGCGACGGCGCGGGTCAGGGCCGCCCGGTTGGCGAAGGCGATGGCGACCGAACCGGGCAGGTCGCGCTTGAACACGTCGCCGATCCCGCGGTCCACGGCGTAGTTGTCCTTGCCGCCGAGCAGGTAGTCGTAGACGCGCGCGATGCTCGGCTTGGTGGGGTCGATCGAGAGGCCTTCATCCGTCATGGCGGCCATCCTTCCCCGGGGGACCGCCCGTTGACCACCGGTTCGATCAGACCGTGACCCCTTGCTCCCCACGACCGCGCGTGTCCCGCACGCCCCGCGCCGGGCCGCAGGCCCCCGGGCCCTCGCTCCGCGCACGCCCCTGCTCCCTGCTTCCCGCTCCCCTTCTCGGAGTTGTCGGCGTGTCCGTCGCGGCAGACCTGAAGGCAATATTGCGAAGTTTTCACTTCACACCTACGGTGAGGGCATGCGGCGGACGAAGCGCGACCACGAGCCCGAGCAGATCACCGACCTCGCGCGGCTGCGGGCGTTCATGAACCCCCTGCGCATGCAGCTCTACCGGTTGCTCTACGCCGCGGGCACGGCGACCGCCTCCCAGCTCGCCGAGCATGTCGACGAGACTCCGTCGCTGGTCAGTTACCACTTGCGCAAGCTCTCCGAGCACGGCTTCGTGACGCAGGCGGGCGACCGCGGGGCCGACGGCCGGGAGCGGTGGTGGAAGGTGGCCTCCGAGGACGGCTGGGGCTTTCGCGAATCGGACTTCGCGGACACACCCGAAGGAGCCGCCGCCGTCGGCGCGGTGACCCGGGGCATCTTCGACACCCGCGTCGCCCAGTACCGCGCCTACCTCGACCAGAAGGCCGCCTGGGGAAGGGCCTGGACCGACGCGGCCTTCGGCTCCGAGTGGCTGCTGGAACTGACCGCGGACGAACTCGCCGAGATGAGCGACGAGTTCGAGGCGCTCGCCCGGCACTGGCGCGAGCGCGCCAAGGCCGCTCGCGCGGCCGGCGGGACCGAGGGCCGCGAGCACGTCTCCGTGCACCTGTACGGCTTCCCCTTCAGACCCTGACCCCGCCCGCCCCGACGCACACGGAGCCCGCCATGGCCACCGCAGAGACAGCCCTGCCCGCACGCGCCCCCGCACCGGCCCACCGCGACGGCAACGTCCTGCGCTGGCTCAGCGCGTACACCGTCTCCCTCGTCGGCGACAGCGTGTACTTCGTCGCCCTGGGCTGGTCCGCCCAGAAGGCCGCCGGGCCCGCGGAGGTCGGCCTCGTCATGGCGTCGGGCGCGCTGCCGCGGGCCCTGCTCATGCTCGGCGGGGGAGTGGTGGCCGACCGGGCCGACCCGCGCCGGGTGATCCTCGGCAGCGACGCGCTGCGCTGCCTGCTCATCCTCGCGGTGGCCGCCGCCGTCGCCCTCACCGCCCCGGCCCTGTGGATCCTGGTCGTGCTGGCGCTCCTCTTCGGCGCCGTGGACGCGCTGTTCGTCCCCGCGGTCGGCGCGCTCCCGCCGCGGATCACCGGCCCGGACCAGCTGGCCCGGGTCGCCGGTATGCGCTCGCTCGCCCTGCGCCTGAGCCAGATCGCGGGCCCGCCGGCCGGCGGTCTGGCCATGGCACTCGGCGGACCCGCCACGGCCTTCACCCTGGCCGGCCTGTTCTTCGCCGTGTCCCTGCCGTTGCTGCTGACGATACGGATACGGCCCGTGGAACCGGGCGCCGGGCGACGGACGGAGCCCGGCACCGCACGGGCGGACCTGCTGGAAGGCCTCCGCTACATCCGCCGCCACCCCCTCATCGGGCCGCTCGTCGTCGCCGGCGCCATCTGCGAACTCGGCCTGGCCGGCACCCTCAACGTCGGCCTGGTGCTCCTCAACGCCGAGCGCGGCTGGGGCCCTTCCGGCTACGGCTGGATCGTCAGCGCCTTCGGGGCGGGTGCCGCGGCCAGTGCGCTGCTGCTCGCCGTCGCCGGGCGGCTGCCGCGGGCCGGCCTGGTGCTGTCCGCGACGCTCCTGGCGGGCTCGGCGGGAGCGGCGGCCATCGCCCTCGTACCGCACCTTTGGACCGCCGTGGTGCTGGCGGCCGTGATCGGGCTGAACGCCGGTGTCTTCGGCGGCCTGGACAGCGTGCTCGTCCAGACCGCGGCGGATCCGGCCTTCCTCGGCCGGGTCACCTCCGTCGTCATGCTCACCATGGTCGGGCTCGCGCCCCTCGGCTACCCGCTGGCCGGGGCCGCCGTCGGCGCCTGGGGCGCCGCTCCGGTCTTTGTCGGCTGCGGTGTCCTCGGCGCCCTCGGCGCGACCGTCACCCTCACCTCCGGCGCGGTACGGCGAGCCGAACTCCCCAGGGCCCCGCGCTCGTCAGGGGGTCGCCGCGCCGGCAGCCGCCGCTGAACCCGTGCCGCACGCCCCGCCGGACAGGTGCCGCCGGCGGGGCGCGGCAGGGGCGGCGGTCAGCGGTCCTGGGACAGGCGCAGGAGCGCGGCGAAGGTGCCGCTCGCGTGGACGAGATCCTCGTAGCGGCCGTGCTCGCTCACGCGCCCCTGCTCCATGACGACGATGTGGTCGGCGACCTTGGTGTTCTCCAGGCGGTGCGTGACGATGATGGTGATGCGGTCGGAGGCGATGGCCTTGATCCGCGCGAAGATGCCGTGTTCGCCCCGGGGATCCATCTGCGAGGTCGGTTCGTCCAGGATCAGCAGGGGCGTCTGCCGGTAGAGCGCGCGCCCGCAGGCCAGCCGCTGCCACTGGCCGCCGGACAGCTCCGCCCCGCCCCACAGTTCCCGGGCGAGCAGCGTGTCGAGCCGCTGGGGCAGTTTCTCGACGGCCTCGCGCATGCCGACGGCGTCGACCGCGTCCCACACCGGGCCGTCGTCGAACGTCCTCGGCTGGCCGAGGGTGATGTTCTCGCGGGCGCGCAGCGGCCAGCAGGCGAAGTTCTGCGGGACCAGGGCGGTGCGCCGCCACACCGCGTCCGGGTCCGCGCCGGCGAGGTCGGTACCGTCCCACAGGACGCGGCCCTTGTCGGCGAGCAGAATGCCGGTGATGAGCTTGACCAGCGTGGACTTGCCCGAACCGTTCTCACCGACTACGGCCAGGATCTCACCGCGGCGCAGCCTGAGCGACACACCGTGCACGGCGGGTTCGTCCTTGCCGGGGTAGCGGTAGGTGACGTCGTCCAGGCGGATCTCCTCCACGCGCTCGGGAACGGCCAGTTCGCCGCGGCGCGGGGCGCGTGCGCGGGCCATGTCGAGGAAGGACCGCATGTCGGCGAGGTACAGGGAGGTGTGGAACATGGCGGCACCGTGCATGACGAACTGGGAGAGCGCGCCCAGCGTGGTCTGCACGGCGACGACCGCCGTCGCCGCGACCGGCAGGGCCACCCGACCGGTGGCCGCCAGCCAGGCGAGGGTCGCCCAGGCGGCGAGGAGGAACACCCCGCCCAGGGCGCTCGTCGCCAGGGTGATGCGCAGCATGCGCGGCGCGGCGGCGAGCACACGTGCGTCGATACGGTCCGACAGGGCCCGGTACCAGTGGATCAGGTAGCCCGTCATGCCGTTGGCCCGGACCTCGTCCCCGTGCCGGGAGTAGGTGGCCCACCAGCGCATCATGCCGCGTACGTTGCGGTCACCGACGTTCAGGTAGTGGGTCTCGTAGTCGACGCGCGCGGTGAGCACGGCGCCCGCGCCCGCCGGCAGCACGGCCAGCAGGAGCAGCGGCAGCATCAGCGGGTGCAGCGCGGTGATGACACCGCCCGCCGCGGTCATGCGGATCAGCGCGGCCATGAACCGCTGCGCGTCCTGGACCATCAGCCGGGTCCGGGTGACGCCGACCTCGGCCGCCTCCTGCCGGTCGGCGAACCCGTCCTCGCCGTAGGCGGACGCCTCGACCCGGCACACGGCGGCGACCAGGGCGATGTCCGCCTCGGTCGTCAGCAGCGGGGTGATCCGCCCGTCCGCGTAGGAGGACAGGGCGCCGCTGATCCGGCCGACGCCCGCGGCGGACGTGACGACGATCAGCGCGGGCAGGGCGCCGTGCAGGCGTTCGGGCACCGTGCCCGTGCCGAGGATGTGCGTCATCGCCCGCGCGGTGAACGCCAGCACGAGCGCGGCGGTGACACCGCCGAGGCACTGGCACACCAGGAGGAGGACGACACCGGGCCTGTCGACGGCCCAGGCCATGCGCGCGGTGCGCCCGAGCACCCCGGGAAGGCGTCGGCACAAGGCGCCGAAACTGGCCTCTGCCAGGGGGTTCTTCCCGTGCTGGCCCTCGAAGGTGATGGTGGCGGGCGGTGGAGGCGGCGGCGTCTCGGCGCTCTGTGCGCCGGTGTCGGTCGCGGTCATCCGGGTTCCTCCTCGTGGGTCGGCGCCGCGCCCGCGTGGCTCGGCGGTGCCCGGCTCAACGAGGAGGAACGGGAATCGAACGCGCTCGGTCTCGGACGCCCTGGACCCCTTGGAGAGCAAGGGCCCGGCCGCGAGGCCACCGTGCCCAGGCCGCCGCCGCCGTGCCCGGGGTGGCCGAAACGCCGGTCCTCACCCCCTGACGCCCCCGAACGCGGCCCCGCCACCGGACGTTGACCGGGGCGTACGCCACAGACGTACGCCCCCGCCGTACGCCCCGTCGGCCACCGCGGCCGACAGGCGGTGGCCGGCCGCCGAGACCGTGACCCGGCCGGGTGGGAGGCCGTCATCGGCCGGGCCCGCGCGGCCGGGACGGCGTGCGCACGGCGGCGTCGCACCCGATCCAGCGCCTCCCGCCCGGTCGACGGCACATCGGACCGTGCCCGCACGGGCCCCCGGAACGTCACCGCCGGGAGCACCCTCAGCTCAGCACCCCCAGTGATGCTGCGCCCGCGTCATGTCCACCCGCGTCCCGCGCATCGGCGTGCCCTCGCCGAGGAGCAGTTCCCGCGCCCGGCCGCCGTGGCAGGTGGCGGGGGGTCCCGTCGGCGTGGACGACACGCCACCAGGGGACGCCTTCGTCGAGCAGGCCCATGACCCGCCCCACCTGCCGCGGGCCCGCCCCGATCCTCCTGCCGACGGCACCGTAGGAGGTGACGGACCCGGCCGGGACGGCGAGGACCGCTTCGCGGACGTCCTCGACGAGGCTCATCGCGCCCTCACCGACGGGCCGGGCGGATCTGGCGGAGCGTGCGGGTCCGCTGGGTCCGGCGGGTAGGTCAGGCGCCCGTTCCGCACGCGCGCGTTCGGGTTCAGCACGGCGGGCTTCGCCGTGGTGGCCGACATGATGTGCACCACCTCCGCGCCCGGGACGATCAGAGCGTCCGTGATCAGCCTGCGATGGCAGCGCCAGGGCACCGCCTCGCTGCACATGATCGCCGGTCTTCCGTGCTCCGCCAGTCCGAGCAGTTCCTCCAGCCCTTCCGCGAACGCGTCGGTCGCCATGTAGTCGGCGTAGTCGCGGAAGGCCTTGACCCGCCACGCCCCGTTCGCGCTCGGCACCCCCTTCGGCGTGTGCCGTCGGCCGCCCAGCCGCGGGATCCACCGGTAGCCGATGCCGGGAGGCAGGGACTCGACGATCGCCGGCTGGTTCCACTGCGGGTACTTCCTCGACGACGGGAACGAGCGGACGTCGGCCAGACAGGTGATGCCGTTGCCGCGCAGCATCTCCAGCAGTTCGTCGAAATCACGCGTGGAGTGCCCCACCGTCCAGATGCGGTTCGTCATCCGTCATCCCGCCGCCTCGCCGGCAACACCCCGCCGTCGCCCTACAGTTTCGTCAGCGCGCCGCCTTTGTGCAGGGCGACGTGATCGGTCCTGTCGCTCTTGATCTCGTATTGCGGGTCGCTCTCGGAGCAGTGGTGCACATGCCCTTTCCAGTCCACGTCCCGCGTGTGTTTCCTGATGATGACGCCTTGGACGTGTCCGGCCTCGGAATTCCACCGGACATGGTCCCCGACGGCGAACTGCTGCGTGTGGGACATGCCGGGCGGGTTCCCGCGCGCCGTCCCTTCATGCTCCGGAGGGGGCCGCGGCGACGGCCGCCCGCGTGTCGCCGCCGGCCCGCTCCAGGCGGCGGGCGGCCTCTTCGGCGGTGCAGTGGGCGAGGAGCATGACGATGGCGGTCTTCGCGTGGCCGCCGGCCCGGCGCAGGGTCTCGGCCGCCGTGTCCGGGTCGGTGCCGGTGGCCTGCACGACCATGCGGCGGGCGCGGTCCACGAGCTTGTCGTTGCTGGCCCGCACGTCGACCATGAGATTGCCGTAGACCTTGCCGAGGCGCACCATCGAGGCGGTCGAGAGCATGTTGCAGACCATCTTCTCGGCGGTGCCGCCCTTGAGCCGGGTCGATCCGGTGACGACCTCGGGCCCGGTGGGCACCTCGATGGGGATGTCGGCGTAGCGGCTGACGGCCGCGTTCGCGTTGCAGGCGACCGACACGGTCACGGCGCCCTTGGCGGCGGCGTGCTCGAGGCCGCCGATGACGTAGGGGGTACGGCCGCTGGCGGCGAGCCCGACGACGGTGTCCCGGTCGTCCACGCCGATCCCGTCCAGGTCGGTGACGGCCCCGGCCGGGTCGTCCTCGGCGCCCTCGACCGCGACCGCGAAGGCGCCCGGGCCGCCGGAGAGCACACCCACGACCTGGCCGGGGGAGGTGCCGAAGGTCGGAGGGCACTCGACCGCGTCGAGGAGGCCGATGCGACCGCTCGTGCCGGCGCCCACGTAGATCAGACGCCCGCCCTGACGCAGCGACTCGGTGACCGCCTCGACGGCGGCCGCGATCTCCGGGAGGGCGCCCCGTACGGCCAGGGCGACGCTCTGGTCCTCGGCGTTCATCACGGAGAGCAGGTCGAGGACCGGCATGCGGTCCAGTTCGGTGGTCCGCTCGTTGCGGGTCTCGGTACCGAGTGTGCTGAGGTCCACGGCGCGGTCGTCCTTTCGGAGCGGGCAGGGCTGGGCGTGATGAGGGCCGGCGGTGGTGCGGGCGGGGGGGGAACGGTCCGGGTCAGTCGCCGGTGGGGGAGCGGCGCTGCGACGGGGAGCGTCTGCGGTGCTGGACGGCTCCGTAGGTCTTCTCCAGCGCCGCCGTCGTGGCGTCGTAGGACCGCTGGGCGACACCGACGAACAGGCAGTCGATGACGGCGAGCTGGGCGATGCGGCTGACGGTCGCGCCGGAGCGGAAGGGGGTCTCCCGGGCGCAGGTCGTCAGCACGAGGTCCGCGCCCCTGGCCAGCGTGGAACGCGGCACATTGGTCAGGGCGATCGTGGTGGCACCGTGTTCGGCGGCGGCCAGCAGCGGTTCGACGGTGTCCTCGGTCTCCCCGGAGTGGGAGACGGCCAGGGCGACGTCACCGGGGCCGAGGAGGGCGGTGGCGGTGAGGGCCGCGTGCCGGTCCGTCCACACGAACGCCGTACGGCCGATGCGGTGCAGTTTCTGGTGCAGGTCCTGGCCGACGAACGCGCTGGCGCCGACACCGAAGATGTCGATCCGCCGGGCCCCGGCGACCGCGTCCACCGCCCGCCCCAGCACCTCGGTGTCCAGCGCGGCCCCCGAGTCCTGGAGTGCGTGCACCTCGTTGTAGATGATTTTGCCGACGATCTCGTCCAGCGTGTCGGTGGCGCTGATGTCGGTGACCGGCGCCGGGCGCTCCCCGCCGAGGGCGTGCTCCCGGGCGGCCGCCGCGGCCAGTGCCAGGCGCAGCTGCGGGTAGTTGGCGATCCCGATGGTCCGGCAGAAGCGCATCACGGTGGCCACCGAGGTGTCCGCCCGCCCGGCGAGCGCGCTGATCGACAGCTCCGACGCCTGCGCCGGATCGGCCAGGACGGCCTCGGCCACCCGTCGTTCGGAGGGGGCCAGGGCGGGCAGCGCCGCCCTGATGCCCGCCAGTGTTCCGGCCGCGCCGGTGTCCGGCGCCGGCGCGGCGGGACGGGGTGGTTCCTGCTGGGGCATGGGGGCCGTTCCCTCCTGGGTGGGTGAGCGACACGGTAATCACACCGCCCGGGTGACGTCAAAAAGTTACGGACCAACTTTCGCGAAGTTACTTATTGACATGCGGAGGTCGGGGTTCTGATACTCACTGGACCGCGATCCGCGCCCGTCACCGCACCGGCCCTCCCCGGCCGTGCCGTGACCCCCCGACGCGACGGATCCCCGGAGCACACGAAGGCGTGTTGTATGACATCAGCAGTGGCGGTGGACCTCGGCAAGACCGGCTGCCGTGCCGTGCTGTGGGACGACGGCGTTCCCGCCCACCCGCTCGGCCGGGTCCACGAGGTGCCCGGCGCCCCCGGCCTGGCCACCGGCGACGGAGTCGCGGCGGCGCGTGCCGCCGTGCGTGCCGCCGTCCTCCCGCTCCTGGAACGGGCGCCCGCGTTCCGTCCCGCCGCCCTCTGCGTGGGTGCCGCGGGCGCCGCCAGCGCCCCGGAGGCCGCCCGCGACCTGGCCCTGCGGCTCCTGGAGGACCTGCCGGCGCAGGAGGTGGCCGTCACCAGCGACGCCGTGACCGCGCACGCCGGCGCCCTCGGCACCCGCCCCGGTGTCGTGCTCGCGCTCGGCACCGGCTCCGTCGCGATCGGCATCGGGGACGACGGAACGTACGCCCGCGTGGACGGCTGGGGCCCCTGGCTCGGTGACGAGGGCAGCGGCGCGTGGATCGGCGCCGCCGGACTGCGGGCCGCGCTGCGCGCCCACGACGGACGCGGCCCGGCGACCGCGCTGCTGGCCGCCGCCGTGGAACGCTTCGGCGACCCCGAGCGGCTGCCCGCGGCCCTGGACAGGGACGGCAACCCGGCCCGTACCGCCGCGTCCTTCGCGCCGGACGTGGCACGCGTGGCCGCCGCGGGCGACGACCGCGCCGCGGCCGTCCTGCGCGAGGCCGCCGCGGCACTCGGCGAGGCCGTACTCGCCGCCGCCCGCCGCGTCGGCGGCGCCACCGCCCTGCCCGCCACCCCGTCCGGCACGCTGCCCGGCACGCCCGCGCCCCCGTCCGGCACCGGCGCCGCCTCCCTGCCCGTCGCTCTGACCGGCGGACTCACCGGGCTCGGGGAGCCGCTGCTCGGCCCGCTGCGGACCTGCCTCGCCGGCTCCCCGCTCGCCCTCGACGTGCGGCCGGCGCTCGGCGACCCGCTGGACGGCGCCCGCCTGCTGGCCCTGGACGCCGCGGCACCCCACGAACCCCACGTCGCCCGCGTACGGCGGTCGGCGCCCTCCACCACCGTCCCCACCCCGCCGGTGACCCCGCCGGTCGTTGCTTAGGAGCTGAGCGTGCGCCAACTCGACCTCGTGGTGGTCGTCGTCTACCTGGTGGCGATCGCCGTGATCGGCCTCAGACTGGCGGGCCGGCAGAAGACCGCGAAGGACTACTTCGTCGGCGAGGGCCACATGCCGTGGTGGACCGTCGCGTTCTCCGTGGTGGCCACCGAGACCAGCGTGCTCACCGTCATCAGCGTCCCCGGCGGCGCGTACAGCGGGCAGGGCTTCGGCAACGTCGAACTCGCCCTCGGCTACGTGATCGGCCGCGTCGTCGTGGCCGCCGTGCTGATCCCGCTGTACAAGCGCGGCGGATTCGTCAGCGCCTACCAGTACCTGGGAAGCCGGTTCGGGCTGAAACTGCAGGGGCTCGCCTCGGTGACCTTCGTCTTCACCCGGCTGCTCGCCGAGGGCGTGCGGCTGTTCGCCTCGGCCATCCCCATCAAGCTGCTGCTCGACGAGTTCGGCGTGCACGCGAGCTACCGGGTCATCATCGTCGCCGTCACCGTGATCACCGTCGTCTACACCTACCTCGGCGGCATCAAGGCCGTCATCTGGACCGACACCATCCAGATGGCGCTGTACGTGGGCGGCGCGGTCCTCGCCATCGCCGTACTGTCCGCCCACGTCGGCGGGGCCGGCTTCGCGGACGCCCTGCACGCCGGCCGGTTCAAGCTCTTCGACACCGACTTCGGCCCGGCACACATCCTCACCAGCTCCTTCGCGCTGCCCACGGCCATCATCGGCGGCGCCATCTTCGCCATGGCCAGCCACGGCTCCGACCAGCTGATGGTCCAGCGCATCCTGGCCACCCGGACCCTGCGCGACGGGCAGAAGGCCATGATCGCCTCGGGTGTCTTCGTCACCCTCCAGTTCGCGGCCTTCTCCCTCGTCGGCGCGCTGCTGTGGTCCTACAACCAGGGCAAGGACTTCAAGGCCCTCGGTCTGAGCAGCTCCGACAACCTCTATCCCGAGTTCATCCTGCACGGGCTGCCCGTGGTGATCTCCGGCCTGCTGGTGGCGGGCATCCTCGGCGCCGCGATGGGATCGCTGTCCTCCGCGCTGAACTCCATGTCGAACTCGACGGTCGCCGACATCATCCACAGCTTCTTCCGCGGCACACCCTCCGAGGAGTTCCTGCTGCGGCTGGCCCGGGTGATGACGCTGGTGTGGGCGGTGCTGATGGCCGTCTTCGCCTGTGCCTTCAGCACCAGCACCGGCAACGTCTACCTCACCGGCCTCACCATCGCGGGCTACACCTACGGCGCGCTGCTCGGCGCGTTCCTGCTCGGGCGGATCGTCCGGCGGGCCGGTGAGGCCGACGCCGTCGTGGCGTTCCTGGTGACGGTCGGCGTGATGACGTACATCGTGCGCGAGGTGAAGATCGACGTCACCGTGGCCGGCGTCCCCGTGCCCACCGGGATCGCCGCCCAGTGGCTGGTGCCCATCGGCGTACTGGTCACCCTGGCCGTCGGCGGCCTGTCGAGCCTGCTGCACCGTGCCCCGGCGGCGGACACCGGTGACGGCGAGCCGGGCGCAGGCCCCGAGCGCGTCACCGCCGCGGCGGGCCGGGAATGACGGCGCGCGCCCCGCGTCCGGCCCGGACCGCCCCGGCCACCCGGACCACCCCGACAGTCCTGGCCGCCCCGATCGCCCCGGCCACGCCGACCGTCCTGGCCCCTTCGACCGTCTCGGCCGCACCGACGGCCCTGGCACCCTGGGCCACCCCGCCTGCCCCGGTCGCCTCGGCCGTCCCCTGCCCCCCTCGCGCCCCCGCGCGTCCGCGGGGCGCCGCCCGCCCCGGCCCGCACCCCGACCTCCTGGGAGAGACCATGCCGCAGCACACCCCGCCTGCGGGGCGCACCGGGCACCGGGAGGCGCCGTGCGTGTGATCGGCCTGATGTCGGGCACCTCCTACGACGCCATCGAAGCCGCCGCCGCCGACCTCGCCCTGGACGGCGACACCCTGCTCCTGCGGCCCCTGGGACACCTCTCCGTCCCCTACCCGGCGGACGTACGGGACCTGATCGCCGCCACCCTGCCGCCGGCCGCCACGACGACCCAGGCGATCTGCGCCCTGGACACCGGCATCGGCCGGGCCTTCGCCGAGGCCGCCGGACGGGCCCTGCGCGAGCTGTGCGGGGGCACCGCCGACCTCGTCGTCTCGCACGGCCAGACCATGCACCACTGGGTCGAGGACGGCACCGTCCGCGGCACCCTCCAGCTCGGCCGGCCGGCCTGGATCGCCGAGGCCACCGGCCTCCCGGTCGTCTCCGACCTGCGCAGCAGGGACGTGGCCGCGGGCGGGCAGGGCGCCCCGCTGGTCGGCATGACCGACACCCTGCTGCTGCGCGCCCTGCCCGGCACGCCCGCCGCGCTCAACCTGGGCGGCATCGCCAACGTCACCGTCCTCGCGCCCGGTGCCGAACCGCTGGCCTTCGACACCGGCCCGGCCAACGCCCTGCTGGACGCCGCCGTACGCCACGTCACCGACGGCGCCGCCGCCTACGACGAGGACGGACGCCGGGCCGCCGCCGGCCGCACCAGCCCCGCACTGCTCCGCGTCCTCCTCGACGACCCCTACTACCGCAGGCCCGCGCCGAAGACGACCGGCAAGGAACACTTCCACCTGCCCTACCTCCAGCGCGCACTGGAAGCGGTGCCCACCCCGGGCACCGACGACGTCCTGGCCACCCTGACCCGGCTGACCGCCGTCACCGTCGCCGACGCCTGCCGCGCCCACGGGGTCACCGAACTCGTCGTCTCCGGCGGCGGGCTGCACAACCCGGTGCTGATGCGCATGATCGCCGAAGAACTGCCCGGCGTGCGGCTGCGCCCCAGCGACGAGCTGGGCGTGCCCTCCGACGCCAAGGAGGCCCTCGCCTTCGCCGTCCTCGGCTATCTCACCGTCAACGGTCTGCCCGGCACGCTCCCGTCGGCCACCGGCGCCCGCCGGGCCACGCTGCTCGGCAGCATCACGCCCGGCCACGGGCCCCTGCGCCTGCCCCAGCCGGCGCCCCGCCCACCGCACCGGCTGCGGATCACCGGCCCCGCCCCCGCGACCGGCCGGCCGCGCACCGGCTGACCCGGCGCACCCGCCGGGGCCGTCCCCTGCCCGCCTCCATCCCCCGAGGACCCATGAGCACCTCCGCCGCCCCACCCCCCGCCGTACCGCACCGCCGCACCGGAGCCGAAGGGCCCGCCCGAACCGAAGGACGGGCGGCAACAGGAGGACCGGCCGGAAACGAGGAGCTGGCCGTGCTGCTGGCCCGGTGCGTCGGCGACCCGGCCAGGGTGACGACCGAGGTGCCCCGCCGCGTCGCGGCAGCCCATGACGCGTCGCCGTACCTGTTCACCCCGCGGGCCGTCGTGCGCGCCGCCACCGCGGCCGAGGTGGGGGCGCTGATGGCGGGCGCCCGCACGGCCGGAGTACCGCTGACGCTCCGCTCGGGCGGCACCAGCCTCGCGGGGCAGGCGGGCGGCGAGGGCGTCCTCGTGGACGTACGCAGCCACTGGCGCGCCGCCGAGGTCCTCGACGACGGCCTGCGCATCCGGCTGCAACCCGGCCTGACGGTCCGTCAGGCCAATGCGCGGCTCGCCCGGTACGGGCGCCGGCTCGGCCCCGACCCGGCCAGCGAGTCCGCCTGCACCATCGGCGGCCTGGTCGCCAACAACTCCAGCGGCATGAACTGCGGCACCCGTGACAACGCCTACCGCACCATGGAGTCCCTCCAGTTCGTGCTGCCCTCGGGCACCGTCGTCGACACCGCCGATCCCGGCGCGGACGAGGCGCTGCGCGCCCGCGAGCCCGAACTGCACGCCGGGCTGCTGCGGCTGCGCGACCGCGTACGGGGCTCGGCCGCTTCCCGCGCCACCGTGGAGCGGCTGTTCTCGATGAAGAACACCATGGGCTACGGCCTCAACGCGTTCCTGGACCACACCGAGCCGGCCGACGTGCTCGCCCACCTGATGATCGGCAGCGAGGGAACCCTCGGCTTCGTGGGCGAGGCCGTCTTCCGCACCGTACCCCTGCTGCCGCACACCGCCACCGGACTGCTGGTGCTGCCCGGCCTCGCCGAGGCCACCGACGCGCTGCCCGCGCTGCTGGCCGCGGGGGCACGCACCGCCGAACTCCTGGACGCGGCGTCCCTGCGCGTGGCACAGCACGCCCCGGACGCCGTCGACGCGCTGCGCGGCCTGCGCGTCGAGCGGCACGCCGCCCTGCTGGTCGAGTTCGCCGAGGACAGCGCCGAACTGCTCGAGGAGCGGATGACGGCCGTGCGGCCGGTCCTGGACCGCCTGCCCGCCGTCGGCGACACCCGGCTCGTGCGCGACCCGCGTGTACGGGCCCGGCTCTGGCACCTGCGCAAGGGCCTGTACACCGCGGTCGCCGGGGCCCGGCGTCCGGGCACCACCGCGCTGCTGGAGGACATCGCGGTGCCCATGGAGCGGCTGACGGCCACCTGCGACGGGCTGAGCGGCCTCTTCGAGCGGTACGGCTACCAGGACGCGGTGGTCTTCGGGCACGCCCGCGACGGCAACCTGCACTTCATGCTCACCCAGGACTTCGACTCCGCCCGGGAGGTCGAGCGCTACGCCCGGTTCACCGACGCCATGGTCGATCTCGTCCTGGACGCCGGCGGCACGCTGAAGGCCGAGCACGGCACGGGCCGCGCCATGGCCCCCTTCGTCCGCCGCCAGTACGGCGACGAGCTGTACGAGGTCATGCGGGAACTGAAGCGGCTGTGCGACCCGCACGGCGTGCTCAACCCGGGGGTGCTCCTGGAGGACGACCCGACGGCCCACCTGCGCAGCTTCAAGAGCGTCCCGGAGATCGACCCGGCCGTCGACGCATGCGTGGAATGCGGCTACTGCGAACCGGTCTGCCCCACCGCGGACGCGACCACGACACCGCGCCAGCGCATCGCCCTGCGGCGCGAGATCGCGCTGGCCACCGCCGCCGGCGACGACGAACGGCGCCGGGCCCTGCAAGCCGACTACGCGTACGCGGCCGTCGACAGCTGCGCGGCCGACAGCCTCTGCGTCACCGCCTGCCCGGTCGCCATCGACACCGGCGCGGTCATGAAGAGGCTGCGCGCCGAACGCCACGGCGCCGCCGCGCAGCGGGCCGGCGCCGCAGTGGCCCGCCACTGGGCAGGAACCGTCAAGGGCGTGCGGGCCACGCTGAACACCGCCCACGCCGCGCCCGGCCCCGCCGTGCGCGCCGCCACCGGCGCGGCCCGCAGGCTCGGCGCGTCCGGCCTGGTGCCCGCCTGGGCCGACGACATCCCGCGCGGCGGCCCGGCCCGTCCCGGCCCCCGGCGGTCCGCCGGCGCGCGGGCGGTGTTCTTCGCCGCGTGCATCGGCAGCGTCTTCGCTCCCCAGGCGGTGGCGCGGGAGGCGTCCCCGGGGGCCACCGGTGGAGCGTCCGAGGGGGCGGTGGGCTCGGCGGCGGCCTTCCTGCGGCTGTGCGAGCGCGCGGGCGTCCCCGTCACCGTGCCCGAACTGTCCGGCCTGTGCTGCGGCACCCCCTGGCAGTCCAAGGGGTACACGGACGGACACCGCACCATGGCCGCCCGCACCCTGGACACGCTCTGGAAGGCCACCGGCCACGGCCGGCTGCCGGTGGTCTGCGACGCCTCCTCGTGCACGCACGGCCTGGAGCAACTCGCCGACGCCCTCCCGGAGTCCGAACGCTCCCGCTTCGCGGCCCTGGACTTCGTCGACAGCGTCGTCTTCACCGCCGAGCACCTGCTCCCCGCGCTGCCCGAGCCCCGCCGCCTGCGCAGCCTCGCCCTGCACCCCACCTGCTCCACCGTGCACCTCGGCGCCGGCGACGCCCTGCGCACCGTGGCCGCGGCCGTGAGCGAGGAGGTCACCGTCCCCGACAGCTGGGGCTGCTGCGCGTTCGCCGGCGACCGCGGCCTGCTCCACCCGGAGATCACCGCCACAGCCACCGCCGCCCAGGCCGCCGAGATCACCTCGCGCGCCCACGACGCGTACGCCTCCTGCAACCGCACCTGCGAGATGGGCATGACCCGGGCCACCGGCCGCCCCTACCGGCACGTCCTGGAACTCCTGGACGCGGCCACGGCCTGAGAGCTCCGGACGAAGAGGGCGCCCGGCTCCCCTCTCGTCCGGAGCTCCGCGTGCGGCGGACCTCGGGCCGGCTCGCGCGACCTCACGCACCGCCGGGCCGGAGGCCGGCCCCGCGCCGGAACGACGGGACCGCGAAGAAGGCCGGTGCACCGGCCACTTCGGGGCGGACGGGTGTCACACGCGGGTCCGGGGGCATCGGGGACCCATGGACACAGGGGCAATGGCTTTGCGTGGACGCGGGCAGGTCCGCCGTGCGGCCGACAGCACGGCGATGGCTGTCGCGGCCCGGGCGGGCTTCGCGGCCCGTGGACTGATCTACGTGCTCGTGGGCGTCATCGCGCTGCAGATCGCGTTCCACGGCGACGGCGACGGCCGGCAGGCCGATCGCGGCGGCGCGCTGGGTGAGCTGGCCGGCAAGCCCCTCGGCTCGGTGATGCTGTGGGCCGTGGGCGTCGCGCTGGCGGGCATGGCGCTGTGGCGGCTGTCGGAGGCCGTGGTCGGCGGTGCCGGCCGGGACGGCGCGAAACCTGCCAAGCGGGCGGCGGCAGCGGCCCGTTGCGTCTTCTACGCCTTCGTGTCCTTCTCCGTGCTCTCCTACGCGGCCGGTGACAAGGGCAGCGGCAGCGGGTCGTCCGACCGGCGGACCGACGACGTCACCGCCACGGTGCTGAGCTGGCCGACCGGCCAGTGGATCGTCGGGGCCGCGGGCGCCGCCGTGGTGGTCGCCGGGCTGTGGATCGCGGTCCGGGCCGTGCGGAAGAAGTTCCGCGAGCGGTTGCGCACCGGGGCCATGTCCCCTCGGGCCCGGAAGGTCACCGACGTCCTCGGGGTGGCGGGCGGCACGGCCCGCGGCGTCGTGTTCGCCGTCGCCGGGGTGTTCGCCGTCGTGGCCGCCGTGCGGCACCAGCCCGGCAGGGCCAGGGGGATGGACGACACGCTGCGCTCGTTCCGGGACCTGCCGGCCGGTCCCTGGCTGCTCGCCCTGATCGCTCTGGGGCTGGCCGCGTTCGGTGCCTTCTCGTGGTGCAGCGCGCGCTGGCGCCAACTGTGAGGACACCCCGGGAAGCACCGGCCGGGCGCCGGGGAACCGCCTCCGGAGTAGGAGCCGGGAGCAGGCACACGCAGGCACAGGATGGATCGACCGAGGAGGAACTCGTGAGCGGAGCGTCCGTACGCGCGGTGGGCTGGGCACGGTCGCTGCCCGTCTCGAGCGGGGTGAGGACGGCCCGGGAGTGGGCCCGCGGCCACCTGGAGGATCTGGGCTGGACCACCAGTTGGCCCGAGACGGCGGACGACGTCCTGCTCACCGTCTCGGAGCTGGTGACCAACGCCCACGTCCACGCAGGCAGCAGTGCCCAGCTCGTCATGACCTGGGACCAGCGCTGCCTGCACGTGAGCGTCCACGACTCCTCCCCGCACCTGCCCACGCCCCGCCCGCCCAGCGCCGGACGCACGGGCGGACGCGGCCTGTTCCTCGTCGACGCGCTGGCCGACACCTGGCAGGCGCACCCGTGCCCCGACGGCAAGATGGTCACCGCGTGCTTCCGGCCCCCGGAGCCGGACCCGCCCGGCGCTGATCGCAGCGAGGCGTGAGGCGACGCCAGGTCGCTCGTACAGCAGCACGGCCGGCCGTGGCCGCCGCCGTCTCGGACAGGCGTGGAGGACCGGTCTTCGTCGCCGCCCAGGAGGAAGGCACAGCCGCATGACCCAGCCCGTGAGCCGCATACCCCGCGTGCGCCGCGACCGCCGGTTCGATCTGCGCACGACCGCCCTGTTCTTCCTGCTGCTCGCGATCCTCCTGTGCGTCTTCGCCTTCCTCGTACGGCTCCTGCTGGGCGTGGTCGAGCGCCGTCCGCTGTGGGCCGGCGAACTGGCCCTGGCCGGCACGGTGGCCGTGGTGCTCTTCCGTTCCCGGTGGCGCCGCTTCTCCGCCGCGAGATGCGCGCGCCGGGCCGCGAGGGCGCTGGAGGAGGCGGCCGAGCGGGCGTCCGACAGCCTTGGCGAGACGACGGCGGAGGAAGCCGCACCGCCGCCCGCGGGGGGCGGCGCACCGGCCGCACCGGACGTCGCCGCCGAGCCCGCCCGGACCGCCCGCGGCGGGACACAGGGCATCGCGGGAGCGGCCCCGACGCAGGCGGTCGCCTTCGCGCCGCACCCGGACGAAGAGGCGCGGACGGTTCCCCTCGACCAGGTGGCGGTGCACGCCGCGCTCGACCCCGACGGCTTCGAGCAGGCCGTGGCCGACCTGTGCGCCCGCGACGCCTGCCGGGAGGCCGAAGTGGTCGGCGGAGCAGGCGACTTGGGGGCGGACGTCACCGCGCTCGCACCGGACGGACGACGCGTGGTGATCCAGTGCAAGCACTACGAGGAAGCGAACAAGGTCGGATCGCAGGACCTGCAGCGGTTCGGGGGGACCTGCTTCACCATCCACGAGGCCGACGTGGCCGCGGTGGTGACGACCAGCGACTTCACCGCCCCCGCCCTGGAGTACGCACGCCAGTGCGGCATCATCTGCGTCAACGGCCGCGACCTGCGGGCGTGGTGCGACGGCACCGGACCGGCGCCCTGGGAGTGGACGGGCGTCGAACTCCCGGACGGGCGGTAGACCGGGCGGATGACGGCGCGCGGCCTTCGGGCCCGGTCTCCCAAAAGCGTGACGCGGACACCGGCGCCGATGTCCCGGAAGCCTTCCGCGGTCTCCGGGGCCGGTGTGGCGACGCATGGCGCCGGTCCCCCGACCCGTGCCGCCTTCCCGGCACGCCATGGACGCTCCTACCGCCCTGTCCGCCCCCGCGGGGAGGAGCGGAGGCGCCCGGCGGGCGAACGTGGTCCCCGTGCGCTCATTCCCTTGGCGGCGGCCTGGGTGATGTTGCGGGCCATGCCGCCGAAGACGAGGGCGTGGAAGGGCGAGACGGACCACCAGTAGGCGTGGCCCAGCAGGCCGCGCGGGTGGAACAGGGCACGCTGGCGGTAGCGGGTGCGGCCCTCCTCGTCCGTCTCGGCGCGCATCTCCAGCCACGCCAGGCCGGGCAGCCGCATCTCGGCACGCAGCCGCAGGAGGTGACCGGGCTCGATCTCCTCCACCCGCCAGAAGTCCAGTGAGTCACCGACGCGCAGCCGCTCGGCGTCCCGCCGTCCGCGGCGCAGGCCGACACCGCCGACGAAACGGTCCAGCCAGCCGCGGACGGCCCAGGCCAGCGGGAAGGAGTACCAGCCGTTGTCGCCGCCGAT
Source organism: Streptomyces sp. NRRL S-340 (assembly GCF_000720185.1). Lineage (GTDB taxonomy): Bacteria > Actinomycetota > Actinomycetes > Streptomycetales > Streptomycetaceae > Streptomyces. The sequence goes on along the minus strand of NZ_JOIY01000012.1, from coordinate 65,509 downwards.
GCCCTCGATCACCTTCCACAGCGACTGCCGGGACGCGTTCACCGGCATCTCGCGTTCGTCCTCGTAGAGGCTGCCACCGGCCCAGTCCGGATCGGTGGGCAGCGGATCGCTGGGCGCCCCGGGCAGCGCGGCCGACGACCACCGGGTGGCGACCTGTGCCTCGCGCACCTTGCGCAGCGCCAGGGCGAGCGCCTCGTCGAAGGACAGCGGCTGGCCCGGCAGGTCGGGCACGTAGCGGGAGATGTCGTGCTCGGCGCAGATCACTTCGTGCCGCAGCGACTCGGTCAGCGGCCGGGCGATCGACGCGGGCACCGGGGTGACGAGGCCGACCCAGTGGCTGGACAGCCCCGGGGTGAGCACCGGCACCGGCAGGATCAGCCGGTGCGGCAGCCCCGCGACAGCCGCGTAGCGGCGCATCATGTCGCGGTAGGTGAGGACGTCCGGGCCGCCGATGTCGAAGGCCCGGTCGACGTCCTGCGGCATGGCCGCCGAGCCGACGAGGTAGCGCAGCACGTCGCGGATCCCGATGGGCTGGATGCGGGTGTGCACCCAGCTGGGGGTCACCATCACCGGCAGCCGCTCGGTGAGGTAGCGCAGCATCTCGAACGACGCCGAGCCCGAGCCGATGACGACGGCCGCCCGCAGCACCGTGGCCGGGACGGGACCCTCCAGGAAGATCCGCCCCACCTCGGCGCGGGACCTCAGATGCGGGGACAGGGCGTGCTCCGGGACGCCCTGCGGGGTGAGCCCGCCGAGGTACACGATCCGCCGCACACCGGCGACCCGTGCCTGCTCGGCGAAGCTCCGGGCCGCACGGCGGTCCGTGTCCTCGAACCCCGGTCCGGTACCGAGCGCGTGCACCAGGTAGTACGCGACATCGATCCCGCGCATGGCCGAGGCCAGGGAGGCCGCATCGGTGACGTCGCCCCGGACCGTCTCGGCGTCCGGCGCCCAGGGATGATCGCGCAGCTTGCCGGGGGACCGGGCCAGGCACCGGACCCGGTGGCCCGCCTCCAGCAGTTCCGGCACCAGCCGCCCGCCCACGTACCCCGACGCCCCGGTGACCAGGCAGTGCAGGCGTTCACCACTTCGCTCCGAGTCCGTGCCCACGCGTGCTCTCCCACCGATCGCTCCGACGGCATGCCGCCCGTTGGGTACGATCATCGGCTCCACGGCGCGTGCGCGCCTCCCGCGAGCAGCCGGTGCGCCGGTCCTCACCGCCCGGTGCCGTCTTCACCGGCCGGTGTCGCGGCCTTCACCGTGCGGGCTTCGCTTCCCGGCGGTGTCCTCTCGCCCGGCCTCTCGCGCCGCGGCGGTGACCTCGCGCATGGCCAGCAGAAAGCGGCGTACCACCGCCAGGTCGGCCGCGTCGAAGGAGTTCATCGAGGCGATCATCTCCCTGATCAGCGGCCCGAAGAACGACCAGCCCAGGGCGACGGCCTTGTCGGTGACCGCGAGCAGGACCCGGCGGCGGTCGCGGGTGTCGCGCTCGCGGCGGACCAGGCCCAGCCGTTCCAGCCGGTCGATGAGCGCGGTGGTCGACGCCGAGTTGATCCCCAGCTGCGTACCCAGCCGGCCGGCGGTGGCGGTGACGCCCGCACGGTCCGCGTCCAGCAGGTGGACGAGCGCGCGCACGTCCGTGGGGTGCAGCCCGTTGTCCGAGGCGAACTCCGATGCGGACAGGTTCAGTTCCACGGTCACGGCGCGCAGCAGGTGCACCAGTTGCAGGCCGGGTTCGTCGTGGTCCACCGTTTCCTCCGATCGGACTTCAATATCTCGATGATCGAGATTATGGTAGGCCGAGTAATCACCGGGCGAGGCGTCGGGGGCGGGGACCGTGGGCGAGAGGACGGAGCCGAGGGTGACGGAGTCGGAGGCGCCGGACGTCGAGGTGCCGGAACTGAGGCTGGCGGGGGTGCCGGACTTCTCCGAGGCGTACGACGCCGTCCTGCGGCGGTGGCCCGTGGAGGTCCTCGGCAGGCAGGTCCCGTCGGCCTACGGCAGCACCCGGGTCCACGTCTGCGGGCCGGAGGACGGCACCCCTCTCGTGCTGCTGCCCGGGGGCGGAGCGACCTCCATGGCGTGGTTCGCGGCCGTCGGCCACCTGGCTCGCACCCACCGGGTCCACGCCCTCGACCTGATGGGCGACATCGGCCGCAGTGTGCACGACGGGGCACCCCTGCGCGGCGCCGCCGACCTGACGGCATGGCTCGACGAGGTCCTCGGCGAACTCGGCCTGGACGGTGTCCGGATGTGCGGCCACTCCTACGGCGCCTGGATCGCCCTGATGTACGGGCTGCACGCGCCGCACCGGGTCCGGCGACTCGCGCTGCTCGATCCCACCGGCTGCTTCGCCGGCCTGGGGGCGCGCTACCTCGTACGGGCGCTGCCGATGCTGCTGAGGCCCACCCCCGAGCGGATCCGGGCGTTCCACCGGTGGGAGACGGGAGGTGATCCGCAGGATCCGGTATGGGGCGCCTTCCTGGAGAGCACCGCCACCGCCCGGCGGTCGAAGGCCGTCGCCATGAGACGGCCGGCGGCACGGGATCTGAGGGCCTTCACCGTTCCGACGCTGGTGCTCCTGGCCGAGCGCAGCCGGGCCCACGACGTGCGACGCGTGGCCGGGCGGGCCCGAAGTCTCCTTCCCGCTGCCACCGTCGGGATACTGCCCGGCGCCTCGCACCACTCCCTCCCGACCGAGCGACCTGACGAACTCGGCCGGGTGCTGGGGGAGTTCCTGGCCTGAGCGGTGCTCCCGGTTCCGTCCGGTCCTGCCGGTCCCGAGGTCCCGTTCCCGTCACACGGTCTGCCGTCGTCGGTGCGGTCCGCGCCCCAGCGGCAGCCCGGCGTGCTGACGTGCACGCAGAGCGGGCGTCCCCGGGGACCCGTCCTCGGTGCGCCCGGTGCGCCGAGTGCGTCCTCAGCGCAGTGTGAACTTCTGTGCCGCCGAGCCGTTGCAGTCATGCCGGACGTGCCGGCCGGCCCGGGGGCCAGGTCGTTGTGCCGCCCGCTCTGGCCGTAGACCTCGGTGATGCGGCACGTGGTGTCCTGGCAGGACGCGTCCTGCCGGGCGGCGTATCGGCCGGCGGCCAGTGGCCACCGGCGCGAAGGCTGTCCGGCGTGCCCCGGTGTGCCATCGTCAGGAGGCGGTCAGCCGGTGGGCGCGCCGATCCGGTTGTCCTCGAGGGCGGAGCGCAGCGTCGCGAGGGCCCGGGCGAGCGCGGCCACCGAGGAGTTGTCGAGAGTGGCTCCGATCAGCTCGGCCAGCGCGTCGCCGAACGTCTCCTCCGCCGCGTCGACGAGCCGCGAGCCGTCCTCGGTCAGGGTCAGCAGGGAGGACCGGCGGTCGGACGGATTCGGCTGCCGGACGGCCCACCCCTGTTTCTCCAGGCGGTCGACGCTCTTGCTGGTCGCCCCGATGCCGATGGCGAACTCGGCGGCGAGGTCGGCCACCCGGGCCCCGGGGTGGTCGCGCAGGTGGCGCAGGGCCTCGAACTGCGAGGTGACGATCCCGTGCCGCTCACGGAGGCGGTCGTTGAGGGCGTTGTACAGACGCGTCTCGCATCGGACGAGGTCGGAGAAGAGGGCCGGCAGGTCGACCGCGCCACCCGTTGATCTATATTCCATGGAATATAGTGTACGGGAAGGTACTTCGTGAGGGGAGCACACCCATGAGCAAGGAACAGCGTGCCCTGGTGGACGCGATGATGCGGACGCCGAGGCCCGAGGGCCCCCAGTCGGCCGAAGCGCTGCGGGCCGGCTTCAAGGCACTGATGGCGCAGATGGCCGTGCCCGGCGACATCCGTACCACGCCCACCACGCTCGGCGACCGGCCCGCACTGCGTGTCGAACCGGCGAGCGGGCGGCGGGCCGGGACGATCCTGTACTTCCACGGCGGCGGCTGGGTGTTCGGGTCCCCCGAGACCGCCCTGTCACTGACCGGACACCTGGTGGCCAGGACCGGCCTCCAGGCGCTCTCGGTGGACTACCGGCTCGCCCCGGAGCATCCGTTCCCCGCCGCGATAGAAGACACCCTCGGCGCCTACCGCGCGCTGCTCGACCGCGGCGAGGACCCCTCGGCCATCGCCTTCGCGGGGGACTCCGCCGGCGGCGGCCTCACCGTCACCACCTGCCTGGCCGCACGCGAGGCGGGCCTCCCGCTGCCCGCCGCCCTCGTGGCGTTCTCCCCGGGGCTCGACGCCACCCGGACGGGCGAGAGCATGCACACCAAGGAAGGCATCGACCCGGTCTTCACCCGCGGCGCCCTCGACCACACCGGGGCGATGTACCTCGCCGGCGCCGACCCGCACCAGCCGCTGCTCAGCCCGGCCGTCCTGGCCGATCTGACCGGCTTCCCCCCGATGCTGCTCCAGGTGGGCACCAACGAGCTCCTGCTGGACGACTCCACGCGGCTCGCCGCGCGGGCGAGGGCGGCGGGAGCGGACGTCATCCTGGACGTCACCGCCGGCGTGCCGCACGTGTTCCAGGCGTTCGCCGGTGTCCTGGACGAGGCGGACGAGGCACTGGACCGCGCGGCCCTCTTCCTCACCCAGCGCGTCCGCGCGAAGGACACGGCGCGGCCGGCGTCAGCTTGAGGGGCGAGGACGCGGACCGGCTCCTTCCGGGCGCCGCGTCACCACCCGGTCCACCACGCGGGCCCTTCGGCGCAGGCGCCGGTCCCGCCCGGCACGTGCGTGGTCCACTCGCCGCGGTCCGGCGCGCCCCCGGTGCCCGCACCGGACCCGTGCCGCCGCCAGACGGGGGCGGGGACCTCGGCAGCCCGCACCGCCGTCGATGCCGTAGCGCCCTGCGGGGAGACGACTACAGCCGGACGTCGAGGTGTATCCCCGGCTGTGCCGCGTGCACCGTGACGGGTTCAGCGCGGGGGGAGTGATCCGGTGCCGACACGACGACGATGTGGTGTCCCGCACGCAGGGTGAGCCGGTAGCGGCCCGCGTCGGTGTACGTGTGGGCGATGCGCTGTCCGCGTGCGTTCACCACGGTGATCTGTGCGGAGCAGCCGCCGGGGTGGGCGGCGCAGCGGACCGCGCCGGTCACGGGCACGCCTGCCGTGGTGTCCGTCCGGTCCGCACCGCGGCCGGGGGCGTACGCGTCGGCGGCGGGAGCGGCCGCGGGCCGTGCCGGCGGCGGCCGGAACCGGTCCACCGCCGGGGCGCGGGTCTGCTGCGGCGGGACGGCGGGCGTCGGCCCGTCCTCCTGGCCGGCGCCGGACGCCGTCGGCAGTCCGCACTGTTCGGCGAAGGCGGCCAGGGCCGCGTCGAGGGCGTCCAGCTCGTGCAGGGCGGTCTGCAGCCGCCGCCCGCGAGGGCCGGGCGCGGCGGGCCGCAGCTCCCTCTGGAACTCCTGTACGAGCGGGCCGACGCGATGCCAGACACCCTGGGCGGTGCCGTGGGCGAGGTGGTGGTCGAGCGCGGCCAGCGAATCGCTGAGGGCGCGGGTGATGAGCCGGGCGCGCTCGGCCGAGGAGGACGAGAGGTCGATGTCGACGTCCGCCGCGACCGCCAGCGCCCGGGCGTGCGCGGCGGCCGTGTTCAGCAGGGCCATGCGCTCGTGCGGCGCCCGCCCGCGCACCCCGAGCGGCATCCGCACCACGGGCCGGGACACCTCCGCGACCTGGAACAGCGCGGCGTCGACCGCGCGTGCCGCGCCACGCAGCCGGACCGGGCTGTCCGGCTCCTCCCAGCGGGCGGAGACCTGGGTGAGCAGGTTCTGCACCGCCCGGACGTACCCGTGCTCGGCCTCGCGGACGACCGCCCGCGTGGACAGCGGGAAGATCAGCGCGGCGCAGGCCGTCGCGACCAGCACGCCCAGGCCGTTGTCCAGCAGGCGTTCACCGAGCAGGTGGTCCATCCGGCTGTCGGGGGTGGTCAGCCCGTAGAGCTGCACGAGCGCGGCGACCAGCCCGACGACCCACAGCGCGTAGGCCCGCTGCAGTCCCCAGGAGCCGAAGGAGAGGCCGGCGACGATGACGGCGAGCGTCCAGTGGATGTGGTGGTGGCCGGTCACGTGGAGCAGCAGCACACCGATCACCGCGCCCGCGACCGTACCGATCATGCGGTGGCCGAACTTGCGCAGCCGCTCGTGCGTGGTGTTCGTACCGAACAGGGTGATCATCACGCCGACCAGGCCCCAGTAGAAACGCTGGGGGTCGATGGCGTCCGCGATCGGGCAGACGATCGCTGCGGCCACCCCCGCGTGCAGGGGAGCCCGTACGAAGGGCACGGCACGCTGCCAGCCGCTCTGCGTCCGGGCGGTGAGCGCGCGCCGCATCGGGGCGACGGAGCCGGGTATGCGGTTGTTCTCCAGCGCGACGGCGGGCTGGAAGGGCACCGCGCCGGGCGACTGGGGCGCCCGCTCACCGAGGGCCAGCCAGCTGAGCAGCGAGTCGGCGAGCGAGTCGAGGAGTTCGGCGATCCTGCGGGCGAGGACGGCGGACTCGGCGGCCCGCGGACCGGCCCCCGGGTCCCGCAGGATCGCGTCGGCCTGCTCACGGATCGTCCCCACGGCGGGCCGCAGTCCGCCGGCCCGGGCCGGCGGGGTGTCGCGGGCCAGCAGCATGCCCACCGCCAGCGCCTGGCGCAGTTGTTCGGGCGGCGACTGGCCGGCCAGCACCCGCACCGCCTGGGCGATGCCCCGCAGGGCCAGCTCGGCGTCGAACAGGTGGCGGTGCAGCAGCTCGGCCACCATGGGATCGGTGGCCGTCTCGGGCTGCGCGAGGCGGCCGTCGATCGTGATCGTCACGATGTTCAGGCGGCGCAGGGAGCGGTTCGTCCGGCGCTCGACCCGGGCCGGGTCGGCGTCGGGGTCCAGCGCCTCGACCATGGTGTCGGCCAGCCTGCGGGCCTCGACGACGAAGGCGCGCTGCGTGCGGAGCAGGTCCTCCCGCGGCATCGGACAGCACAGCAGCAGCCGCGTGGCCAGCACCGCCGCGGCGGACACCAGGGCGACGGCGAACGCCTGCCACATCATCGCCGAGGGGATCTTCGCGATGATGCCGACCATGAGACCGTTGAACATCATCATGCCGGTCAGCAGGGCCAGCGGGCCGAACCGGGCCAGCAGGAACGTGAGCGCGAGCGCGGCGGCGTCGAGGCCGATCTCCAGGGCGCGGTCGTCGTGCAGGGCCGCGGCGAGCCAGAGCACCGCCGTATAGGGGAACGGCATCCACAGGATGGGCCTGGCCAGCTGGAGCCAGGTGTTCCCGGCCACCGCGAAGGCGCTCATCAGGCCCATCATCCCGGCGACCATCATGCCGGTCATTGTCGGCACGGAGAGGGCATGGGCCATGCCGTAGCCGACCGCGAGGGAGGTGACCATGGCGACCAGCGTCCGCCAGCCGGCCTGCAACTGCCCCAGTCCGGGATCGGCGACCAGTACCCGGTCCCACCATCGGTGCGGACCGGTGACCCGTCGTGGCGCGACATCGGCGCGCCCACCCCTGACGGGGCTCGCGCCGGTGTCCTGCCCCAGTGGCCGGCGGGCGGTTTCCGGGCTGGTCAAGTGGCCTCCGGTTCCATGGCTTCGACGAGCACCGCGACAGACTGCCGGGCGGCGCACACTGCTGCTTCGCAGTCGTCGACGGGTGTGGTGTGCAGGGCTGCCAGCAAGGCCTCGGCCATACGCTGCCGTCCCTGGTCGAGCAGGCGCCGTCCGGCGGTGGTGAGGGCCGTCTCCACCGCGCGCCGGTCGGTCTCGCACCGCCGGCGCACGACCAGTTCCCGGCTCTCCAGCTTCTGGAGCAGCACGGTGACACGGGGCTGGACCATCCCGGTGCGCAGGGCGAGTTCGGTGACGCGCAGCGGCGCGGCCGCCAGGGCGTCGAGCACGGACACTTCGCTGCGGGTCAGCCCGAAGTCACCGGCGCGGAACAGTGCCCGGTTCAGTCGTCCGAGGTCGCGCAGCAGGCCGTGCGCGGCGTTCTCGATCCGCTGCCCGGGCGGCAGGCCGCTCTGGGCGTCGGAAGGTACGTGCATATGGAAAGTATATATCTCCCCCTCCTGGCTCCCGCCTCCCGCCCCTGCGCATCCCGCCTCCCGCCGGAGGGCCGCCCCGGCTGCCGCCTGCGGGGCGGTGCCCGATCCGTCCCGGGGATCGGCGGCCGGCTCCGGGCACCTGAGTGGACCGGCGGCGAACGCCGGAGCCGGGAGAGGCGGTCCGTGTCGGGCGCCGAGGCGGCGCCGGGAGCGCCGAGGTGCCGGCTCCGGGTGCCGAGGCGTCGGCCGGGGGTGCGGAGGCACCGGCCGGGGTGCGCAGGCACTGGACAGCGGTGCGGAGGCACCGGCGGCGCGGCCCGGTGGGTCCGATCGGCTCGGTAAGGGCCCGCCCGCCCGGGCCCGTCGCCGACGGCAGGAGAACGACGGATGTCGTTGGCTGAACGGCCGGAGAAATCCCGCCGCACATGCTTATGGAGCGCGGTGAAGACGATCTAGCCTACGGCGCATGCCTGATGTCTCCCGTCGCAAGGTCCTCGGCACCCTCACCGGTGGCGCCGCGCTCTCCCTCCTTCCCCCGTCGCTGCACCGGGCGATGGCCGCGCCGATGCCGCGCGGCGGGCTGCGCGCCATCGAGCACGTGATCGTCCTGATGCAGGAGAACCGTTCCTTCGACAACTACTTCGGAACTCTCAAGGGCGTGCGCGGCTTCGGTGACCGCACGCCGCTGCGCCTGCCCACCGGAGCGAGCGTCTTCGAGCAGCCCCGGCGCCAAGGCGGCGAGGTGCTGCCGTTCTCCGCCCGCCGGGCGGCCGTCGACGCGGGCCGCCAGGAGAGCGACATCCAGTACCTGGGGTCACTCGCACACGGTTTCTCCGACGCCAACCAGGCCCGCGCGAAGGGCTGGTGGAACGACTGGGTCGCCGCCAAGACGCAGAGCACCATGGCCTTCTACGACCGCCGCGACATACCGCTGCAGTACGAACTGGCCGACCGCTTCACCATCTGCGATTCCTACTTCTGCTCCGTCTACGGCTCGACCAACCCCAACCGCCTCTACCTGTGGTCCGGTACGACCGGTTACGAGGCGGACGGCGTCAACCGTGCCGTCACCAACGCCGCGTACGACTACGCCCACCCCGGTTACACCTGGACGACGTACCCCGAGCGCCTGGAGGCCGCGGGCGTCTCCTGGCAGATCTACCAGGAGTGGGACAACTTCACCGACAACGCGGTGGAGTACTTCCGCCCGTGGAAGGAGATCGGCCGGAAGATCCTCTCCAAGGTCACCGGCACCTACTCCACCACCGAGCAGTTCTACGACAGCCTGTGGAAGAAGACCCCGCAGCAGCGCGAGTCCGCGCTGGCCGAGTTCCAGCGGGGCGTCGACGCGCTGACCGAGGCGGAGCGCCGGCTCTTCCTGCGCGGCGCCTACCGCTCCGAACCGGACACGCTCGTCCAGCGGATCCGGTCCGACATCGGCAAGGGCACCCTGCCGAAGGTCAGCTGGGTGGTTCCGACGGCCGCCCTCTCCGAACACCCCAGCAGCTCCACCCCCGTCGGCAGCGCCAACCTCGTCTACGACCTCCTCGACGCGATCGCGAGCGACCCGGAGACCTGGTCCAAGACGGCGCTGTTCATCAACTTCGACGAGAACGACGGCTACTTCGACCACGTCCCCGCCCCCGTCGCGCCCCAGCCGCCCTCCGGCAACGGCGACGACTGGTTCGACGGCAACCCCATCGGCCCCGGCCCGCGCGTGCCGATGACGATCGTGTCCCCCTGGACGGTGGGCGGGTTCGTCAGCTCGCAGGCGTTCGACCACACCTCGGTCATCCGGTTCCTCGAGAAGTGGACCGGCGTCCACGAGCCCAACATCAGTGCCTGGCGCCGCAGCGTCTTCGGCGACCTCACCTCCGCCTTCGACTTCCACCGCGGCCACCGCCGGCCCGAGGTCCAGCAGCCCGGACCGGTACCCGCGGCGGTCGCCCGCTGGAACCCCGTACCGCCGCAGAAGCAGACACTGCCGCGGCAGGAGAGCGGCACACGCCCGACCCGCCCCCTGCCCTACCGGCTGGGCCTGCGCACCGGCATCACCGGCTCGGCCGTGCGCCTGCGGCTCGACAACCAGGGCACCGTCGCCGCCACGCTCACCGCCTATCCCGCAGACGGCACCGCTCCGCGCGCCTGGACGGTGCCCGCCCGCAAGAGCACCGACACCACGGTCGAGTTCGGTGCCGACGGCTACGACCTGCAGATCCACGGCCCCGGCTGGTCCACCTGGGAAGTGCGCGGACGCGGCGCGGGAGCCGAGGCGCACCTCGTGGAGCATCCGGCCGCCGGCCAGGTGGACGTGGTGTGCTCCAACCCCTCCACCGCCACCCGCACACTCCTCGTCGGCGAGTCGGTCTACTCCCACCGGCACGGCGAACCCGCCCGCACCGTCACGCTCGCGCCCGGCAGGTCCCGTACCGTCCGGCTCCGCCTGCCGGACCACGGCTGGTACGACATCGCGGTCCTGGACAGGGACGACCCGGCGTTCCTGCGCCGGATGACCGGCCGCCTGGCCGACGGCGAGCCCGGGGTCACCGACCCGGCGACCGGTACCGCACCGGCGCTGACCGCGGCGATCGACCTGCCCGCCGCGCTTCCTCCCCTGGACACCCCGCTCACACAGGGCAACCCGACCGAGGTCGTCGTCACCGTACGGAACCAGGGCAGCGGCCGGCTCGACGGACTCTCCGTCGCCCTGCTCGCTCCCACCGGCTGGTCGGTCGAGCGGGCCGGTACGGTCCCCCGAGGACTCGGTGCCGGGAACTCGGCCGACGTGCGCTTCACGGTCACCCCCGCGGACGGCGCCACCGCGGGCCGGCTGGTCGTCGCCGCGCACGGCGAGGGAGGCGGCCTGCTCAGGCTCGCCGATGCGCGCGTGCAGACCACGGTCGCCCCCGCCCTCAGCGTCACGCTGACCGGGCCCGCGGGCTCGCCGGGGACCGACGGCACCGTGCTCTCACCCGGCAGACCCGCCACGGTGACGGCCACCGTCACCAACGCCGGCAGCTCACCGCTCACCGGCCTGGCCGCCACACCCGCCCTGCCGGAGGGCTGGAGCGCGACGGCGAAGGGCGCCGCACCGACGTCCGTCGCGGCCCGCTCGTCCGCGACCCTGGCATGGGACGTCATCGCACCCGCCTCGGCGGCCCGCACCACGGGTCACCTCAGAGCCGACGTCACGGCGAAGCTGAAGGGCCGGCCCGTGGAGGCGTCGGCGTCCCTGCCCGCCAGGACCGGCCCCCTGATGACCGGATACCTGCTCGCGGAGGACTTCGAGTCCGTCGCGGGCGCCCTCGCCCCGGCGGCCGATCTCAGCCGGCCCGGCCTGCTCGGCTGGACCCGGACCCCGCCCGAGGGCTGGACCGTCACCAATGCGACGGCCATGCCGCAGGGCACCAGGGAACTGCAGGGCTGGACCTTCCTGTCCAAGCAGTTCTGGTTCCCCGCCGGACAGGACCGCTCGGGCTTCACCCGCTCCCTCGGCGTCGTCGCCGTCGCCGACCCCGACGACTGGGACGACACCGGCAGCCCGTCCGCCCGCGGCCGCTTCGACTCGACCCTGACCAGTCCGCCGGTGCCGATCCCCTCCGGCACCTCCACCCTGCACCTGGGCTTCGACTCCCACTACCGGCAGGAAAGCCCCCAGGAGGCAGAGGTGGTGGTCGAGTTCGACTCCGGCGCGACGGCACGGCTGCTCCACTACAGCGGCGCCTCCGCGGACAGCGCCAACCAGGGGCAGGACCAGCAGAACCGGCTGGTGCGCCTCTCCTGCCCCGTGCCGTCCGGCGCCACCTCCGCGAAGGTCAGGTTCCGGATGTTCAACGCGGGCAACAACTGGTTCTGGGCCATCGACAACGTCCGCCTGGGCACCGGCCCGATCACCGACTCCTGACGGCTCATCGGAGGCTGACGGCCCGGCAGGCTCCTGGCGGCCCGTCAGCTCTCCGAGCGGGACGTGAGAGACGCCACTGGTGAGCGGTGAGCAAAGATCGACTTCCTCCCCGTCCCCTCGACATGGAAACGAAATCGCACACTGCCGCCGGTCACGCGGTCGTCATCGGCGGCAGCGTCGCCGGTCTCCTGGCCGCCCGCGCACTGAGTTCGTCGTTCACGCACGTGACCGTCTTCGAACGGGACACGTTCCCCGCACGGACCGTCTCCCGCCGCGGCGTACCGCAGGGCCGCCAGGTGCACGCGCTGCTCACCCGCGGTGCGGTCGGACTGGACGGCCTCTTCCCCGGCTTCATCGACGCCATGACCGCGGCCGGTGTCCCCAGCGGTGACGGGCAGGCGGACTTCTCCTGGTTCCTCGACGGCCACAGGATGGCCCGAGCGGTGTCCGGGCTGCGCGGCTTCGGTGTGAGCAGGCCGCAGGCGGAGCGGATGATCCGGGACCGCGTCCGGGCCCTGCCGAACGTCTCCCTCGTCGACGACACCCAGGTCGACGGACTCCTCGTCGACGACGGCCGGGTGGCCGGGGTACGGATACGGCGGCACACGGGCGCCGAGGAGACCGTTCCGGCCGAACTCGTGGTGGACGCGGCCGGACGCGGTTCCCGCGCCCTGTCCTGGCTCCGGGAGTCCGGCTACCCGGTCCCGCGGCGGACGGCCGTCAGGACGGACGTCGTCTATGTGACGCGGCACTACGAGCAGGAGCCCGGCCTGCTGGACGGAAGGCTCGGGACGACGGTCGTGCCCTTTCCCGGTCAGCCCCGTGCCGGAGTGGTGATACGGCAGGAAGCCGGCCGCGTCGCGGTGCTGCTGGCCGGGCTGCTCGGCGAGGAACTTCCCACGGACGACGCCGGGATGATCGAGTTCGCCTCGACCCTGGCGGGGCAGGACGCCGCCGACGTGCTCCGTTCCGCCACACCCGTGGACGAAGCCGTCAAGATGCGCTACCCGGAGAGCACCCTCCACCATTTCGACGAACTGGACCATCACCTCGGCGGATTCCTCGTCGTCGGCGACGCGCTGTGCAGCTTCAACCCGATCTACGGCCAGGGCATGACGGTGGCGGTCATGGAGGCAGAACTGCTGGAGTCCCTGCTCCAGGAGGGCGACCGGCAGGACCTGGCGCCGCGCTTCTTCAAGGCGGCGGCCACGCTGCTCGCCGATCCGTGGGCCCTCGCCACCGGCGGTGACCTGCGTTTCCCCGAGGTCGAGGGCGAACGCGGCCCGCAGGACGACGAGATCAACGGATACCTCGACCGGTTCCGCGCTTCCGCCGCTATCGACCCGGTCCTGGGCACGGCGTTCCTCCGGGTGGCCAACATGATGGCACCCGTCACCTCCCTGCTCAGCCCGGACCTGGTCGAACGCACCCAGCGGCCCCGCGCACAGTAGAGACCCGGAACCCGGCCGCCCCGACCCACCACCCGCGGACCGGGTCCGCTCCCGGGGTACCGCCCCCGTCCCCGGAGACCGTCGAACGCCCCGCGAACCCGCCGGTGTGGGGCGCGGGCGGGCGGGGGAATCACTTCCAGCCGTTCTGCGCCGGTGCCAGGGCGCGCGGCGGTGCCCTGGAACTCGGCGCGTGTCCGAAAGCCGCCGCCCGGGACCGGGGCCGGGGCGCGACCTCGTGACCGGCCCGCCCGTGCTTCGTTGCACCCGGGGAATGGCTGCTGAGCTGAGGAAGGTGGACGTGTGATGGGTCTGGGTCCGGATGCGGTTGTCCTGCCGGGGCTTCGGGGCCGGATCGCCGCGGTGGCGGGTGCGCTGGCCCTGCTGGCGAACGTGCTCCTCGTGTCGACCGCGGCGCCCGCACAGGCCACGGCCTACTGCGGAACGCACCAGGTCGTGGGCGACATCGAGCAGAGATACCTCCGGATGGGCGGCCCCGGAGGGGCGCTCGGATGCCCCCTCACGGACGAACTGGTCAACCCCGACGGCTTCGGCCGGCGATCGCAGTTCGAGCACGGAACCGTCTACTGGTCCGCGCGCAGTGGTGCCTGGCCGGTGTGGGGAGCGATCGGCGACTACTGGTGCGGCCAGGGGTGCGAGGCGGGATGGACGGGCTACCCCACCGGCTACGAGTACACGGTGGGCAACGAGATCCGCCAGAACTTCCAGTGCACGGTCATCCACTTCCAGGACCTCGGTGGAGGAACGACGAAGACCTGGACGGACGGCAACACCTGCGCCTGAGACCGTTCCGGACCATGGTCCCCCTGACGGGGCGGCAGTTCGCGCAGCAGACGGCCCGCGCACGGGTGGCCATGAGGACGGGGGCCCGATCGGCCGACTGGCGTGGCGGCACGGCGAGGACGAGTTCGGCGCAGGCCGGTGACGGGGCAGGCGGCGCCCGGTCCACCGGCCGGGCGCCGCTGCCGCGGCGGGAAGGGGGCGGTCCGTCCGCCGCCGGATTCAGCGGCCGAACCCGATGTGGGCGGTCAGCCGACGACCTTGAGGCTCTTGGGCCACCCGATCCGGTCCAGCAGCCGGAACAGTTTCTTGATCTCTTCGGGACGCATCTTGATGCAGCCGTTGGAGAGGTAGTCGTTCGGGTTGTCGTCGGTCCACTTGCGGGGCTCGCTGCTGCCCTGGGAGCCGTCCCGGTTCATCTCACTGTGGATGAACAGTTCCGTGCGCAGCCGACCGGTGCCGTTGTGGCAGCGCTTGTCGGCCAGGCGGATGGCATAGCCCTTGATCTGCCGGCCGTTGTACGTCCGGGTGTGCGAGCCGACCGAGTAGGTGCCGTCGGGCAGCCAACCGCGGCCGGAGGCGCACTCGTTCCGGGTGATTCCCGAGCCCGCGCGAAAGTCGGCCCAGACCTTGCTCCCCTTGATGACGGACAGCCGGGAGTAGGCCGGATGCTTGCTGTTCTTGTCGAACTTCAAGGAGACGGCGCCGGTCGCGTCAGCGCCGGCCACAGCGGGGGAAGCCGGTACCTGGGCCTGTGCCGCGGGTGTCAGGCCGGTGAGCAGGGCAGCGGACGTCAGCACGAGGGAAGCGGTCGCGGACCGCGCCGTTCGTGTGATGACAGCACTCATGGTGAACCCTTCCGGGGAGGTGTGTGATGAGGCCCGTCCGGTCGTCCTCGGTACGCGCGGCGGATGCCGGTACGCGTGGGATCGAGTCAGGTCGTGGCATCGGTCCGGGCCGTGCGAGCGCCACGGCACCAGGGTCGGGGGCGGCGGGGGCGAGCACCAGAGGGTGGCGGTCGCACCTCGCCCCGTTCCTGTCCCGCTCCGCTCCCGATCTCGTGACAAGGCTTCTACCTGCGGGAAACGTCGTGTTCGGGATGACGGAGGGACAGTGACGGGGAACTCGGACGGGCGGTCCGCACCGGTCGACGGGTCCGACGCGGCGGACGGCGACCCGCGGGGGCAGCTCGTCGAGGGCCTGCGCGCGGCGTGGGCGCGGTCAGGTCTGAAGCAACAGAGCGTCGAGCACCGGCTGCGGGTCCTGCTGCGCGGGCAGAAGGTGCGGGGGATCAGCGACACGGCCCTGAGCCGCTATCTGAAACCGACGGAGACGGCGCTTCCCGCAGCAGCGGTGCTGAGTGCGCTGGCCGACGTGTTCGAGGTCGGTGCCGAGGAGAGCGCCCGGTGGCAGGAGCTGCGCGAGCAGGCACACTGTGCGCGAAGGCGCAGCCGGTACCAGCGGACGGCCCCTGACCGGCCGGCCGCCTCTCCTTGCGAGGACCCCGCGGAGCCACGGCCCGCTCCGCGGACCGGGCAGAGCGAGGCCACTGCTTCTGCCCCCGCTACGGCCGCTGCCAGGGCGGAGTCCGGCTCGTCGCCGCGTCAGGACGGCCGTCGCCGGCCGTCGCCGCGAGCACGGACGGCGGCCCTCGGGGCGGGTGTCGCGTTGGGCGTCGTCGGCGCCGCGATCTGGAACGGCGAACGGCCGGTCGCGGAGCACACCGTGCCGTCCCGGGCCGTCTCGGCGGCTCCTGCGCAGCCCGCACCCGCTCCGTCGGGGACGCTGGAGAAAGGGTCGCTGGGGAGCGACAGCCGGTGCAGCGTCCCGTTCGCGGGGCCAGAGCCGACCGTCTGGCGGGTGTGCGCCCGAGTCACCGACGACCGCGTCGCGTTCGCCGTCAAGATCACCAATCCGGGACCGCGCCCGGTCGGCGCCACGGTCCGTGTGCAGTACGCCCACCACCGTGAGTTCCACGCGTGCCCGCGGGCATCGGGCGCCTATGCCGTCACCGTGCCGGCCGGCGGGACGTTCATCACGGACCCTGCGAGGTGTTCCGTTCCCCGGCGGACGGTGTACATCGCCTATCAAGGGGTGGGCTGGGTGGTTCCCGCGGGCTCCGCGGCCGGTTCCTACGAGCTGTCCCCCACGGCGCACGTCCGTTCGGACCGGGTCATCTGGCAGCCGGACCTGCTGCCCAGTCCACGTCCCTGGACCCCCGGGTGACCTGACCTGACCTGCCGGGGTGGAGGAGGCGTGAAGGCATCAGGGCCGGGGCCCGGGTGAGGGGCGTGGTGCAGAGCTGGTCACCCGGCGCCCGGCGGTGGTGCGTCGCGTCCCGTGCGGTGCCGGTCCAGGATTGCCTCGACGATCCGCATCAGCCGGTCCGCGGTCCGGTCGATGCTGCCGTTCTGCGTGCTGACCTGCGCGCCTTCGAGTACGAAGGTGATCTCGGCGGCGGCCTGCTCGGGGTCGGGCAGCCCGGCCCCGGCGCACATGCCGACCAGCCGGCGCGTCTGGTCGGCCTTGTGCTTCTCGATCACCTGCCGTGCCGGATGGGCACGGTCGGGCAGTTCGGCGATGGTGTTGACGAACGGGCAGCCCCGGTGCGAGATCGCCGGCAGCCCCTCGGCGATGAAGGAGGCCAGACCCAGGATCTGGTCCCTGGGCCGGCCGGGGTACTCGGCCTCGACCCGGTCGAAGGCCGCCTGGTACTCGGCGGCGACGATCCGCATCCACTCCGCGACCAGTGCGTCCTTGGTCTCGAAGTGCCGGTAGATCGCCATTTTGGTGGTCTCGGCCTTCTCGGCGATCGCCTGCATGCCCACCCCTCGGACGCCCTCCCTGCGGAAGAGCTCCTCCGCGGCGTCGAGGATGCGCTCACGAGGCGGCAGTTTCGCCACCCGGGTCGGCCTGCCGGCGGTCGATGCCATGGCTACTCCGGGACTCCGGTCGTTGGTCGGTACCACTCTCCGACTCCTCCGCGACGATACCACCGCGGGCCGAGTGATACCGACTGGTATCGTCTGGGACTCGACGGTATCGTCTTCGTCCTGTCCGGTGAGGAGTGGCAGTGGAAACAGCCGAGTACGTGAATTTCGACGCGGTCGGGCTCGCGGAGCTGGTGGCCGCGGGCGAGGTGACCCAGGCCGAACTGGAAGCAGCCGCACGCCGGGCCGCGGAGGCGGTCGATCCGCGGATCAACGCCATCGTGGAGACGTGGCCGGCCGACGGCGAACCGGGCTCCGGCAGCGGGCCGCTCGCCGGGGTCCCCTTCCTGATCAAGGACATCGGAGTCCCCATGGCCGGCAGGCGGATGGAACTCGGAAGCCGTCTGGCGGCCGGGCACGTCGCCGGGGCCGACTCCTCCCTGATGCGGCGCTTCCGCGGCGCCGGCCTCGTGACCTTCGGCCGTACCGCCACACCGGAGCTGGCCTACAGCATCACCACGGAGTCCGTGCTGCACGGCGTCACCCGCAATCCGTGGGACCCCGAGCGGAGCGCGGGCGGATCCAGCGGGGGCTCGGCCGCGGCTGTCGCGGCCGGGGTGGTCCCGATCGCGCACGCCACCGATGCCGCCGGCTCCCTCCGCATCCCCGCCGCCGCCACCGGTCTGTTCGGGCTGAAACCCACTCGTGGCCGCGTCTCCATGGGGCCCTACGCCGACGAGACCTTCAGCGGCCTGGCCGTCCACGGCAGCGTCAGCCGCACCGTACGCGACAGCGCGGCACTGCTCGACCGGATCGGCGGACCGGAACCGGGCGACCCCTACTTCGCCCAGCAGCCGACCCGGCCCTACGCGGAGGAGGCCACCCTCCCTCCGGGCTCCCTGCGCATCGGTGTCCTCACTCAGGCATGGGGCGGACGCCGCACCACCGCACCGGTGGCTGACGCCCTGTCGCGCACCGTGCGTCTGCTCGAATCCCTCGGCCATCGGGTGGAGGAGGTCACGGTCGGCCTCGGCGCCGCCTGGGAGGAGTTCGTACTGGCCGTCGCGCGTGTGTTCACGGTCAACCTCGCCGCCTCGGTCGACGAACTGGCCGCCGCCTTCGGCCGGCCCGTCGACTCCTCGACCCTCGAACCGGTGACCCTCGCCGGGTACCACTACGGGCAGCGGGTCAGCGGCGCCCAGTTCGTCTCCGCTCTCGCCATGCGGAACCAGGTCGCCCGCAGCCTGGCGCGGTACTTCGCCACCCACGACCTGCTGCTCACCCCGACCCTGCCGGAGCTTCCCGCGCCCTTGGGCAGCCTCACCGAGGGCGCCGGGGCGCTCGACGGCCTCGGCTGGATCGACCGCGTCGCCGACCGCTCGCCGTTCACCCTGCCGTTCAACATGGCGGGCACGCCCGCCATGTCCGTGCCGGTCACGGCCGACACCGGGACGGGGCTTCCGGTCGGCATGCAGTTCGCCGCCGGATACGGTCTCGAGAGTCTCCTCTTCCGCCTCGCCGGCCAGCTCGAGCAGGCGAGTCCGTGGTCGGGCCGGACCCCCACGGTCTGGGCCGGGAACGGCACGGAGCACTGAGTCCGGCCCGAAGGGCGCGGCGGTGTCCGGTCGGGCACGGCACCGTGCCGTGCCGTCGGCCGGCCCCCGGGGTCACAGTGCGGTCGCCGGGTAGCGCACGAAGAGGATGCCGTGCACGTCGCCGTGCGGGGCGCTGTAGAGGTGCACGGTGTCGGCGGGCCAGCACACCGACCCGCCCGGACCGACGCTGCTGGGCGCGGCCGGGTCTCCCACGACGGCCGTGCCGCTGAGGATCATCAGGCTCTCCGTCGTCCCCGCGACGTGCGCGGCGGACTCCTGGGTGGCACCGGCGGCGACGGTGATCCGGAAGACGTCGGTGACCGTCTCGGGGGTCTCGTGCCGTTCGATCAGGACCGCCGTGACCGCACTGCCGGAGACGGCGGCCTCGTGCTGTGCGGCGCCGGAGGGCAGGTCGTCGCTGAGTACCGCGCTGAGCGGCCGGTTGAGCGCGGTCGTCAGCGCGTAGAGGGTTTCGAGCGTCGGGTTGCGCGTGCCGCTCTCCAATTCGGAGAGGGTGCCCTTGCCCACTCCTGAGCGCCGCGCCAGCTCCGAGAGCGTCAGGCCCCGGGCGGTGCGCAGCGTGCGGAGCCTGCGCCCCACTTCGTCGTTCAGCCCCATCGCCGGATCGCGCTCCCGCTCTCGTCGCCGTGTTGACGGGTCTCGGCCCTCCTGCCTAGTGTTCCACAAACAGAACGTTCTGTTTACGGAACGCTCGTGGGCGCCCCTGCCGGGCGCCCACCGCAAGCCGCCGTCCCGCCCGCCCCGGAAGTTGCCCCGTATGCCCTCCTTCACCGACCGCGTACGCGCGGCCGCCCCGCCCTCGGCCGTGGCGGCCGGCCTGATCGCCGTCACCGTCGGCGTCACCAGCTCGGCCGCGCTCGTGTTCACCGCGGCGAAGGCGGCCGGCGCCGGCCCCCGGGAGATCGGCTCCTGGATGCTCGCGCTCGGCGTCGGACTCGCCCTCACCTGTGTCGGCCTCTCGCTGCGCTATCGCGCACCCGTCGTCACCGCCTGGTCCACACCCGGCGCGGCCCTCCTCGCCACCAGCCTCACCGGGGTGTCGATGGCGCGGGCCGTCGGCGCGTTCGTCCTCTCGGCCCTGCTCGTCCTCCTCACCGGCCTGACCGGGTGGTTCGCCCGCGCCATGGACCGCATCCCCGTACCGCTCGCCTCGGCCCTGCTCGCCGGAGTGCTGCTGCGGTTCGGCACGGGCCTGTTCAGCACGATGCACGGCAGTTTCACGGTCGCCTTCCCCGTCTTCGTGCTCTACGTGCTGGCACGCCGCATCGCTCCTCGGTACGCGGTGCTGCTCGCCCTCGCCGGCGGCGTCCTCGCCTCGGTCCTCACCGGTGGATGGCGCCTGGACACGCTGCGGGTCTCGCTCGCCGCACCGGTCCTCGTCGCCCCGGACTTCGACTGGAAGGTCCTGATCAGCGTCGGCGTGCCGCTGTTCGTGGTCACGATGGCCTCGCAGAACCTGCCGGGAGTCGCCGTGCTCCGCGCCTCGGGCTACAGCGTCCCCGTGTCCCCGCTGATGACGTGGACCGGAGCGGTCAACGTCCTGCTCGCCCCGTTCGGTGCGTTCGGGCTGAACCTCGCCGCCATCACCGCCGCCATCTGCACCGGTGAGGAAGCGCACCCGGACCGGACCAAGCGGTACACCGCCGCCGTGTGGGCCGGGGTCTTCTACCTCTGCGTCGGCGTGTTCGGCGCCACCGTCGCCTCCCTGCTCACCGCCATGCCGCACGCCCTGGTGCTCGCGACGGCGGGTGTCGGTCTGCTGGCCACCATCGAAAGCTCCCTGACCACGGCCCTGTCCGACAAGAACGCGCGGGAGGCCGCCGTCGTCACGTTCCTCGCCACCGCCTCCGGCGTCACCCTCCTGGGCATCGGCTCCGCCTTCTGGGGACTGCTCGCCGGCGCTCTCACCGCCCTCGTCGCGAACGCCGGACGACGCGGCACGGCGACGCCCGCGGGCCCGGCGGCGGCCCCGCCACCCGCACAGAACCGCCCGGCCGAGGCTCCCTCTCCGTAGGCGCCACCGGGCCCGGCGCCGACGGGCCCGGTGGCGCGGCGGCGAGATGCCCGCCGGCCGCCACCGCACCGTCCACGCCCGGACGGTGCGGCAGGCGCCCGGGCGGGCACGGTCACGTGACCCCGCGTCTATCGTCCTTCCGCGGCGTCCTCCCGGCGGGCCACCGCCACCCCGACGGCACCCACGACCAGCAGGGCGGCGACGGTGCCCAGGGTGAAGGTCTCGAACGAGGCGCGGGAGACGCCCCAGACGTCGTGGAAGGCGTAGCCGATGCCGAAGAGGTGCTCCAGCACCCCGGGGAAGAGCGCCGACCAGGACCCGATCACGATCCAGGCGTACACGAGCGCCGCGCACAGCAGGAAGCCGCGGGTGCCGAAGGGGACCCGGTAGGGCCGCAGGACGTCCGGACGGCGCAGCCGCAGCAGGACCAGGGCGGGCACGACCACCAGGTAGGACAGCAGCAGGGTGGTCACCGCGACGGTGAGCACCACGGCGAAGACATCGGCCGCGTCGCCGTCCGCGAGCCGCATGGCGGCGAGCATGAACACCGTGGCGACGACACCGGAGAGCAGATTGGTGCGCACCGGGGTGCCGAGCCGCGGATGGAAGGCGCCGAGGGCGCGGGTGAAGAAGCCGCCGTCGGCGGCGGCCATGGCCTGCATGCGGTCGCTGACGATCATCCAGGCGCTGCCCTGGGTGAGCAGGGCGAGGACGAACATGACGGCGGTGATCTTCAGCAGGGGGCCGGCGGCGGCGCCGTAGACGCCGAAGACGAGGCGGGCGCCTTCCATGAAGCCCCCGATGCCGGTGACCTGGCGGGCGGGGACGACGGCCAGCAGGGCGAGGACCGGCAGCAGGTAACAGCAGGCCGCGACGGTCGCCGAGCGGCCGAGTGCGGCCGGCACGTCGGCCTGCGGGTCGTGCATCTCCTCACCGGCGGCGTTGGGCGCCTCGAAACCGACGTAGGCGAACAGCAGGATCGGCACCAGGGCGAGGAAACCGGCGGTCGTCGGGGTGAAACTGGTGCCGGTCAGGCCGTGGAAGCCGTGCCGCACGCCGTAGAGCACCGCGGTGAGGGTGAACAGGGCGAGGGCGAGGACCTTCATCGCCGCGCCCGCCGTGGTGATCCACTTGCCGCGCCGCAGGGAGACCACGGCCGTGAGGATGGCGACCCAGACGAAGAGGAGCTTGAAGACGTAGTCGGCCACCGTGCCCGACCCCAGGTGGAAGACGAAGCCGTCCCAGGTCTGCGCGGCGAGGAAGACCAGCGAACCGCCCAGCCAGATGGGGTTGGTGACCCAGTACATGAGGGTCGTCAGCGCGGCGGCCGGCCGGCCGAGGGCGAGCTTGACCCACACGTACGGGCCGCCCTCCTGGGGGAACGCGGCGCCGGTCTCGGCGAACAGCAGCGCGTAGGGGACGAGGAACAGCAGGGCGATGACCGCCGTCCAGGTGGCGGCCTCGCCGCCGCCGGTGGCGATCTGCCCGACGGTGTCGAAGGAGATCACCGCGGCGATGGCCATGGCGGTGATGTCGAAGCGCTTGAGGCTGCGCTGCAGGGCGCCGCCGGGCTCGGGCCGCGACGCTCGGGGTTCGGTCGTCGAGAGGTTGGAGGACACGGGCAGTTCCTAGGAGGGGAGAGGAATGACTGCGAGGAGGCGCACGGAAGAGCGCCGCTACGGTGTGGGGTCCGTGTCGGGTGGTGCGGGGCGGGACACCGGCGGGGGAGGCCCGGTCGTCACGGGCCGGACCGCCCCCGAAGGCGCCGGACGCGCCGGAGGCGTCAGGCGGCGCGGATCTCGCCCGTGGGCCCGGTGCGCTCCAGCACACCGCGCAGCGCGCGGGCCACTTCCCCGGCCTCGGCCTCGGTCATCACGAGCGGCGGGGACAGCACGAGGCTGTGCGCGGAGTCGCGTACGATCACGCCGGTCTCACGGCGGATGACGTCGTGCGGCATCCGGTCGGGGTGCAGCGGCAGGGGTGCGCGGGTGGCGCGGTCCTGGACGAGTTCCACGGCGAGCATCATGCCGACCGAGCGGATCTCCCCGACGACGGGCAACTCGCCGAGCTGCGCCTGGAGTTCGCCGTGGAGGAAGGCGCCAAGGCCCGTCGCGCGGGCGAGCAGCCCCTCCTTCTCGATGATGTCCAGGTTGGCGGTGGCCACCGCGGTGGCGACGGGGTGCCCGTTGTAGGTGTATCCCATCGGGAAGCCGTGGTCGCGCAGCAGCACCTCGGCGACGTGGTCGCCGACCAGGAGCGCGCCGAGCGGGACGTATCCGGAGGTGATGCCCTTGGCGGTGACGATGATGTCCGGGGTGACGCCGAAGTACTGCGCGGCGAACCACTCACCGACGCGGCCGTAGGCGGTGACGACCTCGTCGAAGATCAGCAGGATGCCGTGCCGGTCCAGGACCTCGCGCACCCGGGGCCAGTAGTCGGCGGGCGGGACGAGCATGCCGCCGACGCCCATGATGGGCTCGCCGATCATCGCGGCGATGTTCCGCGGGCCGATCTCGGCGATCCGCTCCTCCAGCTCGCGGACCAGGAAGTCGGTGACCTGCGCGGGGCTCAGCGGCTGGTCGCCGTACAGCTCGCTGCGGTACGGCCACGGCGGGGTGAGGTGGGAGACGTGCGGCATCATCGGGGCGAAGCCCTCGTGGTAGACCGGGAAGCCGGTGGCCGAGCCGCCGCCGTAGCCGATGCCGTGGTACGCCTTGCTGCGCGCCAGGATCCAGGTGCGGCTGCCCTCCCCGCGCCGGTGGTGGTGGTAGCGGGCCATCTTGATGGCGGCCTCGTTGCCCTCGGAGCCGCCCGAGGTGAAGTAGACGTGGTTCATGCCCTCGGGGGCGAGGGAGGCCAGGCGCGCGGCGAGTTCGATGGCGCGCTCGTTGGAGAACTCCCAGAAGCTGGTGAAGTACTCCAGCTTCTTCATCTGCTCGTGGGCGACGTCGGCGAGTTCGGTGCGGCCGTGGCCGACCTGGGCGAGCCACAGGCCGCCGGTGGCGTCGAGGTAGCTGCGGCCCTCGGTGTCGGTGAGCCGGCAGCCGGAGCCGGCGGTCATGACGACGCGCTCGGTGGCGCTGCCCGGCAGGTAGGGGTGGATGATGTGCGCCCGGTCGAGGCGGGTGAGATCTGCGGTGCCGAGGGTCATGAGTGCTGTGTCCTTTGTCCGTGGCGGTGGGCGGGCGGTGTGGCCGGTGCGGTCAGGAGTGGGTGATCCAGGTCGTCTTCAGGCCGGTGTACTTGTCGAAGGAGTGCAGGGAGAGGTCGCGGCCGTGGCCGGACTGCTTGAAGCCGCCGAACGGGGTGAACGGGCTGAGCGCGTCGACGGTGTTGACGGAGACGGTGCCCGCCCGCAGGGCGTCGGCGACGCGGTGCGCCCGGCCCAGGTCCCGGGTCCACACGGAGGCGGCGAGCCCGTAGACGGAGTCGTCGGCGAGGCGGACCGCCTCGGCCTCGTCGTGGAAGGGCAGCACGGTCAGCACGGGGCCGAACAGTTCCTCCCGGACGAGCGGGGCACCGGGTGCGAGGCCGGTGACGACGGTGGGGTCGAGGTAGGCGCCGTCGCGGCCGGGACGGGTGCCGCCGCACACCACGGTGCCGCCCGATGAGTGCACGGCCCGCAGGACGCGGTCCGCCTGGGCCTCGTCGACGAGCGGTCCGAGGCGGGTGGCCGGGTCCAGCGGGTCGCCCGGCAGCCAGGTGCGGGCGTGCTCGGCGACCCTCGCCGTGAAATCCCCGGCGACGGACGCCTCGACCAGCAGGCGCGTGGTGGCCGAGCACACCTGCCCGGCGTTGTAGACGAAGCCCCAGGCGGCGCGCTCGGCGGCCGCCTCCAGGTCCGCGTCGGCGAAGACCACGCACGGGCTCTTGCCGCCGGCCTCCGGCCACACCTGCTTCATGTTCGACTCGGCCGCGTAACCCAGGAACCGCTTGGCCACGGCCGTGGAGCCGGTGAAGACCAGGGAGTCCACGTCCGGGTGGAGGCCGAGGGCCCGCCCGGTGGTCTCTCCCGGGCCCGGTACGACGTTCAGCACGCCGTCGGGAAGGCCGGCCGCCGAGGCGAGTTCGGCCAGCAGCAGTGCCGACAGCGGGGACTGCTCGGCCGGCTTCAGCACGACGCTGTTGCCCGCGGCCAGGGCCGGCGCCAGTTTCCAACTGGCGATGTCCAGCGGGAAGTTCCACGGAACCACCGCACCGACGACACCCAGCGGGGCGCGGCGCACCAGGGCGAGGTTGCCGGGCGGGGCCGGGGCGACCTCGTCGTAGAGCTTGTCGACGGCCTCCGCGTACCAGGTGAAGACGCCGGCCGCGCCGGGCACGTCGGTGCCGTACGACTCCGCGACGGGCTTGCCCATGTCGAGGGTGTCGCACAGGGCGAGTTCCTCGCCGTTGTCCTCGATGAGGCGGGCGAGGGCGAGCAGGACCCGCTTGCGCTCCGCCGGTGCGGTGCGCGACCAGCGGCCGTCCTCGAAGGAGGCGCGGGCCGCGGTCACGGCCCGGTCGACGTCGGCCGCCGAGCCGGCCGCCACCCGGGCGGTGGTCTTGCCGGTCGCGGGGTTCACGGTGGGGAACCACTGGTCGCCGTCGGGGTCGGCCCACGCGCCGTCGATGAACAGACGGGTGCGGGGCGTGAGGTCGGCGGCGCGCTGCCGCCAGTGGGCGTACGTCTGCATGCTGTGGCCTTCGATCGCTTCGTGGACGCCGGGTCCTCGCGAACCGGTGCGGGTGGACCGGCGCCGGCCGGGCCGTCCCGGGGGCGCCGCCCGGAGGTGGCGGAGGCGTGCGAGCGGGGCAGGGCCCGGCGGAGCGGGTCCGTCCCGGCTCTTCTTCGGCTTGCTCGGTTTCTTTGAGCCGAGATTCAAACAATAGGTGAACCCACCGTCAATGCCTCTGGCACGAACTTCTTGCGAAAGCTGACTCAGGTGACAGAGAATCGGCCGTCATGGGGAAAGCGGGCAGACCACGCAACCAGACGGCACGCAGGCAGGCCCTCGTCTCCGCGGCGGGACGGGCCATCGCGGAGCGCGGGCTGGAAGGACTGCGTATCAAGGACATAGCGGACGCGGCGGGCGTCTCGCAGGGCTCGGTCCTGTACTACTACCCGGAGCTGGACGACCTCGTCCTGGAGGTGCACCGGGGCGCGGTCGAGAGCTACCTGGAGTCGCGGCAGCGGGCGTACGACCAGGAACCCGCGGCAGGGCCCGCGGCGCGGCTGCGGGCCCTGCTGTACAGCGGCCTGCCGGCCATGACGGACGATCCCGTCCACGGACTGCTGTACGAACTGCACCGGCGCGCCGGCCGCAGCCCGGGCCACGCCGAGCTGATGACCTCCCTGTTCGCCCGGGAGGTGGCGCTCTACACGACCGCCCTGGAGGTCGGCGCAGCGACCGGCGCGTTCTCCCTCGCCGCGTCCGCGCACGACCTGGCGCACGGGCTGGTGGCCCTGGAGGACGGGTACGGCCTGCACGTCGTCAGCCGCAATGCGGCGCTGCGTCCCGAGCGGGCCCAGGAGCTGATCCTGGCCCACGCGAGGGCGGTGACGGGCTGCGCAGGGCTGTAGGCCCCGCGGGTCCGGCGAGCGGCCGGCGGCTCAGGCCCCGCCGCCCAGGGCGGCGATCTCCCGCAGCAGGTCCATCACCGCCCGGGCGCGGGCGGTCTGGTTCACGCCCCCGAGGGTGGCGATCTTGACTTCGAGGGCGGGGCCGCCGTCCCGGAGCCGGAGTTCCGCGACCTCGCCGCCGCCGTAGGTCTGGCTGGTCGCGGGCCGCTGGTTGAGCACCGAGTAGCCGAGCCCGCGGGCCACCAGGGAGCGCACGGTCTCGTAGCTCTGGGTGCGGTAGCGGACGTCGGGGGCGGTGCCGGTGGCGGCGACCAGCGAGCGGAAGTAGTCGCGGCTGTGGGGCAGGTCGAGGAGGACGAGGGGTTCCGCCGACAGTTCGGCCAGCTCCACACTGTCCCGGCCGGCCAGCGGGTGGCCGGCGGCGACGATGACGTAGGCCGGGGCGCGGGCGATCGTCTCGCTGTGCAGCTCCGGATCGGCGGACAGACCGAGGCCGTAGGTGAGGGCGAAGTCGATGCGCCCGGACGCCAGGGCCTGGACGAGCTGGTCGGTCTCCGCCTCGACCACGTCGATCTCGATGCCGGGATGGCGCCGGGTGCACTCGCTGAACAGGGGCGGCAGGTAGGAGGGGGCCAGGGTCACGAAACAGCCGACGGCGACCGGCCCGGAGAGGGTCTCGCCGTCTCCCCGGGCCTCCCGCTCGATCTCGCGGGCGCGGGCCAGCAGATCCCGTGCCTGCTGCCGCAGCCGCTCCCCGGCGGGCGTGAGGGTCAGGCCCCGCCCCCGCCGGCGGATGAACAGCTGCACCTGCAGGTCCCGCTCCAGGTTGTAGACGGCCGTGGAGACGGCGGACTGCGCGATGTGCAGCTGTGCCGACGCCTCCGTCATCGAACCGCGTTCGGCCGCCACGAGGAAGTAGCGGAGCTGAACGAGCGTGAAACCCACTGGTGCCGTCATACGTGACCCTCGCGCCTGGTGACCGGTGTCGGTGCCGACCCTATGCGGCACTGTCCACCGGGGTCTCGCGGGCAGGCCCCTCGGCCACGTCCTCGGGGTGCAGCAGCGCGCACCCGGCGGTCTCCCGCAGGGTCAGGGCGGCGACCAGGCCGGCGAGCGCGAACACCATCAGGTACGGGCCGGGCACCAGGGTGCTGCCGGTCGCGGAGATGAGCACGGTCATCAGGTACGGCACGGTGCCGGCGAACAGGGCGGCGGTGATGTTGTAGGAGATGGACAGGCCGCTCTGCCGGGTCCGGGTCGGGAAGGCCTCCGCCGACCACACCGCGTACGTGCCGAGGATCGCCGCCAGGATCACGCCGAGCAGCAGACCTGCGGCCCACGTCCCGGCGAGTCCGGTCCGCATCAGGAGGAACGCCGGGGTGGAGACGACCAGCAGGGCCGCCGTCGCCCCGACGAACACCGGCTTGCGTCCCACCCGGTCGGACAGCATGCCGAACAGCGGCACGAGCGCCAGCCCCAGCAGCGAGATCACCGTGGACAGCAGGGCGGCGCTGTCGGCCGAGTGGCCCAGGTGGTCCGTCTCGTAGGTGACGAGGTAGGTCAGCACGGCGTAGAAGGGCACGTGCATGGCCGCCATCAGGCCCGCCGCCTGGAGGAGCTGCTGCCGGTGCGAGCGCAGCAGCTCCCGCACCGGGCTGCGCGGGACGGAGCCACCGGCCTCCAGCATCCGGAACTGCGGGGTGTCCTCGATCCTGCTGCGGATGACGAAGCCGATGACGCCCAGCGGCGCGGAGACGAGGAAGGGGATGCGCCAGCCCCAGGACGTCAGCTGGTTCTCGTCGAGCCCGGCCGACAGCAGCAGGAACACGAACGAGCCGGCGAGGAAGCCCAGCAGGGAGCCGGCCTCCAGCCAGCTCACCCCGAAGCCGCGGCGGCGCCGGGGCGCGCTCTCGGCGAGGAAGCTCGCCGCGCTGCCGAACTCCCCGCCCGCCGCGAACCCCTGGACCAGGCGCAGCACCAGCATGAGCACCGGCGCGGCGATGCCGATCGACGCGTAGCCGGGCAGCAGGCCGATCGTCAGGGTCGCGCCGGACATCATGAAGATGACCAGCGACAGGGTGCGTTTGCGGCCGATGCGGTCGCCCAGCGGCCCGAACACCAGGGCACCGACGGGCCGGATGCCGAACGACACCGCGAACACACCGAACACCGCGAGCAGCCCGGTCGTACGGTCCTGGGCCGGGAAGAACACGGTCGCGACGGTGCCGGCGAGATAGGCGTAGGCCGCCCAGTCGAACCAGTGCACGAACACGCCGACGGCACCCGCGATGACGCTCCTGCGCAGTGCGACGACGTCGGTCGCCGCCTCGACGTCGGCCGCCGTGCCGGCGCCGTCGTGCGGGCCGGCGCTGTTGTAGGTGCGCATGCGCGCCTCCTTGGGGGATGGGTGGAGAAGCCGGAGCTGTGCGGGTGCTGCCGACGCCGTGCCCTTCAGAGCACGGGCAGGCCGGTGAGGGAGGCGGGACTGGTCAGCTCGCGCAGTTGCGCCTCGGTCAGCAGCTCGCGCTCGCGTACGAGGTCGAGGGCGGGTCTGCCGGTGTGGTGGGCCTCCAGCGCGAGGGCGCAGGCGGTCTCGTGGCCGAGGGCGGGGCTGAGCGCGGTGACCAGGCCCACGGAGGCCGCCACGGTCCGCGCCAGCCGGTCGCGGTCGGCGGTGATGCCGCGTACGCAGTGTTCGGTGAGGACGGCGATCCCGGCGGTGAGGTGGGCGAGGCCGGCGCTCAGACTCCGGAACACGACCGGCTCGAAGGCGTTGAGCTGGAGCTGTCCGCCCTCGGCGGCGAGCGTGACCGTCACGTCGTTGCCGATGACCTCGAAGGCGATCTGGTTGACCGCCTCGGGGATCACCGGGTTGACCTTGCCGGGCATGATCGACGAACCGGCCTGCCGCGCGGGCAGGCTGATCTCGCCGAATCCGGCCTGCGGCCCCGAGGACAGCAGCCGAAGGTCGTTGCAGATCTTGGACAGTTTCACCGCGATACGCTTGAGCACGCCGGACAGCTGGACGAAGACACCGACGTCCTGGGTGGCCTCGATGAGGTCGGGCGCGGACACGAGCGTCCCGATCCCCGTGAGCCGGCGAAGGTGCTCCAGGGCGCGTTCCCGGTAGCCCGGGCGGGCGTTGAGCCCGGTCCCGATCGCCGTCCCGCCGAGGTTCAGCTCGTGCAGCAGCACCCTGGCCTCGGCGAGCCGCTGTTCGTCCTCGGCGAGAGTGGCGGCGAACGCGCCGAACTCCTGGCCCAGCGTCATCGGAACGGCGTCCTGCAACTGGGTGCGGCCCATCTTCAGCACGTCGGCGAACTCGGCGCTCTTGGCGGCGAACGCCTCGCGCAGGAGGGCCAGGGCGGCGAGCAGTTCGGCGATGTGCGCGTCCAGCGCCAGTTTCACCGCGGTCGGATAGACGTCGTTGGTGCTCTGTCCGAGGTTGACGTGGTCGAGGGGGTGCAGGACCGCGTACCGGCCGCGGGAGTGTCCGAGCAGTTCCAGGGCGCGGTTGGCGATCACCTCGTTGGCGTTCATGTTGGTCGAGGTGCCCGCACCGCCCTGGATGAGGTCGACCACGAACTCCTCCCGCAGCGCGCCCTCCCGCAGTTCGGCGCACGCGTCCGCGATGGCCGAGGCGAGGGTGGCGTCCAGGGCGCCGACCTCGGCGTTGGCGAGGGCCGCGGCCTGCTTCACCGCCGCCAGGGCGCCGATCAGGTGCGGCCGGGCGGCCACGGTCTCCCCGGTGAGGGGGAAGTTGACCACCGCCCGGGCGGTGTGGGCCCCGTAGTAGGCGTCCGCCGGCACGTCGACGGCACCGAGCATGTCGTGTTCGGTGCGGTACCCGTCCGTCCCCGTCATGCCACCGCTCCTTCGTGCGCCGTGCCGCGGTCCACGCCGGTCCACGCCAGTGCCGTCGCCCCGTCGAGCAGGGCCCGCTGGGCCGTGGCGCCCACGCAGTACGCGGCGAACTCGTGCTGGTGGTTGGTGGCGGGCAGGGAACCGATGCCGATGTAGGGGTGGATGGCCGGGACCACCTGCGAGACGTTGCCCATGTCGGTGGAGGCGCGGTTCATCCGGGCGGCCTGGCCGGGCGGTGCGAACTCCCGCCCGAGGGCGAGGGCGTTGGCGCGGTAGTGCCCGAGGGCGGACTCGTCCGTGCGGAACTCGGCGTACGGCTTGCTCTCCGGCTCGATCTCCAGCTCGCAGCCGGTGGCGAGGGCGCCGGCCTCGAAGGCCCGCATCACCCGCGGTTCGAGCTCGGCCAGTTCGGCGAGCGTCTCCGCGCGGACGTACCACCGGCCGCTCGTCCGCTCCGGGATGGCGTTCGGGGCGTCTCCGGCGTGGGTCACCACCCCGTGCACCCTGGCCGACGCCGGCAGTTGCTGGCGCAGCAGGCCGATGGCGACCTGGGCCACGGTGAAGGCGTCGGCCGCGTTGACCCCCGCCTCCGGGTAGGCCGCGGCGTGCGCGGACTTCCCGGTGTACGCGATCCTGGAGTGGCTGACGGCGAACGGGCGGGCCTCGGCGACGTCGACCGGCGCCGGGTGGACCATCATCGCGAGGTCCACCCCGGCGAAGGCGCCCCGCTCCAGCATCTCGATCTTGCCGCCGCCGCCCTCCTCGGCCGGGGTGCCGTAGACCTCGACGGTGAGGCCGGCCTCGTCGGCCACGGCCGCGAGGCCGAGCGCGGCTCCCACCGCGGACGCCGCGATGAGGTTGTGCCCGCACGCGTGGCCGAGGCCCGGCAGCGCGTCGTACTCGGCGCACAGCGCGATCCGCACCGGCCCGCTGCCGTACCGGGCCAGGAACGCCGTCTCCAGACCCAGGTAGGACGAGGTGACGTCGAACCCGGCGCGGTCGAGCGGCTCCGGTACGGCGGCGGCGGCCCGGTGCTCCTCCCAGGCGGTCTCCGGGTCGGCGTGCAGCCGCTCGGACAGCGCGATCAGCTCCTCGGCGTGCCGGCCGACCGCCCGCCGGGCCGCCTCCTTCAGAGCGCCCCTCTCGGGCCGCTCCCGCGGCGCGCCCTCCACGGACCGCCCTTCCCGCGCGCCCATCACAGGTCGCCCGGGACGCCGTAGGAGGGGGCGGAGGCGGGGTCGAGTCCGCGCCGCACGTAGTCGTCCCGCTGCGGCAGCCAGACGCCGAGGAGTTCGCCGAGCCGGTCCACCGGGTCCTCGGCCCAGTCCACCCGCAGGTCGGTCACCCGCCACTTGACGTCCGCGACGACCGCGAGGCCCGCGGAGTGCACCGGCCCCTCCTCGCCGCCCGCCGCTACGGCGGCCTTCAGGGCGGCGAGCAGGCGCTCCTCCAGCTCCCCGGCGGCCGCCGCGTAGGCGTCGAGGAGGACGCCCGGGATGTGCTCACCGGACAGCAGGTTGCCGGCCGCCACCGCGCCGTCCGCGGTGGCCGAGGCGTACGTGCCGAGCGTACGCGCGCCGCTGTGCGCGAACCCGGGCCCCGAGCGGCCCAGCACGGTCAGCTGCCGGTACTCGATGGTCTTCGCGTTCCGGGCGGCGCCGGTGACGCCGGCCAGGGCGCGTCGCGCGTCACCGTGGTCCGCCAGCCCGTCCAGCAGGTCCGTGCCGAGCGTGGGGTCGGTGATGTTCTGCGAGGTCGCCGCGCCGACGCCCGGCCGCAGATGGGTGACGCGGGCGGCGACCGCCGGGGACGACGAGCAGGCCACGATGCCGAAGCGTTCGCCGTCGCGTACCACCAGGGACATGGTCATGCCCGGTCCTCCCCGGGGATCACGGCGATCGCGTCGATCTCGCACAGCCACTCCGGGCGGGCGAGAGCGGAGACCACCAGGCCGGTGGAGATGGGGTGCACACCCTTGGTCCAGCGGCCCACGGTGCGGTACACCGCCTCGCGGTAACGCGGGTCGACGAGGTAGATGGTCAGCTTGACCAGGTGCTCCATGCGGCTGCCCGCCTCTTCGAGCAGCATCTTGATGTTGGCCATGGCCTGCTCGGCCTGGGCCTCGGCGTCGCCGATGCCCACGGACTCGCTGGTGTCCAGGTCCTGGCCGATCTGCCCCCGCACATACACGGTGTCGCCGGCGACGACGGCCTGGCAGAGGTCGTTGTCGAGGTTCTGCTCGGGATACGTGTCACGCGTGTTGAACGGCCGGATCCGGGTGTGCCCGCCCGCGACGACCGGGTCCTTCACCCGGCCGCGGCCCTCGCTCGTGGAAGTCATCGACTGCTCCTCAGCTGTTCTGGACCGCCGGCGTGAGGCCGGGCCGGTCGGTGGTGCCGTACGAGAGGTAGCCCCGCTGGGTGACGATGTGGTCGGCGACGTACCTGGCGTCGTGCCACACGCCCCAGATGAAGCTGGACCCGCGGCGGGACAGCCAGGGCAGGCCGAGGAAGTAGACACCGGGCTCCGAGGAGACTCCTCGCCGGTGGTCCGGCCTGCCCTTCTCGTCGAACGCGTCGGCCTGCAGCCAGCCGTAGTCGGTGGCGAAGCCCGTCGCCCACACGATCGAGGTGACACCGGCCGCGGCCAGGTCGAGCTCCAGGAGGGGGCTGCGCACGCACTCCGGGTCCGGCCCGAGGACATGCGCCTGCGGCTCCTCGGGGAGGTCGAGCCCGTTGCGCTCGACATACGCGTCGGCCGCCTTCAGGAACGCCAGGTACTTGTCGTCGCCGAGCGAGATGTTCGCGGCGAGGTCCGGCGCGAAGCGCAGGACGCCGTCCTCGTACGACGCGGTCATGCCGACCAGTTCGATGCCGGTGCCGGCCAGGGCACGGAAGTCCACGGTGTGGCCACCGCGGGCGCCGCTGACCGCGATGGTGACGTGTTCGGCACCCTGGGGGGGCGTCTGCGCGTCCCAGATCCCGAGCACGCCCAGCCACCAGCAGAAGTCACGTCCGCGGTACTGACGGGGAGGACGGTCGTGCGGGCCGACGGAGAGCAGGACCCGGCGGCCGGACCGGCGCAGCTCGTCGGCGATCTGGACCCCCGAGGAACCGGCGCCCACCACGAGGACCGCCCCCTCGGGCAGCTGCTGCGGATTGCGGTACCCGCTGGAGTGGATCTGCACGGGGACGGCGCCGTCCGGGACGACGGGCGGGATCACGGGCCGCTGGAACGGCCCCGTGGCGGCCACGACGAAGCGCGCGTCGATGGCTCCCTCCGAGGTCTCGACCCGGAAGCCGGGCCGGCCGGTCCGCTTGCGCACCGAGGTGACCTCGACACCGCACCGGACCGGGGCGCCGATCTTCTCGGCGTACGCGACGAGGTAGTCCGCGACCTGCTCCTTGGAGGCGAAACCGTCGGGATCGACGCCGGAGAACTCCAGATTCGGGAACCGGTCGTGCCAGGCGGGCCCGTTCGCCACCAGGGAGTCCCACCGCTCCGAGCGCCACCGCTCGGCGATACGGTGCCGCTCCAGGACGATGTGCGGTATGCCGTGGGCACCGAGGTGCTCACTCACCGCGATACCCGCCTGGCCCGCCCCGACGACGACCACTTCAGTTTCTTCACTGGGCACTTCAGCCTCCACTCAGGCGGTAGTCCATCCCGGCGTCGCGTTGACTGCGCTACCGCACGAGACATCCTTGAGCCCGACGGAAAACCTGTCCAACAGATGTTTCCGTTGAAGGTGATCTGATTCTTTGATTCAGAGGGCAGGTCACGGCGTCCGGGGCGCGCTCCAGGTAACCGCGGCCGTACCGGGCGGAGTCGGACAGGAACAGCAGATTTCACGGAGGGCCTCATCGAACCGGGGACAGGGGTGGGTCACGCCGGGCGGGCGGTGCGCGGACGGCGGTGGTGCCGCGGCGGGTGTGTCAGACGCCGGGGCGGCAGCCGGGCGGCGCGGCGCGGCGGCCCCCGGGGCGCGAGCGCGAGGGCGGACGCGGCGGTCCGGGACCCGCACTCGGGGCCGTCCGGGAAGCGCACCCCGGCCGTGTCCAGGCGGAGACTGCCGCAGGGCTCGGCGCCGGCTGTGACGACGGAACCACGCCGACCACCCCGCCGCCGCGTCGGTGGTCACCTCGCGTGACCCGCTGTCGGCGTGGCCCGGCCCCGGCCCCGCAGTCATCGGCCCGCCGCTGACGGACCGGCCAGACCCCGGCAGCGGATGACACCGCCCGGCCCGGGGTACCCAGCACCTTTGACCCGGAAGTGAGGAGGCAGCCATGGGAAAGCTCGGCAGGACGGCAGCCGTGACCACGGCGACCAAGCCCCTGTGGACCGCCAAGGCCGCGGTGAAGGCAGGGAAGACCGCCCCCGCCTGGTCCGCGAAGGCGGTACGCGTCCTGGGTGGCGAGGACGCCGTCGACGTGCTCACCCGCCAGCACCGGCAGATCAAGATCGGCTTCCTGCGAGCCGCTCTGCCCGGACCGCCGCGGCGCCGGAACTTCGACCGGCTCATGCGCCTGCTCGCCGTGCACGAAGCCGCTGAAGAGGCACATGTCCACCCGGTCGCACGCCGGGCCCTCGAGCACGGCCGCGAGCTGGCGGCCCGCCGCCGGCACGAGGAGAAGGAGGCCAAGGAACTGCTGGTGGCGCTCTGGCGCACCGGACCGGAAGGACGCGGATACCTGCGGCTGCTGAACCAGGCCCGGCGCGCGGTCGCCGGGCACGCGGCGCGCGAGGAGCGGGAGGAGTTCGCCGCCCTGCGCAAGGCGGTGAGCGCGACGCGGCTGCGGATGCTGGGCGCCGAGGTGAAACTCACCCAGGCCTACGCGCCGACCCGGCCGCACCGCTGGGTCAACAACGAGGCCACGAACAAGCTGGCCGCGCCCCTGCTCGGGCCCCTCGACCGGGCCCGCGACGCCGTCCGCCACCGCATGGCACGCTGACGCCCGGCCGCACCCCGCATCCCGCACCCCGGCACCGGCCTGACGACGGCGGCTTGGCGGCACCGCCATGAGTGACAGGAGGTACGGAGGGGACCCGGTCGAGAGAGTGCAGTGCGGACGCCGCCGATCCGAACCTCTCGGAGAACGGGGGACGGGGGGTGGCCGGAGCCTCCCTCACCGGACAGGACAGCAGCCCGGACGTGACGGTCGCGGGTCACCGCGGTGATCGCCACCCGCTGGACGAGGAGGTCCGGTTTGCTCAGTCCCCTCCTCGCCGTGCTGGCCGCCTTGGCGAACGCCCTGGCGTCCGCGCTTCAGCGCAAGGCCGCACGGGAGGAATCCACCACTCAGAACCTGCGCCTTCTGCTGGTGTGGCATCTGCTGCACCGGCCCGTGTGGCTCGGCGGAGTGCTGTCGCTGATCGCGGGTTTCCTGCTGCAGGCGGTCGCTCTGGGATCGGGACCGATCTCGCAGGTGCAGCCGCTGCTCACCCTGGACCTGCCGGCGGCACTGATCTCTCCGGATTCTTCTTCGGGAGCCGGCTGGGCCGCCGCGAGTGGGCGGCCTCGGCGGTCATGGCCGCGGGCGTGGCCGGGCTGCTGCTCGCGCTGGGGCCCGGTCAGGGCATGTCCTCGTCGGTCTCCTGGGCCGCCTGGCTGATCGGCGGAGGCACCAACGTGCTGCTGATCGCGGCCGGTGTCCTGTGGGCGCGCCGGGCGTCGGGCACCCGCCGGGCCGCACTGCTCGGAGTGACGACCGGATGCGCCTTCGGGCTGACCGCCGCACTCATCAAGGCAGTGACGAACACCTATTCCCACGGCCTGGCCGCTGTGTTCACCGGCTGGGAGCTGTGGTCCATGATCGCGGTCGGCGCGTGCGCGATGTTCCTGCTGCAGTCGGCGATGAACGCGGGCGGCCTGCTGGTCACCCAGCCCGGCCTGACCATGGCCGACCCCGTGATCGGCATCCTGTGGGGCGTGCTGGTCTTCCATGAGGAGGTGCGTGGCGGCCTGTTCATCCTGCTCGCCGTCGCGTGTGCCGCGGCGGCCGGTGCGGCCGTGATGACGCTGTCCCGCTCCCCGCTGCTCAGCGACGCGGCGGGCGGGCGGGAAGAGGCCGGTGAGGCCGATGAGGGCTCGGGCAGCGCCGCACGGCCACGGCCGGAGGGCACGGGGTGACGGGGCGCCCCGAGTGCTGTCCTGTCCGCCCCCGATCGGCGACCGGGGACTGGGGGGTCGGGCGCTCCGTCCGCATGTGGCAATGTCATCGGCATGTCGTGCCCCTTCTGCCGGCTCATCCGTGAAGACGGCGCCCAGTGGGTGGCCCGCGCGCCGTCCGCCCGCGCGTTCGCCCCCCTCAACCCGCTCGCTCCAGGGCACACCCTGGTGATACCGGCATCCCACCACGCCGATGTCTTCGACGCTCCCGCCGAACTCCTGGCCGAGACCGTCGAACTGGTCCGGCGCGTGGCCCACGCCATGCGCTCCGCGTTGCACGCGACCGGCGTGAACGTCCTCAACGCGAGTGGTCCGGGATCGGAGCAGTCGGTGCCGCATCTGCACTTCCACGTCGTCCCGCGGTGGCCGGACGACGGCATCTCCACCTGGCCGGCCGGGCGGTCCCGGCACCGGTTCGCCGGTGACCCCGCCACCGAACTCGCCCGCGCACTGGCCGCTGAGAAGCGCCCCGGGAGCTGAACCAGAACCGACCGTCCGTGCGCGCAACCACGGGGCCGTGGTCCGCCGGTCTCGCTCGCGGACGACGGGCAGGACCATCGAGGGCGCCCGCTGCTCGCGGGCGCCCCGCTCGGGTCTGCGGCCGGTGCGGGACCGATGAGGGCACCGGGGGAGGCCCGGGACCTCACGCGTGCCCTCCCGGGTCCTTACGGGCTGCCGCCGGGCGGGCAAGCGCCCGGACGGACCGGGCCCCACACCAGAACTAGTATTGGAAACAAACTAGTACCGATTTACGCCCACCTGTTCCAGGGAGTGTCATGTCCGGCAGCGAGAACCATGTGACCTTCAGGCACGGCCAGGAGTTCCTGGCCGCCATCTCGGAGCGCTGGAACTACCAGATCCTGCGCGAAGTGTTCTTCGGCGTCGGCCGGTTCGGCGAACTCAAGCGGGCGCTGGGCATCTCGGCGAACATTCTGACCGCGCGGCTCAACAGCCTGATCGAGCTGGGCCTGCTCACCAAGCGCGCATACCGCCAGGACAAGCCGTGGTACGAGTACCAGCTCACCGACAGCGCCCGGGAACTCGTCGTCCCCGCCATCGCGGCCGTCACACGCTGGGCCGAGGCCCATGCGAGCGACGGCGACGGCACGCGCCACCGGTTCCTGCACACCGTGTGTGACAGTCCGACCGATCCCTACCTCGCATGCAGCAACTGCCACCGGCCGGTCGAGGCGTCGACCCTGCGCCCCCTGCCCGCCGAGCAGGAGGGCACGGACACGGAGGGCGCGGGCTGACCGCTCCGTATCGGACGTGATCCGGACCACGGGCGCACTAGTAGCGTTTCAGAACTAGTTCGAATACGCTACTAGTCAGCGGCCGGGTCGCGCCGCGCTCCGACTCCTAGGGAGGACGACCATGCCGACCACTCCGAACCCGCTCGAAGGCACCACCGAGAGCCTCATCCCCACGTCGCTGGGCCTGATCAACGTACGCGTCGGCGGCCGCGCCGACGGCCGGCCCATGGTGTTCTGGCCGAGCCTGATGATGGACGGCACCATGTGGGAGTACCAGTACGAGCACTTCGCCCCGACGCACCGCGTCGTGCTCATCGACAGCCCCGGACACGGCAAGTCCGACGCGCTGCGGAAGATCATCGACCTGGAGGACTGCTCCACCGTCCTCGTCGAGATCCTCGACGCGCTCGGAATCGGCAAGTGTGTGCTGGTCGGCAACAGTTGGGGCGGCATGCTCGCCGGCGTCTTCCCGGCCTACCACCCCGAGCGGACCGCGGCCGCGGTCGGCATCAACTGCACCGCCTCGCTGCCCACGACGTTCGAGAGCATCTGGGCCACCGCTCTGGCCGCGTTCCTGTCGCTGAACTCGACGATGCCCGCGCTTGCCGCCAACGCCGCGCGCCGCGCGTTCGCCGGGCCGAGTGCGGAGGCCTCGAACCCCGAGTTCGTCGAGTTCACCAAGGTCGTCCTCCGTGACGACCCGAAGTCCGTGGCCTGGGCACTGCGCAGCATCCTGATCGGCCGCAAGGACGAACACCGCCGCCTCGGCACCATCGAGGGCGTGCCCGTCCTGATCATCGCCGGTGAGGAGGACAGCCAGTTCCCCGTGCATGTGGTCCGCAAGATGGCCGACGCCATCCCGGACAGCGCCTTCCGCGTCCTCCGGCACACCGCCCACCTCGCCGCGCGCGAGAACCCCGCTGCGGTCAACGCCGAGATCGATGCCTTTCTCGCCGCCCTGCCCACCGCGGCCTGACCACGACGGAGTGAACTACGCCATGGCGAACACGGCACACCCGACGAACGTCCCCGCCTGGGTCCTGAAGTTCATGGACGCCATCGACACCCTGTCGTTCGACGAAGGCTTCGCACCGCTCACCGACGACACCGACCTGTACTTCGGCACCGCGCACATCCACGGGGTCGAAGCCATCAAGGCGTTTTTCGTCAAGATCGACGAGCCGTTGCACATCACTCACGAGGTACTGGAGTTCTGGACCGCGGACAACGGCGTCAGGCTGCTGCGCGGCGAGGCGACGATGGCCAGGAAGAGCGAACCGGAGCGCGTCGTCCGCGCCCCGTTCACCCATGTCTTCTACCTCGCGGAGGGCGAGGAACCGCTCCGCGTGCGCGAACTGCGCATCACCGCGGGCCCGCTGGAGACCCATGCGGTCATGTGACTTCCTCCGGCACGCAGGGCCCCGTCCTGCGACCGTGAAGAGGGCGGTGTCCCGGAGGACACTTGCCCGTCTTCCGCCGGTCGACCGCGGCGGACCGGTCGCGGCTCCCCTCTTTCGCGCGCAGGTGGAACCGTCCGCGCACGCGCGGGCCGTCGGCGGAGCGCGCCCGAAGGCGCGATGTCCTTCGGGCGCGCGGCAGGGGTTCCGGTTCAGGCGTTGTAGCCACCGTGGGCGTCCAGCACCGCGCCCGTGATGTACGACGCGGCGGGGCTCGCAAGAAAGGCGATCGCCGCGGCGATTTCGTCGGGGTGACCCATGCGTTGCAGGGACAGCGAGCTGATCAGGGCCTTGAGGGTCTCGGGGTCCGGCCCTTCCATGCCGCCCTCCATCAGTCCGGCCTCCACGACGTTGGCCGTGATGTTCCGGGGCCCGAGGTCCCGCGCGACCCCCATCGTGTACCTCTCGATCCCTGACTTGGTCGCCGAGTAGTCGGCGAGGCCCGGGGCGCCGACCCGGGAGCCCAGTCCCGAACTCACCGTGATGATGCGGCCGCCCGCGCGCAGCACTCGGGAGGCGGCCCGGATGACGGCGATCACGCCGAGGTAGTTGGTCGCGTGCATCCGGTCCAGCGCGGCGGTGTCGGCGTCGGGGTCGTCCACCCTGCGGCCCTGCTCCACCGAGATCGCCGCGTTGTTGACGAGGATGTCCAGGCCGCCGAAGTGCGCGACCACGTCGTCGATCAGCGCCGGCGCCCGGCTCGTGTCCGCCTGGTCGGACTTGAAGGCGACGGCCTTCGCTCCCTTGCCGTGCACCTCGTCGACGACAGCCTGCGCCTGCTTCTCGGAGCTGACATAGGTGAAGGCGACGTCGGCGCCCTGCTCGGCCAGCAGTCGCACGGTCGCGGCGCCCAGTCCCCGCGACCCCCCGGTGACGAGGGCGACCTTGCCCGTGAGTGGCTTGCTCATTCTTCTCACCTCGTTGATTGACCCTTCGCGGCAGTCGCAACGTTAATTGTTACGACAGCTTGATGCAACCTTCGCTGTTACGACTGTGCTGCCGTAGCATGAAGCGTCGCGGCTGAGGAGGGGTCCATGAGTGCCAACAGCAGGCTGACCATTGCCGCCCACGCGCTGACCTGGATCGGTCTCTACCAGCGCCAGGGCCATGAGGTCGCCACCTCCGAACAGATCGCGACCAGCGCGAACACCAACCCCGTGGTGATCAGGCGTCTGCTCGGCGAACTGCGCAGGGCCGGGCTCGTGGAATCCCGCAGAGGCGTGGGCGCGGGCTGGTCGCTGGCGCGTGAGCTGGGGGCGATGACCCTGCTCGACGTGTACGAGGCAGTGGAACCCGGCCCGCTGTTCGCGATGCACCGCACCACCCCGGACCAAGGATGCGTGGTGGGTCACGGCATCCAGCCGGCGATGCAGGGCATCTACGAGGGAATCGAGGAGACCCTGAGACGCGAGCTGGCCCGCGTCACGCTCGAGAACGTACTCCAGGACGTACTCGCGGCACCCCGTCGGCCTCCCGTCAAACCCTGACCTCACCCTGGCCCGCCGACTCCGGCCGCACAAGGCGGTCCTTGCGCGGC
This sequence comes from Streptomyces sp. NRRL S-340, assembly GCF_000720185.1. Classification (GTDB taxonomy): domain Bacteria; phylum Actinomycetota; class Actinomycetes; order Streptomycetales; family Streptomycetaceae; genus Streptomyces. The sequence goes on along the minus strand of NZ_JOIY01000012.1, from coordinate 24,959 downwards.
GCCGCCGGGGGCGGCACGCGGTGGCGCCGTCGGGGAGCGCCCCGAGGGGCCCGCGGAGCCGGCGCGGAGCAGCCGGGTCGGGGCGGGCGCGAGACAGGCCGCTGCCGCGGCCGCATCCGGAACCCCGGACATCAGGGGCGCCCGGCACGCGACGCCTGGCCCGCGTGCTCGCGGCGGTGCCGGAAGGTCCTCGTGGTCTTGTCCGCCGCCTGCTGTCAGCCGCCCCACACCGACCAGGGCGCCGATCCGTGTACGGACGCCAGGACGCCCAGCACGGCCAGGTCTGCGATGCCGAGGCCCAGTCCGAGCAGGGCGCGGAAGCGGCGGGGTGTGCCCCGGCGGAGCGCGACGAGGGCCAGGACGATCGCGATCGGGCCCAGGAGGACGTTGAGGACGAGCAGTCCGACGAGGCCGAGCACGAAGGAGGCCACCGCCATGCCCTCGGTGTCCCGACGGCCCGTCGCGTGGGAGGCAGGTGCGGTCAGCCTCATGCGCGGACCCTCCTCGGGTCGTGCCGGCGCCTGCGCTCGCGCACGGTGAAGACCGCGAGCCAGACGAGGATGACCGCTGCGAGGACCAGGGTGACGGGCCACGGGAGATAGGCGGCCGCTCCCACCAGGAGCCCCAGCAGGAGCAGCGCGACGACCAGGAAGAGCATGCTCACCTCCCCCGACGGGGGCGGTCGCACGGCGGATGCGCGCCCGGTGACGGTGAGTCCGATGGCTTCCTCGGCCGCTTGATCAACGCGTTCATGACACTCAAGTGCCCGCGCGGCGCATCCTCACGCCGGATACGGTGGCACGACCGGCCTGCCGGGCCGCCGAGTCGACGGGCCTAGTGCGGGACGCCGCGGCGGCGGCGAGGGGCGTGCCGTACGCCCGGGCGAGGACGCCCGGGCGAGCGTACGGACCGTCCTGAACGGCTCGCTGGGCCGACGTACCGTGCCGACGCCCACGAACGCGTCGTCCAGGTACGCGACGACGCCGTCGGCATGCGCGGTTGCGAGGCGGACGCCGGGTGCGGACGCCGGACTCGCCCTTTCTGCTGCGCAACCTGGTGAAGGCCCAGGCGATGATCCCCAACTCGGTGGACGTCTCCAAGGCCAGGATCAGTACGGTCGAGAGCCCCTGACCCCGCGGCGGCGACGGCGCAGGACCGGGCATCCGTCTCATGTGGCGGGCCCGTGCCGGCAGGGTCTTCTGGTGCTCCGGGCCGACATGGGTCTCGTCGTCGCCGGTCGGCAAGATGCGACCGCTCGCCGCCTGGGCGTGAGCGTGATCGGCCGCCCGGCTTCGCCCACTTCTCAGGACAGCGTCCATCAAGGAGTTCGGGCCGCCGGGAGCGGGCAGCGGGCCGTGGATGTCCACCAGTTGTGACGGCGCCACCGCGCGCGCCTGCCCGTGCCGGCTGAGTCAGCTCATGCGAAGGCTGACCGTGCGGCCGCGTCGAACTGCACGTACTCGATGGTCGCGCCTCCGGGGTGCCGCACGGTCAGGTTCCGGCCGGTGGGCACCTCGTTGGGACCGTCGAGGACTTCTCCGCCGTGTTGCTCGGTGATGCTCAGGACCTGGTCGACGGAATCGACGATCGCGGTGGCGTGGGTGCCGCGATAGGGGGCCAGGGCTTCTTCCGAACCTGCCAGCAGCAGATAGCCGCCCACGCTCGCGAGGTTCAGACCGCGGTAGGTGAAGCGCAGCCGGGGCTGCTCTCCGGTCAGCTCGACGAAGGTCGGCAGTGCTACGTCCAGGTCGTCGACGTAGACGCGGGCAAGGGTGGCGAGCACCGTCACGGTCATCTCCTAGATCATTTCGATTTTCCCGAAACATCGAAGCGATCTGCATACTACGGGTGTGACGGGGGCGAAGACGAGGAGGACCGGTGCAACAGCCCGACCGTGCGGACCTGGACCTGGCTGTGGTGCTCCATGCCCTGGGCGATCCGGTCAGGCTGGCACTGGTCCGCCGGATGGCCGAGGACGGTGAGAGCGCGTGCAGCCCCGACGGCGTGGACGTGCCCAGATCGACGCTGTCCAATCATTGGCGGATCCTGCGCGAAGCCGGGATCACGCGGACGCGGCGGATCGGAAAGGCACGCCTGATGGCTCTGCGCCGCGCCGAACTCGACACCCGCTTCCCGGGTCTCCTCGCCGCCGTGTTGGCCGAAGGCGGACGAAGAGTGCCGTAGCCGCGTCGTCCGCCGCCCCGCCGGTGGAACGCGGCCCGGCAGGCGCCGCTTCCAGGTCATCCGGCAGCAGCGTGCTGGTCGGCGCGGGCTCGGTGCCGGCGAGACGGTAGGAGCCGGTGCCGGTCTCCCTGACGGCGCCGGACTGCTGCGCCCTCGCCCGCCACGAGCGCGACCTCCTGCGCCGTGTCTTCCTCGAATCACGAGGAGGGGAGCGGTGGTGGTGCAGCCGGTCCGGCATGGAGATCGCCGGCCGTACCGCGGCCCGGCATCTGCGGGCCGCCGGCCGCGCGTACCGGAGTGTGTCCCTGGCAGACGTCGGCTCGGATGGCCCTGGCCTGGTATGTGGCCTTGGGTGTTTGTCCGCGCCGAGTTCGCGGGCCGGCCCGCGCGCGGGGTCGATCTGGCGATAGCGTGATCCTCATGACGGCTGAGGACGAGGCGCTGGCCGGCGGGATGATGAACGCGGGGGCGGTCTTCCGCCGGGGGCGGTCGGTGGACCGTCCGGCACCGCCCAACGCGCCCGCCCTGCACGCCTATCTCCTGGCGCTGGAGGAACACGGTTTCGACGCTGCGCCGGCCCCCGTCGGTCTCACCGCCGACGGCCGCGAGCAGTTGACCTTCATCCCGGGCGACGTGGCTCTGCCGCCGTACCCGCACTGGGCAATGACCAAGGGTGCCCTTGAATCGGTGGGGAGTCTGCTGCGGCGCCTGCATGAGACCAGCGCGGCGGTGGCGGTCGACCTCCATGCCGAGTGGCCTGGGGATCTGGCCGACCCGGAGGGGGGAACGATGCTGTGCCACAACGACGTATGCCCGGACAACGTCGTCTTCCGCGACGGCCGTGCCGCCGCCCTGATCGATTTCGACCTCGCGGCCCCGGGCCGTCCCCTGTGGGACGTGGCCATGTGCGCCCGCTATTGGGTGCCCGTGCTGGATCCCGGATCCGCGGCCGCTGTCCACCCCCGCGGGCTGGACGCGCCCGCACGGCTGCGGATCCTCGCCGACAGCTACGGCCTCTCGGCGGGGGACCGCGCCGACCTGCCCAGCGTCATCGAACAGGCCACGGAGGTCTGCCGGACCTTCGTCGCCCGCCGCGTGGCCGACGGTGACCCTGGCTATCTCCAGGCGTTGGCCGAGCGTGGCGGATGGGAGCGCTGGGACCGCTTGCAGACATGGCTCGCCGACCACCGCAAGACGTTCACGGCCGCACTGCTGAACTGACCGGTTCGCACGTTCGGCATGCGAAGTGATCTGCCAGCGCAGGCTGAGGGCCCATTGTGCGCGGCCGTTCGGCGGTGAGCTCGTGGGCGGGGCGCCGGGTGTCGCCGATGACGGTGCCGAGCTGAGCTTGATCTGCGTTCCGTCGGGAGGACTTCCACCGCCTTGCGGGTGTCCCTGGGTGCGGTGCCGTCCCGCTCGCGGAACTGCCGCGCCGCTGCCAGGCTGACCGCGCGTGCCGCCTCCCGCCGTGCCGCCGCCCGAGTTCACGCCCGGGCCTGCGGCCCCAGTGACTCTGACAGGTACTGCTGCACGGGCATCAGCCGGTTCCACCCCGTGCACTACGCCGCCGTCCACGCTCCGATGTCTTCGCCCTGCACGATGACCTTCCCTGCGGCGGTCGTCGGCGGTCTCCTGCCCCCAACCCGTGATCTGGAGCGCCCATAGGGACGTGCACGAGCAGATTTGCGACATCACCCTTCCGGACAGCGCTGATGTCGCAGATCTGCCAGCCTGTGCCCCGCTCCGCCTGTTGAACTGATCGCGCATCAGCACACACATCACAGGACGGATTCCATGGCTGCATCCACCACCGCCACCAGGCGCGCCCCCGGCGGGACCGATTCACCGCCCCGCTCCGCGGTGATCGGATGGCTGGCCGTCGTCGCGGTCATGCTGGGCATCTTCTCCATCGTCACCACAGAGATCCTCCCCATCGGACTTCTGACCAGGATCGGCGCCGACTTCACCATCTCCGACGGCATGGCCGGACTGATGATGACCATGCCCGGTTTCCTCGCGGCGATCGCCGCCCCCGTCGTCACCCTCGCGACCGCGCGGATCGACCGCCGCCTGATGCTGTGCGTCTTCATGGTCATGCTCGCCGCAGCCAACTTCCTGGCGGCAGCAGCCCCCGACTACTGGCTGGTTCTGGTCTCCCGCGTCGTCGTCGGCATCGTGATCGGCGGCTTCTGGTCCATCGGCACCTCACTGGCCGAACGCCTGGTGCCCGCCGGATCAGTCGGCCGAGCCACAGCGGTGATCTTCTCCGCAGTACCCTTGGGCTCCGTGCTCGGAGTGCCGGCCGGCACACTCGTCGGCGACCTGGCCGGATGGCGCACCGCATTCATCGCCATGGGCGGCCTCACCGTCGCCGTCCTGGTCATGCTGCTGGTCGTCACGCCGTCACTGCCACCTCACCAGACCACCCGCCTGCGCGTGCTGCGCGGCATGCTCAGCAGCATTGCCACCCGATTCGCACTGCTCCTGACCGTGCTGGTCGTGCTGGCCCACTTCGGCGCGTACACCTACGTCACACCGTTCCTCGAGCAGGTCACCGACGTCAGCTCCGGGCTCATCACCGCTTTCCTGCTCATCTACGGAGCAGCGGGCCTCCTCGGTAACTTCCTGGGCGGTTCCCTGGTCGCGCGCCACCCCCGGGCCACCTTCGCCACCGCCGCCGGCGGGATTGCCGCCGCCACCGCGCTCCTGCCCGTTCTGGGGCATGGGAATGCGGGAACGATCGTCCTCCTCATCGTCTGGGGCGTGGCATACGGGGCAGTCCCTGTCTGTTCCCAGACGTGGTTCGTCAAGGCGAGTCCCGACACCCCCGAAGCTGCTTCCGTCATGTTCACCGCGTCGTTCCAGGCCACGATCTCCCTGGGCGCTCTGACCGGTGGACTCGTCGTCGACGCCGGCTCACCCTCGACGGCCATGACCCTGGGTGGCGTGACAGCCGCCCTCATGGTCGGTGCCGTAGGGGTCCACTACGCCCGACGCCTGGCATGGCCGGACAACGCCTGACCCGCCCCGGGCCTTCCTGAAGACCTGGTACACCCGGGCCTTGCCGCCTGGCGAACGGTCCGAACGGCCGGTTGCGGACTCGGTCCCCGGACCTCGGCCCTGGACACGGGTCATGCGCCTGCGGCCGGCGTTGTTGCTGTTGTTCGGAGTGCTCGCGCGTGGGCGGGCGGGCTGTGGTGGCGGTTCCGCGTAGTCGCTGTCGAGGCGGTGCGTCGAGTCCAGGCCGGCGCCCGGGAGCTACCGCACCATCACGGGCTGCGCGGCTGCAGCCGCTGTGTGATCCGGTTGAACAGGTCCGTCAGCGGCTCGCTGACGTACCGGCCGAACTCGGTCAGCCCGTAGGTGACCTGGGGCGGCGTCGTCGGCTCCACCTCCCGCCGGACCAGGCCGTCCTGGACCAGCGCGCGCAGGGTCTGGGTGAGCATCTTCTCGCTGATGCCCTGGATGCTGTTGCGCAGCTCGTAGAACCGAAGGTCGTCGCTCCGCAAGGAGATCAGCACCCAGACACCCCACCTGCTGGTCACGTGGTCGACCATGTCGCGTGCGGGGCAGTCAGTGTGAAACACCTCATACCGGTGGCCCGCCTCGGCCTGCGTCAGCTGCGCACCTTCCTTCATGTTCGGAGCTTACCCCTAGGTATGTCCTTACGAAAAGTAACAACGCCTCCTAGTGTCGATCACCGCAGTTCACAACTGACCTGGAGTTGAAGATGATCGTGGTGACCGGAGCCACCGGGAATGTGGGCCGACCTTTGACGCAGGCCCTGGCTGACGCGGGCGAGCAGGTGACGGCGGTGTCGCGGCACGCGGAAACGATGCCGGACGGAGTCCGGCATGTGACGGCCGACCTCGCCGAGCCGTCAAGCCTCGCACCCGCCCTGGAGGGGGCGAAGACACTGTTCCTCCTGCTGTCCGGCGACCTGCACGCCCCCGAAGCAAGCCCGGCCGACATCATCGGCCTCGCCGCCGCCGGCGGGGTCCGCCGGCTCGTCCTGCTGTCTTCGCAGGGCGTGGCGACCAGGCCGCTCGGCCCGTCGAGGGTCGCGATGCGCGCGGTGGAGGACGCCCTGCGGAAGTCCGGCCTGGACTGGGCCGTCCTGCGTCCGGGCGGCTTCGCCTCCAACGCACTGGCCTGGGCGGAGTCCGTCCGCACGCGAAAGACGGTCGCCGCGCCCTTCGGTGACGTCGGGGTGCCGGTCGTCGATCCGGCGGACATCGCCGAGGTCGCGGCGGCCTGTCTGCTGGACGACCGGCACACCGGCAAGGTGTACGAGCTGACCGGCCCGGAGGTGATCACACCACGTCAGCAAGCGGAGACGATCGCCGCCGCACTCGGCTCGCCCGTGTCGTTCCACGAACTCACCCGCGACGAAGCCAAGGCCATGATGACCCGGTTCGTACCGGCCCAACTCGCCGACGACACCTTGGACATCACCTCCGCCCCGAACGCGGCCGAACTGCGGATCAGCCCGGACGTGGAGCGAGTCCTCGGCCGCGCCCCGCGTTCCTTCGACAGCTGGGTCGCCCGCAACATCGCTGTTTTCCGCTGAGGCACGACTCGACTGAAGCATTCTGGCGACCCTCGTGCAGCTCCGGCTGTGCGAGGCCTCGTCCACCTCTGCATGTGTCTGTTCCATGGAGTGGTGGAGCCAGGACCGCGCGGCGGGCAACGTCCTCGGCGCCGGACGGTTCCCATGCCTTGCAGCCGTGGCTGCTGCCGTTGCGGTTGCGGGGCGGCGGCCCGACGGCGACGACAAGGCGGCTGTCGGCGTCGACGACGACCGGGTGGCAGGGGAGCACCGGCAGTTCTTCGACTGCTCGCGCCGCGACGATGCGGACACAGGCGGGCAGCAGGATTCCGTCCACGATCAGTACGGTCTCCTTGCGCAACCGTCTGCGCGGCCGGAGCGTCAGCGACGGCCCGAAGTGGTCGATGATGCGGTCGGCCGCGGATCCCGAGACGCCGAACAGCGGTGCCGGCTGACTTGGCGTCAGGCGTGCCCTCTGGTATGCGGTGACCAGCAGCACCCGGTCCTCCAGCAGCAGGATGTACGGCGGCCCCTCACGGACCCGATCCGCGCCCTCGCGCCGTAACTCGGTGATCGGCTTGCCGGACTGACGCGGGCTGATCCCGGTGAACGAGACTGTCCAGGACGGCCCGGACGCCGTGATCACACCAGTCACAGCGAGATCGTCTCGAAGACCGACGGCATGGCACGATGACCGTCATGTCAGGTCAGGTCTGGGTGTCACTCATATCGCTGGGCGGCGTTGTCCTCGGTGGCTCGTTGTCCTACCTCGTCCAGCACAGGACTCAGCTCTCGGCGGAACGCGCTGAACAGCAACGCCAGAAGATCGCCCTGTCGGAGGCCCGGCGCGGTGAACGGCTGGCGCTGCTGGAGCGGTTCATCGAGGTGTCGGCGGAGGCCGAACGCTGCGCCTACACCCGGCCGCCCGAGTGGGATGACACCCACGCTTGGTACCTCACGACCCGGGAAGTCATGGCCAGGTTCTGGGTCGCGGACCGGCTCATCCGCATCCAATTCCCCCTGCCCGTGCACGACGCCGCACACGCGCACTTCCTCGACCTCAACCGGACGGTGTGGGAAGGCCTGCCCGACGGCGAGAGCGTGCGGGACTACTTGGAGGGCAACCGGCTGGCGTTTCTGGACGCGGCCCGCGCGGTCATGGGATAGCACAGCGCCGGCCTCACCACGTGAGCGGCACCGTGTCCCCGCCCGACTGTCCAGCCGGTCCCAGCCATGTCAGCTGGTGACTGACCCGGTTTTCACTGAGGTGAGGCCCGGCGGGGGCCGGCGGGGCTCAGGAGACCTGTCTCGCTGACCGGGACGGGCCCCGTCCCGGTCCTGTCACGGCAACCTGCGCAGTGCCTGCTGCGGCAGGCGCCTGACCAGCCACGCGCTGACGAGGCCGAGAGCGGCACCGGCGGCGACGTCACTGGGGTAATGGGCACCGGACTGCACCCGCTCCACGGCCACGAGGGCGGCTGGTACCGCGCAGACCGTCCCGGCCGCCGGCCAGGAGGGGGCGACCGCTGCGGTGAACGCCACCGCTGCCGCGGTGTGCCCGGAGGGGAACGACGAGGAATCGGGGCGGTCCTCGACCTCGTCGTGGGGAATCCATTCCTTGGGCGGCCGCGACCTGCCGCTCACCTGCTTGCACACGCCGTTGGACACCAGTTGCGCCAAGGCCAGAGCCGTCAGACCCGCCACCGCCGCCTTACGACCGTCCCGTCCACCGATCCAGACCATGACCACGGCGGCACCGCACCACAACTTGCTGCCTTCCGCCGCTTCCTCCACCGCCGACAGCGTGCGGTGAAGCGCAGGCTCCCGCCAGGAAGCCACCCGCTTGGTCAGACGGCGGTCCATCTCTCGTACTGCGGCCAACAACCTCATGACCTGCTGGTATCCCGCGCTCACCAGATCACGCACGTCCGGATACCCGCTCCTGCGGGTATCCCGAGTCCGGAGGTCCCACGGCCGATCACCCAGAGCACGCCTGTCCGCTGTCTCAGGCGTGCTCCGGGTGCCACGGTTCGCCGCTGGGGGGTTCAGTCGGCGCCGCGCCCTTGTCGGGAGCCGGCGTAGGCCAGGGCCCGCAGCCGGGCCAGGTGGTGGGTGGGGTGGATGTGCGAAAGCTGGTGACGGTAGGGGTCGAAGGAGCAGCTGTCGTGATCGGCCGGCTCGGTGAGGCGGATCGTGCCCAGCAACTGCGGCGGGCGCGTGCCACCGGCTGAGTACAGGCCCAGCGTCAGCGGGAGTCGGCGTCCGCGCCAGGTGTCAGTCGGCCCGCCGGCCGCGGGGGCGGCGAGCAGGACCCGGGTTCCCGAGGGGAGCCGATAGCCGGTCAGCGTGCTGTAGACGCCACGGCGCGAGTCTGCGCGCAGCAGGGGCAGGTGCCGGGACAGTGCACCTGATCCGCTGCTGGTCAGCAGCAGGTCCAGACCGGTTCCCGGGCCGCCTGCCGCGATGACGCGCAGGGCCAGGCCGTAGCCGTCGGGGCAGCCGTCCGGCAGACCCAGGGCTCTGGACCACCGCGCCTGCAGACGCCACGGTCCTTCACCGGCCAGCCATCCGGCTACCGGCGGTCCCGCGGCCTGCAGCACTCCGCGGTAGCGGCGGCCCTGCGGGTGCAGTGCGTGTGCGTGCCGCCGCCGCGCCACCGCGCGGAAGATCTCCTCCACTCCCGTGTGCGCTGTGCTCACTGGCCCTCCTCGAGGTCGGCGTCGCCGTACTCCACAGCACCACGCAGAGCAGACGAGGGGCTCCTGAGTGCTCGTGGGCGGCTCCGGCAGTTCATCCGGACCGGCCGCAAGCACTCGCAACCACCCATGGACGCCGGGGTGGACCGCTGCTGGGAGCGCGCGCGGCCTGCGCCACCCGTCTCCGGCCCCCGGGGCGCAGGGCCGCCCTCCCCGCGGGGGACATCGTGCGTGGGTTTGACCGTGCGGGAGTGGGCCGGTATCCCGCTGGCGGGCCAGAGGCGGGCCAGAGGCGGGCCAGAGGCGGGCCAGAGGCGGGCCAGAGGCGGGGCGGCGTGGCCCTGCCCGGGGCCGTCCGCTGCGGTGGCGAGCGCGTCGGCGCCCGCGCCGGGGAGGGGGGAGGCGTGGACGGCCTGGTGCGGGACGTGGACGACGGCCGTCGCCCGACGGTACCGGCGATCTGCCCCTGCCACAGCGCGTCCGATCATGCGCTGCCGGGTACCCGGTGGCGGCCCCTTGCCACGCTCCCGCCCGCGAGACCCCACGCCGTGACCAGCGGACTTCAGAGCTGCGCACGAGAGGCACAGCCGGCCAGGAGCGAGCCGGTTCGCCACGAGCCCGTCCCGCAGGTGCCCGTCGAATGCGCGAGGTCACACCCCGATGTCCGTTTCGATGGCTGCCTACGCGCACTGTACGGGTCCTGAGCGGGTTCACCGGCAGGGTGCGGACGGACCTCACGTCGTCTCACCGCCGGTGGAAGAAGGGCAGGGCCGCCGATCGGCGAACGGCTCCGCCGCGCCACGAGCCCGGCCCACGCTGTGACCAGCATCGACGCCGTGCCGCCCTGCCGCCGGTGAGGTCGTCGCCGGCACCCTCCCAGCAGCCAGCGAGTCCTCCGGCACATCTGTCCGGTCCGCTTCGGATCGCTGGGTACAAGTGCCGGGTGACCATTCCCTCCGCGCCGACGTCCAGCGACTCGTCCCAGGGCGACGCCCCCGTACTCAAGAAGGCACTGACGACGCCTCTGCTCTACTTCTTCATCCTCGGCGACGTGCTGGGCGCGGGCGTCTACGTCCTGGTCGGCCAGATCGCCGCGAAATCGGGCGGCGCCGTGTGGGTGCCCCTCCTCCTCGCCCTGCTGCTGTCACTTCTGACGGCCGCCTCGTACGCCGAACTCGCCACCAAGTATCCGAGGGCCGGCGGCGCCTCCCACTACGCGACCCTCGCCTACGGGCCGTTCACCGGCTTTCTCGCCGGATACTGCATGCTCGCCGCAGGCGTCGTGTCCGTCGCGGCACTGGCCCGGGGGTTCGCCGGCGACTATCTGACCACCTTCGTCACTCTTCCCGTCGTGCTGGTGGCAGCCCTGTTCCTGGGTGCGCTGGCCCTCCTCAACGCCCGCGGCATCAGCGAGTCCACCCGGGCCAATCTCGTCGCGACGCTCGTGGAGGTGGGCGGACTCCTGCTCGTCGCGGGCCTCGGCGTCTGGCTGTTCCTGCGCGGCGACGGCGACCCCGGCAGGCTCACCCGCCTCGGCACCCCCGGCACGGGGGCCGCCGCCGGAGCCCTGGGCGGAACGGTGCTCGCGTACTACTCCTTCGTCGGCTTCGAGACTTCCGTCAACGTGGCCGAGGAGACCCGAGACCCGCGCCGCTCCTACCCCCGGGCCCTTTTCGGCGCCCTGTTGACGGCGGGAGCCGTCTACGTCCTCGTCGGGGTCGTCGCCTCGGCCGCCGTTCCCACCGCGACACTGGCCCACTCCAGCGGCCCGCTGCTCGAAGTGGTGAAGGAGGCGGGCGGGGTACCGCCGAAGCTGTTCAGCGCCGTCGCCCTCGTCGCCGTCGCCAACGGCGCGCTGCTCACCGGCATCATGAGTTCCCGACTGGCCTACGGCATGGCACGCGACGGCCTCCTTCCCCGCTTTCTGACCCGGGTGCTTCCGGGGCGCCGCACCCCGTGGGCCTCGATCGCCACCACGACAGCCGTGTCCTTCCTGCTGGCGCTCACGGGAGACGTGGCGACGCTCGCCTCGACCCTCGTGCTCCTGCTCCTCGTGGTGTTCTTCATCGTCAACACCGCCGTCCTCGTCCAGCGGCGCGACCGGCCGGCCCGGTCGCACTTCCGGGCGTACACAGCCGTCCCCGTCCTCGGAGCGGTGTCCTGCGTGGTGCTTGCCACACAGGTGGAGGCCGAGGTGTGGCTTCGCGGGCTGGGTGTCATCGCGGTCGGCGTGGCTCTGGGGGCCGTCGCCACGGTGCACCGGCGCCGGTCCTCGTCCTGAGCGAGGCCTTACGAGGAGACCGTCCAGCTCCTGGACCTCTCCCTCCACCGCGAAGCCCGCACGCCGTCGGTCCCGCGTCGATCCGCGCGCGGGCCGGCGGCCCCCACGCCTGCCGGAACCGGTGTGCCGTCGTCGGCGTGGCGCGCCCTGTACGGCTCCTGTACCAGGAAGATGAGGAAGTCCTCGGCGCCGACAGTGGGAGAGGGTTACGCGGTGACGACGCTGGCCTGGCGGAGGTCTCGCCGACCGGGTGGCCGGCCGGTGCGGGTGGGGACAGGCCGGCCATGAGTCCGGCGGGCTTTCTCGATCCCAAGCTGTTCGACGAGACGGTGGCGGCGGTCGCGCTGTTCGCCGGCCCCGAGCACCGGCTCGTCTACCAGAACGCGGCCTGCTCCAGGATGCTCGGTGCCCGGCCCCTGGGACTGCCCGCCAGGGAAGCGTTCTGCGAACCGGATGCCGCGGAGTTCATGACCGTACTGGACGACGTCACCGCCACGGGCCGGCCGCGCCGGATCCTCGAGTCACGTGAACCCGACCCGGGCGCTGCGGAACAGGCCAGGTACTTCGTCTACTCCTGCACGCCCGTCACGCTGCCCGGCGGGCCCGGCGCCATGGTCGTCGCACTGGACACCACCGCCGAGACGATGGCGCTCGAGCGGTACGAGGCACTGGTGTCGGCCGTGTCGCAGATGGTGTGGGTCCTGCATGCGGACGGCTCCGCGGAGGAGGTCGTCCCCGGCTGGCGGGAACTGACCGGAGCGCCCTGGCACGGCTGGATGGACGAGGAATGGTACGCCTACATCCATCCGCGTGACCGCGAGGGCCTCGGCCGCGCCTGGCTCGCTGCCGCCGCCCAGGAACCTCCGGGTGTCATGGAGAGCACCTTCCGGGTGCGGACCGCCGACGGCTCCTACCGCCATATGTCGACCCGCTGCGTGCCCATCCTGCGTCACGGCCGCGCCGAGGAGTGGGTCGCCGCGACGGACGACGTCGAGGAGACGTGGCGCGCCACGCTGCGGGAACGTGTTCTCGCGCGGGTGGCGGAAGTGGCCGCCGGCAGTCTGGAGGAGGTCTTCGCCGCGGTCGTGCGCACCGTCGTGCCCGAACTCGCCGACTCCTGCGTGGTCCTGCTGCTGTCCCACGAGGAATGGCCGCTGCCGGAGAACGCGACCGTCACGGCCCGGCGGGTCGCCTCCGCGATCCGCCCGGGACTGCCGGCCGCCCCCGCTCTGCGGGGGCAGAGCGTCGCCGTCACGGGCACGGTCCGGGAGTTGCTGGAGAGCCGGGTCCCGCGGACTTTCCGCTTGCCGGCCACCGGGCGGTTCCCCGCCGGCCTGCTCCGGGCCGTCACCGAGCGCTGGCTGATCGCCGCGGACGCCACCAGCCTGACCCTCGTCCCCCTGGTCGTCGACGGCATCGTCCTCGGCTACGCCGCCACGAGCACCAACGGCGACACCCCGGTGCCCGGCCCCGACGACGTGGAACTGCTGCGCAAGGTCCTCCACCTCGCACAACGGCCCATCCACCGCGTCCTCGACCTCCAGCGCGCCCGCCGCATCGCCCTGCGCCTGCAGCGCGCCCATCTCATCGAGCCACCGAGCGTGCCCGGCGCGTCCCTGGCCGCCTGCTACCAGCCGGCCAGTTCGGCCAACGAGATCGGCGGGGACTGGTACGACGCCATCGTCCACTCCGACGGCACCCTGGCCCTCGACATCGGGGACGTCGCCGGCCACGACCTCACCGCGGCGACCGCCATGGGCCAGTTGCGCAGCATGTGCCGCGGCCTCGCCTGGAACATGGGCCCCGGCTGCGAGCCCGGGACCGTGCTGGCCATGCTCGACGCCGCCGCCGACGGGCTGGCCATCGCCTCGTTCGCCACCGCCGTCCACACCCACCTCCGGCGGCGGCCCGACGGCACCTGGCGGATGGCCTGGTCCAACGCCGGGCACCCACCGCCCCTGCTCGTCCCGGCCCAGGGGATGCCCCACTTCCTCACCGGCACAGGTGAGGACCCCCCGCTGTGCGTCGACCCCAGAACCCGCCGCACCACCCACACCCGGGCCCTCGCCCCCGGGGACACTCTCCTGTACTACACCGACGGCCTCATCGAAACTCCCGCCTCCTCCCTCGACGAGGGGCAGCAGCGTCTCCTACGAGCCGCCACCCACCACCGCGGTGAACCCCTTCCCGAGCTGCTCCGCAACCTGCAGAACCTCTCGGACGCCCGCGACGACATCGCCCTGATCGCCTTCCGTGCCGACCTGGGCCGAGATCCTGCCCCCTGATCACGAGGCGGCCGTCCGGGCGGAGCGGCACCGGCGGTCCCGGTCGGCCCCGCGACGGGGGCGATGAGCAGGCGGTGGAAGTTTTCGATGTCCGCAGGGGTCGCCGATGGGTTCTGCTTCTGCTTCGGTCCGGGAGTGCGCGCGCTCGTGGGCGCACAGCGTGCTGGTGGCGGCGACGCCGGTAGGGGCGGTCAGTGCCTCGACCGCCGGCAGGTGCCGGGCGGGGGAGTGGTCGGGCTGCGCCATGCGCGGCGCAGCGGGACCGGATGGACCTGTTCAGTGTGTCTGCCGGGGGGGCGGGTCGGGGTGGCCCGGCTCTTCGCCTGGGCCGTTCGGCGTGGACGGCGCACCCGGCGTACGGGGAGAGCCACCAGACGCCCCCGCCCAAGCCGGACAAGGCCACGAGGCAGCCGGGGCGTCGCTGCCCTGCCGGTTGTCGGTGCGGGGCGGCGGCAGGGCTGCCGGCCGGGGTGACGTCTGTGTGGACGGAGCGCTTCGGGGCAGGCGAGCCGGGACACCTGGGGCGTAGGAGGTTGCGTGTTCGACGGCTTCGAGCTGACCCGATGCGAGGGGAACGGCGCTCATCTGCGGGTGCGTCACGGCGGCCGGGGACCGGCGGTGCTGCTCCTGCACGGTCACCCGCGTACCCACGCGACCTGGCACCGCGTCGCCCCCCTGCTGGCCGCGTCCGGTCACACGGTGGTCTGTCCCGACCTGCGCGGCTACGGTGAGTCCGACAAGCCCCCGACCGACCCGGAGCACCGGCCGTACTCCAAGCGCGCCATGGCCGGCGACTGCCTTGCGGTCATGCGTCGCCTGGGACACGAGCGGTTCGCCGTCGTCGGACACGACCGGGGCGCGTACGTGGCCACGCGCCTCGCCCTGGACCACCCTGAAGCGGTGTCCGCCGTGAGCGTCCTGGACGCCGTCCCCCTCGGGGAGGCGCTGCGACGCTGCGACGCGGCATTCGCCGCGAGCTGGTGGCACTGGTTCTTCCTCGGGCAGACCGACAAGCCCGCTGAACGCGTCATCAATGCCGACCCCGACGCCTGGTACAGGGCCACACCCGAACAGATGGGGGCCGAGGCGTACGAGGACTACCACCGCGCCGTTCACGATCCCGCGACCGTGCACGCCATGTGCGAGGACTACCGTGCCGGCCTCGGTGTCGACCGGGAGCATGACGACGCCGACCGGCGGGCCGGCCGGCGCATCGGCTGTCCGCTGCAGGTGCTGTGGGCCACCCGCGACGACATGGCCGACCTCTACGGCGACGTGCTGGGCGTGTGGCGGGACTGGACGGGCAACCGGCTGGAAGGGGGCCCGATCGACTCCGGACACCACATCGCCGAAGAGGCGCCCGAAGCGCTCGTCGTCGCCCTGCGCCAGTTCTGGAGGAGCACCGAAGGGCACGGCCCCCGCCAGGAACACACGCCTGGCCCGCTCAATCGCTGACCGGCCGACCGAAGCGCCCGGTCACCGTACGTTCACGTTGGCCGATGCGGACCCGGACCCGGGCCCGTCATGGGCCATGTGTTCCATGACGGGGGAGCCCCGGAGCCCGGCGGCTCTGGCGCTACGGAGCGCTCGCCGGGAGCCCCGCGGAGCAGGTGGCGCCTCTGTCCTCGCGCGCGCAGGAGCCGCGCGAGCGGCACTGTGCCTCCTGCCCCCGTCAGGGGGTGTGGACGGGGGCGGTGGCGTAGCGGCTGGAGATGCGGCGGTCGAGCTGCTCGTCGAGTTCCTCGCCCTGGGCGAGGGCGTCGCGCAGGTCGCGGAAATACTGCACGAACAGGTCCGGGGTGAAGGTGGCCAGGAAGGTGGCCGGTTCGTCGGCGGGGTTGGCGAAGGTGTGCGGCGCGTCGGTGGGCGCGAGGACCAGGGTCCCGGGCGGGGCGTCCCATGTGCGGTCGCCGGTGGTGAAGCGAACCGTGCCGGACAGGACGTAGAAGCCTTCGTCGTGCCCGGCGTGGCGGTGCAGGGGCGGCCCGCTGCTGCGTGGTGCGAGGGTCGCCTCGCACACCGCGAGCCGGTGTCCGGTCCTGCCGCCGTCCTCCAGGACCCGGATCCGGATCGGCCCCAGCTCGATGACCTCTCCATCGCCCGGCCGCACGATCGCTACTTCCTGTGCCATGCGCTCACGTTATGGCCCGGAGGCCGGCGGACGCGGCGGACGCCACGAGGCGGGCCGCGCCCGTACGCCCGAAGTTCAGCCGGTCGGTCCACCCGGCGGCCGGACGGGGCGCGAGCCCGGTGATGCCGGTCCGGCGGCGGTTCGGGGCACCGATGCGCCCCGAGCGGCCGCCCTGCCGTGGCCCTACTGCTCAGGTGCGGTGGCACGAGACGCGAGGGTGTCCCGGTCGGCCCCGTCCAGGGCCACGGCCAGGCTCCGGGGGCGCATGTCCGTCCACGTCCGTTCGATGTGGTCCAGGCAGGCGCGGTGACTGTCCGGGCCGTGCACGACGCTCCACCCGGCGGGCACGGCGAAGCCGTCCGGCCACAGCGAGTACTGGCCCTCCTCGTTGCGCAGCGCGAGGAAGGTGCCGTCCTCGTCGTCGAAGGGGTTGCTCATGGAGGTCCTCCAGGGACGGTCGGGTCAGGTCATCGCGACGAGAATGTGGCGCTCGCCGGTGAAGGGCTCGCGGCCGTGTGCCATCCGCACATTGCCGACGAGCATGATGTCGCCCTGCCGCCAGGGCAGCGCGAGCGAGGCACGGTCGTAGGCGGCGCGGACGGCCGCCAGATCGGCGTCGGGGATCGGACTGCCGTCGCCGAGCAGGGCGTTGCGGGGCAGACCGTCCTGGCCGTATGTCTCCAGGAGCACTTCGCGCAGGTCCGGCTCCAGGCTGGACAGGTGGAACAGGTGGGCCTGGTTGAACCAGACCTCGGCCCCGGTGCCCGGGTCGACGGCGGTGGCCGGGCGGTGGTGGCGGGTGCGCAGGACGTCTCCGTCCCAGGAGAACTCCTGGCCGTGCGTGCGGCAGTGGGCTTCGACGTCGGCCCGGTCCTCGGTCTGGAACGCCTCCTGCCAGCTCAGTCCCATGTCAGCGCGGAACGTACGGGTGTAGACGACCCCCTTGGCGAACCGCTCTCTGACCTCGGCCGGGATCAGGTCGAGGACGACGCGGCTGTCGGCGATCGGCGTGGCGCCGCCGGAGCCCGGCGCGGTGTGGCAGAAGAAGTACACCGTGGACGGCCAACTCGCCGCGTAGGAACTCTCGTTGTGCATCGGGATGGGCTGGTCGGCAGGGTACTCGGTCGAGGTGTAGATGTTCCCCTTGACCGCTCTGCGCGGGGTGGACCGCTCGGTGTAGCGCAGCAGGTCGCCGCCGACGGCCCCGACCACGTCGTGGAAACCGTCGACGCCGTCGCCGTCGGTGCGCAGGCCGTGCAGCAGGATCAGTCCGTCGGTGGCGAGGCGCTCGCGCAGTCGCGGGCCGTGGGAGCGCACCCAGTCGGGGCCCGCGTCGCCGAGCGGCCCCAGGTCGTATTCGGCGCCGGTGGTGAGTCCCTCGCCGCGGGGCCGGGGAGAGATCCCGCCGAGGGGCGTGAGCGTTACTGGCCAGGTCATTCGGGCGCTCCTTCGGCGATGAGCGGGGCGGCGTCCGGCTGGGCCGCGAGGATGCGTCGCACCGTGCGTTCGCGCAGGACGGTGGTGAGTTCGAGACGGATCCCGGCCCTGCGGGCACCGGCGACCAGCTTCAGCGCGGTGATGCTGCTCCCGCCGGCTGCCACGAAGTCGGTGCCGGCGTCGATCTCCGGGACACCCAGGGACTGCGCCAGCAGCTCGCACAGCACGGTCTCGGCCGGGCTGCGGGCACCGGGTGCGGCCTCCTGCGCAGGGGGTTCGGGCAGCGCCGCACGGTCGAGTTTCCCACTGGGGGAGAGCGGCAGTCCGGGTACCGTGACGAACGCCGACGGCACCATGTACGGCGGCAGCTTCCCGGCCGCGTACCGCGCCAGCGCGGCGACGTCGGGCGGGGCGCCGGGGCCCGGAACCACGTAGGTGACGAGCCGACGGGCGTCCGCCCGGCCGACCGCGACGACCGCGCAGTCCCGCACGCCCGCGTGGGTGCGGAGCATGGCCTCGATCTCGCCGGGCTCGATCCGGTACCCGGAGACCTTCAGCTGCTCGTCCGCGCGTCCGAGGTACTCGAGGTCGCCGTCGGGGCGTTCGCGCACCAGGTCGCCGGTCCGGTACATCCGGGAGCCGTCGGAGGCGAACGGGTCCGGCACGAAGCGTTCGTCGGTCAGTTCCGCGCGACCGAGGTAACCGCGCGCCAACTGCTGTCCGGCGATGTGCAGTTCACCCACGGCGCCCGTGGCGACGCGTTCGCCCCGCGCGTCGAGCACGTACAGGCGTGTGCCCGCGAACGCCCGCCCGATGGGGACGGCACCGGGACCTACGGCCTCGCCGGGGCGCAGGACGTGTGCGCAGCAGCCGACGGTCGCCTCGGTGGGCCCGTACTCGTTGACGACGGTGACGTCGGGGTGCGCGGCGCGCCAGTGCCCGAGGGCGGAACCGGTCAGCGCCTCGCCGCCGATCACGAGCTGCCCGGTGGGCAGGCAGGAGTCCGGGAGCAGGCTCAGCAGGGGCAGATGCGACGGGGTGATCTTGAGGAAGGCGGGGCGTGCCGAGCCGGCGGGCGGCGGCTGTTCGCCGGATGCGATCGCCCTGAGGTCCAGGACGTGGATCGTGCCGCCGCTCACGAGCGGGCCCCACAGGCTGGTCACCGCCATGTCGAACGACACCGAGGAGTGCAGCACCGTCCGTCCGGCCAGCCCGCCGTAGCGCGCGCGGGCCTGCGCCAGATAGGTGCCGAGGGCGCCCTGCTCGACCAGCACGCCTTTGGGCCGGCCGGTGGAGCCGGAAGTGTAGATCACGTAGGCCGGATCACCGGCCCTCACGGGAGCCGCGTCGAACGGGCGGGCGGGCGCCGACGCCTCGTCCAGGGTGAGGGTGCGTCCGTCGTCCGAGGGGCGCTCGGCCAGCAGCAGCGCGGCGGCGCAGTCGTCGAGGATGTGCCGCTGCCGGTCCTGCGGGTCGTCGTCGGAGAGCGGTACGTAGCCCGCCCCCGTCAGCGTGACCGCGAGGAGCGCGGCGACCAGCTCGGGGCCGGGCGCCAGACGCACCGCCACCAGCGTGCGGGGGCCCGCGCCGCGCGCGGCCAGCGTCCGGGCGATGCGCGCGGCACGCCGTTCCAGTTCGCGGTACGTCCACACTCTGTCGCCGTGGACGACGGCCTCGGCGTCAGGGGTCCGGGCGGCCTGGTCGAGGAAGGCGTCGCGCAGGGCCAGGGTCATCGGCTCGCCTCGTGTTCGCGAAGGAGCGCGGCCAGCGCGTCGGCGACCCGCGGGGAGTTCAGCAGATCGGCGCGGGCGACGTCGAAGCCGTGCTCGGTGTCGGTGAAGCCGGCACCCCGGTGCTCACGGGAGGTGAGCGAGGTGGCGGTGCGCCACTGCGGGGCGGGCGGCACGTCGAGCGCCGCCGTCAGATAGGCCAGGTAGGAGTCGAGGATGGCGGCCAGTTCGGCGCCGAGGGAGGCGTCCACCCCGAGCCGTTCGCAGAGCATGTCGCAGCCCTTCCTGTACAGGGCGGCGTACTGCTCGGCGACCGGGACCAGTGCGTCGGGAGCGTGCGCCTGCTGGATCGCGGTCATCTCGGCCAGCAGACCGGTGCGCTCCTCGTCCGTGAGGACGTCCATGCCGGCGACGAGGCCGCGGAAGTCGCGGGTGAGGGTGGCGACGCCGGGTGCGCCGGGATTGAACAGCACGACCTGTGGCCGGTGGCCGTCCCGTTCGCCGAGGATGTCGGCGAGGGCCGAGGCGAAAACGCCGCCGGCGCAGTAGCCGACGACGGCCCGCGGCGGCTGCCCCGCCAGGACCGTGTCGAGCCCCTCCGTCCACCAGCGCAGATAGCCGGCGCCGGTGGCGGCGGACCAGTCGCCGTCCGGGGTGGGCGCGACCGCGTGCCAGACCTCGACCGGGTCGGGGAGCAGGTCGCACAGGTGGCTGAAGGTGGCCTCCTGGCGGCCCGTCCCGTAGAAGTCGACGGCGAGTACGACGGGTGCGTCCCCTGTGCGTATGCGCGACCAGTTCGCCGCGTTCTCGGACACGATCGGTTCACTCCTCGGCTTCGGCGGGTGCGGTGCGGTCGACGGGTGCGGCGGCGGCCGGTTCGGTGTCGCCGGCTTCGAGGACCAGGGTCCGGCGGCGCACCACGGTCGTGACGGCGGTCGCGGCGGCCACGGCGAACGCTGCGGTGACGGTGAGGGCGGGGCCCTGGGAGTCGAGCAGCACACCGGCGGCGGCGCTGCCCGCGGCGAACCCTCCGTTGTTGGCCGTGGACACCCATGTGTTGGCCTCGGTCGGAGCGGTCCTCGACGCCGTCACCAGGTCGTTGACCAGCAGGTAGGCGGTGGTGAACAGCGGAGCCAGACACAGTCCCACGAGGAAGGCGAACGCCCCGGCCGGCAGGGGGTTCCCGGTCAGGCACAGGGGCAGCACCGTCAGCGTGAACCCGGTGACGAGCACCGCGAAGCGTTGCACCGGTGTGGAGCGCCAGCCGATCCGCCCGTAGGCGAGGCCGCCGACCGCGCTGCCCGCCGACAGCAGAGCCAGCAGGACGCCGCCCGCGCCGGGCGAGCCCGCCCGGTCGGCGATGAACGGCAGCACGACCTGGAGCACGCCGACGACCAGGCCCACCCCGCCGAAGGACAGCACGATCGTGCGCATCCCGGGCAGCGCCATGGGCCGGCCGTGCGGCCGGTCCTCGTCGGGCCGGTCCGAGGCGGGGACGGCGGCGGTCGCGGCGGACAGCACGAAGCAGACGGTTCCGGCCGCGATCAGCACCATGACCGTGATCATCGAAGCGAGGGGCGCGGCGACCGCGATCAGACCGCCCGCCAGCAGCGGCCCCAGGGTGAACACCACTTCCTCGGTGACCGAGTCGAGGGCGTAGGCGGTGTGCAGCAGGGGCTGGCGGCCGTGCAGGATCTTGGCCCACAGGACGCGCATGGTCGGCCCGAGCGGCGGCGCGAACACACCCGCGGCCGCGGCCGCGACGAGCAGCGCCGCGGTGGGTGCCCCGGCTTCGGCGAGCGTGATCAGCGCGGCGAGTCCCAGCAGATAGGGGACGGTCAGCCAGATCAGCCCGGTCCGTGAGCCCTTGCGGTCGATCAGGCGGGCGCGGGCGGGCGCGAACACGGTGAGGGTGGCCGACAGCGCGCCGGAGGTGAGTCCGGCGACGGCGAAGGACCCGGTCGCGTCGCGGACCGACAGCAGCAGCGACAGCGGCAGCACGGCGAAGGACATGCGGGCCAGGCAGCTGCCGAGGAGCGGCGAGCGGGCCTCGCGCACGGCCAGCACCGCGAGGTAGGTGGGCCTGGCGTCGGCTTGCGTGCTCATGCCGTCACCTCGGCGAGGTCCGCGGCCAGGCGGGCGAGGACGGCCGCGCGCTCGGTCTCCACGAAGTAGTGGCCGCCGGGCAGGACGACGACCTCGCAGTCCCGCGTGGTGCACGCGCGCCAGCCCAGGGTGGTGCGCCAGTCGGTCCCGTCGTCGGCGGCGGCGATGTAGACCTTCAGCGGCAGGTCGAGCGCGCAGGGCCGCGGGCGGTGGTAGCGGTCACCGGCCGCGATGTCGGCGACCAGGGTGGGCAGCACCGCTTCCCTGAGTTCCTCGTCCAGCAGGGCCTCGTCCCAAGGCCGTTCGTCCCGGAGCGTGGCGGCCAGCTCGTCCGGCGTCGCTGGGCCGGAGCCGTCCGGCGGGACGTGCGGGGGACGGCAGCCGGCGGCGATGAGCAGGCTCGGGGCCCGGTCCCGGGCCGCGAGCCGCGCCGCCAGTTCGTACCCCAGCAGGGCGCCCATGCTGTGGCCGAACACGACCGTGGGCACGTCACCGGCAGGCAGCGCCGCGCACAGCTGCTCGGCGGTCTCCTCCACGGTGGCCAGGGGCGGTTCGGCGAACCGGTCGCCACGGCCCGGCAGATGGGCGGTGAGCAGCTCCACTCCGGAGGGCAGCGCGGCGGGCCAGTCCTTGAAGACGGCGGCGGTGCCGCCCGCGTAGGGCAGCGCGCACAGCCGCACCCGGGGCGGGCCGTCGCAGCCGCCGCTGTACCAGGGGTTGATGCGGGTGAGCGGGAAGTCCATGGCGGCCGTCCCTCACACCAGCAGCGAGGTGGCCGACTGCCGGGCGGACCGGGAGCGGCGCAGATCGCGGGTGATGTTGACGCGCTTGAGCCAGCGATCGCGGCCGTCGTAGGCGGCGGCGAACGGCTTGCGGCCGTGCACGGCCTGGTAGTTGTCGACGAGCAGCAGCGAGCCCGCGTCCAGGGTGACGTGCCGCAGTCCGTCCTCGATGAGCGCGGCGATGGCGTCGTACGCCCGCCGGGCGGCCGCGTCCCCGGGCGCCGGGCTCATGTAGGCCGGGTCGATCCGCAGATAGGGTTCGTCGGGGGCGCCGAACAGGACGGCGACGCGCTCGGGAGCGTCGTCCATCTCGGCGATCGCCGCGAACCGGTCGTGGGACTGTGCGGCCGCCGCGTTCTGCTCGGGCGTGTGCGAGGTGTCGGGGCGGATCAGATAGCGCGGTTCGAGGAGCGTGGCCCGGTCCTCGGCGGTGAGCCGGGACAGGTCGGGCCAGCCCAGCGTGGTCGCGGCACCCTGGTGGTTGCGCAGGCACAGCAGGCCCACGTAGTCGCAGCGCAGGGGGTGGAAGGCGTCCTCGGTGTGCCACAGCAGTTCGGCCTTGCTGCTGGAGCCCATCTGCTCGGTCTCCTCGCCGGGGACGGGCAGTACGTCGTGCACGAGCCGGCCGTTCTGCTGGGTGGCCCAGCCGAACGCCTCGCCGAGCAGGGCCGCGTGCAGCAGGAGCAGCAGTTCCTCGTTCCGGGTCCGCTCCGGATCCGGGGCGGGGCGGGCCGCGGGGGTCGGTCCGATCCGGTCGTCGTCGATGCCGAAGCCGGTGACCACCAGGGCGCGCGGGCTGTCGTAGAGCCGCATCGCGGTCAGTTCGGTGCGGATGCGCAGCGGCAGGCGCTGTGCTGCGAGGCGGGTGCGGTGCAGCAGCTCGACGGTGGAGTCGACCGGTACCCCGGACAGGGTGCGCAACAGGTCGTCGACCTCCGCGTTCTCCTCCTCGGTGAGTGCGACGGTACGCAGCTGAGGGTCAGTCATGGTTCTCCTCGTCGAGGGCTGCCGCCAGCGCGGCGACGGTCTGTTGGCTCAGCAACTGCCGGACGGTCAGCTGGACGCCGGCCTGGCGGCACCGGGCGACGGCCCTGACGGCGAGGAGGGAGTCCCCGCCCAAGGCGAAGAAGTTGTCGTGCACGCCGATGCCGGGGAGGCCGAGCACCTGCGCCCACGCGTCGGCCAGGGTCTGTTCGAGGCCGGTACGGGGTGCTGCGGCGGCGTTGTCGCTCTGTGCGGCGGTTCGCCCTGTGGTGACCAGCCCGCCGAGTGCGCCGCGGTCGAGCTTTCCGGTGCCGGTGCGGGGCAGCGCGTCCACCTCGATGATCCGCGCGGGCAGCAGGTGCGCGGGCAGTCGTCCGGCGAGCCAGGAACGCAGTCCCTCGGCGGCCGATTGCTCTTCGGTCGTACGCCGGTGCCGGGTCGGCGTGTTCGTCAGCCGGGCCGACGGCTTCGGCGCGGGGTGGGGAACGAGCAGCGGACGGCCGTCGTGGGCGCCCTTCCTGACCAGCAGGACGTCCATCGCGCCTCGCGGATCGGCGCCGGCCCAGCTGACGCTCACCCGGTAGGGGGTGGAGTCCGCCAGCGCCCACAGGTGCTCGGGGTCGACGGCCGTCGCATCCGCGGGCATCCGGAGCAGCTCGTTGTCGCGGGTCAGGCGGGCGTTGGGGACGCCGCGCACGAGCAGGGCGTCCGGGCCCCCGCCGTCCAGGCGGGCGGACAGCGACGCGAGGTCGTGCACCTGGTCGCCCCAGGTGACCGCCTCCGCCTCCGGGGCGGCCGGGCGGTCGCCCACGTGCAGCACCACGTCGTAACGGTACAGGCTCATCTCGTTGCGGTGCCGCCCCCGGCGGGGCAGGACCTCGACGCCGGTGACGCGGGGCGAGCGGGCGGCGAGCGCGGTGAAGTACTCGGGCGACACCAGCAACTCGCTGTCCCGGCTCGCGAGTTCCGCGGCGGCGCGGGCCACGTCCTGCGCCGTGGCACCGGGGCCGGCGTGAGCGAGGGCCTGACGGGTGTAGAACTGCGGGGCGAGGGCGAGGTTGCGTACGTCTCCGACGAAGACGCGCCCCTGGCCGGCCGTGGCGTCGACGGCCCGGTCCAGGACGGCGTCGAGATAGGCGCGGTCTGGAAAGTACTGGACGACCGAGTTGATGACGACGAGGTCGGTGGACGCGGCGCCGACACCGGTGAAGTCGGTGGCCTCGCGGTGGTGCAGCCGCGCCCGCTGCGCGGGACGTCGGCGCAGTCCGTCCCGGAGCCACTCCACGGCGGGCCGCGAGAAGTCGGTGCCGGTGTACTCGGTGACGTGCGGCAGCAGCCGCCACATGAGCAGTCCGGTGCCGCAGCCGATCTCCAGGACGCGGCCGGCCGGCCCGTCCAGGAGGCGGGCGACAGTGGTGTCGACCCACTCCCGCATGTGTTCCTCGGGGATCGGCTCACCGGTGAGGCTGTCGTTCCAGCCCTTGATGTTGAAGGTGAGTTCACCGTCGGTGGCGTCGGCGTGGGTCGTCTCGAAGACCGCGTTCCAGTCCTCGACCTGGGCCTCCCGGCCGCCGTCGGCCGGACCGCCGTGCGGGGAGCCGGAGCCGAGCGCGACCAGGGCGACCAGCCGGGCGGTGCCGTCGTCGGCGGCCACGGTGACGGCGGCTTCCTTGACGGTGGGGTGGTGGGTGAGGGCGGCTTCGATCTCGCCGGGTTCGATGCGGAAGCCGCGGAGTTTGATCTGGTCGTCGGTGCGTCCGAGGTATTCGAGGGTGCCGTCGGGGCGTCGGCGGG
>NZ_JOIY01000011.1 GCF_000720185.1 Streptomyces sp. NRRL S-340 | reverse complement strand
GGGTGGGGCCGGGGTCGCGGGGAGGGGAGGGCGCGGTGTGGCCGGCGAGGCGGCCGGCAGGCGCGGTGTGCGCGGCGCCCGGCGGTGCGGCTGTGGGCCCGGGGGGGGGCGGTGCGGCCGACGAGGCCGGCCGGGGGCGATGCGCCGGGCGGTTCGGTGCGGTGGGGCCGCGAGGCCGGCCGGGGGGGGCGCGGGGCGGTGCGGTGCGGTCGGCGTGGCGGCCGGGGCGCGACGCCCCGGGAAGTGCGGTGCGGTGCCCCGCCAGGTGCGGTCGCGCCGCCGGGCGTTGCGGGGGCCGCGCCGCCCGTCCGACGGCCGTGGTGAGGTCGCCCGCCCCGGTGCCGCCCGCGTCGCGCGCCTCAGCCCGAAGCCGCTCCGCTGCTGTGCGCGATGCACGCCACGTCGATACGGTCGGCCAGCTTGGCCAGTTCGATGGTCAGGGCGGCCACCGTGTCCTCGTCGAGCCCCTCCTGCCCGGCCTCCACCAGCCGCAGCCACCGGCCGCCCACCGTCCGCAGCAGCTTGCTCACGTCGGCCGCGGCCACCTGCAAGGTACCGCGGTCGTCGACGATCAGAGGGAGTGTCACTTCGCGGTTCACAAAGGCGATCGTAGCCGCGGAAGCCTCACGCTCCGTGCCACACCGTGGTGATGTTGCAGAACTCGCGGATTCCGTGCCCGGACAGCTCACGTCCGTACCCCGAGCGCTTCACCCCGCCGAACGGGAAAGCCGGGTGCGAGGCGGTCATCCCGTTCACGTACACCCCGCCCGCCTCCAGGTCCCGTACGAACCGGTCCACGTCGGCCTCGTCCCGCGTCCACACATTGGAACTCAGGCCGAACGGCGAGTCGTTGGCGATCAGCACCGCCTCGTCCAGGTCGGCGGCGCGGTACAGCGTGGCGACCGGGCCGAAGGCCTCCTCGCGGTGGATGCGCATCTCCCGGGTGATGCCGGCCAGTACGGTCGGCGGGTAGTACCAGCCGGGGCCGGCGGGCCGTTCGCCGCCGCACAGGACGGCCGCCCCGCCGCGACGGGCGTCGTCGACCAGTTCCTCCAGGTCGGCCCGGCCCCGCTCGCTGGCGAGCGGCCCGACCTCGGTGTCCTCCCGCATCGGGTCGCCCGTCCGCAGAGCCCGCATGCCGGCCACGAACCGCTCGGCGAAGGCGTCGTGGACGTCCGTGTGCACGATGAACCGCTTGGCGGCGATGCACGACTGCCCGTTGTTCTGCACCCGCGCGGTCACCGCGACCTGGGCGGCCCGGTCGATGTCGGCGGACGGCATCACGACGAACGGGTCGCTGCCGCCCAGCTCCAGCACCGTCTTCTTGATCATCTCCCCGGCGGTGGACGCCACCGCCCGGCCCGCCGGTTCGCTGCCGGTCAGGGTCGCCGCCCTCACCCGCTCGTCGCGCAGGATGTCGTCGACCGCACCGGAGCCGATCAGCAGCGTCTGGAAGCAGCCCTCGGGGAAGCCCGCCCGGTGGAACAGGTCCTCCAGGTACAGGGCGGTCTGCGGCACGTTCGAGGCGTGCTTGAGCAGGCCCACGTTCCCGGCCATCAGCGCGGGGGCCGCGAACCGCACCACCTGCCACAGCGGGAAGTTCCAGGGCATCACCGCGAGCACCGGCCCCAGCGGCCGGTAGCGCACCAGGGCGCGCGAGGCCCCGGAGTCCTCGACGTCGGCGGCGGCCGGTTCCTCGTCGGCGAGCAGTTCCTCGGCGTGCTCGGCGTACCAGCGCATCGCCTTCGCGCACTTGGCGGCCTCCGCACGCGCCTGCTTGACCGGCTTGCCCATCTCGGTGGTCATGACCCGGCCGATCTCCTGCTGGTCCTCGTCGAGCAGCTCGGCGGCCCGGTTCATCAAAGCGGCCCGTTCGGCGAAGGACGTCGTCCGGTACGTACGGAAGGTGGCCTCGGCGAGCTGGAGCCGGCGCTCGGTCTCCTCCTCGTCCATGGCCTCGTACGTCTTGATCGTCTCGCCGGTGGCCGGGTTCACCGTGGCGATGGACATGGCTGACCTCCCTGCAAGCGGGCTGTGCTTCGACCTTCGCGCGCCGCGCTGCCCGCCGCAACGCGTGCGGCCCTCCTCAGCGCGAGTGCTCCGCCAGCCGGTCGAGAAACGCGCTCTGTGCGGTGACGATCACCGCACGGGCACGGTCGAGGCCGAGCCACGCCACCCGGTCCAGCTCCGGGAACTCCCGCGTCCGCCCGGAGCGCGGCGGCCACTCCATCGTGAAGGTGCCGGGGACGACCTCCGCCGGGTCGAGATCGCCCTCGACCGCCCAGACGGTCACCGTCTTGCCGCCCGCCTGCCGGACCTCGCCCAGCGGCAGCGCCGGGCCGTCGGGCGGCGCCACGCCCAGCTCCTCGCGGAACTCGCGCCGGGCGGCCGACAGCGCGGGTTCGTCCGGCGCGTACTCGCCCTTGGGCACGGTCCAGGCGCCCGCCTCGCGGCGGGACCAGAACGGGCCGCCCATGTGGCCGAGCAGCACCTCCAGGCCGCCGTCTTCCGCGCCGGTGCGCCGGGCGCCGTCCCTCCCGCCGCACCGCAGGTCTTCCGCTCCGGTGCGCCGGAAGAGGAGCAGCCCGGCGCTCCGCCTGCTCCGCCGGTCCCCTCCGCCCCGTGCCTCGGTCACGGCCGTACCTCCGGGTGCGCGGCCAGCAGCGTCTGCACGGTGTCCGCGTCCTCGGGGCGCTTGTCCTCGCGGTAGCGCACGACCCGGGCGAAGCGCAGGGTGACGCCCGCCGGGTAGCGGGTGGAGCGCTGCAGGCCGTCGTAGGCGATCTCGACGACCAGTTCGGGGCGTACGACCACGCCCCACGCCTTCTCCTCGACGGCCAGCTCCCGGAGCCGCCCGGTCTGCCAGGCCAGCAGGGCGTCGGTCATGCCCTTGAACGTCTTGCCGAGCATCGCGAAGCCGCCGTCGGCGGTCCGGGCGCCCAGGTGCAGGTTGGACAGCCTGCCGGTGCGGCGGCCGTGCCCCCACTCGGCGGCCAGCACCACGAGGTCCAGCGTGTGCACCGGCTTCACCTTCAGCCAGGAAGCGCCGCGCCGGCCCGCGCTGTAAGGCGCGTCGAGCGCCTTGACGACCACGCCCTCGTGACCGCGCCCGAGGGTGTCCGCCAGGAAGTCCTCCGCCCGGCCGACGTCCTCGGGCCCGGCCACCAGCATCCGTCTGACCCGCATCGGCTCGGGGACCAGCCGGGCCAGCTCGGCGTGCCGCTCGGCGAACGGCAGGTCGAGGAGGTCACGGTCGCCGACCGACAGGGCGTCGAAGAAGACCGGCGAGACGGGAACCGCCCCGGCGGCCGTGGTCACGTCCAGCCGGGAGCCGACGCGTCCGGCGGTCTCCTGGAAGGAGCGCGGCCGGCCGTCGGCGGTGAAGGAGAGCACCTCGCCGTCCAGGACGAACCGCTCGCCCGGCAGCTCCAGGGCGGCCGCGCTCACCTCGGGCAGCCGGTCGGTGATGTCGTCCAGCGTGCGGGTGTGGATCCGGACGGTGCCGCCGTCGCGGTGCACCTGGACCCGGATCCCGTCCAGTTTCTCCTCCACGGCGCAGGCGCCCAGCTTCTCCACGGCCTCCGCGACCGAGGAGGCGCTGTGCGCCAGCATCGGCAGCACCGGACGGCCCACGGTGAGCCGGAAGCGCTCCAGCGCCGGCGGGCCCTGGGCCAGCAGCGCCTGCGCCACCGTCTGCAAGGACCCCGCCAGCATCACCGCCCGCCGTACGTCCGCCGCCGGGGCGCCCGTCGCCGCCGCCAGCCCCTCCGTCGCGACCGCGTCCAGCGCGCCCTGACGGACCTCACCGGTCAGCAGCCCCCGCAGGAACCGCTGCTCGTCCTGCGTCGCCGCGCCCATCAGCCCGGCCACCAGCCGGGCGCGTTCGCTGTGCGCACCGGCCCCGGAGACCTTGCCCAGCTCGCTGAGCCGGGCGTCCACCTCCCGCACGGTGAGGGACGGTTCGGCGGCCGGCGGCACCGGGCGGCCGAGCGCCTTCCACCCGACGCCGATCCGCCCCTGCGGGAGCCTGCCGGCCAGGTACGGGATGACGATCGGCACGTCCTGCGCCGACGCCTCCCGGAACAGCTCCGCGAGCAGGGCGGTCTTGCGGGACCGTGCGGAGGCGGCGGCGACCTCCTGGGAAACCTGTGCGAGCCGGGCGAGCAACATGCAGTAAGGGTGCACCGCGGGACGCGCTCCTACACCCCCGCGCCGGTGTGTGGTGCGGGGGCGTGTGCGCGGGGGACGGGCCGGGCGGGCCGGTGGCGCGCCCTCCCGGCGCCGCTGTCCCGCGCGCGGCGGGAGCGGGCCGCTGTCCCGGGCGCGGACGTGGGGGGCGTGCCGGCGCCCCAGGGCGCGGGCTACGCCTTCGCGGGCCGCTCCGCCTCCGCGGCCCCCGGTGCCCCGATCGCCGCGTCCAGGTCGGCGAAGAGCAGTTCGCCGTTGATCGCCGTGCCGGCGCGGTAGCCACGGCTGGCCGCGTTGATCACCTGCTCGGCGAAACCGCTGGCGTTGCCCGCCGCCCACAGACCCGGAACGGTGGTCAGGCCCCGTTCGTCGATCACCGGGTAGGCGCCGAACGGTGTCTCGCGCAGTTCCGCGCCCAGCCGCAGCAGCAGGTCGTTGCGCGGGACCGCGCGCGGCGCGACGAACAGGACGTCGCGGGGGTGCGTCGCCCCGTCCGCGAGCCGGACCCCGGTGAGCCGCCCGGATCCGCTGACGACCTCCGTCACCTCGCCCGGAACGACCTTCACGCCCGCCGCCGCGAGCCTGCGCAGGTCGGTGTCGGACAGTTCGTCCTCGCCGACCTGGTGCAGGAACAGGACCACGTCCTTGGACCACTGGCTCACCATCAGCGCCTGGTGCACGCTCAGCGGGGTGGTGGCGAGCACGCCGAAGGCCCGGTCGCGCACCTCCCATCCGTGGCAGTAGGGGCAGTGGAGCACGTCCTGGCCGAACCGCTCGGCCAGGCCCGCGATCCCGGGCAGTTCGTCCCGCAGCCCGGTGGCGAGGACCAGGTGCCGGGCGTGGACGGTGCGTCCGCTCGCCAGGGTCACGTCGAACTCGCCGTCCGCGTCCCGTACGGCGTCGACCGCCCGGTCCCGGACCAGAGCGACCCCGTACCGTGCGATCTCCTCCCGGCCGACGGCCAGGAACTCGGCCGGTGACATCCCGTCCCGGGTCAGGAAACCCTGCATGTGCGCGGCAGGCGCGTTGCGCGGCTCGCCCGCGTCGACGACCAGCGTGCGCCGCCGTGCCCTGCCGAGCACCAGCGCGGCGGACAGCCCGGCCGCGCCGCCCCCGACGACGACGACTTCGTGTCCCTCGGCCCCGGCGGCGACTCCGTGTCCCTGGGCCCCGGCGGCGTTCTCGGTCTCGGTCATGGTGACCACCTCCCTCTCCCGCACGACAGTCGCGCGAAGGCTGCGGGATTGACAAACGCGTTTGCCGAACCTGCAATGGCTGGATGACGACGGACGACGTACTGGCGGGTGTGGGACCGAGACTGCGGCGGATCCGCAGGGAGCGGGAGGTGACCCTGGCGGCCCTGTCGGAGACGACCGGAATCTCCGTCAGCACCCTCTCGCGGCTGGAGTCCGGCCTGCGCAAGCCCAGCCTGGAACTGCTGCTGCCGATCGCGCAGGCCCATCAGGTGCCGCTCGACGAACTGGTCGGCGCGCCCCCGGTCGGGGACCCCCGGGTGCGTGCCAAGCCGATCGTGCGCGGCGGGCGCACGCACTGGCCGCTGACCCGGCAGCCCGGCGGTCTGCAGGCGTACAAGGTGCTCGAACCGCAGCGCAAGGAGGAACCGGTCCCGCGCTCCCACGAGGGCTATGAGTGGCTGTACGTGCTGTCCGGGAGGCTGCGGATCGTGCTGGGGGACCACGACGTGGTGCTCGCGGCGGGGGAGGCCGCCGAGTTCGACACACGCGTGCCGCACTGGTTCGGTTCGACGGGGGAGGGTCCGGTGGAGTTCCTGAGCCTGTTCGGCCCGCAGGGGGAGCGGATGCACGTACGGGCGCGGCCGTCGCGGCGCGGCTCCGGCGGCGAGGACGACTGAGGGGGCTCGCCCCCTGGGGGTTCTTCCGGCGGGCCTGTCGGTTCCCGGCGGCCCGGCCCGACCGGGGAGACCGCGCGGAAGGCGGTCCGTCCCGCGCCCGAGCGCGGCGTGCGCGCCCGGGTGCCCCGTGCCGGGCCGGGTTCCGTGTCCGCCCGGGAAGCCTGTTCCCCTGAGAGCAAGCGACCGCTTAGTATGCCGTCGACCGGACGGACGACGCGGTTCCTGACCCAGTACCTGTGGAGGCGGCGCATGCGGGCATGGCGAGTGCACGAGAACGGCGAGCCGGGCGAGGTGATGCGCCTGGAGGAGACCGGCCGGCCCACGCCGGGCGAGGGCCAGGTCCTGCTCGCGGTGCGGGCGGCCAACATCAACTTCCCGGACGCGCTGCTGTGCCGGGGGCAGTACCAGGTCCGGCCGCCGCTGCCCTTCACCCCGGGCGTGGAGATCTGCGCGGAGACCGAGGACGGCCGCAGGGTCCTCGCCACCCCGGCGCTGCCCCACGGCGGTTTCGCCGAGTACGCCGTCGCCGACGCGGCCGCCCTGCTGCCCGCCCCCCGGTCGCTCGACGACGCCGAGGCCGCGGCCCTGCACATCGGCTACCAGACGGGCTGGTTCGGCCTGCACCGCCGGGCCCGCATCGAGGCCGGGGAGACGCTGCTCGTGCACGCAGCGGCCGGCGGCGTCGGCAGCGCGGCCGTCCAGCTCGGCAAGGCGGCCGGTGCCACCGTCATCGGTGTCGTCGGCGGCCCCGCCAAGGCGGCCGTGGCCCGTGAGCTGGGCTGCGACGTCGTCGTCGACCGGCGCGGCGAGGACGTCGTCGCCGCCGTCAAGGAGGCCACCGGCGGCCGGGGCGCCGACGTGGTCTACGACCCGGTCGGCGGCGAGGCGTACGCCCAGTCCGCCAAGGCCGTCGCCTTCGAGGGCAGGATCGTCGTCGTGGGCTTCGCCGGCGGGACCGTCCCCAGTCCGGCCCTGAACCACGCCCTCGTCAAGAACTACTCGATCCTCGGCCTGCACTGGGGCCTGTACAACACCAGGAATCCTCAGCTCGTCCGGCACTGCCACGACCAGCTCACCGAACTGGCCGCCCGGGGCGCGATCAAGCCGCTGGTGAGCGAGCGGGTGCCGCTGGACGGCGCCGCGGACGCCGTGCAGCGGGTCGCCGACGGTGTCACCACCGGACGGATCGCCGTGGTGCCCGCACCGGAGAAAGGAGCCGCCGCATGAGTGGCAACCCCCTCGACGCGGACGGACTGCGCCGCCGCACACGCGAACTGCTCGCCGCGCATCCGCCGCGCGGCACCGACCGCCTCGACTTCCTCCGTGCCCGCTTCGACGCGGGCCTGGCCTGGGTGCACTTCCCCGAAGGCCTCGGCGGCCTCGGCGCCCCGCGCCCCCTGCAGGCCGTCGTGGACGCCGAACTGGAGGCGGCGGGCGCCCCCGACAACGACCCCCGGCGCATCGGCATCGGCCTCGGCATGGCCGCCCCGACCATCCTGCGCTACGGCACCGACGAGCAGAAACAGCGCTTCCTGCGGCCGCTGTGGACCGGTGAGGAGGTCTGGTGCCAGCTCTTCAGCGAGCCCGGCGCCGGATCCGACCTGGCCGCGCTCGGCACCCGCGCCGTCCGCGACGGCGCGGGGGACTGGGTGGTCGACGGGCAGAAGGTGTGGACCTCCAGCGCCCACCTGGCCCGCTGGGCCATCCTCATCGCCCGCACCGACCCCGGGCTGCCCAAACACCAGGGCATCACCTACTTCCTGTGCGACATGACCGACCCCGGCGTGGAGGTCAGGCCGCTGCGCCAGATCACCGGCGAGGCCGAGTTCAACGAGGTCTTCCTGACCGGCGTCCGCATCCCCGACTCGCACCGCCTCGGGGAAGTCGGCGACGGCTGGCGGGTCGCGCAGACCACGCTGATGAACGAGCGCGTCTCCATCGGCGGCATGCGCCTGCCCCGCGAAGGCGGCATGATCGGCCCGGTCGCCCGCACGTGGCGCGAACGTCCCGGTCTGCGCACCCACGACCTGCACCAGCGGCTGCTGAAGCTGTGGGTGGAGGCGGAGGTGGCCCGCCTCACCGGTGAGCGGCTGCGCCAGCAGCTCGCCGCTGGACAGCCCGGCCCCGAGGGCTCCGGCATGAAGCTCGCCTTCGCCCGCCTCAACCAGGAGATCAGCGGCCTGGAAGTGGAACTGCGCGGCGAGGAGGGGCTGTTGTACGACGACTGGACCATGCGCCGTCCCGAACTCGTCGACTTCACCGGTCGCGACGCCGGCTACCGCTACCTGCGGTCCAAGGGCAACAGCATCGAGGGCGGGACCAGCGAGATCCTGCTGAACATCGTCGCCGAACGCGTGCTGGGCCTGCCCGCCGAACCGCGCACCGACAAGGGCGTCGCCTGGAAGGACCTGGCCCGATGAGCACCCAGCCGGACCTCCTCCATTCCGAGGAGGAAGAGGCGCTGCGCGCCGCCGTACGCGACCTGCTCACCGATCACTGCCGGCCGGCGGACGTGATCGCGCGGGCGGAGTCGGACACCCCGCACGACCTCCCCCTGTGGAAGACGCTCGCCGACGGCATGGGCCTCGCGGGCCTGCTGGTGCCCGAGGAACTGGGCGGCCAGGGTGCCACCCACCGGGAAGCCGCCGTCGTGGTGGAGGAACTCGGCCGCGCGGTGGCGCCCGTGCCCTATCTGACGAGCGCCGTCGTGGCCACCGAGGCGCTGCTGGCGTGCGGGGCGGACGACCTCCTCGCCGAGCTGGCGTCGGCCGCGTCGATCGGTGCGCTCGCCGTCGGCCTGCACACGGCTCCGGGCGCCCCCTGCGCCGTCGTACGGCGGGGCAACGGCCTCCTGACCGGGGAGGTGACCGCCGTCGCCGACGCGGCGGTCGCCGACGTGCTGCTGGTGCCCGCCGACGACGGAGGCCTGTACGCGGTGGAGGCCCCGGCCGCGACCGTCACCGCACAGGTGTCCCTGGACCTGACCCGCCCGGTGGCACGCGTGCGGCTGGACGGGGCCGAGGGCCGCCGGCTGGGCGATGCCGGACCCGCCGTGCGCCGTGCCCTGCGGGCCGGTGCCGGACTGCTCGCCTCCGAACAACTCGGCCTGGCCGACTGGGCCTTGACGGAGACCGTGCGTCACCTCAAGGAGCGCAAGCAGTTCAACCGGCCGGTCGGCGGCTTCCAGGCGCTCAAGCACCGGCTCGCCCAGCTGTGGCTGGAAACCGTCAACCTGCGCGCCGCCGCACGCAACGCGGCCGACGCGCTCGCCCGCGGCGAGGACGCCGACGTGGCGGTCGCCGTCGCCCAGGCCTACGCGGCGACCGTCGCCGTGCACGCCGCCGAAGAGGCCCTTCAACTGCACGGCGGCATCGGCATGACCTGGGAACACCCGGTCCACCTGTACCTGAAGCGGGCCAAGGCCGACTCGATCGCCTACGGCACCGCGGGCGCCCACCGCGAAGCGCTGGCCTCCCTCGTCGACCTCCCAGGGCCGCCCGCCGCGCACGAACCGGCGCCCTGACCGGCGCCCCGGCAGCCGCCGCGCACGGGCAGGCTCCCTGATCGGTGCCCCGACAGGCCCGTCCCCCTCGTCCGCCGTGGGGACGGGCCTTCGCGGCGCCCGCCGCCGACGGGTGAACGGACGCGTACCATCCGGCCAACTCCTCACCGGCGCCCGCCGATCGCGCACCCGCGCCCCGCATACTCCCCGGAGGTCCCGTACGTCCCCCGTACGCTCCCCAAGGGAGGCAGAGCATGGCCCTCACCACCCGTCGCAGAGCCCTCACCACCCTCGGCGCCGCCCTCGCGGGCACCGTGGCGCTGCCCGCCGCGCACGCCGCCGCAGGTGAAGGGCGGCGCGGCCCGCATCCGCTGTGGCACGCCCACGCCCACAACGACTACGCACACCCGCGGCCCCTGCTGGACGCCCTCGACCACCGCTTCAACAGCGTCGAGGCCGACGTCTACCTCGTCGACGGCGAGCTTCTGGTCGCCCACGACCCGGCCGGCCTCGACCCCCGGCGCACCCTCGCATCCCTCTACCTCGACCCGCTGGCCGCCCGCGTCAGGGCCAACCACGGCTGGGTCCACCGGGGATGGCCCAGGCCCCTGCAACTACTGATCGACATCAAGACGGAGGGCGCCGCCACCTACCTCGCACTCGACCGTCACCTGACGCGCCACCGGCACCTGTTCACCACGTACGCGCACGGGCGCGTCCGCCCCGGCCCCGTCACCGCCGTGATCTCCGGCGACCGCGCGGCCCGCGCGCCCATGGAGGCGCAGACGGTACGCCGGGCCTTCTACGACGGCCGGCTCACCGACCTCGGCGGCCCGGCACCCGCTTCCTTCGTCCCGCTGATCAGCGACAACTGGACGTCGACCTTCACCTGGCTGGGCTCCGGCCCCTTCCCGCAGGCCGAGCGGCGCACGCTGCGCGGCATCGTCGGCCAGGCGCACGCCCGCGGACAGAAGGTGCGGTTCTGGGCCACCCCGGACGAGGCCGGTCCGGCCCGCGACGCGCTCTGGGCCGAACTCCTCTCCGCCGGCGTCGACCACCTCAACACCGACGACCTGGCCGGCCTGGAATCCTTCCTGGACGCGCGCGAGGGCCGGAAGACGTGGCGGTGAGCCGGCCGTAGTCCGGCCGCAGAACCACACGTTCGGCGGACACGTCAGCCGCCCGGACGAACCCTCCGCTACGCCACACTTGCGGCCGAAAGCCGCGAAGTGGGCGTGGCGGAGGAGGTTGACGGTGGCCATTTCCATCTCTGTGGTGCTGTTGCTCGCGATCCTGGCGATCATCTTCGTGCGCAACTGCTCGCTGAAGTTCTCGCACGCCCTCGTCTGCGGTCTGCTCGGCTTCTTCCTCGCCGGCTCCAGCATGGCCCCCACCATCCACGACTGCCTGGTGGTCACCGCCGAGATGGTCAGCAGCCTGCGGCCCTGAGAACTGCGGACGAAAGTGGGTTCCGGTCAGCGGGCGGTGTCCGGTGCGTGCGGTCGCAAGGCGCCGGAAGGTCCTTGTGGCGGAGCTGCCAGGTGCCTTCCGGCAACGCGGCGAGGGCGCGTGCCGGGCGCCGGGGCCCAGTGTTGTCCGCAGCTCCAAGACCCTCGGCCCCGGCCGGCCCGGGGCCCGTTCCCCTGCTCCGAGCGCACCCCTCAGCCGGGGGGTGCGCCTCACGCGCCGGGGAACACCCCGACCCCGTTCGCGACCGCTCGTTCGGCGCCCCCGCTGGGATGGTTGAGGACGCTGACCGCCCCCGCGCCCGCTTTCCGGGCGACCAGCGTGCTGGAGCCGCCGCCGTCCAGGTTGAACCCCTCCGTCGCCCCCAGGTCCCGCAGGGTGGAGGCGACTTCCGCGACGGTCAGGCCGGCGCGGTACTCGGACGCGCCGTCCAGCGCCATGAGCAGCAGCCGGTGCCCTCCGTCCGCGATTCCCGCGGCGGTGCGCACGGCCGACGTCGTGCCGTCGAGCCCCGGCAGCGCGGCGCCCCCGCGCAGGACCGGGAACCCCCCGATCGCGAAGGTGTACGCCCGGCCGGAGGCCGCCGTCAGGCGGTGCCCGACGCTCACCGACTCGCCCTTCGACAGCTTGCGCAGCCGCTGCGCGCCCGCCTCCCTGCCCACCAGGACCGTGGTGCCCGGGGAAATGCCGCCGCTGCCGGGTCTGCCGGCCGTCGCGACGACCCGCCCGTCCCTGACCGTCACCTCGTAGGTGTCCGTGCTGCACGGAGCGCCGCGGTCCCCGTCCGTGCCGCACACGGCCCGTTCCCGGGAGAGACCGCCCCAGTCGGAGGTGTACGCGCCGATCGAACCGACCGGCAGCGCGTACTGGTTGAACCCGCCGAGCCCCAGCTCCGCCTCGGGCGTGGTCACCGAGCCCGACAGGGCCAGCCGGTCGAGGCGGGCCGTACGGTCCGTGCCGACGCCGAGCACGTCCTCGGTGGTGGTGCCGGACGGCAGGGCGGGCCCGAAGCGCTGCCCGCGCGGCACGGCGGCTTTGAGTGCCTTCCCGTCCGCGATCTCCGGGCCGACCGAGGAACCGGTCGCCGGGACGCCCGGGTGCTGGGTCTCGGTGATGTCGAAGAAGTCGCCGTTGACGCCGGCGAGTGCTCCCTGGGAGTCGGCGAGCCGGGACACGGTGCTCCGCGCCGCCACGGCGCCCGGGTGCAGCAGGCCGACGCGGACGTGCTTGTTGTCCAGATCGACGCTGACCAGGTGCGCGCGGGCCTTCCCGTGGGCCCCGGAAAGGTCGATCTCGCGGTACTCCACACCCGGTGCGATCTCCTCGGCGCGGTGCGTGCCACCGGTCCGTCCCGCCGAGCCCGCGAGGCCCGCTCCCGGCCCGCCCTGTGCCGTTCCCGCGTGGGCCGTTCCCGCGTGGGCCGTTCCCGTCAGTGCGCCGCCGGCGAGGAGAACGGTCACCACCGCCGCGAACCGCCCGGCGCGGCGCCTCACCACACGTCCCGCTGTGCTCACCCTGCCCCCTGATGCCTCGTCAACTCCGTTTGGACTCAGGGAAGTGCAGCAGAAGCCGGCGGCCCGGGCGGTGACCGGCGGCCGACGGCACGGCGACGGACGGGAAAACGCACTCCTTCGGGTGTCTTCGCGTGTCCCCGGCTGCCGTCAGCGGTGTCCCAGCACGTTGACGACGCGGCCGTTGGGATCCCGGACGAAGAACCGGCGTACACCCCACTCCTCGTCGGTGAGCGGGTGCACGATCTCCGCGCCGCGCTCCCGCAGCGCGGCGTGCGCCGCGTCGACGTCGTCGACCTCGATGCTCAGGTCGGGCGTGACGGGAGCCGTCCGGTCCTCACCCATGAAGCTGATCTGCGCGGCCGGGTTCACCGCGGAGGCGAGCGTCCGGATCCAGCCGTGGTTCATGACCTCCTCGAAGCCCAGGAGTCCGTAGAAGTCCGCACTCTCCTCCAGGGCCTCGGAACGGACGTTGGGGACGACACGACGGACCTGCATCGGGCGGCTCCGGAGATCGCCGGCGGGCCGCGTACCGCGATGCGGTGGCCCCGGAAGGGCACCGCAGGCGCGCACGCGGAGGGGCGCGGTCAGCGTAGCGGAGCGGCGCGTCAGTGGTCGTCGTCCGGCAGGGACTGCTCGGTCCACACGGTCTTGCCCGCCGCCGTGTACCGCACGCCCCAGGCCCGGGCCAGCCGGGCGGCGACGAACAGGCCGCGTCCGCCCTCGTCGGCGGTCCGGGCGTGGCGCAGGTGCGGAGCGGCCTGGCCCGCGTCGCGCACCTCGCAGGTGAGCGTACGGTCGTGGATCAGCCGGAGTTCGATCGGCGCGCTCCCGTACCGCAGCGCGTTGGTGACGAGTTCGCTGACGATGACCTGCGTCTGGTAGGCGGTCTCCTCGTCCACGCCCCACTCGGCGAGCTGGGCGCGGGCGCGGGCGCGGGCGGTCGCCACCGACGCACGGTCGTCGTCGAGCCGCCAGTCGGCGAACGCGCCGGGCGGGAAGGGCCGGGTGCGGGCGACGATCACCGCGGCGTCCCCCGCACCGAGGCTGTCCGGCAGGGCGTAGACGAGGGCGTCGCACAGGTCCTGCAACGGCCGCTCGGCATAGTCCGAGAAGGCCCGCAGCCGCCGGCAGGAATCGGCGAGGTAGGCCGTGACCAGGGGGTGGCTGGTGAACACCAGCACGCTCCCGGCGGGCACGTCGATCTCGGTGGTCGCGAACGGTGAGTCCTCCGCCACGCCCAGGGGCGGTCCGGCCGGTGTGTCGGGGACGCTGACGGTGCGGTCGGGACGGATCACGAGGGGCGCCAGCTCACCGGCCGCAGCCATCACGCAGGTACCGGTCAGCGGATCATGGACCGCGTACACGCAGTTCGCCGTGAGCGCCTCCCGGCGCAGGGGATCACCCGGCGGCAGACTCGCCCGTTCCCGGGCCAGATGGGCCGCCGTGTCGTGCAGCCGGGCCAGCAGCTCGTCGGGAGGCAGGTCGAACGCCGACAGCGACCTCAGCACCGTGCGCAGCTGGCCCATGCCGGCCGCCGCGTTCAGCCCCCGTCCCGAGACGTTCCCCACCACCAGCGCGGTACGGGCGCCGGACAGGGCGATGGTGTCGTACCAGGCGCCGGGATCGGCGCCGGTGACCGACAGGTAGGCGGTCTCCAGTGACGCGTGGGACTCGGGGCGGCGGGGCAGCAGCCGGCGCTGGACCGTGGCGGCGATGGTGTGTTCGCGGATGAAGCGCCGGGCGTTGTCGACGCACAGGGCGGTGTGCGCGGCCACCTCGACCGCGAGCCGCCGGTCACCCGTGTCGAACGGCGGCGAGTCACCCGACCGGTACAGGCTGACCAGGCCCAGGACCGTGTCCCGCAGGGCCAGCGGCACCACCAGCAGCGTATGGGTGTCCGCGGAGCGCATGGCGTGCGTGCGCGGCGGGTCGGCGGGCATCCACTCGGCCCCCGGGTGCAGCGGGACGATCCGGGGGCGCAGGTCGGTCAGGGCCTGGGTGAAGGGCGTGGGCGCCGGCAGCCGCCGCACGTCGCCGACCGGGTGCGCCTGCGGCGGGTGCGCGGTGCGGCTGCGGAAGGCGGTGCGCATCAGCGGTGTGCCCGGCGGCAGCGGGGCCGGCGGCGGCTCGTCGCCCCGGATCACCGATTCCACCACCTCCACGACCGCGATGTCCGCGAACTGCGGGACCACGGCCTCCACCAGCTCCTCACCGGTCACCACCGGGTCCAGCGTCCGCCCCACCCGGCGCCGTACGGCGTCGAGGACCCTGGTGCGGGCTCGTCCCCGTTCGCGTTCGGTGACGTCGACCGCGGTGACCGCCACACCCAGTACCTCCCCTCGCCGGCTCTCCAGACGCATGGCGGTCGTCTCGAAGCAGCGCTCCTCGGGCGGATCCCCTTCGACACGCGCCCGCACCAGCCGCTGCCGCAGGGGCTCGCCGGTCTTCAGCACCTCACGCAGCGCGGCCTCCATGCCGTTGTCCTCGACCATGCGGTAGACCTCGCGCATCGGCCGCCCGGTCGGATCACCGGCGGACTTTCCCCGCACGGCGGTCGCCCCGGTGGTCAGCCGCACCACCCGCAGCTCGGGGTCCAGCAGATGGAGTCCGACCGGTGAGCCGGTGAAGAGCGCCTCCAGCATGGCTGCCGAGGTCTCGTCCACGGTCCGTCCGGGATCGCCGTGCGCCACTGGGACCTCCTTCGGCCGCGCCGGTCCGTCCGCTCGCGCCGCACGCCGGCGGCATGCCCCGAGGGTGCGGGCTTCCAGCGTGCTCCGCCCGGGGGCCCGCCGCACGCGCAGCGCGCGGGTGGCCCGGCGCGGCCGCGCGCGGGCCGGGCGCCGCGCGGGCGGGCGGACGGCCCCGGTCAGTCGAAGTTGACCATTCTCAGGTAACGGACCCAGTCCCAGTTCGGCCCGGGATCGGTGTGGTCCGTGCCCGGCACCTCGTAGTGCCCGATGATGTGCGTGCGGTCCTTGGGGATCCCGTACCGGTCGCAGATCGCCGAGGTGAGCCGGGCCGACTGCTCGTAGAGTGCGTCGGTGAAGTACGCCGGTCTGTCCACCCACCCTTCGTGTTCGATGCCGATGCTGTGGGTGTTGTAGTCCCAGTTGCCCGCGTGCCAGGCGATGTCCGATTCGCGGACGCACTGGGCGATGTGTCCGTCGGCGGACCGGACCAGGTAGTGCGCGGACACCTTCTTCTGCGGGTTCTGGAAGATGGCCAGGGTGTTGGCGTAGGTCTCCTGGGTGACGTGGATGATCACCCGGTCGAGGGAGTAGCTGGTGGGCCGGTCGGACGCCGTGTAGTTGGAACTCGAGGCGGGCTGCCAGTCGGTGGGCGGGTAGTCGGCGGCCAGGGGACGGGGGCGCGCGGTGGCGCGGGCGGCGGGGAGCAGGGCGGCGGGGACGGCGGCGAGGGCGGCGCCCTTCAGGAGGCGCCGTCGGCTGGGCTGGGATCCTGCCCGGTCCATGGGCGACGACCTTTCTCGTGTGGGGGGAGTCCCGCTTGTCTCGGGGGCTCGTTCTTCGTGGAGGTCCGTGTTCCGAGGAGGTTCGCGTTCCGTAGAAGTCCGTGCGGTTTCGTGGGGGTGTGTCCGCCGGTGGCGGTGAGTCTCGCGCACAGCCGGGCGCTCCGTGCGGAGCCCGGCCGCGTGTCCGGTTGGTGTCGCACACCTCGGTGGCGGTGGTGCGACCGGGTGGGTGCGGGTCGCCGTCGTGTGCCCGCGGGCGGCGCCTCGCGTGAATCACGGTACGGCGCGCAGGGGTTGGGCAGAAGAGCCCGGCAAGGATCCGTGGACGGGAGGTGAATTGTGGACAACGCCACCACTCGGACGAGTGAACTGCGCCGGGTTTCAGGCGCGTTCGGCCACTGCCGCCGGGTCGTCGAGAACGGCTCGGACCACCGAGTGCGCGGCGCCGAGCAGCGGGCCCTCGGGGCCGAACCGTGAGACGGTCACCGGGCAGGCCGGTCCCGCGGTGCGCCGGTCCAGTTCGGTCTCCAGCGCGGGCAGCAGCCAGGGAGCGAGCCCGGCCAGCGCCCCGCCGAGCACGACGGACCGGGGGTCGAGGAGGTTGACCGCGCCGGTCAGGGCCACACCGAGCGCCCTTCCGGCGTCGTGCAGGGCCCGCCGTACGTCCTCGTCCCCCGCGGCGGCGCGGGTGGCGAGCAGCCCGACCCGGCCCTCGCCCGCCGCCATCCCGGCGGCCCGCAGCACGGCCTCCTCGCCCGCGTACTGCTCCAGGCAGCCCCGGCCGCCGCACGGGCACGCGGGTCCCTCCGGCTCGACCGGGACATGCCCCAGTTCGCCGGCGAAGCCGCGGGTGCCGCGCAGCAGCCGGCCGTCGACCACCAGCGCCGCGCCGATGCCGATCTCCGCGGACACGTGCAGGAAGTCCGGCGGCGTGTCCACGCCGAGCCAGAGTTCGGCCAGGGCGCCGAAGTTCGCCTCGTTGTCCACCGTCAGGGGGTAGGC
The DNA here is from genome assembly GCF_000720185.1 of Streptomyces sp. NRRL S-340. Taxonomy (GTDB): domain Bacteria; phylum Actinomycetota; class Actinomycetes; order Streptomycetales; family Streptomycetaceae; genus Streptomyces. Next base: position 144,224 of record NZ_JOIY01000011.1, on the reverse strand, counting down.
GCCGGGCAGCAGGGTGCCGAGGTCGGTGTCGCGCCAGTCCAGGTTGGGGGCCCGGACGACGGTGCGGCCGTCCCGCGCGACCAGGCCCGGCACGGCGACGGCGACTCCCGCCGGCCACAGACCCTGCTCCTCCGCCTCGGCGACGACCTGGGATATGAGCGCGGTGAGGTCCTCGGCCACCGGTTCCGGGGCGCGTCCCCGGTTCGTGCCGTGCCGTACGGCCCGTGCCCGGACCGTCCCGCGCAGGTCGACCACGCAGGCCGCGAGGTGGTCCACGCCGACCTCCGCCCCGATCCCGGCCGGTCCGCGTCCGCTGACGGCGAGCGCCGAACCGGGGCGGCCCACCCGGCCGGGCCGCTCGGGCCCCAGTTCCTCCAGGAGCCCCGAGCGGACGAGTTCGTCGACCAGCGTCGACACCGCCGCACGGGTGAGCCCGATGCGCGAGGCGACCGCGGCCCGCGACAGCGGCCCCTCGGCGCTGACGGTGTGCAGGACCCGGGCGAGGTTGCGGCGGCGCATGCCCTGCTGGGTGTCGGACAGCGCACGTCCCGGACCGGTCGGGCGGGGCTCGTTCAGCGGTGCGGTCATGCCTGCGTCGTCCTCGGTCGGTGTACGGCGGCGGGGCCGCACGGTCGTGCCCGGCCGCGGCCCCGCCGGTCCTGTCAGTGCTCCCGCGTCCCCCGCTCCAGCAGCGGCGCCGCGTCGGAGAGTACCCCGGAGATCCTCTCCAGCGTCGCCTCGTCCCGCTCCACCGGGTCGAGCACCGGCCCGTCGGCCGTCCTCCAGCGGCGGGCCACCGCGGCCGGGTCCTCACCGGTCAGCAGCCCGGCCGCCTGGGCCGCGGCCCCCAGCGCGACCAGTTCCCTGGCCTCGGGGATGCGCACCGGGCGCCCCGAGAGCCGGCGTACGGTCTGCTGCCACGCCGTGCCCCGGGCGCCCCCGCCGATCAGGACCAGGGGGGTGGTGCGGTCGGCGTCCCGGTCCAGCACCAGGTCCAGCGCGCCGAGCAGGGAGTGGACGGCCCCGTCGTAGGCGGCCTGCAGCAGCTGTCCGGCGGTCGTGTCGTGGCGCAGCCCGTGCAGCAGGCCGGAGGCGTTCGGCAGGTCGGGGGTGCGTTCGCCGTCGAGGTAGGGAAGCAGGGTGACGCCGCCGGCGCCGGGCTCGACGGCCTCGCGGTCGAGCCCCAGCAGCGTGGCGATCCGGTCGACGGCGAGCGTGCAGTTGAGGGTGCAGGCCAGCGGCAGCCAGTCGCCGCGCGCGTCGGCGAAGCCCGCCACCGTGCCGGAAGGGTCGGCGGGGCGGTGCTCGGAGACCGCGTAGACCGTGCCCGACGTACCGAGGCTGAGGACCGGGGTGCCCGGGCGCAGCCCGAGGCCGAGCGCCGCGGCGGCGTTGTCCCCGGTGCCGGGCGCCACCAGGGTGCCCTTGGAGAACGGCAGGTCGTGGATGTCGCGCACCGTCCCGGCCACTTCCCCCGGGCGCACCACCCGGGGCAGCAGAGCGGGGTCGAGGCCGACCCGGGTGAGGATCTCCTCGTCGTACGCCTCGTCGGCGGACGCCCACCAGCCCGTCCCCGAGGCGTCACCGCGGTCGGTGGTGCCCTGGCCGGTCAGCCGCTCGGTCAGGTAGTCGTGCGGCAGGCGCACGGCCGCCACCGACCGAGCCGCCTGCGGCTCGTGCTCGGCGAGCCAGGCCCATTTGGTGACCGTGAAGGACGCGCCCGGCACGCTGCCCGTACGGTCCGACCAGGCCTTCGGGCCGCCCAGCTCGGCCACCAGCCGGCGCGCCTGCGGGGCCGAGCGCACGTCGTTCCACAGCAGGGCGGGCCGTACGGGGTCCCCGTGCGCGTCCAGGGTGACGAGCCCGTGCTGCTGGCCGCCGATCGACACGGCGGAGGCCTCGTGCGCCGCGTCCCCGCACTGGTGCAGCGCCGCGACCAGCGCCTCCCACCACTGGCGCGGGTCGCTCTCCCGGCCGGCTCCGGTGGAGACCGTGTGCGGTGCCTGGCCGCTCGCCACGACCCGACCGGTGGCCGCGTCGACGACGAGCGCCTTGGTGGACTGGGTGGACGAGTCCACACCGACGACGAGCGGACCCTCGGCTGCTGACATCGGCTCTCCTCTTTTTTCGCGGCTCATGGAGGTCTGACCTGCGGTTTTCCTGCTGCGCCGGGGGCTGATCCGGCCGCTGCGGACCGGTCGGCGCCCCGTTGTCCCTTCCCGGGGACGCGTCGGCATACTAATTTGTAAATCGCCATGACGAAATAGTCGCAAGCGAGCAAGGAGCCGCGGCATGAACTACCAGCCCACCCCCGAGGACCGGTTCACGTTCGGTTTGTGGACCGTCGGCTGGCAGGGACGGGACCCCTTCGGCGACGCCACCCGCCCCGCCCTCGACCCGGTCGAGTCGGTCCAGCGCCTGTCCGAACTGGGCGCGTACGGCGTGACCTTCCACGACGACGACCTGATCCCCTTCGGGTCCTCGGACAGCGAGCGCGAGGCCCACGTCAAGCGTTTCCGGCAGGCCCTGGAAGCGACCGGCATGACGGTCCCGATGGCCACCACCAACCTCTTCACGCACCCCGTCTTCAAGGACGGCGCGTTCACCGCCAACGACCGCGACGTGCGCCGCTACGCGCTGCGCAAGACGATCCGCAACATCGACCTGGCGGTGGAGCTGGGCGCGAAGACCTACGTGGCCTGGGGCGGCCGGGAGGGCGCCGAGTCCGGGGCGGCCAAGGACGTGCGCGCGGCACTGGACCGGATGAAGGAGGCCTTCGACCTGCTCGGCGAGTACGTCACCTCCCAGGGCTACGACCTGCGCTTCGCGATCGAGCCCAAGCCGAACGAGCCGCGCGGCGACATCCTGCTGCCCACCGTCGGCCACGCCCTGGCCTTCATCGAGCGCCTGGAACGCCCCGAGATGTACGGCGTCAACCCGGAGGTCGGCCACGAGCAGATGGCCGGTCTGAACTTCCCGCACGGCATCGCCCAGGCCCTGTGGGCGGGCAAGCTCTTCCACATCGACCTCAACGGCCAGTCCGGCATCAAGTACGACCAGGACCTGCGCTTCGGCGCCGGTGACCTGCGCGCCGCGTTCTGGCTCGTCGACCTGCTGGAGAGCGCCGGCTACGACGGCCCGCGTCACTTCGACTTCAAGCCCCCGCGCACCGAGGACTTCGACGGCGTGTGGGCCTCCGCGGCCGGCTGCATGCGCAACTACCTCATCCTCAAGGAGCGCGCCGCCGCCTTCCGGGCCGACCCCGAGGTCCAGGAAGCGCTGCGCGCGGCCCGCCTCGACCAGCTCGCCCAGCCCACCGCCGCCGACGGCGTGCAGGCGCTGCTGGCCGACCGGTCCGCCTACGAGGACTTCGACACCGACGCCGCCGCCGCGCGCGGCATGGCCTTCGAGCACCTCGACCAGCTCGCCATGGACCACCTGCTGGGCGCCCGGGGCTGAGCCGGGACGCCGGGTGGGGTGCACGCGCGCGTGCACCCCACCCGGCGACGCGGCCTCAGATGCGGTGCGGCAGCCGCACGTAGGTCACCGTCGTCTCGACACCGCTGTCCACCAGACGCCCCCGCGCGTCGAACGCCTCCGCGCCGTCCGTCATCCCGAAGTCGTTGTCGTTGACGAGGGCGAGCGTCCGGTCGTCCACGCGCGCGACCCCCTCGATCTTCCCCGGCACCCCGGGGACCCCGCCCAGGTCCACGACCAGCCGCTTGCGCAGCACCGGCACACCGGCCGCCGCCGGGTCGTCGAGCTGTTCAAGAGACGGCGAGGCGGTGTCGTCGTCCCACCGGCCGCCGAGGATGTCCGCCCGGCGCTCCAGCCGCACCAGGTGCAGCCGCGCCGTCCTGTCGGTGCGCTCCTCCACCAGCAGCCGGTCGGGGCCCACCGCGACCACTGAGGAGATCTTCAGCTCGGAGGTGTCGTCCTCGCCGGGATCGACCACGTCCACCGGGTCGAAGCGGTACGCGTACTCGGCGGTGACCGCCCGCTCGCCGGGCGAGAAGCGCAGCAGCCGGGTCGTGCGCGAGGCGTCGCCCGCGTCCGCGTCGGGCAGCGACAGCGGGCTCTGCAGGGCCATCACCAGGTCACCGCCCGGCAGTTGCGCCAGACCCTCGAAGCCGCGGTTCGTCTTCCGGTGCAGGAGGACGGACGGCAGTGCCTCCACCACCGGGTAGTCCGCGCCGGTCAGGCCCAGTCCCTCGGGCACGTAACGCGTGAGCACCCTCCCGCGCGCGGAGACGTGGACGAGGGAGGGTCCGTACTCGTCGACGAGCCAGAACGAGCCGTCCGCCGCCCGGACGATGCCCTCGGTGTCCAGACCGTCCGGGTCGTACGCCAGCGCTGTCCGGGCGTCGTAGGAGTACGGCGCCTCGTCGCGGCCCGCCTGGTCGGGCAGGCCGGTGACCGCCCTGCCGGAGGCTGTCGTCAGGGGGATCGCGTCCAGCACCCGCACCTTGTCGCCCGACACGCGGATCTTCACGATCGCCGGGTCGAAGCCCGGCACGGGGAACGTACGGCGCTTCTTTCCGGCCACCTTGATCTGGCCGTTGGGCCCGCGGTCGGTGACGGTCCAGAACTCGCCCTTGCGGCCAGCCGGGTAGATGTCGCTGCCGATGCCACCCAGGTCCACGCCCCGGTCGTCGTCCACCGTGCCGGGCAGCAGTCCGTTGCTGAACGCGCCGAGCGGGATGTCCGGGAGCGTCGCCGTGCGGATCACGCGGGCGTCGCCGGTGCGGTCCGTCCGCGCGGCCCCGGCAGCGCCGGCGGGGGTGGCCGCTGCCGTGCCGGCGGCGGCGAGCGCGGCGAGCAGGGCGAGCGGGAGCCCCGCCGCGAGAGAACGGTGGACGCGCCGCCGGCCGGGGGCGTGCGAGGACATCGGGCCTCCTGGGAACACAAGTGCGCTGACTGCGGCCAGCGTCGGGCCACACGTGCAACGGCCGCCGACGGGCGGGTGAACGACGGGCGTCCGCGGGCGGTCGGCCTGGGGACGGCCGGGCGCGCCGCCGTCCGGGGAAGGGGCATCCCCTGCCCCGGACGGCACGGCCCCCCGCATCAGCCCCCGCGACCAACCCCTACTGCGCCGGACCGGGCTGTCTCAGGCGGGCACGTGCCGGCTCGGGCGACGCACGCGCGGTGCCGGCCCTTCACGCGGTCGGGGCGCGTGGTCAGGGGCCTTCCAGGGCGGGGTCCGGTGCGGTGGTCTCCTGTGCTGCCGCGTCCTGCGGCGGCGTGTCCCCCGCGGGGGTGCCCTGTGCGGTGGCGAGTGCGGTGGCAGGGTCCTGGGCGGCGGCGCCGGCCGGCTCCCAGTGGCCGTTCTCCTTGTGGAAGGGCCACCAACGGCCGTCCTGGCCGAGCCGGAGCTGGTGGGCCGTACCGACGACGGTCCACCGGTTGCCCGTGGCCCGCAGCGAGGGCCGGTCCTCCTCCCAGGCCGACGTCAGTGCGGCACGCGCGCGGGCCTGTGCCTCGCCGTCGGGGGTCCACTCCTCCTCCAGCACGGACAGCCCGGCGGCGCCGCCCGCGAGCCAGGCCCGCACGGCCCGCGCGAGCTGTGCCCTGCTCCGTCCCGAGCCCTTTGCCAGCCGGTCCAGCAGGACGTCGTCCGCGCCCCCGGGGTGGCCGGTGCCGTCGATGCCCTCCCACCGGCCCGCGGCAAGGCGCACGGCGTCCTGCGCGGCCGTGAGGCCGTCGTCCGCCGGATAGCCGGGGGGCGCGGCCTCCCGTACCCCGACGAGCCACCTGTGAGCCGTGGCCGCGGTGTGCGCGGCCAGGAACTCCAGGGCGGCCGGGTCGACCCCGGGCGGCGGTGCCGCGTCGGTGCCGAGCGACGGCGGCAGGCCCGGTCCGGCCAGGGGCCCGGGCGGAGGCGGCAACGCCGGCAGGGTGCGTCCCGGTGCGTAGGCCGCCGCTGCGTCCACGCCCTCCGGCGCGCTCGGTGCCTCGTCCCGCGCGGCGTCCCGCGCGCGCAGCTCGCCGAACAGGGTGCGCTCGTCGCAGCCGCGCATCAGCAGCAGCACGAAAGGATCCTGGTCCAGGAGGCGGGCCACGAGGTGGCACAGCGCGCTCGTGTGCCCGCAGTGGTCCCAGGCCTCGCAGTCGCACCGCGGTTCCAGGTCGCCGATCCCCGGCAGCAGCTCGATGCCGGCGGCCGAGGCGTCCTCGACGAGATGGGGAGGCAGGTCGCGGTCGAGCAGGGCCGCCAGGTGCCCGGACCGTTCCACGGCCAGGTCGAGGAACCGGGCCCACTGGGCGTCGGACAACCGCTCCAGCAGGACGTCCGCACGGTGCGCCGTGCGGTCCCGGTCGTGCACGACGGCGGTGATGCGGCCGGGGCGCACCGACACCGCGCCCACCGCTCCCGAGCGGGCGAGGCGCCGTCCGGTCCGCACCTGCTGTCCGTCCAGCGCCGTGTCCTCCAGCGCCTTCAGCCAGGCGTGACCCCACCAGGTCTGCGCGAATCCGCGTCCCTGCGCGGGAGGCAGCGCGGCGAAGGTCCGCTCCGGGTCGGTGTCGTGGTCGGTCATCGGGGCCCTCCTCGCAGCTCCACCAGCGCGGCCAGTTCGGCGTCGGTCAGTTCGGTCAGCGCGGACTCACCGGATCCGAGGACCGCCTCCGCGAGGCCGCGCTTGCGGCGCAGCAGGTCGGCGATGCGGTCCTCGACCGTGCCCTCCGCGATGAGCCGGTGCACCTGCACGGGCCGGCGCTGACCGATGCGGTACGCCCGGTCGGTGGCCTGCGCCTCGACCGCCGGGTTCCACCAGCGGTCGTAGTGCACGACGTGTTCCGCGCGCGTGAGGTTCAGTCCCGTGCCCGCGGCCTTCAGCGACAGCAGGAACACCGGGACCTCGCCGTCCTGGAAACGGCGGACCGACGCCTCCCGCTCGGCGACCGGTGTGCCGCCGTGCAGGAACAGCGGCCGTACCCCGCGCGCCGCCAGGTGGCGTTCGATCAGCCGCCCCATCCGCACGTACTGCGTGAAGACCAGCACGCTCGCGTCCTCGGAGAGGATGGTGCCGAGCAGCTCGTCCAGCAGCTCGAGTTTCCCCGACCGCCCGGTGAGCACGGACCGTTCCTCCTTGAGGAACTGCGCCGGATGGTTGCAGATCTGCTTCAGGCCGGTCAGCAGCTTCACGACCAGTCCGCGCCGGGCCATGCCGTCCGCGCCGGAGATCTCGGCGAGCGTCTCGCGCACCAGGGCCTCGTACAGCCCGGCCTGTTCCGCGGTCAGCGCGACGGCGTGATCGGTCTCGGTCTTCGGCGGCAGTTCGGGCGCGATACCCGGATCCGACTTGCGGCGGCGCAGCAGGAACGGTCCGACCAGCCGCGCGAGGCGTTCGGCGGCGGCCGGGTCCCGTCCGCTCTCGACGGCCTGCGCGTACCGGCTGCGGAAGGTGCCGAGCCGGCCGAGCAGACCCGGAGTCGCCCAGTCGAGGATCGCCCACAGCTCGGACAGGTTGTTCTCCACTGGGGTGCCGGTGAGCGCCACGCGCGCGCCCGCGCCGATGGTGCGCAGCTGACGGGCCGTGGCCGAGTACGGGTTCTTCACGTGCTGGGCCTCGTCCGCCACGACCATGCCCCAGGCCACCTCGGCCAGTCGCGGCGCGTCCAGGCGCATCGTGCCGTACGTGGTCAGGACGAACTCGCCGTCCGCGAGGCCCGCCAGGTCGCGCCGGGCCCCGTGGAAGCGGCGCACGGGCGTACCCGGCGCGAACCTCTCGATCTCGCGCTGCCAGTTGCCCATCAGGGACGTCGGGCACACCACCAGTGTCGGGCCGCCGGCCGTCGGGTCCTGCTGCCGGTGCAGGTGCAGCGCGATCAGCGTGATCGTCTTGCCGAGGCCCATGTCGTCGGCCAGGCAGCAGCCGAGTCCGCCGGCCGTCATCCGTGCCAGCCAGCCCAGGCCGCGCAACTGGTAGTCGCGCAGCCGGGCGGCGAGCGCGGCCGGCTGTGCGACGGGCTCCTGGGCCTGCGGTCCCGTGAGGCGGTCCCGCAGAGCTGCCAGCCACCCGGTGGGCCGGACCTCGACGCTGTCGCCGTCGACCTCGGCGGAGCCCGTCAGCGCGGCACCCAGGGCTTCCACGGAGGTGATCTTCCGGTCCTGCCGGGCTCTGGCGCGCCGCAGTTCGCCGGGGTCGACGAGCACCCAACGGTCGCGCAGTCTGACCAGGGGCCGGTTCGCCTCCGCCAGGCGGTCGAGTTCGCCGCGCGTGAGCCGCTGACCGCCCAGTGCGAACCACCAGTCGAAGGCGAGCAGGGCGTCGGCGGACAGCGCCGCTCCGGGCCCCGGCGCGGCGCGCCGGGAACCGTCCGCGCCGTCCGGCGGCCCGACGGTCGCACCCGACGTCAGCCCGCGGGCCGTCTCCGCGGGCCAGTGCACCTCCATCCCGGCCGCGGCGAGCGCCCGCGCGCCCTCCCCGAGCAGGCCGGCGACGTCCTCGTCGGCGAGTTCGACGGTGTCCGGCACGGTCGCCGACAGCAGCGGGGCCAGGGGCGGCCAGGCCCGGACGGCCCGGCGCAGCGCCAGCAGGACGTCCGTCCTGGCCCCCGGTCCGAACGTCGCGCCCATGGCCTTGGGCTCGTCCCAGATCCGCACCGCGTCGGCGACCCGCGCGGGGCCGCTCACACTGTGCACCTGCAGTACGGCGCGGAACCGCGGATCCGGGCCGCCCGGTCCGGCGGTGTCCAGCCCCGTCACCTCGACGCGCAACGAGACGCGCACCCCCGCGTCGTGGCCCGCGGCCACCTCGGCCGCCCATGCCCGGTGCTGCGGTACGTGCTGCGGTTCCCGGACCGCGTAGGCCGCCGCGCCCGTGACGAGGGGCGCGGCCGGTGACCGGGGCAAGGTGTCGGCGACGGCGTCCAGGAAGGCACGCAGCAGACGCTCGGGGCCGGGCAGCAGCAGCCGCCCGGTGTCATCGAGCGGCACGGCGTGCGCCTCGGGCGGCATCGCGGCGGCCAGCGCCTCGACCTGCTCCGCGTCGACGCCGTGCAGCGAGGCCGCGCGCCAGGCGTCGTGATCGCCCGCCGACAGGCCCGGCAGCAGCAGGCCGCGCGCCGTGAGGTGCAGGCCCAGCACGGCTGCCGCGCCCCAGAAGACGGTGGCCCGGTGGCCCTGCCCGTCCCCACGCGCGCGCGTGAGGACGGGCAGGGCCACCCGCAGGGGGAGAGTGACGGCGGGAACGGTCACCCGCGCGACCGTGTCGTCGCGGGGAAGGACGACCGTCAGGTCCGTCACGGGCACCTCGGCCGGCGCCGCGGGAGCCGAGCCGTCGGGCCGCCAGAAGGCGACCCGGCCGGTGCGCGCGGGGTCCGAAGGCAGGAACACGGCACAGCAGCGGGCGAGTTCGGAGAGGTCGGGCGGTGTTGCCGGGAAGATCCTCTGCACGGCGACGCTGATTCCTCAAATTTGACTACTGGTGAGCCGCCGAGGGTACAGCACCATGGCGCCGCCCGGGGGCGGTGCGGCAGTGACGTGCGCCACCGGAGGCAGAGGTGCTGCCAGCCCCCCGTCCCCCCTGGGGCGGCCCCCCGCCCCGCCTGCAGGTGACCCCCCGGCGTGCCCGGGTGCTGGCGCCATGGTCGGCACAGGACCTCGATCCCTACGTTTGCTCAGGTCAGGCCGATACCGAGAGACCGGAGACCCCGCCATGCCACAGCCCGCCGCAACCGTCGCGGACGGTATCGCCGAAAGGGCCGGCGGACCGTCCGCCGGCGGCAGCGAATTCGCGCCCCTGCTCCGCACCGTCAGGAGCCAGGAACTGCTGGGCCGACGCCATGGCTGGTACGCGCGCGTCATCACCGGCAACGCGCTCGCCCTCGCCGCGGTCGTCGCGGGGCTCTTCCTGATCGGCGACTCCTGGTGGGCCCTGCTCCTGGCGGTGCCCTTCGCCGTGCTCTTCGCCCGTACCGCCTTCATCGGCCACGACGCCGGCCACGCGCAGATCACCGGCCACAAGGCGGTGAGCCGGGTGATCGGGCTGGTGCACGGAAATCTCCTGCTCGGCCTGAGCTTCTCCTGGTGGAACGCCAAACACAACCGGCACCACGCCAACCCCAACCACATAGAAAAGGATCCGGACGTCGCCGCCGACGTACTCGTCTTCACGGGCGGACAGGCCGGTGTCCGGCAGGGCTTCCGCCGCTGGCTCACCCGCAACCAGGCCTGGCTGTTCTTCCCGCTCACCCTCCTGGAGGGCATCGCGCTCAAGGTGCACGGCTTCCAGGACCTGCGCCGCCAGTCCCCCCGGGAGCGCGCGGTGGAGGGCACCCTCCTCGTCGCCCACGTGGTGGTCTACTCGGCGCTGCTGCTGGCCGTCCTGTCACCGGGCAAGGCCCTGGCGTTCGCCGCCGTGCACCAGGCGCTGTTCGGACTGCACCTGGGGCTCGCCTTCGCGCCCAACCACAAGGGCATGGAGATGCCCGACCCGAACGGTGACCGCTGGGGGCACCTGCGCCGTCAGGTGCTCACCTCCCGCAACATCCGCGGCGGCGTCCTGACGGACTGGTTCCTCGGGGGACTCAACTACCAGATCGAGCACCATCTCTTTCCCAGCATGCCGCGCCCGCACCTGCGGCTCGCCCAGCCCCTGGTGCGCGCCCACTGCCGGGACCTGGGCATCCCCTATGCGGAGACCGGCCTCGTCGACTCCTACCGGCAGGCCCTGCGCCACCTGTACGAGGTGGGGGAACCGCTCAGGGCGGAGTAGCCGGGGCGGAACAGCCGTCGGTGGAGCGGCGCGGCGGCCGCCGTTCGTACCGGGCGCCCCGTCCAGGGGCAGACCCGTAGGGGACGGGACTCCGGGATCTCTCAGGGGTATCCAGGGGACGTCTTGGGGGTGCGGCCCGGAACCGCCCGAGCCGCGCAACCGTTTCCACGACAGAGAGCGGCAGTGGCCGCGAAGGAGGCGACAGATGTCGAAGAACGCGAAGATCGCTGTGGGCGGAGTGGCGGTCGGACTGATCCTGTGGATCTGGCTGCCCTGGTGGGCCGCGCTCCTCATAGTCCTCGGCGTCCCGGCCGCCGCCTACCTCGCGCTGGACCCCTCCCAGCGCCGCAGGCTCCGCCGCGTCACCCGCAAGGAACTCGGCCGCTGAGGCACGGCTGCCCGGCCCCCGGCCGTCGCCGCGCAGGGTCAGCCGCGCGTCCGCCCGGCGGTTGCCCGTCCGGGCGGGGAGCCGCGTGAGCCGCCCCGCCCGGGACGTCGGCCAGGGACGGCGCAGCTGTTCAACTGGGGCGTACCGCCAGCTTGTCGAGGGCCTGCAGCAGGCCGGGCAGCTCGGGCCCCCGGCCGACCGGATGGACCTCACCGGGCTCCTCGTCGAGGAGGACGAACGCGATGTCGTCGGTCCGGGCCACCATCGACCAGCCCGGTCCGTCGGCGCGCAGGGTCCGCGCCTCGCCCGGGGCGAAGGAGGACCGGACGCGGCCCACCGGAGGCGGCGAGTCCAGGTACGCACGCGCCTCCGCCAGGACACGCCGGACGGCCCGGTGCCCCGGGAGAGCCTCATCCCCGGGTCCGCTCGGCGTGCCGCCCCCCGTCGCGGACCCGCGCCCCTGGTCGCTTTCCCGCGCTCTGTCGTCTTGCCCGTCTTCCCGGGCCGCGCCGGCGTCTGCCTCCCGGTCCGCTGCGCCGGCGTCGCCGCTCGCGCCCGGCGCATCGCCGCTCCGCCCGCGCGGGGCGGCGAAGGCGTCGTCGTCGAGCTGTTCCCGCCACGCCGTCCAGCGCAGGGCTATCTCGTCGGCGCCCAGGCGCCGCTGCGCCGGCCCCCAGGTGCTGGTGTCGGGCGGCACCAGCAGCGGACCGTACCCCGCCTCCGGGGCGGGATCATGGGGTGCGGGCACACCCGGCGCCGCGACCGCGACGGCCAGCGGCCAGCCCGGCAGCGCGGCGACGACCGTGCGCTCGTCCGGCGACAGGTCGTACTCCATGCCGCAGTCCCAGGAGGCGATGGCCACGGCCACCAGTGACACGTCGTCGACGACGACCGTCCACCGTGCCCCCGCACCGTCCTGACCGAGCACCAGCCCGTATCCGTCCGCCGCCGGGGCCAGACCGAGCGCCGCGCAGGCTTCGGGATAGTCGTCGCCCAGCACGCTCGGGAACTGCGCCGGCGTCAGCAGCACCGCCGTGAGCACATAGAGCGCGTCATCCGCGGCGGTGACGGCCTCCTCGTCCGTCCCGGCCATCCCAGCCTCCCCATCGGTTCGTCCAACGGCGCGCACCCTAGTGCGCGGGGAAGGCGGTTGTCACGGCCCGCGTCACCTGTCGGACCTGCAGTTTTCCTCCCCGGAGGGGGCAAACGACCGCACCGCGTGCCGACTGCTGCGCACTTCGCGCACCGCTTCTCCACCGATGGCTCATATGCCGCTACGCACAGTAGAGTTGAAGGGCGACCGGGAAGAAGGGGTGCGGCGTGCAGAAGCGGTACCAGAGGCTGGAGCAGATCCGCCGGATGGACCCGGTGGCCGAGGCGACCGAGATCCACCGGCTCACCGCGGCGTACGAGTTCCCCTGGGACTTCACCCGCGCCCTGGAACTGGCCCTCTACCGGACGTACGCCGTCCCGAGCATCGGCAGGCTGCTGGCCGAGACCGCGGAACTCACCGACCGCGCCCAGAAACGGTACGACGACACGGCACTGCTCCTGGACACCGTCGTCGAGCACGGTTTCACCGGTGAACCGGGCCGCACCGCGATCCGGCGCATCAACCAGATGCACCGCAGCTACGACATCAGCAACGACGACATGCGCTATGTGCTGTGCACGTTCGTCGTGATGCCCAAGCGGTGGATCGACGCGTACGGCTGGCGCAGGCTCTCCCGGCACGAGACCGTGGCCGCCGCCGTCCACTACCGTACGCTCGGCCGCCACATGGGCATCAAGGACATCCCCGAGTCGTACGAGGAGTTCGAGGCACACCTCGACGCCTACGAGAAGGCGCACTTCGGCTGGGACGAGCAGGCCCGCACGGTCTCCGACGCCACGCTCGACCTGATGACGTCCTGGTATCCGCGCCCCCTCGCGCCCCTCCTGCGCGGCGCCACCCTCGCCCTGCTCGACGAACCGCTGCTCAGGGCATTCCGGTACGACCCGCCGTCCGAGCTGACCCGAGCGCTCGTACGCCGTGCGGTCCGCGCGCGGGGCCGCGCCGTCAGGCTGCTGCCACCGCGCCGCGCACCGCATTTCGCGCGGCAGAACTGGGAGATCAAGAGCTATCCGGACGGCTACCGGGTGGCCGACCTGGGGACCCGTCCGGTGCCCGGGCTCCGGGGCTGCCCCGTGCGGCACATCAGCGACTCGGCGGGCGACCGCACCGGCCAGTGAGCCGGCCGTGGCCCGCGGCCGGGCCGGTTCCGCCCGGGGCGCGGCCCGCGCGACGGTGAGGATGCCCCGCCGGAAGGGGGCGTCCAGTTCCTCGGCCCGAAGGGCCGGTCACCTGTGGAAGAGGCTCGACGGCGTCTCGACGAGGACCGGCCTGCGCCGCGCACGGTCGCCTGGGCGGCGGGATCGTCCAGGTGTCTGAGGAGGGCCGGGGCGGTGGACCAGCGGTTCCCGTCGGTGATGTCCCGCCGCACCGGTTCGGCGCACCGACGGAGGGTGAGCACGAGGGTGACCGAGTTCGACGATGCGGGCGGCCGGATCCGCTGGACCGGGACACCCGGCGCGAACCAGCCCGGGTGCACGGGCACTGGCTCGGTGCGGACTCGTCCGTCTGCCACCCGCACATCGCGGCGCGCCCGGAACTCGTGGGCAGGCGCAGCGTCTTCGTCGACCTGCCCGGACACGGCATCGGCGACCGGCCCGCGTGAGCCGCTGGTGTCGGCGGTGCGGGTGCGGGTGCGCGGGGACGCGGTCGGCCTCAGTCCTCGCGGACGGCCAGCGCGAGGAAACGGGCGTCCTCGTCGGCGTACGACGTCATGCGCCACCCCGCCCCCGCCAGCAGCGGCCCGAGGTTGGGCTCCGCGCGCAGGTCGTCCGGCGTGACGCGCCGCCCCTGTCGTGCCGCGAGCGCCGCCCGGCCGATCGGGTGGAACAGCGCCAGGCTGCCCCCGGGCCGCACCACGCGCCGCAACTCCCGCAGGTTTTCGGCCGGGTGAGGAAGATGTGCGACGAGACCCGCCGCGAACACGGCGTCGAACGACTCCGAGCCGAACGGCAGCGCCGCGACATCGGCGAGCACCAGTCGCCCGCCCCGGTCGCGGCCGGCCCGTAGGGCCGCCTCCAGCATCGCGAGGGTCAGATCGGCCCCCACGACCACGCCGGAGCCACCCACGGCGGCGCGCAGCGGCGGCAGGGCGCGTCCGGTCCCGCATCCGGCGTCGAGCACACGGCCGCCCCGGCAAAGCCCCAGCTCGGCGACCGCGGCGGCATAGGCGGGCCCGTCGTCAGGGAACCTGCTGTCCCAGTCCGCGGCGCGGGCGGTGAAGAACTCCTGTACGCGCGTGTGGTCGTCACTCATGCCGTGCATGATTGCCCACCGCATCGGGTGATGTCACTGCGCGCATGTGCGGGCGGGGGGCGATCCGACCCGGCCCGTCGGGTACGAGCGGGTCCGGTACTTCGTGGCGTACTCGATGGTCATGCGGCCCCTGCCGAACGGATGCGCACCGTAGGCAGGCCGCGACCCGCCGGGCTGAAGGGGGCCGCGGACGCATGGCCTGCCGGGGCCGGGAAGCGGACCGGATCAGTCCGCGACGTCCCGCACCGCCACGACCTTGTCGATCCTGGCCCGGACCAGCAGTTCCCCCGGGACGCCGTTGCGCGCACCGAACTCCTCCGCGCGCTCCTCGCCCATGTACCGGGCGCCGATCCGGGCGGCCCAGTGCCGGACCTGGTCCAGATCCTCGGACAGATGCGCGCGTCCCTGCACCACCACGAAGGCGAACGGCGGCCGGTCGTCGTCCACGCACAACGCGAACCGGCCGTCACGTGCCAGATTGCCGCCCTTCACCGTGTCCTTCCCGGTGTTGAAAACCACGTCGTCCCCGTCGAGCAGAAACCAGATCGGCGCCACGTGTGGGCTTCCGTCGGCCCGGACGGTCGTCAGCTTGGCGGTGCGGGTGCCGTACGAAACGAACGCCCGCCATTCCTCGTCGGTCATCTTGTCTGCCATGCCCCCATCCTCCTTGCCGGGGCAGTGACAGTGGTGAAGGCTGGCGGGAGATCCTCCGGCCAGGAGGAGACCACACAGGGGGGCGACAGCATCATGGAGCAGAAACACACACTCGGTTGGCTGCTGGACGACCTGACCGAACGGGTGGAACACGTCCGGCACGCCTTACTCCTGTCCACCGACGGGCTGGTCACGGGAGCCAGCACGGGCCTGCGGCGGGAGGACGCCGAGCATCTCGCCGCCGTCTCGTCCGGGCTGCACAGCCTGGCCAAGGGCTCAGGACGTCACTTCGGCGCGGGTTCGGTGCGGCAGACGATGGTCGAGTTCGACGACGCGGTGCTGTTGATCACCGCGGCCGGCGCGGGCAGCTGCCTGTGCGTCCTCAGCGGCGCCGAGGCCGACATCGGGCTGATCGCCTACGAGATGACCCTGCTGGTGAACCGGGTCGGTGAGCACCTCGGCGTGGCGACCCGGCGACGTGAAAGCGGCCCTGCGACAGACCTCTGACCAGCGCGTTCGCTTCTTCCCCGGAGTTGTCCACAGGCCCGAGCGGAGATTCGCCGCCGCGGCTACCGTTTTTCACAGGCGAGCGCGGCAGACGCGAGCCACTCACTCCACGGGGGACGAACATGTCCGGCGACACCATCACGCATGAGTCCACACCCGCGCCCCGCCCCGCCGCGGGGAAGCGCGACACGACGACTTTCAGTCAGAGCCGGGCCGCCCGCGAACTCGGCCTCAACCGCCGCCAGTTCGACATCGCCGTGCGCCTCGGCCACATCCGCACGCTCCCCGACGAAGGCGGAGGCGGCCGCCGGGTGGCACGCGAGGAGATCGAGCGGCTCCGCGCTCAGCAGGACTTCCCCGAGGCACTGCGCAAGCGGGCGGAAGCCGTCGTCGGCACCCGGCAGGCCACGGAGGTCATGGGGGTGACCAGAGACCGGTTCACCCGCCTGGCCCGCCTCGGCCTGGTGGTGCCCGTCGACTTCTACGTCAACAGGTACCTGGCCGTGGTGTGGCTGTACCTGGCCGACGAACTCGAGGGATTCGCGGCCGACCCGAACAACGCCCCGCTGCTGAACCGGCCGCTGCCGGAGTCACTGCGGGACCAGCTGCACGCGGGCCTGGACCTGCGCCCGCGCAACTGGCGCGGCCGGTACCTCGGCTTCCTGCTGCGGCAGGCCGGGGATCCGTGGGAGCGGGCCGCCGCGCTCGCCTCACTGCTCGACCCGCTCCAGGTCGCCGAGACCGTCGGCGACCCCTGCGAACGCGCCCACCTGAACCGCTTCCGAGCCCGGCCGCCCGCGCACGGGCCCCACGGTTCGCCCACCGCCCACCTCACCGAGCGGATCACCACGGCGGAGGACCCCGATGAGATCGCCTGGCTCCGGGCGGACCTGGCGGGCGCGGTGACGGAGGCGCGCGAACACCGTCCCGCGCCGCGCCCGGCGCTCCGGCATTCCGACGGAGGAGCGGCGCAGGACGCACGGCCCGCACCGGACGGGAGGCGGGAGCCCACCCGGGAGGACCCGTCGAGGGGTCTGCTCGGGCGGTTCTTCCGCAGAGGCGCCTGACCTCCCCGGTCACGCTCCCGGCGCCGCCCGGAGCCGGCGTCCGCCACCGGCGCCGAACGGCGGCGGCCGACCGTCTACACCGGGCGGAACAGTCCCTCCTGGACGACCGAGACGAGCAGACGCCCCTCCGTGTCGTAGATGCGACCGCGGGCCAGACCCCGCCCGCCCGTCGCGACCGGGGACTCCTGGTCGTACAGGAACCATTCGTCCGCCCGGAAGGGCCGGTGGAACCACATGGCGTGATCCAACGAGGCCATGTCGAAGCCGCGCGGACCCCACAACGGCTCGACGGGCAGACGCACCGCGTCGAGCAGCGTCATGTCGCTGGCGTAGGTCAGCGCGCAGGTGTGCACCAGAGGGTCGTCGCCGAGCGGCCCGACCGCGCGCATCCACACCGCGCTGCGCGGTTCGGCGTCCTCGATCTCCTCGGCGGTCCAGCGCAGCCGGTCCACGTACCGGATGTCGAAGGGCTGGCGGCGTGCCATCCGCTCCAGTTGCTCGGGCAGCACGCCCAGGTGCTCGCGGACCTCCTCGGCGACCGTCGGCAGGGATTCCGGGGGCGGAACCTTCCGGGCGGGCGGCAGCTGGTGCTCGAAACCACCCTCTTCGGCGTGATGAAAGGAGGCGGTCAGATTGAAGATCGTGCGGCCTTGCTGCACCGCGGTGACCCGGCGGGTCGTGAAGGACCGTCCGTCCCGCACCCGCTCGACCTGGTACACGATCGGCACCCCCGGCCGGCCGGGCCGCAGGAAGTACGCGTGCAGGGAGTGCACCGGGCGGTCACTGTCCGTGGTGCGTCCCGCGGCCACCAGGGCCTGGCCCGCCACCTGGCCGCCGAAGACCCGTTGCAGGGACTCCTGCGGGCTGCGGCCACGGAAGATGTTGACCTCGATCTGCTCCAGGTCGAGCAGATCGACAAGCCTCTCGGCCGGGTTCGTCATGGGTGGGATTCTCCTGTGCTCACGGCTGACCGGGACGCGTTCCCGGCTGACCGACGTCCCTTCAGAGCTGTCCGACAGCGGTCACCCGGACGACCGCCCGGCCCTCGGCGTCCGAGGCGGCAAGATCGACCTCCGCGCTGATGCCCCAGTCGTGATCGCCGTTCGGGTCGTCGAAGATCTGCCGTACGCGCCACAGCCCGTGCTGGGGCTCCTCCTTGATCACCAGCAGCTTGGGGCCGCGGGCGTCGGGGCCGGTGCCCAGATCCTCGTACTCGTCCCAGTACTTGTCCATGGCCTCGCCCCACGCCTCGGCGTCCCAGCCGGTCTCCGCGTCCATCTCGCCCAGCTCCTCGACCTGGTCGAGGGCGGCGAGTTCCACGCGGCGGAACATCGCGTTGCGGACCAGGACACGGAAGGCGCGCGCGTTGGAGGTGACCGGCTTGACCTGATCGGCCTTCTCCTGTGCCTCCTCGGCGGTCATCTCCTCCGGGTTCGCCAACTGCTCCCACTCGTCCAGCAGGCTGGAGTCGACCTGGCGCACCGTCTCGCCCAGCCAGGCGATCAGGTCCTGCAGGTCCTCGGACTTCAGGTCGTCCGGGACGGTGTGCTCCAGCGCCTTGTAGGCACTGGCCAGGTACCGCAGGACGATGCCCTCGGTCCGCGCCAGTTCGTAGACGGACACCAGCTCGGTGAAGGTCAGGGCCCGTTCGTACATGTCCCGGATCACGGACTTGGGCGACAGCGGGTGGTCGCCGACCCACGGGTGGCTCTTGCGGTAGGTGTTGTACGCGTGGAAGAGGAGTTCCTCCAGCGGCTTGGGGTAGCTGACGTCCTGCAGGCGCTCCATGCGCTCCTCGTACTCGACGCCGTCCGCCTTCATCGCGGCCACGGCCTCGCCGCGCGCCTTGTTCTGCTGGGCCGCCAGGATCTGCCGCGGGTCGTCCAGCGTGGACTCCACGACGGAGACCATGTCCAGCGCGTAGGACGGCGATTCGGGATCGAGCAGCTCGAACGCGGCCAGCGCGAAGGTGGACAGCGGCTGGTTGAGCGCGAAGTCGTGCTGGAGATCGACGGTGAGGCGGACGATCCTGCCCTCGGCGTCCGGCTGGTCGAGCTTCTCGACGATGCCGCCGTCCAGCAGCGACCGGTAGATGGCGATGGCCCGCCGGATGTGGCGCAGCTGCTGCCTGCGCGGCTCGTGGTTGTCCTCCAGCAGGTGCCGCATCGCCTCGAAGGCGTTGCCGGGGCGCGCGATCACCGACAGCAGCATGGTGTGCGTCACGCGGAAACGGGAGGTCAGCGGCTCCGGCTCGGAGGCGATGAGCTTGTCGAAGGTGGTGTCCGACCAGGCGACGAAACCCTCGGGCGCCTTCTTGCGGACGACCTTGCGACGCTTCTTCGGGTCGTCGCCGGCCTTGGCGAGCGCCTTCTCGTTCTCGATGACGTGCTCGGGGGCCTGTGCGACGACGAAGCCCTCCGTGTCGAAACCCGCACGCCCCGCCCGGCCCGCGATCTGGTGGAACTCCCGGGCGCGCAGCGTGCGCACCCGGCTGCCGTCGTACTTGGTCAGGGCCGTGAACAGCACCGTACGGATCGGGACGTTGACACCGACGCCCAGCGTGTCCGTGCCGCAGATCACCTTCAGCAGACCGGCCTGCGCCAGCTTCTCCACCAGCCGCCGGTACTTGGGCAGCATGCCGGCGTGGTGGACGCCGATCCCGTGCCGGACGTACCGGGAGAGGTTGCGGCCGAACTTCGTGGTGAAACGGAAGTTGCCGATCAGCTCGGCGATCTGCTCCTTCTCCTCACGGGAGCACATGTTGATGCTCATCAGCGCCTGCGCCCGCTCCACCGCCTGTGCCTGTGTGAAGTGGACGATGTACACGGGCGCCTGCCGCGCCTGCAGCAGCTCGGTGAGCGTCTCGGTGAGCGGGGTGCGCCGGTACTCGTACGACAGGGGCACCGGTCGGGTCGCCGAGCGGACCACGGCGGTGGGCCGGCCGGTGCGGCGGGTGAGGTCCTTCTCGAAGAACGAGACGTCGCCGAGCGTGGCCGACATCAGGACGAACTGCGCCTGCGGAAGTTCGAGCAGGGGAATCTGCCAGGCCCAGCCGCGGTCCGGTTCCGCGTAGAAGTGGAACTCGTCCATGACGACCTGGCCGACATCGGCGTTCTTGCCGTCACGCAGGGCGATCGAGGCAAGGACCTCGGCGGTGCAGCAGATGACGGGCGCGTCGGAGTTCACGGAGGCGTCGCCGGTGAGCATGCCGACGTTCTCGGTGCCGAACAGCTTGCACAGCTCGAAGAACTTCTCGGACACCAGTGCCTTGATCGGCGCCGTGTAGAAGGTGACCTCGTCCCTGGCCAGGGCCGCGAAGTGCGCACCGGCGGCGATCATGCTCTTGCCGGAGCCGGTGGGCGTCGACACGATCACGTTCGCCCCGGAGACCGCCTCGATCAACGCCTCCTCCTGATGGGGGTAGAGCGTGAGACCCCGCTCCTGGGCCCACGACTCGAAGGCTTCGTAGAGGGCGTCGGGGTCGGCGGTCGGCGGCAGCTGATCGATGAGGGTCACGCACCCATCTTGCCTGGCCGCCCGGCCCGGACGGGAATCGGCTGCCGGAAGGAAGATCACGACCGCTACGCTGTGTGGCCGGCGCCCTCACGGCGTACCGGGCCAACTGGGCGGCAGCACACGACGAATGGGGCGGACAACGGCCATGATGGGACCAGCACACTCACTGTCGGGCGCCGCGGCCTGGCTCGGGGTCGGAGCGGCGACGGCTGCGGCCGGGCACGCGATGCCCTGGCCCGTCCTGCTGGTCGGTGCGCTGATCTGCGCCGGGGCGGCACTCGCCCCGGACCTGGACCACAAGGCCGCCACCATCTCACGGGCCTTCGGCCCCCTGTCGCACTGGCTATGCGAGATCGTCGACAAGCTCTCCTACGCCGTCTACAAGGCGACCCGGAAGAAGGGCGACCCGCGCCGTTCCGGTGGACACCGGACGCTGACCCACACCTGGCTGTGGGCGGTCCTCATCGGTGCCGGTGCCTCGGCCCTGGCGATCACCGGCGGACGCTGGGCGGTGCTCGCCATCCTCTTCGCGCACATGGTGCTGGCCATCGAGGGCCTGCTGTGGCGGGCGGCCCGCGGCTCCAGCAGCGACGTCCTGGTGTGGCTGCTGGCCGGAACGAGCGCCTGGATCCTCGCAGGCATCCTCGACCGGCCCGGCAACGGCTCGGACTGGCTCTTCACGGCGCCGGGCCAGGAGTACCTGTGGCTGGGGCTGCCGATCGTGCTGGGCGCGCTGGTGCACGACATCGGGGACGCGCTGACCGTCTCCGGCTGCCCCATCCTGTGGCCGATACCGCTGGGCCGCAGGCGCTGGTACCCCATCGGACCGCCCAAGGCCATGCGTTTCCGGGCGGGCAGCTGGGTCGAGCTGAAGGTGCTCATGCCGGTGTTCATGCTGCTGGGTGGGGTGGGCTGCGCGGCCGCGCTGAACGTCATCTGAGCCGCTCGTCGCCCCTGCGGTCCCGCGCCCGCGCCGTGCGCGGACGGCGGACCGGACCGCAGTGGTGGCGGTGGCCGCTGTCAGCTCTCGTCCCGGCTCTGCCCCGAGCCGCCGCCGTAGCGGCGTTCGAACCGGGCGACGCGGCCCTCGGAGTCCACCGTGCGGGCCTGGCCTGTGTAGAAGGGATGGCTCTCCGAGGAGATCTCCACGTCCACGACCGGGTAGCTCTTCCCGTCGTCCCAGTCGATCGTCCGGTCACTGACCGCGGTCGAACGGGTCAGGAACGCGTAGCCCGCCGCCCGGTCGCGGAAGACCACGGAGTGGTAGTCGGGGTGCTTGTCCTGCTGCATGGATGCTCCTCGTCGTGCGGCGGTGGCGCGGGAAGCGGCGACGGCGGCGGGCGGGCCGCGTCAGCCGTACAGGGTGTCCTCGTCGACGACGTGCATCGCCGCCTCCTCGGCGGAAGCGGCCGCGCCGTCGATCCCGACGTCCATGGCGACCAGCGCGCTCTCCTCGTCCTCGTGGGCGCCCTCGTCGGGGGCGACGAGGCGGCCGGAGCGGGCGGCACCGACCTCGTTGTCCAGGAGTTCCCCGTCGGAGCCGTCGCAGTCGCCGATGCCGTCGCCGTCCGGCGGAGCGAGGTCGGGCAGCTCCTCGGCCAGACGCTGCTCCAGTGTCTCGCCCTGCCGGCGCTCCGCCGCGGTCACCCCGGTGTGCTCCACGGCCCACGGCCGCTCGGGAGGCGACCAGCCACGGTCCAGCGGATCGTCGACACCGTCGTACTCGAGGGTGTCCTCCGAGTCCAGCACTCCGGTGTCTTCCTTGATCTCGGAGTCGTCATCGGGCTGGTAGACGTCGTCTCCCCATCCGTCGGCGCTGTCCACGGGTACCTCCAGGTGGTGGGGACGGGCCCGTTCTCTCGCCGCCCGGCGCGCGCCGGACGGTTCCAGGGCGCTCCCCGAGCCGCTGCCTCATTCCAGCCTTCCACCCCTGTTCGGCACCGCGCAACGGCACGGCCACGGCACGCCGCCCACGGGCCCTGCTCCGCCCGTGCACCTTTCGTCGACGGCGTCCCCGGGGCCACCCGTGCCCTGTCCGACCCGTGCGGTGACCGGCGAGTGCCACGGGATGCGGCGCCCGCCGAGGCGGGCGGCCGCCCGCCTCGGGCCGCCCGGACCCCGGTCCCGCTCCTTGGCTCAGCCGTGCCAGGAGCGCCACAGCGCCGCGTACGCGCCGTCCGCCGCGACCAGTTCGTCGTGGCTGCCCAGCTCGCTGACCCGGCCGTTCTCGACCACGGCGATCACGTCCGCGTCATGTGCGGTGTGGAGCCGGTGGGCGATGGCCACGACCGTGCGCCCGTCGAGGACCCGGGCCAGGGACCGTTCCAGGTGGCGGGCCGCCCGCGGGTCCAGGAGCGAGGTCGCCTCGTCCAGGACCAGGGTGTGCGGGTCGGCCAGGACCAGCCGGGCCAGCGCGATCTGCTGCGCCTGGGCCGGAGTGAGCGTGAGGGCGCCCGAGCCGACCTCCGTGTCCAGACCTTCGCCGAGGGCGCGGGCCCAGCCGTCGGCGTCCACCGCGCCCAGCGCCGCCCACAGCTCGGCGTCCGCCGCGTCGGTGCGGGCGAGCAGCAGGTTGTCGCGCAGCGAACCCACGAACACGTGGTGCTCCTGGTTGACGAGGGCCACGTGGGAGCGGACCGCTTCCGCGGGCATCCGCGACAACTCGGCGCCGCCGAGGGTGATCCGGCCGTCCCGGGGTGCGTAGATACCGGCGAGCAGCCGTCCCAGCGTGGACTTGCCGGCGCCCGAGGGACCGACCAGGGCCAGCCGGGTGCCGGGGGCCACCTTCAGGGACACCTGGCGCAGTACGTCGACGCCCTCGCGGTAGCCGAAGCGCACCCGGTCCGCGTGCACCTCCCGTCCGTCAGGCGCGAGCGACCCGTCTCCGCCCTCCGGCTCGATGTCACGGACGCCGACCAGCCGCGCGATCGACACCTGAGCGACCTGGAGCTCGTCGTACCAGCGCAGGATCAGCCCCACCGGGTCGATGAGCATCTGCGCGACGAGGGCACCGGTCGTGAGCTGGCCGACCCCCATCCAGCCCTGCAGCACGAACACGCCCCCGACCATGAGCACGGAGGCGAGGACCGTCACATGGGTGACGTTGATGACCGGGAAGAACACCGACCGGAGCCACAGCGTGTAGCGCTCCCACGCCGTCCACTCCTTGATGCGGCGCTCCGACAGAGCGATCCGGCGCGCGCCGAGCCGGTGTGCCTCCACGGTGCGTCCCGCGTCGACCGTCTCGGCGAGCGCGGCGGCCACCGCGGCGTACCCCGCTGCTTCCGACCGGTAGGCGGACGGCGCCCGCCGGAAGTACCAGCGGCAGCCGGCCACCAGCAGGGGCAGGGCGAGCAGCACGGCCGCGCCGAGCGGCGGCGCGGTGACGACCAGGCCACCCAGCAGCAGTGCCACCCACACCACGCTGATCGCCAGCTGGGGCACGGCCTCGCGCATCGCGTTGGCGAGCCGGTCGATGTCCGTGGTGATGCGCGAGAGCAGGTCGCCGGTGCCGGCCCGCTCCAGCACCCCCGGCGGCAGACCGACCGCCCGGACCAGGAAGTCCTCGCGCAGGTCGGCCAGCATCCGCTCGCCGAGCATCGCACCGCGCAGCCGCACCTCGCGCACGAACGCGGCCTGGACGAGCAGGGCGATGACGAACAGTGTGGTGGTGAGACCGAGGCGGAGTTCCCTGCCCCCGTCCGAGACCCGGTCGACCAGGCCGCCGAGCAGCCACGGACCTGCCATGGAGGCGAGGACCGAGACCGTGTTGACCGTGACGAGCAGGCCGAACTCCCGGCGGTGCCGGTGCAGCAGCTCCTTCACGTAGGCGCGTACGGTCGCGGGGGCGCCGACGGGCAGGGTGTCGGCCGTCGTCGGGGCCGCCGGGTCGTACGACGGCGGGGCCACGCCGATCATGCGGTCTCCTCGATCTCTTCCAGCTCGTCGATTTCTTCCAGCTCTTCGAGCGCGCCCCGGAGGGCGGGCCTGCCGTCGTGGTGCGGTCCGCCGGCCGCCGCGGGTTCCGTGTCACTCGTGTCGCCCAGGGCGCGTCGCCCGTCACTCAGGCCGTGTTGCCCGTCTTTCAAGGCGCGTCGCTCCGCACCGTGGTCGTGTGCCGCGCGCTCCTGGTCCGTCTCGCGTGTCACCACGGCCCGGTACCGGGGGTCGGTGTGCACGAGGTCGCGGTGGGTGCCCACCGCGGCGACCGTCCCCTCGTGGAGCAGCACCACGCGGTCGGCGCGCTCCAGGACCAGCGGGGACGAGGTGAAGACCACGGTGGTGCGCCCGTCACGGAGGTCCCGCAGGCCCTGCGCGATCCGGGCCTCGGTGTGGGAGTCGACGGCGGAGGTCGGTTCGTCCAGGACCAGTACCTCGGGGTCGGTGACGAGGGACCGGGCCAGGGCCAGCCGCTGGCGCTGGCCTCCGGACAGGGAACGGCCGCGTTCCGTGATCCGGACGTCCATCGGGTCCCCGGCGACCGGTGATGCCTGCGCCAGGGCCTCCAGGACGTCACCGCACTGGGCCGCCCCGAGCGCCGCCTCCGCGGTGACCTCACCCGAGGCGGGCACGTCGAGCAGCTCCCGCAGCGAACCCGACAGCAGCACCGGATCCTTGTCCTGCACCAGGACGGCCGTACGGGCCAGGTCGAGCGGCAGTGCGTCGAGGGGTGTGCCACCGAGGAGCACCGACGGGCCGGGCTCGCCGGGGTGGCCGCCGAGGCGTTCCGCCAGCCGGCCCGCCTCGTCCGGGTCGCCGCAGACCACGGCGGTCAGACGTCCACCGGGCGCCAGCAGCCCCGTCGCCGGGTCACGCAGGTCCCCCGCGGGGGCCTGCGCCGGGCAGGAGGGGGCCCGCTCGTCCGCGGGAGCCGCTTGCGGGGCGGCGGTCCGCTCCAGCGACAGCACCCGTGCCGCGCGTTTGGCCGACGGCCGGGAGAAGGAGTACGCCATGGCGATCTCCTCGAAGTGCCGCAGCGGGTAGGTGAGGACCATGACGGAGCTGTAGACGGTGACGAGTTCGCCCACCGTGATCCGGCCCGCGCGGGCCAGGTGCACGCCGTACCAGACGACCGCGATCAGCAGCAGTCCCGGAAGCAGCACCTGGACGGCGGAGATCAGGGACCACATGCGAGCGCTGCGCACGGCTGCCTGCCGGACTTCCTGGGAGGCGCGGCGGTAGCGGTCGAGGAACAGTTCCTCGCCGCCGATGCCGCGCAGGACCCGCAGGCCGGCCACGGTGTCGGAGGCCAGCTCGGTGGCGCGGCCCGCCTTCTCGCGCTGCACGTCGGCGCGCCGGGTGGCGCGCGGGAGCAGCGGGAGCACGGCGAGTGCCAGGACGGGCAGGCCCACGGCGACGACCACGCCGAGCGCCGGCTGGTAGACGAGCAGGGCGACGCAGACCAGCACGATGGTGACGGCGGCCGCGGTGAAGCGGGACACGGCTTCCACGAACCAGCCGATCTTCTCGACGTCCCCGGTGGAGACGGCCACCACCTCGCCGGCGGCTACCCGACGGGTCAGGGCCGAGCCCAACTCGGCGGTCTTGCGGGCCAGGAGCTGCTGGACGCGGGCCGCAGCGGTGATCCAGTTGGTGACGGCGGCACGGTGCAGGAAGGTGTCGCCGAGCGCGTTGCCCGCGCAGGCCAGCGCGAGCAGGCCGCCGCTGAGGGCGAGCCGGGTGCCCGAGCGGTCGACGACCGCCTGGACGGCGAGTCCTACGCAGAACGGCAGCGCGGAGACGGAGGAGAAGTGCAGCAGCCCCCAGGCCAGCGCTCTCAGCTGGCCGCCGATCTGGTTCCGCCCCAGCCACCACAGGAATCGGGGACCCGAGCGCGCGTCCGGCACGCCCGGGTCGGGATACGGAAGGTCGTGAATCTGCATGACGTCCCAGTGGTTCGGGTCAGGGGCGGGGGAGGGCCGCGACGGCGGCGACGAACCGTGACAGGTTCGCTTCGCCGAGTCGTCGAAGGCAAGCGGTTTTCCACCGCGGGGCAACGGGATTGACGTCCGCGCACGCCGAGCGGGCCGCGACCGGGCCGACGCCACGCGTACGCCGGCCGCGGTGACCGGCCCCGTGTTCGGCGATCGGATCGGTGGGTTCACGTGCGTGTCGGTCGCGGCGGTCGGCCCACCCTGCACGGCGATCGGATCGGTGGGTTCAGGCGCGTGTCGGTCGCGGCGATCGGTCCCGTGCACGCCGACCGGATCGGTAGGTCCGCCCGCGCGCCGGCCGTGGCGATCGGCCCCGTGCAGCCGGGCATGCGGCCGGTGACGCGCGCACCGCCATCCCGGCCTGCCACGCGCGCACGTGGGCCGTGCCGACAGGCCACGCGTGCGCTGCCGTGCCGGACGGCCGCCCGCGCGCTCGGCCCACGGGTGCGTGTGCGGCCGCCCGGGTGTCGCGCAGGGGGCTCGGATCCGTGACGGCCGTCCGGGACCCCTGCGGCCGTGTTCCCGTACCTCCTCGACCCCCGCTCCGGGCCTGTCCGGCGCGCCCGGCACCCCCCAAAGAGAAGCGAATAAGGCTGTTTGGACCAACGTCGAGTAGATCGTCAGGTCCACGGTGCCCACCATGGGTTCATGCGAAGAGGCGGCGTAAGGCATGCGATGGTCGCGATGACGGCCTGTGGATTCTTTCTGACGGCTCTGGCCGCGTGTGGTGGCCCGCGGACCGAGGTCCGCCACGGAGACGTCCCCCGACCGGGAGGCCCCACGGGGACCGCCCGGCCCAGTCCCACGGCGAAGCCGGCCCGCGTTCCGGGGGTGGGCGAGCGGATGTGGCAGCGGGTCCCGGCGGACACCCGGCAGGTGGTGGTGGTGTACGGAGAGGGCAAGAACTCCCCGGACTCCACCCTGGTGTTGTACGAGAAGCACGGCACGGCGTGGCAGCGGGTCGACAGTTGGGCCGCGCACAACGGCAAGCAGGGGTGGAACCCCAACCACCGCGAGGGTGACGAGCGCAGCCCCGTGGGCGTGTTCACGCTCTCCGACGCCGGCGGTCTCCTCGACGACCCCGGCACCAGACTGCCGTACACCCAGGACGAGGACGCCTTCGCGACCCCGTACTACTGGGACGAGGCCCACTGGCACGACTTCGACTACGTCATCGCCATCGACTACAACCGCAGGCCGGGCACGCGCCCCGACGATCCGACCCGCCCGCAGGGTCAGAAGAAGGGCGGTGGCATCTGGCTGCACCTGGACCACGGCGACGGCACGCTGGGCTGCGTCAGTGTTCCGGAGTCGGCCATGGAGTACCTGCTGCGCAGGCTGGATCCGAAGGACAAGCCGGTGGTCGTGATGGGGGACAAGGCCGAACTGCGGGCGTAGCCGCCGCAGGCCGGTCGGCGGGCCGTTCGCCGGTCCGCACACGGGACACGAACAGTTCGGCGGTCCCGCGTACAGCACAGTCAGCCGGTCCGGCCAGAGGCCAGTCGGCCGGTTCATCTCCAGGAACGGTTCGGCCGGTCCGGCCACAGGACAGGCGGCCCGTTCACCTTCAGGAACAGTTCGACCGGTCAGGCTCCAGGAACAGCAGGCCGGGCCACGTACGGGAGCAGTTCGGCGGTCCGCGTGCGGACCGGCAGGCGCGGTGCCGGTGTTCCGGCCGAGTAACCGCAAGATCGAGCCTGTTGCCGACACGCCCGTGGCCGCGCCCCGCCCCGTAGGCGTTCAGGCGCGCGCCCTCCATCGCGCCATCGTGCCCCCTTCAGCAGCGGTGCCCCCGTGCGGGCGTCGTGCCCACGAGGGTGTCCAGCAGCTCACCGAGGGCCGCACGCTGCGGGTCGGTCAGCGGCGCGAGGATCTCCTCGGCGGCGGTCCGGCGCACTCCGTGCAATTCGCGCAGTGCGCCGTGCCCGTCGTCGGTCAACTCGATGCGGGTCACACGGCGGTTGGCGGGGTCGGGAACCCTGCGCACCTTCCCGCTCGCCTCCAGTCCGTCCACCAGCGTGGTCACCGCGCGCGGCACGACCTCCAGCGACGCGGCGAGATCCGCCATGCGCGGCGGCTCCCCGAAGCGCGCGAGGGTGCGCAGGAGCCGGGACTGCGCCGGGGTGATGCCGAGGGAGCGCTGTTCCAGATGGCGCTTCTGGATGCGGTGCACCCGCCGGGTGAGCAGCAGCAACTGCTCGGCGAGGAGGCCGTCGGCGTCGGGGGTCGTCATACGGGAACAATATCAGGATGACGTTCATTATGAGCATAGGTAACAATGAGCTAGCATCAGGAAAGCCGCCGCCGACCGCACGCCCGGCCGGTGCGCGCAGAGCCCACTCACTCCCGTAGGAGCCCATGCACCCCGACCGTCAACCCTCCTGGACCCCGCCCGCCGACGCGAAGGAACAGCCCCGGCAGGTCCGCCGCATCCTCGGGCTGTTCCGCCCCTACCGCGGCCGTCTCGCGGTCGTCGGCCTGCTCGTCGGCGCGGCGTCGCTGGTCTCCGTCGCCACGCCCTTCCTGCTGAAGGAGACCCTGGACGTCGCGATCCCGCAGGGCCGCACCGGCCTGCTCAGCCTGCTCGCCGCGGGCATGATCCTCAGCGCGGTCCTCACCAGCGTCTTCGGTGTGCTGCAGACCCTGATCTCCACGACCGTCGGCCAGCGCGTCATGCACGACCTGCGCACCGCGGTCTACGGGCGTCTGCAGCGCATGTCCCTCGCCTTCTTCACCCGCACCCGCACCGGTGAGGTGCAGTCCCGCATCGCCAACGACATCGGCGGGATGCAGGCCACCGTCACCTCCACCGCCACCTCGCTGGTCTCCAACCTCACCAGCGTGGTTGCCACGATCGTGGCGATGGCCGCGCTCGACTGGCGGCTGACCGTCGTCTCCCTGCTGCTGCTCCCGGTGTTCGTGTGGATCAGCCGCCGGGTGGGCAACGAGCGGAAGAAGATCACCACACAGCGGCAGAAGCAGATGGCCGCGATGGCCGCGACGGTGACCGAGTCGCTCTCCGTCAGCGGCATCCTGCTCGGCCGGACGATGGGCCGCTCCGACTCGCTGACCGCGTCGTTCGCGGCGGAGTCGGAGAGCCTGGTCGGTCTCGAAGTGCGGTCGAACATGGCCGGGCGCTGGCGCATGGCCGTCATCACCGTCGTCATGGCCGCCATGCCGGCCGTCATCTACTGGACCGCGGGCGTCGCGCTCCAGGTCGGCGGTCCGAAGGTCTCCCTGGGCACGATCGTCGCCTTCGTCTCGCTCCAGCAGGGCCTGTTCCGGCCGACCGTGAGCCTGCTGGCGACCGGTGTGCAGATCCAGACCTCCCTCGCCCTCTTCCAGCGCATCTTCGAGTACCTCGACCTCCCGATCGACATCACCGAGCGAGAGCGGCCGGTCCGCCTCGACCGCGTCAAGGGCGAAGTCCGTTTCGAGAACGTCACCTTCCGCTACGACGACAGCGGCAGCCGGGACGGCCGGGGACAGAGGGGCGACAGGGGCGGGAAGGGTGACAGGACGGACCTGGGGGTCAAGGCGGGCCTGGGGTACCAGAAGCACCAGGGCTCCCAGGAGGCGCCGATTCTCGACGGCATCGACGTCACGGTCCCGGCGGGCAGCAGCCTCGCCGTCGTCGGTCCGACCGGAGCCGGCAAGTCCACGCTCGGATATCTGGTTCCCCGGCTGTACGACGTGAGCGGGGGCCGGGTCACGCTGGACGGCGTGGACGTGCGGGACCTGGACTTCGACACGCTCGCCCGCGCGGTGGGGGTGGTCTCGCAGGAGACGTACCTCTTCCACGCCTCGGTGGCCGAGAACCTGCGGTTCGCCAAGCCGGACGCCACGGACGAGGAACTGCACGCGGCCGCGAAGGCGGCCCAGATCCACGACCACATCGCCGCCCTTCCCGACGGCTACGACACCGTCGTCGGCGAGCGCGGCCACCGGTTCTCCGGTGGCGAGAAACAGCGCCTGGCCATCGCCCGGACCATCCTGCGCGACCCGCCGGTCCTCATCCTCGACGAGGCCACCAGCGCCCTGGACACCCGGACCGAGGCGGCCGTCCAGGAGGCCATCGACGCGCTGTCGGCCAACCGCACCACGCTCACCATCGCGCACCGCCTGTCCACCGTCCGCGACGCGGACCAGATCGTGGTCCTCGACTCCGGCCGCGTGGCCGAACGCGGTACGCACGAAGAACTGCTGGCACTGGACGGACGGTACGCGGCGCTGGTCCGCCGCGACGCCCGGCTGGAACCGACGACCTGACGGCCCGCCGGTGGCCCGGCCCCCGGCCGCGGCAGGCGCCGCGAGCGCGGGGCCCGAGCAGGCCACTGCCCGCTGAGTGCCGACAAAATGACGATATGCCGGGTTTGGGGACCCTGGAGGGTTACCGTGCCCGCATGCAGACGAACACTCCGTCACGGAAGACCGTCAAACTGACGCGGCGGGGCCGGCTGGTCCTCCTCGTGTCCGGGGCCGCCCTGGCCGGCACCGCCGTGGTGGTGCCGCTGCTGACCCTGCGCGACGACGGGGCGGCGCGCCCGCGCACGCTGGTGATCCCGGAGGGCTGGCGGGCCGTCCAGGTGTACGCCGCCGTGGACAAGGCGCTCGCGCTGCCCCCCGGCAGTACGAAACAGGCGGCCGCCGGGGCGGGCCTGAAGCTGCCGGACGCGGCCGAGGGCAATCCGGAAGGCTATCTGTTCCCGGCGACGTACCCGGTCGACGAGCGGACGACCCCGCGGTCGCTGCTGTCGGCCATGGTCTCCACGGCGAACAGGAAGTTCTCCGCCGCGCCGGTCGCCGCCGGCGCCCCCCGTACCGCGATGAGCCTCTACCAGGCGGTCACCATCGCGAGCATCGTGCAGGCCGAGTCCGCCACCAAGGCCGACATGGGGAAGGTGGCGCGGGTCGTCTTCAACCGGCTGGAGCAGGGCATGCCGCTCCAGATGGACTCCACCTTGAACTACGGCCTCGGCCGCAGCACCGTCCGCACCACCGCGGAGGACACGCGGATCGGCAGCCCGTACAACTCCTACCAGCGCATGGGCCTTCCGCCGACCCCCATCGACAGCCCCGGCGAGGACGCCCTGCGCGCCGTGTACAACCCGACGCCGGGCGACTGGCTGTACTTCGTCACGGTCAAGCCCGGTGACACACGATTCACCGCCGACTACGCCGAGCACCAGCGCAACGTCGAGGAGTTCAACGCGCGCCGGCGGAGCCTCGCCCAGCAGCGGAGCGAGCAGCAGGGACACGGGGAGCACGGCGACGGGGAGCAGGGGCAGAGCCGTGGTCCGCAACCGGCCGGGAGGTGAACAGGTCCCCGGACTCAGGCGGCGACGGCCGGTTCCCCGGCCAGCAGCCGCCGGATGTCCCGGACGGCCGCACGCCCGGCGCGGTTGGCGCCCACCGTGCTCGCCGAGGGACCGTAACCGACGAGATGGACGCGGGGGTCGGCCACGGCGCGGGTGCCTTCGACGCGGATGCCGCCGCCCGGCTCGCGCAGCCGCAGCGGGGCGAGGTGGCCGAGCGCGGCCCGGAACCCCGTCGCCCACAGGATGACGTCGGCCGCCAGGCGCTGCCCGTCCCGCCACTCCACTCCGTCGGGGGTGATCCGGTCGAACATGGGCCGGCGGTCCAGGACCCCGTCGCGCAGCCCCTCCCGCACGGCGTCGTTCAGCGGAAGGCCCGTGACCGAGACGACGCTGCGGGGCGGCAGCCCCTGGCGGACCCGTTCCTCGACGAGCGCGACCGCGGCACGGCCCGCGTTCTCGTCGAAGGGCCCCTCCCGGAAGACCGGCGGCCGTCTGGTCACCCACGTGGTGGCGGCGGCGTAGGGCGCGAGTTCGAGCAGGTGCTGGGTGCCGGACGCGCCGCCGCCGACCACGATCACCCGCTGTCCGGCGAACTCCTGCGGACCCGCGTACTGCGCTGTGTGCAGCTGCCGCCCGCGGAAGGTCTCCTGCCCCGGGTACCGGGGCCAGAACGGCTGGTCCCAGGTGCCGGTCGCGTTGATCAGCGCGCGTGCCGCCCACACACCGGCCGAGCTCTCCACGCGCAGACGCCCTCCGGCGCCCTCGCGCACGGCACGCACGTCGACGGGGCGCCGTACACGGAGATCGAACGCGCGCTCGTACCGGGCGAAGTACTCGCCGATGACCTCCGAGGACGGCCGCGCGGGGTCCGCGTCCGTCAGTTCCATCCCGGGCAGCGCGTGCATCCCGTGCACCTTGCCGTACGTCAGCGAGGGCCAGCGGAACTGCCAGGCGCCGCCCGGGCCGGGGGAGTGGTCGAGCACGACGAAGCCGCGATCCGGCTCGAACCCGCTGCGCCGCAGGTGATGGGCGGCGGCCAGGCCCGCCTGACCGGCGCCGACGACGACCACGTCGACCTCGTGTGTGCTGTTCACGCAGGGACCAACCGTGCCGCGGGCACGGATCTTCCCCGGTATCGAGGAGGATGGGTGCATGTCACATGCCTTCACCACCCGAGTGCTGAACGTCGCTTCCGGCTCACGGGAGAGGGTCGTCGACCTCACCCGTGACTGCGAGGCCTTCCTGCGGGAGGCCTCCGACGGCCGCGACGGCCTGCTGAACCTGTTCGTACCGCACGCCACCGCCGGCATCGCGATCATCGAGACGGGCGCGGGCAGCGACGACGACCTCCTGGCCGCCCTGCACACCCTGCTGCCCGCCGACGACCGCTGGCAGCACCGTCACGGCAGTCCCGGCCACGGCCGCGACCACGTCCTGCCCGCGCTCGTCCCCCCGCACGCCACCGTCCCGGTCATCGGCGGCCGGATGGAGCTGGGCACCTGGCAGTCGGTGTGCCTGGTGGACACCAATGTCGACAATCCGAACCGTCAGGTACGGCTGAGCTTCCTCGGGTGAACTGCGGGCAGAGCGGGAAGATCAGGGAGGCCCCGGAGGCGATGGAGGCCAGGGAGGCCACGGAGGCGGTGGAGGCCAGGCGGGCCGCGGACGGGCGCGGGGCGCCGGGACCGAGGCCGATCACGACCGACGCGTCCTGTCAGGATCGGGGCTCCCGCCGTGCGACCTCCTGGTGACCACCGGCTCCCTGTTCCCCCGTCCCCCTCGTCACCGCCTTCGTGCTGCTGCAACGCCAGTGGCGCAGCGGACTCGCCGCAGGGAGCACACGTGACCGACAGCACCGTCCGCTCCGGGGCCGCCCAGCCGCCCGCCCCCGCTTCGTCCGGCGCCACCCCGGCGCCCACCCCCGAATCGGTGGGCGCCGCCCCTGCGGCCGCCGCCGCCTCGCCGGGGGCCGCCCCGGCGGCGACCGTTCCCGGCCCGGCCGCCGGGAACGTCAGACGTCCCGAGACCCTGCTCGTCATGGACGCCAGGTCGCGCGAAATGCAGTTCGGCGAGGAGGAGATGACGCGGCTGCGGGCGGTGGCGGCTCTCGGCGAACCCGTCGTCGTGGACGAACTCGCCTCGCCCCGCACCCGGCGCCGTCTCGGTGAGACCGAGGTGCTGATCACCTCCTGGGGCTGCCCCCCGCTCGAAGCGCAGGTCCTGGACGCGGCCCCCCGGCTGCGTGCCGTCCTGCACGCGGCGGGCTCGGTACGCCCGCACGTCACGGACGCCGTCTTCGACCGCGGCATCCTGGTGACCACCGCCGCCGACGCCAACGCCGAACCGGTGGCCCACTTCACCCTCGCCGCCGTCCTGTGGGCCTTCAAGAAGGCTCCCTTCCTCGCGAACGACGCCCGGCGCTTCCGCGACGACTGGAGCTACGTCGAGCGCCGCGGCGAACTGACCGGTGCCGGCCGCACGGTGGTGGTCGTCGGCTTCTCCCGCATCGGCAGCCGCGTCGTACGGCTGCTGCGCGAACTGGACCTGGCACGGGTCCTCGTCGTCGACCCGGTGGCCGACCCCGCACGCGTCGTCGCGGCGGGCGGCGAACCCGCCGCCCTCGCCGAGGCACTGCCCCGCGCCGACGTCCTCAGTCTGCACGCGCCCGCGCTGCCCGGGACCCGGCACATGATCGGCGCCGCCGAACTGGCCGCCCTGCCCCAGGACGCCGTCCTCGTGAACACGGCCCGCGGCAGCCTCGTCGACACGGCGGCGCTGGAGGCCGCCTGCCGCGCCGGCCTGCACGCCATCCTCGATGTCACCGAACCCGAACCGCTGCCGGCCGACTCGCCGTTGTACACCCTGCCGAACGTGATGCTGACCCCGCACATCGCGGGGTCCCTCGGCTCCGAGGCCCGCAGGATGAGCGCACTGGCCCTGACCGAACTGGAGCGCTACGCCGCCGGCCTGCCCCCGCTCGCCCCGGTCACCCGGGACAGTCTGGCGGTGCAGGCATGAGCCGGCCGTACGAGCGCCCCGCCTCCGCTCCCGGCCGGGGGGCCTCCCCGTACACCGGCCGGGAACGGCGGCACGGGGCCGCACCGGCCGACCATCTGCTCACCGCGCTCGACGCGCCCGGAAGGGGTGACCTGCCCCGCACGGACATCCGGCCGGACGAGGGCGGCGGTGGTCGCCTCGCGCGGATCCGGTGGACCGACCGGGTGCTCGTCCAGATCGCCGTTCCCCGGAACTGACGCCACCCCGCCCGATCCGGCGCACGCCCAGCGGACCCGCCCCTGCCGAAGAGTTCCCTGGAAACCGGTCACGCTTTACCCAGTGCTGGTACGTTTCCGCGCCTGCCGGTACGTTTCCGCTGGGCGGATTCGTGCTGCGCTGACTTCTTGGAACAGCGGCCCGTCCGGCCTCTTCATGCATGGCACGCTAGCACGAAACGGAACCCGAGGTACCGCGTGCCCTGCCACCTTCACGCGGATGAGTGGACGTCCACCTGCCCCGTTTGCTGATGTTCCGGGAAGGACATTTTCCGGGGTGACGGGCGGAGGGATTTCGTGGACTGTTCTGAAGATTTCAATCGTTCAAAAGAGTTCCAGCGGGAATTCTCCTGGGATGTCATTGCCGGCCACCGCGAACGCCTGATGCGGCTGGTGCGCCGCCGGCTTCCGAACGCCCAGGACGCGGAGGACTGCGTACAGGAGGCAATGCTCCGGGCTGCCGCGCACGGCAACCTGGACCGGGAGCGGATCGGGCCGTTTCTGACCTCGGTCGCCCTGCGCCTGTGTGTCGATCACTACCGTGAACAGGAACGACGCCATCGTATGCTGCGGCGTGCGGCGGATGCGCGCGCTCCCGAGATGCCGGACGAAGGAGTGTGTGACCAGGACTTCGGGCGCTGGCTGCTCGGCCAGGTGCACCTGCTGCGCGGCCGCGAGCGGCAAGTCGTGCTGGCGCGCGCCCAGGGCATCTCCACGCTGGAATTCGCGCGCATGCATCAGATCTCGGTGAAGGCGGCGGAAGGTGCTTTCACCCGGGGGAGGGCCCGGCTGCGGCTGGTGTGCGCCCGCGCACTGGACGGTGCGATGGCCTGAACCGGAAACGATCGCATGCGATCGGCGGTACGTTCCGCGGACGTAAAAGTAAAAACGTGAGCGGAATCCGCAGAAAAGCTCCATCAGGTTCATCTCCGGATTTCAATGTTCCCAGATTCCTGAATTCTGGGAAAACTTCGAATCACCTGGACTTCAGGGACTGAATTTCCGCACTCCGTGCACACCACCTCCGGACTCCGTGGGGCCAATCCCACGGATCCCGACAGGCTCGTGAAAGGGAAGTGACCGTGGGGAAGAACAACACGCAGGACACCATCAAGGACCTGATCGGCGACATCGCCGACAGCACGAAGAAGGCCTTCGACGAGCTGCTCGACCGGAAGGACGACGACCGCGGCGGCCTGGACTGGTTCGGGCCGGTCAACCCGTACCAGGCGCTCACCGGCCTGCCCGGAGACGTGCTCCGGACGGTCAGCGCGCTGTCCGCCCTCGGCGGGGTCGCCAACCCCGTCGCCGCGCTGGCCAACGCCGCCAACGCGGCGGCCGGAGCGGGCAGTCCGCTCGGCGCGCTGACCGGCGCCGCGGGCAACCCCCTGGCGGCGCTCCCCGGCGGAGGCGCGAATCCGCTCGTGGCGCTGACCGGCGCGGCCGGCGCGGTCAACCCCCTGGGCGCGCTCGCCGGCGGAGCCAACCCCCTGGGCGCCCTCACCGGTGGCGGCAACCCCCTCGGCGCACTGGGCCAGGTGGCGGGCGGCGCAGCATCGGCGGTGTCGGGTGCGGCGGGCATGGCCGAGGGGCTGGCCGCGCTGCCCGGCCAGCTCGCCCAGCTCACCGAACTCGTGGCCAACCTGGCGAGCGTCCTGGAGAACGTCCAGAAGGTCGCGGGCCCGCTCGCCGGCGCGAGCACCCCGGCCGCCCGCAAAGCCACCTGAGCCCTCCGTGGCTCCCGGCTCCCGGGCAGGCTCCCTGCCTCCGGCCGCCGGGCTCACCGGGCGCAGGCTCGCCTTCGCCCGGTGGCCGCCTCGCCGTGCCGACGAGCACCGTGCCGGGCCGAGGCGTCCGCCTCGCGGGACCGGCGTGATCCCTGCGGACGCTCCGGCGTCCGACCCGGGGCTCCGCGCCCGCGTCGGCAGACCTCCGTGCGCCCGGGAACTCCGCGCCTCGCGCCCGGAGACCCACCGAGGTGCCGGGGACGCCGGGGTGTCTTGGCCCCGCAGCTCCTCGCGGCGGTACGGCACCGCGGTTCCCCGGCCCGGCAGCTCCCCGCGGTGACAGGGCACCGCGGTTCCCCGGCCCGGCAACTCCGCCCGGCCGTACGGCACTTCCGTGCCTCAGCCCGGTGACTCACGGCGGCCCACGGCACCTC
Organism: Streptomyces sp. NRRL S-340; assembly: GCF_000720185.1. Classification (GTDB taxonomy): domain Bacteria; phylum Actinomycetota; class Actinomycetes; order Streptomycetales; family Streptomycetaceae; genus Streptomyces. The sequence continues at coordinate 107,323 of NZ_JOIY01000011.1, read as the reverse complement.
GGTGCCTTCGCCCGGAGAATCCGGGGATCCGTCGGGAACCCCCGACATCCGTCAGACATCAGGAGGATGTGGCACATGAGTGCCCCGCTCGGCAGCCGGCTCCGGCTGGTGGTGAAGGTGCTGGGAGGCCTCGTCACAGACGAGGTCGGCCAGATGGCCCGGGCCAGACGGCAGTTCGGGCGGAACTCGCCGCCGGCCGAGACCTCCGCCGGGGAGGGCGGCCGCCGCGCGCGAGCGGTCCGTCAGGCGCTGGAGAGCCTCGGCCCGTTCTACGTCAAGCTCGGACAGATCCTGTCCACCCGTCCCGACATGGTGCCCCCCGCCATGATCGCCGAACTGCAGAACCTCCACGACCAGGTCGACGTCCAGCCGTTCTCCGTCTTCGAACCCGTCCTCGAAGCGGAGCTGGGCCCGGACTGGAAACTCTGCTTCGACGACATCGACACCACCCGCCCGCTCGGCGCCGCCTCGCTGGCCCAGGTGTACCGGGTGGAACTGCCCGGCGGCCGCCCGGCCGTCGTCAAGGTGCAGCGCCCCGGCATCCGCGACGCCGTACGCGCCGACATGGCGCTGATGCGCAAGGCGTCCCGGATCCTGGCACGCACCGCGCCCCGCTTCAACGAGGTCATCGACGTGGAGGCGATGCTCGGCTCCATCTTCGACGCCATGGAGCCCGAACTGGACTTCACCGGCGAGGCACGCAACATGGACGAGGCGCGCGAGAACATCCGCCGCTACCCGACCCTGGAGGTGCCCCGGGTCGTCCACGCCACCCCCAAGGTGCTGGTGCAGTCGCTCGCGGCAGGGACCTCCGTCCGCCACGCCGACCGGCGCGCGTTCAGCGACCGGGAACGCACGGACATGGGCAAGGATCTGCTGCGGTTCATGTACCGCGGCTACTTCGTCGACCGCATGTTCCACGCCGACCCGCACGCGGGCAACGTGTTCGCGCGGCCGGGCGGCCCGGCCACTCTCATCGACTGGGGCATGGTCGGCCGGCTCGACCGGCGCACCAGCCTGCGCCTGCTGCCGCTGCTGATGTCCATCGCCCAGAACGACGGGCACGGACTGGCCTGGGCGTGGGCGGACATGGGCCGCGTCACGGCCTGGTCCAACCTGCCGGCCTTCGCCTCCGACATGGCCGCCCTGGTGCCCAAGGTGGCCACGGCCTCGCTGGAGGACATCAACTTCGGGGTGTCCCTGACCACCGTGCTGGAGAAGGCCACACGGCGCGGCATCGGCTCGGCGCCGGCCATCTCCCTGCTGGGCAAGTCCTTCGCCAACCTGGAAGGCTCGGTGCGCTGCCTGGCGCCGGACATCGCGCTCGCCGAGGTCTTCAAGTCCGAGGTGCGCGGCATCATCGTCTCGCTGCTGCGCGAGTACTTCTCGCTCGACCAGGTCGCCCGCAACACCATGGACCTGCTCACCGCGGTGACCTCGGGCCCCGAGCAGTGGCGCGGGGTGCTCGCGGACGCCGCCAACCGCCGCTTCGCCCTCCAGGTCAACGAGCCGTACACCCCCGCCTCCCTGGGCGGGCAGCGCTCCTGGTCGCCCTCGCGCGGCCTGATGGCCCTGGGGGCCGCGGCCCTCCTGCTCGACCGCCGGCGGACACCGCGCTGAACCCGGCCCCGCCCGTCCGCGCCGCCCGCACCGCCGTCGCCCTGACGCCGGCCCGGCACCGGCCCCGCGGCCCATCAGGGCACCGGCCGCCCCGGACCCCCACCGAGCCGCCAGGCCGCCCGACCACCGGCTCCCCCCCGACCACCGACTCATCCCCTCACCCCCCACTGACCCCCGACCACCACCTCGCCACCCCACCGACCCCGACTCGCCACCTCACCAACCCGCCCCACCCACCACCGACCCGACCCGCGCACCCCGCCCCCGGCCGTCTGCCGCCGCTCGCCCGGATGCCGCATCCCGCGCTCGCTCGGCGTCCCCGGGCCCGGCTGCCCGGACACCCGCGGCCCGGTGACGCCGCTCGTCCCGGCGGCCGAGCGCCGACGCCCGCCCCGACGACCCGCCCGTGTGCGCACCCTGAGACGAAGGATCCCGACCGATGCCCATGTTGCTGCCGCAGGACGACACCCACCCCGACTCCGCCGACGGGACCGACCCCGTGTCCGCCGCCCTGGACGGCGTCTCCGGAACGGCCCTGTGGACCGTGCGGATGCGGGCCCAGGAGTCCGCCCGCGCCGACGCCCTCTTCGACGACCCGCTGGCCGCCGAGTTCCTCACCCGCGCCCGTGAGGCGGGCACCCCGCCCGGCAGCGGCCTGCTCCAGCAGGTACTGCCGGACTGGCTGGCCGTACGCACCCGCTTCTTCGACGACCACCTCATCGCCGCCACCCGTTCCGGCTGCCCGCAGGTGGTCCTGCTGGGCGCCGGGCTCGACACCCGGGCCCACCGGCTCGACTGGCCCGACGGAGTCCACCTCTTCGAGGTCGACCTGCCGGCCGTGCACGCCTTCAAGGAACGCATCGTCTCCGGTCACCCGGCGGCCGTCGCCCGCCGCGTCCCGGTCGCCGCCGACCTCCTCGCCGACTGGTCCGGCGCGCTGCTCGCCGCCGGGTTCGACCCCGGCCGGCCCACGGCCTGGCTGTGCGAGGGGCTCCTGTTCTACCTGGCCCCCGAGGCCGTGGACCGCCTCGTCGCCACCGTCGGAGAACTGTCCGCGCCCGGCAGCACGCTCGGCGCGGAGTGCCTGAACGCCGACGCGGCCGACTCGCCCTTCGTCCGGCCCTGGCTGGAGGCCCTGTCCGGCTCGGGCACCCCGTGGGTGTGGCACCTGGCGGACGCCGAACACTGGTGGGGCGAACGCGGCTGGGACGCCCGTACGGCCGACCTGCTCGCCCTGCCGTACGCCGTCGAACGCTTCGCCCCGCACCTGGCCGCCCATCCCGGCCTGGAGAAGCAGAGCATGGTCCTGGTCACCGCGACCCGGCCCGCCGGGGGGCGGTGAGCGCGATGGACGGCCACAACCTCTGCCAGACCCCGACCACCTACCGGCTGCTGCGCCTGGAGTACCTGCTCGGACTGCTCGTCGCCGCCGGGTTCTTCCTCGCCCACCTCGCCGAGGTCCGCTGGTGGGTCGCCGCCGTGCTCTTCCTCTACGTCGACCTGATCGGCTACCTCCCCGGCGCCGTCGCCTACCACCGCAGCCCCGACCGGCGGATCTCCCGCGTCCACTACGTCCTGTACAACACCATGCACAGCCTCAGCGTGCAGGGCGCGGTCCTCGGCGCCTGGGTGCTGGTGCACGGCTGGGAGTGGGCGCTGCTCGTCCTGCCGATCCACCTGTTCGGCGACCGCGCCCTGTTCGGCAACTTCGTCAAGTCGTTCACCGTGTCCTTCGAACCCCGCCCGCACCCCTCGGTCCAGTCCGCGCTGCACGACTTCGCGTCCGTGCCCTGGCACCAGGCGGCCGCCCGATGAGCACCCGGCAGGCGCGGCAGTCCGCACCGCCCCCGCGGCCGCCGCGGGCCCCCGACGACGGCGAGGCCTACGCCATGCTGCGCCGCCACGCCGGCCACAGCAGCGCCTTCCTCGCCCTGAACGCGGGCAACCGCCGCTTCCGCACCCCCGGCGTCGACGGCTTCGTCCCCTACCGGGAGGGCGGCCGGCGGCACGTGTTCCCGCTGGGCGGGCCGATCTGCGCCGCCGGGGACCGCGACCGGCTGCTCACCGCGCTGCTGGAACGGGCCAGGAGCGAGGGCCGGCGGGTCACCGCGGTGCAACTGCCGCGCCCGGCCGCCGAACTGCACGCCCGGCACGGCTTCACCGTCAACCAGTTCGGCGCCTCCTTCAGCATCCACCTCGACGGCTACGGCCTCGGCGGACAGCGCATGGTCAAGGTGCGCAACATGGTCAACCGGGCCCGCCGCGAAGGCGTGACCGTCACGGAGGTGACCGCCGCGGAACGGGAGGCCCCGCAGGTCCGTGCCGACCTGGACGCCGTCGACCGGGCCTGGCTGCGCGACAAGGGCCGCCACGTGAAGGAGCTGGACTTCCTGATCGGCGAGCGCGGCGGGCCCGGCGCACCGCACCGGCGGCTGTTCACCGCCCGGCACGCGGGACGGACGGTCGCCTACGTGTCCTACTCGCCCGTCTTCGGCGACCGCTCCGGCTGGCTCTACGACCTCACCCGGCGGCTGCCCGACGCCCCGCCCGGCACCGTCGAGATGGTCTTCGCCACCGCGCTGCGCCGCTTCCAGGACGAGGGCTGCGCCTGGCTCCACCTCGGCTTCACCCCGTTCGTCCAGCTCCGGCCGGACGCATGCGCCTTCGGGCCCACCAGCGGAGCCCTGCGGCGCTGTCTGGAACTCCTCGCCGCCAAGGGGCAGGCGATCTATCCGGCGGCCACCCAGGAGTCGTTCAAGCTCAAGTGGCGTCCGCAGCTGATCGAACCCGAGTACCTGGCCTTCCAGGGCGGGGTCACCCCCGGCGCCGTATGGCGGCTGATGCGGCTGACCAAGGCCGTCTGAGCCCGCCCTCCCTCGCGCACCGACGCGCACACACCCTGAGCTGAAAGGCAGAGATGACCACAACCGTCGCCCACGGCCCGGCCCGCCCCACCGCGATCCCCGCGGAGGCCGACCGGAACCGCGCCCCGGGCCTCCTCGACGGCGCGCTGCACGCCGACCTGACACCGGAGGGCTGCGACCTCGGCTACTGGTTCCGCGCCGTCCCCGAAGGCACCCTCGCCGGCGACCCCATGGGCCGCACCCCGGACGTCACGGTACCGGAGCACATGCTGTGCGAAGGGCCGCTGCGGCAGGCCGTGATGCAGGAGCTGGCCTTCCGTTCCATGGCCGAGGAGAAGGCGGCCCGCGCCATCTCCTACCTGGTCGCGCACGCCCCCGACCTCAGCGGGATGGACTTCTACACCACCCAGCTGATGGACGAGGCCCGCCACGCCTACGCCTTCCGCGGTCACCTCCTGGAACTCGGCGTCGAGACGGCCGGCCTGGAAGCCACCATGGAGGACCTCGCCGGGGCCGACCGGGACGCGGTCCTCGCCCCGCTGGAGGAGTTCGGCCTCGATGTCCTGCGCGACCAGCGGGACTACGTCGGCGGGGTCATCACCCTGACCGTCCTGGTCGAGGGTGTCCTCGCACCCACCGCGGAACTCAGCGAACGCAAGTGGCGCCCCTTCGATCCCGCCGCCGCCGAGATCGAACGGGCCGCCGGCATCGACGAGATCCGCCACCTGTCGGTGGGCACCACCATCGTCCGGCGCCACCTGGAACAGCACCCCGAGGACCGCAAGCGCATCGGTGACCTCATCGCCCGCGGTGTCGAACTGTGGTCCCGGCTGCCCGTGCGCGAACTGACCCTGCGGCGCGAACGGCTCTACCAGCAGGGCCTCGAACAGCACCGGGACATCGCCGGCGACTACGAGGTGTGGCCGGGCCGCCGGCTCGCCGACACCACCGCCGAGGAACGGATGGCGACCGCCGCCGAATGGGCCGAGAACACCCAGCGGGCGCGCCTGGCCGACATGGGGCTCGCGCCGTGAGGCGGACCCGCACCCCGTACGACACCGAGAACGAAAGGGCTGGTGGCACCCCCGATGACCGACATCCCGGCAGTCGACTCCGCACCCCGTGAACCGGGTGCGGCGGAGGAGGACTTCCGCGAACTGACCCGGCGCGTCACGGCAGCCGGACTGATGCGCCCCCGCAAGGGGCAGTACGTGGCCGCCATCGTCACCGTGTGGCTGATGAACGCCGTCGGCTGGGCCGCGCTCGCGCTGGGCGACGGCAGCCTGTGGCAGGCAGCGACGGCCGCGGTGTGGCTGGCGGTCTGGCACGAACAGCTCGCCTTCCTGCTGCACGACGCGGGCCACCGGCAGATCAGCCGCTCCCAGAAGACCATCCGCGCCCTCGGCCTGATCCACGGCAACCTCATGCTCGGCGTGTGCTTCGGCTGGTGGGTGCAGCACCACAACCGGCACCACAACCACCCCAACCACCTGGAGCTGGACCCCGACATCCTGCGCCGGGCCGCGATCTTCGCGCCCGAACAGGCCCGGCAGCGCACCGGGTTCGCCCGTTTCCTCGCCGCCAACCAGCGTTACCTCTTCTTCCCGCTGCTCGGCCTGGAGTCGGTCGTGCTGCGCATCGCCGGGGTCATCGCCCTGCGCCGGCGCGCGGTGCGCAGACCCTGGCTGGAGGGCGGCCTGATGGCCCTGCACGCGGTGCTGTTCCTCGGCGCGCTGTTCTGGCTGCTGCCCTGGCCGAGCGCCCTGCTGTTCCTCGCCGTGCACCAGGTCCTGCTCGGCTACCTGCTCGGCCTCGCCTTCGCCGTCAACCACAAGGGGCTGCCCACCCGGACCGGCGGGGAGTGGAGCTGGCTGGAGCGCCAGGTGCTCACCTCCCGAACCCTGCCCACCAGCCGGGTCGGCGACTTCTTCTACGGCGGTCTCAACTACCAGATCGAGCACCACCTGTTCCCGGGCATGCCGCGCTCCGCCCTGCGGCACGCCTACCCCCTGGTGAAGGGGTTCTGCGCCGAGCGCGGCATCGCCTACACCGAGACCGGCGTCCTGGAGTCCTACCGGGACCTCGCGCGCCACCTGGGTTCCGCGAGCGAGGTCCTGCGCTCCGGCACCGTCACCGCCTGACGCCCCCGCACCGCGCAGGTCCCCTGACCCGGGCGGATCCTCGCCCCTCCGCGGACCCTCGCACCGGCGCACGCCCTCACACCCGCGTAAGTCCCCTGAGCCCCCACGGACACGGAAGGAACCGTCGTATGAAGACCACCCGGACCACCGCCGCCCCACCCCGCTCGTGCCGGCCCCGGCTGCGCAGGGCGCTGCTGCCCGCCGCCCTGCTCGCGGTTCTCGGCCCGACCACCCCGGCCGCCGTCGCCGCACCGGCTGCCGCCCCTGCCACCGCCCGTGCCGCGGCGGCCGACCCGGGGCCCGTCCCCGACCTGGTCTGCCGCCTCGACGCCGAGGTGGACTTCAGTCCGCCGCTCGGCGTGCTCACCCGGCAGTCGCAGGTGACCGGCCACATCGGCTACCGCGACTGCCGCTCGCCGGACGGCGCGGCCCCGGAGCTGACCGACATCGTCTTCCATGTCGTCGGCACGGGCCGGTTCGGCGCCCTGCCGGTGCCGACGTTCTCGGTGGAGGGCACCGGCCAGGGCACCTGGAACACCGGGGAGTACGGCTCGCTGTACTTCAACGGTGAGCTGAGGAAGGGCAGTCCCGTGCCCGACCGCACCGTGACCAGCGGCCCGCTCGCCGGTGACGGGATCAACGGCCTCCAGATCCCCGTGCCGCGCTTCGACAAGATCGACCCGAACGGGGTCGCCGGGTTCGACGTGGTCGGCCAGGTCTGCTTCTGGAACGGCGAGAAGGGCAGGTGCACCGCGTACTGAGCACGGCCGGGAACACGACGACGGGGTGGGGCCCGAGGGCCTCACCCCACTTCGTCGTGCGCCGGGCCGGCCGCTCAGCCGTCCAGGGCCCGGAGCATCTCGCGCAGCACGACGGGGTCGTACGGCATCGCCAGGTGCGTGGCCCGGTTGTCCGGGGCGAGTTCCTGCAGGCACAGGTTGGTGACCTCGTGCCCCGGTTCACTGGGGGTGAGCCGCTGCGAGGTGGGCGGCTGGACCACCTCGTCCCGCGTGGACCAGATCACGGTGTACCGCACCCCGGCGACGGTGTCGCCCGTCGACGTCAGCTCGCGGACGAACTCCGAGTCGTGCAGCAACTGCACGAACGCCGGACTCACCCGGAAGAGCAGCTCCTCCTCGACGATGTCCCGCACCCCGACCGCCTGGCGCACCAGCGCCGTCAGCCCCTCCACGGTCACGCCGTGGCTGCTGGGCGCGATGCCGACGAATCGGCGCACCTTGCCCGCGCCGCCGAGGAACTTCAGGTAGTAGTGCGGGATCATCCCGCCCTGCGAGTGCCCGACGAGGTCGACCTGGGCCGCGCCGGTGTCGGCGAGCACCCGGTCGACGAACTCGGCCAGTTCCCGGGTGGAGAGCCGGATGTCGGCGAGGCCGTACAGCCGTGGCAGGGTGGGCATCTCCCCGTAGTTCAGCCGGAAGACCCGGTGCCCGGCGGCCTTGAGCACCGGCACAGCCTCCCGCCACACGTACTGGCGGTCGCCCAGGGTGCCGTGCACGAGGACGACGGGGTACGGGCGCCGGGCGTCCGGGGGCCGGCCCCAGTCGTCCGCGGTGGCCTCGGCGTCGAGAGCGGCGGCGACCCGGTGGCCCGCCGCCGTGGTGTTGCCGGAGAGCCGCTCGGGCGCGCGGGTGAGTTCGATCCGCGCGTCGTCGGCGTTCACTCCGGGGATGGGGGGCAGGGACATACGACCTCCTTGGACGGTCATGTCGGTGAGCGGATACGCGGACGCCCGGCCGGTGGAGCTGATGGCCGGGCGTCCTTGAGGAGGAGAACGGTCAACTTCCCCCGCCCTGGGACGGGAGAGAAGCGGGTTCGGCCTGAGAAGGAGCAGGGACGGGTGAGGCCTGAGAAGGAGGAGAGGCGGACGCGGTCCGGGGTGGCAGGGGGACGAGGGCGTGGAAGGTACGGTCGTGCCACAGCAGCGGCCTGCCGGCCCCGGCCTCGACGGCCCGTACCCGGCCGACGACCGCGTCGTGGTCGCCGTAGCGGCGTACGTCCTCCACGAGACACACCGACCAGGCGAGCGCCCCGGACAGCACCGGCACGCCCAGCACCTGCCGGACCGGGACGCCGGCGAACCGGGCGGCGGGGGACAGGGCCGGGTCGGCGAAGCGCTCGGCGACGCCGCGCTGCCGCTCGCTGAGGAAGCTGACGGCGAACGCGCCGCGCTCCCGTACGGCGGTCAGCGTCTGCGAACCGGCGCGCAGACAGGCGAGCAGCAGCGGAGGCCGGGCCGACACGGAGGTCAGGGCCGAGACGGTCATCCCGGCCGGCCGGCCGGCGGCGTCGAGCGCGGTGACCACCGTGACCCCGGCCGCCAGCCTGGTGTAGAGGGCGAGGCAGCGGACGGCGTCGGGACCGGGTTCGTCGCGCAGCGTGTCCCAGCCCGCGGCGGGCGTCGCTCCCGGTCCGAGCGGGGCGAGGGCGAGATCAGCCACTGACGGGCGCCGCCGTCCGGGGCAGCGGGAGGGCCGGCGCCGGGGCGACGGAACCGAGCAGTCCGCCCAGGATCAGTTCGATGTTGGCGCGCAGCGTGGACTCCGCCACCGGGTCCAGCATGTCGGCCAGGGTCGGGATGCCCAGATCGAACACGGCGTCGAAGGTCACGACGGTGCCGGACCCGGTCGGCGCGCACCGCCACGTCCCCTCGAACACCTCGAAGTCGCCGCGCAGCTGGGTGAAGCCGAGGGTCAGGCGCTCCGGATGGAACGAGTCGCGTTCCGACCACCGCATCAGGCCGTTGCGGAACCGGACGGTCCAGTCCGACACCACCGAGCCGTCGGCGCCCGGCGGATGCACCACCACCTCGCGCACGGTCTCGGTGACGTCCGGATAGCGGCGGAAGTCCCGGATGCGGTCGTAGGCGGCTTCAGGGCTCACGTCCTGAGCGTTCATCTGTACGGTCACGCGGCGCATGGCAATACCTTTCGTGGTCGTGGTCGTGGTGGCCCGGTGGGCTTCCTGGTGCAAGTGGTGTCGGTGGTCTTGGTGGTCTTGGTGGCGCAAGCGGTCCGGTGGCCTCGGCTGCCTCGCGGTGGGCTGTGTCTTCCGAGGAGAGGAGGAGGGGGCGCGGGAGCCAAGGGGCGAAAGGGGGCGGGGAGGGGAGGGGGTGCCGGTCAGCCGACCCGGGCCGCCACCGCCCGCAGCGCCTCGCTCAGGGCCGTGAGGAAGAGCCCCAGCTCCTCGTCGGTGACGACGGCCGGCGGGGTCAGACGCAGCACGCGGCCCGCGTTGAGCGAGTGGTTCACCAGCACGCCACGCCCGACCAGTTCGAGGATCAGCTCGCCCACGGCCTGCTCCACGCCGAACTCCAGACCGATCAGCAGGCCGCGGCCGCGCACGTCACGGACCAGGCCGCCGGTGTAGGGCGTACAGGCGGCGCGCACGCCGTGCAGCAGCCTGAGTCCGAGCGCCCGGGCACGGCCGGGCACGTCCTCCCGCTCCATGGTCTGCACGGCGGCCAGCGCGGCGGCGCAGGCGAGCGGCGAGGCGGCGAAGGTGGAGGTGTGCAGGTAGGGGTCGCGCGAGAACGGCGCGTAGGCCTCGTCGGTGGCCACCATCGCGGCGACCGGCACCACACCGCCGCTCAGGCCCTTGCCCACGAGGAGCACATCGGGGCGGACGTGCTCGGTGTCCACGCCCCACCACGAACCCAGCCGGCCCAGACCCGTCTGGATCTCGTCCACGATCAGGAAGGCACCGTACGTCCGGCACAGCCGCCCCGCGTCCGCCAGGTAGCCCGGTGGGGGGATGCGGACGCCGCCCTCGCCCTGCACGGGCTCCACGATCACGCAGGCCCGTTCGCCGAAGCGGGCGAGCATGTCCTCCAGGGCCTCCCGGTCCCCGAACGGCACCGCCGCGCTGTCCGGCAGCAGGGGACGGAACGGGTCCTGGTAGGTCGGGTTGGCGGTCGCGCTGAGCGCGCCGAGGGTCTTGCCGTGGTACCCGCCGACGGTGCTGACCAGCGCGGTGCGGCCGTGGGCGCGGGCGAGTTTGAGACCGGCCTCGGTGGCCTCCGCGCCGGAGTTGACGAAGTGGACCCGGTCGAGGCCGAGCGGGGTGTGCGCGGCCAGCGCGGCGGCGGCCCGGGCGGCGACGGGCTCCAGGAACACCCGGGTGGCCAGCGGGTGGGCGTCGATCTGCCGGTGCACCGCGGCGGTCACCGCCGGGTGCCGGTGGCCCAGGATGAAGACGCCGTACCCGCCGAAGTCCAGATAGCGGCGGCCGTCCGCGGTGTGCACCCAGGCACCCTCGGACACGGTCTCCACCATGCCGCCGAGCACCTCGCCGAGCACCGCGCGGCCGGCTGCCAGGTGCTCACGGTAGAGGCGGGCGATGTGCGCTCCGTCGGCCGGGAGGTCAGCGGGCGGCGGTGCCTGGTCCTGCGTCGCTTCCGGGGTTCGGGGTTCCGCCGCGAAAGGCGCGGTCTCGGTGACGGGGAGCGCGGTCATGACGCCAGCTCCCGGGGTGCGGTGCCCTCCTGGAGGGCCGACCGGGTCCGCCGTTGCCGTCGCAGGCCCGCCGGACCCGCCGCCCAGGCGGCCAGGTTGCTCAGCAGCGCTCGGCGCAGGTCGTCCTTGGTGACGGCCGTGCCGCAGTGCGCCGAGCCCAGGGACGACTCGAAGGGCAGGGCCCGCTGGAAGACCAGCAGCAGTTCCGCGTACGTGTGGAACCGGCGGCGCAGCGACTCCGGGAAGGCCGGGCCCTCGATCAGCGGGAGCAGGAGCCGGTGCACCGACTCCAGCGGGATCAGCCGCGGGGGATGCGGGCGGGGGCCGTGGCGGTCGGCGAACTCCAAGCAGGTGTCGACGACTTCACGTTGCAGGAGTGCCTCGGTGCCGGCCGCCAGCCAGTACTCGCCCTGGGTGACACCGCCGCGCAGCAACGCGCCGACAGCACGGGCGACGACGTCCTGGGGCACCATGTCGATGCGCGCCCCCGGCTCTCCGGGCAGGACCGGGACCTGTCCCTTCACGATGGCTCCCAGGGCCCGCGTCAGCCCCTGGGCGCCCGCGATGCGGCCGGTGACGGAGTCGCCCATCACCACCGACGGACGCAGGATCGTCGCGGGCACCGGCGCCTCGCGCACGGCCTGCTCCGCCGCGGTCTTGGAGGCCAGGTAGGCGGCGGCGCCGGGGAAGCGCCGCTGCTCCTCCTCGGCCAGCGGGTTGGCCACGAAGGCGGTGCTGATGTGATGGAAGGGCGCCTGCGCGCGGACGGCGAGGCCGAGCATGGTGGCGGTGCCGTCGAGGTTGGCCCGCCAGATCGCCTCGGGCTCGGCCTTCCAGTTGGTGGCCGCGGCGCAGTGCACGACGAGGTCCACGTCGTCGGCCAGCCGCGCGAACTCCGTCCGCGACAGGCCGAGGCCGGGCTCCAGCAGGTCGGCGCTCACCTCTTCGATCCTGGGGTCGTCCACGGGTGTGCGGTGGCGCAGGCAGATGATGCGGAAGCCGGGCGACAGCTCCTCGATCAGTGCCCGGCCGAGGACACCGGAGCCCCCGGTCAGCAGGAGCACCGGGCGGCGGGGCGGCGGTAGATGAGGCATGCGAGGGATCCCCTCGGTCGGAGACGGACGGTGACGGCGCGGGCCGGGAAGCCCGGTGGGCGGCCGGCGTGGTGGACGCAGCGGCGGGCACGGTGACGGGAACGACGGAGAGCCGAATGATTCGACGTCGACAGCTTCGGCGGCGCGGGTACGAGGGCGGCGGGTACGACGGGGTATCGGATACGACGGGGATGACGGATACGACGGCGGTGGCGGAAGGTCCGCTGGGGCCGGTGGCGCGTGCCGCCGACCGCGGCCGGGCACGGCGATGCGTGACAGAGCCACGGTGTCTCACGCCACGGCCGGGCGCTGTGACGGCGGGACGGCAGGCGCAGCCGCGCGCCGTGGCGGCGAGTTGTCAGACCCCTGCCGCGCGCCGTGGCGCCGGGCGTCAGGCGGCGGCCGTGCGCCGTCGCGCGGGGGTGTCAGGCCACGGTCAGTGGCCCGTCGGCCAGATAAGCGGCCAGCGGTCCGGTCATCCGCGACCGGGACGGCGGGTGCAGGGCGAGGCCGTTGGTACAGGCGGCGAGGTAGCCGACCTCGTCGGAGGCCATGAAGTTCAGGCCGCCGAGCAGTTCCACCGCGCGCGGGACGATCCGGGACAGCGCGTCCTGGACGCCGTAGCGGACGTAGAGCGATTCGGCCAGCGTGGACTCGTCGGGAGTGCCCTCGTCCACACGGCGGGCGAGGCCCTCGACGGACGCCGCCGCGCTCTCGGCGGCGACCAGCAGCGCGACCCGCTCGCCCTCGGGCACCCGGTCGTTGAGCAGCACCCGCTCCACCAGACCGCTCGCCGCGCCCAGGTAGCTGCCCGTCATCAGCAGCTCGAACCAGACCAGACCGATCGTCTGCACCTCGTCCAGCCGGGCCCCGGGCGGGCACGCGGTGCGCACCATGAGGTCGGGTGGCACCAGCACGCCGTCCAGGGTCACCTGGTCGCTCTCCGCGCCCGCCAGGAACCCGCTGGACCAGAAGCCGCTGACGCTCAGCCCCTCGCTGGCGGCGGGTACCAGGGCCACGGCCAGTTCCTCGCCCTCGCCGTCCTCGCGGGGCACGAGCACGCTCGCGGTGAGCAGGTCCATGGAGCGGGCCAGGCTGCACGGGCGCTTCACACCGGTGATCCGCAGCCCCTGCGGTGTCGGAGTGGCGGACATCGACGGCGACAGGATGCCGGCGCCGCTGCGCCCCTCGGCGAACCCGGAGGCCATGAGCTGGTTCTCCGTGGCGACGGCCTGGACCAGCATCCACTCCAGGCCTTCACCGGCGTTGCTCAGTCCGACGAGGGTCGCCATCGAGAAGTGGTGCATGGTCGTCGCCACGGCCAGGGAGGGCGAGCGGCTGCCGAGGGCGCGCTGCACCCGTACGGCGTCGAGCGCGGTGGCGCCGCGGCCCTGGAGCGACGCCGGGGCGAGCAGCCCCGGGCCGCCGCTGTCCCGGAAGAGCCCGATGCCCGGGCTGCCGGGCCGCTCCAGGGTCATCAGCGGTACGGCTCGCAGGCTGTCGTCGAGCCCCGGCAGCAGTTTGGTGAGGGCCGCACGTTCACGGTCCAGGAATCTCATGTCGTCCCCTGCTCCTTGGTTCGCGGGCGCTGCCTGCGGCGAGGTTCACGGTGTCGCTGTCGTGGCAGCGTCACTTGTGTTTACGCGCGGGGCGCGAGGACCCCTCGGGACGAAACGAGGTGATGCGAACTCGGGTCCCTGTGAGGGGAGATGGGGAGAGGACGAGGGGAGGTGAGGAGCGCCGGGAGGGGCAGGACGATGGGGCGGGGGTGCGGTGAGGCGGCCGGGTGAGGGCCGGTGAGGTGAGGCCGGGTGAGACGACGGGCATGCGGGAGAGGGGCGGGCCGGAGGCGGGCGGTGGTCCGCGGCCGGGTGCGTCCCGGAGGGGGCCGTGCGGCCTCAGGGGCCGGGTGCTCCGACGCGCAGGCCGTCCATCACCAGGTCGAGGAGGCGGCTCGCGCGGGACTGCCAGTCGCCGTGCGGATCCAGCTGCCAGATGCCGGCGATGGCGAGGACGAAGTCGTCCGCGCTCACGCCGGGTCTGATGGTGCCGGCCTCCTCCGCGGCGCGGAGCAGCAGTTCGGCGGCGGTGGCCAGGGTGGTGTGCCCCGGCTTGGCCGGGCTGCCCGGTCCGCTCGTGGCCTGGCGGATCACGTCCGCCAGCCCGGCCTTGGTCATCGCGAACCGGGCCAGGCGGTCCATCCACTCCCGCAGCGCCCGGTCGGGAGGGCGGCACTTCAGCAGTTCGGCCGCGCTGTCGGAGACCTGCTGCATCTCGTGCCGGTAGATCTCCAGGACCAGCGCCTCGCGGTTGGGGAAGTTGCGGTAGAACGTGCCCTGCCCCACTCCCGCCTTCCTGGCGATCAGGCTGAGCGGGACGTCGGCACAGCGGGTCAGCTCGGCCACCGCGACCTCCAGGATGGTCTCGCGGTTGCGTTGCGCGTCCGAGCGCAGAGGAGCGTGCTTCTTGTGCTGCACTCGTCCTCCTTTCGGGTGCGTAGCCGAACCCGGTCTTGCTAAGCGGACAGCTGTCCGGTAGGTTTTCGATAACGGACAGCTGTCCGCTTGTCGTCCACCATAGCGGCGGGCAGTGCTTTTCCGCCACGTACAGTGCCCACTCCTGCCACCTGAGTCCTTACCCCGCAACGCGCCGTATTTTCCGGACTCGTCACCTTTCAGGCCGACATCCCGACGTGTTTCCGCCGCATACGCGAAAGAAGCTGATCATGGACCCAGCCACCTCGTCGACGTACAGCCCGATCACCTTGAACATCAACGGCGAGAAGCACGCGCTGTCCGTCGACCACCGCACCACCCTGCTCGACGCCCTGCGGGAGCGGCTCGATCTCACCGGCACCAAGAAGGGCTGCGACCAGGGACAGTGCGGCGCCTGCACAGTGCTGATCGACGGCCGTCGCGCCGTGGCCTGCCTCCAGCTGGCGGTCGCTGCCGAGGGGCGTGAGATCACCACCATCGAGGGCATCGCCGAAGGCGACCGGCTGCACCCGGTGCAGCAGGCCTTCCTCGACCTCGACGGCTACCAGTGCGGCTACTGCACACCGGGCCAGATCTGCTCGGCCGTCGCCATGATCGAGGAGCACGCCGCCGGCTGGCCGAGCGCCGCCACCGACGACGTGCGTCCCGAAGCGGGGCCGCCCCCGCTGACCCCGGAGGAGATCAAGGAGCGGATGAGCGGCAACCTGTGCCGCTGCGGCGCCTACGCGTCGATCGCCCAGGCGGTGGCCCGGGCCGCCGCGACCACGCGGTCCGACGGCAAGGCGTCGGCCGCGGAGACCAAGGAGGCCGTGGCATGAGGGAGTTCGGCTACGAGAGGGCGCAGGACGTCGCCGGTGCCGTCGCCCTGCTGGACGCCGACCCGGACGCCCGGTTCCTCGGCGGCGGCACCAATCTGGTCGACCTGATGAAGACCGGTGTCGAGCGGCCCACCCGCCTCGTCGACGTGCGCGAACTCCCGCTCGACGGCATCGAGCCCACCGAGGAGGGCGGCCTGCGCATCGGCGCCACGGTCACCAACAGCGACCTGGCCGCCCACCCCGAGGTGCGCCGCCGCTACCCGGCGCTGGCGCAGGCGGTGCTGGCCGGTGCCTCGGGCCAGCTGCGCAACATGGCCACCGTCGGCGGCAACCTGCTCCAGCGCACCCGCTGCGGCTACTTCACCGACGTCACCCGGGCGTGCAACAAGCGCGTCCCCGGCAGCGGCTGCCCCGCGATCGAGGGCGAGCACCACAACCACGCGATCCTGGGCGCCTCCGAGCACTGCGTGGCGGTCCACCCCTCGGACATGGGGGTGGCCCTGACCGCCTTCGACGCCGTCGTCTCCTACGTGACGGCCGACGGGCCGGGCAGTCTGCCCCTCGCGGACTTCTACCTGCCCGTGGCCGACACCCCGCACCGCGAGACCGCTCTGCCGCCGGGCGCGCTGATCACCGGTGTCACGCTGCCGCCCGCCCCGGTCGCGGGCAACTCGCGCTACCGCAAGGTGCGTGAGCGTGCCTCCTACGCGTTCGCCATCGGCTCGGTGGCCGCCGCGCTCGACGTCCGCGACGGCGCCGTGCACGAAGTGCGCCTCGCCTTCGGAGCGGTCGCCTCCCGCCCCTGGCGGGCCCGCGCGGCCGAACAGGCACTGACGGGTGCCCCCGCCGACGCCGCGGCCTTCGCCGCCGCCGCGGACGCCGAGCTGGCGGCGGCCGACCCGCTGCCGCACAACGGGTACAAGGTGACCCTCCTGCGCAACCTGGTGGTGGCCGTGCTGACCGAACTCGCCGAGGAGACCGCCCGATGACCACCGCCACCGGAACGCGTACGACCGTCCAGGGCGCCGTCGGCACCGCGCACACCCGTGTGGAGGGCCGCGACAAGGTCACCGGAGCCGCGCGCTACGCCGGCGAGATCCCCTTCGCCGACCTGGCCCACGGCTGGCTGGTGCTCTCCACGGTGGCCCGTGGGCGGATCCGGTCCGTGGAGACCGAGCCCGTCCTCGCCATGCCCGGCGTCCTCACCGTCCTGCACCACGGGAACGCGCCCCGCCTGGAGACCGACTTCATCGGCCTGCTGGGCACTCCGCCGGACCCCACCTGCACCCTCTTCCAGAACGACCGGGTGGCGCACCTGGGCTGGCCGGTGGCCCTGGTCGTCGCCGAGACGTCCGAGCAGGCCCGGGAAGCGGCCGAAGCCCTCGTCGTGCACTACGAACAGGAGCCGCACGACACCGAGTTCTCCGCCGACCGCACCGACGCCTACGCGTTGGAGGGCCATATGCCGGCGGTGGTCGAGAAGGGCGACCTGGAGGCCGAACTCGCCGCCTCCGCCGTCGCCCTGGACCAGCAGTACACCACCCCCGAAGAACACCACAGCATGATGGAGCCGCACGCGGCCACCGCCCTGTGGGACGGCGGGCGGCTGGAGGTCGTCGACTCCAACCAGGGCGCCAGCTGGGTCGTCGGCGAACTGGCCAAGCTGTTCTCGCTCGACCCGTCCGCCGTGCGGGTGCGTTCCGAACACGTCGGCGGCGGCTTCGGCAGCAAGGGAGTCCGCGTCCACCAGGTGGGCGCGGTGATGGCCACGACCGTCCTGCACCGCCCGGTCCGTGTCGTGCTGACCCGCCGCCAGATGTTCTCGCTGACCGGCTACCGCAGCCCCACCGCCCAGCGGATCAGGCTCGGAGCGGACGCCGACGGACGCCTGCGCGCGCTGGAACACCTCTCCCTCAACCAGACCTCGTCGGTGCACGAGTTCGTCGAGTCCTGCGCCGGTCCCTCCCGGGTGATGTACGACGCCGACGCCCACCACACGGCCCACCGCATCGTCCGGCTGGACGTACCGACCCCGACCTTCATGCGCGGACCGGGAGAGGCCCCGGGATCCTTCGCGCTGGAGTCGGCGCTCGACGAACTCGCCGAGAAATGCGGCCTGGACCCGATCGAACTGCGCCGGCGCAACGAACCGGAGCGGGGCCCCGTCTCCGGGCTGCCCTTCAGCAGCCGCAACCTGGATGCCTGCTTCCGGGAGGGCGCCCGCAGATTCGGCTGGGCGGACCGGGACCCGCGCCCCGGCGTGCGCCGCGAGGGCCGCTGGCTGCTCGGCACCGGCACGGCCGCCGCGTCCTTCCCCTCCGGAGCCGGACCGTCCACCGCGATCGTCACCGCCGAGGCGGACGGCACCTTCACCGTGCGGATCGCCGCCGCGGACATCGGCACCGGAGCCCGTACCGCGCTGGCCCTGATCGCCGCCGACGCCCTGGCCACCACCCCGGACAAGGTCCGCGTGCGGATCGGCGACAGCGACTTCGGGCCGGCGATGATCGCCGGCGGCTCCATGGGCACCCGCTCCTGGGCCTGGGCCGTCACCGCCGCGGCAGGAGAACTGCGCGAGCGGCTGGCACTGGGCACCGACATCCCGCCGGAGGGCATCACGGTACGGTCCGACACCACCGAGGCCGTCGGCGCCCTGGCCCGCAAGGAGCGGCACTCCTTCGGCGCCCAGTTCGCCGAGGTCGCCGTGGACGTCACCACCGGCGAGGTACGGGTGCGTCGCATGCTCGGCATCTTCGCGGCGGGCAAGATCGTCAATCCGCTGACGGCACGCAACCAGCTCGTCGGCGGCATGATCTGGGGCATCTCCATGGCGCTGCACGAGGAGGCCGTCCGCGACCGGGCCAGCGGTGGCCTCTACGGCGCCGACCTCGCCGGCTACCACGTCGCCACGCACGCCGACGTACCGCCGCTGATCGAGGCCGACTGGGTCGACGACCCGGACCCGGACGACCCGGTAGGGATCAAGGGCATCGGCGAGGTCGGCATCGTCGGCGCCGCGGCCGCCGTCGCCAACGCGGTCTGGCACGCCACCGGCGTCCGCCACCGCCACCTGCCCATCCGCCCCGACCGGGTCCTGCAGGCGGCCGCAGGGGAGCCACATGCTTGACATCGCCGGAGAACTGCACCGCTGGATCGAGGAGGGCCGCGCCTTCGCCGTCGCCACCGTGGTGGCCGTCGGCGGCAGCGCGCCGCGCGGCCCGGGCGCGGCCCTCGCGGTCGACAGCGAGGGCACCGTCATCGGCTCGGTCTCCGGCGGCTGCGTGGAGGGAGCGGTCTACGACCTGTGCCGGCAGGCGCTGCGGGACGGCACCACCGTCCTCGAACAGTTCGGCTACAGCGACGAGGACGCCTTCGCCGTCGGACTGACCTGCGGCGGGACCATCGACATGATGATCACCCCGGTCCCGGCGCACGCACCCGTGCGGACGGTCCTGCGGGCGGCGCTGTCGGCCGCCGTCCGGGGCGAGCCGGTGGCCGTCGCCCGGATCGTCCGGGGCCCGGACGACCTGCTGGGCGCCACGGTGCTGGTCCGGCCGGACGGGGCGGACGAGGGCTTGGACGACGGCGGCTTCGGTGACCACCCGGAAGCGGCCCGCACCGCGGTCGCCGAGGCCCGGGCCCTGCTGGAGGCGGGCCGTACGGGAACGGTGGAGCTGTCCGAGGACGACTCGCACTGCCCGGGCGGTCTGACCCTCCTCGTGGAGTCCACACTGCCCCCGCCCCGCATGATCGTCTTCGGGGCGGTCGACTTCGCCGCGGCACTGGTCAGGGCGGGCAAGTTCCTCGGATACCACGTCACGGTGTGCGACGCCCGGCCCGTGTTCGCCACGCGGGGCCGCTTCCCCGAGGCCGACGACATCGTCGTCGACTGGCCGCACCGCTATCTGCGGGAGACCCCCACGGACCGGCGGACGGTGCTGTGCGTGCTCACCCACGACGCCAAGTTCGACATACCCCTGCTCACCGTCGCGCTGCGGATGCCGGTCGCCTTCGTCGGCGCGATGGGCTCGCGCCGCACCCATGAGGACCGTCGGCGCCGGCTGCGCGAGGCAGGCGTGGGCGAAGCGGAACTGGCCCGCCTGCGGTCCCCGATCGGCCTGGACCTCGGCGCGCGCACCCCGGAGGAGACCGCCCTGTCGATCGCGGCCGAGATCGTCGCCGCCGGGCGGGGAGGCACCGGCGCCCCGCTCACGGGCTCCGACGGACCGATCCACCACGACCGGGCCGCACCCGGCGCCACCCGGGCGGCGTGAGCCTCACGGCCCGGTCGCCGCGCACCGGACGGCGGCGTCCGGGCCGTGTCCCGGCCGCATCCCGGCTCAGGGACAGGACCGGGGAAAGGTCTCCAGGGCGGCGGCGAGACCGGCCGCGTCGGTGCCGACCTTCCGGTACACGGAGGAGAGGAGCTGGCGCACTCCCCGCTCGGTGAGGTGCAGCTCCTTGGCGACCACCGTGACCGGGTGCCCCTGGGCGGCCAGCTCGGCGGCCCTGCGCTCCTGGGCGGTGAGCGTGTCGGTCTGCCCGTACCGCAGGGGCAGCGGGCGCATCCCCGCGGCCGACAGCTCCGCCCGGGCCCGGCCGGCCAGGGCCTCCGCCCCGCAGTGCACGGCGGTCTCCAGCCCCCGGTACAGGCGGTCGGCGGCCTCGGGGAGCCTGCCGTTGCGGGCGAGCGCCGCGCCGTGCCCGACCAGCGCGCGGGCCAGCTCGTAGCCTGCCGGGGACCCCTCCAGCAGGCACACCGCCTCCGCGTGCAGATCGAGCGCCGCCGGCCCGCCGGTGACCTCGGCCAGGGTGCGCAGCGCCTGCCCGGTGGCCGACGCGGCGCCGAAGGCCCGCGCCCGCTCGACGGCCTCCGTCGCCAGGCCGACGGCACGCTCAGGAGCCGTGGGCGCCAGCGCCGATGCCAGGTCCAGCTGCCAGGGGCACCACGCCGGATTGCGCCAGGCCCGGGCGTCCAGCCGGTCACCGACTCCGGCCAGCAGCCGCACCGCCTCGGCGTCCCGGTTCTCCGCCAGCAGCAGCTCGGCGTAGACCGTGCGGGGGTCGGGGTAGATGACCGCGTTCGGCGCGGTCTCGCCGAAGTGGTGCTCGTCGGCGACCTGCCGGGCCTCCTTGACCCGGCCGCGGGCCAGCAGGGTCTGGATCAGGACACCGACCGCGAACCACTGGGCCGGAACCGCGCCTTCCACCCGGTCGGCGGTCCGCAGGCCCTCCAGGACCAGGTCCTCCGCCTCGGCCAGGCAGCCGCGGTGGTAGCGGATGTAGCCGAGGAGGGTCTGGCCCAGGGCAAGGTGGGAGCCGCGCCAGCCCTTGTCGGTGCACTCGGCGATGCCCCGGCCGAACAGTTCCTCGGCCCGCCGGGGCTGGTCGCAGTACATGAACAGCAGGGCGACCGAGGCGGGGACCTCGAAACCACGGTGCTCGTCGGTCCAGCTCAGACCTCCGCGCAGCGCCCTCTCGGCGTGTTCCAGGACGGTCCGCCGGTGCTCCCCGCGCACCATGGCGTCCCAGGCGCGCAGCCCCAGGATGTAGCGCTCCTCCAGGGTGCGTCCCGTCAGCCGTCCGGCCAGCCGCGCCAGCTTGCGGGACCGGGCAGGTGAGTCGGGTTCGTCGCTGCGGAAGGCGCTCCACACGAAGTGATCGGCCTGCATGCGCAGCCGTGTCCGCGGATCGGTGGCCTGCTGTGCCTCCTCGGCGGCCACGCGGGCGGCCTCCGCCATGCGGTCCGTGTGGGCGAGGGCCTGGGTCAGCCGGTAGACGATGGAGGCCCGCAGGCCGGGAGCGAGGTCCGGCTCCGCCAGCGCCTCCCGGAGAAGGGTGACGGTGGCCGCGGGCTCGATGAGGAAGGTCGCGCACGCCAGTTCGTGCAGGAGTGCGGCCCGGTCCTCCGGCAGCGGCGGCTCCTGCAGCGCCCGGGTCAGCACCCGGCGGGCGGCTTCGGGAGCCCCCGCCCGCAGGTACTCGCGGCCGGCCTCCCGCAGGCAGTCGACCGCCTCGGGCCTGGCCTCGCACGGAACCTCCAGCAGATGCCGCGCGGCGGCCGCGGGCCCGAGTCCCGCGGCGCGGACGGCCATCGCGGCGGCGTTGTGCAGGCCGACCCGAAAGCCCGGCTGGATGGCCTGGTAGATCGCCGTGGCGATCAGCGGATGCGCGAACTCGAGTCCGCCGCCGGGCGACTGGCTGTCGGTCAGGATCCCGGCGGCCCGCAGTTTCGCGGTCTCCTGTGCGGCCTGCTCCACACCGACCACGGCGATCGTGGCGGCCAGTTCCGGGGAGAAGGATGTGCCCAGCACGGCGGCGGCCGAGGCGAAACGGACGGTCGTCGTGCCGAGCCGGCGCAGCCGGTCCAGCAGTCCCGGACCCTTGATCGCCGACGCCAGGTCGCGCATGACCGGCAGCTCGTCCCCGGTGCCCCGCACCTCCCGTTCGGCCAGCCGGATCGCCAGCTCCACCGCTTCGAACGGGCGCCCCTCGGTGACCGTCCAGCACTCCGCGCAGAACTCCTCCTCGGCTCCCTCGCCCAGATGGTCCCTGATGATCCGGGCGACGCCCGCGGCGGAGAGCGGCATGAGGGCGTGCGGACGGTTCTCGTGGTGTTCGAGCAGCGACCGGAACGCGGTGGCCTCGGGCGGCAGTTCCCCGGGGCGGTAGGCGACGACGATCAGCAGCGGAAGGTTCTCGATGCGCGCCGCGAAGGAGGCGAGCCAGCTCAGGGACTCGGCGTCGGCCCAGTGCGCGTCGTCGAGCAGCAGCACGACCGGCGCCTGCTCCACGGCCAGGCGCGTCATCACCCAGTCCAGGCCGTCCCGCACCCCGGCCGGGTCGGGCACGCGTGCGCTGCCGGACGCCTCCAGACCGAGCGCGGTGGCGACGATGTCGTACCAACTCCCCAGGAACGCGCGGCGTTCCGGTCCGGGCATCGCCGCCAGCGGGGGCTGCACGAGCTGCCGCACCACGTGGAAGGCGAGTTCCTGCTCCGTCTCCCCGCCCCGGCCCGAGAGCACCGTGAGTCCCCGCGCGGCGGCCCGGGCGCGCAACTGCGCCATGAGCGTCGTCTTGCCCAGCCCCGCCGCGCCCGTGAAGGCGAGCAGCCCACCACGGCGCGGGGCACCGTCGGCGGACGCGGCGAGGTCGGCCAACGCGGCGTCGAGCACGCGCAGTTCCCGCTGGCGTTCGAGCAGGGGTCGGTGTTCGGTGTGTGACTGCCACGGCTCATGTGCCATGTGCCCTACCGCTTCCTGTCCTTGGGCCCTGTCCTCCCGGGGAAGCCAGAGCGTACGCCCGGGCGGCCCCCGGACGGCCGAACGGGGCACGCAAGGGGCAAGGAAGGGTGAATCACCCCTCTCGGAGGATTGACGCGCCCTCCGGGTGGGTAACACCGGTCGAATGGGCAGGCCGCGGGTCGGACAGGCGGGCGGAGAACGGGGCCGGGCGGACGGCAGGTCCTAACGGGCGGGCGCCTGTGCGGAGTCGGCGTAGCGCGGTACCGTGCGCGACCAGTGGTAGCACCCGCGGATCCAGCCGCTCATCCCGTCCACGTAGCCGCGGCCGGCGGCGCTCAGTTCCGGCTGGAGTTCCGCGCGGATCCGCTCGAACTCGCGGATGGTGCCGTTGATCCGCGCGATGGCCGGCAGCACCGCCTCCGCCAGGGAGCAGTCGTACGCCCGCTGGTAGCCGAGGGCCAGATTGATCAGGCCGCCCGCACGCTGCTCCTTCACCGCCGAGTACAGGTCCGGTATCCACACCGCGGCGTCCACGGACAGCCTGGTCAGCCGCCGCATCAGCGGGTGATGGAGTTCCTGCGGCCGCAACTCCTCGGCCTCCGCCGCCTCGCAGAGCGGATAGAACGGCTCCACCCCCGCGGTCAGCGACCGTATCGACGTGCACACCCCCATGTGCGGCGGCGCGCTCCCGTTCTGGGCGACCGCCTCGTACAGCAGGCCGTGCACGTACTCCCGGCTGTTCGACGCCCAGCGCGCCGCCTGGTTCGGGGTGCAGCGCTGCCGGACCTGGCGGTGCAGGTCGGCCAGGGCCGCGCCGAGGGCCGTCGTCGGCGGCCGGCCGTCGCGGAGGATCGCGACGCTCTCGCACAGCATGGGCAGCAGCCGGTCGGACCCGCCCGGCCCCACCTCTTCCGCCCGGTCGTCGAAGACGAACTGGTAGGCGATCTGGCGGGCGACGAGCAGCAGGATGTCCAGGCTGGCGTCCGGGGTGATGCAGGAGGCGAGCTGGGCGGGACGGGTACGGGCGATCATCTCCGCGACCCCGGGTTCGGCGGTCAGCCCGCAGCTGTCCAGCCAGGCGTCCGTGCCCGCCGCCGCCTCGGCCTCGTGGCGGTTGCTGCGGAAGGGGAAGGGCATGTACAGGTGGGCGTCGATCAGGTCGTTCAGCGTGGCCGCCGGATCGGCCGCGCGGCCGGTGGCCGCATCGGCCGGGACTCCCTGGCGCGGTACCGCGCGTTCCTGGGTCGTCGACACCACTGTCACCTGCCCTTCGGTTCGGAGAGGTCCTGCGGACGGTCCGTGCGCGGTTCACAGGTCATCACCAGCGACCGCGGCCCCAGGGTCACCGCGGGGCGCGGCCGGGCCGGCGGCCCGGGCAGATGGCGCAGCCGCACCCGCCCGGCGACGGTCGCGAGCGCCACGGTGGCCTCCGCCACGGCGAACGCGTCCCCGATGCACTTGCGGTTGCCGGCGGCGAACGGGAGCATCGCGCCCTGCGGCACGGCGGCCGCGGCGCCCGGCAGCCAGCGGTCCGGCAGGAACCGTTCCGGGTCGGGGAACGACGCGGGATCGTGGTGGAGCAGGTAGGGGCTGTAGAGGACGGTGGCCCCGCGGGGCAGCCGGCAGCCGCCGAGTTCGGTCTCCTCGGTGGTGACGCGGGTGAAGAGCCAGCCGGGTGGGGAGTGCCGCAGCGTCTCGGTGACGGCGTTGCCGGTGTGCACCAGACGCGGCAGATCGGCGGTCGTGGGCGCGCGCCCGCCGAGCACCGCGTCGACCTCCGCGTGCACCCGGCGCTCCGCCTGCGGGTGCCTGGCCAGCAGGCTGAAGAGGGACGTCAGGCACAGGGCGGTGGTCTCCACTCCGGTGAGCAGGAGGGTGATGAGGTGGTCGTGGACCTCCCGTCCGGTGATCGGCGGCCCGTCGTCACCGCGCTCGGCGGCCAGCAGGGTGCCGAGCAGGTCGTCCCGCGGAGCGTCCGCGCGGCGCCGCGCGACGGCCGCGTCGACCAGGGAGTGCAGGCGTGCGAGGGCGTGCCGGTAGCGGCGGTTGGCCGGCAAGGGTATGCGGAAGGGCGCGTCCAGCGGCACCACCGTGCGGACGAACAGCCCGCGCACCACCGTGGACAGACAGCTCCTCAGCTCGGCGGCCGCCGCCTCGTCCAGGCTGTCGGAGAGCAGGACCCGGCTGGTGACCCGGGTGGTCAGCGTCATCATCGCGGCGCTGACGTCGATCGGCTGCCCGGGCCGCCACGCGTCGCACAGCGCCGAGGTCTCGGATGCCATCAGCTCGGTGTACGCGGCGACGCGGGTGGCGTGGAAGCGCGGTTGCAGCAGGCGGCGCTGCCGGCGGTGCGTGTCCTGGCGGCTGGTGACCAGGCCGTCGCCCATCAGCGTCCGCAGCCGGTCGTACTGGGGGCCGCCCTTGTCGAACGTACGCGTGTCCACGAGCATCCGGTGGACCAGCTGCGGATGGCACACCACCCAGGCGGGCAGCGGGCCCAGCCGGATCCGGACAATGTCGCCGTGTTCCGGCAGAGAGTTCACGAACGCCAGTGGACGGCGGAACAAGGCGATACCGTGGCTGAAGAAAGGGAATATGCCTGGCGCAGTACCCACGGTCCAGGACCGGTCGGACCGGTCCGCCGTGGACAGGGCACCGGTTGACGCACCGCTCATCGAATACCACCTGCCTCAGTCGGCACACACAACTCGGGCGGTCTTTCAGGGCTTGGCGTTCGCACCATGTCCTGCCCAGTCCAACGCGTGACCGGCCTTCCCTGCGCCGAGCAACGGGGGCGCACGGGAGCGCGCGGAAGCGTGGGACCGACCGTTTGTGTGCCCTACCGAGGCAACCGGCCGTTTTCCGCCGTCAGAACTCTTCCGGCGTCAGGCCTTTTCAGGTAGGGAGCCCTATGGGCCCTGTACGGCGACGGGCCCCGTCCGGGACGGGGCCTGCCGGCGTGGGGACCGGCCCGGCACGGGGTCCGGCCGCCGTGGGACCGAGCGGGCGTGGGGACCTGCCCCGCAGGGGGTCAGGCCATCAGGGGGATCAAGTCGACGTGGCGATCAGGCCGGCGGGGGGAGCCGGCGGGCGTCGGGGCCGTCCGGTCGGCGGACCCTCTCCCGCCGGGCTCCCGTCAGCTCTGCGGGCCGTGGCCCTCCTCGGCGCGCTCGGCGTCCCGCTTCTTCAGGCGGGCCGCCTCCTTGCGGACCTCCGCCTGGGTGGCGCGCTCCTTCTCCAGCCACTCGGGCCGCTCCTGCTTGAGGGCCTCGATCTGCTCGGTGGTGAGCGCCTCGGTGACCCCGCCGCGCGCCAGACCCGCGATGGAGACCCCGAGCTTGGCCGCGACCACCGGGCGGGGGTGCGGGCCGTCGCGTCGCAGCTCCCGCAGCCACTCGGGCGGATCGGCCTGGAGCTGGTCCAGCTCGGCACGCGAGACGACGCCCTCCTGGAACTCGGCGGGCGTGGCGGGCAGGTACACACCCAGCTTCTTCGCCGCCGTGGCGGGCTTCATCGTCTGGGTGGTCTGGTGCGACTTCATGGTGTCCAGACTATCGACCGGCGCAGGGGGTTCCGACCACACGCCGACGGACCGGCCGGGGGCGGGTAACCTGGCCGGGTGACAGGCTCGGAAGCATCCCCCACGTTCCGGCTGGCGTACGTCCCCGGGGTGACGCCCGCGAAGTGGGTGCGGATCTGGAACGAGCGCCTGCCCGACGTCCCCCTCGACCTCGTGCAGCTCCCGGCCGCCGACGCACCGGCGGCGCTGCGTGAGGGCGCCGCGGACGCGGGCGTCGTACGGCTGCCCGTGGACCGTACGTTCTTCAGCGCGATCCCCCTCTACACCGAGACCACGGTGGTCGTCGTCCCCAAGGACCACCTGGTGACGGCGGCGGACGAGGTGTCCGTCGCCGACCTGGCCGACGAGGTCGTCTTCCACCCCCTGGACGACGTCCTCGGCTGGGAGCGGCCGCCGGGGGAGCCCGCCTTCGAACGCCCGGCCACCACGGAGGACGCGGTCGAGCTGGTGGCGGCGGGCGTGGGCCTGCTGGTCGTCCCCCAGTCGCTGGCCCGGCTCCACCACCGCAGGGACCTGACCTACCGGCCCGTCGTGGACGCCCCGCAGTCGGGTGTCGGACTGGTGTGGCCCGAGGACGCGACCACCGACCTGGTCGACGACTTCATCGGCATCGTGCGCGGCCGGACCGTCAACAGCACCCGGGGCCGGGCCGCCGCCCAGGCCCCCGCCGTGACCGGCGGCCGGAAACCCGAGGCGGGCAGGACGGGCAAGGCCGGGAGCAAGGGCTCGGGCAGGACGGCGGCGGGCGCCGGAAAAGGTGCCGCGCCCAAGGGAGGCTCCCGTGGAGCGCCACGCGGGGCCAGGGGAGCGGGCTCCCAGGGCTCGGCCAAGGGCGCCCGGCGGGGCAGGCCCCGCCGCAGCTCGTAGCCGGGCCGTCGGCTCGTAGTCGATCGTCGGCACGGACGGTGGCGCCGGCCCGCGGACGGCCCGTCGCCCGCACCGGCCGCCCGCAGGGGCCACCGGCTGCCGCACGGGCCGCCGGTCCGCGCGGCGGGATCACTTCCCGCTCGTGCGGCCGATCGACTCCACGAGGGGCAGCAGCCGGTGCGGGACGCGTTCGCGCAGGGCCACCTCGGTGCGGGTGCGGACCACTCCGGGCAGGCTGATCAGCTTCTGGATCACGTCCTCCAGGTGGGCGTTGTCCCGCGCCACGACCCGGGTGAGGAGATCGCCGCCGCCGGTGATGGAGAACGCCTCGACGATCTCGGGCACCCCGGCCAGCGCGTCCCCCACATCGTCCAGGTGGCCCTGGGTCACCTCGATGTGCACGAACGCCAGCACCGGATGGCCGAGGGCGGCGGGGGAGAGGGAAGGTCCCGTGCCGGTGATCACCCCGTCCCGCTCCAGCCGGTCCAGCCGTGCCTGGAGCGTGCCGCGCGCGATGCCGAGGAGGCGGGCGTACTCCCGCACACTGGTGCGCGGCTGTTCGAGGAGCAGCCGCAGGATGCGGGTGTCGAGTTCGTCCACGGCCATGACGGCTCCGGCCTCCCAGCGGCGGGTCGATGCCACCCGACTGTACCAATGGCTCAGTCGGGTGCGATGCGGGTGGGCCAGGTGATCTCGTCCATTGGCCCGCTGACGGGCCGGTCTTCGCGCAGCGGAGTGGGCCAATGGACCAGTGATCCTGCGATGACTTGAGCCAGGGGCCTCGAAGGTGCTGTGATGGACGTGTCGATGGCGCTGCGGATCACCGCGGCGCCTTTTTCGTGTCGTGTCCGAAGTCTGCCGAGGGGGCGGTCATCAGTGCTGAAGAGGGTGTTCGCGGCTCCGGACCCCGGGCGGGCGCGGCTGCGGTTCGCGTCCCGCGCCGTGCTCGGGATCGGTCTGGCCACCGCCGTGTGCGGCCTGGCCGGCCACTCCCTGCCCGGCGCCGTCACCGGCGGGCTCGCCGCGCTGCTCACCCTGTTCACGGTCTCCGACCCCACGGTGCGCGGCCAGGCGGTCACCACGGCGCTGCTGCCCGTGGCCGGCATCCCCGTCCTGGCCGCCGCGGCCTGCCTGCACGACCTCCCGGTGGCCCGTGACCTCACCTTCCTCGCCCTGGTCGGCGCCGGCGTGTACGCGCGCCGCTGGGGGCCGCGCGGCCACAGCCTGGGCGTCTTCGCGTTCATGACCTTCTTCGTGGCCCAGTTCCTGCACGCCACGACCGGCCGGCTGCCCGAGCTGTCGGCCGCGGTGGTCCTGTCCGTGCTCAGCGCGGCGGCGGTCCGCTTCGGGCTGTGGTGCTACGAGCGCAGCCAGTCCCCGGCCGCCGTGCCGCCACCGCCGGGCGGCAGCGGACTGGCCCGGGTGACCACCCGGCAGGCCGTCCAGGCGACCGCGGGGGCCGGCTTCGCGCTCGTCGTGGGCCAGCTGGTGTCCGGACAGCGCTGGTACTGGGCGGTCGGCGCGACCTGGTGGGTGTTCGTCAACACCGCCTCCCGCGGGGAGACCCTGGTCCGCGGTTTCCGCCGGGTCCTCGGCACGGTGCTCGGCCTCGTCCTCGGCGCCCTGTTCGTCGCCCCGCTGCACGGGACACCCCTGCCCACCGCCGTGCTGGTCGCCGTGGCCGTCTTCGGGATCTTCTACACGGCCGCCGTGTCCTACACCTGGATGATGCTCTGGGTCACCCTGCTCGCCGTCTCGCTCTACGGGCTCCTCGGCGTCCTCACCCCCGGTCTGCTCGCCCTGCGGCTGGGGGAGACGGCCGTCGGGGCGCTCGGTGCCTGGCTCGCCGTGCTGTTCGTGCTGCCGGTCAGCACCCATGCCGTCACCGGCGCCTGGATCCAGCGCGCCCTGCGCTGCGTCCACGCCTGCACCGCCGAGGCCGCCGCCCGGCTCGCGGGCGCGGCGGACGCCGACCCGGCGCACCGCGTGGCCGAACTGGAGCACCTGCTCGGCCGGGTCCGGCTCTCCGTGGCGCCGCTGGTCCATCCGCTGAACCCGATGCGGGGCCGCAAGCGGCGCGCCCGCCGGGTGCTCGTGCTGCTCGACGACTGCGCCCGCGAGGTCCGCGGCCTGGTCGCGGTCGCCGCCGACCCCGAGGCGTCCCACGACGCGCGCCTGGCCGCCGCCTGCTGGCGGGTGGAGGCCGCGGTCCAGGCGCTCACCGACGGCGGTGGCGGACCCCTCGCCGCCGCCGGCACGCCCGGGGCCGCCGCGGAGCCGCCCGCGCTCGCCCACCTGCACGGTCTGGAACGGGCGCTCGCGGAACTGGCCGCACCACTGCGGGCGCCGTCGGGCTCGCCCCTGGTCGGTGCCTGACGCGGCGGTCCCGGCGGTCCCGGCGGGACACTCCTGCGCCTTGGTCTAGACCGCTCTTGATCGACTGCTACCGTCACCCGCAACGGGTCGACGGAGAGGGGATCAGAGGTGGCGGACGAGGACGGCAGGCGGCGGCGGGCCTTCATCGGGTCGTTCACGGCGGCGGGAGGACCCGGTGTGGTCACCGCGGCCGTGGCGGAGGACGGCGCGCTGACCGTGCTGAGCAGCGTGGACGGCGTGCTGGACCCGTCGTACCTCGCCCTGTCGGCTGACGCCGGCACGCTGTACGCGGTCAGCGAGACCGCCGAGGGCGCACTGGCCGCGTACCGGGTGAAGGGCGAGACGGTCGAACTCACCGGTCCGCCGGTCCGGGTCGGCGGCAGCGGCCCCACCCACCTCAGTCTGGCCGACGGACACGTCCTCACCGCCAACTACGGCTCGGGCAGCGTCAGCGCCGTCCCCGTCCGCGCGGACGGCCGTCTCGGACAGGGCGCGTCCGACGTGCTGCGGCACACCGGTTCCGGCCCGCACGAACGCAGACAGCGCGCCCCGCACGCGCACCAGGTGCAGCCCGACCCGAGCGGCCGCTGGGCCGTCAGCGTCGACCTCGGCACCGACTCCGTGCGGGTGTGCACGCTGACGGACGGCAGGCTCGGCCTGCACCGCGAGATCGCCCTCCGCCCCGGCTCCGGCCCCCGCCACCTCGCCTTCCATCCCGGCGCCCGGCACGCCTACGTCCTCAACGAACTCACGCCCACCGTCACCGCCTGCCGCTGGGAGGCGGAGACCGGCTCGCTGCGGCCGCTGGCCGAGACCCGGGTCCTGCCGGACGCCCCGGCGGGCGACGCCTACCCGTCGGGCATCGCCGTCGCACCGGACGGCCGCTTCGTGTGGACCGCGACGCGCGGCGAGGACGTGCTCTCGGTCTTCGCCGTCGAGGCGGGCGGGGACCGGCTGGAACTGCGGGCGACCGTACCGTGCGGCGGCCACTGGCCCAGGGCGCTCACCCTGTCCGACGGATTCCTCTACGTCGCCAACGAACGCTCCGGTGACGTCACCTGGTTCGCCGTGCATCCGGAGACGGGGCTCCCGGCACGCGCCGGCTCGGTCAAGGTGGCCGCCGCGTCCTGCGTCGTCTTCGGCTGAGCCCCGGCCGGCTCCGCCCCGTGCCGCCGGTGACGGCACGGCGAAGGGCCCGCCCCGGCCTGTGCGGAGCGGACCCTTCGAGATGGTCCCGCGGGCGTCCGTGCCACCGCGGTGGCCGCGGCCGCCCGAATGCTACGGGCGCCGGTGCGGCGTCATCGCACCGGCGTGCCCTGCGGCTGCTGCGGGGCGATGCCCAGGGCGGTCGTGTACTTGGCCAGGGCGAGCTTGCCGATCGCCGGATAGGCGCCGAGCGCTTCGGCGGCGGAGCAGTCCGCCTCCTTGACGGCCGCCTCGACCAGCTCGGCGTCGATCTCCGGACCGATCAGGTACGGCGCCAGGGCCAGCTGCTGCGAACCGGACGAACGCAGCTGCTCGGCGACGCCCGCGACGGAACCCTCCTGGTCGAGGGCGGCGGCCATCACCGGCACCGCGAGGCGGGCGGCGAGCAGCATGCCGGTGATCCCCGCGGCCTGCACGGCCTCCTCGCCACCGACCGACGCGAGGATGATGCCGTCCGCGGCCGTCGCCACGGTGAACAGCCGGGCCCGGTCGGCGCGCGCGAGCCCCGCCTCCGACAGACGCACGTGCAGCGCCTCCGCGAGCAACGGGTGCGGGCCGAGCACATCGGTCAGCTCGGCGGCGACCCGGCTGTCCATGACGGCCTGGCGCAGCCGGCGCAGCAGCGCGTTGTCCGGACCGGCGAGCAGCGGTACGACGACCGCGACCGGACCCTCGGGCTCCTTGACGTCCGCACCGGCGGCCAGCGCTTGCTCGTAGCGGGCCGTGCGCTCGTCGGCCGCGCGCGCGAGCACCGACTGCAGGGTCGGGAACTCCGCCCCGTCCCCGTCCAGGTACCCGATCTGGGCATTGAGACCGGGAAGCTCGGAGCGGGCGATGCTCACGACCTCCTCGGCGAGGGAGCGCGCTGCGGCACCGGGCGTGCCCGGCACCGCGAGGACGAGCGCGGGCGCGCCCTCGGGAGCCGCCAGCGGTTCGGGTCGGCGGTGCCGTCCGGGCTGGCGGGGGCGCGGCATTCGTACAGGCAGGCCGGACGCGGGCCCAGTGGGGGAGCTCATGGCGCCGCATGTTACTGGCTTTCGGGGTTCCCCTGTTCGGGGAGGGGGCGGGTGAGCGGTTTCCGTCCGGTTTTGTCGTATGAGGTACACACCGATCGGAAATGATCGGTGTGGTGCGAACCCGGCTTCAAGGGGCGTGAGGGGACACATCCGGGGAGCGGCGCGCGGCGCGGCACCCCCGAGGAGGCGAACCCGGCCGCCCCCACGACGGCCGTCTCCAACCGTCCAGGCTCCGCGCCGGGGGCCGGCGCCCGTGGGACGGGCACGAGTTGTTCCATCAGGTGTACGGGGCCGTTCCCCCGGGTGCGGTGCGCACGGGTTCCTCGGACTCCCGCTGCGCCGACGGTCCCCGGTCGGGCACCCCGACGACGGCCCGCAGACCCGGACCTCCGGGGCCCACGGCGAGGAAACCGGCCGCACCGCTTCCCGCGCCTCCCTTCACGGCCGGCTCCGGGCAGCCCGGACCGGGCGGAGCGCCACTGCGGGCGGGCGCACGGACATGCCGTCTCCTCGGGTTTCCGGAGGTCCGAAGACCGGGAAGGTCTCGACGGCGGGGAAGGGTGGCGTCACGCGCCCGTCCGTGCGGAGCCTCCCGCCCGTGCGGCGTCCTGGCCCGTGCCAGTAGAGTGACGGGCCGTGGCACCACGACCGTTGCATGAACTCGTCGAGGCGGGCTGGGCGAAGGCCCTCGAACCCGTGGCCGAACGCATCGCCGCGATGGGGAACTTCCTCAGAGCCGAGATAGCGGCCGGCCGGACCTACCTTCCGTCCGGGGCCAATGTGCTGCGGGCGTTCCAGCAGCCGTTCGACGACGTGCGCGTCCTCATCGTCGGCCAGGACCCCTACCCCACCCCCGGTATGGCCATCGGGCTGAGCTTCGCGGTCTCGCCCGAGGTGCGGTCCCTGCCGGGCAGCCTGGAGAACATCTTCCGGGAACTCCATTCCGACCTCGGTCTGCCCAGGCCGTCCAACGGCGATCTGACGCCGTGGACCCGGCAGGGCGTGCTGCTGCTGAACAGGGCGCTGACGACGGCGCCGCGCAAACCCGCGGCGCACCGGGGCAAGGGCTGGGAAGAGGTCACGGAGCAGGCCATCCGGGCGCTGGCGGCCCGCGGCAAGCCGCTGGTGTCGATCCTCTGGGGGCGCGACGCACGCAATCTGCGTCCGCTGCTCGGCGATCTCCCGGCGATCGAGTCCGCCCACCCCTCGCCCATGTCGGCGGACCGTGGCTTCTTCGGTTCGCGCCCCTTCAGCCGGGCCAACGACCTGCTCCTGCGGCAGGGCGCGCAGCCGGTCGACTGGCAGCTTCCCTGAGCCGACGCCCGCCCGCCGCCCCGCCCGTCGGCCCGTCCGCTTCCCTGCCGGTCCGGCGAGGTGTCGTTCGCCCCGTCGGCCCGGTCGGTCCCGGGGGGTGTGCGGGCCGAGGGGACAAAGGCCCCACCGACGACGAGCACACGTGTCATCCCTGGGGTTCCCCCGCACGGGGTTCGGCTGCCGGGCTCGCGGGCGGTGCGGCGGCCGGATGGTCGTCGCGGGCGGTGCGGTCGGGGACGGGCAGGGTGAACGCCACCTCGAAACCGGCCGCCGGCCCGCGTCCGGCGCGGAAACTGCCGCCGTAGAGCCTCACGCGTTCGTACATGCCGATCAGCCCGTGCCCCGTTCCCGCCGGGGCCGGGCCGGTACCCTCCTCGGTCCGGCCGGCCTGCGCGGCGCGCCGGCCGGGTCTCCCCGGCCGCCCGCCCAGGCCCTTTCGCGGTCCGGGGACGGCGGCGGCCACGCTCCCGGCGTCGGCTCCGGCACGGTTTCCGGAGTCCGTCCCGGCTCCGGCTTCGGTCCCGGCTCGGCTGCCGCTCCCGCCGACGGTCCGGGATGCGACCGGCGTCGCCGACGGCGCCTGCGTCGTCGGCGTGTGTGTCACCTGCGCAGCCCGGGTGGCCTGGCGGGCGCCGTCCGTCCGGGGGCCGCCGTCGTCGGACACCGTGACGGCCAGCGTGTCGGTGTCGTACGCCAGCGCGATCCGGACACGGGCACGCGCACCGGCGTGTTTCAGCGTGTTGGTCAGGGCTTCCTGGACGATGCGGTAGGCGCACAGGTCCGCACCCGGCGGCAGCGGCCGGGGCGTGCCCGTGACGGCGGTCTCGACGACGAGCCCCGCGGCGGTCATCCGGGCGGCGAGTTCGTCCAGCCGGGCGAGACCGGCGTCGGGCCCGGTGGACGGCCCGGACACGGCGTCGGTGCCGTCCGGGCTCACGCGCAGCACCTGGAGCAGGCCGCGCATCTCCTCCAGGGTCTCGCGTGCGGTGTCCTCGATGGTGTGCAGGGCGGCCCGGGCCTTCGCGGCGTCGCTGTCGAAGACGTACCGGGCCAGACCGCTCTGGACCGAGACGACCGACAGATGGTGGGCGACCACGTCGTGCAGTTCGCGGGCGATCCGCAGGCGTTCCTCCGTGACCGCGTGCCGGGCGCGTGCCCCCTCCTCCGCGCGCAGGCGTGCGGTCAGCCGGTCCAGTTCGGTGTTCTGCTTCTCCAGACGGCGCAGGTTCGTGCCGAAGCCCCAGGCGAGGAGCAGGACCATGAGGGTCTGTCCCAGGGCCACCAGGACCGACATCGCGTGGGACGCCAGCGCGTTGTACAGCCACGCGGCCGTGACCGGCACGGCGGCCCGCGCGGTCTCCCGGGGAGGTCGCGCGGCGGCGATCGTGAAGAACGCCAGCATCGGCGACCACACGTTGACGGACGGCTGGTAGCCGAACGCGGTGTACAGGGCGAGGCCGGCGCACGTGGCGCACAGCACCGGCCACGGAACCACCCGGCGCACCGCGAGGGGCAGGTGGATCAGGCAGGTCAGGACGACCGCGCGGGCGTCGAAGGCGGGCCAGCCCAGTGGCCGGTAACCGGCGGCGAAGCCCAGCGTGACGCCCAGCATCGCAGCCGCGATGAGCGAGTCGAGGTACAACCGTTGACGTGGCGTCACCCGCAAGCGCATGACCGCAGGGTAGCCAGCGTCCCCGCGCCCCGCGCCGACGCCGGGGGCCGCACCCTCCTCCTTCCGCTCGCCCAGGCCGCCGCCGCGTCCACGGGCGCCTGGTCCGGGACCGGGGCCGGTGGGCGGATCACCCGTGCCCGTGCCCGCGCCAGTGGCC
Organism: Streptomyces sp. NRRL S-340; assembly: GCF_000720185.1. GTDB lineage: Bacteria > Actinomycetota > Actinomycetes > Streptomycetales > Streptomycetaceae > Streptomyces. Next base: position 72,387 of record NZ_JOIY01000011.1, on the reverse strand, counting down.
TTCGCCTTGGTACGGGGCACGGTCGCCGGAGCCGGAGCCGGAGCCGGAGCCGGAGCCGGAGCCGGAGCCGGAGCGCGGGCCACCCCCCGCTCCCGCGTCAGTCGATCACCGCCGCGCGGACACACAGCACGTCGGGCAGGTGCGAAGCCAGTTGCTGCCAGCTGTCGCCGTCGTCGGCCGAGGCGTACACCTCGCCGTTGCGGTTGCCGAAGTACACGCCCGCCGGGTCCGCCGTGTCGGTGCACAGGGCGTCGCGCAGCACGGTGCCGTAGTGGTCCTCCTGCGGCAGGCCGGCCGAGAGCGGCTCCCAGCTCCGCCCGGCGTCGGCCGTGCGGTACACCCGGCAGCGGCGGCCGGCCGGGACCCGGTCCGCGTCGGCGTTGATCGGGAAGACGTACGCCGTGTCGCCGCGGTGCGGGTGGGCGGCGACCGCGAAGCCGAAGGTCGAAGGCAGGCCCTCGCCGATGTCCGTCCAGTGCGCGCCCCTGTCGTCGCTGCGGTACACGCCCCAGTGGTTCTGCAGGTAGAGCCGGTCGGGGTCGGCGGGGTCCTGGGCCACCTTGTGGACGCACTGGCCGAACTCCGGGTCCGGGTCGGGCAGGAACACGGCGGACACCCCGGAGTTGGACGGCGCCCAGCTCGCGCCGCCGTCGGCCGTGCGGAACACCCCGGCGGTGGACACGGCGACCGTGACGGCCTTCGGGTCGCGGCGGTCCGTGACCACGGTGTGCAGGCCCTCCCCGCCGCCGCCCGGCACCCACTTGGAACGGGTGGGGTGCTCCCACAGCGGACGGACCAGCTCGAAGCTCTCGCCGCGGTCCTCGGACCGGTAGAGCGCGGCCGGTTCCGTGCCGGCGTACACCACGTCGGGTTCGGCGGCGGCGGGGTGCAACTGCCAGACCCGCTCCAGCGACGCGCCGGTGTCCTTGGGGAACTTCACCGCCGGCCGGGCAGGTTCGGTCCAGGTGCGGCCCAGGTCGTCGGAGTGGAACACGGACGGCCCCCAGTGCGCGCTGTCGCCGCCGGCCAGCAGCCGTGGGACGGTGCCCCTGGTGTCGATGGCCACCGAATACACGGCCTGGGCATTGAACTGGGGACTGTCGTCGAACTCCCAGGCGCCACCGCGTCGCCGCCCGATGAACAGACCCTTGCGGGTGCCCACGGCGAGCAGTACCTCGGTCATGCCGATCACCTCCGCGACAACGGGTCCAGGACGCCTTCGTCCCAGACACCGGCCAGTCTGCACCCCACCACTGACAGTCACCCCCGGGATGGCGTCACCGCAGGTCACAGCGGCTCGTCGGAGAGACAGCGGCCGGGCGGCGAAGGCCCGCCGGAGGAGCACGGAGCACGGGCGGGCCGATGGGCGGGCCGTGCCGCAACGGGGCAAGACCCGCCGCACGGCCCACTGCCCGGCCCAGGCCGTGGCCCGCCCGGAGCGTCGGCCGGTCCGGGCCGGTCCGGCAGAGGCTCGTCAGGGGTCCACGACCCGTCCCCGCGCCGGCTCAGCGGATCCACGGCCGGGCCGCCCGCCGTCTCGCCCGGAGCGTCGGCCGGTCCGGGGAGAGGCTCACCCGGGTCCCGGCAGCGCCCGCTCCAGGATCGCGTCGAGGTCCGCGGAGGCAGGGAGCGTGCCGAAGGAGTGCCCCCAGTCCCCGCCCAGCCGGGTGGCGCAGAACGCGTCGGCGACGGCGGGCGGGGCGTACCGGACCAGGAGGGACGCCTGGAGCGCCAGCGCCATCAGCTCGACCAGGCGGCGCGCGCCGACCGGGGAGGCTTCGCCCAGCCCCCGCCGCAGACGGGCCACGGCCGCGTCCAGCCGGGGGTCGGCGCCGTGCGCGAGGGCGAGTTCGGCGAACAGCGCCTCGGCGGCGCCCGGCTCACGTTCCAGCGCCCGCAGCACGTCCAGGGCGTTGACGTTCCCGGAGCCCTCCCAGATCGACAGCAGCGGGGCCTCGCGGTAGTGCCGGGGCATACCGGACTCCTCGACGTACCCGTTGCCGCCCAGGCACTCCAGGGCCTCCGCGGTGAAGGCGGGCCCCCGCTTGGTGACCCAGTACTTTCCGACGGCGGTGGCCACCCGCCGGAACGCGGCCTCCCGCGGCGCCCGCGCGCCCTCCCGCACCGCCCGGTCGGCAGCACCGGCCAGCCGCAGGGTGAGCGTCGTCGCGGCCTCGGACTCGAGCGCCAGGTCGGCCAGTACGTTGCGCATGAGCGGCTGGTCGGCGAGCAGCGCGCCGAAGGCCCTGCGGTGCCGCGCGTGGTGACCGGCCTCCACGAGGGTCTTGCGCATGAGGGCCGCCGACATCGTCACGCAGTCCAGCCGCGTGCAGTTGACCATCTCGATGATCGTCTTGACGCCCCGCCCCTCGGGGCCGACCAGCCAGGCCACCGTCCCGTCGAACTCCGGTTCGCACGAGGCATTGGACCGGTTGCCCAGTTTGTCCTTGAGCCGCTGGACGCGGAACGTGTTGCGGCTGCCGTCGGGCAGGACACGCGGCACGAGGAAGCAGGACAGCCCGCCCGGCGCCTGGGCCAGGACCAGGAAGACGTCGCACATGGGCGCCGAGGTGAACCACTTGTGGCCGCGCAGCGTGTACACGCCGGGTTCCTTGGCCGGCGCGGCCGTCGTCGTGTTGGTCCGTACGTCCGAGCCGCCCTGCTTCTCGGTCATGCCCATCCCCGCCAGCAGCCCCGGCTTGCCGGCCGGTGCCCGCAGTCCCGGCTCGTAGACCCGGCTGGTCAGCAGCGGTTCGTAGAGGGCGGCCAGGTCCGGCTGGGCGCGCAGGGCGGGTACGGCCGCGTACGTCATCGACGTGGGACAGCCGTGCCCCGCGTCGGTGTGGCCCCACACCAGGCCGCCCGCCGTACGGGCCACGTGGGCGCCCGGCCGGTCGTCGGCCCAGGGGGCGCCGGCCAGGCCCTCGGCGACGGCGGTCCCCATCAGGTGGTGCCAGGCGGGATGGAAGTCGACCTCGTCGATCCGGTTGCCGTAGCGGTCGTGGGTCCGCAGTTCCGGCTCATGGCGGTTGGCGAGATCGGCCCACTCCTGCACCTGTGCGCTCCCGGCCCGCACCCCGAGCCGCCGCACGCCGTCCTCGGCCCATCCGGCTCCCTCCCGGCGCAGCCCCTCCAGCAGCGCCGCGTCGTCGGACGCGTCGTACGGGGTCAGGGGCGGAGCCTGGTTGGTCACCTCGTGGGTGGCGCAGGGGCGGGGCGAGACGACCGGCCCGGTGTGGGGACGTGCGCCGTCCAGCCGGGCTTCTCCCACGCCCGGCGCGGAGGCGGCGGTGGGTGCGGGTGAGTGTGCCGGGGCGGAGCCGGACGCCGGTACCGGGGCGGATGCGGGCGCCGGCGCAGGGGGCGAAGCGGGCGTGTGTGCGGGTCTCGAGGCCATACGGCAATGTTGCACCAGTGCTACGGTCGCAGCAATACTGCAACAAGGACGGATCCGTACAGTACGTGACCATGAACGCCTCCCAGGAGCCCGCAGCGCTCGACCTGCGCCCTTTGCCGGCACGGTCCGTCGTGCTGAGCCTGCTGCTGGGTACGCACCCGCCCGAGCTGCCGGTGAAGGAGCTCCTGCGGGCCGTCGAGCCCCTCGGCGTCGGCGGGTCGACCCTGCGGGCGGCGCTGAGCAGGATGGTGGCCGCCGGTGATCTGTGGCGCGTGGACGGCGTGCACGGCCTCAGCGACCGGCTGCTGGAGCGCCAGCGGCGCCAGGACGAGGCGGTGCACCCGCGGACCCGGCGCTGGGACGGCGCGTGGGAGATGGCCGTCGTGACGGCGACCGGACGCGGACCGGCCGAGCGCGCCGAACTGCGCGCCCGGCTGGCCGCTCTCCGGCTCGCCGAACTCCGCGAGGGCGTCTGGCTGCGACCCGCCAACCTGCGCCGGACCTGGCCCGCCGGCCTCGACGGTGTCGTCCGGTACTTCGCGGCGCGGCCGGCCGAGGGCCGTCGGCGGGACGAGGAGGGGCGGGACGAGAATCGGCGGGACGAGGACGTGCGGCCGGCCGAGGGCCCCCGGCGGAGCCGAGACTCCGGGCGGGACGAAGGCACCAGGGGGGACGAGGGCGCCCGCTGGGGCGAAGGCTCCCGGCCGGACGAAGAGTCCGGACGGGGTGAAGGCTCCGGGCGCGACGAAAGTTCCCAGTGGGACGAAAGCTCCCAGTGGGACGGAGACTCCCGGTGGGACGAAGGAGCCCGCGCGCTGGCCGCGGACCTCTGGCCGCTCGACGCCTGGGCGGCCACGGCCCGGGCCCTGCTCGCGCACGTGGCGCGCACCGAACGGCCGGCCGACCGGTTCACCGCCCTCGCGGCCGTCGTACGGCACTTGCTCGACGACCCTGTCCTGCCCCCGGCCCTGCTGCCCGCCGACTGGCCGGGACCGCAGCTGCGCGCCGTCTACACGGACCGGCAGAGGCGGCTGACGGAGGAGGTCCTGGGCGGGGCCGTCCGGTAGGGGGCCTGCCGAACGGCACGCCGGGTGCGGGCGGGCGTGGAGAGCGGACGCTTTCCGGCCGACGCCCCGCGCGGAGACGGAAGCTCCTGGGGAGTTTCCGGGAGCACTTCCACGAAGCGGTCCACCGGCGCCGGGGCGACCGGGCCCGGTGGCGCGCGAGGGAACCCTGACGTTCCCTGAGTAATGAACAAGGCGGGATGACCAGGACGGCCGCGGGCACCCGGTGGGCACGGACGCGGGATCTCACCCCAGGCGAGGAGAGTCATGGCTGAGCAGATGTCGTCGGTCCTCACGATGCCCCTGCACGGCGCCGCGTCGGTGCTGCGCAGGGTGCCCGGCGCCGGGACCGTGGGCAGGGCCGCGCAGGGCACGCTGGAGAGGATCGGCGCCGTGTCACCGCGGGGGCGCCGGCTCGCGGTCTACACGGGTGCCGGGGTGCTCGGCGTCGCCGGGCTGGTCGAGTGGCCGGTGGCGCTCACCGGCGCCGCGGTGGCCTGGCTCACCCGCCCCCGGTCCGAACACCCCGAGCAGCAGCCCTCGTCCCCCGGGCAGCGCACGGACGGCGCACGGAGCGCCTCCGCGCCTTCCGGTGACACCGCACGCCCGCGTGCGCCCCGGAGTACGGGCCCCGGGCGGGAGACCCTGACCACACCGGCCGCCAGGTCCTCCCTGGCGAAGACGACGACCAAGGCGTCCGCCGCGAAGGCCACCGCCGTGAAGACGTCCGCCGCCAGAACACCCGCGGCCAAGGCGGCGGGCGCCGCCGCCACCGGGACCCGGGCCGCCGCGCGCGGCACCACGGCGGGCGAGACCCCCGCGAGCGAGAACGCCACGGGCGGGACCACGGCGCGCAGGACCACGGCCCGTAAGACCGCCCCCAGCGCGACCCCGGCGGGCAGGGCCCCCACGAGCAAGGCGCCCGCGAGCAAGGCGCCCGCGAGCAGGGCCTCCGCATCCGCAGGCAGGACCGCAGGCAGGACCTCCGCGGGCAGGACGTCCGGGGGCAAGGCCTCACCGAGCACGGCCAGGACCGCGACGGCCAAGGCGGCGACCGCCCGGGCCACGACGACCAAGGCCGCGGCGGGCAAGGCGGCTGCCCCCGAGACGACCCCGGGGAGGTCGACGACCGCCAAGGCCGTGACCGCGAAGGCTGCGGCCGCGAAGTCGACGACCGCCAAGTCCCTCGCAGCGAAGTCCGCGACCGCGACGTCCAGGACCCCCAAGTCCGCGACCCCCAAGTCCGCGACCGCCAAAGCCACCTCCGCCGCCAAGGCCGCGACCGCCAAATCCACCCCCGCGAAGTCCGCGGGCGCCGAGTCCGCCACCGGCCGGCAGAGCAAGGGGCGGGGCGCGTCCGGCGGGCGGCTCGGGCCGACGACGCGGCCCGGCCGCACCACCCTCTGAAGGTGTGTCATGGTGCTCGGACTCCTCACGGCTCCTTCGGCCGCCGCCCGGCTGCTGCCGGCGGCCCCCGAACTGCTGGCGCGCGCCGCCGCACCGGCGATCGGTGCGGCGGCCGGGGCGCTTGCCGGGACCGCGCGCGCCGGTGTGCGCGGCGCGGACACGGCGGCGCGGGTCGTGCGGGTCGCCCGCAACGCGCTCCCCGGCGCGCACGGCCACTGGCGTTCCGGCACCCGGGCCCACCTGGCGCTGCGCACCGCCGAACCGGAGCGGGTCCGGCGGGCCGGCGGAAGGGACCACCTGGCACGCCGGGTGGCCGTCGCGCTGGCCGAGCGGCCCGATGTGCTCTTCGCCTACTGGGACGAGGGCCTCGCCCGGCTGGTGGTGACCGCGACGGAGGACGAGGCGGCCGAGCGCGTAGTGGACCACGCGGCCGACCTGGCCGCCCGGCACGGCCTGGTCCTCGACGGCGGCGACCCCGAGGAACCGACGCACCCGGCCGATCCCGCCGGAGTGCGGGCGGCGGCGGCCACGCTGGCCGCCGACGCGCTCGGCATCGCCGTGGCCCTCACCGCGTCCGCCCTGCACCTGCCGCCCTCGCCCCGGCTGGTCACCGCCGTGGTGACACTGCTCCGGGAGAACCCGCGCTTCCGTGCCTGGCTGCGGGGCCGGCTCGGCGACGCACGGATGGACCTCCTGCTGGCCGGTGCGAACGCCGTCGCCCACGGCACGGGCCAGACCCCCGCCGCGCTGGTGCTCGACGGTGCGCTGCGCGGCTGCCAGCTGGCCGAGACCGTGGCCCGTTCGGCGGCCTTCGACACGGTGCACGACCAGCTCTGCTCGCCCGGACGGCTCAGTCTCGCCGGGACCGGCGGACCGCCCCGCCCGCCGCTGCGCGTCTCGCCCGCCCAGGAGTACGCACGGCACGCCTCCGCGGGCAGCCTGGTGGGCGCGGCCGTGACCCTGCTGGTCAAGCACGACGCCGCCGAGGCCGCCGAGGCGGTGCTCGCCGGCTCGCCGAAAGCCGCGCGCTACGGGCCCGCCGTCTTCCACGCGGTGCTCGGCGCCGCACTGGCCCGCACCGGCGTCCTGGTCCGCGACCCCGAGCGGGCCCGCCAGCTGGAGATGGCGGGCACCGTCGTCCTCCACCCCAGCGCGCTGCGCACCGCGGACGGCGAAGCCGACCCGTGGGCCGAACCCGTGCTCGACGCGGCCCGCCGGGCCGGACTGCGGGTCGTGGTCGTCGACGACCCCGCCCTGGAGGATCTCACCGCCCTGGCCGACCAGGTCGTGGACGCCCGGCGCCCGCTGGACGACGTGGTGTACGGGCTGCGCGCCGAGGAGGACGCCGGCGCGGTGCTGACGGTCGCCCGCGTCGGATCGGCCGACGAGCACGGCGTCCTGGCCGGGCTGACCGGCAGCGACATCGCGGTCGCGCTCACGGACCGCGACTCGGCCGTCTTCTGGGACGCCGACATCCTGGCCCTGCACGGTCTGCCCGACGTGTGGCGGCTGCTGAAGGCGGTCCCCGCCGCGCGCACGGTCGGCCGCCGGGCGCAGACCCTGGCCCGCTCGGGCGCCGCGCTGTCCGGACTGCTCGTCGCCGTGGGCGAGTCCGGCAGGGGCCGCGGGCGCCTCGCCGTCCTGCCCGGGCTGCGGCACGCGCCGGTCGACCTGAGCGCGGCCGTCGCCCTGGTCTCCGGGGCGCGCGCCGCCCTCGGTGTGGCCGTGGCCCGTGCGCCGCACCCGCGTCCGCGCGTGCACTGGCACGAACTGCCCTCGGACGAGGCCCGGGAACGGCTCGCCCACGAGGAGCCGGCCGTACCGACCCCGCTGGAGGCGGCCACCGCGAGGGTGCGCGGCACGGCCGGGCAGGCCCTGCGGCATCCCGTGCTCGCCCCGGCACGCTGGACGTACGAGCTGGGCCGGGCCGTGCGGGGCGAACTGCGGGATCCGCTCACTCCGGTCCTCGCGGTCGGCTCGGCGGCCTCGGCCATCCTCGGCTCGGTCATGGACGCGCTGCTCGTGGTCGGCGCCCTCGACCTGAACGCGCTGGTCGGCGGGGTTCAGCGGCTGCGCGCCGAGCGGGCCCTGTCGGGCCTGCTCGCCGACCAGAAGCGCAAGGCCCGGCTCGCGCCGCCCCCCGCCGAGGCGCCGGCCGGCGGCACCCGCACCGTGGAGGCGGGCCGGCTGCGGCCGGGCGACGTGATCGAACTCAAGGCGGACGACGTCGTGCCCGCCGACGCCCGCCTGCTGTGGGAGGAGGGCCTGGAGGTCGACGAGTCCGCGCTGACCGGTGAGTCGCTGCCGGTGCAGAAGCAGACCGCGCCGACCCCGCACGCCGTCGTCGCCGACCGGCTCTGCATGGTCTTCGAGGGCACGACCGTGGTGGCAGGGCAGGCCCGCGCCGTCGTCGTGGACACCGGTGAGGACACCGAGGCCGCGCGCGCCGTGCACCTCGCCGCCCGGACGCCGCCCGCCGCCGGTGTGCAGGCCCGGTTGCAGGAACTCACCCGCAAGGCCCTGCCGTTGACGCTCTCCGGCGGGGCGGCGGTGACCGGTCTGGCACTGCTGCGCGGCACGCCCGTGCGGGACGCGGTCAGCGGGGGAGTGGCCGTCGCGGTGGCCGCCGTGCCCGAGGGCCTGCCGCTGGTGGCCACGGTGGCGCAGCTCGCGGCGGCCCGCCGGCTCAGCCGTGACGGCGTGCTCGTGCGCACCCCGCGCACGCTGGAGGCGCTCGGCCGGATGGACACCCTCTGCTTCGACAAGACGGGCACGCTCACCGAGAACCGGCTGCGGCTGGTGCGGGTCTGCGCCACGGACGGCGTGATCCACCCGGTGGACGACGAGGCCGCCGCCGACACGGTCCGGGCGGCGGCTCGCGCCTGCCCCCGCGGGAACGGCAGTGCGAACGGCGGCACCGACGCGGACGGCGGAGCGGGCCGGCCGGTGCACGCCACCGACGAGGCCGTCCTGGACGCGGCGGGCCCCGACCCGGACTGGACGCAGCTCGAAGGCCTCGACTTCGAGGCCGGGCGCGGGTACGCGGCGGCCGTCGGCCGCAGCGGGAACGGGCCGCGGGTGCTGGTGGTCAAGGGCGCTCCGGAGACGGTCCTGCCCGCCTGCCCGGGGCTGCCCGCGCACGCCTCGGGCGCCGCGCAGTCGCTCGCGGGCGACGGGCTGCGCGTCCTCGCCGTCGCCCGGCGGCGGCTCGCCGCAGGGGAGCGGGAGACGGACGTACTCGAACAGCCGCTGGCCGAGCTGGAGTTCGCGGGTCTGCTGGCGCTGTCGGACGTGCCGCGTGAGACCTCCATGGCCCTGGTGCAGGGCCTGCACGAAGAGGGTGTACGGCCGGTCATGCTCACCGGCGACCACCCGCAGACCGCGCGGGCCATCGCCACCGAACTGGGCTGGCCGCAGGACACGGTCGTGGTCACCGGGGACGAACTGGCCGCCGCCGACCGCGTCGCACGGGCCCGGATGCTGCGCGACGCGGGTGTGGTGGCCCGTGTGGCGCCCGAGCAGAAGCTGCAGGTCGTGGAGGCGCTGCGGGACGCGGGCCGGGTGGTGGGCATGGTCGGCGACGGCGCCAACGACGCGGCGGCGATCCGCGCCGCGGACATCGGCGTGGGCATCAACGCACGGGGCTCGGCCGCCGCCCGCAACGCCGCCGACATCGTCCTGACCGCCGACGACCTCACCGTCCTGATCGACGCCATCGGCGAGGGCCGCGCGCTGTGGCACAGCGTCGCGGACGCCATCGCCATCCTGATCGGCGGCAACGCGGGCGAGGTCGGTTTCGGGATCCTCGGCACGCTGCTGTCGGGCCGGGCTCCGCTGTCCACCCGTCAGATGCTCATGGTGAACCTGTTCACCGACCTCTTCCCGGCCATGGCGGTGGCGGTGACACCGAAGGAGGACGCGGCGCGGGCCGCCTCCCCCGAGGACGCGGCGGGCGGGGTGCTGGGCGAGCCGCTCGTCCGGCAGATCCGCCACCGGGCCCTGACCACCTGCCTGGGCGCGGTCACCGCCTGGCTGATCGGACGCTTCACCCCGGGCACCGCGCGCCGCGTCGGCACGATGGCGCTGTGCGGTGTGGTCGGCACCCAGCTCGCCCAGACGCTGCTCGACCGCCGCGGCAGCCCGCTGGTGCGGCTGACCTCGCTGGGCTCCGCGGCCGCTCTCGTCGCCGTGGTCCAGACACCGGGCGTCAGCCATCTCTTCGGCTGCACCCCCCTGGGCCCGCTCGCCTGGGCCGGCGTCGCGGCGGCCATCGCCCTGGCCCTGGCGGGCCAACGGGCGCTGCCGCGGCTGGAGGAGACGGTCATGCGCTACGCCCGAAGGGACGCGGCGGAGCCCGAGCGGGCAGCGGGACGCGCACGCTGACGACTCCACCCGGCCCCCTCGGCCCCCGCCCCGCTCAGCGGAGCCGCCGAGCGGTCCTCCGCGCACGGCCCGGCACTCCTGCTAGGCGGACCCGCCGAGCCCTCCTCGCCGGACGGCCGGGCAGCACCCTTCCGCGGGCCGCCCGGTAGCCGCGTCCGGCCGCCCCGCCCGGCGGTCTGCCGCCGGGGCTCAGACCGACCGGTGGTACTGGTCGGGCACGTGCACCGTGGCGCCCAGCTCGCGGGCGGCGTGGCGGGCCCAGGACGGGTTGCGCAGCAGCTCGCGGCCGAGCAGGACCGCGTCCGCCTCGCCGTTGGCGAGGATCTTCTCGGCCTGCCCGGCCTCGGTGATCAGGCCGACCGCGGCCACCGGCATGGGCGTCTCCGCCTTCACCCGGGCCGCGAACGGCACCTGGTAGCCGGGGCCCGTCGGGATGCGGACGGCGGAGGCGTTGCCGCCGGTGGAGACGTCGAGCAGGTCGATGCCGTGGGTGTGCAGCTGAGCCGCGAAGCGGACCGTGTCGTCGGCCGTCCAGCCGTTCTCCTCCAGCCAGTCGGTGGCGGAGATGCGGAAGAACAGCGGCTTGTCGTCCGGCCACACCGCCCGCACGGCGTCGACGACCTCCAGCGCGAAGCGCACCCGGTTCTCGTAGGAGCCGCCGTAGGCGTCGGTACGGCGGTTGGAGTGCGGGGACAGGAACTCGTTGATCAGGTAGCCGTGCGCGCCGTGGATCTCGGCGATCTCGAAGCCGGCGGTGAGGGCCCGGCGCGCCGCGGCCGCGAACTGCCCGACGATCTGCTGGATCTCCTCGACGGTCAGCTCGTGCGGGACCGGGTGGCCCTCTTCGAAGGGCACCGCGCTCGGGGCGACGGGCTGCCAGCCGTGCGCCTCCGGTCCGACCGGTGCCCCGCCCTTCCACGGCCGCTCGGTGGAGGCCTTGCGTCCGCTGTGCGCGAGCTGGACCGCCGCCACCGTGCCCTGTGCGCGCAGGAAGCCGGTGATCCGGCGGAACGCCTCGACCTGGGCGTCGTTCCAGATGCCGAGGTCGTACGGGGAGATCCGGCCCTCCGGCGACACCGCCGTGGCCTCCACGATGATCAGGCCCGTGCCGCCCGCCGCCCGGGCCGCGTAGTGCGCGAAGTGCCAGTCGCCCGGCACACCGGCCGAGGGGCCCTCGGGCGCCGCCGAGTACTGGCACATCGGGGGCATCCAGACCCGGTTGGGGATCGTCACTTCGCGCAGGGTGTAGGGCTCGAAGAGCGCACTCACGGCGGGCTCCATTCGTCACGGGACCGAGGGACAGGCTTGTACGATAACTCTCGTAGTACGGTGACTGTCAAACTACGACGGTGCTCGTAGAATGAGGACTCTCGTACGAAGTGGAGCCGCCGTGACCACCGCCCCCGTCCCCGCCGCCGGCAGCCGCGATCTTCCGCACCCCGGGCGGGAGGAGATCCGTCTGGAGCACGTGCTGCACGCGCTGTCCGAGCCCGTGCGGCTGCGGATCGTGCGCGAACTCGCCGCGGAGGGAGACGAGTTGTCCTGTTCGTACTTCGACCTGCCCGTCAGCAAGTCGACCACCACGCACCACTTCCGGGTCCTGCGCGAGGCCGGTGTCGTCCGTCAGGTCTACCGGGGCACGGCGAAGATGAACGGCCTGCGCCGCGACGACCTCGACCGTCTCTTCCCGGGTCTGCTCGACAGCCTGCTCGACGCCGCCGCCCGTCAGGCCGCCCGCCTCGCGGACGGCTGAGCCGGTCTGATCCGGACGGGAGACGCTACGGCGCCGCCGTGCGCGCCGCGGCCCGCAGGGAACGCCAGTCGGGCAGCTTGACCACACCGGCGCGTCCGAGCGAGGCGCCCAGCTCGGCCTCGGCGCGCTCGATCGCCTGCCAGCCCGCCCACGGCACCGGCTCGAACCCCTCGGCGCGCAGCGCGGCCACCGCGTCGCCGGGCACCGGCTCCCGTACGAGAGCGGGCGCGTCCGCCAGCAGCGAGGCCACCGTCTCCTTGGCGCACGGCCGGTTGGTGCCGATGACCCCCGTGGGCCCCCGCTTGATCCACCCGGCCACGTACTCCCCGGACGCCACGACCCCGTCGCGCAGCACGCGGCCCTCCCGGTGCGGCACCGTGCCGAGGGCCGCGTCGAACGGCAGCCCGTCCAGCGGCACCCCCAGGTAGCCCACCGACCGCAGCACCAGTTGCGCGGGCACGTCCTCGTGCTCCCCGGTGCCGGTGATCCCGCCCCGCCCGTCCGGCACCGTCCGCTCGAAGCGGACGGCCCCGACCCGGCCGTCCCTGCCGAGCAGCGCGACGGGACGGAGGAAGAAACGCAGCCGGATGCGGCGGGCCGGCTCCCGCGCGCCCGTGCCGGTGGCCGCGGCGCCGCCAGGTCCCGGCGCGTCCGTGCCCGTGGACGCGCTCGCCCAGCCGCGCAGCACCTCGACGTTGCGGCGCTGGGCGGCCGGCAGCGCGGAGGGGTCCGCCCAGGCCGGGTCCAGCGCCAGTTCGGCGGGGTCGACGACGAGAGCGGTGTCCGGCAGGGAACTCAGCTCCCGCAGCTCCTTGGTGGTGAAACGGGCCTGCGAGGGGCCGCGCCGCCCCACCATGTGGATCTCCCTCACCCGGCTCCCGGCGAGCGCGGCGAGTGCGGCCTCGGGCAGGTCGGTGGGGCTCAGCTCCGCCACGCCCCGGGCCAGCATGCGGGTGACGTCCAGGGCCACGTTCCCCACGCCGATGACCACGGCGTCGCGCACGTCCCGCAGGAAGCCGTGGTCCACGGCGTCCGGATGGGCGCTGTACCAGGACACGAACTCGGTCGCCGACCAGCAGCCCGGCAGGTCCTCGCCGGGGATGCCGAGCCGGCGGTCGGTCGCGGCGCCCACGCAGTACACCACCGCGTGGTACAGCTCCCGCAGCCGGCCGGTCGGCAGCCCGCCGGGCCCGCCGACCGGCACACCGCCCAGGAACCGGACCCGCTCGTGCTCCAGGACCGCCCGCAGACCGTGCTGCAGGGACTTGATCTTCTCGTGGTCCGGTGCCACGCCGTACCGCACGAGCCCGTACGGGCAGGGCAGCCGGTCGAGGACGTCGACGCACACCGAGGGGTCCTGCTGGACGAGGCCCTGAGCGGTGTAGCACCCGCTCGGCCCCGAGCCGACGACGGCGACACGCAGCACGGCACAACCCCCTGACTCCGGTGCGGACGGAGGACAGCGCTGAGGACTCCAGCATGACACCCGGCGGCCCGGCGGGACAGGACGGCGAGGCCGGAGCGCGGCGTGTCGCGCGGGACCGCTGCGGCCCGGCTACTCCGGCTGCTCCGCCGGGTGCCGCCCCGTGGCGAAGAACCGGGAGACGTCCGTACCGCGGGCCCCGCCGCCGGGTCCCTCGGCGTCCGGGGGCGTGCCCAGCTCCCAGCCGAGGCGGTACCGCTCGAACAGCTCCGCCCGCAGCTGCGGCACCGGCATGGGCGCTCCGGGGATGAGCGCGGAGTAGACCGCGCCCATCAGCAGGGCCCGCAGCATCGGGTAGTCGGCGTCGACGTCCGCCGAGCCGCGCCGGGCCACGGTGTCCCGCAGCAGGACCGCCAGACGCTGCTGCTCGGGGCACTGGACGAAGCCCTCGGCCTGAAGGATCCCCGCCATGTGCTGGCGCATCAGCACGGGCCGGTCGCGGGCCAGTCCCAGGATCGCGTCGATGGCCCGTGCCATCCGCTCGCGGCCGTCCTCGGTGCGCGGTTCGCGCTCCAGGGCCTCCTCCAGCGTGCGGTGCATCAGACGGTGCACGGCGGACTGCACCAACTGGCGCTTGCCGGGGAAGTAGTACGAGACCAGGCCGCGCGCCGAACCCGCGCGGTCGGCGATGTCCCCGAGGGTCGTCGCGTCGTAACCGTGCTCGCCCACGAGTTCGACCGCCGCCTGCAGCAGCCGCTCCCGGGAACGCCGGCGCAACTCTTCATTGACCGAAGCGCTTCGCGGGGACATCCTGTAACTCCTGCGTTGACTGGCTGCCAGCCAACTATACTCAACGCGAGCAGGCCGACCTTGTCACGGGGGTGTGGTCGGACTGCGCGCCCGTCTCGGGCGACGCGGGGGATCGTCCGAGGCGGGCACCCCCACACCCCATTGGTTTCCTCAGGCAACTTTCTCTGCGGCGGGACACGACGCCTTCCGGGCCGGGCACAGGCCAGGTCCGGACCGGCCCCGTACCGCCCGCGTCCCCACCTCACGCGCGCCCCGGCCGGGGCCGGCCCGCCAGGTCGAGCACGGGCCGCAGCGCGTCCGGGCGCTCCGCGACCGGCAGGTGGTCCACGAAATGCACCGCGCACCCCAGGGCCGCCGCGCCGCCGTCGGCCTCCCGGCTGTCGCCCACCATCAGCACGTCCTCCGGTTCCGCGCCGAGCGCCGCGCAGGCCATCGCGAACAGCCGCGGGTCCGGCTTCTGGATGCCGTGCTCGTACGACAGGACGTACGTGCCGACATAGGCATCCAGGCCGTGGGCGCGGAACACCGGGCGCAGGTCCCAGCCGATGTTGCTCACCACGCCCACCGCGACACCGCGTTCGCGCAGGGTGCGCAGCACCTCCGGCGCGTCGGCGTAGGGGGCCCAGGCCTGCGGCGTCCGGTGCCGGTCGTACAGCGCGTCGTGCAATGCGGGGTCGGGCAGGCTCACTCGACGGGACATGCCGGTGTACGCGGCGCGGTGCTGTTCGGCGCTGCGGTCCCTGACCTCCCACAGCCCGGCCAGTTCCTCCGGGACCCGCACCGGCGGCGCCCCGCCCGGCAGGGCGCCCGCCTCCTCCAGCCCGCGGGCCGCCTCGGTCAACTCCCGCTCGGTGAGCGGCAGATCCGCCGCGTCCAGCACCGCGCGCAGCCAGGACTCGGTGGACTCGATGCGGAAGAGGGTGCCGGAGAAGTCGAAGAGCACAGCGCTTTTGGCCATGGGGGTGATCATCGCTCACCGCGCCCGCGGGGGCCACCCGTTGGGGAGGGCGGACGCCACGGCCACCACGGCCGCACCGAGCAGCCAGCCGCCCAGGACGTCGGAGGGCCAGTGGACGCCCAGCCAGACGCGGGTCAGCCCGGCACCGGTGACCGAGATCCCGGCCACCACCAGGACGGTACGCCGCGGCCCGCGTCCGGCGCCGCACTGGTGGAGCAGCCGCAGGAGCAGGCCGCAGACCACCGTCGCGGTCATGGCGTGCCCCGAGGGGAAGGCCGCGTACTGGGCGGAGTCCACCGGGTCGGGCCAGACCGGGCGGGGCCGGCCGACCGCGGCCTTCAGGCCCTGCTGCAGCAGGGTGCCGAGGGCGCACGACGTCACCAGCCACAGCGCCGTCCACCAGGCCGCGCGCCGCCACACCAGCAACACCGCGCTCACCGCGCACAGCAGGCGCATGGTCAGCGGGTCCCACACCCAGTCGGTGAGGACGCGGCACAGGTGGGTGAGGCCTTGATCGCCGACCGCCCACCGGTGGGTCGTGCGGGCCACGGCCGCGTCCAGAGCGGTCAGCGGGTGCCACCGCAGGGCGACCAGGACCAGCAGGAGCGCGGAACACAGACCGAGCCCGAGGGCCGCACGGAGCGCGGTGGTATGCGGGCCGGGGGTGCGGGGACCCTGCGGGTGGGGCGGAGGGGCGGCAGCGCGGGCGGGGCGGGGGCGCGCGGCCGTGCGGACGCGCGGTGCCGGGTCACGGGACCCCGGATCCGGAGTGCGGGAACCGGGGGTGCGGGGTCCACTGGCGCCGCGCCGGGCCGGGCCGGGGCGCCTCAGCCCAGGGCCCGCAGGCCGGGGACCAGCGTCACCAGCACCGGGACCACCGGCACGAGCGAGGCCACGGCCGTCAGGCGCACCCGGCGGGCCGCGGTGAGCCGGTCCGGTGGAGTGAGCAGACGGTGCACCCGGTGGGGTACATGCGCCTGCGGGGTGGGGCAGGGGCCGAAGACACCGCGGTCCTCGTTGAGTTCGACCAGGGCGAGAGCGGTGGTCAGCCGGCCGAAGCGGCGCGAGGCCATGTCGTCGGCGGCGAGTTCCACCAGGCGGTGCATCTCGTCGCGGAACGCGGCGAACACCGGCACCTGCGGGAAACCGTCCGCCAGCGCCGCCGAGCAGTGCAGCAGCCAGTCGTGCCGGGCCCGGGCGTGACCCTGCTCGTGCGCGAGGACGGCATCGAGCTGACGGCCCTTCAGGCGGCGCAGCGCGGCGGTCGTGACCACCAGCCGGGGCGCCGCCCCGGGCAGCCACCAGGCCTCCGGCCGCTCGCCCTCCAGGACGACCAGCCGCTCCGCTCCCGCGTCCTCGCCGGGCAACAGCGGGGCGCGGACGAGGAGTTCGACGCGGCGCCGGCGGCGGCGCGCACGGGCCCGTACGACTTCACGGACCAGCATCGCGGCACTCCACACCCCGCCGCAGGCGAGGGCCACCGCGGTCGTCGGTGCCCAGGCACCGGCCGCGCCGAGGGCGTACGCCTCCACCACCGGGCGCGGAGCCGTCGCGAACACGTGCCCGCGCACCTCCTGCCAGGCGGCCGCGGCGCTCAGGACCATCGACAGCGCGCAGCACAGCAGGACGGCGGCCACCACGCACTGCCACGCCCACAGCGCGACCACCGGCTCACGGTCCGGCCAGTCGGCCCGGGCGAGCAGTCGGGGCGCGGCGACGGCGGTCAGCGCGCCGAGCAGCAACAGGAGCGCGGGGACCATCATGCGATCACCCTATGAGCGGCCGCCCGCTCAGGGGTACGGGTCCACGCGGCAAGTGACGCAGACCACGGCGCGTCCGGAACCCACGGCACGGCTCTCACATGGTCAGCAGCATCGCCACCATCGCCAGCCCCATCGCCAGCCGGCACGCCTGCGCCAGCTCCGGCCGGTCGCCCCAGCCGGATGGCCCGCCGGCCGGGCCGCCGCCCGCGGGGGCGCCGGAGCCCTGCGGTCCCGCCGTGGCCGGGACGAGCCGTGCGCCGCTCACCAGGACGTATCCGGCGAAGTACAGCAGCAGCGCGCCGGTGATGACGGGCACGCCCGAGCCGCCGTGCGCGTGGTGGTGGGCACCCGGCGCGAGGGCCATCGCCACGGACATGTAGACCATGGCGGCGGCGCCCACCAGATGGTGCAGGTGGTGCGCGCTGGTGCGCGCCCACCACAGCGCGCGCACCGCCGCGACGCCGAACACCCCCGCGTAGAGGGGCCACGCCCAGGCGGGCGGGCTGAACACCGCCGCGGGCACGGCCATGACGGCCATCCCGAAGCCCATGAGCGCCTCGCCGCCCGCGGCGCGGCGCTGCTCCTCGACAGGGCTGCGCATCCGCAGCAGACAGTAGGCCCCGGTCGCCGCGCACAGCGCGACCAGCAACCAGCCGGGCGAAGCCGGTCCGTGCACCCGCCCACCTCCCGCTCGCAGGTCCGGGCCGCGCATCGGCGGCCCTCCGGTCGGTCAAGCGATGCCCACCACACTCGGTGCGCACACGAGCGCAAGGAGGTACAGGGGGAGCGTGCGCGGGGAGCGCGCGGGCGGCGGGAGAACCGAGCCGGACCTGAAGGACTGCCCCCGAGATTATTTTACGAGTAAAACACCTGCTAACCTTATGGGTATGAGCAGTGCGCCCGTCAGCCCGACACCCGCCCCCACCCCCCCTTCGTCCGCGCGCCGGCCCGTCCGGCGCCTCCCGCTCACCGGTGCGCTGCGGCTCGGCCGCCCCTCCGACATCTGGTTCAAGCCCGCACTCAGCTCGGTGATCTCCGTCGCGCCGCCGAACCTCACACTGCTCGCCCTCGGCCGGCTCGACCTCGCCATGTACACGATGGCGGGGTCACTCTGCGCCCTGTACGCCCACAACCGCCCCTACGCCGTCCGCGCCCGGGTGCTGGCCTGGGTGGTGCTCGGCATGCTCGGCGGCCTCGCGATCTCCCTGGTCACCGCCTCGCTCACCCGCGACACCGTCGTCCTGGTCGCCGTGGGCGCGGTCATGGCCGCGGCGCAGAAGGCCCTGTGCGACGCGACCCGGGTGGGCCCGCCCGGCAACGTCGTCCTCACCTTCATCAGCTCCGCGTCCCTCTTCGCCCCGCAGACGCTCGGACAGGTCCCGGCCCACATGGGGCTGGCGGCCGCCGCGGCGGCCTGGGCGTGGCTGGTCGGCATGGCGCCCGGCCTGGTGCGCCCGCACGGCCCGGAACGCCGCGCCACCGCGCAGGCGCTGAACGCCGCCGCCGCGTACGCGGCCACGGGCGGCACCGGCGACGGCCACGCCCGCACGCGTGCCGCCGCGGCCGCCGCCGTGCAGGCCGCCTGGCAGGCGCTGCCGGCGACCGGCTCCCGGTCGCGCTCCCGGCGCGCCCTGGCCCGGCTCGTCATCCGCGCCGAGGTCGCCCTGGCCGCCCCCGTCGACACCGATCCGGAGCGGCTGCGGAACTGGGCACGTGAGCTGCGCGGCAACGGACCGGTCCCGCACACCGGCGAGACGGCGGCGGCCACGGAGGAGATACTCGGCCTGGACGCCGAGGCCGACGCCCCGCGCCGCTCCTGGTGGAGCCGGCTCGGCCCGCTCACCCCGATCGCCGTGCGGACCGCGCTGGGCTGCGCGCTCGCCGGGTACGCCTCCCTCGCCCTCGGCATCGGCCGCCCCTACTGGGCCCTGGTCACCGCGGCCTCCCTCTACCAGGCGAACGTCACGCTGACCTGGAGCCGCGGTGTCCAGCGCGTCGTGGGCAACCTCGTCGGCGTCCTCGTCTTCGCCGCGATCACGCCGCTCGCCCACACCAGCGGCGTGGCCCTCGTCCTGATGTGCGTGGCCCTCAACTTCGGCGCCGAGGCGCTGATGGGCCGCAACTACTGGCTCGGCAGCATCTGCGTGACGCCCATGGCGCTGCTCGTCACCGAGTTCGCCGGACAGCACCCGGCGGGCGAGCTGATGACCGAGCGGGCCGTGGACACCGTCGTCGGCGCGCTGGTCGGCTTCGTGGCCGCCGTGGCCGTCACCAACCGGCGGGCGGGGGACCGCGTCGGACACGCACTGAGCGCCGTCGACCGCACCCGCGAGCGGGCCGCGCGGCTGCTCGCCGAACCCCGGCCCGAGCCCGCCGCGCTGGAGTCCGCACGGCGGAGCCTGGCCGCGGCCCTGGTGGATCTGCGTGCCACCGTCGACGCCGCGTCGGGTGAGTGGTGGCAGCGCGCCCTGCCCCAGGAGCGGGTCGTGCTCACCGAGCAGTCGGCACACCGTACGCTCGCCGCGACGGTACGACGCCTGGGCCTGCACACCCCGGCGGCGAGCACGGGCAGGACGACGGAGGACGCACGGCCATGACGGCGAGCAACGGAGGACCGGCACCCACGGAAGCGGGCCCCGGGGACACATCGCGCGGCCCCGGCCCCGCGGAGGCGGACCCCACGGCCCCGTCCGGGACCACGGAACCGTCCCCGGCCACCGGCCCGGCACCCGCTCCCGCCGGCCGCGCGCACGTCGCCGCCGACTCCCCGGTGCCCGCCGGCCCCTCGCACGTCCCCGCCGACCCGCGGGCTCCCGCCGGCCGCGCGCGCATTCCCGCGGAACCCCCGGCCGCCGCCGACTCCGCCGCGCCGGCCGCCGGTCCCGCCCCGGCCGCTCCCACGGCTCGGGCGGGCGCCGCCGCCCGGGACGACACCGTCGCCGGGGTCGTCCGGCAGTGGCGGGCCGTCCACCCCGACCTGGACACGGCGCCGATGGAGATCATCGGCCGGATCAACCGCTGTGCCGCCCTCCTCCAGCAGGCGGAGGACGCGCCGCTGCGCCGGGCGGGGCTCAGCAGGCCGGAGTTCGACCTGCTCGGCGCGCTGCGGCGGACCGGACACGAACTGACGCCGAGCGAGCTGGCCCGTGAGACCTTCTCCTCGGGCGCCGCCGTCACCAAGCGGCTCAAACAACTCACCGAACGCGGCCTGGTGGAGCGGCGCGGCGACACCCGGGACCGCCGCGTCGCCCATCTGCGCCTCACGGACGCGGGCCGGGACCTCGTCGACGGTCTGCTGCCGGACCAGCTGGCGTACGAACGGACCGTGCTCGGCGCCCTGGACGGGGACGGGCGCGGCGAGCTGGCCGAGCTGCTGGGCGAGCTGCTCACCCGCCTGGAGGGCCGCCCCGGCGTCCCCGGGGTCTGAGGGCGCGGGGACCGCGGCCCGGCGGCCCGGCGGCCGGCGGTCCTTGTCGTCAGTCCTCGTCGCCGGCCTGGTAGACGCCGAAGGCCGCGCCCTGCGGGTCGCGCAGCACCGCGATGCGCGGCCCGTGCGCGACGCTGACGGGTTCCTGGAGGGTCCTGGCTCCGGCCCCCGTGGCCACCTCCGCGGTCCCGTCGACGTCCTCGACCGCGAAGTAGGGCAGCCAGTGCGGCGGCACATCGGCCGGGAAGCGCTCGTGCAGCGCGGTGACGCCGCCGAAGTCCATGCCGTGCATGCCCCACTGCGTGTACCACTCCGAGGCGTTGACGCTCCAGCCGAACACCGTGGTGTAGAAGTCCCGGGCCCGTTTGACGTCCCTGGTCGCCAGCTCGACCCAGCCCAGTGATCCGGGCCGGTTGAACACCCCGGCCCCGGCGAAGTCCTTGGCCTGCCAGATCTGGAAGGCCGCGCCGGACGGGTCGAGCGCCACCGTCCGGCGGCCTTCGTCGAAGATGTCCATGGGGCCCCGGATCACCGTCCCGCCGGCCTGCGCCACCCGGTTGGTGGCCGCGTCGGCGTCGGCGACGGCGAACGAGACGTTCCAGGCGACCGGCTGGGTCGGCCGGTACAGCGGGCCGAGCCCGGCCACCGCCGCGTCCCCCAGGCGCACGACGGTGTAGCCGCGCAGCTCCGGCCGGGCGTCCGGCTCGTCGCAGTGCCAGCCGAACACCTCGCCGTAGAACCGCTTGGCCGCCGCCAGGTCGCTGGTCCCCAGCTCCGCCCAGCAGGGGCCGCCGATCACCGGCTTGTCGAACTCCATGACACTCCTCCGGGAAGGCTCGGCCCCCACCACCAGAACGCTATCCCCGGTCACCGACGGTGGCCAGCGGGACTCGTACGGCCGGGAACGCGTCAGATGCCCGGCCGGTGGCGCAGCGGGTGCTCGGCGGGCACCTCGACGAGCACGAGGGGGATGCCGTCCGGATCGGCGATCCACATCTCGATCAGCCCCCAGGGCTCACGCACCGGCGGCCGGACGATCTCGACCCCGGCGGCCCGCAGCTCGTCGTGGGCAGCGGCCAGGTCCTCGACCTGGAGCCACAGCCGGATCCCGGGGGAGGGCGGTGTCGCGGAGCGGCCCGACAGCTCCAGGAAGCCGCCTCCGAGGAAGTAGACCGTGCCGCGTTCGGGGCCCGTGCCGAACTCGCGGTAGACGGGCAGCCGCAGCCGCTCGCCGTAGAAGACGCGGGAGCGCTCGGGATCAGTGGGCCGGATCAGCGTCCGGCTGCTGAGTACGTGCACCATGCCCGGAGCTTAGGGCCTCGCGTTCGGATCCGTTCGGACCGTGCCGGGCTCGCGGCCCCCGTCACCGTCCCCCGGACTCCCCGAGGCCCAACGGCGGGGGAGGCGCCCTTCACCGTGCCCCCTCGGCCCCGTCACCGTGCCCGGCACCGGGGGTCCCGTGCGCAGGCCCCGCCCTGTCCGAGCGGGGGACCCCGGCCCTGTCCGGCGGGGTTACCCTCGTGCCTGCCCCGCCGCGCACGAGACAAGACCCGAGAGGCACACTCCATGGACACCGCCGCCACCGCACCGGTCTTCCGCGACGCCACCGATGCCGACGTCGACACGCTGGTGGCGCTGATCGAGTCGGCGTACCGCGGCGACGCCAGCCGGGCCGGGTGGACCACCGAGGCGGACATCCTGCACGGGCAGCGCACCGACCCGGAGGGCGTGCTGGCCGTGATCAAGTCCCCCGACAGCAGGCTGCTGGCCGTCGAGCGGGAGGGCCGCGTGGTCGCCTGCTGCCAGCTCGAGCACCGCGGTGACCACGCCTACTTCGGCATGTTCGCGGTCAGCCCCGCCCTGCAGGGCGCCGGTCTCGGCAAGGTGATCATCGCCGAGGCGGAGCGGCAGGCCCGCGCGACCTGGGGCGTCACGGAGATGCACATGACGGTGATCTCCGTGCGCGAGGATCTGATCGCCTGGTACGAGCGGCGCGGTTACCGCCGTACGGGGCGGATGAGCCCCTTCCCGTACGGCGACGAGCGCTTCGGCGTTCCGCAGCGCGACGACCTGGAGTTCGAGCTGCTCGTCAAGCCGCTCGCGCAGGGGGAGTGAACCTCGCGCGGGCCGCGCGCTACGCGGTGAAGCGGCCGGTGCGCTTGATCTCCGGGTAGTCGGTGGTGGCGCCGTCCAGTTCCAGGGCGCGGACCAGCCGCAGGTGGTCCAGGGTGTTCACCACCCAGCCGATGATCCGCAGGTTTGCCGCGCGCGCGTGCTCGACGATCTCCAGGGTGAGTCTGCGGATGTCGAGCACGAGGGTGCCCGCGCCGGCCGCGATGGCGCGCTCGACGACCTCGGTGCCGTAGCGCTCGGCGACCAGCGCGGTGCGCGCGCCGGGGACCAGCCGGGCGATCTCGGCGATCGCCTCGTCGTGGAAGGACAGCACCTCGACGCGGCCCACGAGGTCGCGGCGGCGCATCACCTCGGCGAGCGCCTTCGCCGCCGCCACGTCCTTGATCTCGGCCTGCAGGGGCGTGTGGACGGCGTCGAGCACCTCCTCGAAGACCGGGACCCGCTCGCCGAGGCCCGCGTCGAGCGCCCGCAGTTCCGCGAGGGTCTTGTCCGCGATCGGGCCGCTGCCGTCGGTCGTGCGGTCCACTTCGGGGTCGTGCATGACGACGAGCGCGCCGTCCTTGCTCAGGTGCAGGTCGAGTTCGATGGCGTCGAGGCCGGCCTGCTGGGCGGCGACGAACGAACGGAGGGTGTTCTCGGGCTCCACACCCATGACCCCGCGGTGACCGATGGTAAGGAAGTTCAAGGTTCAACTCGCTTCCGTCGACGGCGGCTCGGCTCGCCCGCGGACCGGGACCTCGTCGTCCACGCGGCAGTGCCGCAGCCTAACGGTCCGCAGTCGCGATGCACCCCTGCGTACACGGGGCAGTGGGGTGACGGCCGGGCCACGGCGGGGCCGCATCCGCCCGGGCGGTCACCCCTGCGTGGGCGAGTCCTCGGGACGTTGACCGGGCGGGCCGGCGGAGCGGGCCGAACGGGGGGCGCCGCCGAGCCGGCCCGCCCGTGAGGCCGGAAACCGCCCCCGCGGCCCCCGGGGACGCATCACCCGACCGGCCTGGGGGTAGTCGCCGCCATACGGGTGTCGGACAGGAAAATGACCGGTGAAGGTGAGCGTCGGCAGGATATTTTCCGGGGGGCGCCCTTGCTGGAAGAAAGCTCATATGTATACGGTCTTCTTACGCGAGCTTCTCCCGTGGAGGATGGGTCATGACGGAAATTCTTGTGCAGGTGGGTGCGGAGGGACATGTCCCTCCGGTGAGCAGGGTGGTCGAGCACCCGGCCTGGCCCGTGCTCAAGGATGCCGTGGAGCAGATCCGGCCATGGCAGTCGAAGGACGGCTCCATCGACTTCGACCGCGAGGGCGCGCCCGCCCGCGAGGACGCCGAAGCCGCCGTGCGCCGCGTGACCGGCGCCGTCGAGGAACTGTCCCCGCTGCTGCCGCACGACGCCGCCTACCACCGCGCGCTCGTGGCGGACCTGCGCCGCTGGGCCGACGGCGGCTTCCAGGTGCCGGACTTCCTGGACTCGCTGCTCGCCTTCCAGCCCGCGGCCCACCGCGCGGACGGCCTCCAGCACCTGGTCGTCTTCCCGATGTACACGCAGAACGGCAACCCGGACCGCAACCTGGAGGCGGTCGTGCTGCGCATGGTCTGGCCGGACTGGCTGGCCGAGCTGGAGCGCACCCGCTACGACAATCCGCTCTTCTGCGGCATCACCTTCGAGGACTTCACGGCGGGCTACGACACCAACTCCGCCGTGCTCTTCCCCGAGACCATCGCCGTGCGTGAGGCGCCGGAACGATTCTCCTGGGGCGGCATCTTCTGCGACCGCGAGGCCGCCCGCTTCCGCCGGGTGACCGCCGCGGCCGTCGGCCTCCTGGGCCTGGAGCTGCCCGACGACATCGCCGCCATGGTCGACGACCAGAAGCGCTGCGAGGAGGCGTTCGTCCTGTGGGACATGGTCCACGACCGCACCCACAGCCACGGCGACCTGCCGTTCGACCCCTTCATGATCAAGCAGCGCCAGCCGTTCTGGATGTACGGCCTGGAGGAACTGCGCTGCGACCTCACCGCCTTCAAGGAGGCCGTGAAGCTGGAGGCCGACGGCGTCCCGCAGGCCCGTGACGTGCAGTACGCGGTCCTCTTCGACCGCATGTTCCGCTTCCCTGTCACCGGCGAGCGCGTGCGCAACTACGACGGCCTGGGCGGCCAGCTGCTCTTCGCGTACCTGCACAAGCACGACGTGGTGCGCTGGACCGACAACAAGCTCTCCATCGACTGGGAGCGCGCCCCGCAGGTCACCAACCAGCTGTGCGCCGAGATCGAGAAGCTGTACCGCGACGGCATCGACCGCCCGAAACTGGTGCACTGGTTCGCCGGGTACGAGCTGGTCGCCGCCTACCTCGCCCCGCACCCGGCCTCCAGGTGGGCCAAGGGCCCCGACGCCCTGGACCTGACCCGGCCGCCGCGCAAGCTCGTCGATGACGTGCTTCCGGACGAGTTTCCGCTCAGCATGTTCTACGAGGCACTGTCCAAGAAGCTGAAGAACGTGATCGCCTCCACCAAGGGCATCACGGCCGACAGCGCCGAGCGGGTCGCCGCATGAGCGACCGCGTCCGGAACACTGCTCCTACGGAGGCGAAGAAGATGGCGGGCAACGGGGCACTCAGCGGTGCGGTGATCGCGGTGGCCGGCGCGGGCGGACCCGCCGGCCGGGCGACACTGCTCAGGCTCGCCGAGGCTGGCGCGACCGTCGTCGGGGCGGACAACGACCCGCAGCGGCTGTCCGAGGCCGTGGACGCCGCCCGCTACGCGTCGGGCGGCGCGAGCGTCACCGGCGACACCGTCGACCTGCTCGACCTCCAGTCCACCCGGGACTGGGCGGCGCACGTCGAGAAGGACTTCGGGCGCGTCGACGGTCTGGTCCACCTCGTGGGCGGCTGGCGCGGCAGCGAGACCTTCACCAAGACCAGCCTGGACGACTGGGACTTCCTGGAGCTGCTGCTCGTCAAGACCGTGCAGCACACCTCCCTGGCCTTCCACGAGGCGCTCCAGCGCAGCGAGCGCGGCCGGTACGTGCTGATCAGCGCCTCGGGTGCCAGCAAGCCCACGGCGGGCAACGCCGCCTACTCCGCCGCCAAGGCCGCCGCCGAGGCCTGGACGCTGGCCATGGCGGACTACTTCCGCAAGGCCGGGAAGGCGGAGGGCGCCGAGGGACCGACGTCGGCGGCTGCGATCCTGGTGGTGAAGGCGTTGGTGCACGACGCGATGCGCGCCGAGCGTCCCAACGCGAAGTTCGCGGGCTTCACGGACGTCAAGGACCTCGCCGAGGCCATCACCGGCGTCTGGAGCAAGCCCGCCGCGGAAGTGAACGGAAAACGTCTGTGGCTGACCGAGCAGCCGTGAACCCTGCCAAGACCGACGCGCGCCGCCGTCACGACCCCGAGGTCCGCGGCTTCGCCAGCGACAACTACGCCGGCGTGCACCCCGAGGTGCTCGCCGCCCTGGCCCTGGCCAACGGCGGGCACCAGGTGTCCTACGGCGAGGACGAGTACACCGACCACCTCCAGCGCATCGTCCGCAGCCACTTCGGCGCGAGCGCCGAGGCGTTCCCGGTGTTCAACGGCACCGGAGCCAACGTCGTCGCACTGCAGGCCGTCACCGACCGCTGGGGCGCGGTGATCTGCGCGGAGAGCGCGCACATCAACGTCGACGAGGGCGGCGCCCCCGAACGCATGGGCGGCCTGAAGCTGCACACCGTGCCCACCCCGGACGGCAAGCTCACCCCCGAGCTGATCGACCGGCAGGCGTTCGGCTGGGAGGACGAGCACCGCGCGATGCCGCAGGTCGTCTCGATCACCCAGAGCACGGAGCTGGGCACGCTCTACACGCCCGAGGAGATCCGGGCGATCTGCGAGCACGCCCACGCCCACGGCATGAGGGTGCACCTGGACGGGTCCCGGATAGCCAACGCCGCCGCCTCCCTGGACGTCCCCATGCGGACCTTCACCAACGCCGTCGGCGTCGACATCCTCTCCCTGGGCGGGACGAAGAACGGCGCCATGTTCGGTGAGGCGGTCGTCGTCCTCGACCGGGATGCCGTCCGCCAGATGAAGCACATCCGCAAGATGAGCATGCAGCTCGCCTCCAAGATGCGCTTCGTCTCGGTGCAGCTGGAGGCCCTGCTCGCCAAGGACCTGTGGCTGCGCAACGCCCGGCACGCCAACGAGATGGCGCAGCGGCTCGCCGAGGGCGTACGGGCCGTGCACGGAGTGGAGATCTGCTACCCCGTCCAGGCCAACGGCGTCTTCGCCAAGCTGCCGCACGCGGTGAGCGAGCGGCTGCAGAAGCGCTTCCGCTTCTACTTCTGGGACGAATCCGCAGGGGTCGTGCGCTGGATGTGCTCGTACGACACCACGGAGGACGACGTGGACACGTTCGTGGCGGCGCTCAAGGAGGAGATGGCGCGGCACTAGAGCGAGGCGGTGCACCTCCCAACTATGCATAGTTATGCGATCACTCGGAAAGTCATTGACTGCTGAATGATCGCATTCCTATGCTCTGCGGCCATGGAGCTGATCCAGCACACCGCTGACCTGTCCGCCTATCTGGCCGCCGGCGAGGCGATCGACCACGATCACCCGGTGGTCCGCGAGGTCGCCGCCCGGCTCGCCGAGGGCGTGGCCGACTCGTATGCCTATGCGCGGTCCGCGTACGAGTTCGTGCGCGACACCATCCCGCACTCGCAGGACTCGGGCGACCCGCGCGTCACCTGGCGGGCCTCCGACGTCCTGCGGCTGCGCACCGGCATCTGCCACGCCAAGGCACACGCCCTCGCCGCCCTGCTGCGCGCCGAGGACATCCCCGCGGCGCTGTGCTATCAGAGGCTCGCCCGGGACGACGGCGCCGGCCACGCCCTGCACGGACTCGTCGCCGTCCGGTTCCGCGGCGCCTGGCACCGCCAGGACCCGCGCGGCAACAGGCCCGGTGTCGACGCGCAGTTCTCGCTGGCAGGGGAGCGGCTGGCCTACGTACCGGACCAGAAGTCGAATGAGATGGACTACCCGGTACTGTACGCTGAACCTCATCCGGTCGTGCTGAGTGCGCTCCAGGCCGCCCCCGACCGGGCCGCGCTGTCCGCAGCGCTCCCCAGCGAACTGTGACGTACGAGGCGGAGAGACCATGACGCTCACACTCACCGTGTCCGACGAGGTGCGCGCCCTCGCGCCCGGCTTCACCCACGTGGCCGTCGAGGCGCACGGCCTGGTCAACGGCCCCAGCACGGAGGCCGGCGCCGCGCTCCTCGACGACGCGGCCCGCCGCCTCGCCCTGCGCCTGGACGGGCGCGCACCGCACGAGGACCCGCACATGGCCGCCTGGCGCGAGACGTACACGGCGTTCGGATCCAAGCCGTCGCGCACCCGGAACTCGGCCGAGGCGCTGGCCAGGCGTGCCCTGTCCGACGCCGGGCTGCCCCGCATCAACGTCCTCGTCGACATCTACAACGCCGTCAGCGTCGCCCACCTGATCCCCGTCGGGGGCGAGGACCTCGACCGGATCCAGGGCGGCATGAGCCTGGTGCGGGCCGGTGGCGAGGAGGAGTTCGTGACCGTGGCGGGCGGTGAGGAGGTCGTCGAGCACCCCGACGCCGGCGAGGTTGTGTGGCGCGACGAGGCCGGGGTCACCTGCCGCCGCTGGAACTGGCGCCAGGGCCCGCGTACCCGTCTCACCGAGCGGACGGCCTCCGGCGTCTTCCTGCTGGAGAGCCTGGCCCCGATGCCCGTGGCCGACGTCGTCCGCGCCGCCGGTGAACTCGCCGAACTGCTGGAGAAGTTCAGCCCGGGCGCACGGATCACCGTGGGGGAACCGCGCTCCGCGTCCTGAGTCTCGGAGCTGCGAACCAAAAGGGTGGCCGACCCGTCGGACTTCCCTTTCGTCCGGAACTCTCAGGGGCGGCGGTACTGGTCGCTCATGGTCGGCGTGGTGTTGTGCATCGCCAGTGTGCTGTAGGAGGAGCGGTCCCGCCGGGCCTGGATCCGGCTGGCCTGCTCGATGAGCAGACCATCCGCGTTCTTGGTGGAACCGTTGCGGCGGCGCAGCAGCACGACGATCAGACCCACCACGATTGCGGCGAGCAGACCGAACATGACGGCGAGTGAGACCATGGACATCCCCCGTCCCCTTGTACGCGCCGGCCGTGACCGGCCGCGCGCGCGAAGTCCGCGGTGACCCGGCGGACCGTCAGTTTAGAGCGCGCCGTGGCCGGGGCACCACTGATCAGGCGTCAGAGCGCGGCCGCCGTCCGCAGTTGCTCCGGAGTGGGAGCCGTGCCGCCCAGGTGTGCCGGCATCCACCAGGTGTCCTCGGGGTCCCTCGGACGCACCGGATAGGCACGCTGGGCGGCCTCCAGCAGTTCCTGGACGCGCTCGCGCAGCCGGCGGGTGATGGCCCCCGCGTACTGGTCGCGCGGGGCTTCGACCGCCTCGCCGACGCGGACCGTGACGGGGGTGTGGCTGCGCCTGAAGTTGCGCGGGTGCCCCTTGGTCCACAGCCGCTGCGTGCCCCACACCGCCATCGGGATCAGCGGCACCCCCGCCTCCTGGGCCAGCCGCGCGGCACCCGACTTGAAGCTCTTGAGGGTGAAGGACTCCGAGATGGTGGCCTCGGGGAAGACCCCGATCACCTCTCCCGAGCGCAGCGAGTCCAGCGCGTGCGCGTAGGCCGCCTCGCCCTGGGCGCGGTCGACCGGGATGTGCTTCATGCCGCGCATCAGCGGACCCGAGATCCGGTGCCGGAACACCGACTCCTTGGCCATGAAACGGACCAGGCGCTTCTGCGGCAGGGCCGCCAGGCCGTTGAAGATGAAGTCCAGATAGCTGATGTGATTGCTCACCAGCACGGCGCCGCCCTGACGCGGTACGTTCTCCGAACCCCGGCAGTCGATCTTGAGGTCCCACACCTTGAACATGGTGCGGGCGAAACCGATGACGGGACGGTAGACAAGCTCGGCCATGGGCGGGGCGGACCCTTCTGTCTGCCAGGGACGGGGGACTCCCGGCGGAAGTTACGCAGCCGTAGGTTTACGGCATGCCGCAGATCGTGCCCCAAGAACGGCCGGGGAGCCAGTCCACGTGCCCGTCACCGGCGAGATCCTCGTCACGTCGATCGGCCGTCCGGGGCGCCCCCGCCGCCGGCCGGGAATCTCCGCGGGCCCGCGCGCGCTGAAGCGGAGCGGAGCAGGATGACGGCGAGGGACGGCGGAACGGGAGGGTACGCGTGCGCGGACAGGAGAGCGACAAGCGGCTGGGCGCGGCCGAGTTGGGGCGGGAACTGGGCGACCGCGCCACGCTGGTGCAGTTCTCCACCGCCTTCTGCGCACCCTGCCGGGCGACCCGCAGGGTTCTCGGCGAGGTGGCCCGCATGGTCCCGGGCGTCGCCCACATCGAGATCGACGCCGAGGACCGCCTGGCGCTCGTCCGCGAGCTGGACGTGCGGAAGACCCCCACCGTGCTGGTCCTCGACGCGGAGGGACGCATCGTGCGGCGCGCCACCGGGCAGCCCCGTACGGCGGACGTCGTCGCGGCCCTCGGGGATGCGTGGTGAGTCCCGTGCGCACGAGGGTGATTCAGGTCCCATGTGGTACGTACTTGACTGCACCCGCCACCTATCGTCAGCCTGACCGTATGCCTAGAGAACTCCTTCTTCCCGGCCGGCGCCAGGGGGCGGCGCTCCCGGCCCGCGGCGTGAGAGCGCGCTGTCCGGGCTGTTGAACAGCCACGGTTCCCGCGCGTCCCACCAGCAGAAGGACAACTCCATGACGGTCCCGTCCGACCTCGTCACTCCCGGCACCACCCGGCCTGCCTCCCCCGAACTGCTGCGCTCCGCCTTCCGGCGGCACGCGGCGGGCGTGGCGGTGATCACCGCGCGCGGTGCGCGGGGGCCGGTCGGCTTCACCGCCACCTCCCTGACCTCCGTGTCCGCCGAGCCGCCGATGATCTCCTTCGGGATCGGGACCGGCGCCTCCAGCTGGCCGGTCGTGTCCGGCACCGAGCACCTCGGCGTGCACATACTCGGTGAGCACCAGCAGGAACTGGCCGCCACGTTCGCCCGCAGCGGCGCCGACCGCTTCGGGGAGCCCACCGCCTGGCGGGACGGGCCGCAGGGGGTCCCGGTGCTCGACGGTGTCCTCGCGTGGCTGGTCTGCCGGGTCGTGGGACGGGTCCCGGCGGGCGATCACCGCATCGTGATCGCCGAGGTCGTCCTCGGCGACTGCCCCGGCACCGGCCGCCCGCTCCTCTACCACCAGGGCCGCTTCAGCGCCCTGCGGGACTGAGCGGGCGGTCCCCGGCCGCCCCGGCGCCCGTCCGCGGAACGGTCGAGTTCCGGTTACGCTGCGTTGCGAAGGTCACAGTTCAAAGCGCTTGCTTAGCGGGAAGGAACTGGGTGTACTGGCGAGTAATATCTCGCTCGGAGCGCGGGGTCGCCCCGACCGGGATCGGCCGCTTCAGGCGCCTATGCTGCCTGCAAGAAGGCAGCCCAGAAATGACGATGCAGTAGGAGAGCCGGCGTGAGCTTGAGGATCGTTGTCACTGTGAAGTACGTGCCCGACGCCACTGGCGACCGGCACTTCGCCGATGACCTGACCGTCGACCGGGACGACGTGGACGGTCTGCTCTCCGAACTGGACGAGTACGCCGTGGAGCAGGCCCTGCAGATCGCGGAGAACGCGGACGACGCCGAGGTGACCGTGCTGACGGTGGGCCCGGAGGACGCGAAGGACGCGCTGCGCAAGGCGCTCTCGATGGGCGCGGACAAGGCGATCCACGTCGAGGACGACGACGTGCACGGCACGGACGCGATCGGCACCTCGCTGGTGCTGGCCAAGGCGGTCGAGAAGGCCGGCTACGACCTGGTGATCTCCGGCATGGCGTCCACCGACGGCACGATGGGCGTGGTGCCGGCGCTGCTGGCCGAGCGGCTCGGGGTCCCGCAGGTGACGCTGCTGTCCGAGGTCTCGGTCGAGGACGGGGTGGTCACGGGCCGCCGCGACGGTGACACCGCTTCGGAGCAGCTCCAGGCGTCGCTGCCGGCGGTCGTCTCGGTGACCGACCAGTCCGGCGAGGCGCGTTACCCCTCCTTCAAGGGGATCATGGCGGCGAAGAAGAAGCCGGTGGAGTCCTGGGACCTGTCGGACCTGGACATCGAGGCCGACGAGGTCGGCCTGGCGGGCGCGTACACGGTGGTGGAGTCGGCGGCGGAGCGTCCCGCGCGGACCGCGGGCACGATCGTCAAGGACGAGGGCGAGGGCGGCAAGCAGCTCGCCGAGTTCCTCGCGGGCCAGAAGTTCATCTGAGCCCCGTCCGCTGTCCCCTCCCTCATCCGTCGCAAGCAGGAGAGAAGAAGTCCCATGGCTGAAGTCCTCGTCTACGTCGACCACGTGGACGGTGCCGTCCGCAAGCCCACCCTGGAGCTGCTGACCCTGGCCCGCCGCATCGGCGAGCCCGTCGCCGTCGCGCTGGGTGCCGGCGCCTCCGGCACCGCCGCCGCCCTCGCCGAGCACGGCGCCGTGAAGGTCCTGACCCACGAGGCCGCCGAGTACGGCGAGTACCTGGTGGTGCCGAAGGTGGACGCGCTGCAGGCCGCCGTCGAGGCCGTGTCCCCGGCCGCGGTCCTGGTCCCCTCCTCCGCGGAGGGCAAGGAGATCGCCGCCCGTCTGGCGCTGCGCATCGGGTCGGGCATCATCACCGACGCCGTCGACCTGGAGGCCGGCGCGGAGGGCCCGGTGGCCACCCAGTCGGTGTTCGCCGCCTCCTTCACCACCAAGTCCCGCGTCTCCAAGGGCACGCCGGTCATCACGGTCAAGCCCAACAGCGCCGCCGTGGAGGCCGCTCCGGCCGCCGGTGCGGTCGAGGCCCTGGACGTGACGTTCTCCGGCCTGGCCACCGGCACCAGGATCACCGGCCGCACGGCGCGTGAGTCGACGGGCCGTCCGGAGCTGACCGAGGCCGCGATCGTGGTCTCCGGCGGACGCGGCGTCAACGGCGCGGAGAACTTCGGGATCATCGAGGCGCTCGCCGACTCGCTCGGCGCGGCCGTCGGTGCCTCCCGTGCCGCCGTCGACGCCGGCTGGTACCCGCACACCAACCAGGTCGGCCAGACCGGCAAGTCCGTCTCGCCGCAGCTCTACATCGCCAACGGCATCTCCGGCGCGATCCAGCACCGGGCCGGCATGCAGACTTCGAAGACCATCGTCGCGGTCAACAAGGACCCCGAGGCGCCGATCTTCGACCTCGTCGACTACGGCGTCGTCGGCGACCTCTTCGAGGTCGTCCCGCAGCTCACCGAGGAGATCAAGACCCGCAAGGGCTGATCCTGCGGCCCCCTTCCCGGGGCCGCCCGGGCCAGGCCCCCGTGACCGCACCGGTCACGGGGGCCTCGGCTTGTCCGGGCCGGGCCGATGGCCCAGGCTGCGGACAGGTGTTGACCGCCGGGAAGCTCCACGGATAGCTTCGTACTGCGGATTATTGATTCCGCACAACGGAAAACTGGAGGGTGTGGAATGGGTCAGGGCCAGCAGGAGACGGTGGCGACGAGCCTTGCGGGCGCCGTCAGCGAGGAGATCAGCGCCTCCCTCGCGCCGGTCGACGCCGAGCTGGAGCGCTGCTACCCGGGCGATCCCGGCACCCGCCAGCCCGTCCACACGGTGTACGTCCCCGGTGACGCCTTCGCCGCCGACACCATCCGCTCCTGGGGCGACCGGGCGCTCGCCGCCCTCGACGAGCACGCCCCCGACGCCGCGTCCTTCGCCGCGGTCCTCGGCCTCGGCGACGAACTCGCCGAGCCGGTCTACTCCCGCGTCCGCGCGAAGCTGGAACGCGAACCGATCGAAGACCTCCGCATCGACTTCGAGGACGGCTACGGTCCGCGCCCCGACGCCGAGGAGGACGAGACCGCCGCCCGGGCCGCCCGGCTGGTGGCCGAGGCGTACGCCGAGGGCACGGCCGCGCCGTACATGGGCATCCGCATGAAGTGCATGGAGGCACCGGTACGCGACCGGGGCATCCGCACCCTCGACGTCTTCCTCAGCGGTCTGATGCGGGCCGGCGGACTGCCCGACGGACTGGTCCTGACCCTGCCGAAGGTGACGTACCCCGAGCAGGTCACCGCGATGGCGCGGCTGCTGGAGGCCTTCGAGAAGGCCCACGGGCTGGAGCCCGGGCGGCTCGGCTTCGAGATCCAGATCGAGACCAGCCAGTCCATCCTCGCCGCGGACGGCACCGCCGCCGTCGCCCGGATGATCGGGGCCGCCGAGGGCCGCGCCACCGGCCTGCACTACGGCACCTTCGACTACAGCGCCTGCCTGGGCGTCTCCGCCGCCTACCAGGCCAGCGACCATCCCGCCGCCGACCACGCCAAGGCCGTCATGCAGGTCGCCGCGGCCGGCACCGGCGTCCGGGTCTCGGACGGATCCACGAACGTCCTGCCGGTCGGCCCCACCGAGAAGGTCCACGACGCCTGGCGCCTGCACTACGGCCTGACCCGCCGCGCCCTGGCCCGCGCCTACTACCAGGGCTGGGACATGCACCCGGCGCACATCCCCACCCGGTACGCGGCCGTGTTCGCCTTCTACCGCGAGGGCTTCGAGCAGGCGGCGGGCCGCCTCGCCCGCTACGCCAACCGGGCCGGCGGCGACGTCATGGACGAGCCCGCCACGGCCAAGGCGCTCAGCGGCTACCTGCTGCGCGGCCTGGACTGCGGCGCCCTGGACATCGCCGAGGTCGCCCGTCTCACGGGCCTGACCCGGGCCGATCTGGAGGGCTTCGCCGCCCCCCGCCGCGGCGACCTCACGGCGTCCGCGCAGTAACCCCGGATCAGGCATCGCCGCCGCGGCGGGCGGAGCCCGGCGGTGGGGGTGGCCGACCGCCCCCCGCCGGCCGGGTTGTCCGCCGCTCTGCCGCTCCGGCGTCCTGCGGACCTGCCGGAGCGCGGACGGACGGACAGGTGCGTCGTCCCGTGGCGCCGGTCGTGCGGTCGGACCCCGCGGGTGCCGGCCGGACGGCAGGGGCCGGTCGGTCCCGCCTTGTCGGCTTCGCCCGGCCGGTTCCGCCTTCCGGCTTCGCCCGGCCGGGGCCGGGTGGAAGCGTCAGGGCGAAGGCGGCAGTTCGCCCGAACCGCGCTGGACGAGCCGGGTCGGCAACTCGATGCGTTCCGGGGCCAGCTGGGTGCCCTCCAGCTGGCGGAAGAGCCGTTCGGCCGCGGTGCGCCCGAGGGCTGCCGCGTCCTGGGCGACCACGGTGACGCCCGGCTGCAGCAGGTCGGCGAGTTCGATGTCGTCGAAGCCGACGAGCGCGACCGGCCGGGACAGCCCGGCCAGGACACGGATCACGGTGACCGTCACCCGGTTGTTGCCCGTGAAGACCGCGGTGACCGGGTCCGGCCCGGACAGCATCTCCTCGGCCGCCCGGCGCACCCGCTCCGGATCGGTGACGCCCAGCGACATCCAGGAGTCCTGGACGGTTATGCCGGCGTCCTCCATCGCCGCCCGGTAACCGCGCAGGCGTTCGGCCGCGGTGTGGATGCGGGGCATGTCGCCGATGAAACCGATCCGGCGGTGGCCGTGGGCGATCAGGTGGGCGACGCCGTCGCGGGCGCCGCCGAAGTTGTCCGAGAGGACGACGTCCGCGTCGATCCGCCCGGCCGGGCGGTCCACGAACACCGTCGCCACGCCCGCCCTGATCTCCGGTTCCAGGTACCGGTGGTCGTCGCCGGCCGGGATGATGACCAGCCCGTCCACCCGCCGCGCGCACAGCGCCAGGGCCAGCTCCTGCTCACGGTCCGGGTCCTCCGCGCTGGAACCGTTGATCAGCAGGGCCCCGTGCGCCCGGGCCACCTCCTCCACGGCGCGGCTGAGCGGACCGTAGAACGGGTCGGCGAGGTCCTCCAGGACGAGCCCGATGCTCGCCGTGCGCCCCTTGCGCAGCACCCGTGCGCTGTCGTTGCGGCGGAAACCCAGCGCGTCGATGGCCTCCTGGACGCGCCGCTCGGTGTCCGAGGTGACGCCGGGCTCGCCGTTGACGACGCGTGAGACGGTCTTGAGGCCCACGCCGGCCCGGGCCGCCACGTCCTTCATCGTCGGACGATTGCCGTACCGTGTCCCGGACGCGCGGTCCGTGGCACGGTCGGCGGGGCGGTCTTCTCGGCGGGCGGTCTCTGGCACGATGCGGCGTCCTGTCCTGTCGTCCAACGGGGGTGTGGCGGCCCCTGGGTGCGTAAGAGGATGTGGCGTCGAGCATAGAGCCTGGACAACGTTGTCATACCCGCGAGAGACTGTCCATCGCATACTCGGTCCGCACTCCCATCGCGCGACCGGTCTGCGCCCACCTCTTGGCTCTTTCATGGTTGACGGGGAGATCTGACTCTGATGCACACCGACCTCGTGGCCGCGCTCGACATCGGCGGCACCAAGATCGCCGGCGCGCTGGTGGACGGCCACGGCAGCATCCTGGTGCGCGCCCAGCGCGCCACGCCCGCGCGGGAAGACGGCGACACCGTCATGCGGGCCGTGGAGGACGTGCTCGGCGAGCTGAGCGCGTCGGAGCTGTGGGGCAGGGCCACGGCGCTGGGCATCGGCAGCGCGGGCCCGGTGGACGCGTCCGCCGGCACGGTCAGCCCGGTCAACGTACCGGGCTGGCGCGGCTACCCGCTGGTGGAGCGGGCGCGGGCCGCGGCCGGCGGGCTGCCCGTGGAACTGATCGGGGACGGCGTGGCCGTCACGGCCGCGGAGCACTGGCAGGGCGCGGCCCGCGGGCACGACAACGCGCTGTGCATGGTGGTCTCCACCGGAGTGGGCGGCGGTCTCGTCCTCGGCGGCCGGGTGCACCCGGGTCCGACGGGCAACGCCGGCCACATCGGTCACATCAGCGTCGATCTGGACGGTGACCTCTGCCCGTGCGGGTCGCGCGGGTGCGTGGAGCGCATCGCCAGCGGCCCGAACATCGCCCGCCGCGCGCTGGAGAACGGCTGGCGTCCGGGGCCCGACGGGGACGACACGGCCGCCGCGGTGGCCGCCGCGGCCCGCGCGGGCGACCCGGTCGCCGTGGCCTCCTTCGAGCGCGCCGCCCGGGCCCTGGCGGCGGGCATCGCGGCGACGGCGACCCTGGTGGAGATCGACATCGCGGTGATCGGCGGGGGAGTGGGCAAGGCGGGGGACGTGCTGTTCGACCCGCTGCGCCGGGCCCTGACCGACTACGCCACGCTCTCCTTCGTCCGGCGCCTGACGGTCGTCCCGGCGCAGACGGGCACGGACGCGGGGCTGGTGGGGGCCGCGGCGGCGGCGCTCACCGGACAGGCGGACGCCGCCGCGGCCGGAGTCTGACCGCGGCCGCCGGTACGGATGCGCGGGAGCGAAGGGGTGGGGCCGGGCGACGCGTCGCCCGGCCCCACCCCTTCACCGCCTGGTGCACGGCGTCAACGGCTCAGCACGTCAGCCGGGCGTCCGCCCAGTCGCCGTGGTCGGAGTCGGTGTTGTCGCCGCCGTTGGTGACGACGAGCCGGACGACCTCGGCGCCGGTGACGTCGGCGCTGATCGGCTGGGCCGGCATGGCGTTGGTGAGGACGCCGGTCGAGGCGGCCCTGGTGCCGTCCGCCCAGATCTCGAAGGAGACGGTGCCCTTGGCGCCCTTCTCGTCGTCGACGCCGACGTCCGCGGTCACCTTCGTGCAGGCCTTGCCGGTGTAGTAGGTGACCTCGCTCGGCGCGTGGGTGCCGAGCCCCTTGGCGTACACGGCCCCGCCGACGGTGATCGGGCGGCCGTCGCCCGCGGCGCTCTCCCCGTTGCTGGTGTTGCGCTCCACGGGGCCGTAGCCGTTGGTGGCCGACATCCAGGGCAGGTCACCGAGGTACGACGTCCCGGAGGGCGGCGGTACGACCACCGACGCCGTGACGGTCAGCGTGCCGGTGGCGCGGGCCGTCGCGCCCGCGGCGCCGTAACCCGCCCGCAGCGTCAGGTCGTACGAGCCGGTCGGCGTCCCCTGCGGGGCCGTGACCGTCCACCGCGTCCTCAGCGCGCCCCCCGTGGGGAGGGCGTGGGCGCGGGCGGAGGAACGGGCCCGCACCGTCCAGCCCTCGGGTCCGGTCAGCGACACGGAGAGGTCGCGGGCCGAGGTGCGGCCGAGGTCGGTCACCGTGCTCGTCAGCGTGGCGGGCCTGCCCGCCACGACCAGCGGCGAGCCGTCGGTGGCGAGTTCGACCGCGGGCGGGTTCTGGCTCCAGTGCCGGTCGGGCGAGACGCGAACCAGCACCGTGCCGTGGGCGGGCACCGTCGCCGAGATCGTGCCCGCCGTGTTGTAGTTCCGGTGCTGCCACAGGTCGCGCAGGGTGTAGGCGGCGGCGTGCGGCAGGCCGACGGCCCCGGCGGTGGTGGCGATGCGCTGCGGGGTGCCGGTCTCGTTGAACAGGGCCACCGCGCGGCTGCCGTCCTTCATCTCCTTGGCGACGACCCAGCGGCCGTCCTGAGAGGAGATCACGGAACCCTGCTTGCCCAGCGGGTCCTGGTCCACGGCGATGACGTCCCGGTTGGACAGGATGCCGAGCGTCTCGGGGGACGCCTTGCGCAGGTCGGAGCCGATGAGGAGCGGCGCGGCCATGACCGACCACATGGAGAAGTGGGTGCGGTACTCGGTGTCCGTCATGCCGCCGTTGCCGACCTCCAGCATGTCGGGGTCGTTCCAGTGGCCGGGGCCGGCGTACGGGGCCAGCGGCAGGTTCTTCTTCAGGATCGACAGCATCGAGGACCACTTGTCCTGGATGTCGTGGGTCGTGCGCCACAGCTGCCCCACGCCGGCCGCCCACTCCCAGGGCTTGTTGTCGCCCCATTCGCAGATGCTGTAGACGATGGGGCGGCCGGTCTTCGCGGTGGCCTGCGTCAGGGCGTCGCGCATGGTGAGGTAGCGCTGCCGCGCGTCCACGCCCTGGTTGTTGCAGTTGTCGTACTTCAGGTAGTCGACGCCCCAGTCGGCGAACTGCCCGGCGTCGCTGTACTCGTGACCGAGCGCGCCCGGGAAGCCGGTGCTGCTGCAGGTCTTGGTGCCCGCGCTGGTGTAGATGCCCAGCTTGAGGCCCTTGGCGTGCACGTAGTCCGCGACCGCTTTGATGCCGCGGGGGAAGCGGACGGGGTCGGGGACCAGCTTGCCGTCCGCGTCGCGGGCTGGCAGGGCCCAGCAGTCGTCCAGGTTGACGTACTGGTACCCGGCGGACTTCAGGCCCTTCTCGACGAACAGATCGGCGATCCCTTCGACCATGGACTCGTTGAACTCCGGCCCGCAGTGGGTGGAGTTCCAGTTGTTGAAGCCCATCGGCGGGGTGAGGGCGAGCCCTTCGGCCCGGGCGGGCGAGGCGGTCCGGTGCTCCTGGGCCACGGCGACCGAGGGGGCCGCGCCCCCGAGGGTGAGCAGCGAGGCCGTGAGTACTCCGACGACTCTTCGACGGGAGGTGCGCGTGTGCGGCTGACGCATCGTGAACGTTCCTCCGAACTCCCGAAAGATGGGATGACTTCATGTCCGCGTCATCGTGTGCGTTTACGGTAGGACGTGTCGGACTGTGTCGGAAGGGAACGCCACGCTTGTTCAGCGGTTGTTCGATACGCCGTCACGGCCCCGGCGCACGCGGCCGTGACCAACGGTGCCCTCGGGCGTTGAGGAGGGCATGAAGAAGCGCAGCATGCTCGCCCTCGCCTCCCTGGCCACCGGATTCGTCGTGGCCGCCGTCTCTCCCTCGCACGCCGCCGGCCACGACGCGCTCGGGGACCTGGGCGTGAAGGACACCGTGGGCGCCGTGGACCACCTCGTCAGCCACGACAGCTTCGCCGTGGACGACGACGCCCTGGGGCAGAACGGCTGAGGCCGGGCGGCACGGCCGGAGCGGGCACGGCCACGGAACCCCGGTGACGGCCCGTCACCGGGGTTCCGGCCTGTGCGCCGCCGCCCTCATCTGGGGCTGGTTTCCGTGGCAGGGTGGAGCGGGCAAGCCACAGGGGGCCGACAGAAGAGGGGGACCAGTGACCGTCGTCTGGATCAACGGCACGTTCGGTGCGGGAAAGACCACCACCGCACGGGAACTGATCGACCTGATCCCGAACAGCACGCTCTTCGACCCCGAGATCATCGGCGGCCTTCTCACGCACCACCTCCTGCCGCCCAAACACCTCGCCGAGGCCGGTGACTTCCAGGACCTGCCGATCTGGCGGCGGCTGGTGATCGACACGGCCGCCGCGATGCTCGCCGAACTGGGCGGCACCCTCGTCGTCCCGATGACCCTGCTCCGCCAGGACTACCGCGACGAGATCTTCGGAGGCCTCGCCGCCCGCCGCATCGGCGTGCGCCATCTGCTCCTCGCCCCGGCGGAAACGATCCTGCGTGAGCGGATAGCGGGCCGTGAGGTCCCGCCCGGCCTGCCCGACGGCGACCTGCGGATACGCCAGTGGGCCTACGACCACATCGAGCCCTACCGCACCGCCCTGGCCGCCTGGCTCACCGCCGACGCCCACCTCATCGACACCAGCGCGCTCACCCCCCACGAGACGGCCGTCCGCATAGCCGAGGCCGTCGGCAGCGGCGCCGTGCCCGCCTGCGACATCGTACAGACGCCCGAACCCACCGCCGAGACCGTCGCCTCCGGTGTGCTCCTCTTCGACGAGCGGGACCGGGTGCTGCTCGTCGACCCCACCTACAAGCCCGGCTGGGAGTTCCCCGGCGGCGTCGTCGAACCCGGGGAGGCACCGGCCCGCGCCGGGATGCGCGAGGTCGCCGAGGAGACCGGGATACACATGGAGGAGGTGCCCCGGCTGCTCGTCGTGGACTGGGAACGCCCCGCGCCCCCCGGCTTCGGCGGACTGCGCCTCCTCTTCGACGGCGGGCGGCTCGACTCCTCGGCGGCCGCCCGGCTGCTGCTGCCCGGTCCCGAACTGCGCGACTGCCGCTTCGTCACCGAACGCGAGGCCGCCCGGCTGCTGCCACCGGTCCGCTACGAACGGCTGCGCTGGGCCCTGCGGGCCCGTGAACGGGGCGCGGCGGTCTACCTGGAGGCGGGCGTGCCGGTGGGCTGAGAGCCGCGAAGACAAGCGGGTTCCGGTCAGCGGGCGGTGTCCGGTGCGTGCGGTCGCAAGGCGCCGCAAGGTCCTTGTGGCGGAGCTGTCAGGGTCTTCCGGCGACGCGGCGAGGGCGCGTGCCGGGCGCCGCACGCCGGGGCCCACTCTTGTCCGCAGCTCCAAGGGCCGTGCCCGGGCGGACCGCCGCGGCCCAGGACGAGGCCGGCGCCGGTGCGGTCGGCGGCCCGGACCATGGACGTCACGCCCGTGCCGGTGGTGCGGTCGCGCCGGGCCGCGCCGCCCCGGGCGGCGGGACGTCCGTCAGGCGGACGTCCGGTAGCCGTCCGCCGAGCGCCGCAGCGTCTCGCCGGCCCTCTCGGTCACCGGAGCACCGTGTCCGAAGCAGGCCACGTCCGTGTTCAGCGCGGCCAGACGCCGGAAGGACCGCACGGCCCGGTCCCGGTCGAGATTGAACACGCCCAGGACGACCGTGCCGTCCGCCGGCGAGGCGGCGACCGCGTCTCCCGTGAACAGCACGCCGTGGCGCGGCAGGTGCAGCGCGATACTGCCGTCGGTGTGGCCCGGGGCGGGCACGACACGGGCGCCGCCGCCGAAATCGAGGACATCGGTGTCCGACAACTCGGTGACCCGTGGCGGGCGGACCGGCTCCCCCTGCGGGAGCTGCGCGAGGGCCGCCGCGTGCAGGGGGCGCTCCCAGTCCTCGTGGACCGGCGGGGGAGCGGGCGCCTCGCCCCGGACGACCGGCGCGTCCAGACGGTGGACCAGGACCTCGGCGCCGCAGGGGCCGGACAGCTCGCCCGCCCCGCCCATGTGGTC
Organism: Streptomyces sp. NRRL S-340; assembly: GCF_000720185.1. Taxonomy (GTDB): domain Bacteria; phylum Actinomycetota; class Actinomycetes; order Streptomycetales; family Streptomycetaceae; genus Streptomyces. Next base: position 31,011 of record NZ_JOIY01000011.1, on the reverse strand, counting down.
CTCGTGGAAGTGGGTGAGCACGATCCGCCGCAGCTCGGCGGGGTCGCGCCCCAGGGCCCTGATCGCGTCGGCGATCGGGGCGCCCGCGCCCTTGGGCCCGGAGTCGACGAGCGTCAGGCCGTCCTCGTCGGACCACAGGTAGGCCTGGCCCACGGGAAAGCGCAGCAGGTGCAGTTGGGGGAGGATCTCCACGACGTCCATGGCACGACCGTAGAGAGACCCCCGCCGCGCGGCGAGGGTCCTCTGCCGTCGGCAGAGCGGACGGTCCCGCTCCCGGACGCTTCCGGCTCAGCCCGCGTAGTTGCGCAGGAACAGTGCCTCGGCGACCGACAGCCGCTCCAGCTCCTCGGGCGAGACGCTCTCGTTCACCGCGTGGATCTGCGCCTCGGGCTCGCTCAGGCCGATCAGCAGGATCTCCGCCTGCGGGTAGAGCGCGGCGAGGGTGTTGCACAGCGGGATGGAGCCGCCCTGGCCGGCGTACTGCAGCTCTTCGCCGGGGTAGGCGACCGCCATCGCGTCGGCCATCGCCTGGTAGGCCGGGCTGGTGGTGTCGGCGCGGAAGGCCTGGCCCTGCCCGATCTGCTCGGTGCTCACCCGGGCACCCCACGGCGTGTGCGCCTCCAGGTGGGCCTGGAGCAGCTTGGTGGCCTCGCCGGCGTCGACGCCCGGCGGCACCCGCAGGCTGACCAGCGCACGGGCACCGGCCTGCACGGACGGGGTGGCGCCCACGACGGGCGGGCAGTCGATGCCGAGGACGGTGACGGCCGGACGGGCCCAGACACGGTCGGCGACGGCGCCCGAGCCGATCAGCTCCACCCCGTCCAGCACCTTCGCGTCCCTGCGGAACTGCTCCTCCTCGTACGCGAGGCCGTCCCACGCCGCGTCGGCGGCCAGGCCGTCCACGGTCGTCGAACCGTCCTCGGCGCGCAGCGAGTCCAGGACGCGGATGAGCGCGGCGAGCGCGTCCGGGGCGGCGCCGCCGAACTGGCCCGAGTGCAGGTTGCCCTCGAGGGTGTCGATCTGGACGCGGACCAGGGTCATCCCGCGCAGGGTGCTGGTCACGGTGGGCAGCCCGGCGCGGAAGTTGCCGGTGTCGCCGATCACGATGGTGTCGGCCGCCAGCAGCTCCGGGTGCTCCTCGGCGTAGCGCTCCAGGCCGCCGGTGCCCTGCTCCTCCGAGCCCTCGGCGATCACCTTGACGCTGACCGGTATGCCGCCGTTCGCCTTCAGGGCGCGCAGCGCGAGCAGGTGCATGATGACCCCGCCCTTGCAGTCGGCCGCGCCGCGCCCGTACCAGCGGCCGTCGCGCTCGGTCAGCTCGAAGGGCGGCGTCGCCCACGCGGCCTCGTCCAGCGGCGGCTGTACGTCGTAGTGGGCGTACAGCAGCACGGTCTTGGCGCCCTCGGGGCCGGGCAGGTAGCCGTACACCGACTGGGTGCCGTCCGGGGTGTCGAGCAGGGCCACGTCCGTGAAACCCTCGGCGCGCAGGGCGTCGGCGATCCAGTTCGCCGCGCCCTCGCTCTCGCTCCTCGGATACTGGTCGAAGTCCGCCACCGACTTGAAGGCCACCAGCTCGGCCAGTTCCGCCCGGGCCCCGGGCAGGAGGGAGGCGACGGTCTCGGCGACCGGATGCGACGACATGGGCACGCTCCTTGTGGGTGCGACATTGCACTCTGAGCACCTTGCCGGTGCTCTGTGAGCACTTCTGTGTTCCGGATGATCGTGTCAGCGCGGGCGCGTCCATGTGCGCGGGGCGCGTCCGCTGCCGATCCTCCCACAGCGGACCTGGCGGAAAGCCGCCGTAGGATGCCAGGGACAGCAGCGGCAGCCGGGTTGATCTGGAGCGGTAGACCATCGTGAGCAGCGAGAACTCTTCGGCGGACGACGTGCAGCAGGTGTGGGACGTCGTCGTGGTGGGCGCGGGACCCGCGGGGGCCTCGGCCGCCTACGCGGCGGCGGTCGCGGGGCGGCGCGTGCTGCTGCTGGAGAAAGCGGAACTGCCGCGGTACAAAACGTGCGGCGGCGGGATCATCGGTCCCTCGCGCGACTCGCTGCCGCCCGGGTTCGACCTCCCGTTCAAGGACCGGGTGCACGCCGTGACGTTCTCCCACAACGGCCGCTTCACCCGCACCCGCCGCTCCAAGCAGATGCTGTTCGGGCTGATCAACCGGCCGGAGTTCGACCAGCAGCTCGTCGAGCACGCGCAGAAGGCGGGCGCCGAGCTGCGCACCGGCGCCACCGTCTCCCGGGTCGAGCAGCACGGCTCGGCGGTGCCGGACCGGCGGACGGTCGCCGTGGTGCTCCAGGGCGGCGAGACGGTCCTCGCCCGCGCCGTGGTCGGCGCCGACGGCAGCGCCAGCCGCATAGGGGCCCACGTCGGGGTCAAGCTCGACCAGGTGGACCTCGGCCTGGAGGCGGAGATCCCGGTCCCCGAGACCGTCGCCGACGACTGGCGCGGGCGCGTCCTGATCGACTGGGGGCCGATGCCGGGCAGTTACGGCTGGGTGTTCCCCAAGGACGACACGCTGACGGTCGGGGTCATCTCGGCCCGCGGCGAAGGCGCCGCCACCAAGCGGTACCTGGAGGACTTCATCGCCCGGCTGGGCCTGGCCGGCTTCGAACCGAGCGTCTCCTCCGGGCACCTGACCCGCTGCCGCGCCGACGACTCCCCGCTCTCGCGCGGCCGCGTGCTGGTGTGCGGGGACGCGGCGGGGATGCTGGAGCCGTGGACGCGCGAGGGCATCTCCTTCGCGCTCAGGTCCGGGCGGCTCGCGGGGGAGTGGGCGGTGCGGATCGCCGAGGCGCACGACGCGGTGGACGCCCGGCGCCAGGCCTTGAACTACGCGTTCGCGATCAAGGCGGGGCTGGGGGTCGAGATGGCCGTCGGCAAGCGGATGCTCGCGGTCTTCGAGCGCCGCCCCGGCCTCTTCCACGCCGCCCTCACCGGCTTCCGCCCGGCCTGGAAGGCGTTCAAGGACATCACCCAGGGCTCGACCACGCTGGGCGAACTGGTCCGCAACCACCCCGTGGCCCAGCGCGCCCTGACCATGATGGACCGCCGCCAGGCGGCGCCCGCCGCCCCGGAGACCGACGCGGTGGAGGACACGGCCGGTCCGTGACGGCGTGAGGGCCGAACGGCGTCACCGCGGGACGCGGGGACGACGGGGCGCGGTCCTGCGCGCCTCGAGGACCGGGCCCCCACGTCGTCCCGTCCGAGGCCGCGCCGGCCCCGGACGCGTGGACCCCGGCCGGCGTGTTCCGGTCGCCGTGCCGAGGGCCGTCCCGGCGCCGGGCGGGGGCGCTACTCCCCCCGGGGGTACGGGTGAGCGCACCGGCGGGCTGACGTGCCCGGCGACGGCAGGGCCCGGCGTGGCGGGCCCGGGACGCCCAGCCGGACATCGAGGTCGCCGGGGAGGCCCGCCGGCGCGAGGGGGCGCCGGGCCTGGTGCGCGAACCGCGCCCCGAGGCCGTGCCGATGGACCTCCGCATGCCCGTCCTCGACGGCCCGGCGGCCACCCGCCGCCACACCGGCGACGCGGACCTGGCGGACGTCGAGGTGGTCATGCCGACCACCTTCGAACTCGGCGAGCACGTCTTCGAGGCGATCCGCTCGGGCGCCTCCGGGTTCCTCGTCAAGGACACCGAGCCCGGGGAACCGCTGCGCGCGGTACGGGCGGTGGCGGGCGGCGACGCGCTGCCGCCCCCGGGGCCACCCGCCGTCTGATCGCCGAGTCCGCCGCCCGCTCGAAGGAGCCCGCCGGCGTCCTCGCCCGGCTCACCGGACGCCAACGCGAGGTCATGGCACTGGCCGGCATCGGCCTGTCCGATGAGGAGATCGCCTGCCGCCCGGTGGCCGGCCCGCTCACCGCCGAGCCCACGTCAGCCGGGCCACGGTGAAACCCGGTGCCCGCGACCGGGCCCGACTGGTCGTCCCCGCCTGCGAGTCGGGGCTGGTCCGGCCGGGCTGAGCCCCCGGGCGTCCCCCGCCCGGTCAGACGATCCCCGAGGTCGTCCGCCACAGCGCGGCCAGCGAGGCGTCCCCCGTCACCCGCGGCACCGGCACCCGGTTCCACAGTGCCAGGTACAACTGGTCGGCGGGACCGGAGAGTTCGGTGTCGGCGGGGGCGTCCGCGCCGCCGCCCCGTTCCGTGACCGGCGGTCCGTCCGACAGCCGTACGGTCCACACCGCGTCGTCGTCCGCCGGACCGGCGCCGCCGGGCACGTCCTGCGCGCGCACCCGCAGCACGCGCGGACCGGACGTGCGGACCCTGCTGCGGGAGCGGGCGTGGAAGCCGCGCAGCAGCTCGTCGATGCCGTCGACGGCGAACCGGGCGCCGACCGGTGCCGGGGTCCCGCCGCGTGCCGCCTCGGCGTCGAAACGGTGCACCGCCGTCTCGTGCGCCTGGCGCCGGGTCCAGAACGCCAGCGGAGACGGCGAGGGCAGGGGCGCCGGGTGGAACGTCCAGCACGTCACGTCGTCCGGGGCCCGGTCCAGGGTCTCCACGAGACGGCGGTGGCTGTCGCGGTACCAGTCCACCAGAGCGGCGCCGTCGAGGAGCGGGGGCTCACCCATGGGCCGCGGCGAGGCGTGCGCCTCCGCGACGAAGGCGGCGGCCCACCGGTGCACCACGCCGGTGTGCCGCAGCAGGTCCCGCACCCGCCATCCCGGGCAGGACGGCACCGGCGCACCGGTCCCCGCCTGCTCGGCGGCGGCGGCCAGCAACCGGCCCTCCCGGTCCAGGGTCTCGAGGAACTCGGCAGTCTTCATGGCGGGAAGTGTGCCGGACGGCACCCGCCCCCGGGAGGACGCGTCCGGCCACCGGACGTGTCCTCCCGGGAGAGGGTCCGGCCACCGGACGCGTCTCGCCGCCACCGCGCCCGGCCGCCCTCCCCGGCACGCCGGCACGGCACGGCGGCGGCTCTCCCGGCGTGACACCGGACCGGCGGCTCCCGGTACCGGTCCCGGCGCCGGCCGCCCGGTACGACACCGGGTCGGCGTATGCCGCGTTGCGGTGGGCCGAACGGTGGGTTGGGCTGGTGAGGACTCATTTCCCCACGCTGCGGACGGCGATCATGACGATGTCCCCCTTCGGCGCCTCGTTCGGTGGCCCGGACCCGTTCTCCGAGATCCTCAACCGCTTCTTCGGCATGACCCCGGGGGCCTCGCCGCCGCAGGTGCAGAGGGTGCCGATCGGGCGGCTGCTCACCGAGTCGGCGCAGGACCTGATCAACCGAGCCACCGGGAAGGCGGCCGAGGACGGCAGCTCCGACCTGGACACCGAGCACCTGCTGTGGGCCTGCACCCAGGTGGAGCCCGCCCGCGGCCTGCTCGCCCAGGCCGGCGCCGACCCCGAACGGCTCGCCGCGGACCTCGCCCGGGCACTGCCCGGGGAGAGCGGCACGCCCTCCGCCCAGCCGGGCCTGACCCCGGCGGCCAAGCGGGTGCTGCTGCGCGCCTACGAGCACTCACGGGCGGCCGGAGTGTCGTACATCGGCCCCGAACACATCCTCGGCGCCCTGCTGGACACACCGGGCGCGGCGCCCGACCGGGTCCTGGCGGCGCACGGCATCGACACCGAGCAGGTGCGCCGCGGCGCCGAGGCGGCGGCCCGCAACGAGGGCGCGCCCGGCGGCGCCGAGACCCCGAGCGACACGCCGACCCTCGACCAGTACGGCCGCGACCTGACCGAGGAGGCCCGCGCAGGCAAACTGGACCCGGTGGTGGGCCGGGCCCAGGAGATCGAGCAGACCGTCGAGATCCTCTCCCGCCGCTCCAAGAACAACCCCGTGCTGATCGGCGAGCCGGGCGTCGGCAAGACCGCGATCGTGGAGGGGCTGGCGCAGCGGATCGTCGCCGGGGACGTGCCGAGGACGCTGGAGAACAAACGGGTCGTCGCCCTGGACCTGACCGGCCTGGTCGCCGGGGCCCAGTACCGCGGGCAGTTCGAGGAACGGCTGAAGAACGTCATCGACGAGGTCAAGGCCGCCTCCGAGTCGACGATCCTGTTCCTGGACGAACTGCACACCGTCGTCGGCGCGGGCGCCACCGGCGAGGGCTCCATGGACGCCGGGAACATCCTCAAACCGGCCCTCGCCCGCGGTGAGCTGCACGTCGTCGGCGCCACCACGCTCGCCGAGTACCGCAAGTACGTCGAGAAGGACGCCGCCCTGGAACGCCGCTTCCAGCCCGTCATGGTGCCGGAGCCGAGCGTCGAGGAGACCGTGCAGATCCTGGAGGGCCTGCGCGACTCCTATGAGGCCCACCACCAGGTCCGCTACAGCGACGACGCGCTGGCCGCCGCCGCCGAACTCTCCGACCGTTACGTCAGCGACCGGTTCCTGCCCGACAAGGCCATCGACCTGCTCGACCAGGCAGGGGCCCGGGTACGGCTGCGGTCCCTGGGGCGCTCCACCGAGGTCGCCGAGCGCGAGGACCGGCTGGCCAAGCTGCGCCGCGAGAAGGACCAGGCCGTCGCAGCCGAGGACTTCGAGCGGGCCGCCGAGCTGAAGGACCGCATCACCGAGGTCGAGACCGAGCTGGAGGGGGTCGCCGAGCGCCGCGAGGGCGTGCTGGAGGTGACCGTCGACGACATCGCCGACGTGCTGTCCCGGCGCACCGGCATCCCCGTCGCCCAGCTCACCGAGAGCGAGAAGGAACGGCTGCTGAAACTGGAGGACGCCCTGCACGACCGGGTCGTCGGCCAGGACGAGGCCGTCACCGCCGTCGCCCAGGCGGTGCGCCGCAGCCGGGCCGGCATGGGCGACCCGAACCGGCCCGTCGGATCCTTCCTCTTCCTCGGTCCCACCGGCGTCGGCAAGACGGAACTGGCCAAGGCACTGGCCGAACTGCTCTTCGGCGACGAGAACCGCATGATCCGCTTCGACATGAGCGAGTTCCAGGAGAAGCACACCGTCTCCCGGCTCGTCGGCGCCCCGCCCGGATACGTCGGCCACGAGGAGGCGGGCCAGCTCACCGAGAAGGTCCGCCGCCAGCCCTACAGCGTGCTGCTCTTCGACGAGGTGGAGAAGGCCCACCCGGACGTCTTCAACACCCTGCTCCAGGTCCTGGACGACGGACGCCTCACCGACGCGCAGGGCCGCACCGTCGACTTCCGCAACACCGTGGTCGTCATGACGTCCAACATCGGCGCCCAGCGGATCCTCGCCCACCACGGCGACGTCGCCGCCATCAAGGACCAGCTGCTGGAGGACCTGCGCGGCCGGTTCCTGCCCGAGTTCCTCAACCGCATCGACGACATCATCGTCTTCCACGGCCTGGGCGAGCAGGAGCTGAACCGGATCGTCGACCTGCTGCTGGACAACAGCCGGCGGCGCGTGCGCGCCCAGGGCCTGGAGCTGCGGGTCACCGACGCCGCGAAGAAGCTCCTCGTGGCCCACGGGCACCAGCCCGAGTTCGGCGCCCGTCCGCTGCGCCGCACCATCCAGGCCGAACTGGACAACCGCATCGCCTCCCTGCTCCTGAGCGACTCGGCCGACCCCGGGGACACGATCGTCGCGGACGTCGAGAACGACGCCCTGGTGTGCGGCGTCGAACGTCCGGCGCCGTCCGACGCCAAGGTCTACGCGGAAGGGGACGGCATGGACGGGGCTTCCTGACAGGGCGCCGGGCCGGTCGCGGACCGGTGGTCGCCGGTCGTGGGCCCAGGGCCGCCGGCCGGCGGCCCTCGACCGGGGCAGGCCGGCCGCCCGTGTCACTCGTACGCCGACCGCCGGGTCGCGAACCCGATCGCGGCGGCGACGGCGGCCAGGACGGCGACGCTGGTGAGCGCGGCCCGCAGGGAGAGCCATTCGGCCATGAACCCGATGGCCGGAGGCCCCAGGAGCATGCCGCCGTAACCGAGGGTGGAGGCCGTCGCGACACCGCTCGGGCCGGCCAGGGCGCCGGCGCGCTCCACGGCGACCGGGAAGAGGTTCGCGAGCCCGAGCCCGGTGACGGCGAAGCCGAGCAGGGCCGCCCACACGCTCGGCGCCAGACAGCCGAGCAGCATGCCGGCGGCCCCGACGCAGCCGCCTGCCACGATCGTGCGGGTGCGGCCGAGCCGTTCGAGCAGGGTGGTCCCGGTCAGCCGCCCCACGGTCATGGCGAGCGCGAAGCAGGAGTAGCCGACCGCCGCGACGCCCGGCGAGGCGGCCAGGTCCTGGGTGAAGTGCAGCGCGCCCCAGTCGGCCATGGCGCCCTCGCCGTAGGCCGTGCACAGGGCGATGAGACCGAGGACGAGGACCATCGCGCGGGTGCGCCCGTCCACCCGGTGTGTGTCCCGCTCCCCCGGGCGAGTCGGGCCCGACCGGGCCGGGGGCGTGATCCGCAGGAGCGTGCGGCCCGCGACCGCGGTGACGAGCAGGCCGATCAGGGTGAGGGACAGCAGGTGGCGGGCGGGGGAGAGGTGACCGGCCACCAGTCCGCCCAGACCCGCCCCGAGCATGCCGCCGAGGCTGAAGGCGGCGTGGAAGGTCGGCATGACCGGTCGCCGCAGCGCGGCCACCAGATCGACGGCCGCGCTGTTGAACGCCACGTTGATGCCCCCGTAGGCGGCACCGAACACCAGGAGCACGGCGCCGAGCGCCGGGGCGGAGTGGGTGAGCGGGGGCAGGGCGACGCTGAGGCAGAGCAGGACGGCGCAGACCACGGTGACGGGGTGGCTCCCGTAGCGGCGGCACAGACGCCCGGTGAGGGTCATCGTCACGACGGCCCCGGCGGAGACGCCGAGCAGTGCGAGGCCGAGCGCCCCGGCGGAGGCGTGCGTCTGCTCCTTGACGGCCGGGATGCGCACCACCCAGCCGGCGAAGACGAAGCCGTCCAGCGCGAAGAACGCGGTGAGGGCGATCCGGAGACGGACGAGCGAGCGGTCCGGCACGGCACTGTGCGAACGGACTTTGTTTATTAGCGGCACAAAGTCAGGCTAGAAGGGCGTTCGCGGCGGGGCAAGGGGGTGGACGGATCGTCCGGGGCGGGACGGTGCGGAGTTTCCGGGTGCGGTTCTGCGCAGGTCAGCGGGTGGCGGCGGAACCGGCCGGCCGACCGGTCGGTGCGGCCCCGCCCCACCGGGACCGCACCGGAACGCCCCCGCCGCAGCAGCCGGTCGCACCGGAACCACCCGCCGCGAGTACGGGAACGGCCGCTGCCCGCGATGGCCGTGCTGTGATGGCCGCTGCCGCAGTGGCCGTGCTGCGATGGCCGTGCTGCGACGGCTGCTGCGCTGTGATGGCCGCGCCGTGCCGCGACGGCCGTGCCGCGACGGCCGCGCCGCAGCGGCCGACCGCACAGCGATGGCGCCGCCGGACAGCTCAGCGGGAGCGGCCCGGCGGTCGAGCGGGCCCGGCGGGACCGGGGCGGCGGCCCGCCGCGGCGCGGGCGCCGTGCCGCCTCTGTCCAGGGTGTCCGCCGGCCTCTCCGCAGTGTGCTGGTCAGCCCGTCATGCGGCCCCAGCGGGTGTCCATGCGGGCCCATTCGTCGTCCCACTGGTCGAAGCGGTGGTGGTCCAGACGGGACTGCGCGAGTTTCGCGGTGCCGACGACGAGACCGACGGTCGCCGTTCCGGCCCACAGGCCGCCCAGGACCGACTGGAAGGCCGTGTCGGCCGCGGAGGCGGGCGGGGAGGTCAGGGCGCCGTGGCCGTTGGTCCAGACGGTGATGCGGGATCCGGGGGTCGCGGCGGCCGGGACCCGGGTGCGGTCCGTGTGGCCGACGCCGTCGGGTTCGGTCCAGCGGACCGTCCCCCACACCAGGGCGCCGCCCGCCGGCCGGTCGTTCCCCCCGGGGCCGTCACCGTCCCGGGTGAGCACGGCGGTCACCGGGTGGCTCTGCGCGCGGGCGCGTTCCGCCGTCTGCTGCATCGCGCCCACCGTCAGCAGCCCGGCCGCCAGACCGCCCACCAGGGCGAGGACCCAGGCGGCCAGCAGGATCCACGCCTCGATCACATCGCTGGTCCGGCGGAGTGGGTTGCGCCGCCATCGCCACCGCCACACTCCCGCACGACGTGTCACTTTCGACACCCCCTCGTGCCAGACCTACGGCCCTTGGAGCCGCGAACAGAATGGGGGTTGCGACCAGCTCGCGGCGTCCGGCGCGTGCGATCGCAAGACGCCGGAAGGTCCTCGTAGCGGAGCTACCAGGAGCCTTTCGGCAACGCCGCGAGCGTGCGGGCCGGGCGTCGCGGGCCGGGCGCCCGTTCTGTCCGGAACTCTTACCACCAGTGTGCCCCCAGAAGCGATCAGAGGCCTGCGCGCGGGCGGAACCGGCGCGACGAGCGCTGGACGGAACCGGCGCGACGAGCGCCACGACGGAACCGGCGCGACCGGCGCTGCCGCAGGGGCACCCGGAACGCTCGGCGCCGAAGGGGGGACCGGAGCCCGGGGCGCCCTCGGCGGTTCAGGCCGTCGCCACCAGCAGTTCCTCCGCGGCCGCCGGACGCAGTCCGTCCGTCCGGCCGCTGAAGTAGCGCCGCGCCAGGTCCTCCGCCGACACGTGCCGCACCTGCGCGAACCCCGCCGCGCGCGCGAAGGAGAGCATCTCCGGCGGGGAGAAGAAGCTGAGGAACGGCGTCCCCGAGGCCCGCGCCAGGCGCGTAGTGGTCTCCAGCAGGTCGCGCATCGCCGGCTCCAGGAGTTCCGCGGGCCGCATGAACGTCATGGCCAGCGTGGAGCCTGGCGCGAGTCCCGCCACCTGGCGCAGCGTGCCCGCGATCGCCTCCCGCGTGAGGTACATGCTCACGCCCGTGCAGGCCACCACCGCCGGGGCGGCCGCGTCGAACCCGGCCGCGATCAGTTCCTCCCACCAGGAGCCGCCCGCCTCGAAGTCGACGGGCACCAGCCGCAGGCCGTCGGGCACCCCGAGCCCCAGTTCGGCCAGGCGCCGCCGCTTCCACGCCTGCGGCTCCGGCTGGTCCACCTCGAACACCCGCATCCCGGCCGCCGCCTCGGGACGGCGCTGGACGAAGGTGTCCAGACCGGCGCCGAGGACCACGTACTGCGTGACGCCCCGCCCCGCCTGCGCCACGGCCAGGTCCTCGACGAAGCGGGCCCTGGCCACGATGCCCGCCCGGAACGCCCGCGTCCGCTCCGGGTCCATGTCCGGCCGCGCGCGCCAGTCCTCGCCGGGGTCCGCCAGGCGCAGGCCCACCTCGTCCTCGAAGACGTGCGGCGGCGGATCGGCCCGCACGTGCAGCGCCCGCCACAGCGCGACCCGTACCGCCGTGTGGTCCGGCTGCTCCGCCCGACTGTCCACCATGCGTCCACCACTCCTTGGCGACCGGACCGGGGGCGGTCGCCCCCGGGGACCAGGGTGGCGTGTGTGCGGGGCGGCCACCACCGCGCCGACGCGCCGTCCGGCGGGTCTTGCCCGAACGGGTGAGGCGGCCTTCCCTTTTCGGACACGGATCGGTTAAGGCTTCCTCACGTGCCGGTTGCCGTGCGGTGAGCGCGCCATGATGGGGCCATGACGCTCGCCGCGCGCGCTCTCGCCCAACTGGCCACCTGGCCCGACCTGATGGAAGCGGTACCGAGCTGTGGCACCGGGCAGGCGCTCGGCTCGGCGCACGGGGAGATCGCCCACTTCCACTCCGACCGCGACGTCGACCTCAAGCTGACCGACCGGGCCATACGCCGGCTGTCGGGCGACCTCAGACGCTTCGCCGCCGTCCGTGTCGTGCCGGGTTCCTCCTGGGTGACGATCCGCCTCGACGCCTCGGCCGACGTCGATCTCCTCCTGTCCCTCATGAGCGTCGCGCTCAAGGCCGATCAGGGGGGACCGGGGGAGGACCGTCCGGTTCCGGCGGGCTGCAACGACGGCCGTGGTGTGGGCTTCCGGCGCACCTGACCCGCCCGGGCCCCGGCCACGGTCCCGGCAGGCGACGAACACGCCGGACACCCCGGTCCGCCCGGAGACCTCGGACGTCCCGCCTGCCCCGATCGCTGCGGCGGTCCCGGGCACGCGGCAGGCTTCGAGCGCACCGGTGGGCTCGGAGACCCGGGTCCTCCTCTCCGGCGGCCCGAGCCCCCGGCGTGCCCCGGTCTCAGACGGTGACCACCCGGACCCCCGCCTCCTCGAACCTGCGGACCGTCTCCTGGCCCGCCGCCGCGTCCGTGACCAGGGTGTCCACCGACTCCGCCGGGCAGATGCGGGCGAAGGCGCGGCGGCCCAGCTTGCTGGAGTCCGCGGCCACGACGACGCGCTCGGCGCGCTCGCACAGCACCCGGTTGATGGCGGCCTCCGCCTCGTCGTGGGCCGCCGCACCGTGCGTGACGTCGAAGGCGACCACCCCGAGCACCGCCACGTCGAGCGTGATCTGCCCGAGCACGCCGTCCGCCAGCGGCCCGATCAGCTCGTACGACTGCGGGCGCGCGACGCCGCCGGTCACCACGATCTTGAACTGGGGCCGCACGGCCAGCTCGTTGGCGATGTTGAGCGCGTTCGTCACCACGGTCAGGGCGGGCGAGCCGGAACCGAGGTCGCCGCGCACCGCCAGGGCGCGCGCCACCTCCGTGGTCGTGGTGCCGCCGGTCAGACCCACCGCCTCCCCGGGCGCGACGAGGCCGGCGACGGCCTGGGCGATGCGCTGCTTCTCCGATGCGCGGCGGGCCGTCTTGTAGCGCAGCGGCAGCTCGTAGGAGACGCCGTGCACGACCGCGCCGCCCCGGGTGCGCACGAGCATCTGCTGTTCGGCGAGCTGGTCGAAGTCCCGCCGGATCGTGGCGGCCGACACCTCCAGCCGGGTCGCCGCCTCCTCGACCTCCAGGCGGCCGTGCTCCACGAGCAGTTCCAGCAGCGCCTTCCAGCGGGCGTCGCGCGACATCGGCGGCCTCCGTTCGTCATCCTCCGCGACCTTAGCGCACCCGACGCACGGTGAAATGCTTGATTGTGCTCGAAAGTGGGCTGTATCTTGCACGAACAATCAGATGACCCGGGAGGGTGTGCCATGAGCCATGTCGAGGACGAGCTGACCAGCCAGCCGGAGTGCTGGACCCGAGTCGCGGCCGAAGCCGCGGAGCACGGCCGGGCGCTGCCGGCCCCGGGGGAACGGGTCGCGATCGTCGGCTGCGGAACCTCGTACTTCATGGCGCAGTCCGCCGCGGCGCTGCGCGAGGGCGCCGGACAGGGCGAGACCGACGCCTTCGCCGCCTCCGAGTTCCCCCGAGGCCGTGCCTACGACCGCGTGATCGCCCTGACCCGGTCCGGCACCACCACCGAAGTCCTCGACCTGCTGGGCGGGTTGAAGGGCGCCACCCGCACCACCGCCGTCACCGCGGACCCGGCCACCCCGGTCATGTCCGCCGCCGACGACGTCGTCGTCCTCGACTACGCCGACGAACGCTCGGTCGTGCAGACCCGGTTCGCCACCACCGCGCTCACCCTGCTGCGCGCCCACCTCGGCCTGCACACCGACGCCGTGGTCGCCGACGCCCGCACCGCGCTGGCCGGGCCCCTGCCCGAAGGACTCGTCGACTGCACGCAGTTCACCTTCCTGGGCCGCGGCTGGACCGTGGGCCTGGCCAACGAGGCCGGCCTCAAGATGCGCGAGGCCTCCCTGTCCTGGACCGAGGCGTACCCGGCGATGGAGTACCGCCACGGCCCCATCAGCGTCACCACCCGGGGAACGGCCACCTGGGCGCTCGACCAGGCCCCGGATGGCCTCGCCGAACAGGTCCGCGGCACGGGCGCGCTGTGGGTCCAGGGCACCCTCGACCCGCTGGCCGAACTCGTGCGCGCGCAGCGCCTCGCAGTGGCCGTCGCCGCCTCCCGCGGCCTCGACCCCGACCAGCCGCGCCACCTCACCCGCTCGGTGATCCTCACCCCCTGACCTCCTGCCCCGCCCCCCTCCCGAAAGGAACAGGCCGTGCCGCTTGCAGCCACCGGCGAACTGGTCGGCAGCGCAGCCGCCGCGCGCTCCGCCGTCGCCGCGTTCAACATCATCACCCTGGAACACATCGAGGCCGTCGTCGCGGGCGCCGAGGCGGCCGGCGCACCCGTCCTCCTCCAGGTCAGCGAGAACGCGGTCGCGTACCGCTACGGGCGGCTGCTGCCGCTGGCCCGCGCCGCCGTCGCCGCCGCCGAACAGGCGGCCGTCCCCGTCGCGCTGCACCTCGACCACGTGCAGAGCGACGACCTGCTGCGCCAGGCCGCCGACGCGGGCTTCGGCTCGGTGATGTACGACGCGGCGCGGCTGCCCTACGCGGAGAACCTCGCCGCGACCCGGGCCGCCGCCGAGTGGGCGCACTCCCGGGGGCTGTGGATCGAGGCGGAGCTGGGGGAGGTCGGCGGCAAGGACGGCCGGCCGCCGCTGGACGCCCACGCCCCGGGCGCCCGTACCGACCCCACCGAGGCGCACGCGTTCGTCACCGACTCCGGCGTGGACGCCCTGGCCGTGGCCATCGGCAACACGCACGCCATGACGGAACGCACCGCCGCCCTCGACCACGACCTCATCAAGAGCCTGGCCGGCGCGCTGGACGTCCCGCTCGTCCTGCACGGCTCCTCCGGCGTGCCCGACGGCGAACTGACGGCGGCCGTCACCGGCGGCATCGCCAAGGTCAACGTCGGCACCGCCCTCAACATCGCCATGACCGCGGCGATCCGCGACTTCCTCGCCGCCCACCCGGAGGCGGTCGACTCCCGCAAGTACCTGGGGGTGGGCCGCGAGGCGATGGCGCGGGAGGTGGAACGCCTCATCCGCGTGATCGGCACGCCGGTCGCCCGGGCCGCCTCGGACGGCATCGGCACGCCGGGCGCAGCCGGTGCGTCCGACGGCGTCGCCGCACCGGCCGGCCTCGGTACGGCGGGTGCGGCGGCTACCTCCTGACGGCCGTCAGCACCACGAACTTCGGGTTGCCGGCCACCAGCCGGCAATTGCCGAACAGCCGGCGCAGCTTCACGTGATAGCCCAGGTGCCGGTTGCCGACCACCCACAGCGCGCCACCGGGGCGCAGCGCCCGCCGCGCCCCGGTGAACATCCGCCACGCCGTCGCGTCCGTCGTCGCCTGGTGCGAGTGGAAGGGCGGGTTGTTCAGCACCAGGTCCACGCTGCCGGCCGGCACCCCGTCCAGGCCGTCCCCGACCCGGAACTCGGCGTGCCCCGGCACCCCGTTCGCCTTGTACGTCGCCTCCGCCGACGCCACCGCCTGGAACGACTCGTCCGTGAACAGCACCTCGGCACCCGGGTGCGCCAGCGCCACCGCCGTACCCACCACACCGTTGCCGCAGCCCAGGTCCACCACGCGGCGCGCGGTGCGCGCGTCCGGCAGGTGCTCCAGGAGGAAACGGGTGCCGATGTCGAGCCGGTCGGCGCAGAAGACCCCCGCGTGGTTGACGACCGGCCGTCCCGAGACCGCGCCGACGCCGTCGGGCAGCGTGTACGCGTACGGCCACGGGTTCGCGGGCCGTTCCAGCGCCGGGTCCGGCCGGCACAGGATCAGCCGCGCCTTGCGCTCGGCCAGTGAGGTCCGGGTGGGGCCGAGGACACGCTCGAACAGCGCCAGCGTGGAGGTGTGGATCTCCTTGACCATGCCGGTGCCGACCACCACCGTGCCCGCGTGCACCCCGGGTGCCAGCCGCAGCAGCTGGTCCTCCAGCAGGGCGAGGCTCTTGGGCACCCGCACCAGCAGGACGTCGATCCGCCCGGGCGGCGGGTCCTGGGTGGTCAGCAGGCGCACCGCCCCGGTCTCCACCCCGTTGCGGGCGAGGTTGGCGCGGGCCGCCTCCTGCCCGAGGTAGGAGTCCGTGATGTGCACCGGCCGGTGCGCCGCCAGCGCCGTGACCAGCGCGCCCCAGCGGTCCCCGAGGACCACGACCGTGCCGGACAGGTCGATGGACTGTTCTGCGAGGTGTCGCAGCAGGTACTCGTCGGAGGCGTCCCAGGCACGCAGCCGGTCGCGCGGGTCCTCGGGGAACCGGGCCAGCGCCGGCTCGCCCCAGGAAGTCGTCATACGGTCGTTCATCGTGCGTCCAGGCTAGGCCCTGTCGTCAAATTCCCGTCGTGCGCCCGCAGGGCGTCGCGGGACGGACGGGAAGGTGAGGACAGGGTGGCCGCACCGCAGCTCACGACCGCTCGGGCAGGATGGAGGCATGGACGCCGAGCTGTTCCCCCGTTCCCGTACGGAGATCGCGCCGGGCGCCGTGCACGTACCGGACTGGCTGGACGCGGCCGGGCAGCGCGCGCTGCTGGCCGCCTGCCGGGAGTGGGCCCGCCCGCCGGCCGGCCTGCGCACGGTGCGCACCCCCGGCGGCGGCACGATGACCGCCCGGCAGGTCTGCCTCGGCCGGCACTGGTACCCGTACGGCTACGCACCCACGGCGGTCGACGGTGACGGCGCCCCGGTCAAACCGTTCCCGGCCTGGCTCGGGGAGCTGGGCCGGCGCGCGGTCGCGGACGCGCTGGGAACCGGCGCGCTCGGGACGGACGGCGCCGGAGGGGGCGCGCCCGGAGCGGAGGGGGCCGGCACGGACGCGCCCGGGGCCGGCGGGGTGGCGTACGACATCGCGCTCATCAACTTCTACGACGCCGACGCCCGTATGGGCATGCACCGCGACAGCGACGAGAAGTCCGGCGCGCCCGTGGTGTCGCTGAGCCTGGGGGACACCTGCGTGTTCCGCTTCGGCAACACCGAGACGCGCGCGAGGCCGTACACGGACGTCGAACTGCGCAGCGGTGACCTGTTCGTGTTCGGCGGCCCGTCCCGGCTTGCGTACCACGGTGTGCCGCGCGTCCACGGGGGCACCGCACCGCGTGAGTTGGGCCTGACCGGGCGGCTGAACGTCACGCTCCGGGTGAGCGGGTTCCAGGGTTCGTCCTCCGGATCCCGCACCGAGCGGCCGCCCGCACCGGACCCCGCTCACCTGGGCTGATCCGCACCGCCGCTGACCTGCGGCATGATCGGCCGGCCGGACCCGCCGCCGGGCCCGCGGATCATGGGAGACTCGGCCTCATGAGCGGCAAGGCGGACCCCCGGGCGGCGGGGGAAGGGACCACCTCGAGGACGCGGCTGGACCGGGGGCGCGGTGCGCTCGGACCCGCCCTGGAGCTGGTGCACACCGGACGCGCCCCGACCCGCGCCGTGCTCACCGCCGAACTGGGCGTGACCCGGGCGACGGCCGGTGCGGTCGCCGCCGAGCTGGAGGCGCTGGGTCTGATCCGGGTGGACGCCCGGCCGGGGGCGGCGGCCGGTTCGCAGGGGCGGCCCTCGCACCGGCTCACGGTCGCGAACGAGGGTCCTGTGGCCCTGGCCGCCCAGGTGCACGCGGACGGCTTCCGGGCCGCCCTGGTGGGACTCGGCGGCCGGATCGTGGCGACCGCGCCGGGCTGCGAGACCGTCGACGCCGACCCGGCCAAGGTGCTCGGCTCGGTCGTCGAGGCGGGCGCCGGGCTGCTGCGGGCCACCGGGCGGCGCTGCGTCGGCGCGGGCCTCGCCGTGCCCTCCGCGGTCGCCGAACCGGACGGCACGGCCCTGAACCCGCTCCACCTCGCCTGGCCCGCGGGCGCCCCCGTGCGGCGGATCTTCGCCCAGTGCGTACGCGACGCCGGCATCGGCGGACCGGCGTTCGCGGCGAACGACGTCAACCTCGCCGCGCTCGCCGAGCACCGGCACGGCGCCGGACGCGGCGCCCGCGACCTGCTGTGCGTGGCCACCGGACACCGGGGCGTGGGCGGCGCGCTGGTGCTGGACGGGCGGCTGCACACCGGCAGTTCGGGGCTGGCGCTGGAGGTCGGCCACCTCACCGTGAACCCCGAGGGCCGGCCCTGCCACTGCGGCAGCCGCGGCTGCCTGGACGTGGAGGCCGACCCGCTGGCCTTCCTCACCGCCGCGGGCCGGGAACCGGGCCCCGAGGTGTCGCTGCTGAAGCAGGCCGAGGACCTGATCCGGGGCCACTACGACGACCCGGCCGTCCGCACGGCCACCGCCGCGCTGATCGACCGCCTGGGCCTCGGGCTCGCCGGTCTGGTGAACATCCTCAACCCGGACCGGATCATCCTCGGCGGACTGCACCGCGCCCTGCTCGACGCCGATCCCGGCCGGCTGCGGGCGGTCGTCGCCGACCGCAGTCTGTGGGGGCAGAGCGGCGGGGTCCCCATCCTGCCCTGCACGCTGGCCCACAACAGTCTGGTCGGCGCGGCCGAGCTGGCCTGGCAGCCGGTCCTGGACGACCCGCTGGCGGCACTGACCTGACCCGGACCGGGCCGGCCGGTCCGCCGGCGGGGCACGGCGGCCTCGTGAGCGCGCTGCGCGCTCAGGGCCGCAGCAGCGTCTCGATCGCGCGGCGTTCGTCCATGCCCCGGTAGCCCTCGGCCGCCTCCTCCAGCGGGAGGGCCGGATCGAAGACCCCGCCCGGATCGATACGGCCGTCGAGCACCCGTTCCATCAGGTCCTGCAGGAGGGCCCGCACCGGGGCCGGGCCACCGCGCGGCCCGACGGGGGAGAAGAACAGTTCCTGACCGTCGGTCCCCGCGCCGTGCGGCACCCCGACGAAGCCGACACCGCCGCCGGGCCGGGTGCATCGCAGCGCCTGCCGCATGGACCGGGGGTGCCGACGCACTCCGGCACCGAGTCGGCGCCGGTGCCGCGGGCCGGCTCCCGCACGCGGGCGCCCCCCTCGCCGCGCTCGGCGACGAGGGGGGTGCCGCTGAACTCCAGGGCCGCTTCCGGCGGTTCTGGTGCCGGCTCATCGCGACGGCACGCTCGGCGCCCGGTTCCCCGGCGGCGATGACCGCGCACAGACCGGGCGAGGCGGGCGCCCTGTGACCGCCGCCGCCACCGGCGGCCGGCCGCGCACCCGCCGCGGCAGCCCGCGGCCGTTTCGGTGGCCCACCGCGGTGGGCCACCGAAACGGCCTGGGCGGCCGGCGGTCGCGTCCTCGTGCGTCCTCACCGCCCGGTCAGCCGACAACGGCCGACCGGGCGGGAGCGTGCGCGGGGCGCGTGCCGTCGAGGGCGGGGCCGACCTCGGTGAACCGGGGCATGGACTGCTCCCCGCCCACCAGCCGCGGTACCCGTGCGGGCACCCCGACCGGGCCGGCGGCCGTGGGCAGGGTGAACCACACCACCTTGCCCTCCTCGCCGTCCGGGCGAGCGCCCCAGCTCTCGCTCATCGCGGCCACCATCGCGAGCCCCCGGCCCTCGGTGGCCAGCGGTGCGATCTCGCCCATGTCCTCCACCACGGGAAGACGTGGATCGTGGTCGCGTACGGAGACGGTGAGCCGGTCGAGGAGCAACTCCAGCTCGACGGTGCACAGTTTGTCGGGCCGGGCGTGCTGGTGGACGTTGGTCAGCAACTCCGTCACACCGAGCGCGGCCCGGTCTATCAGAGGGTCCAGATGCCAGTAGCGCAAGTGCGCCGATACGATTCTGCGGACCTGGCCGATCCGCGACGGCAGGGCTTGGAGCTCCACCGTGCAGTGCCTGCTTGGGTGACTGATCACGGCTGCGACTCCCCGACGTTGAGGTCCGGAAGAACACGACGTTTCGGATGCAGCAGGGCGCCTGCGTGACACTGCCGCCTGCTGTCGTGGCCGGCGGGCTGGTTCGCAGCGTTATCGCCGGTAAACCCAGAGTGACGTGAGACCAGCGTGGCGCAAGGGGTTCGGTACCGCAACTTCGAGTCACCTTCCGACGCTCAGCCGTCCCGTCCCGCCGCCCGGCGGACCGCCTCGACGAACCGCTCGGCGGCAGGCGGCCCCGGCTCCCCGGGCGGGGGGTCGTCCGCGGCGAGGGTGAGGACGTACCGGTGGCCGTTGAGGTCGGCCAGCGCCCGGTCCTCCGGGGCCAGCCACGGCCTGGACGCGCGCACCGCACGGATCGGCGCGCTGTCGATCTCGCTGCCGTAGCTGGTCAGCAGCTCCAGCCTGCCGTCGCTGATCCGCACCCGCCCGGCCCGGGTCAGCGAGCGCAGCCGCCGCGCGATCCGCACCCCCCTGGCCGTGAACTCCGGCTCCGCCATCCCTGACCGCCCCCTTGCACGCGCCGGCGCCTGGTGCGCGCGCCGGCTCCCGTCGCCGCCGGGACACGCCCGCACGCCCGGCTCCGATACCGCCGGGACACGAACCGGCACGGTTCGTCCGGGACCGACCCGGTGCGTCTCCGGCGGGCTGCTCGTCCCGCGCGGTGCAGTCTGCCCCGCTTCGGCACACAGCACCAGAGCACGTGGGACCCCGGCGGGCCGGAACCCGGAGCACTCGCGCGCACGCGCCCCGGCCGATGCCCGCGGTGCGCCGCCGACGCGCTCTGGCGCGTCGCGCCCCAGGGCTGCCTTTGAGTCGCCCAAAGTGGCGTTTATGCAGGTGAAAGGCGTGTCGAAGGTGTCTATCATCGAGTGCGCCAGGGTGTGCGACACGCCGTCGCGGGCCCCGTGAGCCCAGTGTGAGGAGTACGGCCGTGAGCACCACCGAGCAGCGCCGGACCGGCGAGACCCTCGACGTCG
Source organism: Streptomyces sp. NRRL S-340 (assembly GCF_000720185.1). Taxonomy (GTDB): domain Bacteria; phylum Actinomycetota; class Actinomycetes; order Streptomycetales; family Streptomycetaceae; genus Streptomyces. Next base: position 10,587 of record NZ_JOIY01000011.1, on the reverse strand, counting down.
ACCGCAGCGACACCGGCTACCGCGACTGGCTCAAAGAGGCCGTCCGCAAGGTCCAGGCCGACGCCAACCGCTCCGCCGACACCCACCTGCTCCGCTTCCCGCTGCCCGAGGAATGGGGCGTCGACCTGTACCTGAAGGACGAGTCGACCCATCCGACCGGCAGCCTGAAGCACCGCCTGGCGCGCTCCCTGTTCCTGTACGGCCTGTGCAACGGCTGGATCCGGCCGGACCGCCCGGTCATCGAGGCCTCCAGCGGGTCGACGGCCGTCTCCGAGGCGTACTTCGCCAAGCTGATCGGAGTGCCCTTCATCGCGGTGATGCCGCGTACGACGAGCGCGGAGAAGTGCCGTCTGATCGAGTTCCACGGCGCGCGCTGCCACTTCGTGGACGACCCGCGCACGATGTACGAGGCCGCGGCGCGGCTGGCGGTGGACACCGGCGGCCACTACATGGACCAGTTCACCTACGCCGAGCGGGCCACGGACTGGCGGGGCAACAACAACATCGCCGAATCCGTCTTCCGGCAGCTGGAGCTGGAACGGTTCCCCGAGCCCGCGTGGATCGTCGCCACCGCGGGCACCGGCGGCACCTCCGCCACCCTCGCGCGCTACGTCCACTACATGCAGTACGACACCCGCGTCTGCGTCGCCGACCCGGACAACTCCTGTTTCTTCGAGGGCTGGACCACCGGGGACGCGGACGTCACCTGCGAGCGCGGCTCACGCATCGAGGGCATCGGCCGCCCGCGCATGGAACCGAGCTTCGTTCCCGGCGCCATCGACCGGATGATGAAGGTGCCCGACGCCGCCGCCGTCGCCGCCGTCCGCGCCCTGGAGCGGGTCATCGGCCGCAAGGCCGGCGGCTCCACCGGCACGGGGCTGTGGAGCGCCCTGAAGATCGTCGCCGAGATGCGGGAGCAGGGGCGCCGGGGAAGTGTCGTCACGCTCCTGTGCGACCCGGGCGACCGCTACCTCGACAAGTACTACTCGGACACCTGGCTGGCCGAGCAGGGTCTGGACAGCGCGCCGTACACCGCGACGATCGACGCGTTCCTGACCACCGGCACCTGGCCGCGCTGAGCCGGGGACAGTCCCACCGACCGCCGCCCGGCCGACCCGCCGCCCCTTCGGCCCGGCCGGCGGGCGGCCCCCTCGGGCCTCAGTCGGCTGAGCCCTCCACGGCCTCGCCCGCCACCACCAGCCGCAGGTGTTCCGGGATCTCGGTGCGCGCCCCCGCCGGCAGTCCGGCGTCCGTCACCAGGGTGTCCACCTGCTCCAGCGTCGCGAACGAACTCAGCCCCACCACACCCCACTTGGTGTGGTCGGCGACCACCACGACACGCCGCGCGGACTGCACCAGCCGCCGGTTCGTCTCCGCCTCCGCGAGGTTCGGCGTCGACAGACCGGCCTCGGCCGATATCCCGTGCACCCCGAGGAAGAGCACGTCGAAGTGGAGCGCCGCGATGGCCTGGTCGGCCACCGGGCCCACCAGCGAGTCGGACGGTGTGCGCACGCCGCCGGTCAGCACCACGGTCGCCGCGCCCTGGCGCCGGCCGGAGGTGCGCTGCGCCGTGTGGAAGACGTCCGCGACCCGGACCGAGTTGGTGACCACCGTCAGATCCGGCACGTCCACCAGGTGATGGGCCAGCGCATACGTCGTCGTACCGCCCGAGAGGGCGATCGCCGAACCCGGCGCCACCAGCTCGGCGGCGGCCCGCGCGATGTCCTCCTTGGCCGTCAGTTCCAGACCCGACTTGGCCTCGAAGCCGGGCTCGTGCGTACTGGCTTCCACGACCGGGACCGCGCCGCCGTGCACCTTCTCCAGCATGCCCTGGCGGGCCAGCGCGTCCAGGTCACGGCGGACCGTCATGTCCGACACGCCGAGCTTGCGCGTCAGCTCGTTGACCCGCACCCCGCCCCGGCGCCGGACCTCGTCGAGGATCAGGGCGCGCCGCTGCTCCGCGAGGAGGTTCTGATTCTCGCTCACGTGTGCTCCGGTTCCTTTCGCCTCAAGCCGTCCGACCCGCGCCTGCGCAGCGGGTCCGGCGAGGAGGTCCGGAAAGCCCCGGTGCGCGGGCGCCCCATCCTTTCACGGGTCGCCCGCGGCAGCGCCATCGCCCGCCCCGACGCGCTCATGCCAGAAACAGGCGCCGCGCCGCACGCCCCCTCACCCCGATGTCACCCGGATCGGGGAGATTGCGTGACAGGGGCTGTGCGGCGGGCCGCCGGCGGAGATCCTGGTCGCGCACCGGCAAGGACGACGGCGCGATCCGGGGGAAGTGCGGCAGTGGCACAGACACGAGGACACCCGACGGCGAACGGACCGGACGGACCGGACGGACCGGAAAGGTCTGACGGACCCGGTGGCTCTTACGGGCCTGACACACCTGACGAGTCTGACGGACCGTGTGGCGCCGACGGAGCCGACGGGCCTGACGGACCCGGTGCTTCTGCCGGGGCCGGCGGACCCGGTGCGCCGGGCGGGCCGGACGGGGCGCGTCCGGCCGGGAGCCCCGGCGCGCCGTCGGGGCCGGCCCCGCCCGCGCTGGAACTCCTCGTGCACGGCGTCGGCGGCACCACACCCGAGAAGATGCTCGACGACGAGCGGACGGTACGGGTCACCGGCGACGACACCGCGGCGGTCTACCGCCGGGCCGCCGACGCCGACGCCGAGACCCGGGCGGGACGGGACCCCGGCCGGCCGGTGCCCGAGGCGTACGTCTGGTGCAACCTCACCTCCGGCGACGGCAGCCGGGCCCTGTGGCTGTTGCTGCTGCCGTTCATGGTCGTCAACCTCGCCCACTGGATGCGCCCCGAGGCCCACGGCCGCCCGCGCACCGTACGCCTGTACGGTCTGCTGGTCCGGCTGGCCGGACTGACCCTCACCGTGCTGCTCGTCGCCGCCGCTTGCGAGGTCGCCCTCGACCTGGCCGCCTGGCAGTGCGCGGGCACACCCGTCTGCACCGCACGCCACTCCTGGCTGGCCTTCCTGTCGCCCGCCACGGGCGGCTGGTGGAGCCAGCCCGGCCGCCGGCTCGGCCTCGCCGCGCTGGTGCCCGCCGCCCTCACCGGCCTGCTGTGCCACCTCTCCCACCGCACCTGGAGCGCCTACGAGTCCCAGCAGCCGCTGTCCCCGGGACCCGAACCCGAGGAGGAACCGGGCGGCGGCTCCCTGGCCCGGCCCGGCTTCTGGTACGGCAGGCGCCTGGTGGCCCGGCTGCGCGGTGCGCACACCGCCGCCGGACTGCTGACCGTCGCCGCGGCGGTCGCCGTCCCGGCCGCGCGCTTCGACCGGCGGCCGGGCGGTCCCGCGGCCCTGGACGCCCTGGGCTGGCTGCTGCACGCCGCCCTCGCCGGCACGGCCGTCCTAGTGGTGGCCGTGGTCTGCCGCCGGGGCCGCAGCGAGCACCGCCTCGACCGGCACCTGGACCGCCGCCTCGTACGGTGGCTGCCGCTCGGCGCGCTCCTGCTGCTCGCCCTCGCCCTGGTCTACGGCGGCTGGTCGCGCCCCGACTGGACGTCCGCGGGCCGGCTGCAGGGCGACGCCGCCTTCGGCGCCATCTCCCTGGTACAGGGCGCCCTGGTCGTCGCCCTCGCCGTCACCGCGGGAGTGCTGCACCGCGGCCGGTCCGCCGACCGCCGCCCGGGCACGCCGCACGCCGCCGGCGGCCGGCGGGCCGCGCTGCGCGGCCAGGGCGGACCGGCGGTCGCCATGCTGTCCTGCGCGCTCGGCGGAGTCATGTCCGGCGGCGTCGCCCAGCGCGTGGCCGACTGGCTGGACGGCACCGGCGGCTGGATCCAGGGACCGCCGGTCCTGCTCACCTGGCAGGCGTCCGTCATTCCCCCGCTGCTCCTGTTGCTGCTGGTGCTGTGCGGGCGGCTCGCCGGCCGCACCTGGCGGCTGGCCCGCGCCGAGCGCGCCACGGTGCGACGGGACTTCCCGGGCGAGCCGGCCGACCGCGAGCGCACCCGCACGATCGCCCGCATCCGGGCGACGGCCACCCTCACCGACGACGCGCCGCTGGTCGTCGGCGTCGTCTCCGCCGCCACCCTCCTGCTGGGCACCGTCGCGCTCGTCGGGGCCCTCGGCACCGGCCGGACCCCGGCCCAGGCCGCCGGCGAGGTCCACCCGGCCGTCCAGGGCGCCGCCCAGACCGCGCAGGCACTGGGCTCCTGGCTCGTCGGACTCGGGTTCATAGCGTTCGTCACCTGGGGCCGGCGCGCCTACAAGGACGCCTCCGCCCGGCGCACCATCGGCATCCTCTGGGACGTCGGCACCTTCTGGCCGCGCGCCGCGCACCCCTTCGCCCCGCCGTGCTATGCGGAACGCGCGGTGCCCGACCTCACCTGGCGGATGGCCACCTGGACCCGGGCCACCGGTGGCCGTCTCGTCCTGTCCGGGCACTCGCAGGGCAGCGTGCTGGCCGCCGCCGCGGCCTGGCAGCTCACCCCGGAGGTCCGCCGCCGGGTCGCGCTGCTCACCTACGGCTCCCCGCTGACCCGCCTGTACGGCCGCTGGTTCCCGGCCCACTTCGGACCGGGTGCCCTCACCGGGCTGCACCGCGACGTGGTCTGCTGGCGCAACCTGTACCGGCTCACCGACCCCATCGGCGGCCCCGTCCGCCTGCCCCGCGACGGCGGCCCGGGGGCCGAGTGCCCGGAGGTCGACCGCGCCCCGCTGAAGGACCCGCTCGCCTACGGCCGTACCGCACAGCACCCGCTGCCCGCACCGGTCCTCGGCCACTCCGACTACCAGGCCGATCCGGCCTTCGCCGAGGAACGACGCGAGCTGCTGGCCCGGCTGCACCCGGAAGTGCCCGCACCGCGCCGCGAGGCGGACTCGCCCCCCTCCCCGGCCGCCGGCCCGCGACCGGGCGCGCGGCCACCAGGAGGCACCGGGGTTCAGGGCAGCTCGGGCAGATCCTCGGAGTAGAGCAGGGTCAGATCGTCGGTGTCGGGGTCGGCGAGCTGGGCGACCCTGCTCGCGTGCCGCTCCACCATCGCCTCGAACGTCTGCCGCGCCGTGCGGCCGTTGCCGAACGCGGCGCCCCGGGGAAGCGCCGTGAAGTACTTCAGCAGCGCGTCCGGCGTGCCCGGCGCCAGCCGGTACTCGTGCTCCTCGGCCTGCTGCCCGACGATCCGCAGCAGTTCCTCGGGACCGTAGTCGCTGAAGGTGATGGTGCGCGAGAAGCGCGAGGCCACGCCGGGGTTGACGGACAGGAACCGCTCCATCTCGGCCGTGTAGCCGGCGACGATCACCACGACCGCGTCGCGGTGGTCCTCCATCAGCTTCACCAGCGTGTCGATGGCCTCCTTGCCGAAGTCGCGCCCGGCGTCCTCGGGGGAGAGCGCGTACGCCTCGTCGATGAACAGCACACCACCGCGCGCCCGTTCGAACGCCTCCTGGGTGCGGATCGCGGTGGAGCCGATGTGCTCCCCGACCAGGTCGACGCGGGACACCTCGACGAGATGGCCCTTGTCCAGGACCCCGAGGGAGGCGAGGATCTCGCCGTACAGGCGGGCGACCGTCGTCTTGCCGGTGCCGGGGGAGCCGGTGAAGACCAGGTGGCGCTTGACGGAGGCGGCCTTGAGCCCGGCCTGCTGCCGGCGCCGGCCCACCTCGATCATGTCGGTGAGGGCCCGCACCTCGCGCTTGACGCTCTCCAGGCCGACCAGGGCGTCGAGTTCGCCCAGCACGTCCTTCGCGGTGCGCGCGGGCCGCTCCTCCTGAACCGCGGGCGCGGGCGGCTCCTGCGCGGTGCCGCGCTGCCCCGGGACCGCCCCCAGCAGACCGGGCGCACCGGGCGACGGCTGCACCGTCTGCACGGCCGTCTCCCGGGCGGCGGGCGGGCGCACGCCGCCGCTCTCGTCGCTCGCGCAGTCCTCGACGACCGGTCCCGACCCGGGCGCCGCGTCCTGGCCGGCGTCCGCGAACTCGTACCCGCCGCGGGCACACCGCTCCGTACGGCACTTCTTCAGCGTGGTACGGCAGCCGTCGATCACATGGAAGCCGTAGCCCCCGCTGCCGGTGACCCGGCAGCCCAGGAAGCTGCCGCGGCCACCGGCCGAGACGTAGAAACCGGCCTCGGCGGGGGAGACGACGGTGCAGCGCTCGATGGTCGGGTCGGCGCCCTTGGTGACGATCACACCGGTCTGGGTGGCGTCCACCGTGCAGTTGGCGAGCGTGCCGCCGCTGCCGTGGTCACGGAACCACGCCCCCGTGGCCGCTTCCTTGATCCGGCAGTCGTCGAGCTGTGCCGTGGCGCCGTCGCTCACCGACACGGCCGTGTTGCGCACCTGGGACAGGTCGCTGTCGACGACGTCCGCGCGGGAGCCGCGGTCCAGGACGAACAGGGCGTCCGGCACGTCGTGCACCCGGCAGGAGTCGAGGACCGCGGTCGCGCCGTCACTGATCCACACGGCCGGGTAGTCGCCGGTGCTGTCGGAGATCTCGCACTGGTTGGCGTCCACCCGGGTGCCCGGGTCCCACACCGACAGGCCGTTGCGCCCGAACCGGCGCACCGTGGTCCGCGTCAGCGTCAGCACGGAACGCGAACGCAGGTCCACCGCGTTCTCCGGGATGTCGTGGAGCCGGCAGTCGGCGAGGGTGAGCACGGCGTCCGTGTCGAGGGTGACGCCGTCCGCGGTGGTGCGGTGCACCTCGCAGTCGGTGAGGTGCGCGGTGGCCCGCCCGGTCACCTGCACACCGCTGCCGCGGACCTCGTAGACCTCGCAGCCGACGGCCTCCAGGGCGGAGTTGTCCCCGGTCACGGTGATGCCCGGGCCCGAGGTGTGGTGGATCCGGCAGCGTTCGAGACGCGGGTGGGCGGCGTCCCGGACCGACACGCCGGACTGCCCGGCGGCCAGGATCTCGCACTCCTCGAACACCCCGCCGCCCGAGCCGAGCACGGCGATGCCGGCGCCGGCCGGATTGTCCACCGTGCAGCGCCGCACGGTGGGGCGGGCCCCGCCGCGCACCTCGATGCCGGACGCCGACCGCGTCACGATCCGCACGTCCTTCAGCTCCGGTGTGCCCTCCTCCACCAGCAGCGCGGGCGCGGTGGTGTCCTGGCCCTCCACGTGCAGGTCCTGCACCACCGCCGAGGCGCGCACGGTCAGCGGCACCCCGTCCACGGGGGCGATGCGCACCGCGCCGGGGGATCCCTCGGGACCGCGCAGGGTCACCGCGCGCTGGACGACGAGGTTCTCGCGGTAGGTGCCCGCGGCGACGGTGAGGACGTCACCGTCCGCCGCGGCCTCCAGGGCGGCGGCCAGCGATGCGTACTCACCCGTGCGGCGCCGCCACCGTGATGTGCCGGTGTGCGTCACCTGGACCGTGCCCTGTGCCATGGTGTTGCCGTGCCCCCACCTCGTCGTACTGATGGCTCGTTCACCTTCGGGGCGCCGCACCGGTGCCGGGACCGGGGCCGTGCTCAGCCCTTCGGGCCGCCGCGCGCACGCGCGCGGAGGGTGCCGAACGCGTCGGCCGGTCCACCGTAGCGCGTGCGTGGAGGGTCGGTTGACCGGAGCGGGAAGGCCGGCGGCAGCCGGAGCCGGGAGGGCGTCAGCTGCCGGTGCCGGTGCGGCCCCAGTCCGGACCGGCGCGGTCCCAGGCCTGGTCCCAGCGCGCGTACCTGCGGCGGACCAGGCGCCACAGGACCAGTCTGCGTATCCCCTCGGTCAGGGCCGCCGCCACCAGGGCCGTACCGAGCCCGGCCAGCACCGCGTGCGTGGTGGCGGTGGTGGTGTCCAGGGGGCGGGGCACGGTCCGTCCGTGTGCGTCGGTCCACAGGGTGAAGCGGTCGCCGGGGTGCGGGCTGTCGAGATCGGTGGTGACCGGGCCGTGCCGGTGGACGCCGTCCGGTCCGGTCCAGTCGGCGACGACACGGCTGCGGACGTCCCGGCCCGTCGCGATCTCCGGGTCGGCGACCGGTGCGGACGCGGTCAGTCTCCGTACGACGGTGGCGGGGACCGGATGCCGCGCGTGCCGCTGCTCGCGCACCGACTGCTGGAGGGCGTCCTGGGTGGCCGTACCGACGAGGGAACCGAGGACGGGGGCGGCGACCAGGATCAGAAGCAGGGCGGCCAACGCCATCCATGACTCGACCAGATCGGTCGTGCGCCGCAGTGGATTGTGCCGCCAGCGCCAGAGTCCGCTGATTGCCCGCACTCTCCCGCACCCCCTTCCCGCTCCGTGATAACCCCCCGCGGAGCCGTGCATCCGGGAAGTCGGTCGAAGAGAGAGGGAAATCACCTCCGACCGGCCACTCTCATGAATCACTCACGAATCCCCAACGAGCGGGCCGCGGCCACGGGTTCCCGGGAAGGGGCGGATCTCACTCGAGGATCGTGAGCGGGTCGCCGACGCGGAGGGTGCCACGTGACTCGGGCACCAGGTTCTGCCCGAAGACCAGGGAGCCGCCGAAGCGGCGGTGGCGGCCGAGGGTGCGCAGGGGTTCCCTGCCGCGTTCACCGGTGGTCTGGTCGGTGGTGGTGACCACGCACCGGCCGCACGGCTTGGCGACCCGGAAGGTGACCTCTCCGATCGCGATCCGCTGCCAGTCGTCCTCCGCCCAGGCGGCGGTGCCGCTCACCACGACGCTCGGGCGGAACCGGTCCATCGGCACCGGGCCCTCGTCGGCGTGATCGCCCTGTGCGATCAGCGAGTTGAGCGAGCGGAGCGAGGAGAGCGAGGTGATCAGCAGCGGGAAGCCGTCGGCGAAGCTCACGGTCTCCCCGGGGCGCGCGAAGTCCGGGTCGACGGGCCGGCGGGTGGCGGGGTCGTCCATGTGCACCAGGCGCACCGCGGCTCCGACGAGGGCGCTGCACCAGGCGTCGGCGGCGGCACCGGCCGGGACGGCCTCCACCTTCTCGCCGAAGATGTCCACCGTCACGGTGGCCCCCGGCCGCGGCACGGGCACGGTGCACGGCTCGAGTCCGGGCGCGGACAGACGCAGGCCGCCGCCGGGTGACAACTCGGCGACGGCCGACGCGAGGTGCGGCTGCTGGCGCTGGGTGACGACCTTTCCCCCGTCGTCGGTCAGGACCCAGCGCCGGTCCCCGGCCAGCCCCCAGGGCTCCACAACGGCTTCCCCGAGCCCCACGGGCCGGAACGCCTTGACCGGATGGATGTGTATCGAGTGCAGTTCCGCATTCCCCATGACCTCATCCTGCCAGGCGGCACGGACGGGCGGGGAGGCAGAAGGATCAGTAGCCGCGGTACTGCTGGTTGTTGTACGGGTCCTGGTACGGCGCCGCGCCGGGCCGCGGGGCCGCGGGACGCATCGCCTCGTAGCCCGTGCCGTTCGTCATGGGGCGCGGAAGCTGCTGCTGCGGGCCGGGATAACCGCGCGGGGCGGAGGCCTGCTGCGGGATGTAGGCGGCGGGCGCCTGCTGCACAGGTGCGGGCTGCGGCGGCTGCGGGTAGCCGTAGCCGGGCTGGGACGGGGCTGCCGGCAGGGCGGGCAGCGCCGAGGGAAGCGCGGGCAGGTGGCTTCCCGCGTGGTTTCCCGTGTCGTACGGCGCGGGAACCCGGATCGGGGCGATCTGCGGCGTGCCCCGCTCGGCGACGAGCGAGTCGTAGATCGGGGTGTCCGGGAAGGAGGCGGAGTAGTAGCCGCCACCATAAGTGGAGCGGGGGGAGGTCATGGCACATAAGTTAAGCCCACGATGTGCTGGTTGGGGAGACCGATAAGAGGGTTGTTTTCCGTGTCGGCGGTGACGTGGGATCCCCAATCCGAGCGAAATTGACAAAAAGGGACGCTGCGGGGGGTTTGGATCGTGTAAGGAGCAGGGTTCTGGGGCGTTACGGGAGGCCGGCCGGGCGAGTTGTGCCGCTCCTCGTGAGAGTCCGGCCCCGCGGGCATAGGTTGGGCGGGGAGCGAGTCGACGCAGCGCCGGGATCGGGGAGATCGGCCCGGCCTAGGTGAGGGGGCGCACATGTCCATGCCGAAGGGATCGAACACGCCGGTGCCGACCACCGCCCTGCGCGTCGAGGTGGGCCGGCGTTCCGGTCCCGGCGTCCCCGACGTGGACGCCTCCGCCCTGCTGCTGGCGGGGGACGGAAAGGTGCGCTCCGACGGGGACTTCGTCTTCTACAACCAGCCGGCCCACACCTCCGGCGCGGTACGCCACGAGGGCAAGCGCGACCTCGCGGGACAGGCGACCGACACGCTCGTCGCCGACCTCGCGCGCGTGGAGTCGGCGATCGACCGGGTGGTGCTGGCCGCCTCGGCGGACGGCGGCACGTTCGGCCAGGTGCCCGGTCTCTACATCGAGGTGCGGGACGCCGCGGCGGACACCGTGGTCGCCCGCTTCGACAGCACCGGGGCGAGTGTCGAGACCGCCTTCGTGCTGGGCGAGTTCTACCGCCGCCAGGGCGCCTGGAAGTTCCGTGCCGTCGGCCAGGGCTACAGCAGCGGACTGGAGGGCCTGGCCACCGACTTCGGCATCACCGTGGACGAGCCCCGGCACGCCGCGCCGCCCCCGGCGCCGTCGGCGGCCCGCACCCCGCCCCCGGCACCGCGGGCCGGCGGGGTGGCGGCCCGGACGCCGGCCGCCGCCCCCGCCGCACCGCCCCCCGCCGGCC